>NZ_JBJNMG010000001.1:0-1911900 GCF_052168655.1 Serratia sp. CY47280 | reverse complement strand
CCGGTGGTGGTCTCAACGCCTGGGGTGTAGCCGTACTCCGGGTGCCCCGGGGTTTTGGAATGCAGCTGACGGAAGTTCTCCAGCTCGCGCATCGGCAGGTCGTAGCCGGTGAGGTGCAGGAGGCTGTAAATCAACATGGAGCCGTGGCCGTTGGAGAGCACGAAACGGTCGCGGTCAGCCCAGTGCGGGTTAGTCGGGTTGTGGTTGAGGTAGTCACGCCACAGGACTTCGGCGATGTCCGCCATGCCCATAGGGGCCCCCGGGTGGCCGGAATTTGCTTTTTGTACGGCGTCCATGCTGAGTGCGCGGATGGCGTTGGCAAGCTCTTTACGAGAAGACATAACGAAACTCCAGTGCGGTTACAGTTGAGCGGCCAACATGTCTTCCAGCTTCTGCTGGTCGACGGCGAACAGGCGGATGCCTTCGGCGAGTTTTTCTACCGCCATGGCGTCCTGATTGTGCAGCCAGCGGAATTCCGCTTCGGCCAGCGGAGCGGGTTGGTGGAAGCCCTCGGTCGACGGGGTCAGCTTGCGCTCGACCGGCTGTTCGCTGTTTTTCAGCTGCTCCAGCAGGTTCGGCGCGATGGTCAGGCGATCGCAGCCGGCCAGCGCCAGGATCTGCTCAACTTTGCGGAAGCTGGCGCCCATGATCACCGTCTGGTAACGATGACGCTTGTAGTATTCATAGATGGTGCGCACCGATTTCACGCCCGGATCCTGATCGGCGTCATAGTCGGCGGCAGGCTGTTTGGCCTGGTACCAGTCATAGATGCGGCCGACGAACGGCGAGATCAGATACACGCCGGCTTCGGCGCAGGCGCGGGCCTGTGCGAAGGAGAACAGCAGCGTCAGGTTGGTGTTGATGCCTTCTTTTTCCAGCTCTTCGGCGGCTTTGATGCCTTCCCAGGTGGAAGCCAGCTTGATCAGGATGCGCGATTTGTCGATGCCCTGTTCCTGATACATGCCGATCAGTTTGCGCGCTTTGGCGACGCACATGCCGCGGTCGAACGACAGGCGGGCGTCCACTTCGGTGGAGATGCGGCCCGGCACGCTTTTGAGGATCTCGACGCCGATATTGACCGCCAGCTTATCGCTGGCGTTGATCAGCTGGGTTTCCTTGCTGCCGCCCTGGCGGCGGGCATACTCCAGCGCTTCGGTGATCAGCGCCTTGTACTGTGGCAGCGCGGCGGCTTTCAGGATCAGTGAAGGGTTGGTGGTGGCGTCCTGGGGTTCGAACTGGCGGATGGATTCGATATCGCCGCTGTCGGCGACCACCGTGGTCAGCTGCTTGAGTGCGTCTAATTGATTCATTGATAAGCTCCTTGACCAAGCTCAACGTAGGGAAATGAGAACCTTTTTCATCATAGGGGGAACACACTGCATCATCGGGTCGAGAATGAAAATGCGCTTTTTCTGATTGTTGCGATGGATAATAACAATGAATGCCGAGTAAACCCAGGCGGAGCGCGGCTTATGCACGACCGCCATCATGGCTGCAGGCGATTTAACGCCGTCCGACCGCGTTTTCGTAATAGCCGATTCGCTCGACTTTCGGCGCCGAACCTCCCCCTTCAAACTCCGACTCCAGCCAGGCATCGACGATGGTTTTCGCCAGCTCGGCACCGATGACCCGCGCGCCCAGCGTGATGATCTGAGCATCATTGCTTTTGCGCGCCCGTTGGGCGGAGTAGGTATCGTGACATTGCGCCGCGCGAATGCCGGGCACTTTATTGGCCACGATGCTCATACCGATGCCGGTGCCGCACAGCAGGATGCCCCGCCGATGTTTTTCCTCCCGTATCGCCTGTGCGACGCGATAGGCGATATCGGGATAGATCCCCGTTTCTGCGGTGCGATCCGTCGTGTAGTCAATGACGGGAATGTCCCGTTGTTGCAGGTGGGCGACGATCAGATCCTTCAGTTCAATGGCGGCATCGTCGGCGCCGATGGCGATAGGCAGCATAGCGGTCTCCTGATTGGTAACGAAAAGGGCGGCGATCCTCGATGGCGCCACGTTCATTACCGTATCTCTGTTTAATCAAATGTTCAATCTATGTTCTTTTGTTTTTTCGTCGTATTTTCTGTTTGCGCCTGTAAAAGGTGACTTTCGTCACTAAAAAAGAGGTTTTAATCGTTATTTATCCTCATGTAGACGGGTTTTTGAGCGATATCACACTTTGATAAGTTCACTGTGGGCAAATTGAACGCGTGGCGTTAGTGTTCATTTGTTCTTTGTGTGTGTTAATGATCAAAATAAGTTCCCCTACCAGAGGAGAGTGCTATGTGTCAGACCTGCATGACAGAGGCGAAAATGGCGGCCGCTATCCCCGAGATCATGAAGGCGGTTGTGGCGTACGCCCCGAAAGATTACCGCCTGGAACAGGTGCCGGTACCGAAGATTGGCCCGAAAGAGATCCTGGTGAAGATCGAGGCCTGCGGCATCTGCGCCGGCGATGTTAAAGCGTTCGAAGGGGCGCCCAGCTTCTGGGGCGATGAAAAACAACCGGCATACATCAAGGCGCCGATGATCCCCGGCCATGAATTTATCGGCCACGTGGTGGGATACGGCGAAGGCGTCGAGGGCTTCAATCTCGGCGATCGCGTGATATCAGAACAAATCGTTCCCTGCTGGCAATGCCGCTTCTGCAACCGCGGTCAGTATTGGATGTGCGAAAAGCATGACCTGTACGGTTTCCAGAAAAACGTCAATGGCGGCATGGCCGAGTACATGAAGTTCACCAAAGAGGCGATTAACTATCACGTGCCGGCCGACCTGCCGATCGAAAAAGCCATTCTGATCGAACCCTATGCTTGCTCCTTCCATGCGGTGCAACGCGCCAATATCAAACTGGGCGATGTCGTGGTGCTGGCCGGCGCCGGCACCCTGGGGCTGGGCATGATCGGGGCGATCAAAAAGTCCGGGCCCTCGAAGCTGGTGGTGCTGGATCT
Organism: Serratia sp. CY47280; assembly: GCF_052168655.1. NCBI lineage: Bacteria > Pseudomonadati > Pseudomonadota > Gammaproteobacteria > Enterobacterales > Yersiniaceae > Serratia > Serratia sp. CY47280. The sequence continues at coordinate 1,908,952 of NZ_JBJNMG010000001.1, read as the reverse complement.
GTCCGACGAGCGTCTGGCGCTGGCGAAGCGCTTCGGCGCGGATGTGACGCTGAACCCGACCCGTGACGACGTGCCCGCGGCGGTTAAAGCGATGACCGACGGCTACGGCTGCGACATCTACATCGAGGCAACCGGCGCCCAAAAGTCCGTGGAACAGGGCCTGACGTTGATCCGCAAACTCGGCACCTTCGTCGAATTTTCCGTGTTCAAGGATCCGGTGACCGTCGACTGGAGCATCATCAGCGACCGCAAGGAGCTGGACGTGCTCGGTTCGCACCTCGGCCCTTACTGCTACCCGCTGGTGATCGAAGGCATCGCCAATGGCGATCTGCCGACCGAAGGCGTGGTGACGCATACGCTGCCGCTGGAACAGTTCGCCGAGGGCTTCGAGCTGATGAAGCGCGGCATCGGTTCAATCAAAGTGGTGCTTAATCCAAACCTCTGAAACCTGCATCGTTCTTCGGGTGCGGGCGAGCCTGCGCCTCCATAATCACATGTGCTGGGGTGTTCTATGTTGCATGGACTGATTCATCGCATTGGTCTGTCACCGAAACTGCTGCTGGGCTATGCCGGCGTGTTGGTGTTCATGATGGGCGAAGGGCTGGAACAAGGATGGCTGTCGCCTTATTTGATTGGCAAAGGGCTGAGCATTCAGGAATCGGCGCTGCTGTTCAGCGTTTATGGCTTTGCGGCCGCGATCGCCGCCTGGTTTTCCGGTGTGCTGGCGGAAATCTTTACCGCCCGGCGGGTGATGTTGGCCGGCCTGCTGCTGTTCTTGTTCGGTTCGGTGTGCTTTTTGACGTTCGGCCTGCCGAGCAACAACCTGGCGATCATGGTGCCGACCTATGCGCTGCGCGGCTTGGGCTATCCGCTATTTGCCTACGGTTTTCTGGTGTGGGTGGCGTATGAGGCGCCGCCGGAAAGGCTGGGGTCGGCGGTGGGGATTTTCTGGTTCGTCTACAGCGGCGGGCTCAGCGTGCTGGGCGTGCTGTATTCCAGCATCATGCTGCCTTATCTCGGCGAGATCCACACGCTGTGGAGCGCGCTGATTTTCGTCGTGCTGGGCGCGGTGATTGCGCTGATGCTCAATCGCGACGACGGCGCGGCACAGAGCGGCAACCGGGAAAAAGCGTCGCTGGGTTACGTCTTGAAAGGCATCACCATCGCGTTTGAAAACCCGAAGATCGGCCTGGGCGGCATCGTGCGCACCATTAATACCTCTGCGGCTTACGGCTTCGTCGTATTCATGCCCATGTACATGATGGATATGGGGTTCACCCGTACGCATTGGCTGCAGATGTACGCCGCGCTGTGGACGGTCAACATCATTTTCAACTTGATTTTCGGCGTGATCAGCGACGGTCTCGGCTGGCGCAATGTGGTGATGTGGTTCGGCTGCGTCGGCTGCGCCTTGACCACGCTGATGTTCTACTACGTGCCGCAATTCTTTGGCGCCAACTACCTGCTGACCGTTTGTGCCGCCGGTTTGTTCGGCGCCTGCCTGGCGGCGTTCGTGCCGCTGTCGGCCATCATGCCGTCGCTGGCGCCGGACAATAAGGGCGCGGCGATGTCGATTCTCAATCTGGGCGCTGGCCTGAGCACCTTTGTCGGCCCGGCGGTGGTGGGGCTGTTTATCGGCAGTCTCGGCACCGTTGGCGTGATCTGGATCTTTACCGGCTTGTACCTGTTCAGCGGCGTGCTGATGAAATTTGTCACGCTGCCGAAGGAAAGCGCGACGGCGTCGGAAGAACGCGGCGCGAGTTTGGCGAAAATATCCTGACCGAGGGTGAAGTTCACAGTTTTAAGGGGAAATATATGATTAATCATCAAACTACGGCGCCGCGCGAGCTCTCGCTGCAGGGCAAGGTGGCGCTGATTACCGGCGGCGCTGCGGGGATCGGCCTCGCTATCGCCGAACGCTATCTGCAAAACGGCGCGTGCGTGGCGCTGCTCGATCGGGCGCCACAGGTTGCGGAAGTGGCGCGACAGCTGGACGCCGAGGCGGCGTTGGGCGTCGTGGCCGACGTCACCGATGCCGCGTCGGTGGAGCGGGCGGTGGCGCAGATTGAGGCGCATTTCGGGCGGCTGGACGTGCTGGTCAACAGCGCCGGCATCGTCGCGCTGCATCCTGCTGAGGAACTGCCGGAAACGGCGTGGGATGCAACCCTGGCGGTCAATCTGAAAGGCGTGTTTCTTACCTGCCAGGCGGTAGGGCGCCGTTTCATTAGTCAGCGCGGCGGCAGCATCATCAATCTCGCCTCGCAGGCGGGGGTGGTGGCATTGCCGAATCACCTGGCCTATTGCGCCAGCAAAGCGGGCGTGATCGGGTTGACTCAGGTGCTGGCGCTGGAGTGGGGGCCGCACAACGTGCGGGTCAACGCCATTTCACCCACCGTCGTTTTGACGGAGCTGGGCCGTAAGGCCTGGTCTGGTGAGGTGGCTGAGCAGATGAAGCAGAAAATCCCGCTGCGGCGCTTCGCCGAGCCGCAAGATATCGCCGCCAGCGCCCTGTTTTTGGCCGGCGACGCGGCGGCGATGATCACCGGCGCCAACCTGGTGGTCGACGGCGGTTACACCATTCAATAATTTCTTATTCAGGCGACAGAGAGGCCGCGATGAACAGAATCATTAACGATCCCGATCACGTAGTGGAAGACGCCATTCAGGGCTATAGGCTGGCCCACCCGGACTATTACGCCGCCACCGACAATGCGCGGGTGTTGAAATATCCGCCGGCGCCGATCGCCGGCAAAGTCGGCATCGTCACCGGCGGCGGTTCCGGCCATGAGCCGGCGTTCCTGGGCTATGTCGGCAAAAACATGCTGGATGCCGTCGCGATTGGCGAGATTTTTTCATCCCCTACGGCGGGGGCTTTTCTCGACGCTTTCAAGGCGGCGGACAGCGGTGCGGGCGTCGCTTGCCTGTACGGCAACTACGCCGGCGACAACATGAACGTCAAGATGGCGATCAAGAAGGCCACGGCGGCCGGCATACGGGTGAAAACCGTGGTGGCCAACGATGACGTCGCCTCGGCGCCGGCCAGTGAGATCGATAAACGGCGCGGCGTGGCCGGCGAAATTCTGATGTGGAAGGTCGGCGCGGCGGCGGCGGCCAAGGGATACGATCTGGACGGCGTGATCGGCGCGGCGCAAAAAGCCATCGACCGGTGTCGTTCGATCGGCGTCGGCCTCAGTTCCTGCACCATTCCCGCGGTCGGCAAACCCAATTTTCATATCGAAGACGGCAAGATGGAGATCGGCATTGGCCATCACGGCGAACCGGGCATTGAGGTGTCGCCGATCCAGTCGGCGTCGGCGATGGCCGGCACCATGCTCGATTTCGTGCTCAACGACATGCCGCTGGAACAGGGGCAGGAGGTGGCGTTGCTGATCTCCGGGCTTGGCGCCACGCCGGTGATGGAGCTGTATATCTATTATGCCGAAATAGAGCGCCGATTGACGGCGAAAGGCGTGCGGGTGCATCGGCGCTACGTCGGCAATTACTTCACGTCGCTGGAAATGATGGGCGTGACGCTGACGCTGATGACGCTGGATGACGAACTGAAAACGCTGCTGGACATGCCGGCGCAATCTTTAGGCTTAACCCAGGTGGAGTGAATCATGACGGAACAAATTTCAACCCGGTACGGCAGTGAGATCGTTACGGGGCTGATAGACACCATTGTCAGCAACCGCGAATACCTGAGCGAAATAGACGGCGCCATCGGCGACGGTGACCACGGCATTAACATGTCGAAGGGATTCGCGATGTGCGGCGATGCCATTCGCGGCCGCACGCTCACGCTGGCGCAGGCGTTCGATGCGGTTTCCGATGCGCTGATGGAGGGCATCGGCGGTTCGATGGGGCCGTTGTACGGCAGCCTGTTCATGGGTATGGCGGAGAGCGTGCGCGAGCGCAGCGTGCTGGATAAGCAGGCATTTTTGGCGATGTTGCACGGCGGATTGCGCGAACTGCAGGACATCAGCAGCGCGGGCGTGGGGGACAAGTGTCTGATGGATACGCTGATACCGGCGGTAGCGGCGTTTGAGCAGGCGGCGGGGTGCGGTGACGACTTCGCCGCTGCGCTGGAACAGATGAGGAGCGCCGCGGCGCGCGGGCGCGATTCCACGCGCGAGCTGGTGGCGAAAATCGGCCGCGCCAGCCGTCTGGGCGAGCGTTCGCGCGGCGTATTGGATGCCGGCGCGGTATCTTGCTGTCTGCTCTTGACCCGATTGGCGGACGAGGTGGAGCAACGACTGAATACCGTTGCCGCCTGATCGCGTTATACTAGCGGGCATTCAGCATTGTCGGAGGGGCGTGTATCGTCCCTCCGCCATGATTAACCGGCCTGCCGTGGGGAAACGTCTAACGGATGGAAAAACAAACTGTGTCCCAGGATAACGAACTGCTGACCGAAATCGCCGTTGCTTATTATCAGGATGAGATCACGCAGGAAGAGATCGCCAAAAAATTCGGCATTTCACGGATCAAAGTCGGTCGTTTGCTCAAGCGCGCCAAGGAAGAAGGCATCGTCGAGATCAACGTGCGTTATCACCCGGTATTCAGCACCCGGCTGGAACAGCAGATGATGGAACGTTTTCCCATCAGCCGCGCGCTGATCGCGCTCGACCATCAGGACGAAGAGGAACAGCGTCGGCAAGTGGCGGCGCTGGTGTCCAACTATCTGGCGATGTCGCTGAAAGACGATATGGTGTTGGCGGTTGGCCAGGGACGCAACGTGGCGGCGATTGCCGATCACGTCGGCAACGTGACGGAGCGCAACTGCAAGTTCATCTGCGGCATCGGCGGTACTCACCGTCCGGGCGATGCGATCAATGCCGACCATATCAGCCGGCGCTTGGCGAAGAAGTTCGGCGGCAGCAGCGAGACGCTTTACGCGCCGGCCTACGTTGAAAATCGCGCGCTGAAAGACGCCTTCATGCAGAACGGCACGATCAAGGAAACCCTGGATCGCGCGCGTAAGGCCGATGTGGCGTTAGTCGGCATTGGCGACATGAATGAAAACAGCTATATGGTGAAATTGGGATGGTTCACGCCGCACGAGATTATCGACGCCAGCCTTAATCAGGGCGTGATCGGCGACATCGCCGGCTATGACTTTTTCAATGCCCAGGGGCAGCATGTCGACACGGTAATGAATGACAGAGTGATCGGGCTAAGCATCGATGAGCTGCGCAAAATCCCTTGCGTGATCGCCATTGCTTCCGAGAATACCAAGGCGTTGGCGATTTTGGGCGCTTTGCGTACCGGTGCCATCGACATTATCGCCACCAGCGCGCTCAATGTGCGCACTATCCTCAACATGTCGCAATAGCGGCACCTGCAAAAATAAAGGGTTCAGCGCCAGGCTGAACCCTCAACGATCTCCTCATTTGACCGATTATTTGCTCAGGTTGACGTCGATCGCCTGATAGAAGGCGTTGGCGGTGTCGGCTATGTCCCACACGGCAAGGATCACGTGCGAACCGCTGCGATCTGCCGGTATGTTGCACTGGTGGGTGACCTGCGCGGCAGGGATGGCACCGCCGTCGTTGAACTGGCAGAACGGCGTCAGGTCAAAGGAAGCGCGGGTCAGCGGCTGCGAAGCGTCCCAGTTCGGCTTGGTGATGAAATAGCGCCAACTGGTGGTGCTGTGACGCGCGGTCAGCTTCCAGGTAAAGGAGTTCGGGCCGGTTTTCAGGTTGAGCTTGTTCCAGCGCGTCGGCGTTTGCTGATCCAGTTCGAAGAAGGTGGACTTGTCGGCGCTGGCGATGTGGCCGTCAGCCGGACCGGCCTGCGGGAAGCCTTTCAGGCCTTCGACGCTCTGCGGTTCGTACTGCACGCTGCCGCACTGCGTGTTGAGCTGCAGTTTGCACTGGTAGGCGCGGCTGGCTGGCGACTCGACATAACCGTGAGCATTCGCCTGTTGCGAAACGCCGAACATGGCCGCGCTCAGCAGGCCCAGAGAGAGCAGGGTACGGGAAGTTTTGTTCATAAGTCACTCCTGACTGAAATAATGTTGTAAGTTGAGCGTATTTCACCGACAAAATGAGAGAGTAATAACGCAATTGGAAATAACCCTTCTTGTCGGCTTGTTTTATTTTTATCATTCTGGTCATGCGATAGAGCGGAATGTTTTAACGGCTATTAACGAAAATTATTATGATGACGATCTTTGATCGTTAGGCTGAATTTATTTAACTGTCGCTGTGTAAAAGTAGGGCGCTATGATGAATTTTATATCAGGTCGTGATGAATAGTATTTAAGATAGCGCTCTCATTTATGAAGTATATTGCTTGTTGCTATGAGTACCCTTGTTCGATTTGATCGATTTTTGTGCGCCACCACCTTGGGAATTTAGTGTCATTTTTCTTATTTTATTTTAAAGAGGAATTTGTATGACTAGATTATCCCTGGACGCGATTAAAATAATCAGCACCATCAAGAGCACCGGATCTTTCTCTATGGCGGCGGAGGCACTGCATAAAACGCCTTCGGCGATTTCTTATCGGGTTTCCAATATTGAAAGCAAACTCTGCGTGAAACTTTTTCATCGCAATGGCCCCATGATTACCCTGACGGATGAAGGGGAGTTTCTCCTGCAGGAGGGCAGCTGGATATTAAATGCGGTGCAGGATCTGGAAAGCCGGGTGCGCAACATCCCCAAGCTGGACAATAATATCCGCTTGGCGGTAGACACCTTCTTCCCGTTGGAAACCCTGACGCAGGATATCCGCGACTATATTCAGCATTGCCCGAACGCCAGTATCTCGGTGCAGCGGGAAGCGTTGAACGGTACCTGGGATGCGCTGAAGAACAACCGGGCGGATCTGATCATCGCCATCGGCCAAATTCCCGACAGCGTACAGGCCAAAACCCTGATGCTCGGCAAGCTCAACTTTGTGCTATGCGTGTCGCCTTCGCACCCGTTCGCGGCGCAGAGAAAACCGGTGTGCAAGAAACAGCGGTTGAACGACATCGTGGTGGTGATCGCCGACAGCAGCCACGAGCTGCCCAAGCGCAATCACGGCACGCTGCCCTTGCAGCGTCAGTTGGTGGTATGCGACGTGGAAAGCAACCTGGCGCTGCTCAAACGCGGCATCGGCCACGCTTTTCTGCCGCCTGCTTTGATCGAAAAGGAATTGGCCAGCGGCGAACTGGTGACGGTGCCGGTGGAAATGCAAAAGGGCGACGAAATGATTTGGCTGGCGTGGCACCCGGCCAGCAAGGGCGCCGGGTTTAACTGGTGGCATGAGCGGCTGACGCGCAAAAGCGATGTCTACAGCCTGATGGGCCGCGAAGTGGTACGGGATGGCGGCTATCCGTGGTGCCACAACTGATGGAATAGAGACGAAGGGACGCGAAAATCAAACGGTTAACTCAATGAAAACCCCGCAGCATTCGGCTACGGGGTTTTTTTACGGCTTACGCCACGCGGCCCACCTTCAGCCAGGCGCTGTCTGAGCCCGGCGCCGAGGTGATGTAACCCCACTTGGTCTGCCAGACGTAACCCTGATAGGACACCAGTGCCCCCTGCGCGTAAGTGGTGCCCGGCACGTAGGCCGGCGCGGTCATGATCGGCAGGTTGCCGGGGCCGACGCCGGTGTAGCGCAGCCCGGTGCCCATATCCAGCTGGCTGTCGTCGTAGTCCGCGGCGTTGAAATAGCGATCCAGTGCGGCCAGCAGATCGCCGTTGCGGTTGTCTTGCCCCAGATGCCAGAACATCACGCCGCCCAACTGCTGCTGCTTGATGTATTTCGCTTTGTATTTGAAGCTCTCGGCATCGTCATAGGTGACGAACAGCCCTTTCTGCGCATGATACAGGTAAGGGGTTTTGGTCTTGTCGTTCCACAGCCGCTGATAGCCGTAGTTGCCCAGCAGCATCTGCTCCAGCTGGCGATAGGAAGCGATACGCGGATCCTTGTCGCGTACGCACTCTTCGCAACCCACCAGCCAGTAATCGGTATTCGGATACGGATCTTCACCCGGCGTGCTGTGGCTGCTGTACTGGCCGCCGTTGCTGCCGCTGACGCCCTTGAAGGCGCGGCCGTAGAAGGGGACGCCCATCACGATTTTGGCGCTCGGCACGCCTTCCATCATCAGGTGTTGCTGCACCGCAGCGTCGACCGTCAGGCTGAACGGGCTGGGGAAGGCGCGGGTCAGCTCTTCCCAGCTCCAGCCCAGATTGGCTTCGCGCAGCGCGTTGTAGAAGGTCGGCCCGGCCGCGTCGCCGAACAGCGCCGCCTGGTGGTTGGTTACCTTCTCCCAAGGGCCGGCCAGATCGTAGGTCATCAGGTTAATGTAATCGAGCGGCGCGACGATCTGCGCCAGCTTGCTGTAATAGCGCGACAGGAAGAAAGCGCCGCCGGCGCCGGCGATGGTCAATTGATACGGCAGCACCTGGCGGCCGTCGGTGACGGTTTGCTGGTTCAGCAGGGTGCGGATCTCCTGCAGCGCGGCGATGAAACCGTCTACTTCCGCCGCCTGCGGATACTCCCAGTCGATGTCCACGCCGTCGAAGCCGTAATCCTTCATGATGCGCACGCAGGATTGGGCAAACTTGGTGCGCGACGCCGGGGTCTTCACCGCGTTGACGTAGTTGGCGTGCGACACACCCAAATCGTTGGAGTAGTACCAGCCGCCGATGGAGAACATGATGCGCAGGCTGGGGTTGTGCGCTTTGAGCGCGGTCAGACGATTGACCACATCGCGCGCCTTGGCGTCGTTGGTGGCCGGATCCCAGGCGCATTCCAGATTGCTGTTGATATCCAGGAACGAGAAGTTGATGTGCGTCAGCTGTTTGGCTTTGGCCGGCGTGATGTTGGAAACCGGGAACGGCACGACAGACGTATCGGTCTCGGTGTAATTATTGATTTGGTTGGTAGGAATAAAATAATACCCAATAACGGCTTTACGTGTGGACATGGCATTTCTCCAGAGTGGATGTTTTTATGATGGGGAAATATTTCCCGTTGCCATTAATGTTTATTTTTAGTGAAAACAAAAGTCGAAATAAATCACAATGACAATGAATTTTTATTCACTGCTGCACAAATTGGCGCTGATGAGTTGTGCCAGCGCTCAGCATGAATGAATTCGACCATAGGGGCTGTATTTATTCATTTGCTTTGTAATAGCATCCTTAATTAGATTCTGAATATCCGATGTCCCACCGGCCGTGATTGGCATTTAATTAAAAATAAAAAAGGAGATGAGCTATGTCCAGCATAGAGCCTGACGCTGTTGGCTTAATAGTCCAGCGAGTATGTGAATATCTTCAGCCGGTATTGAACGCCATTCTGGCCGGCGTGATGGCACTATTGCACGGTGCCTATCGCAACGTGGGTATTCGGCGCCGTTTATTGAATGCGGCGATGTGCGCGTTATTGGCCTGGACGGTGCGCGATGCGCTGGCGTTGATGGGCCTGGAATTAAAGTGGGCGAATTTGGCCAGCGTACTGATTGGTTTTATGGGGGCGGATTACATCAACGCCTTAATTAAAAAATTCATCGGCAAAAAGACGGGGTTTAAAAATGTTAAATGACATCGAAGAGATTCGCTTTACTGCCCGCAGCGAAGAAAACCTGCGCGGCGTGCACCCGGATCTGGTGCGCGTTATTCGTCTGGCGCTGCGTTATTCCCTGGTGCCGTTTTCCGTCAGCGAGGGGCTGCGCAGTATGGCGCGCCAGCGGGAAATGGTGCGCGCCGGCAGCAGCCAAACGCTGCGCAGCCGCCACCTGACCGGCCACGCGGTGGACGTGGTGGCGATGCCGGCGGGCGTGGTCTCCTGGGAGTGGGATTACTACGCGCAGATTGCGGTGGCGGTGCGGCGCGCGGCGCGTGAATGCGGCATCATCGTCGAATGGGGCGGCGAATGGAAAACCCTCAAGGATGGTCCGCACTTCCAGCTGACGTTCCGGGACTACCCGGCATGAGCGGTTGGCTGCAAAAACTGATGCAGGGCGGGTTGCTGCTGCTGTTGCTGGCGGCCATTTGCCTCGGTGGCTACAGCTCGCTGCTGTCGCACCAGTTGGCGTCTGTGCGCCAGCAGGCGGAGGAACTGCAAAAAAGCCTGGCGCAGCAGGCCGGACTAATCGCCACCCTGCAGACTCAGGATGCGCAAAACCGTGCGTTGATGGCGGCGCAGCAGCGGCAGGAACAGCAGCTGCGCCAACAACACGAGGCTTATCAGAGGAAATACCGTGAAGCGATTAAAAACGATCCCTGCGCCGCTCAGCCTCTGCCTGGCGCTGTGTTTGAGCTCTTGCGCCCGGCCGCCGGCGCCGCAGGCCGTGCCGCTGTTGCCCCCTGAATCGGTATTCGCTCCCTGTGAGCAGCCGCAGTTGCAGGGGAAGACCTGGGGCGATGCGGTAAGCTATGCCCTGGCGTTACAAACCTCGTTACACATTTGCGCCGGCCAGGTGGATACGCTCAACGCCTGGCGCGCCACGCTGCCGCCGCGCTGACGGCGGCGTTTCTTTGCTCGTCCCGCAGACCTTCTTTTTTTACTTTTGAAACGGAATTTCGACCAAGGTTATGGCGCGCTTCAAAGTTTGTGATGTTTCTCTCACTATACTTCAAGGCTGTGCCCTGTCATTGTACCTGGGCGCCATGGCCCACGGCAGGGCGCAGCCTCAAAGCCTTACCTCAACATAAAAGCAAAAAACAAAGGAATCCATAATGGACGAACAGCTCAAACAGAGTGCCCTTGATTTCCATCAGTTTCCTGTCCCAGGGAAGATCCAGGTTTCCCCTACCAAACCGTTGGCGACCCAGCGCGATCTGGCGCTGGCCTATTCGCCGGGCGTCGCCGCGCCTTGCCTCGAGATCGCCGAAGATCCGCTGGCGGCCTACAAATACACCGCGCGCGGCAACCTGGTGGCGGTGATTTCCAACGGCACGGCGGTACTGGGTCTGGGCAATATCGGCGCGTTGGCCGGTAAGCCGGTGATGGAAGGCAAGGGCGTTTTGTTCAAGAAGTTTTCCGGTATCGACGTATTTGATATCGAAGTGGATGAGCATAACCCTGACAAGTTAATCGACATTATTGCCGCGCTGGAACCGACCTTCGGCGGTATCAACCTGGAAGACATCAAGGCGCCGGAGTGTTTCTACATCGAACAGAAACTGCGTGAGCGCATGAAGATCCCGGTGTTCCACGACGACCAGCATGGCACGGCGATCATCACCACTGCGGCGGTGCTCAACGGCCTGCGCGTGGTGAAGAAGAACATCTCCGACGTACGGCTGGTGGTGTCCGGCGCCGGTGCGGCCTCTATCGCCTGTCTGAACCTGCTGGTGGCGCTGGGGCTACGTCAACAGAACATCACCGTCTGCGATTCCAAGGGCGTCATCTATAAAGGCCGCGACGCTAACATGGAGCAGACCAAAGCCGCCTACGCCATCGAGGATAACGGTCAGCGCACGCTGGGCGACGCCATCCCGAACGCCGACATCTTCCTCGGCTGCTCCGGCCCGGGCGTCCTGACGCAGGATATGGTGAAAACCATGGCGCGCGATCCGCTGATCATGGCGCTGGCCAACCCGGAACCGGAAATTCTGCCGCCGCTGGCCAAAGCGGTGCGCCCGGACGCCATCATCTGTACCGGCCGTTCCGACTACCCGAACCAGGTGAACAACGTCCTGTGCTTCCCGTTCATTTTCCGCGGCGCGCTGGACGTGGGCGCCACTACCATCAACGAAGAGATGAAGCTGGCCTGCGTGCATGCCATCGCCGATCTGGCGCTGGCGGAGCAGAGCGACGTGGTGGCTTCCGCCTATGATGACCAGGATCTCTCCTTCGGCCCGGAATACATCATTCCGAAACCGTTCGATCCGCGCCTGATCGTCAAGATCGCGCCGGCGGTGGCCAAGGCGGCGATGGATTCCGGCGTGGCGACGCGCCCGATCGAAGACTTCGACGCCTACGTCGAGAAGCTGGCGGAGTTCGTCTACAAAACCAACCTGTTCATGAAGCCGATCTTCTCGCAGGCGCGCAAAGAGGTGAAGCGGGTGGTGCTGGCGGAAGGCGAGGAAGAGCGCGTGCTGCACGCCACGCAGGAGCTGGTGTCGCAGGGGCTGGCCTTCCCGATCCTGGTCGGCCGCCCGAGCGTGATCGAGATGCGCCTGAAAAAGCTGGGTCTGCAGCTGACGCCGGGTAAAGATTTCGAAGTGGTGAACAACGAGTCGGATCCGCGTTTCAACGAATACTGGGGCGAGTACTACCAGATCATGAAACGCCGCGGCGTTTCGCAGGAACAGGCGCGCCGCGCGGTGATCGGCAACCCGACGCTGATCGCCGCCATCATGCTGCACCGCGGCGAAGCGGACGCGATGATCTGCGGCACCATCGGCAGCTACCACGAGCATTACGACGTGGTGAAGAACGTGTTCGGCTTCCGTGAAGGCGCGCACGTCGCCGGCGCGATGAACGCGCTGCTGCTGCCGAGCGGCAACACTTTCATCGCCGACACCTACGTCAACGACGATCCAACGCCGGAACAGCTGGCGGAGATCACCCTGATGGCGGCGGAAACCGTGCGCCGCTTCGGTATCGAACCTAAGGTGGCGCTGCTGTCTCACTCCAGCTTCGGTTCGTCTGATTGCCCGGCGGCGCGCAAGATGCGTAAAACGTTGGAGCTGGTGAATGAGCTGGCGCCGGAGCTGGAGATCGACGGCGAAATGCACGGCGACGCCGCGCTGGTGGAAAGCATCCGTCACGATTTGATGCCGGACAGCCCGCTGAAAGGCTCAGCCAACCTGCTGATCATGCCGAACATGGAAGCGGCGCGCATCAGCTACAACCTGCTGCGCGTCTCCTGCTCGGAAGGGGTGACCGTCGGGCCGGTGCTGATGGGGGTCGCCAAGCCGGTGCACATCCTGACGCCGATCGCCTCGGTGCGCCGCATCGTCAACATGGTGGCGCTGGCGGTAGTGGAAGCCCAGACCGAACCACTGTAAGCCCGGGTTGAGTGACTGGCCCCCTGCGCTGTTGGCGCCGGGGGCTTTTTTATTTCCGGTGGACGTGGTACAAATAATCGTCAAATATGTACATGTACAGGTAAAGAAAATGACTACGATTAGCTACACGGCGGCGAGAAACAATTTGGCCGAGGTGCTTTTGGAAGCGCAAAAACAGCCGGTGGAAGTGACGCGCCGCGGACACGATGAGGTTTACATCATCAGTAAGGCCGACTATGAGGTTTTGGTCAAAGCCAAAGTGAAAGCGCGCATTCAGGCTAAACACGCGGATACGATTAAGGCGCTGGCGAATAGATGATCTTTTTGACCGCAGAGGATATTGCGGAGTTCAATGCTGAAATTGTGCCTCACGGCCGCCAGGAAGGCAGCAAAGTTGAGGCTGTAGCCAACCGCGTGCTCAATGCTTACCACTACGAGAACGTCACAGACGTTTACCGCTTGGCCGCGCTCTATCTCATCGCCATCAGCCACGGTCACATTTTTCTTGATGGCAACAAACGTACGGCCTTCCAAAGCATGGCGCTATTTCTCGGTATTAATGGCATTGCACTGCGGGAAGACGCAGAACTGGTCGAAATTACGGTTGAAGCAGCTCAAGGCCGCCTCAACGTTGAACAAGCCGCTGAACACTTACGCCGGCTAACCGAATAACCCCCCTGCTCATTTCTTACAGCGCGCGGCGATGGCGCGGATATCCTGCGGCGTAGTGCGGCAACAGCCGCCGATCAATTGTGCGCCGAGCGCGCGCCACTCTGTCGCCTGATCGACCAGGCTGCCGTGCTCGCCGCCGCACGCGTGCCAGGTTTTGCTGATCGCATCGTAGTGCTCCCCGGAGTTGGGGTAGACCAGCAGCGGTTTGTCGGCCAGCGCGCCCAGTTGGCGCAGCGCCGGGGCGACCTTGTCCAGCGCGATGCAGTTGATGCCGATCGCCAGTACCTGCGGATTGCCGCGCAGCGCGGACAGGACCTCCGTCAGCGGCGTGCCGTCGCTGAGATGTTGGCTGTCGCGCAGGGTGAAGGCGAACCAGGCGCCGAGCGTCGGGAACTCCTGCAGCAGCGTCAGCAGCGCCTGCAGTTCGGTGAACGACGGCAGCGTTTCGCAGGCCAGCAGATCGACGCCGGCGGCGGCCAGGGCTGCGAGGCGCGGCCGGTGGAAGGCAATCATGTCATCCTGCGCCAGCCGGTAGTCGCCGCGGTATTCCGAGCCGTCGGCCAGATAGGCGCCGTACGGGCCCACCGAACCGGCGATCAGCAGCGGCGCCGCCTGCGGGTGCGCGGCCAGATAATCGCGGCGCGCGCGTTGCGCCAGCTGCACGCTTTTGGCGATCAACGCCAGCGATTGATCCTGATCCAGGCCGCGGCGCAAGAAGCCCTGCGGCGTGGCCTGATAGCTGGCGGTGATGGCGCACTGGGCGCCGGCGTTGAAATAATCGAGGTGTATCTGATAGATAAGCTCGGGATTTTCAATCAGCACCTTGGCCGACCACAGCGGATCGGTCAGATCGCAGCCGCGCGCTTCCAGCTCGGTGGCCAGCGCGCCGTCCAGGATCAGCGTGGGGTGTTCGGCCAGCAGGCGGGCGACAGGGTTGTTAACCGACATGTTGTTCTCCCAAAGCGTTTTTTTGCCCGGCGCGCCGGGTCAGGAAATAGGTGAGGTAGCACAGGGCGACGAACGGCAGCCCGCAGTAGAGCGCGATGCGCTGCTCCGGATCGAACGCCAGCCCGATGCAGGCCAGCAGGCACAGCGCAAAGCCGAGGATCGGCGTCAGCGGGTAGCCAGGCGCGCGGTATTTCAAGCCGCTTATCGGCTGGCCGCTGCGCAGGTAGGCGCGGCGGAAAGCATAGTGGGCCGCGCAGATGCTCAGCCACACCGCCACCACCGCAAAACCGGAGATCGCCGACAGGGCAACAAACACCGTGTCCGGTGCGATCACGCTGGTCAACAGCGCCAGCACGCCGCCGAGCATGCTGAAGGTCAGGGCGTTGATCGGAATGCCACGCGCATTGACGCGCGCAAAGTAGGCCGGCAGGGTGCGCTGGTGGGCCAGCGACCACAGCATGCGCCCCGAGGCGTACAGGCCGGAGTTGGCCGCCGACAGGATGGCGGTCAGGATCACGAAGTTGAAGATATCGGCCGCGTAAGGCACGCCGATGCGTTCAAACACCAACACGAACGGGCTTTTGACGATCCCCGCCTGATCCATCGGGATCAACGCCGCCAGCACGAAGACCGTGCCGATAAAGAACAGCATCAGGCGGATCACCGTGGTACGGATCGCCAGCGGTACGACTTTTTCCGGGTTCTCGGTTTCACCGGCGGCAATGCCGATCAGCTCCGTGCCGGAGAAAGCGAAGTTCACCGCCACCATGGTCATCAGTATCGGCAGCGTGCCGTGCGGCAGCCAGCCGGAAGCGGTCAGGTTATGCAGGAACGGCGCCGGCGTGCCGTCTTTCATCGGCAGAAGACCGAACATGGCGGCACCGCCCAGTATGATGAACGCCAGAATGGTCACCACTTTGATCAGCGAAAACCAGAATTCGCTTTCGGCGAAAAAGCGGGTGGTCACCACGTTAAGCAGGAAAATGGCCGCGCAGAAGATCAGGCACCACAGCCACACCGGCGACTGCGGGAACCAGTACTGCATGCAGAATCCGGCGGCGGTGAGGCTGGAGCCGAGCGCCACCGTCCAGGTGAGCCAATACAGCCAGGCGACGGCATAGCCGGTGGCCGGCCCCAGATAGCGCGAAGCATAGACGTGAAAGGCGCCGGTTTCCGGCATCGCCACCGACAGTTCGCCCAGGCACAGCATCACCAGATACACCACCAATGCGCCGATCAGGTAGGCCAGCAGCGTGCCGAGCGCGCCGGTGGTGGAGATGATGTAGCCGGTGTTGAAAAACAGCCCAGTGCCGATCACGCCGCCCAGCGACAGCATCACCAGGTGCCGGGCCTTCATGCTGCGTTTGAACTGTCCTGCGGCGGGTGCCGATGGTTGCATAATAATCTATCCGTATAGACGTCTAAATATCTGAATGGCTATTGGTTATACCCGCAATGCTTTTTCAACGCAATGCGCAGCCGGCGATCGCCGCGTAAAAAAATCGTTAAGCCAAATCTATATGCAAATGATAATTATTATCTATAATGTCGCCATTTTCGATAATGGGGCAACATGATGAGATATCTGATTTTATTGGCGGCGTTGGCGCTTGGCGCCTGCAGCCAAACGCCGGTTAAGACGCCGGCCAGCGACGTCGTGAGTCTGGGTAGCATCACCGATCTGCACAGCGGCGCGACCCTGACGCCGGAGCAGCTGTTGACGCGATTGGCGCAGCAGCCGCGGGTGATCCTGGGGGAGAAGCATGACAATCCTTACCACCATCAGATTGAGCAATGGCTGGTGCAGCAGCTGCCGCAACGGCGGCCGCAGGGCAGCGTGCTGATGGAGATGATCAACCCGAACCAGCAGGCGCAGGTCGACAAGGTCAAACAGTGGCTGCAGAGCGATCCCACGGTGCGTGACGGCCGCGTAGCGGAACTGATCGCCTGGCAGCCGGGCTGGAAGTGGGAGCTGTATGGCGGGGTGACGATGGCGGCGATGCGTGCGCCTTACCCGCTGTGGTCGGCCAACCTGGATCGCAGCGAGATTACGGCGTTCTATCAGCAGCCGCAGTTCCCGGCGGGGCAGCTATCGGCGCAGCCGGCGGTGCGCAAGGCGCTGGAAGAGACCATCCGCACTTCGCACGGCGGTAAGATTGAGGCCGACCAACTGCACGCGATGCTGGCGATCCAGCAGCAGCGCGATCGGCGCATGGCGGAACGTCTGCTGGCGGCACCGACGCCCGCGTTGTTGATCGCCGGTGGCTATCACGCCGCCAAATCGGTGGGCGTGCCGCTGCACGTGCGGGATCTGCAACCGGCGGCGGTGCCGACGGTGCTGATGCTGGCGGAACCGGGCGTACAGGTCGATGCGAACACCGCAGACTACCTGTGGATCACACCATCAGTGAAATGAATACGTTAAGAGAGTGAAAAGGGGTGTTAATTATAGTTGCAAATGATTATCATTAGTAAATGTGATCTGCAATCATTCGCAATTAAGCAAGCTAATGCCCCTATGTTAAGTCAGTCTTACTCCCTCCCGGCCTTTGAACTGCCGCAGCCGCGCTGGGCGCGCGGCCTGCTGCTCGCCCTGGCGGCGCACGCGGCGTTGGTGCTGCTGTTTTACTGGCCGCAGACGGCGCTGGAGCCGGTGGTGTTGCCGCCGCCGGCGGTGATGATGAGCTGGGCGGCGCAGATTGAAGCGCCGGAAAGCAAGCCGCTGCCGCTGGGCGTGCAGCAGGCGGAATCCGCCGCGGCGCAGCCCGCGGAGCAGCAGCAACAGCCGGATCTGCCCAAGCTGGCGCGCGCCGATAAAGCAAAAATCGTGACGGCGCAGAAGAAGCGCGCCGAACACCGTCCCCCGCAAAAAGCGCAGCCGAAGCCGCAGGAACAGGCCAAAGAGACGCGCAATGCCGCCGCGTCCAGCGCCGCCGCGCCGCAGGCGCAGACGATCTCCCACCAGACCGCCGCCCCGATCAACAGCGACGCCAACAGCAATGCGCAGGCCAAACTGTCGTGGGAGAGCCTGGTGAAAGGCAAACTGAACCGCATCAAGGATTACCCTTTGGATGCCCGCAGCCGGCGGCGCAGCGGCATGCCGCAGGTCAGTTTCAGCGTTGACGCGCAGGGACGGGTCTCGAACGTCATGCTGCAGGTGCGTTCCGGCACCGCGTCGCTAGATCGGGAAGCGGTGGCGGTGGTGTCGCGCGCCCAGCCGTTGCCGCCGCCGCCGCCGGAGATGCTGCAACAGGGGGCCGTCAAGGTGACGATGCCGATCGATTTCAATCTGGCGGAGCTGAATGCCCGCCGTTAATGCCCGCAGGCGCCGCATCGCCGTCGTGCGCCTCTTCAAACTTCGTGAGGGATTATGAATCCGCTGTTATTCACCCCGCGCCGTCGCATCGCGGCCGCGCTCTGGCTTTCTTTAGGCCTCGCCGGCGCCGCGCTGGCGCAACCGCAGCCGCCGTTGGCGGAGCGCGCGCCGAAAGCGCTGACGGCGCATGGCGAGACGCGCACCGACGATTACTACTGGCTGCGCGACGACAGCCGAAAAGAACCGAAGGTGCTGGACTACCTGAAGGCGGAGAACCGTTATACCGAGCAGATGATGGCGCCGTACCAGAAGCTGCGCGCCACGCTGTATAAGGAGATGCTGGGCCGCATGAACCCTGACGATCGTTCGGTGCCGTATCAGCTCAACGGCTATCGCTACCAGGAAAGCTACGCCGCCGGTAAAGATTTCGCACTGTATCAGCGCCAGGCGCTCACTGCCGACGCGCCGTGGCAAACCTTGCTGGACGCCAATCAGCGCGCGGCCGGCCACGCCTATTACCGCCTGGGGGCGATGGACGTCAGCCTGGACAACCGCCGCCTGGCGGTAGCCGAAGATCTGCAGGGCCGTCGCCAATACCGCATCTCCCTGCGCGAGATAGACAGTGAGCGTTGGTCGCCGGAAACGCTGGAAAACACCTCCGGCAATATGGTGTGGGCCAACGATAACCAAACCCTGTTCTACGTGCGCAACCACCCGCAAACGCTGTTGCCATACCAGGTTTATCGCCATCAGTACGGCACGCCGACAGCGGAAGATAAGCTGGTGTACCAGGAAAACGACCCGGCGTTCTACCTCAGCCTCGGCCGCTCGTCCTCGCGCGATTACCTGATTCTGACCATCAGCGGCAACACCACCTCTGAGGTGCGCCTGATCGACGCCAACCAGCCGCAGCGCGAGCCGCAGCTGTTCGCCGCCCGGCAGAACGGCCGCGAGTATTATCTCGATCACTACCGCGGCGAGTTCTACCTGCGCTCTAACCATCAGGACCCGAACTTCGGCCTGTACCACACGGCGGCGGCGGGTAAACCCTGGCAGACGCTGATCGCGCCGCAGGCGCAGCACGAGGTGGAGAGCTTCAGCCTGTTCCGCGACTGGCTGGTGGTGCAGGAGCGTGCCAACGGGCTGGTGCAGCTGCGGCAAATCAGCTGGGACGGCAAAACCGAGCGCGCCATCCCGTTCGACGACGCCAGCTACATGGCCTGGCTGGGCTATAACCCCGAGCCGGACAGCGATCGCTTGCGCTACGGCTATTCGGCGATGACCACGCCGACCCGCACCTATGAGTGGGATCTGAACAAGGGCGAGCGCACCTTGCTGAAGCAGCAGGAGGTGAAAGGCGTCGATCCGAGCTTGTATCACAGCGAGCGCATCTGGGTCACGGCGCGCGACGGCGTGAAGGTGCCGGTCTCGCTGGTGTACCGCACATCGCTGTTCAAAAACGGGCATAACCCGCTGCTGGTGTACGGCTATGGCGCTTACGGCATGAGCATGGATCCGGCGTTCAGCGCCAACCGCATCAGCCTGCTGGATCGCGGCTTCGTCTATGCGCTGATCCACGTGCGCGGCGGCGGCGAGCTGGGGCAGAGCTGGTACAAACAGGGCAAGCTGACGCACAAACCGAACAGTTTCAACGACTTCATCGATGCTACCCAGGCGCTGATCAAAGACGGCTACGGCCAACCGGGGCGCATCTACGCCATGGGCGGCAGCGCCGGCGGATTGCTGATGGGGGCGGTGATCAATCAGGCGCCGCAGCTGTACAACGCGGTGGTGGCGCAGGTGCCGTTCGTCGACGTGGTGACCACCATGCTGGACGACAGCATTCCGCTGACTACCGGCGAATACGAGGAGTGGGGCAACCCGCACCAGCCGGCCGCCTATGCGCTGATGAAGTCCTACAGCCCGTATGACAATGTGCGCAAACAGCGTTACCCGAACCTGCTGGTCACCAGCGGTTTATACGATTCGCAGGTGCAGTATTGGGAACCGGCCAAATGGGTGGCGAAGCTGCGGCGTTTCAAACAGGGCGATTCGCTGCTGCTGCTTTCCACCGACATGACCGCCGGCCACGGTGGCAAATCGGGCCGCCTGGCGCGGCTGGAAAACGGCGCGCTGGAGTACGCCTTTATTCTGGCGGCGGACCGGCAGGCGCAGAAATAACCTTCAGCGCCGCAGCACGCTGCGGCGCAATAAAACAATAACAACCTTTTACCGCGCTTTCGGCGGGCTTTTTGCTGGGCATTGTCGGCCATCAAACCTTATTGGCTATTTCTGGGGATATATGAAAATCAAAATGATAGCGAGCCTGATCGGCGCGGGACTGGCGCTGTACGGGCAGGCTGCGGCCGCGCAGGAACAGGCGGAAAATAATAAAGGCAGCGTGGCGTTCAGCCCGCTCAACGTCTCGGCCGCCGACAGCGGCAAAAGCAGCGAAAAAGAGGCGTTGGCCCGGCCGGGCGCGTTCAGCTCGCGCGACGAAAACAAGAATCTGGAGTCGGTGGACAGCATTCTGCGCAGCATGCCGGGCACCTATACCCAGATCGATCCCAGTCAGGGGGCCGTCAGCGTCAATATTCGCGGCCTGAGCGGTTTCGGCCGGGTCAATACCATGGTCGACGGCATTACCCAGAACTATTACGGTACTTCCACGTCTGGTGTGATGTCACATGGTTCGACCAATAACCAGGCGGGGGTCTTGATAGATCCCAATTTTATCGTCGGAGTGGACGTGGCGCGCGGTGAGAACAGTGGCGGCAGCGGCGTAAATGCGTTGGCAGGCAGTGCTAACTTCCGCACAATCGGTGTCGATGATGTGATCTTTTCTGGCAATCCTTTCGGGGTGAGAACCAAATTCTCGGTCGGCAGCAACGGCATTGGCCGCAGCGGCATGATCGCCGTCGCCGGTAAGGGGCAGGCGTTTACCGATACCGGCAGCATTGGCGCGATGGCCGCGGTCAGTGGGAGCTCCATTTACTCGAACTTCAACAATGGCGACGGTATCAGCAGCGAAGATTTTGGGTACGATGAATTTATGAAGCAAAATCCCAAGTCACAGCTGTTCAAACTGGATATCAAACCGAACGAGTTCAATAGCATTGAGTTTTCCGCCAGAAACTACCAAAACCGCTTTTCTCGGCGCGATATCGATAGCCATGACCTCTACCTCAAATATCACTATGCGCCGTTTTCGGAGCTGGTGGATTTAAACCTCACCGTCAGCACCAGTAAAGGCAATCAAAAATACGACGGCGGTTCGCTGTTCACCTTCTTTAACACCAACGCGGAAAACCGCTCCGATGCGCTGGATATCAATAACACCAGCCGATTCAGCCTGCTGGATACCGATGTAGCCTTCAGCTATGGCGGCAAACTGATGCGCAACCAATACCGCAAGCATGTAGAATCGGCTATAGAGAATTCGCAGACGGCGCAGGAAGCAATAGAAAATAATACCTTTGCGCCATCCGGCGAGCAGCGAATCGGCAGTTTATATACCGGCCTGCAGCTTAACCGGGATATCTATCAGCTCGATCTCAACCTGAACTACACCAGCAACAAGCTGACCGGTTACAAGCCTGAATGCGATTATCGCGTGGAGTGCTTCCCGCAAGGGGCCGCTAGCATCAATTTGAAAGAGCAAGGGTTCAATCCTTCGGTAATGCTATCGGCACAGGTGACGCCGTGGTTGCAGCCATTCGTCAGCTACAGCAAGTCGATGCGTGCGCCGAACATTCAAGAAGTGTTCTATTCCAACTCGGGTGGCGCATCGATGAACCCGTTCCTCAAAGGTGAACGAGCGGAAACCTGGCAGGCCGGCTTCAACGCCAACGGACACGATCTGCTGGTGAAGGAAGACTCTTTACGCCTCAAGGTCGTGGGCTATACCAGTAAAGTGCGCAATTACATCTTCAGTGAATCTTACATGGTGTGCCGCAATGGACGGAAATGCAGCTATCGCGAAAATCTGGAAAACGATTGGGCCGATGCGAGCGAAGATTACTCGGACAATATGTATATCTACGTCAACTCTCTGACGCCGGTGCGTATGCATGGTGTTGAGGTTGAAGCCAACTATGATGCCGGCCGAGCCTTCGCGCGCGTCTCTTTCAGCAAACAGCACACCGAGCAGCCGACCTCCATCGCTAGCACCTATTTCGGCGCCGGGGATATCAATGAACTGCCGGACATGTACTTTACGTTGGATACCGGGGTGCGTTTTCTTGATGAATCGCTAACCGTCGGCAGCATCGTGAAATATACGGGCAAGACGCGTCGCCTGTCGCCGGATTATGAGCAGAGTGAATCGACCGGTGAAATCCTCAAGCAGGAAATGCCGAATATTCCTACCGTTATCGACCTGTACAGCACTTATCAGATCAACCGCAACGTCATGCTGAAATTCAGCGTGCAAAACGTGATGAACAAGAGCTATTCCGAGGCGTTGAACAAACTGAATATGTTGCCGATCCAAGGGGATGACGCGACGGCCGCCAACACTGCCCGTGGACGCACCTATATCTTCGGCGGGGAGGTGCGCTTCTAAACCGCAGCGGAGAAGGGTGCAGTCATGAACTGCACCCCATAAGTTGGACGATGTGAGAGTCGTAATGGGGCCTTCGAACCTCAACTGGTGAAGAAGTACCAGATCACGCAGTCCGACGAGGTTGAGCAGAAGATTATTCGTCTCTTATGCTGAAGGTTAGGGCGTTGCTCGGAATGCCGCGCACGGTGGCGCGCGCAAAGTAGGCTGGCAGGTGGCGCTGGTGGACCAGCGGCTACAGCATGCGCCCAGAAGAATACTGGCCGGAGTTGGTCGCCGACAGGATGTTGGTCAGGATCACGAAGTTGAAGATATCGGCGGCGTAAGGCACGCCGATGTGTTCAAATACCTGCACGAAGACTGTAGAACAGCATCAGGCGGATCATCGTGGTGCGGCTCGCCAGCGCACGACTTTTTCCGGATTCTCGGTTTCACAGGCGACGATGCCGATCAGCTCCGTGCCGGAGAAGGCGAAGTTCACCGCCATCATGGTCATCAGGATAGGCAGCGTGCCGATGGTGGAAATGATGTGGCCGGTGTTGAAAAACAGTCCGATACTGATCATGTCGCCCAGCGACAGCATCGCCAGGTGCCGGGCCTTCATGCTGCGTTTGAATTGTTCAGCAGCGGGTGCCGATGGTTGCATAATAATCTAACCATATAGGCACCTAAATATCTGAATGGCTATTGGTTATACCCGCAATGCTTTTTCAATGGAATGCATAGCCGGCGGTGCTGATGCTGGCGGAGCTAGGCGTACAAGTCGATGCGAACACCGCAGACTACCTGCGGATCACACCATCAGTGAAATGAATACGTATGTAAAAATAAGTTATAAAATTAATTATAATAAAAACCCATCGGGGATTATAGAGCCCCGATGGGTTTCATTAATAAATTAAAATTGTTTTGGCAAACCAGAGTCAACCCTGAGCATTTGCCCTAAAGAGAAACTCTTTGCTTGAACCATATCTGTTCCTGTTCCATAGCATGTAATCGTCGCACTTCCTGGTGGGCCTAAAATCTCAGTGATTCTAGGACCCAACTTAGCCCATTTAACACGAATAACACAGGCCGAGGGGGCATTGGAAACCGTATCAAAGTTTACATTATATGTGATTTCGCCAGTGTGGCCACCTAGTTTCATCCAAGGCCCCCAAAACATTGGTGGTGCCCAGATAACGATTGAGCTCATAAATTCTCCTGTTTGACTTTTATCGATAGAATATAATTTTATGATTTAAAAAAATGTTATTTATTTCAATGGTTATGTTCTTCTTTCCAGTTGTCCTCATTTGATATTTCTATAATCTCAATATTTAATCCTTCTACAGCGGATGAAAAATAGCTTAGGGCTTGTTCTTTAGTTGCGATAACTTCTGAAACGCAACTGATGTCACTACCATTATTGTTTTTTAGGATAAACATAAAATAGTGTTTAGAAACCAATGTTTCATTGTTCATATAAACCTCTTATTTCCGAAATAGAACTGTAAAAGAAACTTCATTCAATGGCTGTGTATATAAACATGGTTATTTACACAGTGATTTGACTCTATCGGTTGGGCTTTGATGTGTCAATTGTTGAGAGCTATTCTCATTTGTGTGGTTGAGGAGACAAAACTTTCGGGTAATAAAGTGTCCTGATGGTGAGTCGTGGGCGTTACTGTGGGATGTAGGGAAAGAAGGCGAAATGGACCATTGCTATTTGAACGATGCGGTAACCTCATCCTTTGCCGTGAAATATGTTACGTTGGATTGCGTAGTATAAAGATTGAGGCGCAGTAAGTTTTAAAGTAAAGCGCCTATTCTTGGGGAGACTCTCATTGCGCCCGTTTCGCCTGCAGCAGCCATTTGTCCAGCTCGTTGGCGAACTGCTGGCGGTCGCGCTGGTTCAGGGCGTTCGGGCCGCCGGTCTGAATGCCGCTGGCGCGCAGGGTATCCATAAAATCGCGCATGTTGAGGCGCTCGCGAATGGTGTCCGGCGTATAGCGTTCGCCGCGCGGGTTCAGCGCCACCGCGCCTTTCTCTATCACCTCCGCCGCCAGCGGAATGTCGGCGGTGATCACCAGATCGCCCGCTTCGCAGCGGCGCACGATCTCGTTGTCGGCCACGTCGAAGCCGGCCGCCACCTGCAGCGAACGGATGTACTTCGACGGCGGCGTGCGCAGCGGTTGGTTCGCCACCAGCGTCACGGTGATGGCGGTACGATCGGCGGCGCGGAACAGTACCTCTTTGATTACGTTCGGACAGGCGTCTGCATCGACCCAAACCTGCATCATTTCGCCTCCTGCAGCCAGTCGCGCACCGGCAGGAAATCGCGCTCCAGCGCCGCTTCCGGGCTGTCGCCTTCCGGCTGGTAGTTATACTCCCAACGCACCAGCGGCGGCATCGACATCAGAATGGACTCAGTGCGCCCGCCGGTTTGCAGCCCGAACAGCGTGCCGCGATCCCACACCAGGTTGAACTCCACGTAGCGGCCGCGGCGGTACAGCTGGAACTGGCGCTCGCGCTCGCCCCAGGTCAAGGCCTTACGTTTTTCGACGATCGGCAGGTAGGCGTCGAGGAAGCCCTGGCCCACCGCGCGGGTGAAGGCGAAGCAGTGGTCGAAGTCCGGGGTGTTCAGATCGTCGTAGAACAGGCCGCCGATGCCGCGTGCTTCGTTGCGGTGCTTGATGAAGAAGTAATCGTCGCACCACTGTTTATATTTCGGGTAGACCTCGTCGCCGAACGGCGCGCACAGATCGGCCGCGGTGCGGTGCCAGTGCACGGCATCCTCTTCGAAGCCGTAGAACGGCGTCAGATCAAAGCCGCCGCCGAACCACCACACCGGCGCTTCGCCCGGTTTTTCGGCGATGAAGAAACGCACGTTGGCGTGGCTGGTGGGCACGTAAGGGCTGAGCGGATGGATAACCAATGAGACGCCCATCGCCTGGAAGCTGCGCCCGGCCAGTTCCGGACGGTGCGCGGTCGCCGAGGCCGGCAGGGTGGCGCCGGAGACGTGCGAGAAGTTAACCCCCGCCTGTTCGAACACCGCGCCGTTGGTCAGCACGCGGCTGCTGCCACCGCCGCCTTCTTCACGCGTCCATTGGTCTTCGGTGAACACGGCGCCGCCGTCGGCCTGGGCGAGCTGCGCGCAGATATGATCCTGCAGCGCCAGCAGGAAGGATTTTACTTCAGCGATGTTAGGTAAACTCATGCGGGGTCTTTATAGCGTCTGGCTGAACAAGGCGCTGAGTATACTCTTATTCGCCGCCCGCGGCATCAGCGGGGTTTGCGCTGGTGGGCGTCGAAGTAGTCGAAGAAGTTGACGATGCCGTCCGCGATGGCGCGGGCGATTTTCTCGCGAAACGCGGTGGTGCCCAGCAGCCGCTCTTCGTTCGGGTTGGTGATGAACGAGGTTTCCACCAGCACCGAGGGAATGGACGGGGATTTCAACACCGCGAACGCCGCCTGTTCGGTGCTGTCGCTGTGCAGATGGTGCACCGGGCGAATTTGGCCGAGCACGTGGCGGCCGAGCGTCAGGCTGTTGTTGATGGTGTCGGTTTGCACCAGATCGAACAGCACCTGCTGCAGGTAGTTGTCCTGATCCTTGTACTTGCCGCCCGCCACGTCGTCGGCGGCGTTTTCACGGTTGGACAGGTAGCGCGCCATGGCGCTGCTGGCGCCGCGGTTGGAGAGGGCGAACACCGAAGCGCCGGAGGCCGACGGGCTGGTAAAACCGTCGGCGTGAATCGAAATGAACAGATCGGCCTGGTGCTGGTGGGCGATCTCCACCCGCTGGAACAGCGGAATGAACTCGTCTTCTTCGCGCGTCAGGCGCGCCTCGACGTGGTCATGCTCATGCAGAAAACGGCGCACGTGGTTGGCGATTTCCAGCACGATGTGTTTTTCCTGCGAACCTTCGTGGCCGACCGCGCCCGAGTCAATGCCGCCGTGGCCAGGATCGATCATCACCCGCTTTTTGCCGCCGGCCGGTTTCGCCGCCGGTTTGCTGTGCTGATTGCGCAGCATGCCTTCCGCCTTGGCGCTGTGGCTTTTCACGCCGAACAGCGCGACCGCCAGGCCGGAAAGCAAAAGTTGGCGTCGCGTCGGGGAAACGGCAAGCGGCTTAAAATTGAGGAATTGTTTACCCTGCTTTTTCATTACGCAACGCTCCATCGACGTTTCTATTTTGCGACGTTATATCGTATTGATAATCATTAATCGACCCGATAACTATTTCCATTTATTACGCCTGTTACCGGCGATTTCCGGGTAAATAGCGCGGTAAATCGCAGTTTGATATTGCGTAAGTGAATAATCACGCGATAATCAGATAAACACCTTAATTAACAGCGGCCAACATCGATGGAAATTCGCGTATTTCGACAAGACGACTTTGAAGAAGTCATTACCCTGTGGGAGCGCTGCGATCTGCTGCGGCCCTGGAACGATCCGGAAATGGACATCGAGCGCAAGCTGAACCACGATCCTGAGCTGTTCCTGGTGGCGGAAGTCGGCGGCGAAGTGGTCGGCTCGGTGATGGGCGGCTATGACGGCCACCGCGGCTCGGCGTATTACCTCGGGGTGCACCCCGACTATCGCGGGCGTGGCATCGCCAATGCGTTGATCAATCGTCTGGAGAAGAAGCTGATCGCCCGCGGCTGCCCGAAGATCCAGATTATGGTGCGCGAAGACAACGACACGGTGGTCGAGATGTACGAGAAGCTCGGCTACGAGATCCAGGGCATCACCAGCCTGGGCAAGCGGCTGATCGAAGATCAGGAATATTGATCGCGCGTCGGGCGGCGGTGTTGCACCGCCCGACGCAGTGCATTACGGCAGCTTTTTGACGGTTTTCACGTCCACTTCGACGCTGTTCCAGTCTTTATCCACTTTGCCTTCCAACTGCACCTTGTCTTTTGGCGTAACGGTTTGGCCGTTCCAGCGTTTGCGGTCGATATCGACCGTCAGGGTGCCGGTGGCGTCGCGGAAAGTATAGGTTTCGTCGCCGATGCGCTGCTCGATGTTGCCCTGCAGCATCACCCAGGTGTCGTCGCTCAGCGATTTCACCTTGTCCACGGTGGTCAGCGCTGCGCTGGGGCCGGCGAAACCACCTTGTGCGGTGGTTTGCGTTTGGGCCTGCGGCGCGGCCGGATCGAGGAACCCGCCTTGTTGCGCCAGTACCGGTGCGCTGCACAGCGCGATCAGAGCGGCCAGAGTCAGTTTTTTCATGTTGCGCTTCCTTATTGTTATCGAAAATCACATCCCGCTGATATCGGGTTGCTTGCTTAGTGATAAGCATTAAAACACGCCGATCTTAAGAGCTTCTTAAGCCGACATATTGAAATTCCCATCGCCGGCGCCCATCTGTAGCCATAGTCTTTATTCTGTTGGCAAGGAACGATCGTTGAAGCCATTCTCACCCCGGTTTTCCCCGGACGATTACGACCAGCACGGCGCGCTGCGACTGCCGCTGGGATTTTGGGCCGTGCTGATTCTGCAGGCGCGCACCTGGCTGCTGTTCGTGATGGCCGGCGTTTCGCGTGAACAGGGCGAAAGCTTGCTGGCGCTGTTTTATCCGGATACCCAACGTTTTTGGTACGGCATGTTGCTCGGCTTGCCGGCAGCGCTGGCGTTTTTGCTGAGCGGCCGTCGCCATCAATGGCCGCGGCTGTGGCGCGGCTGGCGCTGGGGGCTGGTTATCTCCGTGCTGGCGTCGCTCTGCGGCGCGTTGTTCAGCCTGTGGCGCCAGGACGGCGATGCGCCGGGGCTGGAACTGACGCTGGCGCTGCTCGATGCGCTCGCGCTGAGCTATCTGCTGTTGAATGCGCGTCTGAAAGCCTGTTTCGCGCCGGCGGAGCACGCCGACTAATTGCCGAGAAGTGCGGCACTTTTCGCATTTTCCGCACTCCAAGCTGGCAACCGTTGGCGTAGTGCGGGCCGTTGTGAGAGGCTGGCACGCAGCAAAACGCCGAGTGCGGCAGGGGCGGGTTACCGCCCCGTGCCATTGATGTTTAAGGAGCTAGAGATGAATATTCGCCCCCTGCTGTTAGGGCTTCCGCTGTTATTGACCGGCTGTTCGAGCATGTCCAATTTCTCCTGGTCCAGCCTGTCGCCGTTCAACTGGTTCGGCAGCAGCCTGGAGGTCGGCGCCAAGGGCGTCGGCAAGCTCAAC
This sequence comes from Serratia sp. CY47280, assembly GCF_052168655.1. Classification (NCBI taxonomy): domain Bacteria; kingdom Pseudomonadati; phylum Pseudomonadota; class Gammaproteobacteria; order Enterobacterales; family Yersiniaceae; genus Serratia; species Serratia sp. CY47280. The sequence goes on along the minus strand of NZ_JBJNMG010000001.1, from coordinate 1,880,333 downwards.
GCCGGCACGCCGATGTCGGAAAGCGCCATCAACGACGGGCTGGACGGCAACTACCGTCTGCGCGGCGGCATGGCGACCAACAACGGCCAGATCGTCTCTTACTACCAGGCGCTGTCCGGCGACGAGGTGAAGCTGGTGATCACCGGCGAACCGAAGGGGCGCCTGCAGCGGGTGGACGTGCTGGATCCGAAAGTGGCGACGGAGTGGGGCAACAAGCTCGGCACGCCGTTCGGCGACATGTACAGCAAGGCGTTCGGCTCCTGTAAACCGGGCAGCGGCGAAGACGCCGGTAAAGTGGAGTGCGTGGCGGAGCAGAGCAAGTACGTCACCTACATCTTCAGCGGCAAGTGGGCCGGGGCGCAGGATATCATTCCGCCGGACGACACCCTGAAAAGTTGGACGGTCAGCAAAATCATCTGGCACGCCAAGCCGCAGCAGTAATGCGTTCAACGGGCGCCGGTTCACGGCGCCTGCCTTTTCAAGCCATTACCCCTATTTTCTTTGCGCTGCTGCAAGGCAATCGCCCGTGCTTGCGGTATGATAGCGCGCGTTTGTAACAGGGAACCCGCGCGTCAACCGCCATACCTTACCTGTTGCCGGATTCTGGTATCGAGGATAACAACATGACACAGGTTCAGAGCGGCATTTTGCTGGAGCACTGCCGTTTCGCCATTTTTATGGAAGCCAGCGTACAGGGCGAATTCGCCGACTTGCGCCAGGGCTGCAAGCAGTTTTGTCAGACGCTGAGCGAGCTGCAGCAGCAGTTCCCCGATGCGCGCCTTGGCGCGGTGATCGCTTTCGGCTACGACGTTTGGCACGATCTCTCCAGCGGCCAGGGGGCGAAAGAGCTGAAGCCGTTCACGCCGCTCGGCAAAGGGCTGGCGCCGGCCACCCAACGCGATATGCTGATCCACATCCAGTCGCTGCGTCACGACGTCAACTTCACGCTGGCGCAGGCCGCGCTGGCAGCGTTCGGCAACGTCATCAAAATTGAAGAAGAAACCCACGGTTTCCGTTGGGTGGAAGAGCGCGATCTGAGCGGCTTCATCGACGGCACCGAAAACCCGCAGGGCGATCAGCGCCCGGCAGTGGCGACGATCGCCGAAGGCGAAGAGGACGCAGGCGGCAGCTACGTGCTGGTGCAACGTTACGAGCACAACCTGCGCCAGTGGCAGCGCTTTACCACCGAGCAGCAGGAGCAGATCATCGGCCGCACCAAGCACGACAGCGAAGAACTGCCTGCGGATCAGCGCCCGGATACCTCCCATGTCAGCCGCGTCGATCTGAAAGAGAATGGCAAGGGCCTGAAAATTCTGCGCCAGAGCTTGCCTTACGGCACCGCCAGCGGCAAGCACGGCCTGTTCTTCATTGCCTATTGCGCGCGCCTGCACAATATCGAGCAGCAGCTGCTAAGCATGTTCGGCGATCTGGACGGCAAACGCGACGCGATGCTGCGTTTCAGCCGTGCGGTCACCGGCAGCTACTACTTTGCGCCATCGCTGACGCGCCTGTTGTCACTTTGACGCCGTTGCCGAAGCCGGTGCGCCCGGCTTCGGCCCGTTTTTCCGTCCCGAAAACGCCTCGCATTCCCTGCCTTATAGCGTTTGATGCTTGTAAATCACCAAACGGTATATAAAAGCGTTACAGCTCCGCACCGAGTTATAAATACACTGGTCGTCAATAAGGCGAAAGCCTGAAGGAATGACTCAGTGATAAGGTGCAGAATGAAACAAAACCGGGTTAAAAATCTCGTGCTGAAAGGTTGGCTGGCGGCTGCGCTGTTGGCGAGCGGCGCCGCGTCGGCGGCGGAATTGCTGAACAGCTCTTATGACGTTTCCCGTGAATTGTTCGTCGCGCTGAATCCCGGCTTTGAACAGCAGTGGAATCAACAGCATCCGAACGACAAGCTGACCATCAAACAATCGCACGCCGGCTCGTCGAAGCAGGCGCTGGCGATCCTGCAGGGCCTGCGTGCTGACGTGGTGACTTACAACCAGGTCACCGACGTACAGATCCTGCACGATCGCGGGCAGCTGATCCCGGCGGACTGGCAGTCGCGCCTGCCGAACAACAGCTCGCCGTTCTATTCCACCATGGCGTTTCTGGTGCGCAAGGACAACCCGAAGGGCATCCACACCTGGAACGATCTGGTGCGTGACGACGTGAAACTGGTGTTCCCGAACCCGAAAACCTCCGGCAACGGCCGTTACACCTATCTGGCCGCCTGGGGCGCCGCCAGCCAGGCCGACGGCAATGATGCGGCCAAGACTCGCGCCTTCATGACCCGTTTCCTGAAGAACGTGCTGGTGTTCGATACCGGCGGCCGCGGCGCGACCACCACCTTCGTCGAGCGCGGTTTGGGCGACGTGCTGATCAGCTTCGAGTCCGAAGTGAACAACATCCGCAAGCAATACGGTGAAGACAAGTACGACGTGATCGTGCCGCCGGTCGATATTCTGGCGGAGTTCCCGGTGGCCTGGGTCGATAAAAACGTCGAGCGCAACGGCACCGAACAGGCGGCCAAAGCCTATCTGAACTATCTCTACAGCCCGGCGGCGCAGCAGGTGATCACCAGCTTCTACTACCGCGTGTATGACCAGAAAGCGATGGCGGCGGCCAAGGGGCAATTCCCGGACACCCAACTGTTCCGGGTGGAAGATCAATTTGGCGGCTGGCCGCAGGTGATGAAAACCCATTTCGCCACCGGCGGCGAGCTGGATCAGCTGTTAGCGGCAGGGCGCAAGTAAATGTTGGCGTTGTCGTCCAGTAAGCGGGTGCTGCCCGGATTTAGCCTCAGCCTCGGCAGCAGCCTGTTTTATACCTGTTTGATCCTGCTGCTGCCGCTCAGTGCGCTGGTGATGCAGCTGGCGCAGATGAGCCTGGCGCAATATTGGGAAGTGATTTCCAACCCGCAGGTGGTGGCGGCGTATAAAGTGACGCTGCTGGCGGCCGCTGTCGCCAGCCTGTTCAATGCGGTGTTCGGCATGCTGATGGCCTGGATCCTGACGCGCTACCGCTTTCCCGGCCGTTCGCTGCTGGATGGCCTGATCGACCTGCCGTTCGCGCTGCCGACGGCGGTGGCCGGCCTGACGCTGGCGGGGCTGTTTTCTACCACCGGCTGGTACGGTCAGTGGCTGGCGCACTTCGACATCAAGGTTACCTTTACCTGGCTCGGGATCGCGGTAGCGATGGCGTTCACCAGCCTGCCGTTTGTGGTGCGCACCGTGCAGCCGGTGCTGGAAGAGCTGGGGCCGGAATACGAAGAGGCGGCCGAGACGCTGGGCGCCACGCGCTGGCAGAGTTTTCGCCGCGTGGTGCTGCCCGAGGTGGCGCCGGCACTGCTGGCCGGCACCGCCATCTCCTTTACCCGTAGCCTGGGCGAGTTCGGCGCGGTGATTTTCATCGCCGGCAACATCGCCTGGAAGACGGAAGTGACCTCGCTGATGATTTTTGTGCGTTTGCAGGAGTTCGATTACCCGGCGGCCAGCGCCATCGCCTCGGTGATCCTGGCGGCGTCGCTGCTGCTGCTGTTCAGCATTAACGTATTGCAAAGCCGCTTCGGCAGACGTTTGGGAGGAGGGCACTGATGGCTGATGTTTCCGCCTTCAACGGCGCCGAGCGCCCACGCGTTAACTGGGGCAAGTGGACGCTGATCGCCATCGGAACGCTGTTCTCGGTGCTGCTGCTGGTGGTGCCGATGATGTCGATTTTCGCCGAGGCCTTTTCCAAAGGATTCGGCGCGATGTGGAGCAACTTGCTCGATCCGGACATGCTGCACGCCATTTGGCTGACGGTCTTGATCGCGCTGATTACCGTGCCGTTTAACCTGGTGTTCGGCACGTTGCTGGCGTGGCTGGTGACGCGTTTCACCTTCCCCGGCCGCCAGCTGCTGCTGACGCTGATCGATATCCCGTTCGCCGTTTCACCGGTGGTGGCGGGGCTGATTTACCTGCTGTTTTACGGCAGCAACGGCCTGCTGGGCGGCTGGCTGGATGCGCATAACATCCAGATCATGTTCTCCTGGCCGGGCATGGTGTTGGTGACTATTTTCGTCACCTGTCCCTTCGTGGTGCGCGAGCTGGTGCCGATGATGCTCAGCCAGGGCAGCCAGGAAGACGAGGCCGCCATTCTGCTGGGGGCGTCCGGCTGGCAGATGTTCCGCCGCGTGACGCTGCCCAACATTCGCTGGGCGCTGCTGTATGGCGTGGTGCTGACCAACGCACGCGCCATCGGCGAGTTCGGCGCGGTGTCGGTGGTGTCCGGTTCGATTCGCGGCGAAACCTACAGTCTGCCGCTGCAGGTCGAGCTGTTGCAGCAGGATTACAACACCGTCGGTTCCTTTACCGCTGCCGCGCTGTTGACCCTGATGGCGATCGTTACCCTATTTTTGAAGAGTGCGCTGCAGTGGCGTCTGGAACGTCAAAACGCACGTCTCGAGCGGGAGGAAAATCATGAGCATTGAGATTAACGGCATCAACAAGTACTTCGGCCGCACCAAGGTATTGAACGATATCTCGCTCGATATTGCTTCCGGCGAGATGGTGGCGCTGCTCGGGCCGTCCGGTTCCGGCAAGACCACGCTGCTGCGCATCATCGCCGGGCTGGAAAGCCAGAGCGGCGGCAAGCTGGGCTTCCACGGCACCGACGTCAGCCACATGCATGCACGCGACAGGCGCGTGGGTTTCGTGTTTCAGCACTATGCGCTGTTCCGCCACATGACGGTGTTCGACAACATCGCCTTCGGCCTGACCGTGCTGCCACGCCGCGAGCGGCCGAACGCCGCGGCGATCAAACAGAAAGTCACTCAGTTGCTGGACATGGTGCAGCTTGGCCATTTGGCCAATCGCTACCCGTCGCAGCTGTCCGGCGGCCAGAAACAGCGCGTGGCGCTGGCGCGCGCCCTGGCGGTGGAACCGCAAATTCTGCTGCTGGACGAGCCGTTTGGCGCGCTGGATGCGCAGGTGCGTAAAGAGCTGCGTCGCTGGCTGCGCCAACTGCACGAAGAGCTGAAGTTCACCAGCGTATTCGTCACCCACGATCAGGAAGAGGCGATGGAAGTGGCCGACCGCATCGTGGTGATGAGCCAGGGTAATATCGAACAGGTTGGCTCGCCGGAGGAGATTATGCGCGAGCCGGCCAGCCGCTTCGTGCTGGAATTCATGGGGGAAGTGAACCGCCTGAACGGCGAAATTCGCGGCTCCCAGCTGTTCGTCGGCGCGCATCAGTGGCCGCTGTCGTTCCAGCCGATGCACCAGGGCAGCGTCGATCTGTTCCTGCGCCCGTGGGAAATGGAAGTGGCGACCGAAAGCAGCGAACGTTGCCCGCTGCCGGTTCAGGTGCTGGAAGTCAGCCCGCGCGGCCATTTCTGGCAGCTGACGGTGCAGCCGATCGGCTGGCATCAGGAACCGATAAGCATAGTGCTGCCGGAAGGCAACGCCACGCCGGTGCGCGGCGGCCGTTATTACGTCGGCAGCCTCAATGCGCGGCTGTATGCCGGCGATCAACTGCTGCAACCTGTTGCGTTAGCCAAAAGCGCCTGATAGGTTTTAACAGCCCTTTTTTTCAAGGCAACCCCAGGGTTGCCTTTTTACTTTACGCACACCAACACACAGGCAAAGATCGTGACAACGCTCGAACAATGCATCGGGAATACCCCGCTGGTAAAACTGCAACGGCTGGCCGCCCAGGCGGGCAGCGAAGTATGGGTCAAATTGGAAGGCAATAACCCGGCGGGATCGGTGAAGGATCGCGCCGCGTTGGCGATGATCCAGCAGGCGGAGCTGCGCGGGGAGATCAAGCCCGGCGACGTGCTGATCGAGGCTACCAGCGGCAACACCGGCATTGCACTGGCGATGATCGCTGCATTGAAAGGCTATACGCTGAAGCTGCTGATGCCGGAGAACATGAGCCTGGAACGGCAGGCGGCGATGCGCGCCTACGGTGCGGAACTGATCCTGGTCAGCCGTGAGCAGGGGATGGAAGGGGCGCGCGATCTGGCGTTGGAGATGCAGCGCCAGGGGCAGGGCAAGGTGCTGGATCAGTTTAACAATCTCGACAATCCTTATGCCCACTTCACCACCACCGGCCCGGAGATCTGGCGCCAGACCGAAGGGCGCATCACACACTTCGTTTCCAGCATGGGCACCACCGGCACCATTACCGGCGTGGGCGGTTACCTGAAGAGCCAGAATCCGCAAGTGCAGATCGTCGGCCTGCAGCCGGCGGAGGGCAGCAGCATCCCCGGCATTCGCCGTTGGTCGCCTGCTTACCTGCCGGGGATTTTCCGCCCGGAGCTGGTGGATCAGGTGTTGGATATCGAACAGGGCGATGCCGAGCAGACCATGCGCCAGTTGGCGCAGCGTGAAGGCATTTTCTGCGGCGTCAGCTCCGGCGGTGCGGTAGCCGGCGCCTTGCGCATCGCGGCGGCCCACCCTGGCAGCGTGGTGGTGGCGATCGTCTGCGATCGCGGCGACCGTTACCTCTCTACCGGCGTGTTCGACTGATCGCTCCTTCCCGGCGGTGTGTTCCGTCGGGAGAATCTTTCCCCCTTTCCTTTCGACAGACGGCAGCCCCGCTTGCGTGGTAGCTGCCGCTTGCTCGTGCGCCAATGCCATGACTGAAGTAGAGAAATTGCGCGGCAGCGGCCACAATAACGGTGGCGAGACGCAAAGAGCGATGTGTAAGGATTGAGTAAAACCGGCTGCGGGCCGGCGGAATTGGCGGGAAAATAACGAAAATCGGTGAAGGAGCAAGGCATGAAAATTTTACTGGTCGACGATGACCTGGAGCTTGGCACCATGCTGAGCGAATACCTGACCGGCGAAGGCTTCGATGCCACGCTAGTGCTGACGGGCAAGGCGGGGGTAGAGGGCGCGCTGTCGGGCGACTATACCGCGATGATCCTCGACATCATGCTGCCGGACATGAGCGGCATTGACGTGCTGCGGGACGTACGTAAAAAGAGCCGGCTGCCGATCATCATGCTGACCGCCAAAGGTGACAACATCGATCGGGTGATTGGCCTGGAGATGGGCGCCGACGATTACATGCCCAAACCGTGCTACCCGCGCGAATTGGTGGCGCGTCTGCGCGCGGTGCTGCGCCGTTTCGAAGAGCGGCCGCAAGAGGCGGACGACGAAGCCGCTATCAGCTTCGGCGAGCTGACGTTGAACCCTTCAACCCGCAGCAGCGAATGGCGCGGTAAGGCGTTTGATCTGACCGCTTCGGAATTCAATCTGTTGGAGCTGTTGCTGCGCGCGCCGGATCGCGTGGTGTCGAAGGACGAGCTGTCCGAGAAGGGGCTGGGGCGCCCGCGTGAGGCCTATGACCGCAGCGTGGACGTGCACATCAGCAATATTCGCCAGAAGCTGAGCGCGTTGGCCGGCAGTAAGCTCAGCATCGAGACGGTGCGCAGCATCGGCTATCGCATCCGGTAACCTGATATGCGCGGAAGACTGTTCTGGAAAATTTTACTCGGCTTTTGGTTGACCTTCCTCATCATGACGCAGGCGCTGTGGGTGGCGTTTTCTCTTTATGGCGATCGTTATGTGCCGCCGGAGAACGCCATGGCGCGGCGGGTCATTGGCCTGCAACTGACCTCCGCCGCCACCCAGTTGCGCAGCGGCGGTATGCCGGCGCTGGAAGCCCTGATGCGCGACTGGCCCGAGGACGACAGGCGTCTGCTGTCGGTTACGCCGATGACCCAACCGCCGCCGCCCGCGCCGGAAGAACCGGTGTTTGAAGGGCGTCGTATGCCGAAAGCGATTTCCGCCTGGGTGCAGACCGGAGAAGGGCAAGGTTACTGGCTGAGCTATGACGTGCGCGGGCTGCGGGAAGAGTATCGGCCGGAGCGGCGTTCCCACTTCTTCAACATTCCTGCGCCGATGCTGTGGGTCGGCGGGCTGGGCGGTTTGCTGTTCAGCGCCGTGCTGGCCTGGAACCTGACCCGGCCGATGCGTCAGCTGCGCGGCGGCCTGGATCGGGTGGCGCAGGGCGATCTGTCGGTGCGGCTGTTCCCGAACATGCGACGCCGCCATGACGAGCTGTCCGACGTGGCGCGCGATTTCGACACCATGGCCGAGCGGCTGGAACTGCTGGTTAGCGCCCGCGAGCAGTTACTTCATGACGTTTCGCACGAGCTGCGTTCACCGCTGGCGCGCCTGCAGCTGGCGATTGGCCTGGCGCGGCAGAATGCCGGTAACGTCGAAGCCTCGCTCAAACGTATCGAACACGAGTCGGGGCGGCTGGACAAAATGATCGGCGAGCTGCTGGCGTTGTCGCGTACCGAACACAGCAGCCTGCCGGACGAGGAGTACTTCGATCTGTACGGCCTGGTGGATGCGGTGGTGAGCGATGCACGCTACGAGGCGCAGGTGCCCGGCGTGGATATCGTGCTGCAGGCCGAGTCGGACGTGGAGTACACCGTCAAGGGCAATGCGGAACTGATGCGGCGAGCGGTGGACAACATCGTGCGCAATGCGCTGCGCTTTTCCAGCCACGGCCAGCGGGTGACGGTGGCGCTGTCGCGCGTCGATAACCAGTTCCAGATCGCGGTCAGCGATCAGGGGCCGGGGGTCGAAGAGGCGAAGCTGTCGAGCATCTTCGACCCGTTCGTTCGCGTGAAGTCGGCGCAGTCGGGCAAGGGCTACGGCCTGGGGCTGGCGATCACCCGCAAGGTGGTATTGGCGCACGGTGGCCAGGTTGAGGCGCGCAACGGCGACAGAGAGGGGCTGGTCATTACCCTGCGTATCCCGCGCTGGTCGTCATAACGTAGTGAGATTGGGATACGACGAAGGGGATAAAAAAACGGCGCCGAGGGCGCCGTTTTTCTTGCTCATCCGCGCTTACTTCTTGATGCGGATGATCGGGGTTTCGCCAACGGTCACGCTGCCGGACAGTTTGATCAGCTCTTTGATCTCGTCCATGTTGGAGATAACGACCGGCGTCAGGGTAGACTTGGCTTTCTCTTCCAGCAGTGGCAGGTTGAACTCGATAACCACGTCACCTTTCTTGACGCGCTGACCTTCTTCGGCGATGCGTTTGAAGCCTTCGCCTTTCAGTTCTACGGTATCGATGCCGAAGTGGACGAACAGCTCAATGCCGCTGTCGGATTCGATAGAGAATGCATGGTTGGTTTCGAAAATCTTACCGATGGTGCCGTCAACCGGAGCAACCATTTTGTTACCGGCCGGTTTGATGGCGATACCGTCGCCAACGATTTTTTCAGCGAACACTACGTCCGGCACATCTTCGATATTGACGATTTCGCCAGAAAGGGGAGCGACGATCTCGATAGTGCCCGTGTCTTTCTTGTCATCAGAAACCAGAGATTTCAGTTTATCGAACAAACCCATGATCTTCTCCTAAGCATTAAATTGGGCGGCGTTCCAGTGTCGTGGAAGTTTAGCAGAGCGTTTTTTCTTCGATGAATTTATTGACGCAATTCATCAGGTCTTGTGCCGTTGGCTGTGCCAAGGCCTGCGCTGCCAACGCCTTCACATCTTCGAAATTCGTGTTACGAATAATTTTCTTGATGCGCGGGATTGAAATCGCACTCATGCTGAACTCATCCAGCCCCATGCCCAATAACAACAGTGTAGCACGCTCATCGCCAGCCAGTTCGCCGCACATGCCGGTCCACTTGCCTTCTGCGTGAGATGCATCAATAACCTGTTTGATCAGGCTAAGTACTGATGGGGACATCGGGTTATAGAGATGAGAAATCAGCTCGTTGCCGCGATCTACCGCCAGAGTATACTGGGTTAGATCGTTTGTCCCAATACTAAAGAAGTCGACTTCTTTCGCCAGGTGGTGAGCGATGACCGCCGCAGCCGGTGTTTCCACCATCACGCCCACCTCGATGCTCTCGTCAAACGCCTTGCCTTCTTCGCGCAGCTGCGCCTTCAGCGTCTCGATTTCGCCTTTCAGATCGCGCACTTCTTCCACGGAGATGATCATCGGGAACATGATGCGCAGTTTGCCGAACGCCGAGGCGCGCAGAATGGCGCGCAGCTGGGCGTGCAGGATTTCACGGCGGTCCATCGCGATGCGGATGGCGCGCCAGCCGAGGAACGGGTTCTCTTCCTTCGGCAGGTTCATGTACGGCAGGTCTTTGTCGCCGCCGATGTCCATGGTGCGGACGATCACGGCCTGCGAGCCCATGGCTTCCGCCACGGCTTTATAAGCCTGGAACTGCTCGTCTTCGGTCGGCAGCGAGTCGCGGTCCATGAACAGGAATTCGGTACGATACAGGCCGACGCCTTCCGCGCCGTTGCGCTCTGCACCCGCGACGTCGCGCACGGTGCCGATGTTGGCGCAGACTTCAACCTGATGGCCGTCCAGCGTAATCGCCGGCAGGTCCTTCAGCTTGGCCAGATCGTTTTTCTCGGTGATGTATTGGTTCTGGGCGGCTTTCAGCTGATCGATAACGTCAGCGGTCGGGTTAACGTAAATTTTGTTGTTAACCGCATCCAGAATCAGGTAGTCGTCGTTTTTCACCTGCTTGGTCACGTCGCTGGTGCCGACGATCGCCGGCAGCTCCAGGGAGCGCGCCATGATAGAGGTGTGGGAGGTGCGGCCGCCGAGATCGGTAATGAAGCCCAGCACTTTGTCCAGGTTCAGCTGCGCGGTCTCGGACGGGGTCAGATCGGTGGCCACCAGGATCACTTCGTCCTGAATGGAGCCCAGATCGACGATCGGCATGCCCAGAATGTTTTGCAGCAGGCGTTTGCCGATGTCGCGCACGTCGGCGGCGCGTTCTTTCAGGTATTCGTCGTCCAGCTCTTCCAACGCTTTTGCCTGACCTTCGATCACGGTGTAGGCGGCGGCGTCTGCGGAGGCCAGATCGTCTTTGATTAGGGCTATGATTTCCTGCTCAAGCTCTTCGTCTTCCAGCAACATGATGTGGCCTTCGAAGATAGCTTCCTTCTCTTCGCCGAAGGTTTCGCCAGCTTTGGTCTTGATCGCTTCCAGCTGTTCGGACGCTTTCGCGCGGCCGGCCAGAAAACGCGAGACTTCCTGCTCTACTTGATCAGCAGAGATTTTTTTCCGGTTGATGACGATGTCGTCTTCTTTCAGCAAGAGAGCCTTACCAAAAGCGATGCCCGGTGATACTAAAATGCCTGAAATCATAACCCTACCTTACTCTTGACTGGTGTTAACTAAAAAGACGGGCCGATTACTCAAGCTCTGCCATCAGTTTTACCAAGTGCTCAACGGCTTTCTGCTCGTCTTCACCTTCAGCTGAGATGGTCACTACGGTCCCTTGAGTCAGCCCCAGAGTTTGCAGTTTGAACAGGCTTTTAGCGCTGGCGCTTTTGCCGTTGGAGGTCACGGTGATGTCAGACGTGAAGCCTTTGGCTTCTTTAACGAACTGAGCGGCAGGGCGAGTATGCAGACCATTCGGAGCGGTAATAGTAACTTCTTGCTGGAACATTGATGTTTCCCCAACTTATTGGATTAATGTTGTGGAGTTAAAGTTTAGCCCAGGGGCCTGACTTTAACTTGTCTGGTTATAGCGCCTGACTATGGACAGGGGCGAACGTTGATGCAACAGAAAACGACGCGTTAGGCACTTCAGATCAAAAAACTCGGCTTTAGACGTCGTTCCAATCCGCTCCCCATTATGCCCGATTCGCCGCGTCGGCGACAGATGAGTAAATCGATTCAGCCTTGACCGTGCTCGGAGAGTGATTAATTTTGCGCATCGAAATAATGCAACGTTAAATACTAAAGGCGACGGGCAAAAGCAATCTTGGACTGCTATAAAGTTTGATCCAGTCCACAAAAAAGCACCCCGCAGGGTGCTTTTTTAGCGATTTGTGCAGTTGCGGAATTACTGCTGCAATTCCTGCTCGGTGAACAGATCGGCGAACAGCGCGGTGCTGAGATAACGTTCGCCGGAAGAGGGCAGGATGACCACGATAGTCTTGTCGGCGAACGCCGGTTCTTCGGCCAGTTTCACCGCCGCCGCGACCGCTGCGCCGGAGGAGATGCCCGCCAGGATGCCTTCTTCGTCCATCAGACGACGCGCCATGCTGATGGCTTCGTCGTTGGAGACTTTCTCGACGCGATCCACCAGGTCAAGATCGAGGTTGCCCGGAATGAAGCCGGCGCCGATGCCCTGGATCTTGTGCGGGCCCGGTTTCAGCTCTTCACCGGCCAGCGCCTGGCTGATGACCGGCGAGTCGGTCGGCTCGACCGCCACGGTGGTGATGGCCTTGCCTTTGGTGTTCTTGATGTAGCGGCTGACGCCGGTCAATGTGCCGCCGGTGCCGACGCCGGAGATGAACACGTCGACTTCCCCATCGGTGTCTTCCCAGATTTCTGGGCCGGTGGTTTTTTCATGGATGGCCGGGTTGGCCGGGTTGCTGAACTGCTGCAGGATCAGGTAACGGTTCGGATCGGTCGCGACGATCTCTTCGGCTTTGGCGATGGCGCCTTTCATGCCTTTCGCCCCTTCGGTCAGCACCAGATTGGCGCCCAGCGCCTTGAGCAGCTTGCGGCGCTCGATGCTCATGGTTTCCGGCATGGTCAGCGTCAGCTTGTAACCGCGCGCAGCGGCGACGAAGGCCAGCGCGATGCCGGTGTTGCCGCTGGTCGGCTCCACCAGTTCCTTGCCGGCGGTCAGCACGCCGCGTTGTTCCGCATCCCAAATCATATTGGCACCGATGCGGCATTTGACGCTGAAGCTCGGGTTACGTGATTCAACCTTGGCCAGAATGCGTCCGTTGCCGATACGGTTCAGACGAACCAGCGGCGTATGGCCGATTGTTAATGAGTTGTCTTCATATATCTTGCTCATAGCCCGTCCTTTAACTCTATGAAAATGTGGGGAACATCGAAAGCATACGCTAACAGTACCGGCAGGGAAGTAAAGAATTGGTATATCTATATGTTATTAGGAAATAAGTTTTAAGCACAATGATAAGGGCGCGAAATGCGCGCCCTGTCGAAAATTCCCGCGCTGTCGGCGGTAAAAAACGGCGATTATCGGACGAATTGCGTGCGATAACGATCGACCCACATCGCGGTGGCGCCGCAGACGGCGACCGGCAGGATCACCAGGTTGAGGATCGGGATCATGGTAAAGAGGCTGACCAGCGCGCCGAACTGCAGATTGTCGGTTTTGTGCTGGCGCAAAGCGCGGCGCATGTCGGCAAAGCTCACCTTGTGGTTGTCGAACGGGTAGTCGCAATACTGGATCGCCAGCATCCAGGCGCTGAACAGGAACCACAGCACCGGCGCCACCGTCTGGCCGATACCGGGCACGAAGTACAGCGCCAGCAGCAGCAGCGCGCGCGGCAGGTAATACATTAGCTTGCGCCATTCGCGCGCCATGATGCGCGGCAGATCTTTGGCGATGCCGAGCAGGCCGGTGTCCGGCAGCGGTTTGCCGGTCAGGCTGCCTTCGAGCTGCTCGGCCAGCAGGCCGCAGAACGGCGCGGCGATCAGATTGGTGATAGTGCTGAATAGATAGCTGAACACCAGCAGCACCGAAATGACCGCCAGCGGCCACAGCAGGTAGCTCAACCATTGCAGCCAGTCGGGAACGTGGCTCATCATCGCCGGGATCCAATCGCCAAGCCGGCTGAACAGCCACCAGAAAGCGGAGCCCATCAGCAGCACGTTGACCAGCAACGGCAGGACCACATAGCGTTTAATCCCCGGGCGCGAAATCAGGCGCCAGCCTTCGGCGAAATAGTGAATGCCGCTGGTCGAGCGGGAAGGGAGCTGCGTATAGGACATATCTTAAGTTATCTCGTTGTCTGAACAGGCATCATTATCATATAGGGATGATTTTCCACTGGCTAGGGTAGGGTTGGCTGAAAAACCAGCAGAAAAAGGCAGTATAATCATCTTTATTGGCATAAAGTTCAGCACGGACTTGCACTTGTGTGCGCGGGCAAATAGAGTTAAAGAGTGAATGTTTGCCGCGGTGGCAATGTATTGGAACAACAGAGATAGCAATGATGCAGGATTTGCGTCTGATATTAATCGTTGTTGGCGCGATCGCCATAATAGCGCTGTTATTGCACGGTCTGTGGACCAGTCGCAAAGAACGGTCAGCGCTCTTCCGCGATCGCCCAGCCAAACGTTCCCAAAAGGAACGTGAACAAACTCCGATCGACGATCTCGAAGAAGGCGTCGGTGAGGTGCGCGTACGCGCCGCTCACCCGCAAGACGAGCCGTCATTCGGCCATTTCGATGCCGCACGCGAAGAACCCGTGGCCGCGCCGAAGCCCGCTCCGGCGGCTGCGCCAGCGCCCCACGCCGTTCAGCCGGCTGCCCATCAGACGCCGCCTCCGCTGTCTCAGCGGCCGGAATATGATGATATCCTGCTGAACAACTACGCGCCGGACGAAGAACAGGCCGAACCGCAGCAACCGCAACCGGCCGTGCGCCGTGAGCCGCGCGTCGACGATCTGCCGCATGAACATGAGGCGCCGCAGGGGGCAGAACCGGCATTCCACGCCGAACCGGCTCCTGTGCAGCAAGCGCCGGAAGTGAAGCCTGCGCCGGAACCTGCACCGCAGCCTGCGGCTGCGCCAATTCAGGCTAAGCTGAAAGAGACCGTGCTGGTGCTGCACGTCGCGGCCCATCAGGGCGGCGTGATCGGCGGCGAAGTGCTGCTGCAGAGCGTGTTGCAGGCGGGCTTCCAGTTTGGCGAGATGGGCATCTTCCACCGCCATATCAGCCCGGCCGGCAGCGGCCCGGTACTGTTCAGCCTGGCGAACATGGTCAAGCCGGGGTCGTTCGATCCTGACATGATGTCCGATTTCTCCACGCCGGGCGTGTCGATGTTCATGATGGTGCCGTCTTACGGCGACGCCAATCAGAACTTCAAGCTGATGCTGCAGTCGGCGCAGCGCATCGCCGACGACGTGGGCGGCGTGGTGCTGGACGACGAGCGCCGCATGATGACGCCGCAGAAGCTGGAAACCTACAAAGCGCGTATCCGTGAAGTGTTGGAAAACAACGCCTGACCGGGTTGCCGCGCGCACTGAACATCCGTAACAACAAAGCCCCCGCTAGCCGGGGGTTTTTTATCTTTGATGGTGAGCCATGGAATCGATAATCCAACAAATCAATCAACTACGAGCCACATTGCGCCATCATGAATACCAGTATCATGTGCTGGATGCGCCGGAAGTGCCGGATGCGGAATATGACCGCCTGATGCGTGAGCTGCGCGAGCTCGAGAGCGCGCATCCGGAGCTGATCACCGCCGATTCGCCGACCCAGCGCGTGGGCGCGGCGCCGCTTGCGGCGTTCGACCAGGTGCGTCACGAAGTGCCGATGCTGTCGCTGGACAACGTGTTCGACGAAGAAAGTTTCCTGGCGTTTTACAAGCGCGTGCAGGACAGGCTCAAAAGCAGCGATCCGCTGACCTTCTGCTGCGAACTGAAGCTGGATGGCCTGGCGGTCAGCCTGCTGTATGAAGACGGCGAACTGGTGCGCGCGGCGACGCGCGGCGATGGCACCACCGGGGAGAACATCACCACCAACGTGCGTACCATTCGCGCCATCCCGCTGCGCCTGACCGGCGACAACATCCCTCGCCGGCTGGAAGTGCGCGGCGAAGTGTTCATGCCGCAGGCCGGTTTTGAACAGATGAACGAAGAGGCGCGGCGCAAAGACGGCAAGGTGTTTGCCAATCCGCGCAACGCCGCCGCCGGTTCGCTGCGCCAGCTCGATCCGCGCATTACCGCTAAACGGCCGCTGACCTTCTTCTGCTACGGCGTCGGCCTGCTGGAAGGCGGCGAGCTGCCGCGCAGCCACTTTGAGCGCCTGATGCAGTTCAAGGCCTGGGGCCTGCCGGTTAGCGATCGCGCCCAGCGCCGCACCGGCAGCGAGGAAGTGCTGGCGTTTTATCGTCAGGTCGAGCAGGACCGCGCACAGCTCGGTTTCGACATCGACGGCGTGGTGATCAAGATTGACGACATCGATCTGCAGGAAACGCTGGGCTTTGTGGCGCGAGCACCGCGTTGGGCGACGGCGTTCAAATTCCCGGCCCAGGAGCAGATCACCGTGGTGCGCGAAGTGGAGTTTCAGGTTGGCCGCACCGGCGCGATTACGCCGGTGGCCCGCCTTGAGCCGGTGTTGGTGGCCGGGGTGACCGTCAGCAATGCCACCTTGCACAATGCCGATGAAATTGAGCGGTTGGGGCTGCGCATCGGCGATACGGTGATCGTGCGCCGTGCCGGCGACGTGATCCCGCAGGTGGTGGGGGTGCTGGAAGACCGCCGGCCGCAGGATGCGCGCGAAGTGGTGTTCCCGCTGCACTGCCCGGTGTGCGGCTCCGACGTTGAGCGCGTGGAAGGCGAAGCCGTGGCGCGCTGCACCGGCGGTCTTATCTGCGGCGCGCAGCGCAAAGAGGCGTTGAAGCATTTCGTTTCCCGCCGCGCGCTGGACGTTGAAGGCATGGGCGACAAGATCATCGAGCAACTGGTGGACAAGGAGTACGTGAAGAACCCGGCCGATCTGTTCCGGCTGTCCGCCGGCATTCTGACCGGTCTGGATCGCATGGGGCCGAAATCGGCGCAGAACCTGGTCAATGCGCTGGAGAAATCCAAACAGACCACCTTCGCCCGCTTCCTGTATGCGCTCGGCATTCGCGAGGTCGGCGAAGCGACCGCCGCCAACCTGGCGGCGCATTTCGGATCGCTCGAGAAGTTGTTCGCCGCTGACATCGAGGCGCTGAAAGAGGTGCCGGACGTCGGCGAAGTGGTGGCCAAACACACCCGCAATTTCCTCGATGAAGCGCTCAATCAGCAGGTGATCAACGAGCTGGTGGGCGCCGAGATCGGCATCCACTGGCCGGCGCCGGTGGTGGTGGCGGCGGAAGAGATAGACAGCCCGTTCGCCGGCAAAACCGTGGTGCTGACCGGCTCGCTGAGCCAGCTGTCGCGCGACGAGGCCAAAGATCGCCTGACGGCGCTGGGCGCCAAGGTCAGCGGCAGCGTGTCGAAGAAAACCGATCTGGTGATCGCCGGTGAGGCGGCCGGTTCCAAGCTGGCGAAGGCGCAGGAGCTGGGTATCGCCGTGATCGACGAAGCGGAGATGATCCGCTTGCTGGGTGAGTGATGGAAAAAGAAAACCTGCTGGAGATCGCCAATACAGTGATGCCGTTCGGCAAGTACCAAGGGCGGGTGCTGATCGATCTGCCCGAAGAGTACCTGCTGTGGTTCGCCCGCAAGGGCGAATTCCCCAAAGGCAAGCTCGGCATGCTGATGGAGATGACGCTGGCGATTAAAATCGAAGGGCTTGACCACCTGGTCAAGCCGCTGAAGAAAAGCTGAACTGACGGGCCAAGGCCCGTCTTTTTTTTACCCGCGCGACGCCTGTGCGTTGGCGTTGGGCACCGCCTGTTGCGCTCGCTGCTTGCGCTGGTATCTTTTGGCCAGCACTGCGCAGGTCATCAGCTGCACCTGATGAAACACCATCAGCGGCAGCACCATGATCCCCACCGTCGCCGCCGGGAACAGGATATTGGCCATCGGAATGCCGTTCGCCAGGCTCTTCTTCGAACCGCAGAATACGATGGTGATCTCGTCCGCTTTGCTGAACCCCAGCCAACGCGCCATGTAAGTGTTCACCACCAGCACGATCGCCAGCAGCACGATGCTGCCGCCGACGATAAACGCCAGCGAACCGATCCCCACCTGATGCCAGATGCCGTGCGTCACCGCCTCGCTGAAGGCGGCGTACACTACCAGCAGAATCGAGGTCTGGTCGGTTTTACCGATAAGCGGCCGATGGCGCTCGATCCAGCCGCCGATCAGCGGTCGCAGCAGGTGGCCGGCGACAAACGGCACCAGCAGCTGCAGCACGATCGAACCGACCTGCCGCAGGCCGCCGGTATCGCCGTGCACGTTCATCAACAGGCCGACCAGCAGCGGCGATACGAAGATCCCGAGCAGGCTGGAGGCGGAAGCGCTGCACACTGCCGCCGCGACGTTGCCGCCCGCCAGCGAGGTGAAGGCGATGGCCGACTGCACGGTGGCGGGCAGAATGCACAGGTAGATGAAACCGGCGTACAGTTCGGGGCTGACGTCGATCGGCGCCCACCAGGCGAACAGCATCCCCAGCGCCGGGAAAATGATGAAGGTGCTGAACATCACCCACAGATGCAGCCGCCAGTTATTGCTGCCGGCCAGGATGGCCTCGCGCGACAGCTTGGCGCCGTGCATGAAAAACAGCAGGGCGATGGCGGCGATGGTCAGGGCGTTGAGCCAGCCGACGAACTCGCCGCGCGCCGGCAGGAACGACGCCAGCAGCACGGTGGCGATCAGCGTCAGGGTAAAACGATCGGGCAGGAATCTCATGGCGATGCGCTCGGGTAGAAAATCGATGGGGCTATTCTCCCGCGCGGGCATATAATAATAAAATTGATTTATTTAATTCATCCATGAATAAAACACATGAATTACTCACTCAAACAGCTGCGGGTGTTCGTCGCCATCGCCCGCCACGGCAGCTTCAGCCGCGCCGGGGAGGCGATCGGCCTGACGCAATCGGCGGTCAGCCACAGCGTGAAAGAGCTGGAGGCGGAGGTCGGCGTGCGCCTGCTGGATCGCACCACGCGTGAGGTGGCGTTGACCGACGCCGGCCTGCGGCTAGCCAACCGGGTCGAACGGCTGCTGGACGAGCTGCAGGCCGCGTTGCTGGATGCGCGCAGCTTTGGCGTACAGCGCAGCGGCACGGTGCGGGTGGCGACGAGCCAGACCATTTCCGCCCATCTGATGCCGCAGTGCATCGCCGCCGGCGAGCGTGAATACCCGGAGATCCGCATCATGCTGCGCGATCAGGCGCAGCAGCAGGTGCTGCACAGCGTGCGCAACGCCGAGGTGGATTTCGGCATCGTGGTCGATCCGGTACAGGCGGTGGATCTGGAGTGCGAAGCGGTGCTGCATGAACCTTTCCTGTTGCTGTGCCGCGACGATCATCCGTTCGCTGCGCAGCCGGCGGTGCGTTGGTCGGCGTTGAACGGTTGCCGCCTGGTGTTGCAGGATTATGCGTCGGGCAGCCGGCCGCTGATCGACAGTGCGCTGAGACAGCAGGGCGTGGAGGCGCAGGTGGTGCAGGAAATCGGCCATCCGGCCACGCTGTTCCCGATGGTGGCGGAGGGGATTGGCATCAGCATTTTCCCGGCGTTGGCGCTGCCGTTGCCGGAAGGGGGGCGGCTCCGGGTGCGGCGGCTGGTGCCGGAAATTAACCGCGCGCTGATGCTGGTGCGGCGCAAGAACCGCTCACTGACGCCGGCGGCGGAGGCCATCTGGCAGGTGGCGCGTCAGCAGGCGGCGCTGCTGCAACAGCGCCGGCGGGAAAACGCGGCATATTGACTCAGATATAGACGTCCACCGCGTTGAGCGGCGTTGGGCGGTTTACGCCGTCGCCGGATTGCGCCGCGGCTTTTTCCATTTGCTCCTGCTGCTGCTTTTCCATTTCTTCTTTCTGGATGCGCGCGATCTCGGCTTGCAACATCTTGATCTGCGCTTCGATCAGCTGTTTCTGCTTTTCGATCTCTTTGGGGTCGGCGCTGGAGTCCTTCAGTTCCACCAGCTTTTGCTGCAGCGCCTGAATCTGCCGGTTCAGCGCCTTGATGCGCGCCGAAGCGCGGCTTTCATTGAGGTTAACCGGTTCGTCATTGCCGTTGGCGCGTTCGTTTTTCTCCATCTTGCCGCCTTGCGGCTGGTTGTTGACCGGTTTGGCCATCAGCAATTCGCCCTGATGGCCCGGCGCGCTAAAGACGTTGCTGACGCCGGGAACGGTATTTTTGATCGGTACGATCATGGTGATGGTGGTCGACATGGATGCTCTCCCTGAGTCGGTATATCGCTGATCAGGGTATCGGCAGCGGCGGCTAAATCTTTACCTGCCGCAGACGCGGCCAGCGCAACAGCCAGCCTTTGTCGAGCACGCGCTGGGCATAGGCCGCGCGATCGCCGTTTTTCACGTTGAAGGTAATGGTGTCGTCGAACAGCGCCGCGAGCCCGAAGGGGGCCACCAGGGTGATGCTGTCGTCGGCGTTCAGGCGCGCGCCGATCGCCGTTTCCACTTCGGTCCAGAAGCTGATGGCCTCTTCGCTGTTGCGGTAGGGCGCCCGGCCGCCGCGCAGGTGCATGCGCGCCTGGTTCTTGACCGACCACGGCTGCGGCAGCCACTGTTGCAGCCGCGCCTCCAGCATGCGATCGCGTTCGGCGTCCGCACGCTGCGCATCGAAGTGGATCACGTCGATATCGTTGAGCGGCGTGGGCTCCCTATAGCCGTGGCGCCGATCCCACACCAGGTTGCGTACGAAGCCGGCGCCGAGGCACCAGTCATTCAGGCCGAGCCGGCGCACGGTGCGCAGGGCGGCCATGCGCGCGTTATCTTGTTGCAGCCAGTCGATAATTTGCCGTTGCGGATCCATCACCCCTCCTGTTTTCGCGGCTACTGTAACCTGAAGCGACGGCGGGTGAAATGGGGAGAGGCGTGATGGCGGCGATCGCGTGCAAAATAATTTTCTTTTCCCACTGACTACACTTGGTGCAGGGCTGTTATCTCGTCACTCGGGGCAAGGGAGGGGGCTATGTATCAGGCAACGGTGGGCCAACGCGGCTATCGCTTTGGCGATCTGCGTCAGCTGATGGCGAAGGCTTCGCCTGCGCGTTCCGGCGATTATCTGGCGGAGGTGGCGGCGCAAAGCGCCGAAGAGCGCATGGCGGCGCGTATCGCGCTGGCGGATTTGCCGCTCAAGGCGTTCCTGCAGCAGACGCTGGTGCCGTACGAGCAGGACGAGGTGACGCGCCTGATTATCGATAATCACGATGCCGCCGCTTTTGAGCCCATCTCGCACCTCACGGTCGGCGATTTTCGCGACTGGCTGCTGAGCGAGCAGGCCGACAGCGCCATGCTGGCGCAGGTGGCCGCCGGCATTACGCCGGAGATGGCAGCGGCGGTGAGCAAGATCATGCGTAATCAGGATCTGATCCTGGTGGCGAAGAAGTGCCGGGTAGTGACGCGCTTTCGCAATACGATTGGCCTGCCGGGCCACCTTAGCGTGCGGCTGCAGCCCAATCACCCGACCGACAGCCTGCAGGGCATCGCCGCCAGCATGCTGGACGGCCTGCTGTACGGCAGCGGCGACGCGGTGGTTGGCATCAATCCGGCCAGCGACAGCCTGCCACTGCTGGAAAAGCTCAACTACATGCTGGACGACGTGATCCAGCGCTTCGCCATTCCCGCCCAATCCTGTGTGCTGACCCACGTGACCAACACGCTGCGGCTGATGGAGCGCGGCGCACCGGTGGATCTGGTGTTTCAGTCGATCGCCGGTACCGAAGCGGCCAATCGCGGTTTCGGCATCAGTCTGGCGCTGCTGGCGGAGGCGCAGCAGGCGGCGCTGAGCCTCAAGCGCGGCACGTTGGGCGATAACGTGATGTACTTCGAAACCGGGCAGGGCAGTTGCCTGTCGGCTAACGCGCATCACGGCGTCGATCAGCAGACCTGTGAGGCGCGTGCCTATGCGGTGGCGCGCCATTTCTCACCGCTGCTGATCAACACCGTGGTGGGGTTTATCGGCCCCGAATACCTGTATGACGGCAAACAAATTATCCGCGCTGGGCTGGAGGACCACTTCTGCGGCAAGCTGCTCGGCCTGCCGCTGGGTTGCGACGTCTGCTACACCAACCATGCCGAAGCCGATCAGGACGACATGGACACGCTGCTGACGCTATTGGCCGCCGCCGGGTTGACGTTCCTGATCGGCGTACCGGGCGCGGATGACATCATGCTCAACTACCAAAGCACCTCGTTCCACGACGCGCTCTATATCCGAGAGCTGCTGGGGCTGAAGCACGCGCCGGAGTTCGCCGCCTGGCTGGCGGCGATGAACATCACCGACGAACGCGGGCGGCTGCGCGACGCCGCCGCCAATCACCCGCTGTTGCTGGCGCTGCAGGGAGAACGGACATGAGCAAACCGGTTCACG
Source organism: Serratia sp. CY47280 (assembly GCF_052168655.1). Lineage (NCBI taxonomy): Bacteria > Pseudomonadati > Pseudomonadota > Gammaproteobacteria > Enterobacterales > Yersiniaceae > Serratia > Serratia sp. CY47280. The sequence continues at coordinate 1,858,360 of NZ_JBJNMG010000001.1, read as the reverse complement.
TCAACAGTTGGGATGCGCTGCGCGCCTTTACCGACGCGCGCATCGCGCTGGGGCGCACCGGCGCCAGTCTGCCGACCGACGAGCTGCTGCGCTTCGGCCTGGCCCATGCCCAGGCGCGCGACGCGGTGCATCAGCCTTTCGACAGCGAGCGGCTGGCGGCGGATCTGCACGATGCCGGTTGGCCCACGCTGGCGGTGCACAGCCAGGCTGGCGACCGCGCCGCCTACCTGCGCCGTCCGGATCTGGGGCGGCGATTGGCGCCGGATAGCCGCAGCCTGCTGCTTGGTTTACCGCCGCGCCGCGTCGATCTGCTGCTGGCGGTGGCGGACGGCCTCTCCTCCAAGGCGGTGCACCGCCAGGCGCTGCCGTTGCTGCAAGCGCTGCGGCCCTATCTCGATACGCTGGGGCTGACCGTGGCACCGGTGGTGCTGGCGCATCAGGCGCGGGTGGCGCTGGGGGATGAGATCGGTGAATGCCTGCAGGCTCGGGCGGTGGCGATGCTGATCGGCGAACGGCCGGGGCTGTCGTCGCCGGACAGTCTGGGCATCTATTTGACCTGGGGACCGAGCGCGCGCAGAACGGACGCCGAGCGCAACTGTATTTCCAACGTACGGCCCGAGGGGCTGGATTACCCGCAGGCGGCGTTCCGCCTGGCCTGGCTGCTGGAGCAGGCGTTCAAGCGGCGGCTGAGCGGCATCGAGTTGAAGGACGAGAGCGACAATCCGGCGCTGCACGGCAGGGTGACGCCGCGTTACCCCCAGCTGGGCGGCTGACCGATGGTTTGCTGCAGCAGGGTGGTGAAGGCCGCCAGCCGGGCGGACACTTTCGCCATTGGCCGCAGCAGATAGATGCCTTGCTGCTCATGGCGCGGATCTTCCAGCATTTGCACCAGTTGCCCGTGCTGCACGTCCGGCCCCACTACCCAGTTGGGCAGAAAGGCGATGCCGAGGCCGAGCAGCGCGGCCTGACGCTGCGCGGTGAAGTCGTCGCAGCGCAGCGCCATGGTGCAGCGGTTCATCAACGCCGCGTCGAGGATCTGCGCCCAGCAGGCCGGCTGCTGCTTGTGGTAGCGGGCGATCAGCCGATGCTGCGGCAGCGCTTCCAGATCGGCCGGCAGGCCATAGCGGGCGACGTAGGCGGGGCTGGCGCACATGACCCAGCGTTGGGTGGCGATGCGGCTGGCGTACAGCGCGCTGTCCTTCTGCTCGCCGATGCGGATGGCGGCGTCCAGCCGCTCCTGGGTCGGATCGGTCTGGCGTTCGGTCAGATCGAGATCGACCCACAGCTGAGGGTAGCGTTCCGCCAGCGTCGGCAGCAGCGGCAGCACATAGGTTTTGCCGAAGGTCGGCAGGCAACTGATGCGCAGCGTGCCCTGCGGCGTTTCGTTCAGCGCGTTCAGCTCGGCGCGAAGGCCGGTAATGTCCGTCATCAGCGCGGCGGCGCGTGTCAGCAGCAGCTCGCCGGCGTCGGTCAGCAACAGGCCGCGGGTGGAGCGCACGAACAGCGTCGCGCCGAGCGCGCTTTCCAGCGCATCGATATGGCGCACCAGCGAAGAAGGCACCATACCCAGCTGGCGCGCGGCGGCGGAAAAGCTGCCCAGGTGGGCCACGTCGAGAAAAATTGGCAGATGTTCTACATAGCGGGCGTCATTCATTTTTGCATTATATGCAAAAGCGTTTCTTATGAATACCCGCTTCTCTGCCGGCGGCGCGGCGGCTACTCTGGCTGCGGGTTGACGACGGGCTTCAACGCCGCCTTATCCCGGCCGTATAGAGAGAAAACGCATAAACCTCGCGGCGCTTAGCACTAAATAACAGATGTTTTTCCCAGGCTGCGCGAGCCGCCTGCGGAGTTGATAGTCGCTCCAACACCAGATTAACCGTTCAATTTGATATCCGATCCAGCATTAATGATTAGTGAGCCTTTACTTTCACTCATCATGCTGTTGACTCTGGATATCGGCCGGCCAGCCGTGCCGGTTTTTTTGTCGCCTCAGGCTGAATCGTTCCAACTGATGAACGCACCTGAGAGGCATCTTGGCCCGCCGTCGGTGGGTCTTTTGAACGCGCGGAACCGCGATCCCGCGCTGGTGGAGGAGTTAGTCATGAACGAAAAACACGGGTGTTCCTGTGCGCGCCATTTGGCGCAGGGTTTTGCCAGGCAGTCGATCAACGCCGGGGAGGGCGAAATCTATCAAATCTCGCTGATGAGCGCGCTCATCGACGGGGTCTATGAGGGCGAAACCACCATTGCCGAGTTGCTCAAACACGGCAACTTCGGCCTCGGCACCTTCAATCATCTGGACGGTGAACTGATCGCTTTCGATCGGGAAATACACCAGCTGCGCGCCGACGGCAGCGCCCGGCCGGCCGGCCTGCAACAGAAAACCCCCTTCGCCGTCGTCACCTTTTTCCAGCCCAGCGTCAGCCAGCAATTCGACCGGCCGATCACCAAGGCACAGCTGCACCAGTGCATCGACGAACAGGTCGCCTCGCCAAACCTGTTCTGCGCGGTGCGGGTGGACGGTGAGTTCAGCCATGTCGAAACCCGCACTGTACCGCGTCAGGAACGGCCTTACCGCCCAATGCTGGAAGCGATAGAAGAGCAGCCGACCTTCTCGTTCCATCAGCGGCGCGGCACGCTGGTCGGCTTCCGCTCGCCGGATTACATGCAGGGCATCGGCGTGGCCGGCTATCACGAACACTTCGTTACCGACGACCGCAGCGGCGGCGGCCACGTACTGGACTACCAGCTCGATCATGGCCGTTTGCAGTTCGGCGTCATCACGCGTCTCAATCTTCAGTTACCGCATGATGCGGATTTCTTGCGCGCCAACCTCTGCCCAGAGGATTTGGATCGCGCGATTCGTTCCGCCGAGGGCTAACCCCGGCGATCGTTTTCTTAGGAGGTGGAACCATGGCACAGGAAAAAACAGGCAATGACTGGCAATGCGGCGCCGATTTGGTGGTGAAAAACCTGGAAGCGCAGGGCGTCAAACACGTTTTCGGTATTCCGGGCGCCAAGATCGACCGGGTGTTCGACTCGCTGGAGGACGCGCCGTCGATCGAAACGGTGGTGGTGCGGCATGAGGCCAACGCGGCCTTTATGGCGGCGGCGGTCGGCCGCCTGACCGGCAAGGCCGGGGTGGCGCTGGTCACCTCCGGGCCGGGCAGCTCCAACCTGATCACCGGGCTGGCGACCGCCACCTCGGAAGGGGACGCGGTAGTGGCCTTCGGCGGGGCGGTGAAGCGCGCCGACAGCCTGAAGCAGACGCACCAGAGCATGGATACCGTCAGCATGTTCCGGCCGGTGACCAAGTATTGCGCCGAAGTGCATGCCGGTTCGGCGATTTCCGAGGTGATCGCCAACGCCTTCCGCCGCGCCGAGTTCGGCCGGCCGGGGGCGTCGTTCGTCAGCCTGCCGATGGATATCGTCAATGAACCGGTCAGCGCGCCGGTGCTGGCGGGCTGCCGCTTGCCGCGCATGGGGGCCGCCGCGGCAGACGACATTCAGGCGGCGGTGAAACTGATCCGCCAGGCCAAATGCCCGGTGCTGCTGCTGGGCTTGCAGGCCAGCCGGCCGGAGAACAGCGAGGCGGTGCGCCATCTGCTGTACCGCACCCATATGCCGGTGGTCGGCACCTATCAGGCGGCGGGGGTGATCGACGTCAACCACTTTGCCCGTTTCGCCGGCCGCGTCGGCCTGTTCAACAACCAGCCGGCCGATCAGCTGCTGCAGAAGGCCGATCTGGTGGTGAGCGTCGGTTATGATCCGATCGAATACGATCCCTGCATGTGGAACAGCCACGGGCGGCTGAAGCTGGTGCATATCGACGTGCTGCCGGCGGATATCGATACCTGCTATCGGCCGGACGTCGAGCTGGTGGGCAACATCAGCGCTACGCTGAACATGATGACCGAAGCGTTCACTGAGGCGGTCTGCGTGCCGCCGGAAGTGGAGCTGATCCTCACCGATCTTGGCCGCCAGCGCACTGAACTGGCGGAGCGCGCCGCCCGCCGCGGCGGCATGCCGATCCACCCGCTGCGCATCGTCAAGGAGCTGCAGGACATCGTCAGTGACGACGTGACGCTGTGCGTGGACATGGGCAGTTTCCACATCTGGATCGCCCGCTATCTTTACAGCTTCCGCGCTCGCCAGCTGTTGATCTCCAACGGCCAGCAAACCATGGGGGTGGCGCTGCCGTGGGCCATCGGCGCGGCGCTGGTGCGCCCCGGCGACAAGGTGGTGTCAATCTCCGGCGACGGCGGCTTCATGCAGTCGAGCATGGAGCTGGAGACCGCGGTGCGGCTGAAAAACAACATCGTGCACGTGATCTGGGTCGATAACGCTTACAACATGGTGGAAATGCAGGAAGTGAACAAATACCAGCGCAAATCCGGCGTGGAGTTCGGGCCCATTGACTTCAAGGCCTATGCGGAATCCTGCGGCGCGGTCGGTTTCGCCGTGCAGTCGGTGGAAGATCTGCGGCCGATGCTGCGCAAGGCGATGGCGATCCAGGGACCGGTGGTGGTGGCCATTCCGGTCGACTACGCCGATAACTATAAGCTGATGGCGCAGATGAACTTTAGCCAGATGATTTAATTTCATCATCCTCGCGCCGTTTCACCGGGGCAGGCCGCTTGCGCGCCTGCCCGTTTTTATGCGCGGAATTTATCCTTTACATCGCTAACTGCATGATTTATTGCTATCCGTTGGGCTGTTTTTTCACCACTGGGGATAGCGCAATGAAAAGAAAAGCAATAACGATCGGGCTGCTGGCGTTGGCGATTGCCGGCGGCGCGCGGGCCAATACGCTGGTCTACTGTTCCGAAGGCTCGCCGGAAGGCTTCAACCCGCAGCTGTTCACCTCCGGCACCACGGTAGACGCCAGTTCGGCGGCGATCTACAACCGGCTGGTGGATTTCAAACCCGGCACCGTCGAGCTGCAACCCAGCCTGGCGGAAAGCTGGGAGGTGAGCGAAGACGGCAAGCGCTATACCTTCCATCTGCGCAAGGGCGTGGCATTCCAGAGCAATAAATATTTCACGCCCACCCGCGATTTCAACGCCGATGACGTCATCTTCTCGTTTATGCGCCAGAAGGACGCCAACAACCCGTATCACAAGGTCTCCAACGGCGCCTACACCAACTTCGAGTCGATGGAGTTCGGCACGCTGATTGACCGGATCGTCAAGGTGGATGACCACACCGTGCGCTTTGAACTCTCCCGCGCCGAGGCGCCGTTCGTCGCCGATCTGGGCATGTATTTCGCCACCATTTTATCGGCGGAATATGCCGACGCGATGCTGAAGGCCGGCACGCCGCAGCGGGTGGACAACGATCCGATCGGCACCGGGCCGTTCCAGCTGGTGCAGTACCAGAAGGACGCGAAAATCCTCTACAAGGCGTTCGATCGTTACTGGGAAGGCAAGCCGAAAATCGATCGGCTGGTGTTTTCGATCACGCCGGATGCGACGGTGCGTTACGCCAAGCTGCAAAAGAACGAGTGCCAGGTGATGCCGTTCCCCAACCCGGCGGATCTGGCGCGCATGCGGCAGGACGGCAACCTTCAGGTAATGGAAAAATCCGGCTTGAATATCGGCTTCCTGGCGTTCAACACCCAGAAGAAACCGTTGGATAACGTCAAGGTGCGCCAGGCGTTGGCGCTGGCGGTCAACAAGCCGGCGATCATCGACGCGGTGTTCCACGGCGCCGGCCAGCCGGCCAAGAACCTGCTGCCGCCGACTCAATGGGGCAGCAACGCGCAGCTTGAAGACTACCCGTATTCGCCGGAGCGTGCGAAGCAGCTGTTGCAGGAGGCCGGGTTGGGGCAGGGCTTCGATATCGATCTATGGGCGATGCCGGTGCAGCGGCCCTATAACCCCAACGCCAAGCGCATGGCGGAGATGATCCAGGCCGACTGGGCTAAAATCGGCGTGCGCGCCAAAATCGTTACCTTCGAGTGGGGCGAGTATTTACAGCGGATTAAAAACGGCGAACACCAGACCGCGCTGATGGGCTGGACCACCGCCAACGGCGACCCGGACAACTTCTTCGGCCCGCTGTTCACCTGCGCTTCGCTCGGCGGCTCCAACTCGGCGAAATGGTGCTACAAACCGTTCGACCAGCTGATCCTGCAGGCGCGCGAAGAGAACGATCATGCCAAGCGGGTGGCGATGTACCAGCAGGCGCAGGTGATGATGCACGATCAGATGCCGGCGCTGATGATCGCGCACTCGACCATCTTCGAACCGGTGCGCAAGGAAGTGAAAGGCTACGAAATAGACCCGTTCGGCAAACACATCTTCAAGCAGGTGTCGCTGGAGAAGTAACGAAAAGGCCGGGGTAACCCGGCCTTTTTCATGCGTGCGGCGCGTCGCAGTGGTAGCGGCCGCGCGGGATCACCAGCGGCGTGTGGGACAGCGGATCGTCGATGATCATGCACGGCATGCCGAACACCCGTTCCACCAGCTCGGCGGTAATGATCTCCGCCGGGTTTCCCTCCGCCACGATCTTGCCGTCGCGCATGGCGATGATGTGATCGGCATAGCGGCAGGCGTGGTTGAGATCGTGCAGCACCGCGATGAGGGTTTGGCCGCGCTCGCGGTTGAGCTGGCGGAACAGATCCAGCAGCTCTATTTGGTGCGCGATGTCGAGGTAGGTGGTTGGTTCATCCAGCAGCAGCAGCGGCGTTTGCTGCGCCAACGCCATCGCCACCCAGACGCGCTGGCGCTGTCCGCCGGACAGTTCGTCGACGCTGCGGTCCGCCAGCTGGCTGACGTTGGTGGCCGCCATGGCGGCTTCCACCGCCTGTTTGTCGGCCTGCGTCCACTGTTTCAACAGGCTCTGGTGCGGATAGCGGCCGCGCGACACCAGGTCCGCCACGGTAATGCTGTCCGGTGCGATCGAGGTTTGCGGCAGCAGCCCAAGCTCGCGCGCCAGCGCCTTGGTGGCGAAGCTGCTGATGTTTTTGCCGTCCAGCATCACCTCGCCGGCGCTGGGTTTCAGCAGGCGGCACAGGGCGCGCAGCAGCGTCGATTTGCCGCAGGCGTTCGGCCCGACGATCACCGTGAAGGCGCCATCGGGGATCGCCACGCTCAGATCGTCAGCGATGATTTTATTGTCGTAGCCCAGCTTCAGGTGCGAGGCGTGCAGGCGGTGGCTCATGGCATTATCACTCTTCATTATCTGCGGGCCTCACGGATGAGCAGCCAAATCAGGTACAGGCCGCCGATGCAGACGGTCACGACCCCGACCGGCAGTTGGATCGGCGCGAAAAGATGTTGGGACACCACGTCGGCGCTGAGCAGCAGCGCTGCGCCCATCAGCGCCGATGACGTCAGGGTGACCGAGGATTGTCCGGCCAGGCGGCGGGCGATCTGCGGCGCCGCCAGCGCGATAAAGGAAATCGGCCCGGCGGTGGCGGTGACGGCGGCGGTGAGGGTAACGCCGAACAACATCAGCCACAGCCGGCTGCCTTCGGCGTTCACGCCCAGCGCGCGCGCCGTGTCGTCGCCCATTTCCAATAGCTGCAGCCGTTTGCCCATCAGCAGTGCGGCCGCGGCCGCCAGCACGATGAACGCCGTGGCGGGCTGGGCTTTCTGCCAGGTCATGCCGTTGAGCGAACCGGCCTGCCACATGGCGGCGTCCATGGCGCGCTCCAGCGAAGCGGTGATGATCAGCCAGGTATTGGTGGAGACCAAGACCGCGCTGATGGCGATGCCGACGATGATCAGCCGGAAGCCGGCGATGCCTTGCCGCCAGGCCAGCAGGTAGATGGCCAGCGCGGCGAGAATGCCGCCGGCCAGCGCGCCGCCGGCGATGTAGTAATAGCCGCCGTTGAACAGGGTGATGGCGATCAGCGCGCCGGTGTAAGCCCCCATGTTAAAGCCAATCACGTCCGGGCTGCCGAGCGGGTTGCGGATAATCGACTGGAAGATGGCACCGCTCATGCCGAGCGCGCCGCCTAACAACAGTGCCATGGCGATACGCGGCAAACGCCATTGGGTGACCACGGTGACCAGATTTTTCGGCGCCTCGCCGCTGAGCGCGGCAAAGACCTGTTCCAGCGAAAGTTGCAGTGTGCCGTAGCACAGCGCGGCAACGGCCATCGCCAGGCACAACGCCAGCAGCGAAAGATTGACCAGCAGCAGGCGCAGCGGCATGCGCCAGTTGATGACGCCGTCCGGGCGGCCGATATGCAACGTGTGGGGCAGACTCATCACAGACCCCCCAGCGTTTTCTTGCGGCGCACCAGCCAGATCAGCACCGGCGCGCCGATGAAGGCCGCCACGATGGAAACCCGCAGTTCACCGGCCGCCAGCAAGCGGCCGACCACGTCGGCGCACAGCAGTAAAATCGGCGCCAGCAGCATGGAGTAGGGCAGGATCCAGCGCTGGTCGGGGCCGACCCACCAGCGGGCGATATGCGGCACCATCAGGCCGATGAAACTGATTGGGCCGACGGTGGCGGTCGCCGCGCCGCACAGCAGCGTGATGGCGATCACCGCGACAATCTGAGTCAGCACTACGCGCGCGCCGAGCGCGATAGCCAAATCTTCCCCCATACCGATGGTATTCAGCGGCCGGGCGATGAGCAGCGTCAGCAGGCAGCCGAGCAAAATGGCGGGGGCGGTGACCGGCAGCGTGGACAGCGTGCGGATATCCAGCGTGCCGGCCTGCCAGAAGCGCAGTTGGTCAAAGGTTTGCGGATCGATCAGCGACAGCCCGGTGGTGATGCCGAGCAAAACCGCGCCGATCGCCACGCCGGCCAGCGTCAGCCGCACCGGGTTGATGCGCCCGCCCGCCAGCGTGCCGATCAGGTAGACTAGCAGGGTGGTGAGGGCAGCGCCGACGAAGGCATAGGCCATATAGCTTTCAGTGGTGGCGGCGCCGAAAAACATGATGCCGATGACCACGGCGAAGCTGGCGCCGGCGTTGATGCCGAGCACGCCGGGATCGGCCAGCGGATTGCGCGTCAACGCCTGAATCAGCGCGCCGGCGGCGCCGAGCGCCATGCCGGCTAAAATGCCCGCCAGCGTACGGGGCACCCGGGCGTTGAGAATGATGGTGCTGTCGGAACCGCTCGCGGCGCCCTGCAGGCTGAGCCAGACGGTATGGAAGGGGATGGCCTTGGAACCCAGCATCAGGCTGGCAATGATGCACAGCAGCAACAGCACCAAACCGATACCGAACCCGGCGATGCGTTTGAAGCCACTGGCGTAAGCTGCGTGCGGTGCGGACGAAAGCGTCCGCTCAGTCGGAGTGGGTACGTTCACACCGGTAACTCCTGTATGATTTTTATTCTCATTGTTATTTGCGTTCATGCGGGCGCTAATAGTAGCACGAGTTTACGCCCGCATGCACCCGCCGGTTGGTGGCAAAGGTGCGTTGACGATGTTAATAACTATTGATATTTCAATTGATTGAATGTGAACGGTCGCCCCGCTTGTTGAAAGCGTCGGCAGGAGCCTGACCTGCCGACGGCGTGGCTCAGGGCTTTTTGAACAGCCGTTCGATTTGGTTCAGCATGTTGGTGGCACTGTAATAATCGAGGCGGAAGGTGTCGTTGCCGACGGCATAGACGTGCCGCTGTTCCACCGGCTCCAGATGTTTAAGGAACGGGTTGGTCAGCACCTCTTGCACTTTGCGCTCATTGGTGGCGAACAGGATCAGGGTTTTGCCGTTCAGGCCTTCGGCCATTTTTTCGCCGGAGATCTGGATGATGTCATGGCGTTTACCCATGCTGGCGTTGCCTTTGGCGCTTTCCGGCGGGGTGGCCAATTGGAAGCCAAGCTGGGTCAGCAGCTTGCCCTGGGCGGAGCCCGGTGTCCACAGCATGGCCTCGCGGCCGTTGTCGGCATACACCAGCGGCGTGGTCGGCTGTGGCGGCAGGATGATCGCCTGCTTCACTTGCTCCACACGCTGTTCGAAACGATCTTCCGCCTGTTTGGCGCCGGCTTCGTGACCGGTGATCTCACCGAGCTCGCTGGCCAGCTGTTGCCAGCTTTTGTCGCCATAATCGAGTACTAACGTCGGCGCAATGGCGGACAGCTGATCGTACAGCTTCAGCGCTGAATCCCCGCCGGTGGCGGCGACGACGATCAAATCCGGCGCGGCAGCGGCGACGGCTTCGGCATTGGGTTCCACCTGATACAGCCGTTCGACGTGGCGCTGTTTGGCCACCTCGCTCCACTGGGTAAAGAAGCCTTGTTGGTCGGCTACCAGGGGATTTGGGCTGGTGGCGGCGCTGGCGACCACCGGGGCGTCGATCGCCAGCAGCGTACCGGTGATGGTGACGCTGGTGGACACGATGCGCTGCGGCGGTTTTTCCAGCGTGAATTTCCCTTTGGCGCTGTCGATGGTGCGCGGCCAACTGCTGTCGGCAGCGGGGGCGGAAGGTTTCTGCTCGTCGTTCTTGTCGTCCGGGCCACAGCCGCTGAGCAACAGGCTGGAAGTGGCGATGAATGCAATGAACAGCTGGCGTAAGGATAGGGTCATGAGCGGGCTCTTTCTTTCCTTGAACTAAGGCGTATCAATCCGGCGGCGGATTGGCTGAGTGGTGGATGCCCGCTAATTTACCATTCAAGCCGCCAAAATGATAACCATTCGTATCTCAGCGCGTAGTGAATACAGAAAGAATAAGGAGATAGGGGGAGTGAGTGAGGCAGAAACGAAAAAAGCGCCCAAAGGCGCTTTTTTCTGAATGGGTGGGTCGTGCAGGATTGATTCGACCTGTGGCCTCACCCTGCGGGCAACGCTGCGCGATGCTCGAACCTGAACGCAGGATCTCACCCGCACGACTCAGTGGGCCATGTCAGTAAGAAGATAAAGGCAGAGTCAGGTGGCGCAGAAACGAAAAAAGCGCCAAAAGGCGCTTTTTTCTGAATTGGTGGGTCGTGCAGGATTCGAACCTGCGACCAATTGATTAAAAGTCAACTGCTCTACCAACTGAGCTAACGACCCGCAGAAGTGGTGGGTGATGACGGGCTCGAACCGCCGACCCCCTCCGTGTAAAGGAGATGCTCTACCAACTGAGCTAATCACCCACTTCAGGACTTCCAGGTACTGCTAAACGAGAGAATGATGGTGGGTGATGACGGGCTCGAACCGCCGACCCCCTCCGTGTAAAGGAGATGCTCTACCAACTGAGCTAATCACCCTCATTCGTTCTCATTTTTCTCAACAAGATGGTGGGCGATGACGGGCTCGAACCGCCGACCCCCTCCGTGTAAAGGAGATGCTCTACCAACTGAGCTAATCGCCCCGTCTTGTTGGAGTCGCATTATAGGGATAGTTCAAAGTGAGTCAACGCTTTTTAAAATGATTTCAATCGTTCGCCGCAAATTTAGGCAGGGCGCGATAATTATCGCCAGCAGCGCCGATTCTTTGTGCAACGCTATGCGAAACTCGCCGCAAAATGCGCGAAATCGACCGGCGCAATATCGTGTCGGCGTTGAGGAATTAGCGCGTGGTGATACAATGTCGTCCACTCTTTTTTCAATTCCGAGCAATCGTCGGCCATCGCCGACACGCGTTGCGTAATAAGGCAGTGAACCCAATGAAAATCAAAACCCGTTTTGCACCGAGCCCGACTGGCTATCTTCACGTCGGCGGCGCGCGTACCGCACTTTACTCCTGGTTGTTCAGCCGCCATGCGGGCGGTGAGTTCGTTCTGCGTATCGAAGATACCGATCTGGAACGTTCGACTCAGGATGCGATCGACGCAATTATGGATGGCATGAACTGGTTGAACCTGGATTGGGATGAAGGCCCGTATTTCCAGACCAAGCGTTTCGATCGTTACAACGCGGTCATCGACGAGATGCTGGAGCAGGGCACGGCCTATAAATGCTATTGCTCCAAGGAACGTCTGGAAGCGCTGCGCGAGAAGCAGATGGAAAACGGCGAGAAGCCGCGTTACGACGGCCACTGCCGCGACAGCCAGTGCAGCCACACCGATGACGAGCCGCACGTGGTGCGCTTCCGCAATCCGCAGGAAGGATCGGTGATCTTCGACGATAAAATTCGCGGCCCGATCGAATTTAGCAATCAGGAGCTGGACGATCTGATCATCCGCCGCACCGATGGTTCGCCAACCTATAACTTCTGCGTCGTCGTCGATGACTGGGACATGGAAATCACCCATGTGATCCGCGGTGAAGACCACATCAACAACACCCCACGCCAGATCAACATTCTCAAAGCGCTGGGTGCGCCGGTGCCGGAATATGCGCACGTGTCGATGATCCTCGGCGACGACGGTAAAAAGCTGTCCAAACGCCACGGCGCCGTGGGTGTTATGCAATACCGCGACGACGGCTATCTGCCGCAGGCGCTGCTGAACTACCTGGTGCGCCTGGGTTGGTCCCATGGCGATCAGGAGATCTTCTCCATCGATGAGATGAAAGAGTTCTTCACGCTGGAAGCGATCAACAAATCCGCCAGCGCCTTCAACACCGAGAAGCTGCAGTGGCTGAACCACCACTACATCAACCATATGCCGGCGGAAGAAGTGGCGGTGCATCTGGCATGGCACGTTGAGCAACTGGGCATTGAAACCCGCAACGGTCCGGAACTGAAAGACCTTGTCAAGCTGCTGGGCGAGCGTTGCAAGACGCTGAAAGAGATGGCGGAGTCTTGCCGTTACTTCTACGAAGACTTCAGCGAGTTCGACGCCGACGCCGCCAAGAAGCACCTGCGCCCGGTCGCGCGTCAGCCGCTGGAAGCGGTGCGCGCCAAGCTGGCCGCCATCACCGTCTGGACGCCGGAAAACGTGCACGACGCCATTCAGGGCACGGCGGATGAGCTGGGTGTCGGCATGGGCAAAGTCGGCATGCCACTGCGCGTCGCGGTGACCGGCGCCGGCCAGTCGCCGGGCATGGACGTGACCGTGCATGCGATCGGCCAGAAGCGCTCGCTGCAGCGTATCGATATGGCGCTGGCTTACATCGCCGAGCGTGAAGCCCAGGCCTGATTAGGCTGATACGCCGTAAATGAAAAAGCCCCGTGGAGCGATCCCGGGGCTTTTTTATTGCTTGCTGTCAGGCTTGTTCGCCGGCCGGCAAACCCGGACGGTAGGCGATGAAATACATCAGCCCGACAAAGCCGGCGCCGCCCAGCGCATTGCCGAGAAATACCGCGACGAAATTAGGCAGATACTGTTCCCAACCCATGCCGCCGGCAAAGATGGCCGCCGGGATGATGAACATATTCGCCACCACGTGCTGGAAGCCGATGGCGACAAAAGCCATGACAGGGAACCACATGCCGATCACTTTGCCCGGCACATCTTTGCTGGCGAAGGCTAACCACACCGCCAGGCACACCAGCCAGTTGCAGCCGACGCCGGAAATGAAGGCGTGCAGGAAGTCCGCATCCACTTTGGCCTGCGCGATCGCCAGCGTCTTATGCAAGAACGCGCCTTCGGTCAGGCCCAGCAAATGGCCGAAGAAGTACGCGACGGCCACGCTGCCGGCCAGGTTGGCCAGAGTGACCCAAAACCAGTTGCGCAGCACGGCGATGGCGGGGATTTCGCGGGCAAACCAGGCCATCGGCAAGGTCATCATGTTGCCGGTCAGCAGTTCGCCGCCGGCCAGAATGGTCAGGATCAAACCGATAGGGAAGACCGCGGCGCCCAATAGGGCGCCGAAAGAGCCCCATTCAGCCGGCAGGGTGCCGATGACGTGAATATCCAGCAGGAAGCCGGTGGCGATAAAGGCGCCGGCGAGAAAGCCCAGAATCAACAGATTAGCGAGAGGGGCGCGGCTTTTGTTTACCCCGGCCTGAACGGCGAGGGCGGCGATTTCTTTTGGTGAATGCAAAGACATGACGGACTCGGTTTATAGTAATAAAGTTTATGGCGCGGGCAGTCTATGCCGCTCGGGAGCCCGACTCAAGCGCATTTCGCTAACATTCCGTTAATTAAAAATCAACGTGATATGCAGGGTCTTTTGCTATTTTGAGATGTAGCGCGCAAAATGGATGAACTCTGCACAAACTGATGATTTTTTGGCGCCAAACATGCTGATTTGGCGGCTTTTTCAACGCTTGATTCAGTAATTCAATTTAGCCGTTGACAGCTTTGAATGGGTTTCATATTATGCGCCCCGTTCACAGCACAAAGTGATTGTGGAACGGGGCTATAGCTCAGCTGGGAGAGCGCTTGCATGGCATGCAAGAGGTCGACGGTTCGATCCCGTCTAGCTCCACCAACCTTCTTCTCAGAGAGGTTGGGGAATGCCGTAACGCCGGTCAACGCGTACCACTTTTGTGGGGCTATAGCTCAGCTGGGAGAGCGCTTGCATGGCATGCAAGAGGTCGACGGTTCGATCCCGTCTAGCTCCACCACCATTTAAAAAAGCCGACCCTAGGGTCGGCTTTTTGCTTTTCGTCATTTATCCTTCGCCGAATGCCAAGCAATAAAAAAGGCGCCCGCAGGCGCCTTGTTATCGTCGTCGGTTCGAGGCTTAGCCCAGCACCAGACCCGCGATGGAAGCGGACAGGATGCTGACCAGCGTAGAGCCGTACACCAGCTTCAGACCAAAGCGCGACACCACGTTGCCCTGGTGTTCGTTCAGGCCCTTGATCGCACCGGCCACGATGCCGATGGAAGAGAAGTTGGCGAAGGACACTAGGAACACCGACAGGATCCCCAGGCTGCGCGGCGACAGCTCGGCAGAGACTTTCTGCAGCTCCATCATGGCCACGAATTCGTTGGAAACCAGCTTGGTGGCCATGATGCTGCCGACCTGCAGGGCTTCGTGTTTAGGAATGCCCATGATCCAGGCGAACGGATAGAAGAAGTAACCGAGGATTTCCTGGAAGCTCAGGCCGAAGATAGCGCTGAATACGCCATTGAGCGCGGCGATCAGGGCGATGAAACCAATCAGCATCGCGGCGACGATAATCGCTACTTTGAAGCCGGCCAGGATGTATTCACCCAGCATTTCGAAGAAGCTCTGGCCTTCGTGCAGATTGCCCAGATGCAGCTCTTCTTCTTTATTGGTGTCGTACGGGTTGACCAGCGACAGCACGATAAAGGTGCTGAACATGTTCAATACCAGTGCCGCCACCACGAACTTGGCGTCCAGCATGGTCATGTAGGCGCCGACGATAGACATGGACACCGTAGACATCGCGGTTGCCGCCATGGTGTACATGCGCTTTTCCGACATCTTGCCCAGGATATCCTTGTAGGCGATGAAGTTTTCGGATTGGCCCAGGATCAGCGAGCTGACGGCGTTGAACGACTCCAGCTTGCCCATGCCGTTCACTTTCGACAGCACGGTACCGATAATGCGGATGATGAAAGGCAGCACTTTGATGTACTGCAGAATACCGATCAGCGCCGAAATGAAGACGATCGGGCACAGCACCTTCAGGAAGAAGAACGCCAGGCCTTTGTCGCCCATGCCGCCGAACACGAAATCAGTCCCTTGTCCCGCAAACCCGAGCAGTTTGTCAAACAGCGCGGCGAATCCTTTTACGAAGCCCAAACCCGCTTCCGAATGCAGGAAAAAGTAGGCCAGCAGTACTTCGATAACCAGTAATTGAATAACATAGCGAATGCGGATGCTTTTACGATCGCGGCACACCAACAGGGCCAGGATCGCCACCACTACTATCGCCAACGCAAAGTGCGCAATATGGGACATGTTTGCTCCAAATTTGAGGCAGGCTGAATTTCGGCTGTCATTTTATGTAACGCTACGTTTAAAAACGAGACTTCTATTGCAAATATGGAAAATCATAGCGGGAATTCTCCTAAAGTGTTGCGCAAAAGCATAAAAAATCAAGATGTTAACGCAGAGATAGGAAATTCGTATTCTTGTGCTAACCTGTCTTTCAGGGGTATTGCAGCTAAAATCCCATCCCAAAAGCACGGAAATCGGCATGCTTGGTGTCGGACCCTTCGATAAAACCATTAATGTTGGCTATTACAGAGATAAGTTTTACCGCTCTAAATGCGCTTGATAATTATTATCATTTATATAGAGTGGAGATAAACGTAATTTCAGTAAGGGTTCAACATATGCTGAACAGTCGCGTGGTTGAAACCACCCCCGGTCGCTCCGCCAGAAAAATCAAACTCTCGCTGATGGGGCCCGCCTTCATCGCCGCTATCGGCTATATCGATCCCGGTAACTTCGCCACCAACATCCAGGCCGGCGCCTCGTTCGGCTACAGCCTGCTGTGGGTCGTGGTCTGGGCCAACGTGATGGCGATGCTGATCCAACTGTTGTCTGCCAAGCTGGGCATCGCTACCGGAAAAAACCTGGCTGAGCACATTCGCGATCGCTTTCCGCGGCCGGCGGTGTGGGCCTATTGGGTGCAGGCGGAGATCATCGCCATGGCGACCGACCTGGCCGAGTTTATCGGCGCGGCGATCGGCTTCAAGCTGCTGCTCGGGATTTCCCTGTTGCAGGGCGCGGTGCTGACCGGCATCGCCACCTTTTTAATTTTGATGCTGCAAAAACGCGGGCAAAAGCCGCTGGAGCGGGTGATTGGCGGCCTGCTGCTATTCGTCGCCGCCGCTTACATCGTCGAGCTGGCATTCTCTCAGCCGCAGCTTTCGCCGCTGCTGAAGGGGATGGCGCTGCCCGATCTGCCCAACGGTGACGCGGTATTTCTGGCCGCCGGGGTATTGGGCGCCACCATCATGCCGCACGTGATCTACCTGCATTCGTCGCTTACCCAAGTCGGCGGTGAGCATGACAAGGCGGAGCGCTATGCCGCCACCAAAGTCGACGTCGCCGTCGCCATGACCATCGCCGGTTTCGTCAACCTGGCGATGATGGCCACTGCCGCCGCCGCGTTTCATTTCAGCGGCCACAGCGGCATCGCCGATCTCGACGTGGCTTACCTGACGCTGCAGCCGCTGCTCGGGCAAGCCGCCGCCACCGTGTTTGGCCTGAGCCTGGTGGCCGCCGGTCTCTCCTCTACCGTGGTGGGCACGCTGGCGGGGCAGGTGGTGATGCAGGGGTTTGTGCATTTCCATATCCCGCTGTGGCTGCGTCGCGCGGTGACCATGCTGCCGTCGTTTATCGTTATCATGCTGGGAATGGACGCCACGCGCATTCTGGTGCTGAGCCAGGTGCTGCTCAGCTTCGGCATTGCGCTGGCGCTGGTGCCGCTGCTGGCTTTCACCGGTAATCGGGCGCTGATGGGGGAAATGGTCAACGGCCCGCTGGTGCAAAACCTGGGCAAGCTGATCGTACTGGTGGTGGTGGGATTGAACGGCTACCTGCTGATCGGCAGCGTGCTGTAGGCAAAAAAAACGCGGGCCGGCATTACGCCGGCCCGTCGTCGTTAATCGCGGTCGTCATCGCCGTGGCGGCGCCAGCGATCGCGGTCATGATCGTGGTGGTGCTTTTTCTCTTTCTTCCAATGGTGCTTATCGTAATGCTTGTCGTATTTACGATAGCGTCCTTCATGATAGTAATAGTGTTTGCGCCAGTAGTCGCGGTCGCGCCAGCGATAGCCGTCCCAGTAGTAACCGCGACGGCTGCGGTCGCCGAGATAGCGCCCCTGATGGCCTTGCCACCAGTCGCGATCGCGCCAGTCGTAACCGTCCCAGTAACGGCCGCGATTGTCCTGATCGCCGATGCGCAGTGAAACGCCCGGCATCAGATCGATGCTGATCCCTTCGGCGTGTGCTTGCTGTGCGGCGGGCAGTACCGTCGCCGCCAAGATGGCGGCCAAGAGCAGAGGTTTAAACATGGCTTCTCCTTCCCGCTTGCGCGGCTTGGCCGTTTGTCACTTTATGAAGCGCGTTCATCAGTTTAAAAAAGCGGCCTTATCGTTATTTTGCTGCAATATCGGCATCATAGCGCCAGCGCATAGGGTTGAATCTGAGAGCCACTCTGAAAACGGTGCGGGAGGCCAAGATTTGAGATTTTTCTGGAGTCTCGCCGCTCGATTGAGCGGCGGAATTTGTAAACGATTACAATAAGATTTTCTCGATCTGCGCGAGCTCTTCTTCACTGAAGTGACGATTGGCCAGCATGCCCACCGCGTCTTCTATCTGCGCATTCTTACTGGCGCCGATCAGCACCGAGGTAACGCGATCGCCGCGCAGCACCCAGGCCAGCGCCATCTGCGACAGCTTCTGCCCGCGTTGCCGCGCCAGCGCATCGAGGCGGCGCACCTTGTCCAGCCGCTCGTCGGTCAACTGCTCCGGCTGCAGGAAGCGGCTGCCGCTGGCGGCGCGGGAATCTTGCGGGACGCCGTGCAGGTAGCGGTCGGTCAGCAGGCCGCCCGCCAGCGGCGAGAAGGCGATTGCGCCGACGCCATGCTCCGCCAGCGTATCCAGCAATTCCGCCTCCGGCGTGCGTTCCAACATCGAATACTTGGGCTGGTGGATCACGCACGGCGTACCGAGCCGCTGCAGAATGTCGAACGCCTGCCGCGCGCGCTCGGCCGGGTAGTTGGACAGGCCGACATACAGCGCTTTGCCCTGGCGCACCAACAAATCCAGCGCCGCCATGGTTTCTTCCAGCGGCGTGTCCGGATCCGGCCGGTGGTGGTAAAAGATATCCACATACTCCAATCCCATGCGCTTCAGGCTCTGATCGAGGCTGGCGACCAGGTACTTTTTCGAGCCCCAATCGCCGTAGGGGCCGGGCCACATGGTGTAACCGGCTTTGGATGAGACGATCAGCTCATCGCGCCAGGCCCGCAGATCGGCGTTGAGCATGCGGCCAAAGTTCTCCTCGGCGGCGCCGGGCGGCGGGCCGTAGTTATTGGCCAGATCGAAATGGGTAATGCCGCGATCGAAGGCGCAGCGGATCAGGCCGCGGGCGTTGTCATACAGCGTGGCGTCGCCGAAGTTGTGCCACAGCCCGAGCGAGACGGCGGGCAGCTTCAGCCCGCTGCGGCCACAGCGCCGGTATTCCATATCTTGATAACGCGTAGGGGAGGCTTGGTAGGACATAGTTATCCTTGTCGGCGAGAGGTGAAGTGCTTTGAGTGTATACGTTTCCACACCACGCTGCCGGGGGAGCGATCACAGCGCCGGCATGTAACGCCAGGTTGCCGTTCGATGCCGGAGCGTTTGTTCGAAATTTGAACGGCATCTTCGATAATTAAGATAATCGCTCCAGCTGCAGACAGGTGATGATCATGACTCAGACCTATACGGTGGCCGATTATCTTCTCGATCGTCTGGCCCAAATCGGCATCCGTCATTTCTTCGGCGTGCCGGGGGATTACAACCTGCAATTTCTTGATCATGTTCTCGCTCATCCGCAAATCACCTGGGTAGGCTGCGCCAACGAATTGAACGCCGCCTACGCCGCCGATGGCTACGCGCGCTGCAAACCGGCGGCCGCGCTGCTCACCACGTTTGGCGTCGGCGAGCTAAGCGCGTTGAACGGGGTGGCCGGCAGCTACGCCGAATACCTGCCGGTGATCCACGTGGTCGGCACCCCGGCGCAGCGCGCCCAGCGCGCCGGTGATTTGTTGCATCATTCGCTGGGGGATGGCGACTTCACCCACTTCGCCCGGATCGCCAAAGAGGTGACCGTCGCGCAGGCCAATCTGACCGCCGATAACGCCGCGATGGAGATAGACCGCCTGATCGGCGTCGCCTTGCTGGAACATCGCCCGGTTTATCTGATGTTGCCCAGCGACGTCGCGCAGGCGCCGCTGCCGAGTAAACCGGCGCCGCTGATGCTGCGCCAGGCCAAACTGTCGCAGAGCGCATTGCAGGCATTTATCGCCGCGGCGCGCGAAAAGCTGCTGTCGGCGCGGCGGGTGTCATTGTTGGCGGATTTCCTGGCCGATCGCTTCGGCGCCGAAGGGGTGCTGGACGAGTGGCTGCAGGAGGTCGACATTCCGCACGCTACGCTGCTGCTCGGCAAGGGCGTGCTGGATGAGAACCGCGCCGGTTTTGTCGGTACCTACTGCGGTGGCGCCAGCGATCCGGCGGTGAAACAGCTTATCGAAAACGCCGATGTGGTGATCAACGTCGGGGTGCGTTTGACCGACACCATTACCGCCGGTTTCACGCATCATCTGCCGGTGGAAAAATGCATCGATATTCAGCCGTTCGAAGCCTGGGTTGGGCGGCGGTGTTTTAGCCGCATCCCGATGCGCGAGGCGGTACAGGCGCTGCATCGCCTGAGTCTGTCGCTGGCGTCGCGTTGGCCGTTGCCGCCGATCGTCCGCCCGGCCCTGCCGGAAGGCAATGGGGAAGGGTTGGATCAGCACGCCTTCTGGCGGCAGATACAGGATTTCCTGCTGCCGGGGGATATCGTGCTGGCCGATCAGGGCACCGCCTGTTTCGGCGCGGCGGCGCTGACATTGCCGCGCGGCTGCCGGCTGATCGTGCAGTCGCTCTGGGGATCGATCGGCTATACCCTGCCGGCGACGTTCGGCGTGCAGACCGCCGAACCGCAGCGCCGGGCAGTATTGCTGATCGGCGACGGCGCCGCGCAGCTGACCGTGCAGGAACTGGGATCGATGCTGCGCGACGGGCTTAAACCGGTGATCTTCGTGCTGAACAATCAGGGGTATACCGTTGAACGCGCGATCCACGGGCCGGAGCAACGTTATAACGATATCGCGCGCTGGAACTGGACGCAGCTGCCGTCGGCGTTGGCCGGTGAGCGGCCGGTGAAGGCGTTGCGGGTCAGCGATCCGGACGGATTGCGTCAGGCGCTGCGCGAGGTAGCGGACGACGAACGGCTGGCCTTCATCGAAGTGATGCTGCCGAAGATGGACATTCCGGAACTTCTCGATACCGTCTCCCGCGCCATTCAGGCGCGCAACGCCGCCGCTTAGGGCAGGGTATCGCCCAGTAGGCGCTCCAGCATCCAGAACCCCGCCGGGCCCGGCGGGGTCAGTTTGGACCATACCGCATCCACCGAAATCAGTTTTGGCCAGCCGCGCGGCCGCAGCTGGGTGAGCCTGCCGTGGCCGTATTGCTGCACCAGCCAGTGCGGCAACACCGCCCAACCGAATCCTTGTTCCGCCATCTCCAGCAACAGCAGATAGCTGGGCGCCGACCAGACCAGGCCACCCTGTCTGGCCGCCTCGGCGCCGGTGTAGGTATTGAGGATCAGTTGGCGGGTGCTGGACAATTGCTCTGGCGTCGGCGCGACGACCTGCGCCAGCGGATGCTGATGGGCGACGAACAGCCCCATTTCGGTCTGCTCAGGCAGCCGGGAGAAGGCGATATCCGGCGGATAACGTTTTTGCACTTCTACCATGCCCAAATGCGCGCGGCCGCTTTGCAGCAGATCGATAACGTCGCCTTCCTCGGCGATCATCCATTCCAGCTCAATTTCCGGGTAGCGCTGTTCGAACAGCTGCATTAACCGATCGTGATGCTTGGGCTGGTAGGTATCGGAAAACACCATGCTCAGGCGCGGTTCAACCTCGCCCGCCAGCTGAATGCTCAGGGCATCGAGCCGTTCGCTGGCCGCGAGGATCGCCTGTACGTGCCCCAGCACTTTGCGGCCGGCGGCGGTGAGCACCGGCTGGCGCGCGCTGCGATCGAACAGCGTCAATGCCAGGTCGGCCTCCAGATTGGCGATGGCGGTGCTGACGGTGGATTGGCTTTTACGCAGCTTGCGCGCGGCGGCGGAAAATGAGCCGAGGGCGGCGGCTTCCACGAACGCCTGTAACGCTTCCGGTGAATAGTGCATATATCTACTTTATCGATGGAATCTATTTTTAATCTACCCAAAAAAGCGATGATAATCACCTGGCTTTCGCAACAACTGTTGAAAAAAAGGTGATGTATGCAACTGCAAAACAAGTCTCTCATTGAACGTATCGTCCACGCCGTCGGTTTCGAGGCCATCGCCGTGATGGTTTGCGCCCCGCTGGGCGCGTGGCTGCTGAACCGCTCAATGGTGCAGGTCGGTGCGTTGGCGGTGATGCTCTCCACCGTCGCGATGCTGTGGAACATGGTTTACAACACGGTGTTCGACCGCCTGTGGCCGGCCAGCCGGGTGGTGCGTAACCTGAAGGTGCGCGCGCTGCACGCCGTCGGCTTTGAAGCCGGTTTTATCCTGATCGGCGTGCCGATCGCCGCCTGGATGCTGAGTATCTCCTGGGCGCAGGCGTTTATGCTGGAAATCGGTTTCTTCCTGTTCTTCCTGCCGTACACCATGGCCTATAACTGGCTGTACGACACGCTGCGCCAGCGCTGGTTCGAAGCGCGCCAGCCGATCAATTCCGGCGTCAAATAAGGCGTCGTCAGCCCGGCGATTCTCAGGTAAGGTCAGAGGATCGTCGGAAATGCTGAGGAACGAAGGATGAAAGTGTTGGGTCTGCTGGGCGGCATGAGTTGGGAATCCACCATTCCGTATTACCGCACCATCAACGAGCAGGTAAAGGCGCGCCTCGGCGGGCTGCATTCGGCCAAAATCGTGCTCTACAGCGTCGATTTTCAGGAAATTGAACGCTTGCAGCATCAGGGCGATTGGGATGGTGCCGGCCGGCTGCTGGCCGAGGCCGCCGTGGCTTTGCGCGCCGCCGGCGCCGAAGCCATCGTGATCTGCACCAACACCATGCACAAGGTGGCGGAGGCGGTCGAGCAGGCCAGCGGCCTGCCGCTGATTCACATCGCCGACGCCACGGCGCTGCAGGTGCGGGAAAAAAACATTCGCCGCGTCGGGCTGCTGGGCACGCGTTTTACCATGGAGCAGACCTTCTACCGCGGCCGCCTGCAGGAATTGCACGGCATTGATGTGGTGACGCCGGTCAGCGCCGATCGTGACATCGTGCACCGCATCATCTATGACGAGCTGTGCCTCGGTAACATTCGCGATGCCTCGCGCGATGAGTATCGCCGGATCATCAGCGACCTGGAGCAACAGGGCGCGCAGGGGATTATTTTCGGCTGCACCGAGATAGGGTTGCTGGTGAGCGAGCGGGATGCGTCGGTGCCGGTGTTCGACACCACCGCGATCCACGCCCGCGCCGCCGCGGCGTTCGCGCTGGACTAATCGTCGTGCGGCGGTTGCCGGCGGTTCACCAGCATCAGCGGTTTGCCTGCCAGCGTCAGCCAGGCGGGCAGCATCACGATGCATAAGACGGGCAGCAGGTGCAGATCCGGCACCACCGCCACCGCCATGAACAGGCTGAGCCAGCCGTCGCGCGTGACCACCAGCACCAGCCCCATGATGGCGCAGGAGACGGTGATCGCCGCCGGCACCGCCGGAACGTGCTGGTGCAGCATCAGCCCCAGCGCCACCCCGACGAACACCGCCGGGAAGATGCGCCCGCCGCGAAAGCCGCTGGCGGCGGCGATCACCAGCGCCGCCAGCTTGGTCAGGGTAACGGTCAACAGCGCCGGCACCGAATAGTTGCCGTCTGCCGCGAGGCGCTTCATTTCATCCAGCCCTTTGAACAGGGTAATCTCTCCGCCCACCAGCGCCAGCAGGCCCAGCACAAAGCCACCCAGTCCTAACATCAACACCGGATTCTTCATCGAATGGAACAGGCGGTGAACGTGTGGGAAGCACCACAGCGCCACCATGCCGAGCGCGATGGCGATCAGCGCTACGATGGCGCCGCTGAAGATGTCCGGCAGTCGCGTTACGTCGTAGGCGTCGAGCTGCAGGGCGAAATTGGGTACGAAGAACATCTGGGTGGTGACCGCGCCGGCGGCGGCGGCCACCAGCGGGGCGAACAGCCGATCCCACAGCGGCGTTTCGTTATTGCCCGCCAGGGTTTGCGAGAAGATCAGTGCGGCGGCGACCGGCGTGCCGAACATCGCGCCGATGGTGCCCGCGGCCGCCAGGATGATCCAGTCCATGCGCGGCACCTTCGGCAGCAGGCGCGCCCCCGCCGCCGCCACCAGCGCGATATTGATGGCGGTGATCGGGTTTTCCGGCCCCAGGCTGACGCCGCCGGCCAGGCCGACGATCAGCGCCAATCCCAGCCCCGGCAGGGCGGAGAGCGGCAGCGGCATGCCGATCAGCGATTCCGTCGCCGGATCCGGCCCGGCGTGGCCCGGCATGTAGCGCACGATCAGGCCGACCGCCACGCCGGTCAGCGTTAGCATGCCGAGCGGCCACCAGGGTGCCTGGGCGTCCAGGCTCAGCGCGTCGGGCAGCGTCACCCACAGCCATTGCTGCAGCGTAGCGGCGACTTTCATCATCAATAGCAGCACCAGACTGGAGGCGGAACCGATAATCAGCGCAGGCAAAGCAAAGGCCAACATGGCATTGGCGCGCGGATGCAGCATGGATAATCCCTTGTCGATGCCTCCATGCAGGGCAGGGAGAGCGGGTGGTTGGGCAGTGGCCACAGCTTGCCAGACTATCGGCGAGCAGGCACGCATTGATATTGCCCGGCGTCGATGACGGTTAACAGTCGCGGCGGCGCGTTTTTTGCCGCAATTTGTTTCAAATCGCGGCATCACAGGCAAGCTGAAACGTTTTTTGTGATCCGGATCGCTATTGGGGCGCAGATCCGAGGCGGGTGATTGTTGTTTTCGCAGCAGGATTTTACAGTGTGGGCAGCTTTTTATTTTTCATTTTGCGGAGACGAAATCAATGACCTATGCCCTCGTGGGTGATGTTGGCGGCACCAATGCCCGCCTGGCGTTGTGCACTGTTGCGACGGGTGAAATTACCCAGGCGAAAACCTATTCCGGCCTGGAGTTCGACAGCCTGGAGGCGGTGATCCGCCACTACCTGAAAGCGTGCGATATCGAGGTGCAGGATGCCTGTATCGCGATCGCCTGCCCGGTGACGGAAGACTGGGTGGCGATGACCAACCACAGCTGGGCGTTCTCTATCAAAGAAATGAAGGCCAACCTGGGGTTGAGTCATCTGGAAGTGATCAACGATTTCACCGCCGTCTCGATGGCGATCCCGATGCTCTCGCCGGACGACGTGCTGCAGTTTGGCGGCGGCGATGCGCAGCCGGGCAAACCGATCGCGGTGTACGGCGCCGGCACCGGGCTGGGTGTTGCCCACCTGGTGCAGGTCGATCGCCGCTGGGTCAGCCTGCCGGGCGAGGGCGGCCATGTCGATTTCGCACCGAACAGCGAAGAAGAAGACATTATTCTGGAGGTGCTGCGCGGTGAAGTGGGGCACGTTTCCGCCGAGCGCGTGCTGTCCGGGCCGGGCCTGGTCAACCTGTATCGCGCCATCGTCAAGGCGGACAACCGCCTGCCGGAGAAACTGGAGCCGAAGGACATTACCGAGCGGGCGCTGGCCGACAGCTGCATCGACTGCCGCCGTGCGCTGTCGCTGTTTTGCGTGATCATGGGGCGCTTCGGCGGCAACCTGGCGCTGAATCTGGGCACCTTTGGCGGCGTGTACATCGCCGGCGGCATCGTGCCGCGCTTTATGGAATTCTTCAAGGCCTCGGGCTTCCGCGCCGCTTTCGAAGACAAGGGGCGCTTCCGCGACTATGTGCGAGACATTCCGGTGTTCATGATAACCCATGGCCAACCGGGCCTGCTGGGGGCCGGCGCGCATCTGCGCCAGACGCTGGGCATGCAGCTGTAAGCAACGCGGCGGCACGATAAAAAAAGGGGCGCAATCCGCAGATTGCGCCCCTTGTCTTTTTCGTGGGGTATCAGGCTTTGGCCAGCTCCGCCGTTTGGGCGGTTTCTACCGTTTCCGCTGCCACCGCCTTCGGCGCTTTGATGAACAGCGTAATCAGCAGAGAAGCGGCGGACAGGACGCCAATCACCATAAAGGTGGCGTGGAAGCCGCCGAAGTATTTGGCGACGAACGAACCGGCCAGCGCGCCCAGGCCGAAGCCCTGGTAGATGATGCCGTAGTTCTTGCTGTGGTTTTTCAGGCCGAAGAAGTCGCCGACAATCGCCGGGAACACGGTGATGTTGCCGCCGAAGCAGAAGGCCACCGCGCCGACGCAGATGAAGAACAGCGTGTGGTTCAGAGTCATGAAGCTCAGGGCGACAATCGCCAGCACGGTAACCAGCATGGTGAAGCTGATGACGCGCATGCGGCCCACTTTATCGGACAGCGTACCCAGGATGATGCGGCCGGCGGTGTTGAAGATGGCGACGGCGGACACTGTGTTGGCGGCGGTGGCCAAGTCCATCCCGGCCAGTTGAACGCCCATGTCTTTCACGATGCCAATCAGATACAGACCGCTCATGCAGGCAGCGAAGAAGATGGTGAACAGCAGGTAGGCTTCTTTGGTGGCCAGCATCTGACGCACGCTGTAGTCGTTACCCAGACCGTTGGCGCCTGGCTGTGCGGCGTTGGTCGCCAGCACCGGCTCTTTCAGCAGCAGGGAGCCGACGACGATCAGGCCCATCACGATGGCACCCCAGTAGAAGAAGGCACCGGAAACGCCGACGTCGGCGATCAGGGCGGCGTTGACGTATTTGAACAGCAGGCTACCGCTGCCGAAGGCGCCGACGGAGATGCCGGAAATCAGGCCTTTGTTGGCGGGGAACCACTTAATCAGGTTGGACAGGGTGGAGATGTAGGCGATACCGACCGCAAAGCCCACCACCACGCCGGCCAGCAGGTAAATCATGTCAAGCGAGCTGACGTGGGCGCTGGCGATGAGACCCAGGCCGACCAGGATGCCGGAACACAGCGTCAGATTGCGGATGCCGAAGCGTTCTTGCAGCTTGCCGGCGAACAGCGTGGCGAAGGCCAGGAAGAAGCTGGTGATGGAGAAGGTGGTGGCGACGTCTGCCAGCCCCCAGTGGAACTTGTCGACCAGCGGCTGGTTGAACAGGCTCCAGGTGTAGATGGTGCCCAGACCCATCTGACAGATGATGGTGCCGAGAACGATTAAGCTGCGATTTGCCGGTTTGGTGTTCATGGCCGGTCTCCTTCCTGTGTGTGCGTTGCCGGGCGTGAGCCGTTGGCTGAAATTTGCGGGGTGAATCTGTGTTCCCGCGGTATGGGCTTATTATATGGCCGGCACCCCCGGCGGGCGGCGGATCGGGAATGAGTTGCACGACGGAAGGAATGAAATGCATTTTATGCGGCGTGAGTTGCCGTTTTTGCGCCTGAAAGCCCGTGAAATGCCGGGGGTGACACGTGATCTACATCAAAGATATCAACGATTTATTGTTAATCGCCGGTGAACGATTGTGGTGGAATTGTGAAGGATGCGTCTGAAAGGCGTAAATCGGCATTGCGCCTATAGAGCGGCGGTGAGCGCGGGGCTATGTTATCTGCGATCGGACAAGGTCCGCTCTGCAGGAGCCATGAAATGAAAAAAACGCTGTTGTTACTGGCTGCGCTGCTGGCGCTGCCGCTGGCGAGCCAGGCCGACGTCTCCATCGGCGTGAACGTGCCTGGCCTGTCGTTGCATATCGGCGATCGCGACAATCGCGGCCATTACTGGGACGGCTATCGCTGGCGCGATCCGCGCTGGTGGGCCGATCACCGCCGGTATGAACGCCCGCGCGGGTACTATTACGGCCCGCCGCCCCGGGTGATTTACTACGGGCCGCCGCGGCGCGACTGGCGCGACCGGCCGCATTACCGCATGCCGCCACCGCCGGGGTATTACTACCGTCCGGGCCCACGCTGGTAAGCGCTTACAGGCGCATCAGCTTGCGGAACTCTTTCACCTTGCTGCGGCTGACCGGCACTTCAAACTCGAGATCGCTCAGCCGCAGAATGTAGGTATTGTTGAACCAGGGCACGATCTCGCGGATCTTCGCCAGGTTAACGCAGTAAGAGCGGTGGCAGCGGAAGAAATGCTCTTCCGGCAGCCGGCCGTAAAACTCGGTGATGTTCATCGGCATCACGAACTCTTCCCGGCGGGTATAGACCCGCGTCACCTTTTCATCGGCGGCGGCGTAATAGATGTCGTTGATGTCGGTAACGATGATCCGCTCGTCTTTGATCAGGTTGATGCTGTGGCTGCCGCGGCTCGGCGCGCTGGCCGGCTCCGTCGCGCCGGCGGGGCGATGATGCAGCGCCTCCAGCTTTTGCAGCATGGTGACGATGCGCGCCTCGTGATAGGGCTTGAGGATATAGTCGAACGCTTCGATCTCGAACGCTTCCACCGCATGCTCTTTATAGGCGGTGATGAACACGATCGACGGGCGATGCGCGAATTTGCTGATGTTTTGCGCCAGCAACACGCCGTCCAGCGACGGGATGTTGATGTCGAGGAAAATGGCGTCGACCTGGTGAGTCTGCAGGTATTTGAGGACGTCGAGGCCATCCTCGAAGGTGGCGACGATATCGATATTGCTGTGTTTCTTGATCAGGTAGCTGAGTTCTTCCTGCGCGAGGAATTCGTCTTCCACGATAATGGCTTTCATAAGGCCTCCCCGACCGGCGGCGCGCTCGGCTCCTGATGCAGCTTGCCGCCGTTTTTGCTGATGTAGAACGCGATTTCAGTGCCCGGCTCCAGGCGGCGGATATGCAGCCCTTCACCGTACAGCAGCGACACGCGGTGGTGTACGTTGAGCAGGCCGATATTGTGGCCCGGCATCTCGTTGCGCGCCACCCGATCGATGGTTTCCTGATTGATGCCGTGGCCGGTATCCTTCACCGATATTTTCACCCGGTCGCCCTGATCTTTCACTGCGATCACCACTACCCCTTTGCCCTTGCAGGGCTGGATGCCGTGCACGATGGCGTTCTCCACCAGCGGCTGGATCAGCAGGCTCGGAATGCGCACCGAGACGTCGTCGTCGATGTCGTAAATCACCGTCAGCTTGGCGCCGAAACGCGCCTGTTCGATGGCGATGTAATCCTGGATCTGATGCAGCTCCTTGCGGATATCGATCAGTTCGTCGTTCAGCTCCAGGTTGTAGCGCAGGTAGCGCGACAGGTTGATGATCAGCTGGCGCGCGGTGTCCGGATTCAGGCGGATGGAGGAAGAGATGGCGTTCAGCGCGTTGAACAGGAAGTGCGGGTTAATCTTGCTCTGCAGCGCGCGCATTTCGGCTTTATCCGCCATCTGGCGCAGGTGCTCGATGCGCGAAACCTCCATCTGCGTGGAGATGATCTGCGACAGCCCGACCGCCATCACCTTCAGCGTGTTGGTGATCTGGTGAGCGTGGCAGTAGTAAATTTTCAGCGCGCCGGTCACTTCGCCTTTTTCCCACAGCGGCACCACCAGCTGCGAATGGATCTGCGGCGCGGCCGGGTTTTCCAGGTTGTTTTTGATGATGATTTTGCCGTGGCGAATGCTTTCGCGAGTGACGCGGCTCAGCCCTTCGCGGCCGATCGGGTAGGCTTCGCGCCCTACGCCGACGTAAGCCAGCACCTGATGGGTATCGGTGATCGCCACCGCGTCGGCGCGGATATCCTGGCGGATGATATCGCAGATGGTGGCCAGCGATTCGCTGTTGATGTTGCGGAAATAGGGCAGCGTCTTGTGGGCGATATCCAGCGCCAGCTTGGCCTGGCGCGCGGCGATCACTTCTTTCTCATCCTCGACGCTCTGCACCAGCAGCACGATCAGGCCGATGCACACCGTGCCGAGGATCATCGGCAGGGCGATCTGCGACACGATGTCCAGCCCGAGCTCGGTCGGCTTGGCCCACAGCACGATCAGCAGCATGGTGAGGGATTCGCACAGCATGCCGCCGACGATGCCGGCACGCCAGCGCTGCTCTTTTTTCACCTTGAGGTTGATGTAACCGGCGCTGATGCCGGCGATGATGCTGGTGATAAGACAAGGCACCGAGGTGATGCCGCCGATGTCGATCAGATAACGGTGCACGCCGGCGATGATGCCGGTGACGATCCCCACCCAGGGGCCGAACAGGATGCCGCCGGCCATGATGGCGATGACGCGCACGTTAACCAGCGATCCTTCGACGTTGATGCCGGAGTAGGTGCTGAACAGCGCGAACAGCGAGAAGATCGCCGTGACGATGCCGAGCTCGAGCGGCGTATGGTCTTCTTTTTGCAGCAGTTGGCGGAACAGCCGGGTGCGGGTCAGGAAAAACAGACAGATCAACATCAGCGCGGCGCGATCAAACACCGCCAACAGCATTTCAAAAAAAGGGTGCACGACGGGTTCTCGCTGCGGCTTACGGATGGCGGCAGTATACCACAGCGAAAGGGGCCCGTGGCGTGCGCCACGGGCGGGGGATCAGCCCATGCCGAGCTGCGCTTTGCCCAGTGGCGTCAGCAGGTCGACGGTGGCGCGGCCGTCGAAATCCACCTCGAAGTCGTCAGGGGCGAAGTCTGGCGGCGTTCTGCCGTCGATAAAGCTCGGCAGCTGGCGCTGCAGATAGGCGTCGTTTTTCTCGCAGCCCGGCGCGGCAGCGATGTACATCACGTTGCTGTCGAACTCGCCGTTATGCTCGTTCTCCACCGCGTGGATCACATCGCAGTGCCAAAAGACCGTGTCGCCCGGCTCCAGATCGGGAATGGGGGAAATCCCACTTAATAAAAGGGGATGCCACTTTTCCGAGATCGACAGCGCGCGGCCCGGTGCCGCATCGCACAGATCGTCGTCGGCGACGTCGTCCTGCAGCGCGCGCAGCAGCACATAGGCCATGGCGTTGGCGATCGGCACCAGGTTCAGCGTGCCGGCGTTGGTGCGCTGCGGCGTCAGCGCCGTCCAGCCCTGGAAGGTGCGGAACATCGAGCAGACCGCCGGGGAGGCTATTTCGCGCACCTCGGTGCGGCCGTCGGCGGCGAAAGGATCGTACTGCTGCCAGTCGCCGGAGAAAACGTGGCGATACACATAGCGGAAGTTTTCGTCCAGCCAGCGCTCAATGGTGCCGCTGTCGACGTGCGGCGACAGGCCCAGCGACGAGGAGTTCGGCGGGCGACGGCGGGTGCGATCGGCGTAGGTGGCGACGCGGGTCGGATCGAAATGCTGTTTGCCGTTGCTCTCGGTGGCCCACAGGCTGTTGAGGAACACCTGCACCGCATGCATGCGCGCATCCTGCCGCGCTTCAACCTGCGGTTTTGACCAATAGATGCCGTAAATCTGCGGCTTGCTGGCGGCCAACTTGCCGAAATAGTTGTCTTCGGCGGCGTTTTTCAACCGTTCGACGAAGTTGTTGCGCTCAAGGTAGTCGCCGATTTCCCGGTTCCAGCCTTCGGCCTTGGCGCGGGGGAACACGCCGCGAATGGCGCAGGCGCCGCGCTGTTTGATCAGCGCTATTTGCTGCTCGCTGACGCGCTGCTGCAGGATATCTTCTGCGTCGATCTGCGGCACCGGATTATGGCCGGCGGCCAGCTCGCGGCGGATCTGTTCGACCTGGCCGCGGATGTTCTCTTCCAGCGCTAGAAAGACGTCGCGGTAGTTCGGCAATGCCTGGCGCAGCTGGCGCTTGACGTTAACGATCGTCTGCGGAATATCGTCGATGACTAAAGAGGCCATGGTGTTCTCCTGGTGCCGCGTGGATAACGGCGGCGGGCAGTTGTAGGGAATCGGGCAAGACGTTAAGGTTTTGTGGTTTTAACGTGAATGATTATCGGCAACCAATCGGGGAAAATAAAGAGATATCTTTCATTCGTAAGTTCCTCTTTTTCGTTTTTCGGAGATTTTATGAAGCTGGTCACTGAACGTCTGCACTTACTGTCGATAACCGTCGAGGATTGGCCGCTGTTTCTGCGCCTGTACCAAGATCCCGAGGTGATCCGTTACATCTCCGATCCGCGCAGCGAAGCGGAGATCCGCGCTCGGTTCGAAGAGCGGCTGCCGGCCTGGGACAAACACGGCGAGCAGTGGTTGTGTCTGGTGATGCGTGAGAAGCACAGCGGAGAGGCGGTGGGCATTACCGGCTTTCGCCCGCACTGGGCGCCATATCGGCAGGCGGAAGTGGGATACGGGAGTTTGCCTTCCGGGCAGGGCAAGGGCTATGGCAAGGAGTCGCTGCGGGCAGTGCTGGATTTTGCGGTGAACGCCTGCGGTTTTCACAAGTTGACCGCCACCGTGACCGTGGGCAATCTTGCCTCGCGCGGCCTGCTGGAGTCGTGCGGTTTTCAGCTGGAGGGCACGCTGCGCGACAACTACCGTCTGGCGGATCAGTGGTGCGATGACTGGCTGTTCGGGCTGTTGGCGGCGGAGTTTCAGGGCGGCAAATAAAAATATCGCGCCAGGTATCGACAAGCTCGTCGGCGCTGCGCTATGTTCGATATTCGGTCAGTTCGCTGGCCAGCGTCGCTCGGACGGTCCGGGCGCTAACGTCTATCGAGGAATCCCCTATGGCTGATAACAGTCCACAGCGCCGTTTTACGCGCATTGAACGCCTTCCCCCTTACGTATTCAACATCACCGCCGAACTGAAGATGGCCGCACGCCGTCGCGGTGAGGATATTATCGATTTCAGCATGGGGAACCCCGACGGCCCGACGCCGCCGCACATCGTGGAAAAACTGTGCGCCGTCGCCCAGCGCGACGATACCCACGGTTAC
The DNA here is from genome assembly GCF_052168655.1 of Serratia sp. CY47280. Taxonomy (NCBI): domain Bacteria; kingdom Pseudomonadati; phylum Pseudomonadota; class Gammaproteobacteria; order Enterobacterales; family Yersiniaceae; genus Serratia; species Serratia sp. CY47280. The sequence goes on along the minus strand of NZ_JBJNMG010000001.1, from coordinate 1,826,055 downwards.
TCTACCTCGCGCGGCATTCCACGCCTGCGCCGCGCCATTTCGCGCTGGTATGCCGATCGTTATCAGGTGGATATCGATCCGGAAAGCGAAGCCATCGTCACTATCGGTTCGAAAGAGGGGCTGGCGCACCTGATGCTGGCGACCCTTGATCACGGCGATACGGTACTGGTGCCGAACCCCAGCTACCCGATCCACATTTACGGCGCGGTGATCGCCGGCGCCCAGGTGCGCTCGGTGCCGCTGGTGGACGGTGTGGATTTCTTCGGTGAGCTGGAGCGCGCCATTCGGGAAACCATTCCGCGCCCGAAAATGATGATCCTCGGCTTCCCGTCCAACCCGACCGCGCAGTGCGTGGAGCTGGATTTCTTCGAGCGGGTGGTGGCGCTGGCCAAACAGTACAACGTGCTGGTGATCCACGATCTGGCCTATGCCGATATCGTTTATGACGGCTGGAAAGCGCCGTCGATCATGCAGGTGCCGGGGGCGAAAGACATCGCGGTGGAGTTCTTCACCCTGTCGAAAAGCTATAACATGGCCGGCTGGCGCATCGGTTTCATGGTCGGCAATCCCGAACTGGTCAGCGCGCTGGCGCGCATCAAGAGCTATCACGACTACGGGACCTTTACGCCGCTGCAGGTGGCGGCCATCGCCGCGCTGGAAGGCGATCAGCAGTGCGTGCGCGATATCGCCGAGCAGTATCGGCAGCGCCGCAACGTGTTGGTGAAGGGGCTGCATGAGGCGGGCTGGATGGTGGAAAACCCGAAGGCGTCGATGTACGTGTGGGCGAAAATTCCCGAGCCTTATGCCCACCTCGGTTCGCTGGAATTTGCCAAACGCCTGCTGGCGGAAGCCAAGGTCTGCGTCTCGCCGGGCATCGGCTTCGGCGACTACGGCGATACCCACGTGCGTTTCGCGCTGATCGAGAACCAGGACCGTATCCGCCAGGCGGTGCGCGGTATCAAGGCGATGTTCCGCGCGGACGGGCTGCTGAAGCCGGGCAAAGCCGGCAGCGCCAAATAATCCTGTCAGGCCGGGCGTTCGCCCGGCCTTATTTTTTCCGTCCCAAGGTTTTCTTCATTATTTCCCCATTATGCTCAACTACGCTGAATTTTATTTTTTGGATAGAGTGTATGAGCAACCGCTACGCGCGATCGCAAATCGTTTTACATTGGCTGACTTTGCTGATGGTGATCCTCACCTATGCGGCGATGTTGCTGAAGGATTCAGTGCCGGAGGCGTGGGCGCCGCTGGTCAAAAATCTGCACTTTAATTTTGGGGTATCGGTTTTTGCCCTGATGCTGATTCGGTTGGCCATGCGCGCTTTCCACGCGACGCCGCCGACCACGCCGCCGCTGGAGGAATGGCAGGAAGTGGGCGCCAAGATCTTCCATTGGCTGCTGTACGTGGTCTTCCTGATGTTGCCGTTGCTGGGCATGTTAACCCTGGCCTACGGCGGGAAATCGTGGTCTTTGCTGGGCTGGCCGATGCCGCAGTGGGTGACGCCGGATCCGGTGATGCGCAGGCTGGTCAAAACGGTTCATGAGACGCTGGCGAATATCGGCTACTTTATCATTGGCGCACATGCGTTGGCGGCGCTGTTTCATCACTACCTGCGTAAGGACGACACCTTGCGCCGCATGATGCCGGGCAAATGATCGTTAACAGAAACGACAAAGGGACGCTTGCGCGTCCCTTTGGCTGTGTTCCTGGTCTGGCTACCGTCAGGCAACCATCAACATGAAGGTGCCAACCCAGGCAACCAGCATGAATGACACGCCCATCAAAAAATATTTCACTGAACAACTCCTGTCTGGAGTCCTCGCCAGCAATGATCCCGATTGTTGTGCTGAGTATTTTATGGGCAGCCTGCTTGTCGGGCGGATTCTTCCAAGCGAAAGAACAACGTCCTCGAGCGCGGGCTGTCCGGTTGTCGCGCCTCATGCTCCGTGAGGTAAAATCCGAACCGCGACAGGATCGGCGCTAATGTACTCTCAATACTGGTCTGATTTCAATACTGTGTTTTTGATCACAATTTTCGGCTATTTTTTGAACAGGGTGCGCTGTTTTATAACGCTTTTTATGGGCGGGCGACAGGAACTAGCCCGCCGTGGCGGGCTGTTAAATAGGGGATGAAACAATGCAGCGGCGGGCGCTCAGGCGACGGCGTTGATGCCGGTCGCCAAAATGACCCAAAAAACGAGACAAGACAGCAGAATAACGGCCCAAATATGACGGCGACTCCACTCCATTTTTAGCCTTCGTTGTTGCGACAGGTGATTAGGTAGCCATCATATCGGCGCAAAACGGGGAAAATTTAGTCCTGTTGACGAATATTTCGCTAACTTAGCGCTAACTCATTGGCAAACTTCGCTTATCGTCACGCGCACTTCGTAGCCCAGCAGATACAACGCCTGCTCCAGCGCTTCAACCTTCGAGGCGTAGCCGATATCCAGCAACCGCTCCATTTGCCCGCCGTTGAATCCCAGCTTGCGCGCCAGCGCCGCTTTGCCGGTGTTTTTGCGTAGCATGGCATTGTGCAGTTCGATCTTCAGCGCCACCAGCGCCGGCAGGTGTACTTTCAAGTCATCGGTTTGCGCAGGAGAAGGGGCGGGCAGAGGCAGACCTTCATCCATCGCGGCGGCGATGGCGGCCAGCAGGCTTTCCTGCGCTTCCAGCTCGATGTCTTCGCGTTTATAGCAGGCAGATTGCCACTCGGGGAAGTCGTGGAAACCGATCTGCCAGGCGTCGCTGTCGCTATCGAAGGTGTAATGGGCGGGGTAGTGGCTGTACATGGCAATCCCTGATTGAAACCTGAATGAGGCGCTATTGTGACGGCGCGGCCGGCGGATAGCCATAGCCTTGAGCGGAATGGCGCTCAATCGGCATGTTCACGCGGCTTGCGACGCAGCCCGTCGGGCGGCAACAGTAGGGCGCAGATCATGACGGCCAGACTGAACAGCGGCAGCCAGCGCGCCACCGGGCCGGGGGAGTAGTTGTTGAGCACCGAGCAAACGTAGCATGTGACGGCCAGCACCCAACCGGGCAGGCCGATATCATTAAGGCGAAACGCGGTTTTGGCCATAAACCACGCCACCAGGCCAAAACAGAACAGCGCCCACACCATGATGCACAACAGATACAGCAGCACCGAGACGAATTCCTCGGTGTCGCCGTGCGCATGGGCGCGAAAATGGTTTTTATCCAGATAGGTCGACAGAAACGACAGCAGCACGATGCCAACGGCGAAGATCGCCAGCGAGAAAACAAAGGGTTTGCGCGAGATGCGCCCGCGGTAAAGGTCTTTGGTGAGTTGTCCGAGAGATTCCATCACAGTCCGTTGTCGTCATCATTGGCCGCCCGGCGGAGGCCGGATGGCAAGCAGCCGGGCATTCTAGCGGGGTAAACGGGGGCGTCAAGGTGATAATTTTTCTCATTTAGTCGCGGTTGAGATTCCACGCGGCCGCACAGGGCGTCCTTTCACCGAGCAAAACGTCACAATTTGGCACGTTTGGCTACCTGACGCGGTCATTGGCGGCATAATCCTGTTTGTTCGCGTTGAACAATGCATTAACATAACTCCCACTTATCTCTTGCATGGCTATGGATATCCGATGCGTCACCTGGTTGCGCTTTTACCGCTGATTACCTTGCTTGCTGCCTGTAGCAGCACGCCGAAACCCAGTACCACTGCTACGCCGCAGAGCACCCCGGTAAAGGGCGGCTTTTTGCTGAGCCCGGCGCACAGCGGCGCGCCGCTGGGAGGGGATTTCGCCAATAACCCGAATACCGCGCGCTTTATCGATAAGATGGTGCAGGAACACGGGTTTGACCGGCAGCAGCTGCACGACGTGCTGGCGCAGGCTCGGCGATTGGACTCGGTGCTGCGGCTGATGGACAGACAGGCGCCGACGCCGTCTACTCAGGGGCCAACCGGGCCGAACGGTTCCTGGCTGCGCTACCGCAACAAGTTCATCACCCCGGATAACGTGCAAAACGGCGTGGTGTTCTGGAATCAATATCAGGATGCGCTGCAGCGCGCCTGGCAGGTGTACGGCGTGCCGCCGGAGATCATCGTGGGGATTATTGGCGTGGAGACCCGCTGGGGCCGCGTAATGGGTAAAACCCGCATTATCGACGCGCTGGCGACGCTGGCCTTCAACTACCCGCGCCGCGCCGATTACTTCGCCGGTGAGTTGGAAACCTTCCTGCTGATGTCGCGCACCGAAGGTGACGATCCGCTCGAGCTGCGCGGCTCCTTCGCCGGCGCGATGGGCTATGGGCAGTTCATGCCTTCTTCCTTCAAAAGCTACGCGGTTGACTTCAACGGCGATGGGCATATCAACCTGTGGGATCCGGTCGATGCCATCGGCAGCGTGGCCAATTACTTCAAGGCGCACGGCTGGTCCAAGGGCGAGCCGGTCGCCATTCAGGCCAACGGCCAGGCGCCGGGGTTGGAAAACGGCTTCAAGACCCGCTACTCGGTCGCCGCACTGGCTGAAGCCGGCCTGAGCCCGCAGGGTTCACTCGGGGATAACCAAGAGGCCAGCCTGCTGCGGCTGGACGTCGGCACCGGCTACCAGTATTGGTACGGTCTGCCGAACTTCTACGCTATCACCCGCTATAACCACAGCACCCATTACGCCATGGCGGTATGGCAACTGGGCGAAGCGGTAGGGCGCTCGGCGCGCGGCGGCTTCTGACCGCTGCTTCAAACAACGAAAAAGGCCGCTTGCGCGGCCTTTTTTACGTTCTGAGCAATCAGAAATCGTAGCGCAGACGGACCACGGTCATATCGCCGAGGTTGTCGGTGCTCGATGTCAGCACGTGCTCTACGTCAACGCGGAAACCGTAGTCAAACTGTACGGTAACCCCGAGGCCGTTGTCGATGCGCTGGTAGTTGCGGCCGCTGATGTATTCCAGGCGGTCGCCCATGAAGTACGGCATCACCGATTTCACCGCGTACTGGCCCACCGGCACGGTATAACCGGCCAGGTATTCGATACCCCACGCATCGCCGGCGAAGTAATTGTTGACGTCGGCTTTCTTGGTGGTCAGGAAGTCGTTGTAGTAACCGCCGCCGAAGGTGAGCGTCCAGTTATCCGGTTTCCAGCTGATGGCGGTACCGAAAATGTTCTGGTCATAACTCTTGCTGCCGCTGGTGGACGGGTTGCGCATTTCGGCGCGGGTGTAGTTCCAGGCGGTACCCCAGGTCAGATCCTGTGTAATGTGGTAATCCACACCCAGTGAGCCGCCGCCTTTGCGCTTATAACGCAGGCCGTTGCCCGGCAGGTAGTCGCTGTCGCTGAACAGGTACGAGGCGTAAACGTCCGCATCGCCGAAGCGGTTCTTGTACTTCAGCATTTTGCGTGAACGGTAAGAGCCGTCGTAGTCGCCGTTGATGCCGTTGCCCGGTGCCTGGGCCAGCATGTCGTAGTCCCAGATATCGGTCTTGGCGCCAACCACGTCATAGTAAACGCTGTTTTGCTGACCGAAGGTCATCTGGCCCCAGGTGTTGCTTTTCAGGCCGGTATACAGCATACGGCGGCTGGTGTTTCTCGCGCCGTCGGCATAGTGGTGATCCCAGTCAAACAGCGCCGGAATGTTCACACCCAGCTCGTAGTAGCTGATCCAGCTGATATCGTCGAACAGGTAGTAGTCCGCTGCGAAACGGAAACGGGTGCCGCCATCGAAGCCGTTACGCTTATACGAGCCCTTGTCACCGTCGCCCGTCATGTTGTTGAACTGCGGACGGATGCTGCCGCCAACGGTAAAGTTCAGGCGGCTGAGCGGATCGCCGGCCTGTGGATCTTGCTTCAGCAGAGTGATTTCTGCCTGAGCGGCGAACGACGCGCTGCCGATCGCCAGACCCAGCGCCACCGCTTGAGTCACTACGCGCAATTTCATTGCCATGTGTTATCCCTGTTTTATGTATGACCGCCCCATCAGCGCCGCCATGCCGATGTTTTGCGCAGAACGCTGCGTTTTCACGCATTTTGACGGTTTTTTTGGTGTTTTAGCGGCGGGCGGCATTTGTAACATAAACGGTGAGATAAATAATTACTTTTCTTGCTAATTATTGGCCGGTTTTTGACCATTTCGTGCGGTGAAAAGCGCCATTATTTATGTCTCTCGATTCGGATGAATTCATCTAACGCCAAGGTTTATATTTTTCATTTGTCAGTCATCGGCGTCAGCCTGTAATTTTAGTCGTGCAAGAGATAATTAATTTCAGCCTGTCACCGCCGTATTAACGTTTGCCTTCTTCTGCGTAATCGGTCGGCAGGAATAAGCGATTGGGAGGTCGCCATGAGAAATCTGTTAATGTTGTTGGTGGGGCTGTTTTCATTACCGGTGATGGCGGCGGAGTCGCACGTTTGCCATTCTCAAGCTTATGATTATGCAGAGGTTAGCAAACTCAGGTTATCTGACGATACCCTGTTTACCTGCCGCGGCGTGGGGCGCCTGACGATCCCGGAATTGGCGCGTAAAGGATGGCGGGTGATTCATTTGGCGCAGCAAACTGAATATACCGACTCCGTCGACAGCGATGGTGAGGTTATTAAACTTTATCAGGAAATCGTGGTGTATAAAGAATAATTCTACGGTGGCCTGTGATTATTTCAACGGTGGCGAGAATTCTATTATGAATGCAAGAGTCGGTATTGACGGCAGGGCCGCCGCCGCCATGGTGCTGCTTTGCGCCATCTGGGGGATGCAGCAGGTGGCGATCAAGGCCGCCGAGCAGGATGTGTCGGCGGTGCTGCAAATTGCCATTCGCTCGGGCCTCGCCGCGCTGGGGGTATACCTGTTGGCGCGTTGCCGCGGCGAGTGCTTCACCTGGGATCGCGCCACGCTGAGCGCCGGTTTGAGCGTAGGGGCATTGTTCGCGCTGGAGTTCTTTTTTGTCTCCGAAGGGCTGCGCTACACCAGCGCCTCGCATATGGCGGTGTTTTTGTACACCGCGCCGCTATTTTCCGCCCTCGGTCTGCATTTTCTCCTTCCTCAGGAGCGTCTGTCGCCGGTGCAGTGGCTAGGCATGCTCATCGCCTTTGGCGGCGTGGTGCTGGCCATATCGGGCATGGCTGAGGGAAGTGGCGGAGCCGATCGGCTGAAAGGCGATTTCTATGGCCTGCTGGCGGGGATCGCCTGGGGCGGTTCTACCCTGGTGATCCGTACCACGCGTCTGGCGGAGTGCCCGGCCAAACAGACGTTGTTATTCCAGTTGACGGGCGCCTGCGTGCTGCTGTCGCTGCTGGCGATAGCGACGGGCAATTTGCACGTCGTCCTGAGCCCGGTGGCCTGGTGCAGCCTGCTGTTCCAAACGCTGATCGTGTCGTTTTTCAGCTACCTGATCTGGTTTTCACTGCTGCGCCGTTATCAGGCTTCCTCGCTGGGCATTCTCACCTTTATGACGCCGGTATTCGGCATCCTGGCGGGGGTCGCCATTCTCGGCGAACCACTGCAAATTGAGTTTGTATTGGGTGCTGTGCTGATCGTGCTGGGGTTAATCGTGGTGAGTTGTTCATATCTTCTTTATTTTGACCGAAGGGTGGCACCAAAAATATAAATTATGGATGTTGATGTACAGAACTACCAAATAAGCTGCGAAAGCCAATTCATTATTCAGTTGCAAATATCCCGCTATGCTTGGGGCGTGCCGCTGATTACGCTCAGCGATAACGGTGATTTTACCGTGATAAGAAGCCGAGGCTGGTCGAGGTTGGCGAATGGGATGCGATTGGAGGTTTATTATTTTGCCAATAATTCCCTGCTGACCTGGGATAAAAGTCGAAAATATATTTCTTATTCAAAGGCCGGCCGGCTCTACGCCTGCGCGCTGCATTTTTCTTATTCCCCCAAAGTAGAGCGCTAACCCTCTGGCCATCAGACCAGAGGGGAGATTTTCATGATCCACTGCTTAAACGCGAGGATCTTGGGCCACTGCCGTTCGGAAATGGTCGAGGTAAAATAGCAGTGCTCACAGGGCACGGTCATGTTGGTGAACGGAATGATCAGTTCGCCGCTTTTTATCCAGTCCTGCACCAGATTAAGCCGCCCCATGGCGATGCCAAGGTGCCGTGTGGCGGCCAGTACCGCGAGATCGGAACGGTCGAACTCCATGCTTTTACTGTCGGTATCCAGCCCCAACGCAAAGTGTTGTGACCAGGTTTGCCACTCATCTTCGCCGGAGTTGTAGCGATCGTGCAGCAGCGTACAGTGAGCCAGGTTTTCCGGCGCATCGTACAGGTTATGTGCAGCGGCGTACTGCGGCGTGCAAATCGGCACCATCGATTCCTGCATAAAGGCCTCGTCCAGATGCCGCCCCGAGGGCAGTTTGCCGAAGTACATCGCCAGGTCCACGCCGCGGTTGGCCAGGTTGATGATTTCCTGCCCGGTCAAAATGTTGAGGTGAATGGTGGGGTGCTGGGCGATAAAGTCGCCGATGCGCGGCAGCAGCAGACATTGCACCAGAGACGGGTGTGAGTAGAGGGTCAATGTTCCCGTCAACTCGCGATTTTTGATGTCCAGGATTTCCTGATTCAAGGTGTTGAAGGAACTGTCCAGCGCCCATTGCATGCGCTCGCCCTCCGGCGTCAGGGTAATTCTGCGATGAAAGCGCTGAAACAGCAGAAAGCCCAATTCCTTTTCGAGCAAATTAATGCGGTGGCTTACGGCGCTGGGGGTGATCGACAATTCTTGAGCCGCCAGCGCAAAAGATAAATGGCGGGCGACGCATTCAAAAGTATGCAGCCGGGAAAATTGATAGCTGGTCAGCGGGGTCGCCCGCTGTGAATGTTTTTTACTGGGGAACATGCTATTTCTCCGTGCGCACAATCTGGCAATATTAACATTTAATGGCGCGGAGGATAAACCCAGCCTGATTGATCTATTCGGTTTTTATGCCGAGGGATTTCGATATGTTGAAGAGAATTGCATAACAACCGGAAATAACAGACGGTGGGGGCGATGATAATCAGCAATAGGACGAATATAATAAAAAGAGGTGCCGTTAAGCAGCGAGTAAAGGCGGTGTACCGCAGCCTGAACGATAAAAGCTCATATTCCCTGCGGGATATAACGGTTTCGCCATAATCATCCGTCGCATGGCGACGTTGAGTACGCGTTAAGCCCGGATGCCAACGAGATGGAGGTAGCAATCGATAACGCTGAGCCCCGCCTGGCCAGAGAACCGTGCCCAGTGGTTACCCACCGGGCACAACATTCAGGGAAAAGCAGGTTGATCGTCGGCGCTAATCAACGGCGACGCAGCAGCAGGCCGGCCAACAAACCTGCGCCGGCAACGAGTGCCAACGCGGCGAGGGGGTTTTTCTTCATCATACTGCCGGCGCAGCTCAGGGCGTCGCCGTATTTTTCTTGCAGCGCGCCCACTGCCTGGCGCGTGACGCCTTCGGCCTGCCAACGTTCGTTACCGCTGACGTCGCCTGCGATTTCCTGCGCTTTGCCCGCCACTTTGTCCATCATGCCATTGGCTTTTTCGCTGTTCATTATGATGTGCTCCTAAGGTTCGATCCGTTTGGCGTTCGCACAGAGCGAAAGCCTGCATTTGCACCGCCATGTTATGCACTTCACTCTGCGCTCATAAGGGGCGTTTGCATCGGTGCGGGTAGTGCATTTGCAGGCTACTTGCCATTCCTGGAGGCCGCTCCGCCGGTAAACAGCCCGCGCTCTCTGGCCCAGACGATGGCTTCGCTGCGGCTGTGCACGCCGAGTTTGGAATAGACCGTCGCGACATGATTGCGGATGGTGTTGAGCGCCAGATTGAGACGCGCCGCGATTTTCTTGTCCGGCAGCCCCTCGCAAATCAATTCCAGCACATCGCGCTCGCGCGGCGTGAGGTCGCTGGCGGTGAATCCAGCCTGGTCGGGCCGGTTGATGCTTTTTACGTTGGCCAGTTTTTCGATCAAAGTTTGGCTGAACCACGAGGCATCCTGCATCACTTCTTCGATGGCATTCACCAGCTCCAGCTCCGATCGTTTACGCTCGGTAATGTCCATGAGCACCAACAGGTAGCAGGGCGCATTATGGATACTGACGGCATCCGCCGAGGCCACGCAGTCGATTAGCTCGCTCCCTTTCTTTCGCACCTGGATATCCAACCCTTCGACGTTGCCGCTTTTTTCCAGTGCGGCAAACAAACGGCGGTTCGCCTCGGGATCGTCAATAAACTGGATCTCATCGACCGTTTTGCCGATCAACGCTTCGGCGTCGTACTCGGTGGTGCGGGTGAACGCTTCGTTGACGTCCAGCACGCGCCTCTCGTCTGCGGTACACACCAACGTCGGCACCGGGCTCAGGCGAAATGCCTTGGCGAACCGCTCTTCACTTTCTCGCAGCGCCGATTCCGCCAGGCGCCGGGGTTCGAGATCGGTAAACGTGAACAGCATGCAGTCGTCTTCATTGATATCCAGCGGTTGACCGGCAACCACCACCAGCTTGCTTCCTCCGCCGGGCAGTTTCAGCTCGGCCTCCATCTGCGGAATGGTGGCGCCTTCCCCCAGGCGCTGAACCGCCAGCTCTTTGTGCTCTGCCTGTTCCAAGACGTCGAGTTCATAAACCGAACGCCCCATGACCTGTTCACGCTGGTAACCGGTCATATCGAGGAACCCCTGGTTGACCTTGACGTAACGCAGGTCGCTTAGCCGACAAATGACCGCCGGCGCCGGATTGGCGTTGAAGGTTTTTTCAAAGCGCTGTTCGGCGCTGGCCCACTCCGTTGCGTCGCTCAGGATCAGCGCCAGCAGCTCCGGCTGCCCCTGCGCATCGGTGATGATCAGGCTCCGCAGGCGGTGCACCCAGAAGCTCTCCGGATCGTCGACCTGCCGAACCTCCACCACCACATCGGTGAAGGTTTCGCCATCGGCAACCCGGCTCAGCGGGTACTGTTCCAGCGCCAGCGGGTGGTTGTTGCGATAACGCAGTGCAAAACGCGCCGCGTACTCGCCGGCATTAGCCCCCAGGGCTTTCTGGTGGCTCACGCCGTGCATGGCCAACGCGGCTTCGTTAGCCCAGAGAAGCGTTTGATCGGTATCCGTCAGGATCACGCCGTCGGACAAGCCGGAGATGATTTGCTGCAGGTGGCCGCGGTGGGTTTCGCTGGCCAGGACGGATGGGTTCATGTGCTCTCCGCTAGACAGAAGGGGAGCGGCCTCTGATCGGGGCCGCGGGTTACGCTACTCGCTGAGCAGCTTAGTGCATAAGGTGCGTATTCGCAGGGTGTGAATGCACTAGGCATTCTGGCGCAAATGAACTGGGACGGCCGACGCCGCCGCGCGGCAGACTGAATTTGTCTGCGCGGTTATCCACCGTGCGTGCAATCACTTGTCCAGAAAATATAAGGAACAACGATGACCACTGTCTATGAATCAAATCGCTTTGCGTTTCAGGTGTCATGGGGCTCGATATTGGCCGGGAGTGCCGTGGCGCTGGTGACTTATCTTATCTTCAGCGTGCTGGGTACGGCTATCGGTGCCCAGGCCGTGGATATGATGCAAAAGGGCAATCCGCTGAGCGGTTTTGGCACCGGCACCGGGATCTGGCTGCTGGTTTCCACGCTGGCATCGCTGGCCGCCGGTGCGTTCGTCGCCGGACGCACTGCGCCGAACCGCGGCGGTTTGCATGGCCTGCTGAGCTGGGCGATCACCACCTTGCTGACCACCTGGCTGATGGTTTCATTAGCAAGCGGCGTGGTGGGGCTGGCGGGCAGCGCGGTGGGTAAAGGGCTCTCGCTGGCGGGCAGCGGCCTGGCGGCGGCAGCGCCAAACGTGGGTGAAGGCCTCAAGCAACAGCTGGATAAAAAGGGTATCAGCCTGGACTGGGGAAGCCTGGAGAATCAGTTGAACGCCACGCTCAAGCAGACCGGCAAGCCGGAATTGGATCCGGCTCGGTTGGAACAGAAGGCCGATAGGGCGACCGCCGACGGCAAGCAATCAGCCATGGACGCGGCTGCCGATCCGGCGCAGGCCGCTACCGAGCTTAAGCAGTGGTTCGAACGCGTCAAGCAGTCCGGTGAGCCGACGTTGAGTGCGGCCGACAAGGATGCGTTGGTGAATATCGTTGCGGCACGCACCGGCAAGAGCCGTGATGAAGCGAGCCAAATCGTCGATAACTACGCCCAGGCTTATCAGCAGGCGGTGCAGAAGGTGGAAAAACTCAAGGCCGAAGCCGAGCAGAAAGCGCGTGAAGCGGCTGATGAAGCGGCCAAACAACTGTCTCGCGCCGCATGGGGCTCACTGCTGATACTGCTGTTGGGCGCTGCGCTGAGCGCCGGCGTGGGGCGGATTGCCGAATCAACCCGCCGTACCGTCGCGGTAAGTTGAGATGAGGAAAAACCTGTCGTGCATCTCGCTGAACTATCGAAAAGTGGCGGGAGCGTCCGCGCCCGTGCTCGTCATCGATTTTTGCAACGAGAACAACGAGCGCTACACCTTGCGCTACAACCTGCCGCCGGATACCCCGGAACGCACCGAGCGGCGGGTATCTTTGCTGCTGAATCTGCTACGCAAGCACCGATCGGCAGAGATCGACAACCTGGCTGATTAATCAGTCCGTTAATGAAAAGCCCGGCCTGGCGAGCCGGGCTTTTTGCCGTGCTGTGGCAACAAAGCACGGGTATGCAGACACGGCACTGTTACGAGGGAAGAGCGAGGCATAAATGGCGCCCCAATTGGCGTGGAAGGTAAAGTAGGGCATCGAACAAGGTTTGTTGAAACATCGATTCTGCTTTGTTGGGAAAAGATAAAAAAGAAACGCGCTATGAAGCTCTGCGATTATCTGGCCCGAGGTTAAGGCCTTGCGTTTATCCACCGCATCCTTCCTCGACATTGTTCCTACTTCTTCATATTAGGTTCAATAATTTTATCAACCGACCAAACAATAAATCACGATTTAATTTGTGATGATGAAATTCCTATTCGGCCATGCCAGTGGAGTGTAAAAAAACACGTTAAGATAAAACAATTGGCAAAAAGTGTGATTCTCCCTGGAGATGTAAATGCATCTTTGACGGGAGCACTTTATGTGGGTTGTTTTTGTTTTGCCGTTTTTTTTGCGGGTGGATTTATATAACATGATCATTTTCAGTTATTTAAGTAATGACTTTTCCTATGCCGCAAAAATGGCGCTGCCAAGGTGATTTTTTTTAGGATTAATCTTAATGACTTGGTTTGGTTGGTTAACGATTTTAATGAAAAGGACACGATTTTTATAAAGGCAAGGAGCGCACATGGACTATCGGAAAGATATTCTTTTACAGGTGTTAGAGTATATGGAGAAGAATATTATAGAGGGGCTTTCCGTCGAGAAAGTGTCTATTATCTCAGGGTATTCTAAATGGCATTTGCAACGGCTGTTTAAACATTATTTTGGTATGACGCTCGGAACTTATATCAGGCACAGAAAGCTGAGCCGATCCGCAATTTTGCTTAAACAACATCAAGGGAACATACTGGATGTCGCCTTGGCATCGGGCTTTGCCTCTCAGCAATGTTACACGCGGGCATTCAAACGTTTCTTTGGCGAAACGCCCAACAGCTTTAGAAACAGCCGGGGATGGGATTTCTCCATCCAGATCCCACCGTATGGCAATGACAATAAGCCCTATTTTTATCACACGGTCATGCCGGATGATATTGAGTTGTTAAAGCAGTACAAAGCATTGATTTTCCATTCCATAAGGAAATACAGAGATGCCAGTGACATTACGCAGACTAATGAAAAATGGTTAAGCAAGAATGGAAAAGCTTATGGTGTGGAAAAAACCAGAGCGGGTAAATGGCATTCAAATAGTAAGGAACAAGAGGTTTTTCACTCTATTTTTAACTTCTACATACCCAGAGGGAAATATATTGTTATTCCCTTTATGGGAGCGTTGCCTGAGTACATTGATTTTTTTGAAAGCATCTATGACGCTTACCTGCCGGCCATTAATGTCAAAATGAGGGAAAGCTTTTTTATCGAGCTATATAGAAACGAGCATTTAAACAGCGAAGTTGTTAATGTCGATATACTGATTCCTGTGGTGTAGCGTTGAGAAAAGGAGACATCATGAGTGTAGAGAAATCCCCCGGTTCAATGAATAAACACCATTACGCTTTCGGTATGCTACCTTTAACGTTGTCTGTGTCTGGCTGGGTGAACGTTGCCGGTTTAGGCTGGCAGGTCATTCAATTAATGCTGGCATTAACCCTCTTCATGTTTTCAGGAAATGCGATGGCCAATAATCGGGAGCCTCAACAAATAGCGTTAGTCGGTACCTGGACCCATATTCCGGATGCGCCTGCGGTGCAGAAACCGGCGTTCCCCAGTGAAGGGCTCTATCGTCTGAGGGTAAATGTCGACGGCACGTTAACGCTGCTCAATGTCATCAAGATGAAAAGCCCGTCATGGATCGCAAAATCTCGCGATGGTCGTTTCGCCTATGTCACCAATGAAGAGGATGCGGGAACGGTGACCGCCTTGGCAATAGACGACGCTGGCAGCGTGCGGGTGCTGAATACGGTGAGCAGTGCGGGCCAGCAGCCGACGCATGCCACACTCAGCCCGGACGGCAAGTTTCTGTTTGTCGCCAACTACTCCGTCGCCAATGGCGGCGCGGGGGTGACGGTATTGCCGATTCGCAGCGACGGCACACTGGGTGAACGCGTGCAGCATTACCCGTTTATACCCGGCTCCGGCATCGTGCAGGGGCGCCAGGAAGGCGGGCATGCGCACTCCACCACCTTCAGCCGTGATGGCCAATACCTGTACGCGGCGGATCTCGGCGGCGATAAGTTGCACGCCTACCGCTATCGCCCGGATAACGCGCAGCCGCTGCAGGCGGATGCTTCGCGCGATGTCGGCTTTGCGCCCGGCGCCGGTCCACGGCACATGGTGTTCTCGCCAGAAGGCGAATATGCGTATGTCATCACTGAAATGGCGGGCGAGATCGAGGCGTTTGCCGTCAGCGATCATCGATTGACGCGGCAAGGGAAAGTGAAACTGAACGGCGGCCTCGATTCGGCGGAGGCGAAAAGCGGCGGGGCTATTATCCTGAGCCCGAGCGGCAGATATCTTATTGCCACCCATCGCGGTACCGATAACCACCTGCTGGTATTTAAAATAGGCAGGGACGGTCTGCCAAGCGTGCCGACGCGCTATGAGGCCGGCGGCATTGAACCGCGGGCGCTCGCTTTTGATGCCGACGGCAACCGCCTCTATGTCACGAATGTGTTCACCAATAGCGTTACGCTGTTCAATTTCGATGATGAGAAGGGTGAGTTGCAGGCCAGAGGTGAGGCGGCGACGATCTCAACGCCGACGGATATCAAGTTTTTCAACTAATGCCCATCATAACGCTTGGAGGAATCCGGGACTGAACAAGGGAAAAGGGGGATTGCGGGTACAGATGATGGGGGACGGTTTGATGAGAAAGAATGGTGTCCCCGACTGGAATCGAATTTAAATGATAATTATTTGATTATATTGTGAAATTTAAATGTTTGCTGATTTCTATATACATTATCTTACTCGCATAATGGATCTCCTCTTCTGAAGTTGTTGGCTGTGTGGTTGTTTTTTGTTCTTGCATGAGGTTTACAAAAACTTACATAATTTGAGGTGGGTTCAATATGTAAACATACCGATTACTCGTGACAACTAATAGTAACTCCTCACCCTTGCGATACTATCACTGCGCTTTTTTTGGCCTCCATGTTCAATTTTCACCCCTTTACACAAGAATAATTGGCGTTAATCTATGGGCATCCAATGAGATCCCAAGATATCAAATGGTATTTACAAAACCTTACAAAAAGGTAGCTTATCATTATTTATTAGTATTTAGTCATATATGTTCGTATGCGTTCGTATCCTTTCCCTATCAGCCATTCGTCTGAGGTTTTTTGGCGAGTAGGGGGGCTTTACACTTTTTATATCAAGTGTAATTCTATACTCGAATTTTATATTTAATTAATAACTAAGGGGGCGCAGTGCAGGTTAGAAATGAAACTTCTCGCTTAATAAGGTTGCCAGATGTACTAATGATTACCGGTCTAAAAAGATCTACCGTATATCAAAAGATGAAGAGTGATAAGTTTCCGAAGAGTGTGTCTATCGGTGAACGATCTGTTGCTTGGGTTGAAAGTGAAATCAATGGGTGGGTTTCCAATAATATATCAAGGAGGGATGTGAAGTGAATAAAATAAAATGCACTAAGAATGATGATAACCTAAAAGAAATTTGTAATTATCATGTTATTCCATTCAATGAATCATATGGTCAGGGAGGATATGCAATCCGTACTATTGAAATATATCGATTGCATAAAATGGAGCCTCTTTTGAAGCAGTTTGAAAATTTGACTGGATATATGCCTCCGCGTGCTAATTGTACAGCGAAAGAAATTCATGCTCTGATAGAGCAGGGTGAGAAAATTTGTTTTGATGCCGAGTCAAAAGTATCCGGTATCGAAAATGAAATAATGCTCTGTGAGCGCGAATTGGGCAATGCCAAGCGTGGTGTAAGTGACGCATCTCGTTGGAATGGCAGCATGAAAGAAGCTATTGTACAGGCAAGCGCCAAACTCGAACGGGCAAATGCGAAGTTGGTTGAAGCTAAGGCCGCTGTCGCTGCTCGTCGGGGACTACTAGGGTTACTGCGCGAGCCTGTAGATCAGATGTTAATGTGCGGGGAAAAAGGGTTTAAGGGTAAGGTGTTAACGCATATCCCGTTGGAGCCTCTTCCTGCCTACACCTACCGTAAAGGAGTGTATAGCGATGGGCTACGTTCTCATATCTATGCCTGGGGAGTAATGGATGCCCTGGAAAAAGCATTACGTGAAATAGTCCAAAGATGCACACCACCAACAGATAAATACGCGCTTAACAATGGCGGGTTAGAACGTGCGGCTTTGGCTGTAGAGTATTACAATGTATCCAGTGAAAAATGGCGGGATTTAATGACGGTAGATGAATATGCCGATCTTATGATGGGTGGGAAATTATCCTTAAAGTCTAAACAACAAGAAATGTTCTCATCCCTTTAATTTAAATATAAACATCTACAGGTTAAATATCATGGCAACAATTCCTGTTCCCGCCGTGGCGGAACGTTATCACCAAAATTTAATGAAGACTGTCAATTTTCCTTATGGGCACCATCGAGAATTTACGATTTCTGATGTGGCTGAAAATAATCTCCGTATTACCATGCTGGAATCTGGCTGGATGATGAATGGCATCACGTTAATGGATGTTGATGCGGAAAAAGGTCAGGCAATAGAAATTGGCGATGCTTCTTTGCATACCGGGAGAACGATTGAAGGACGTTTTAATAAACGACTGTCAGTTAATGGTACGGACTATGTTTTGGTAGAAACGGATTCCTGTGCATCCTTGCCCTACGGAAAAATGTCGTCAATTGCGAATGTCGGTGGCATGGAGCATTTTACGCAAGCTGTGTCTGAATTCTTTGGTATGGCAGTTTCGCTCGATATGTTACGTATTGGTCTCAACGGTGAACGGATTTCCTATCCCACCGATCCGGAAAATAATCCCAAAGGGCAGGACATTAATATTGGGTGGCACGCCATTGCAAAAGGCTTTAATAACGGCTCGCAGGTTATCACTGAGGCTGTCACGTTGGGTGACGGAGGTGATTTCCCTCACCTCGATGCGCTGGCAAATCATCTTATTACAACAAATATCCCGGAGGGTTTCCGTGAGGATCCACGCCTGGTGGTGATGGTCGGGGCAGAACTGGCGGCAGCAGAGCGTTTGCGCTTGTTCAATGCGGCTGATCGTCCGGCAGACACAGCGGCGGCGCAGATGCTTAGCAGTTCAGTGGCAGGACGTTTTGCTTTTGTGCCGCCTTTTATGCCAGGAAAACGCCTGGCCATCACCACGCTGGATAATTTGCATATTTACACCCAAAAAGGCAGTCGTCATTTCAGGGCGGAATTTGTCGATGATCGCGCCGTGTATGAACAAAGTTATTGGCGCAATGAAGGTTATGCATTGGGCAATGGTTTTCTTTATACCGCAGTGGATGAGCACGCGATAAGCATTGCTCGCAAATAATCCATCTTGAGTTAGAGAGTAATAGACATAAAAAAGCCCAGAACAATAGTGTACTGGGCTGATAAAAATTTTATGTCGAAATAAACGGTGTATAAATAATAATATGTATTCTATCTTTGCCTGGCGAAATATCGCATTTACCTTATTGAGTGTCAATCTTGAGCGTTCGGATAAAAACGGCTTGCACGTTGCTGGTCCAGCACGGTATAGTTTTCTCGTTGTCGCAAAATCGACAGCCGGGCGTGGAAACCCGTGTAATCTAACGGCGATACCAGACGTCCTATGCGTCTTTTTTTGTATCGTAGCTTTGACACACCTAAAGTTTTTGGTGTGGTGCTCACAGGTCTGTATGGGCGTCATTCTGGCCTGTGTGCATCATTACCACGGCGTTATGGTAGTCCAGGCGGGGCAGCTTTCGGGCTGGCCGGTATCCGTTAGAGCCGGTATTTCCACCCTCGTCTGGGCTGCCACCAATTATGAGCGTGGAAACTCTGGTGGTAGCTGTTTCAGCTATCTAACGGAGGTTGCCGCTATGGCCACTACCCCAATCTACACACATCTCAAATTTACCTATCTGTTTTTGGGCGTTCGTCGCGCCGATCTCAAGGCTATTCCTTGCCGCTTACAAATTACTGCTGATTCGCAACAGGCCGCACACCGTGCATTGGTCAAAGAGTATGTATTGGCGTTTGCTGGTCGCCTGCCGTCACGTCCTGCAACTGAATGGCGTTAAGGGGATAAAATGAACAACAATAAACTTTCCTCGAAGTATTCCTTGAGTGAGCAAGGCGGTGAGCAATTAATTCGCGCCACATTAGTGTGTGAACTGATGGCCGATTTGATGAATCACGAAGGTGGTAGTAAGCAAAAAATGGTTTCAGCACTGGGAGTTGCTGCCCTGTTTGAATGTCTGGCCGGACAACTGGATGGCGCGATTGATAACAGTATTTTATTGAGCGTAACCAAAATAAAAGGGGAAGATAATGCTATCAATTAATCACCCCGCATCACCCGAATTTAAAATTGCCTTGCTGCGTCATTATATTGCCTGCGCTTTTATTGACTCAATGACAAGTAAAAATGGTCAAGCGGTATTTATTTATGATGGGGAAGAAGTGATGCTAACGCTGGATAAGGTCGCGTTGAATATTATTTATCATATTGAGGCGCCTTTTATCGACCAGTTTGGCGTCATGGAGGGCGGGATGTTGGCCGCTGCGGATTTGATGGCCATGCTGGCACCTGGTTTTATGATTGCGCCAGTACAACTATCCCACTATGGCTATCATCGGCTGTGCGAAGTGTATCGAGACATTATCTTTGGTGCCCCTGATGGCGAGTTGCCCCCAGGGGCTACGTTATACGCCCGTAATGCCAGGAAGGTGCACTGATGAGCCAACAACCGGTTACAGCGGCCATTACCGCCGCCAAAGGGCGCTGGCCGCATATCCTCCCGGCGCTGGGTATCACAGTTCCAGCCAACGGCAAACATGGCCCTTGTCCTAAATGTGGTGGGACGGATCGCTTTCGTTTCGATGATCGTGACGGACGCGGGACGTGGATATGTTCGCATTGCCAGCATGGCGATGGCCTGGATTTGGTAAAACTGGTCGCCGGGATTGATGCAGCTAGTGCGGCGAAAGAGGTGGCTCAGGCGTTGGCCTTGCCTGCCGTGCAACAGTCACCCATTTTGCCCGCCAGGAAAGAAGCCTCCGATGCGCAGAAATTGGCAAAGATGCAGAAAAGCTACCAGGCATTGTTATCACGCAGTTCAACGGGCGAAAGCCCGTATCTGACAGAGAAAGGCTTGCAGGGGCAGACGGTCACGCTGATTGGGCAGACGGCTTCTTATGGTGGTGTTGAGTTTCCTGTAGGGGCACTTCTGCTGCCATTAACGGACGTGTCAGGGCAATTACGCGGGGCGCAGTTGATCCACCCCCTGGGAGAAAAGCGCCTGCTGCCTCATTCGCTGTTAGCCGGGGCATTCGTTGCCGTAAATGAACCAGGTCAAGAACCGCCGGAGCAGGTAATTATCACCGAGGGTTATGCCACTGCATTGACCGTAGCCAGGCTAACCGAGGGCGTTATCGTTGCCGCCGTTGCCGCCAGCAACTTGGTTAATGTGGCGCAGCAACTACGGAAAAAATGGCCAGAGGCGCGTTTGATTGTGGCGGGAGATAACGATTTTGACGACGGGAAAGAAAACACCGGCAAACTGTGGGCGGAAAAAGCAGCCAAGGCAGTAGATGGTTGGGTTACGTTGCCACCCACACGGCATAAGGCTGATTGGGACGATTTTCGCCAGGAGCAAGGGCTGGAACGTGCGAAAGAAGCTTTCCGGGAGGAAATGATCCTGTTTGGCAAAGGGAAAACCAAACTGCCGCAGGGATTCCGGCTGACCCAGGAATATCTGTGGTACGACAAACTGGTTAACAAGTCGGACGGCGACACCGAGATCCGCAATATCAAGATATGCAGCCCGCTGCGGGTTACCGCCATCACCTGCGATGAAGATGGCAGTAACTATGGCCGTTTGCTGGAGTGGGAAGATACCAATGGGATCAGTCGGAAATGGGCGATGCCGATGGAAATGTTATGCGGTGGCGGGGAAGAGCTGCGGCGCGTGTTGCTGGTCAATGGACTGTCGTACATCAATATCAACGGCCAGGCGCGTGCGCATCTGATGGAGTACATCTCGTTATGCAAGCCTGAACGTAAAGTGACGTGTGTCACCAAAACCGGTTGGCATGGCTCGGTTTACGTACTCCAGGATGAAGTGATCGGCATTGGTGCCGAATCGGTGATCCTGCAAACATCCAGTGTTCAGGGACGTGATTTTCGTCAATCCGGTACGCTGGAGGAATGGCGTGAACAGATTGGACGTTATTGCGTAGGAAATGGACGTGTAGCGTTCGCGGTTAGCCTGGCCTTTGCGGCGCCACTGCTAAAACTGGTGGGCGTTGGTGGTGGTGGCTATCACCTCAAAGGCGAATCGACGGATGGCAAAACCACGACCATGAAAGTGGCGGCATCGGTCTGCGGCGGTACTGATTTTTGGCATACCTGGCGAGCGACCGGTAACGCTCTTGAGGGGACTGCGAGCCGGCGTAACGATGCTACGTTGATGTTGGACGAGATCCGCGAAGTGGATGGCCGTGAGGCCGGCAATATAGCCTATATGTTGGCGAACGGTCAGGGCAAGGCACGAGCTAGAACAGACGGAAGCGTACGTGAAACCAATAGGTGGTGTTTGTTGTTCCTTTCCACCGGCGAGCTATCCCTGGTTGAACATGCGGCCAACGTGGGGGAGCGCACCTATGCCGGGGTAGAGGTCAGGATGATCCAAATTCCCAGCGACACCGGCAAGTATGGCGTTTTCGAAGAACTGCACGGCTTTGGCGGGGGAAAGGCGCTGGCAGAACACCTGGAGCAAGCGGTCACCACAAGCCACGGAGCGCCGTTCCGGGAGTGGTTACGTTGTTTGACAGCGGATCTGCCGGGCATGACGCATAAGGCCAAATCCTTACTGAAAGACTACACGCGACTTCTTACCCCCGAAAATGCGGGGAACCAGGTTGGCAGGGCGGTAACGCGCTTTGCCCTGGTGGCGATGGCCGGGGAGTTGGCTACGGAAGCCGGGATTACCGGTTGGGCGCAAGGGGAGGCATTAAAAGCCGCTAAAAGCTGCCTGGCTGCGTGGATGCATGACCGAGGGCACACCGCCAATCAGGAGGATGCTGCGGCGTTGGAGCAGGTCAGGGACTTTATGACGCGCAATCAATTTAGCCGTTTTGCAGATTGGTACGATGCACAAAGCCGACCCGGAAATATGGTGGGATTTCGCCAGGTAAAGAAAGGCGACAACCTGGAAGACGCTGTAACCACGTTTTATGTGTTGCCGTCTGGCTGGAAAGAAATCTGCAAGGGATTTGACGCCAAAAAGGTAGCGCGGCTATGTGCAGTGGCGGGCTATTTGGATGTGCCTGAGGATGCCTCTCGGACACAGAAAAACATACGCCTGCCAGAAATGGGGCTGAAACGGATTTATCAGTTTAACAGCAGCGTCTTGGGATAATTTTCTTACGTGAGTCTTATCTATGACTGGTAACACTGGTAACTGAGGTAACACCCAGGCATAGCAAGGGGTTGCGGTGTTACCAGTGAAATATTGCTACTGGTAACACTGGTAACGAAGCATGGGCCGTTACCAGTTGATACCAGTCGAAAATAGGCAGTGGTAACAGGTTTTATTCTTATATATCAAGGATGTTACCAGTGTTCCCACAGTTACCAGTCAAAAAGGATAAAGAGAAGGTGAAAACCGGCCTGCGGAGGCTTCTTTCCTGGCTGGCGGTGTTGAAAGATTGAAGGAGTAAAAAGGAATGCGAACATTTACGGTGGTTTGCCCCGATTGCGAGTCGAAAGCCATTATTAGTAAGACGAATCGCAAGCATAAGATGCTTGCGGATGTGTATTGCACCTGTAGTAATCCGGAATGTGGTCACCGGTTTGTGGCTAATGTGACGTTTTCCCATACCCTGTGTCCTAGTGCATTGACGCACGGTCAGATGATCCAGAGTTTGCTTAAGGGGATTACTCCAGAACAACGAGCAGACACCATTGGGTGGCTCAAGGCGGCTCAGGATAAAGAAACACAAGAGGCAAAGGCCAGAGTACCCGATCCCATCAAACCTGTCGTTACGCGGCGCAAACACGCCGATTACGTCGCGAAGCAGTAATGTCATCATATGCCACGGCATAGGGGTTATATCGGCAGTTTAGATTACAGCTTTTTCAGTTGAATGGTTTACATCCACACCTCGCGAAGCCGCGCCCTGCGCGGCTTTTGCGTTTTTTGTCATTGTGCTGCGGGAGGTGATTTTAAAGACTTTATCTCACGTAAAACAAAAAAATCTAATTTAATCATATTGTTGTGATAGTGCGGGGGAGGTTAAATTGAGCGGTCTACTGAAAAATACTGAAATTCTTTTCAATCTTTTCAGTTGGCTATTGCTTACAAAAGCCCAGCAGCGGCGAGGGCTGGCGGGGGAATTTGAAGAAAAATAAAACTGAAAAATTTTTATGATCCAAAATGTGCAGGCGGGTGCGGTGTAGTGCCGTTTTCGCAAAAAAAAACAACCATGGTTTAATTATTAGCGTTATAACTAAATTGTCATGTGTTGACTTATAATTTCGATGGACTTATCAACACAATTATCATGTAATAAATCCAATTATAAAGCACATGAGATATCCAAATTGGCATATGAAATTGATTTGATGGATGAATCTGATCGTGGTGCCGTCATTGTTGGTGCCGACATGATTTCTAATGAGTTGACGGATTTATTATTGTTTATTTTTAAAAGGAATGGGGTTTCTAAGAAAATAATAAATGAGATTTTTTCTTTAAATGGCCCTCTTGCCAATTTATCTTCAAAGATTTCCATTTGTTATTCCTTTGGTGTGATTGATAGGGGTTTATATGACGATTTGAATAAAGTTAGAAGGTTTAGGAATAATCTCTCGCACTCTTCTGGAGTATTTGATTTTACATCAAATGATGTGACTGAATTATTGATGGAGATTGATGTTTTTTCTAAAACAGCAAAGTCATGCAATCACATTAAGCGTTACTCCTTTAATTCCAATGACAAGGATGATTCTCATGGTATTAGCCAGGGTGAAGCTTTGAAGTTCTGGGAGTCAAGATCTATGGGGTATGTAAGTTACAATAAAATGGTATTCGTTCTCGGTGTGCATAAGTTACTGCATGAAATTATAATGGCTAAGAAAAATGTAATTGATAATTAAATAGGGGGCTGTATGCTGATTGATGAAGTTATTTCTTTAAACTATAAAAGTTGCAATGTATGTGATTTAAGTGTGAGAAACGAAAGGCCAAATATCCTCATAGGTGAGAATGATTGTGGTAAAACCTCGATGCTTTTTAGTATGCGTTTTTTACTGGATAGCTCATCAACTATAAATTTCCCCAATTCTAAGTCAGAAAAAAATGATGTGTCGCATACAGTAAAAGATACTGCTTTTATTAATTCATTCTTGAATTCAAAGGGTATTCCTAACCTATTTGATGTGGGCGATGAGGGTAGCTATGTCGTTTTTGCAGGGAAGTTTATTGTAGAGGATTTCGATATAGATAATGAAAGAGATATATCCCCTCATTTGAAGTGGGTTATTGAATCGTCTAGACGTAGAGGTGGTTACTTCTGGAAAGTTAGAGTGTTCAACTCTAATACTGGTGAGTCTAACGTTTATTATGCAAGTGATTTTCCAGTTGATAGTGAGTTGGATAATATCTTTGGTATGACGCAAAATCAAATAAATGCTGCCATGTCCCGATTTAATAGTGGCAACGAAAATTTGATAAATGATAACGGGGAAGGGAGCTACTCAATATATGAAAAGGCGCGCTCAATAGTATCTACAGTTGAATCTAGTTATAGATGTGTGTGCTTTAAAGATGATTCTAACAGGAAAAAATGGAAATCTGATTTAAAAGTATTTCCTGAATATTCCTATCTGAGCTGGAATGAATCATTAGAGTTAATTACTAAGATAGCTTCAACTATACTTGATGAGTCGATAGATGTAGAAATAAATAGAGCGGAAAAATTCTCTAGATTATTAAAGAGTCGGGCTCAAAGTAAAATAGATGCACAACTACAATCATTAGGTATTCAAAATGAGGTTTCAAGTATAACTTCTATCAGTGCAGGTGTTTCTTTCGAGCTTCAGAAAAAACTTACTGATCTTTTTGTTCAGAAAGTGAACTCTCAAAGTGAAGTTCATATTGAAAACCAAGGAGAAGGAATCAAGCGACAAATATGGTTTGGTCTCCTAAAGCTTCAGGCTCAACTGTCAGTTAATAACCATAGCAATAAAAGATATATTTGGTGCTTTGATGAGCCGGAAACGCATTTACATCCAAAAGCTCAAAGGGAGTTTTTTGAAACAATAAAGACGCTTGCATCTGAAAACTTTCAAGTTTTAATAAGTACTCATAGCACAATATTTGTTGATTCTAGTAAGGTTGATGAAATAAATACATTCAAGCTATTATCTAGTTACACTCAAATTGGTCGTGCAAGTAATGTACAGAGTATATATGATGTTTTAGGTTTGAAAAATAGTGATTTCCTTTTCTTTAATAAATTCCTCATAGTTGAAGGAAATACTGAGGAGACTCTAATTCCTGAACTTTATAGAATGTATAAGATGCGGACACTTAAGGAAGATAATATTCAGTTGATAAATCTGAAAGGTTGCACAAATGCTAATTTGGCTGAGGAAATGCTAAATCAATTAATTAGTGGTTTCTCAAAAACAGATGATTTGGCTATTTATCTTTTTGATTCTGACACGAAAAGAGCTCCTACAGAAAAGGTTCATATCGTTGGAAAGCAAGACTTAGAAGATGAAATTCCGGTAGATGTATGGTTGTCGATAATTGAGGATGTATATCAAGATTCTATACAAGTGACAGAGAATGACATCCTAGCTATTATCGATGCAATACCAGATGTTATGGATGGTCAGGATTGCCCTGAAAACCAAAAAATGGCATCAAAGTTAAGGAGTCTAATATACAATAAGTTATCTGATGTTGGTCAGGCTGAAAAAATAAATGATTGGCCTAATAAGAGTCATGATTGGGGCAAGAAAATATCTGAATATATGACGATTGAAAGAATTCCGGCGCCGATTCTTAGGGCCTTTGATTCTCTACATATTTAAATTTTTGTTGGGGGGGAGCATCCCTCGCTAACGAAATTAGAATACCATTGAAGCATACCACGTCGGTTTTTGAAATATTGCGCATGGTTATAGGTTCCACGAATAGAGTTCTTATCAACATGCGCAAGCTGCATTTCAATCCAAACGCTTTCAAAGCCATGTTCGTGCAAAATGGTGCTCATCGTATGGCGGAAACCGTGCCCAGTAGCTCGGCCATGATAACCGAGCATCTTGATCACTTTGTTGATGCTGGCTTCACTCATTGGCTTACGTACATCGTTTCGGCCAGGGAACAGCAACGAATAGCGCCCTGTGAGTACTTTTAGTTTTTCCAGGATCTCTATAGCTTGGGTTGAAAGCGGCACCAGGTGGGGACGACGCTTCTTCATCCGTTCTTTTGGCACTTCCCACAATGCATTATCAAAATCGAATTCCGACCATTCGGCAGCGCGTAGTTCTATAGTGCGAACGCCGGTTAGAATTAGCAGTTGTGTAGCATATTTCGTTAGTTTACTACCCCGGTAGTTATTGAGTGCGCGCATAAACTCTGGCAATTCGCTTTCAGTTAAGAAAGGGTAATGACCGTTCTTGGGCTTATTCAGCGCGCTAGCTAGATCTGGTGCCGGATTATAGGTAGCTCGACCGGTTACTACAGCGTAACGGAAAACTTCACCACAGCGCCTTCTGATCTTACTTGTTAGCTCCAGTGCGCCACGCTTTTCTATCTTTTGCAAAACGGTAAGCAACTCCAAGGGGGCGACTTGATCGATTGGTCGGTTACCGATGTAAGGGAATACGTTGTTTTCAAAGCCGCGCATTACATAATCGGCGTAATCTGTTGACCAAGTTGGAAGTTTGGAAGTGTGCCATTCGCGCGCGATAGCTTCGAAAGTATTGCTGTTGGAGTGGGCGAGGGCAATTTTATTTGCTCTACGCGCATCGCTAGGGTTTATGCCATTGGCTAATTGATTTCGGGCCTCATCTCGCTTTTTTCGAGCTTCAGCAAGTGAAACGTCACCGTAGACACCAAAAGAGATCATCTTTGCCTTGCCGGCAAAACGGTAGCGGAAACGCCAACCCTTGCCGCCATTGGTATCAACGAGAAGTGACAGGCCGCTTCCATCATTCAATGTATAGGGTTTGTCCTGGGCTTTTGCACGGCGTATCTGTACATCTGTGAGTAGCATAATGTGTATAACCAAAACTTCGAACCTGGAGTTATACGCAGTATTATACACATTGATGCTTGGATTTCACTAAACAGTATTGGACGTTGTTAGACAATGTGTTGGGTGAACTGATTGTTATAAAAGGATTTTATAGAACTCTTTGGATATATTGAGACATATTAATGGTGTCCCCGACTGGAATCGAACCAGTAACTAGCCCTTAGGAGGGGCTTGTTATATCCGTTTAACTACGGGGACGCTGCGGACCGGCAACCGAAGCTGCCGGGGCATTATACCTTTTTTTACCCGCAGAATAAGCGCTTAGCGGCGCGTTTGCTCAATACCTCGCCAGTTCGCGCCGAAATTTCCTCGGCTAACCGACGGCGATCACGGTTTTTCCCCGTCGTGGCGCCGTTTTTCCTCTTGCAGGCGCGCCGCCTTATTTTTGGCGCTCAAATCGTTGCGGATTTGCGCGTGGCTGATCAGCGCAAAGATAAAGGTGCCGCCGATGATGTTGCCCGCCAGCGTCGGCAGGGCGAACGGATAAACGAATGCTTGCCAGCCAATCGCGCCGTTGAACACCAGATACAGGATCTCCACCGAGCCGACCACGATATGCGTCAAATCGCAAATCGCCACCAGGTAGGTCATCAACACGATCACCCAGATTTTCGCCGCGCCGGCGGCCGGGAACATCCATACCATGGTGGCGATGATCCAGCCGGCCAGGATGCCGTTGGCGAACATTTCTCCCGGCGTATGGCGCATCACCTCTTCGCCCAGGCTGATGAAGGCGCGGCGCGTTTCGGCGTCGAACAGCGGCATATGGGTAAACGCCAGCGCCGCCAGCGCGGTGCCGATCAGATTGCCGAGCAGCACCACGCCCCACAGGCGCAGCAGGATAAGCAGGTTGCGCGGCGTGGGTTTATGCATAATGGGCAGCACCGCCGTGACGGTGTTTTCGGTAAACAGCTGCTGGCGCGCCATGATGACAATGATAAAACCGAAGGTGTAGCCGAGGTTCTCAATGAAAAAGCGGCTGGGATCGTCCGGCAAGCGGGCGTGGAAAATGCCTTTCGCCGCCAGCGAGGCGCCCATCGACAGCCCGGCGGCGATCGCCGACCACAGCAGCGCCAGCCCGTCGCGCTCCAGCTCTTTTTCGCCTTCCATTCGGATCTGTTCATGCACCGCCGCCGCGCGTGACGGCAGATTCTCTTCCCTGACTTCGATTTCGCGTTTGCCCTGTTCCTGCTCTTCGCTCTCTACCTGCATTGTCTCATCCGGCTCGTGCTGCTGGCGTTGCTGGTCGTTCATGCTGTCGCTCCTGCTCAATAAGGGTGAGGTCACGTCATTAAGCGTAGTTGCCCGGCCAAAATGCGGCGAAATACATAAAAAGGTAACAAGAGTTAAAATCCGCCGATTTTTTCCACGCATTCTTGATCCTGCTCGCCATATTGGCCCCTCGGCGCGCCCGCCGCAGGCTGCGTGTGGGGAAAGGCTTATGCTATGATTCGCTATCCCAAAGAAAAATATGAGTTCCCTGATGCTGGAAGCCAAAAGTCTGAGTTGCGTGCGCGATGAGCGCATCCTGTTTAGCGAGCTAAGCTTTTCAGTTCAGCCGGGCGATATCATTCAGGTAGAAGGGCCGAACGGCGCGGGCAAGACCAGTTTGCTGCGCATCCTCGCCGGTTTGGCGCGGCCGGACGGCGGTGAGGTGTGCTGGCGCGGGCGCAACACGCTGCGCGATCGCGCGGCGTATCAGCAAGATTTGCTGTTTATCGGCCATCAACCTGGCATCAAAGCCGTATTGACACCCTTCGAAAATCTGCAGTTTTATCAGGCGGTGCGCGGCGCGGCCGAGCATCAGGCCATCTGGCGCGCGCTGGAGCAGGTCGGGTTGGTGGGGTACGAGGATCTGCCGGTGGCGCAGCTTTCGGCCGGGCAGCAGCGGCGGGTGGCGCTGGCGCGATTGTGGCTCAGCGCGGCGCCGCTGTGGATCCTCGATGAACCCTTGACGGCGATCGATAAACAGGGCGTGGCCGAGTTGATTAGCCTTTTTGAACAACATGCGCAGCGGGGCGGCATGGTATTGTTGACCACGCATCAGGATTTGGCCGGCGTCAGCCAAACGGTGGGCAAAATTCGTTTGGCGGAACACGACGCGGGGAGTTTGTGATGTTTTTGACTCTGGTGCGTCGCGAATTGAAGATCGCCTGCCGTAAAGGGTCGGAGATCGTCAACCCGCTGTGGTTTTTCCTGATTGTGATCACGCTGTTCCCGCTGGGGATTGGCCCTGAACCGCAGCTGCTGGCGCGCATTGCGCCGGGCATCGTGTGGGTGGCGGCGCTGCTGGCCTCGCTGCTGTCGCTGGAGCGGCTGTTTCGCGACGACTTTCTCGACGGATCGCTGGAGCAGCTGTTGCTGCTGCCGACGCCGCTGCCGATGACGGTGCTGGGCAAAGTGTGTGCTCACTGGGTCGTGACGGGATTGCCGCTGCTGATCCTGTCGCCGCTGGTGGCGCTGCTGTTGTCGCTCGATATGCAAACCTGGCTGGCGGTGGCGGGTACGCTGCTGCTCGGCACGCCGACGCTGAGCCTGATCGGCGCTATCGGCGTGGGGTTGACCGTCGGCTTGCGCAAAGGGGGCGTGCTGCTCAGCCTGCTGGTGCTGCCGCTGTATATCCCGGTGCTGATCTTCGCCACCGGCGCGATCGACGCCGCCTCGATGGGCATGCCGATCGACGGTTACCTGGCGATACTCGGTGCGATGCTGGCGGGCAGCGTGACATTGGCACCGTTTGCCACCGCAGCGGCGCTGCGAGTGAGCGTGCACTAGCTAACGTATTGAATGAACAGACGGGGCAAGGCCGACAAGAGCGTACCCTGCAGAAGATTTTCGCCGTTTCGATCGCTCGGGGCGGCCGACGCATAAAAATTACCGTGAGCACTGACGACAATGTGGAAATGGTTACATCAACTGGCGCGGCCTGAACGGCTGTATCACGTCTGCGGCCGCTTTGTCCCCTGGCTGGGGCTGGCGGCGGCGGCCTGCCTGCTGCTTGGCTGGGCATGGGGCTTTGGTTTCGCGCCGAAGGATTATCAGCAGGGCGACAGCTTCCGCATCATTTATATTCACGTGCCGGCGGCCATGTGGTCGATGGGCATCTATGCCTCGATGGCGGTGGCGGCGTTTATCGGCCTGGTGTGGCAGATGAAAATGTCCGATACCGTGGTGGCGGCGATGGCGCCGATCGGCGCGGTGTTCACCTTTATCGCGCTGGTGACCGGCTCCGCCTGGGGCAAGCCGATGTGGGGCACCTGGTGGGTGTGGGACGCGCGGCTGACCTCCGAGCTGGTGCTGCTGTTCCTTTATATGGGCGTCATCGCGCTGTATAACGCTTTCGAAGACCGCCGCCTGGCGGGCCGGGCCGCCGGCATTCTGGTGCTGGTGGGCGTGGTGAACATTCCGATCATCCATTTCTCCGTCGAATGGTGGAATACGCTGCATCAGGGCTCGACCAACATGCAGCAATCCATCGCGCCAAGTATGCGCACCCCGCTGCGTTGGGCGATCCTCGGCTACCTGCTGTTGTTCGTTACGTTGACGCTGATGCGTCTGCGCAATTTGATTCTGTTCCAGGAGCGCCAGCGCCCGTGGGTTGCCGGGCTGGTGAATAAGGAGCGTCAGTCATGAATGCCGCATTCGATTCCTGGCCGGCGTTTTTCGCCATGGGCGGTTATGCCTTCTATGTCTGGCTGGCGGTCGCCGTCACGCTGATTTCGCTGTTGGGGCTGGTGGCACACACCGTCTGGCAGCGGCGGCAGTTGCTCGCCGAGATCGGCCGCCGTCAGGCGCGCGAGCGGCGCATTCGCCATGCGCAACAATCAAAACAAAAATCCGCCGCACCGCGGGAGAAATCATTGTGAATCCACGTCGTAAAAGCCGCCTTTATCTGGCGATCGTTGTGCTGATCGGCATTGCGCTGACCGCAACCCTGATGCTGTACGCGCTGCGCTCCAACATCGATCTGTTCTATACCCCGGGTGAAATCCTGCAGGGCAAGGGCGAAAATCATGAGAAGCCCGAGGTCGGCCAGCGGCTGCGTATCGGCGGCATGGTGATGCCCGGCTCGGTGAAACGCGATCCCAATACGCTGCAGGTCAGCTTCAAGATTTACGACGCGCGCGGCGCGATCGGCGTGACCTACACTGGCATTCTGCCGGACCTGTTCCGCGAAGGGCAGGGCGTGGTGGCGCAGGGCGTGCTGGGCGAGGGCAACGTGGTCAATGCGCGCGAAGTGCTGGCCAAGCACGACGAGAAATACACGCCGCCAGAAGTGGCCGACGCGATGAAAGAGAATCACAAAGGGCCGGCGGAAGCGTATAACGCGCCGCAGGCGGAGGGTGCCAAGTCATGATGCCGGAACTGGGCAGTTTTCTGCTGTGCCTGGCGCTGGCGATCGCGCTGTTGCTGAGCATCTACCCGCAGTGGGGCGCGGCGCGGCAGGACAGCCGCATGATGGCGGTGGCCCGGCCGCTGACCTATGGCATGTTCGCGGCGATTGCGCTGGCGTTCCTGTGCCTGGTGCATGCCTTCGTGGTCAACGACTTTACCGTCGCCTACGTGGCCACCAACTCCAATACCCAACTGCCGGTGTATTACCGCATCGCCGCCACCTGGGGGGCGCACGAAGGTTCGCTGCTGCTGTGGGTACTGCTGCTGAGTTGCTGGTCGCTGGCGGTGGCGTTGTGCAGCCGGGCGATGCCGCAGGACGCGGTGGCGCGGGTGCTGTCGGTGATGGGCATGATCACCGCCGGTTTCCTGCTGTTCATCATCATGACCTCCAACCCGTTCACCCGCACGCTGCCGAACTTCCCGATCGACGGCAGCGATCTCAACCCGCTGCTGCAGGATATCGGCCTGATTTTCCACCCGCCGCTGCTGTACATGGGCTATGTCGGCTTCTCGGTCGCCTTCGCGTTCGCCATCGCCTCGTTGATGGCCGGCCGGCTCGACACCGCCTGGGCGCGCTGGTCACGCCCGTGGACTACCGCCGCCTGGGTGTTCCTCACGCTGGGCATCGTGCTCGGATCGGCCTGGGCCTACTATGAGTTGGGCTGGGGCGGTTGGTGGTTCTGGGATCCGGTGGAGAACGCCTCCTTTATGCCGTGGCTGGCCGGCACCGCGCTGATGCATTCGCTGGCGGTGACCGAGAAACGCGGCACGTTCAAAGCCTGGACGGTGCTGCTGGCGATCACCGCCTTCTCGCTGTGCCTGCTGGGCACCTTCCTGGTGCGCTCCGGCGTGCTGGTCTCGGTGCACTCCTTCGCCTCCGACCCGGCGCGCGGCATGTTTATTCTCGCCTATCTGGTGATCGTCATCGGCGGTTCGCTGCTGCTGTACGCGGTCAAGGGCGGCCAGGTGCGTAGCCGTGTACAGCACGAGACCTTCTCGCGCGAGACCTTCCTGCTGGGCAATAACGTGCTGCTGATCGCCGCCATGCTGGTGGTGCTGTTGGGCACGCTGCTGCCGCTGGTGCACAAACAGCTGGGGCTGGGCAGCATTTCGATCGGCGAGCCGTTCTTCAATACCATGTTCACCTGGCTGATGGCGCCGCTGGCGCTGCTGTTGGGCATTGGGCCGCTGGTGCGCTGGCGCCGCGATGAGCCGCGCAAGCTGTGGCGGCGCCTCGGCGTAGCGCTGCTGGCGACGTTGGTGCTGTCGATTCTGCTGCCGTGGTTGCTGCAGGACAGCATCGCCGGCATGACGGTGGTGGGCCTGATCATGGCACTGTGGGTGATCATCCTGACGCTGATGGAGCTGCATGAGCGCGCCACCCATCGTCACGGTTTCTGGCGCGGCCTGCGGCAGCTGTCCCGCAGCCACTGGGGCATGGTGCTCGGCCACCTCGGCGTGGCGGTGACGGTGATCGGCATCGCCTTCAGCCAGAACTACAGCGTGGAGCGTGACGTGCGGATGAAGGCCGGCGACAGCGTGGATATCCACAATTATCATTTCGTGTTCCGCGACGTGCACGACATCCGCGGCCCGAACTACAGCGGCGGCGTCGGTATCATCGACGTGACGCGCAACGGCAAGCCGGAGGCGACGCTGCATGCGGAGAAACGCTACTACAGCGTGGCGCGCAGCATGATGACCGAGGCGGCGATCGACGGCGGGTTCAGCCGCGATCTGTACGCGGCGCTGGGCGAGGAGCTGGAAGACGGCTCCTGGGCGGTGCGCCTGTATTACAAACCCTTCGTGCGCTGGATCTGGTTCGGCGGCGTCTTTATGGCGATCGGCGGCCTGCTGTGCATTCTCGACCCGCGTTATCGCATGAGCAAAAAGCTCAAGCGCGAAGGCAAGCTGGAGGCGCAATCATGAAGCGTAAGCTGCTGTTTATCCCGTTGGTGCTCTTCCTGCTGCTGGTGGCGGCCCTGATGGTGCAACTGACGCGCAACGCCGGCGGCGAAGATCCGACCATGCTGGAGTCGGCGCTGATCGGCAAACCGGTGCCGACCTTCAGGCTGGAATCGCTGGATCAGCCCGGCAAAACCTACGATCAGGCGGTGCTGCGCGACGGCAAGCCGATATTGCTCAACGTCTGGGCCACCTGGTGCCCGACCTGCCGCGCGGAGCACCAGTATCTCAATACGCTGGCGGCGCGCGGCGTGCGGGTGGTCGGCCTGAACTATAAAGACGATCGTGCCAAGGCGGTGACCTGGCTGAATTCCCTCGGCAATCCCTATGCGCTCAGCCTGTACGACGGCGACGGCATGCTGGGGTTGGATCTCGGGGTGTACGGCGCGCCTGAGACCTTCCTTATCGACGGCCAGGGGATCATTCGCTATCGCCACGCCGGCGACATGAACGAGCGCGTCTGGCAGCAGGAAGTGCTGCCGCTGTATAAAAAGTACGGGGGTGAGGCATGAGGCTGATTGTTCTGCTGTGTGCCGCACTGCTGAGCTGGAGCGCCGCCGCGGCGATCGATACCTATCGCTTCAACTCCGTCGAGCAAGAGCAGCAGTATCGCGAGTTGACCGAACAGCTGCGCTGCCCGAAATGTCAAAACAACAGCATTGCCGATTCCAACGCCATCATCGCCGCCGACATGCGCACCAAGGTGTACGAACTGATGATGCAGGGGCAAAACAAGCAGCAGATTATCGATTACATGGTGGCGCGTTATGGCAACTTCGTCACCTACGAGCCGCCGGTAACGCCGGCGACGCTGATCTTGTGGATCGGCCCGCTGCTGTTCGTATTGATCGGCGGGGCGGTGGTGATCCTGCGCACCCGTCGGCGGCCCGATGCGGCGGCGGATGATGAATTCTCCGAACGGGAACGGCAGCGCCTGGCGGCGCTGTTGCAAGAGACTGACAGGAAGAAACCCTAATGGCTTTTTGGCTGATTATTTGCGTGTTGTTGGCCGGCGCCGCCGCGTTGCTGGTGGTGCCGGCGATGCGCCACGGCAAGCAGAGCGCCGCCACGCACGATGCGTTGAACAAGGCGTTTTATCAGGATCGCCTCAGCGAGCTGGAGCAGGATGAGCAGCAGGGCGTGGTGGCCGAGCGCCCGGAGCTGGTCAAAGAGCTGCAACAGAACCTGTTGAACGACATCCCGGCCGAGCAGATGGTGCAGGCGAAGCCGATCAACCGCTGGGCGCTGGTGCCGGGCGTGGTGTTACTGCTGGCGGTGACCGTTGGCTTTTATCTGAAAACCGGCGGGTTGGCGCAGGTGCTGGACTGGCGTCTGGTGCAGGCGCAAATGCCGGAATTGCGCGAGCGCGTCGCCAACGAGCGCGCCAAACCGCTGAGCATGGAAGAGATTGCCCGTCTCGGACTGGGGCTGCGCACCGCGCTGCAGCAGGACGATCGCAATATCAACGACTGGATGATGCTGGGGCGCGTCGGCATGGCGTTGAACAATGCCACTACCGCCACGCAGGCCTTTGCTCATGCTTATCAATTGGATCCGAATAGTCTGGAAGTGCGGCTCGGCTATGCCGAGGTCTTGACGCGCTCCAACGATCCGGAGGATAACAAGCAGGCGACGCAGCTGTTGCGGCGCATGATCGCGGAAAACCACAGCGATCCGCGGGTGCTCAGCCTGCTGGCGTTCAATGCCTTCGAACAGGGCGATTTCAAACAGGCGATTGGCGCCTGGCAAGTGATGCTGCAGCTGCTGCCGGCCAACGATCCGCGCGCGGAAGTGATAAAGCGCAGTATTGCACAAGCAAAAGCCCAGGCCGGCGGAGAAACTGTTAAACTGAATGTGACCGTTGCGCTGTCACCGCAGGCGGCGAAAGCCATGCCGCCGCAGGGGACGCTGGTTATCTCGGTGACCGACGGCGTCAGCCCGGTGCCGGTCGCAGTAAAACAATTGCCGTTGAGCCGTTTTCCGCTGTCTTTCTCACTGGATGACAGCAACGCCATGATGCCCGAGCGTCTGCTCTCGGCGCAGCATCAGGTGCAGGTGCGTGTGCGCCTCTCACAGGACGGATTGGCCACGCCGCAACCGGGGGACTGGTTCGGCGAAAGCTCGCTGCAGACATTCAGCGGTAAAGAGCAGGTTAGCGTTCAGATAAACAAGCAGGTCCCTGAAAAATAAGACCGAACGTGTTTTTATGGAGAAAAATATGAACTTTCGCCTGACTGGGGTGGCATTCGCAGCGGCATTACTGGTGGGCTGTGCCAGCGCGCCAGACAATGAGCCGCAAGGGCGTTCTGATCCTCTGGAAGGATTTAACCGGACGATGTTCGACTTCAACTACAACGTCCTGGATCCTTATATCTTGCGTCCGGTCGCGGTGGCCTGGCGTGACTACGTGCCGATGCCGGCGCGTAACGGCATCAGCAACTTCACCTCCAACCTGGAAGAGCCGGCCAGCATGGTCAACGCCTTCCTGAAGGGCGATCCTTACCGCGGGATGATCCACTTCAACCGTTTCTTCCTGAACACCCTACTCGGGATGGGCGGCCTGATCGACGTGGCCGGCATGGCCAACCCGAAACTGGCGCGCGAAGAGCCGAATCGCTTCGGCAGCACGTTGGGGCATTACGATGTGGGTTACGGCCCGTACGTGATGTTGCCGGGCTATGGCAGCTTTACCCTGCGTGACGAAGGTGGCGACTTTGCGGATACGCTGTATCCGATGCTGAGCTACCTGACCTTCTGGATGTCGGCGGGCAAATGGGTGGTCGAGGGTATCGAAACCCGCGCTCAACTGCTGGATTCCGACGGTCTGCTGCGCAATTCCTCCGATCCTTACATCATGGTGCGCGAAGCTTACTTCCAGCGCCACGATTTCATCGCCAACGGCGGTTCGCTCAAGCCGGAAGAGAACCCGAACGCCAAGGCGATTCAGGGCGAACTGGACGAGATCGACTCGCAGTAATCCCGGGCATTATGCCAATGAAAACCCGCCGTCAGGCGGGTTTTTTTATGCCCGCGCGAGCGACAGGCAAAGAAAAAGCGCCCCAGGGGGCGCTTTGGCATCCATCTCAAGTGAGATTAGAAGCGGTAGTTGAAGTTGGCGCCGTACAGCCAGGCTTTACCCACCGAATTGAAGGTGTAAGGGCCTTCGTTGATGGTGACTTTCTGGCCGTGCATGTAGGACACGCCGACGTCGACCGAGGCGTCTTTGTTGAACGCATAGGTAGTACCGGCACTCAGCCAGAAACGGTCCTGATCGGGAATGGAGATCGAACGGTTTTGGGCGGGCACCGGGCTGTCATCGAAGGCGATACCGGTCCGGAAGGTCCAGTTGTCGTCGTAGAAGTAGGTGGTGCCCAGCGCGATACGGTAAGCGTCTTTGAAGCCTTCATGCTTCTCGAACAGCGTCTGACCGTTGTTGCCGGTGGCTCTCAGCTCCTGGAACTGGCTCCAGCTGGTATAGGCCAGGCTGTAGTGAATGGCCCACTGCGGCGCCACTTTGTTGTAGCCGGACAGCTCCCACATTTCCGGCAGATTCAGATCCAGAGAACCCGGGATGGTGCTGCCGCTGGTGCCCCAAGGCAAGCCTAAGCCCAGAGATTGAGTCAGAGGGTTGAATTGTGCTGGCAGGCTGCTCTTGTAATCGCCATCGAACTTGATTTTGACTTCAGAGCGATAGGTGAAGCCGTAACGGTTGTTTTCATCCACTTCGTACAGGATGCCGGCGTTCCAGCCGTAACCCCATTTATCGCCTTTCAGGTGAGAAATCTGGGTATCGCCAGGGATTTGAGCGATCATTCCGGCTTGCTGAGGCGTTAATCTACCGGTTTGCAGGCCTTGACCTGCAAGCAGTTTCGGCAATTCACCGGCGTAGCGTTCCAGTTTGGCTTTGGCGTACACCGCATCGAAGCCCAGGCCGAAGCTGAAGTGTTGATTCAGACGGTAGGCGCCGCTCAGGTTGAGGTTAACGGTAGTCAAATCGGTCTTACCGCCGTAGGCGCCGGCGGTATAACCGTCGTTGAATTCGGTCGCCAAACCGAAGTTGCTGGTGACCGAGCCGCCTACGGCGAACTGATCGTTAATCGGGTGAACATAATGCAGGTTCGGCACCCAGGCGACAGGGGCGATATTTTTGGAGTCCAGGCTGGCACCGGAAGGCGATTTGCCGGTGATGTCAACGTCCGGGTCGATGAAGACTGCGCCGATGGACAGCTCGGGACGGGTATACATCATCAGCAATGCCGGGTTGCGGCTTGCGGAGGCCGCCGTATCCGCCATGGCGCCTTCGCCAGAATACGAACGTCCTAAACCAGCTGATGAGAACTCATTCAGCTGGAATCCTGCGGCAGACACGTTTGAAGAAATAATTGCCACTGCAGCTGCGAGAGCTGATTTAGTCAATAGGTTTTTCTGGCTCATGACCAAAACCTCATTATGTGTTTATTATTTAAACTATTGTTACACGAAGTAACAAGGAGCGCGGGATTGTAGGGTCCGTTATCGTTCAGACAAATCAGACCAGTGGCTGAAGTATAGGTCTGACCTGTGAAAATGTTGCAAGTTTGTTTTTGAAATATTTCCAACCTGATATCAAAAAAGAGATCTGCTTAACAAAAAGCCAGCGGTAAATAACAAAATTCTTACCATTCCTTAGCAGACGCTCATTTTTATTTGTGATTTCCATCACTTAAAACACCCAGTAAAAGTAAGTGCTAGTGATTGCCGGCGTGGAAGCGTAAAATACCCGCAGAATTTTGTGGCTTTGTGCCGGTGAGTGAAACGGCAATTTGGGCTGATAACCGAGGCCCTTGAGGAGAACCAATCATGTCAGATGCAATTAATAAATGCAGCGCCCAGGAAACCGCCGCGTGTTGCTGCGTGGATGTCGGCACCGTGATGGATAACACCGATTGCACCGCGTCCTACAGCCAGGTGTTCAGTAATCAACAAGATGCGGAAGCGATGCTGGCCGCCCTGAGCGAAAAGGCGCGCGCGGTCGAATCCGATCCTTGTGACATCAGCAGTAGCATTAAACCGGTTGACGGTGGCGTGCAGTTGGAGGCCGATTTCACCTTCGCCTGCCAGGCGGAAACCCTGATCTTCCAGCTCGGCCTGCGTTAATCCCCGCTTTACCCCCGGCGCCGCCTGCTGCGCGCCGGGGATTTCCTTCCCCGTGCCGCCCCGATAGAAAGTGCGCCTGCTCGCAGTTTTGATCTCTGCCGGTTTGCCAAATGTAACCGTTTGGTTAACAATGACCTCATCAGGTCAGACCTCTTTCTGCCCATTGCGCTGACGTTATTTTCTTCAGGAGCATTTATGAGTAAGGCACTGCCGTTGGTGACCCGTCATGGTGACCGCATTGCGATTGTGAATGGACTGCGTACCCCCTTTGCCAAACAGGCAACTGCCTATCACGGCATTCCGGCGGTGGATTTAGGGAAAACGGCGGTGAGCGAGCTGTTGGCGCGTAGCGGCATCGATCCGCAGCTGATCGAACAGCTGGTGTTCGGCCAGGTGGTGCAAATGCCCGAGGCGCCGAACATCGCGCGTGAAATCGTGCTCGGTACCGGTATGAGCGTTCATACCGACGCTTACAGCGTGTCGCGTGCCTGCGCCACCAGCTTCCAGGCGATCGCCAACGTGGCGGAGAGCATCATGGCCGGCAGCATCAGCGTCGGTATCGCCGGCGGGGCGGACTCTTCTTCCGTCTTGCCGATCGGCGTCAGCAAGGCGTTGGCGCGCACGCTGGTGGACGTCAACAAGGCGCGCACGCTGTCGCAGCGTCTCAAACTGTTCAGCCGGCTGAAATTCCGCGATCTGATGCCGGTGCCGCCGGCGGTGGCGGAGTATTCCACCGGTCTGCGCATGGGCGATACCGCTGAGCAAATGGCGAAAAGCCACGGCATCACCCGCGAAGCGCAGGATGCGCTGGCGCACCGTTCCCACGAACTGGCGGCCAGGGCCTGGCGTGAGGGGTGGCTGCGCGATGAGGTGATGACGGCCTACGTGCCGCCTTACCGCGCGCAGCTTTCTGAAGACAACAATATCCGCAAAGACTCCAGCCTGGCTTCCTACGCCAAGCTGAAACCGGCGTTCGATCGCAAACACGGCAGCGTCACTGCGGCCAACAGCACGCCGTTGACCGACGGCGCGGCGGCGGTACTGATGATGAGCGAATCGCGCGCCAAAGAGCTGGGGCTGCAGCCGCTCGGCTATCTACGCAGTTTCGCCTTCGCCGCCATCGACGTGTGGGAAGACATGCTGCTGGGGCCTTCCTACGCTACGCCGCTGGCGCTGGATCGCGCCGGCATCGGTCTGGCCGATCTGACGCTCATCGACATGCATGAAGCCTTCGCTGCGCAAACGCTGGCCAACCTGAAGATGTTTGCCAGCGAAGCGTTCGCCCGCGAGAAGCTTGGCCGCAGCCAGGCGATCGGTGAGGTGGACATGGACAAATTCAACGTCTTGGGTGGTTCCATCGCCTATGGCCACCCATTCGCCGCCACCGGCGCGCGCATGATCACCCAGACGTTGCGCGAGCTGAAACGCCGCGGCGGCGGGCTGGGCCTGACCACCGCCTGCGCCGCCGGCGGGTTAGGGGCCGCGATGATCGTGGAGGTGGAATGATGAGTGCCGAAAACGCATTGCACGAACAGCGTGCCAAACCGTCGGCCTTTCAGCTGACGATTCGCCCCGACAACATCGGCGTGATCACCATCGACGTGCCGGGCGATAAGGTCAATACGCTCAAGGCTGAGTTCGTCGAACAGGTGAACGACGTGCTGATCCGGGCGCAGCAGCATACCGCGCTGGAAGGATTGGTGATCGTTTCCGGCAAGCCGGACTCGTTTATCGCCGGCGCCGACATCACCATGATTGCCGCCTGCACCAGCGCCAAAGAGGCGGAAACGCTGGCCAAGAAAGGGCAGAGCACGCTAGCGCAGATCGCCGCCTTCCCGGTGCCGGTGGTGGCCGCCATTCATGGCGCCTGCCTGGGCGGCGGCCTGGAATTGGCGCTGGCCTGCCACGGCCGCGTCTGTTCGTTGGATGACAAAACCGCGCTCGGTCTGCCGGAAGTGCAGCTGGGCCTGCTGCCGGGCTCCGGCGGCACTCAGCGCCTGCCGCGCTTGGTTGGCGCCGCCAAGGCGCTGGACATGATCCTGACCGGCAAGCACATTCGCGCCCGCCAGGCGCTGCGCATGGGGCTGGTGGACGACGCCGTGCCGCAGTCGATCCTGTTGCAGACCGCCATCGAGCGGGTGAAACAGGGCTGGAAGCATCAGCGCGAGCTGCCGTGGCAGGATCGCCTGCTCAATGGCCCGCTGGGCAGAAATCTGCTGTTCAGCATTGTGCGCAAAAAAACGTTGGCGAAAACCCACGGCAACTACCCGGCGGCGGAACGCATCATTCAGGTAGTGCGCACCGGGCTGGATCACGGCAGCGCCAGCGGCTATGAAGCCGAAGCGCGCGCCTTTGGCGAACTGGCGATGACGCCGCAGTCGGCGGCGCTGCGCAGCCTGTTCTTCGCCTCCACTGCGCTGAAAAAAGAGCGGGGCGGCAATGCCAAGCCGCATGCCCTGCATCGCGTCGGCATTCTCGGCGGCGGCCTGATGGGCGGCGGCATCGCCTGCGTCACCGCCACGCGCGGCGGTTTGCCGGTTCGTATCAAAGACATTAATGAAACCGGCATCAATCACGCGCTGAAATACAGCTGGGACGTGCTTGGCAAACGGGTACGCAGCAAGCGCATGCGCCCGGCGGAACGGCAAAAACAGATGATGCTGATCTCCGGCTCTACCGATTACACCGGCTTTGAGCAGGTGGATATCGTGGTCGAGGCGGTGTTTGAGGATCTGGCGCTAAAGCAGAAGATGGTGGCCGAGGTCGAAGCGAACTGTGCGCCGCATACCGTGTTTGCCTCCAATACTTCCTCGTTGCCTATCGGCCACATCGCCGAAAAAGCCCAGCGGCCGCAGCAGGTGATCGGTCTGCACTACTTTAGCCCGGTGGACAAAATGCCGCTGGTGGAAGTGATCCCGCACGCCGGCACCAGCGAAGAGACTATCGCGACCACCGTGGCGCTGGCGCACAAGCAGGGCAAGACCGCTATCGTGGTGGGCGACAGCGCGGGTTTTTATGTCAACCGCATCCTGGCGCCGTACATCAACGAAGCGGCCCGTTGCCTGCTGGAAGGCGAGCCGATGGAGTCGCTGGACAAGGCGCTGGTGGACTTCGGTTTCCCGGTCGGCCCGATCACCCTGTTGGACGAAGTGGGCATCGACGTCGGCACCAAGATCATTCCGGTGCTGGTCGAGGCGCTGGGGCCGCGCTTCGCCGCGCCGGCTGCGTTCGATGCGGTGCTGAAGGACGGGCGTAAAGGGCGCAAGAACGGCCGCGGCTTCTATCTTTACCCGAGCGAAGGGCAGCAGCGGCAGCGGCGTAAACGTGCGGATACCTCATTGTATACGTTGCTCGGCGTCACGCCGAAGGCGCACATGCTGCCGGCGACCGTCGCCCAGCGCTGCGTGATGATGATGCTGAACGAAGCGGCGCGCTGCCTGGATGAAGGCGTGATCCGCAGCGCGCGCGACGGCGACATCGGCGCGGTGTTCGGCATCGGCTTCCCGCCGTTCCTCGGCGGCCCGTTCCGCTATATGGACGAGCTCGGCGCCGAAAAAGTGGTGAAAACGTTGGAATACCTGCGCCAGCAGCACGGCGAGCACTTCGCGCCGTGCGAACGCTTGCAGCGCATGGCGCAGCAGGGCGAGCGTTTTTACCCGCTGGGGAGCTGAACGCAGGGCGGCCCGATTTGCACTATAGTTGCAACAGGGCCGCGTTGTGATCGCCATCACTCCTTGTAACAGCGTCAGCCGGTGAGGCTGTACAGCAAGGCGTAGGCAGCGGTAAGTTAGCTTGACCGTCATCAATAAATTTCATGGCGGTAAGGTTAAAATTTAACCCGTTGAATTGATTGTTCTGTGAGCAATCGAGGTTTGCCAGGGGAGGGTTGCTGTAAAAAACAGCATTTTCTTTAGGCAAACTTTCAGGCAAAATGCCCGGCCGCCATAAAGAGACGGCGCGTTATCGTTTTAAAGCTTTGGCTTTGGGTTGTAAAACTCGGCGGTACAGCACGCACGGCGTTTCTGTATAGCGTTACTTTGTCAACAACAGCGGTGCAATATGCAAGTTTTGATTATGCGTCACGGAGAGGCGGCGCTCGAGGCAGCCAGCGATGCGGTAAGGCCCCTTACCCTGTGCGGCCGCGACGAGTCCCGTCAGATGGCGGCCTGGTTGAACACCAAGTCTGTGGATATTGAACGCGTGCTGGTCAGCCCCTATCTGCGGGCCGAACAGACGCTGGCGACGGTGCGTGAAGCCTTGACGCTGCCGGAGGGCGAAGAAGTGCTGCCCGAGCTGACGCCGGGCGGCAACGCCGAACAGGTCGGCAGCTATCTGCAGGCGCTGGCGATGCAAGGGGTGAGCTCGGTGCTGATCGTGTCGCACCTGCCGCTGGTGGGCTACCTGGTGGCTGAACTGTGCCCGGGCGAGTGCCCGCCGATGTTCGCGACCTCGGCGATCGCTAACGTCGATCTGCCGGCGGACGGCAGCTACGGCAAATTTGAATGGCAGGTCAGCCCGTCGCAGGTGATGGCCAAAGTGTGAGCCGCGGATGCGGTGCGGAATAAACTCAGGGCGATGTCTGACATCGCCCTGAGTCGTTTCTGCGGGGGGCTATTCTGCCAGCTCCACCAACAGCAGGACGGCGGCGTTGCCGCCCCATTCCTTCGGCGCCTGATGGAACGCCAGCACGTCGGGATGCTGCGCAAGCCACAGCGGCGTTTGCTGTTTGAGAATGTGTTTGCCGTGCCCGTGCATCACGCAGGCGCAGTGCACGTGCTCGCGTTTGCAGGCGGCGATCAACGCCCCCAGCTCCTGCTTGGCCTGCAGCTGGGTCAGGCCGTGCAAATCGAGAAACAGCTCCGGCGAATAATCGCCGCGTCGCAGCTTCTTCAGCTCATACGGGCTGCTGCCGGGGCGCACGTAGCGCGTCGGGCCTTCCTCTTCCAGCTGCGGCTGATATTCATCTGAAAAATAATAGCTGGCATCGACCTGCTCCTGCAGCAGCCGCTGCGGCGCAACCTGTTTGACCTTGAGCTTCGGCGGGCGGTGGACGATAGTGTCCTGGCGCAGCTTTTTTGCGCCCGCCACCGACTCTCTGAAGAGCTGTTGTTCGTCTTTGCTCAGAGGGGGCTTGTTCTTCATGCTTCATTCAC
The DNA here is from genome assembly GCF_052168655.1 of Serratia sp. CY47280. NCBI lineage: Bacteria > Pseudomonadati > Pseudomonadota > Gammaproteobacteria > Enterobacterales > Yersiniaceae > Serratia > Serratia sp. CY47280. The sequence goes on along the minus strand of NZ_JBJNMG010000001.1, from coordinate 1,782,345 downwards.
CGGAAATCGTTTATTTCGCTAGTTTACCTTGTGAATGAGCGCTGTCGACGCAAAACTCGGGCCAGAGTGAAAAGCGCGAGGGGCGCGCGTGATTTGTCGCGGGCTTCATGGCAAACTATGCGGCTAAATCATGAAACACAGCGCCTGCCGGAGGGCAAATTGGACAAAATTTTCGTCGACGAAGCAGTGAACGAACTGCACACCATTCAAGATATGCTGCGCTGGACGGTAAGCCGCTTCAACGCCGCCAATATCTATTATGGTCACGGAACCGACAATCCGTGGGACGAAGCGGTGCAATTGGTGCTGCCAAGCCTGTTCCTGCCGTTGGACATTCCTGAGGACATGCACACCGCCCGTCTGACCTCCAGCGAGCGCCATCGCATCGTTGAGCGCGTGATCCGCCGCGTCAACGAACGCATCCCGGTCGCTTACCTGACCAACAAGGCCTGGTTCTGCGGCATGGAATTCTACGTCGACGAACGCGTGTTGGTGCCGCGCTCGCCGATCGGTGAGCTGATCAACGATCGTTTCAGCGCGCTGATCCCGCACCCGCCACGCCATATTCTCGACATGTGCACCGGCAGCGGCTGCATCGCCATCGCCTGTGGCTACGCTTTCCCGGAAGCGGAAGTGGACGCGGTGGACATCTCCAGCGAAGTGCTGGCGGTGACCGAGCGCAATATTCAGGCGCACGGCGTCGAACATCAGGTGATCCCGATCCGTTCCGATCTGTTCCGCGACGTTCCCGCGATCCAGTACGATCTGATCGTCACCAACCCGCCGTACGTCGATGCGGAAGACATGTCCGATCTGCCGCAGGAGTTCCGCTTTGAGCCGGAACTGGGCCTGGCGGCGGGCAGCGACGGCCTGAAGCTGGTGCGCCGCATCCTGGCCTGCGCGCCGGACTACCTGACCGACGACGGCGTGCTGATTTGTGAAGTGGGCAACAGCATGGTACATCTGATGGAACAATATCCGGACATCCCGTTCACCTGGCTGGAATTCGAAAACGGCGGCGACGGCGTGTTCATGCTGACCAAACAGCAGCTGGTGGATTGCAAGGATCACTTCAGCCTCTATCGCAGCTAAACCGCATTTCCAGGGCCCGCATGGCGGGCCTCATAACGATAAAAGACTAACGGTAAGGAGCCGTGATGGCAGGAAACAGTATTGGGCAGATTTTCCGCGTCACCACCTTCGGTGAATCTCACGGGGTGGCGCTGGGTTGTATCGTCGATGGCGTACCGCCCGGCATTCCGCTCACCGAAGCCGATTTGCAACACGATCTGGATCGTCGTCGTCCGGGCACCTCGCGTTACACCACCCAGCGTCGCGAACCGGATCAGGTGCGCATTCTCTCCGGCGTATTCGAAGGCGTGACCACCGGTACCAGCATCGGTCTGATCATTGAAAACACCGATCAGCGCTCGCAAGACTACAGCGCCATCAAAGACGTGTTCCGTCCGGGGCATGCCGACTACACCTACGAACAGAAATACGGTCTGCGCGACTATCGCGGCGGTGGCCGCTCTTCGGCGCGCGAAACCGCCATGCGCGTTGCGGCGGGCGCCATCGCCAAGAAATACCTGCAGCAGAAGTTCGGCGTGCAGGTGCGCGGCTATCTGGCGCAGATCGGCGATGTGACCTGTGAGCTGAAAGACTGGGATCAGGTCGAACAGAACCCGTTCTTCTGCCCGGATCCGGACAAGCTGGAAGCGCTGGACGAACTGATGCGCGCGCTGAAAAAAGAGGGCGACTCCATCGGCGCCAAGGTCAGCGTGATTGCGGAGAACGTGCCGGTTGGCCTGGGCGAGCCGGTGTTTGATCGCCTCGACGCCGATCTGGCGCACGCGCTGATGAGCATCAACGCGGTGAAAGGCGTGGAGATCGGTGACGGATTTGCTGTCGTGACCAAACGCGGCAGCGAAAACCGCGATGAAATCACCCCGGAAGGCTTCCAGAGCAACCATGCCGGCGGCATTCTCGGCGGCATCAGCAGCGGCCAACCGGTGATCGCGCATCTGGCGCTGAAGCCGACCTCCAGCATAATGGTACCGGGCCGCACCATCAATCGCCACGGGGAAGCGGTGGAAATGGTGACCCGCGGTCGCCACGATCCGTGCGTGGGCATCCGCGCCGTACCGATCGCCGAAGCGATGATGGCGATCGTGTTGATGGATCACCTGCTGCGCCAGCGTGCGCAAAACGGTGATGTGGTTTCCGACGTGCCTCGCTGGTAATCGCCATGAAAAACTGGATGTTGGGCCTGGTGGCCCTGACGGCCTCCGCTTCCGCCATGGCGCTGACGCCGTGGCAGAAAATCGACCATCCGGTGGCCGGCGCGCCGCAGGCGGTGGGCGGTTTCGCCAACGGCTGCATCATCGGCGCGCAGCCGTTGCCGCTGAATTCACCGGACTATCAGGTGATGCGTACCGACCAGCGCCGCTATTTCGGCCATCCGGATCTGCTGGCGTTCATACAGCGCCTCAGCAGCCAAGCGAACCAGAAAGCGCTGGGCACGGTGCTGATCGGCGACATGGCGATGCCGGCCGGCGGGCGCTTCAGCAGCGGCCACGCCAGCCACCAGTCTGGGCTCGACGTCGACATCTGGCTGCAGCTGCCGCGCCAACGCTGGAGCGCGCAGCAATTGCTCAAGCCGCAACCGATCGACCTGGTGTCAGGGGATGGCAAGCAGGTGGTGGCGAGCCAATGGCAGCCGCAAATTGAGTCGCTGATCAAACTGGCGGCGCAGGACGCGGACGTGACGCGCATCTTCGTCAACCCGGCGATCAAGCAGCGTCTGTGCCTGGACGCCGGCGCCGATCGCGCCTGGCTGCACAAGGTGCGGCCGTGGTTCGGCCACCGTGCGCACATGCACGTGCGTCTGCGTTGTCCGGCCGGCAGCCTGGAGTGCCAGGAGCAGGATACGCCGCCGCCGGGCGATGGCTGCGGCGCCGAACTGGCGAGCTGGTTCGTGCCGCATCAGCCGAACGCGAAGCCGGGCAAACCCGTGCCGCCGCCGTTACCGCCTACCTGTCAGGCATTGCTGGATCACCATTTCTCAGCGGAATAACACATGGACTGGTTCGTCATTGGCCCCGAAATGCTCGGGGTGTTGTTTGCGGTAGCGCTGCTGGCGGGGTTTATCGACTCCATCGCCGGCGGCGGCGGATTACTGACGGTGCCGGCCTTGCTGGCGGTGGGGGTTCCTCCGGCGCAGGCGCTGGCGACCAATAAGTTGCAGTCGGTCGGCGGCTCCTTCTCCGCCAGTCTGTACTTCATTCGTCGGCGAGCGGTGAATCTCAACGACCAGAAGCTGACGATTTTTCTGACGCTGATCGGCTCGATCGCCGGCGCCATTTTGGTGCAGCATATGCGCGCCGATTTGCTGCGGCAGATGTTGCCGCTGCTGGTGATCGGCATCGGTCTCTATTTCTTGTTGATGCCGCGACTGGGTGAGGAAGATCGTCAACGCCGTCTCGGGGCCTTGCCGTTCGGGCTGGTGGCCGGCGGTTGCGTCGGGTTTTACGACGGTTTCTTCGGCCCCGGCGCCGGGTCATTCTACGCGCTGGCCTACGTGACGCTGTGCGGTTTCAACCTCGCCAAGTCCACGGCGCACGCTAAGGTGCTGAACTTTACCTCCAACGTCGGCGGGCTGGCGCTGTTCATCATCGGCGGCAAGGTGGTGTGGAGCATTGGTCTGGTGATGTTGGTGGGGCAGGTGCTGGGGGCGCGTTTGGGCGCGCACATGGTGCTGACCCGCGGCCAGAAATTGATTCGGCCGATGATCGTGATCGTCTCGCTGGTGATGAGCCTCAAGCTGCTGTACGACAATCACGGCGCGGAAATTCAGCAGTGGTTGACCGCCTTGGTGCACGGTTAAAGATGAAGAGGGGGCGTTGCTTACGCGCCCTGTCTTATCGGGTATAATGGCCTCTTTATTTTTGTGGTTATAGAGTTTTTATGTCAGACATGCAGACCCGCCATCACTATGAGCAGTTGATCGAGATCTTCAATCGGTGCTTCAGCGATGACTACAACACCCGCCTGGTGAAGGGCGACGACGAACCTATCTACCTGCCGGCCGACGACGAATTGCCGTATCACCGCATCGTGTTCGCCCACGGCTTCTACGCCAGCGGCCTGCATGAAATCTCGCACTGGTGCATCGCCGGTGAAGCGCGCCGCCAACTGGTGGACTTCGGTTACTGGTATTGCCCGGACGGGCGCGACGCGCAAACCCAGAGTGAATTCGAAGCGGTGGAGATCAAACCGCAGGCGCTGGAATGGATGTTCTGCGTGGCGGCCGGTTTCCCGTTCAACGTCAGCTGCGACAACCTGAACGGCGACTGCGAGCCGGATCGCATCGCGTTCCAGCGCAAGGTGCGCGCCCGGGTATTGATGCTACTGGAGCAGGGAATACCCACACGGCCTGCGCGCTTTATTCAGGCGTTGCAATCGTTCTACAATACGCCACCGCTGGCGGCCGAGCATTTTCCGTATCCGGAAGATCTCAACTGACGCCACAGCCCGTTATTTAATGAGGAAATTTGATGATCGCAGAATTTGAAGCGCGCATTTTGGCGCTGATTGATGACATGGTAGAGCACGCCAGCGATGATGAACTGTTTGCCGGTGGCTACCTGCGCGGTCATCTGACGCTGGCGGTGGCCGAAGCGGAAGAGCAGGGCGAGCATACTGCCGAAGCGCTGAAAGCGCGGGTGGAAGAGAGCCTGCACAAGGCGATCGCCGCTGGGGAACTCTCGCCGCCGGATCAGATTTTGGTGCGCGGCATGTGGGAAAACCTCTATCAGGCTGCCACCCCAGCCGCCTGACCGCCATGCCGGGGCGCGTCGCCGCGCCCCTCATCCATGAATTAAACCGCACGTCCTTTCAGTAACTTTCGCACCCACATTCGATTCGGATTCAACGCCGCCAGCAGGCGCGCGTCGCCCGGTAACGGTTCACCGAACAGCTGCGCCGCCAGAATTTCCGCCGCCAGCGGCGCCGAACACAGCCCGCGCGATCCCAACCCACCGATAGCGAACAGGCCGGGATGGACCGGCGCATCGGCGACGGTTTCGCCGCGCTGGTTCTGCCGCTGCAAATCCTGATACTGCGTCAACGTGGCCTGATAGTCCGGCAGCGCGCCGACCATCGGCAAATGATCGCGGGTGGCGCTGCGCACGCCGCAGCGCGCCTGATGAGCGCTGACGTCCACCTGCTGCGGCCAGGCCTGCTCCGGCAGGCAGCGCAGCAGGCGTTCACGGTTTTCCTGTTGCTCCTGCTCGCGGTAGTCGGTGGTGATGTCGCCGCGCTGGTAGCTGGCGCCAATGCAGTGGTGACCGTTGTTGGCATTAACCGGCGTCAGGTAGCCGTCGTAACACAAGACCTGTTTCAATTGACCGAGGGCCGGCGAGCTTGGGATATGCGACACCTGTCCGCGTACCGAATACAGCGGCAGGGCTTCCGTCGGCGCCAGTTCGGCCAGCCGATGGCCATTGGCCAGGATCACCGTCGCATGGCTGCGGCTTTCGCCGTGGGCGAAGTCGATGCGCCAGCCGTTTTCTTCCTGCGTCAGCCTCTGTGCATCGTGCCGGTAGTGGCAGACCAAGCCCTGGCGCTGCGCCAGCGCGAGAGCGCCGCGCGTCAGCTCGGCCGGACAGAGCCAACCGCCTTGGGGGTAGGTGATGCCGCCGAAGCCGGTATCGACGCCGCACAGTCCGCTGAGCGTCTCGCGGTCGGCCGCCATCGCCAAGGCCTGCGGCCAGTCGGTTTTCAGCATATTGGCGATCTTAGCGCCGCTCTTGTCGTCATAGGCCAACTGGCTGACGCCGCACCACTGATGATCAAAGGCGACGCCTTGTTGCAACAGCGCGTCGTACTGGCGGCGGGCGAAGGGAAACGCGGCGCTGAAGAAGCTCTCCAGCGCGTCGCCGCTGCCGTTCAGCAACGGATAAATCGCCCCCTGGCGATTGCCGGATGCCCCCTCCGCCGCCTGCTCATCGGCGCAGTACAGCGTGACGGTGGCACCGCGCCGCAGCAAGGCCAGCGCGGTGAGCGCGCTGGCGACGCCGCCGCCGATCAGGGCGATGTCGGCGGTGTTGTCCGCCGCCGGGCGCCGATACCAGGGCGCCGGATGTGCGGCGGGCTGCGCATCGGCCGGGAGCTCGCCGGCGAGCATCTCACGCTTTTGGCCGAAGCCTTTGCAGCGGTTGACCTGAAAACCGGCCTGTTGCAAGCCACGGCGCACAAAGCCGGCGGCGGTAAAGGTGGCGAAGCTGCCTCCCGGCCGGGCGAAACGCGCCATGGCGGCGAACAGTTGCTCGGTCCACATGTCGGGATTTTTTGCCGGCGCGAAACCGTCGAGGAACCAGGCATCCACCTGGTTATTCATGCTGGCGTCAAACTGCGGCAGCAGGTCGTTGACGTCGCCGAACCACAGATCGAGCGTAATGCGGCCTTCGGCCAGCAACAGACGATGGCAGCCCGGTAGCGGCAGCGGCCATTGGGCGCGCAGCTCGTCGGCATAAGGCGTCAGCTCCGGCCAGCGCGCATGCGCCGCCGCCAGGTCAGCCTGCTGCAGGGGGAATTTTTCGAAGCTGATAAAGTGCAGGCGTTGCAGCGCGGCGTCCGGCTCGGCCTGGCGGAAGCCGGCGAAGGCCTGCCACAGCGTGAGGAAATTGAGCCCGGTGCCGAACCCGGTTTCCGCCACCACCAACAACGGACGCGGGTGGGTGGCGAAACGTTGCGGCAGCCGATTGCCGTGCAGGAAGACGTAGCGAGTTTCTTCCAGCCCATCCTGATTGGAAAAATAGACGTCATCAAACTGTTTCGAAACAGGTGTACCCTGTTCGTTCCAGGTTAGCGTTGCGGTTTGGATGGGGGCGTGGTTCACGGTCAATGGCTCGAAATTCAAGGGATGCCGCGAATTCTAACGGCGCTGGCGCCCCGGCGCAAACTGGACAACAATAAAGCTGAAAAACGCTGATCGGACTTGTTCGGCTTACATCTGTACGCTAAAGTGCGATGCAAAATCCCGTAGGTAAATAGTGGAAGAGGTATTGAATGAAACGTGCAGTGATTACTGGCCTGGGAGTTGTCTCCAGCATTGGTAATAACCAGCAGGAGGTCCTGGCAAGCCTGCAGGAAGGACGTTCTGGGATCACTTTCTCCCAGGAGCTGAAAGATTCCGGCATGCGTAGTCACGTATGGGGGCAAGTTAAGCTCGACACGACCGGCCTGATCGACCGCAAGGCAGTGCGTTTCATGAGCGATGCTTCCATTTATGCCTTCCTGGCGATGCAAGAAGCGATCGCGTCTTCCGGCCTGAAGGAAGAAGAGTATCAAAACAATCCGCGCGTAGGCCTGATTGCCGGTTCCGGCGGCGGTTCTCCGCGCTTCCAGGTGTTCGGCGCCGATGCGATGCGCAGCCCGCGCGGCCTGAAAGCGGTTGGCCCGTACGTGGTGACCAAAGCCATGGCTTCCGGCGTTTCCGCTTGCCTGGCAACGCCGTTCAAAATCCATGGCGTAAACTACTCCATCAGCTCCGCTTGCGCGACCTCCGCGCACTGCATCGGCAACGCGGTTGAGCAAATTCAGTTGGGCAAACAGGACATCGTGTTCGCCGGCGGCGGTGAAGAGCTGTGCTGGGAAATGGCCTGCGAGTTCGACGCGATGGGCGCGCTGTCCACCAAGTACAACGACACGCCGGAAAAAGCCTCCCGCACCTACGACGCCGATCGTGACGGTTTCGTCATCGCCGGCGGCGGCGGCATGGTGGTGGTTGAAGAACTGGAGCACGCGCTGGCGCGCGGTGCGCACATCTATGCAGAAATCGTTGGCTACGGCGCGACTTCCGACGGTGCCGACATGGTTGCCCCTTCGGGCGAAGGCGCAGTGCGCTGCATGAAGATGGCGATGCAGGATCTGGATGCGCCGATCGACTACATCAACGTGCACGGCACCTCTACGCCGGTAGGCGACGTGAAAGAGCTGGGCGCTATTCGTGAAGTGTTCGGTGACAATACCCCGGCCATCTCCTCCACCAAGGCGATGACCGGTCACTCGCTGGGCGCCGCGGGCGTGCAGGAAGCGATTTACAGCCTGCTGATGCTGGAGCACGGCTTTATCGCGCCGAGCATTAACATCGAAACGCTGGATGAGCAGGCGGCCGGCATGAACATCGTGACCCAGCCGACTCAGCGCGAGCTGACCACCGTGATGTCCAACAGCTTCGGTTTCGGCGGCACCAACGCCACCCTGGTGATGCGCAAACTGGCGAAATAATTCCGCCGGCGCGTCACTTCGCTATCAAGCCCGCGTTTTCGCGGGCTTTTTACTGCTCAAAGCCCGCCGGGCGAGCGCTCGGAGTTTTCCCAAATCACATCCCCTGACACATCATTACCTCGCCATTACACGCGTTGAGCATACAATAGCCAGGTAGCGTGATTATCGCTCGGCGTAGCTTTCTAAAGTGATCGAACATTGAGGCAAGAAGTATGAAAAAGTTAATTGCGGTTGGGTTACTGTCGGCCGTGTTGGCCGGATGCGCCACCGATTCTCCCTGCGTGCCGGTCTACGATGACCAGGGGCGTCTGGTGCACACCAACACCTGTATGAAGGGCACCACTCAGGATAACTGGGAAACCGCGGGCGCGATCGCCGGCGGCGCGGCGGCGGTTGCCGGTCTGACCCTCGGTATCATCGCGCTGACCAAGTGATCGGCGCGGAACAGGAATAAGCCCGGCCATGGCGCGCCGGGCTTTTTTTATCTCACTGCACTAAAAACGCCTTGAACTGCGGCGTCATCACGGCGCTAAAGCTCTCGTCGGTTTTGCTGATCAGGTAGACCGCCAGCCCTTTCTCTTCGGCGAGCTGCAACGCTTTCTCCGGGCCCAGCACCATCAGGCCGGTGTCCCAGCCGTCGGCCTCGAGCGCAGTGGGGGCGATCACCGTGGCGGAAACCAGCCGGTGGTTGATCGGCCTGCCGGTGGCCGGATCGATGACATGGGAGTAGCGTTGGCCGTTTTGTTCAAAGTAGTTGCGGTAGCTGCCGGCGGTGCTGATGCCGTAACCGTGCAGATCCACCAGCGCCTGCACCGCATTTTCACGATCGGTCGGCTTTTGGATCGCTACCCGCCAGGGTTTGCCCTGGCCGTTGACGCCGCGCGAAGAGACCGCGCCACCGACCGATACCAGGTAGTTGGTAATGCCGTTACGGTTCATCAGGCGCACCAACTCATCGGCGCCATAGCCTTCGCCCAGCGTCGAGAGATCGACATACATGCCCGGCAGATCTTTTTGCAGCCACTCCCCGCGACTGTCGCTGATCAGCTTCAGGTGCTGCAGGCCGGTGCGCTGCTTCGCCGCGTCGATCTGCGCCTGTTCCGGCACCTTGACCGGATGCTTGTCTGGGCCGAATCCCCACAGGTTTACCAGCGGGCCGACGGTGATGTCCATGGCGCCGCCGGTATCACGGCCGATGCGCTGGGCCATCAACACGATGTCCGCCATGCCACGCGGGATAGGCTGCGGTTCGAGGCTGGCGCTGTGGTTAAACCGCGACAGCACCGAATCGGCGCGGTAGGTCGAGATGTCGTCGTTGGCCCGTTCGAGCACCGTGTCGATCTGCCGCTGCAGCTCTTGTTTGCCGATCGCGACGTCACCGCTGACCTTAACGCTGTAGAAGGTGCCCATGGTCTTGCCGTCGATATCGATTTGCGGGCGGGAGGCGGCATCGTCGCAGGCGGCGAGCAGGGCGCATAAGGCGCTGAGCAACGCCCCTTTGGCGAACAGGGAAGCCATAACATGTCCTTTGAAACCGTGAAAGCCGCTACAAATAAAGTAAAGCGCGGCAAATGAAAAGCGGATAAAGGTAAAATAGCATTTTGCTGGCGCTGAAGCCGCGCCTGAGCTAACGTCTCGCTCATGCTTTTCGCTGAGGTTTCAAGCTGCCACCATGAGTGCAACCGCCATTTCCCGGATAATCCATCCCTTTGTCAAAGATCGCTTCTTGCATGTATTGCTGCTGGCCGGCGTGGCGATGTTCGTCTTTCATCCGCAGCCATTGGCGGCGTTGGGCGGCTTTATCGACGGCCGCACCCTCATCACCCTGCTGGGGCTGATGCTGCTGACCAAAGGCGTTGAGGTCAGCGGCTACTTCGACTTCGTTGGCCGTAAGATTATCAACCGGTTGCACAGCGAACGACGGCTAGCGCTGTTCCTGGTGTTTTCAGCCGCGCTGCTGTCGTCGTTTCTGACCAACGACGTGGCGCTGTTTATCGTCATTCCGCTCACCATCACGCTAAAAAAGCTGTCGGCGCTGCCGGTTGGCCGCTTGATCATCTTCCAGGCGCTGGCGGTGAACGCCGGTTCGTTGCTGACGCCGATCGGCAACCCGCAAAATATCCTGCTGTGGAGCCGATCCGGCCTCTCTTTCCTCGATTTTATCGGCCAGATGGCGCCGTTTGGCGCCGCAATGATGTTGAGCCTGCTGGCGCTGACCTGGTTCAGCTTCCCGGCGCGCGACATCGTGAAAACGCCGAATACCGAGGGGTATCCGTACCAGCGGCCGCTGTTGCTGAGCTGCGTAGGGCTGTATGCAGTTTTCCTGCTGTGTCTTGATTTCGATCTGCCGTTGTACGGGCTGCTGGCGGTGTTCGCCGGTTTCTTGCTGCTGGCGCGCCGGGTACTGTTGCAGATCGACTGGAGTCTGATTTTCGTGTTCGCCGCCATGTTCATCGATGTCGGCCTGTTTACCCGCTTGCCGCCGCTTCAGCCGGCATTTGCCGCCATCGCCGGGCTGAGCGAGGGGAGCGTGTATGCGTTGGGGGTTGGGTTGTCGCAGATCGTCAGTAACGTGCCGGCCACCATTTTGTTGCTCAACTATGTGCCTTCCAGCCCGCAGCTGGCCTATGCGGTCAACGCCGGGGGCTTCGGGTTGGCGGTCGGATCGCTCGCCAACCTGATTGCGCTGCGTATGGCAGGGGAGCGCAAGATCTGGTTGCGCTTCCACTATTACTCGCTGCCGCTGTTGGTGTGGGCCGCGCTGCTCGGTTGGGTGATGAGCTAGCCCGGATTGCCACTCTGCCGCGCGGCCAGCAGGCAAATGCTGCGGGTCACCTGATAAGATTTCACGAAGGCGTTGACGGGCAAAAACTCGAAGCGCGAGTGGAAGTTATGCGCGCCGGTGAAGTAATTGGGCGTCAGGATACCGCGGCTGGAGAGCGCTGCGCCGTCGGTGCCGCCGCGCATTGGGATCACCTTCGGCGGGATGCCGTGGGCGGCAAGGGCGCCGAAGATCAGATCGATAGCGCGTCGATCTTCGCCGATGGCATTGCTGATGTTGCTGTAGATGTCGCTGACGTTGCAGCTAACGTTGGCGCGCGGATAGTTGGCCGCCACCTGGCGCACCGTCTCCTCAAGGCGGGCTTTGCGCGCCTCGAAGGTTGCGCGATCGAAGTCGCGAATCGAGACCTTCAGCGTCGCCTGATTGGCGTTGGCGGCCAGATCGGTGAACCAGAAATACCCCTCGCGCCCTTCGGTGTGTTCCGGGGTATCCTGCACGTCGAATCGGTTAATGATGTCGTTGGCGATGCGTATCGGGTTGATTAACACGTTTTTCGCCGACATCGGGTGGGCGGTCACCCCCTCGATGCGGATCTCCGCCGATGCCGCGTTGAAATTCTCGTACACCACTTCACCCAGTTCGCAGCAGTCGATGGTGTAGGCGAAATCGACAGGGAAACGCTGCAGATCCAGCGCTTTGGCGCCGCGCAGGCCGATCTCTTCATCCGGCACGAATGCCACCACGATATCGCCGTGGCGATCGGTGGCGCTCAGGTTGGCCAGCAGCGTCATCACCACGGTGACCGCCGCCTTATTGTCGGCGCCCAGCACGCTGGTGCCGTCGCTGAACAGGATCTCTTCGTTCCGGTAGGGCAGGATCTCCGGATGCTCGGCGACCCGCAGCCAGATGTCTTGCTCGGCGTTCAGGCATAAATCCTCGCCGGTGAAGCGCAGGCGCTGCGGGCGAATCTCGGGCGACAGGCCGACGTCCACGGTGTCGATATGCGTGATGAAGCCGATGCGCGGCGCGCCGGGCTGGGTGCCGGGCTTGCGGGCGGTGACGGTAGCGTGCTCGTCGATCTGCACGTCGGCCAGGCCGAGCCGGTGCAGCTCGTCCGCCAACAGTTGCGCCATCTCATGCTGCCCCGGCGTGCTGGGCAGGGCGGTTGCGGCGGCGTTGCTCTGGCTGGTGACCGCCAGGTAGCGGAAGAAACGTTCGGTAAGCTGTTCGGCAATCGAGCTGGTCATCGGAATTCCTCGCGGTTGGCAATCTACCGGTTTTAAAACGAAATCAGCCGTTTGTCCAACGGCGCAATGCGTAAACCGCCAGAATGCGAAGCATCGCGCAGAAACGAAAAATAGCGGTGCAACTAGGAAATAGTCGCAGGTTTCTGCGGCAAAATCGGTGTTAGCTGTGGGCCGGGAAGCGCCCACATAACACTTATCTGTCCCTCAAGGAGAATTCATGCATACCGGTCACGCTCTGCTTATCACTTTACTGTCCCTGGGCATCTCTCACAGCGCCTGGTCGTCTGCCGATACCGGGCACGCCAACAGCAACGCCAACAGCCGCGAAGTGGCCAGCGCGTTGGGCGGCCTGAAGAACAAAACCTACGAGCTGGAGCAGGCGCCGAAGATCCGCGTCGCCAGCTTCAATATCGCCGCCGGCAAGGTCAGCGACATGACCGCCATCGCCAAGGCGATTCGCGCGATGAACGTCGACGTGGTGGCGCTGCAGGAGGTGGATAAACTCACCGCCCGCAGCGGGCGGGTCGATCAGGCGGCGGAACTGGCGAAGCTGACCGGCATGCAGGCGGTGTTCGGCCGGGCGATCGATTTCGACGGCGGTGAATACGGCCTGGCGTTTCTCTCGAAGTATCCGCTGCACGATGCCGTAATCTATCCGTTGCCGTCCGGCCAGCGCGAGCAGCGCATCGCCTTCAGCGCCAAAGTTGACGTGCCGGAGTTCCCGACGCCGATCACCCTGTTCAACACCCATCTCGATACCAAGGAAGATCCGACGATGCGTCTGGATCAGGTGCGGGAGCTGAACGATCGCACTATCGAAGTGCGCGGCATCAAACTGCTGTTCGGCGACATGAACGACGTGCCGGGCAGCGTCACCTGGCTGGAGCTGAGCCGCTATTGGAACGACATCATGCCCAACGGGCAGGACGGTCGCAGCTGGCCGGCGGAAAACGCCGAGATCAAGGTGGATTATATCTTCACCGGCAATGCGCAGCGTTGGCATCTGGACAGCCTGACGGTGCCGAACGCCAGCGGCGATTGGAATGGCGTGCACTGGCCGGCGGTGAGCGATCACCTGCCGCTGGTGGCGGAGATGCGCCTGACCGAGCAATAAGCCGGCCGGCGTCTTTCCAGGGCAGGGCTAAGCCACAACGATCCGCGCCAGCCGCTCGACGGCGCTGCGGATCTCGCCCGGGGTCAGGGCCGAAAAGCCCAGCAGCCATCCGTCGCGCTGGGCCTGAACCGTTTGGTATTGCGCAGTTAACCCGGGCGTAAGGACGCCGAGCCGCCGCGCCTGTTGGCTGAGTGCCGCCTCCCGGCCGGGCTGCAGCCAAACGCTGAGCTGCAGACCGCCGGCGGCAGGGGCGGGTGTGGCGAAGTGGCCGAGTTTTTCGCGTACTTCCGTCAGCAGCACATCGCGCCGGCTGTGGTAGAGCTGGCGCATATAGCGAATATGCGCGGCGAAGTGCCCCTGACGGATGAATTCGGCGGTGATCGCCTGCATCAGCTGCGCGCTATGGCCGTCATAGACCGTGCGCGCGGTGACGAACGGTTCGACCAGCGCGGGTGGCACGATCAGGTACGCCAGCCGCAGCGAAGGGAACAGCGATTTGGAGAAGGTGCCGAGATAGAGCACACGGCCATGGCGATCCAAGCCTTGCATCGACGGAATCGGCAGCCCGTCGTAGTGAAATTCGCTGTCGTAATCGTCCTCAATGATCCAGGCCTGTTGCCGCTCCGCCAGCGCCAGCAACGCCAAGCGGCGCGCCAGGCTGAGCGCCGCGCCGGTCGGGTATTGGTGCGAGGGCGTCAGATAAATCAAACGCGGATCGGGCAAGGAAGGTTCTGCTTGCAGGCCGTCGCCGTCTACGGCCACCGGCGTCAGCGCGGCGCCGGCGCTGATAAAGGCGTTTCTCGCCCCGGCGTAACCCGGCTCTTCCATCCAGACGCTGTCGCCGCTGTCCAGCAGTAACGTGGCAATCAGTTGCAGCGCCTGCTGCGAACTGGTCAGCACGATAACCTGGTTTGCATCGCAGATTACGCCGCGCGTTTGGTTGACGTGGGCGGCAATCGCTTCACGCAGCGGCAAATAGCCCTGCGGGTCGCCGTAGCGCAGCAGGCTTTCTCCCTGTAGCCGCAGGCGCTGCGCGGTCAGCTGCTTCCATAAGGCCAGCGGAAACGCGCGCAGGTCCGGCGAGCCGGCAGCGAAGGCCTGAGGATACTGCGGATCGCGGCAGCCGCCGGTTTGCACGATCTGTTGGCCGCGCAGCGAAAGACGTGGCATGCCGGAGCCGGTCGCCGGTGGTGGCGACTTGGCGATACGGATCGCCACAAATGTGCCCTGGCCGACGCGGCGCTGCAAATACCCCTCTGCCTCCAACTGGCCGTACGCCGCTTCTACGGTCACCCGCGAGAGGCTCAGATCGCGGGCCAACACCCTGCTGGAAGGCAGGCGTTGCCCAACGTTTAATGCGCCGTGGTGGATGGCCTGCCGCAATGCCGCACACAGACGATCGCGCAGCGTGCCGGCGGCGTGAGGCGATTGCTGAAACAGCGTGATCAGCGTGTGCCGCATAATGGGTCTTATCATGAGTAAAAAATGGGTATCAATCATAAGACCAAAATCGGGCACTATTGTCATCTGTCTTGATCAACGGGAGTGAGTGATATGCCGAAAGAATCCTTGGTGCTGGCTTTTCCGCCAGCGGCGCCGGAAGAGAGCCTGGCCTATCTGGCGGCCAAACTGAGCCGCTATGCGGATGCCTGGGACGTGGCGGAAGATTTGCGCAATGGCGTGGACGGGATGGTGGTGATCGATACCCGTGCGGAGGCGCTGTACGCCGCCGGGCATATCCCCGGCGCGTTCAGCTTGCCGCATCGCCTGATGGATGAAGCCGGCACGGCGCACCTGGATCGCCAAAAGGTGTATGTGACCTACTGCGACGGCATTGGCTGCAACGGTTCCACCAAAGGCGCCTACAAGCTGGCGACGTTGGGGTTCAGGGTGAAGGAGTTGATTGGCGGGCTGGATTTCTGGCTGCGCGACGGCCATCCGTTGGCCATCGGCGAACAGCCGGGATCGCTGCGCGATCGGGCGGCTGTTGCGGACTGCGGCTGCGCCTGAGGCGTTAAAATACCAGCGCCAGCACCACGGCCAGCACCAACAGCAGCAGGATCAGCGCCACGGCCGGCTTGCTGAGCGCTTTTTGCAGTGGCAGAGGCAGGGCGGCGATCAGCGGGTTGAGCAGCGGCTGTGGCTCGACAGGGTGGCTGGCGATCGGCTGCGCCTGGCCGGCCTTCTCCAGACGGCGGGCAAACAGTTGATGAATGGCGTCGCTCATTTGCGGGTGCGTCAGCGGCGCATTGGCGCCGCAGTTGAAGCGCGCCTGGCAATAGTCGTTCATCTGCTGCAGTTCTTGCTCGTCCGCCGGCTGTTTGAGCGCCGCCAGCAGGTTGTTCAGCGTCGGTGCGCTCTGCGGGCTGAGCGCCACTTTCACCTGTAAAAACTGGTTCAGCAGCTGGAAGTGGCGCGCCGGCAGCGGATCGTTGGTTTTCACACCCGCCAGATCGAACAGCGTTTGCCAGATTTTAGCCGGCGCTTCGCCGGTGGCGGCACTGAGTTTGGTGATCTGCTGCTGCAGGCTTTGATGCTCTGCGGGCAGCAGCGGGCGATCGCTGGTGGCGGTTTGCTGCGGCTGGGGAATGGTCAGGCCGCCGGTCTGCAACAGATTCAGCACTTGCTGCAGCTGCGGCGGGCTCAACTGGCTCAGCACCGTATGGCCGAACTGCTGGCGAATAAAGTCGCTGACCGCCTGGCGGTTGTTGCCCAGGGGCAGTAATTCGGCCAGCTGTTGCAACAGCTGGCGCCCGGCGTGGTTTTGCTGCGCCTGCGTCAGGCGCGTTTGCAGCAGCTGTTCCGCCGGTTGAAAATGGCGCGCCAGCAGTTCGCCGCCGTTGTCGGCGCCAAGATCGTGACGCAGAGACGCCCAGATCTCCGCCGACTTTGCCGGGCTGAGCGTCATGATTTTCACGATCAGTTTTTCCAGCGTCGTGCGCTGCGCCGGAGAGAGGGGTTGATCGTCAGTGGCCGCCGCTTTGCCCGGGGAAGGGGGGCGCTCGCCGGCGATTGGGGTGCCCGGCCCACTCAAAGGTTGCATATCACCAGTCCTTCGCTGTGTATCCCCGCAGTGTGCCTGGAGGAGAGAATCGTCATCGTACCCGGCGAAAAGCGCAGGCTTACCCTCTATGATACCTGTAATTCGCCGCCATCAATACCGCCGCTCAGACATTTCTTTACCGACAAAACGTTGCTAATCGCGTCTGCGCCGCTAAGATAACCCCAGATCTGAACATGAGGATGGCATGGTTAAACGGCAGCGGATTGCAAAATGGTTTTTATGCCTGGCTTGCCTGGTGGTGCTGACGTGCATGACCCAGCGCATGGCGGGCCTGCATGCGCTGCAGCAAACGCTGGGGATCCCGGCCGCTACCGCCGTTCAGTCCAGCGATGCCGCCGCCGAAGCGCAGCCGACGCCCTGTGAACTGAGCGCCAAATCATTGCTGGCTGCGCCGCCGGTAATGTTCGAAACCGTGCTGTTCGGGCTGGGTCTGCTGCTGGCTCTGTTGGCGCCGACCATTGCCGCGCGTCTGCGCATTCCTCCTCCTCGCGCCATTTCTCCGCCCACCCTCAGGGTGCACCTTCGATTATGCGTCTTCCGTGAATGAGTTAATCGCCCGTTTTTCGCGGTGAATTAATCATTTATGGAGAATTAACATGTTGAAAATTATCAGGCTGGCCTGCGCTTGCCTGTTTATGCTGTGGCTGCCCGCCTTGCAGGCGGCGGACAGCGGCTGGCTGCAAAATCCGGCCAACGATCATGCCAAGGTGCGACTGCGCGCCGACACGTCACAGCCGGGAGAGACCCGTCTGCTGCTGTCGGTCGAGCTGCAAAAAGGCTGGAAAACCTACTGGCGCTCTCCAGGCGAAGGCGGCATCGCGCCGGCTATCGTCTGGCAGGGCAACCCGCCGCCCGCAACCTGGCACTGGCCGACGCCGCAGCGTTTCGAGGTGGCCGGCATTTCCACCCAGGGCTATCACGATCGGGTCACGCTGCCGATCGTGATGCCAGGCCAGGTGTCCGGCCCGCTGGCGGGCACCCTGACGCTGTCCACTTGCAGCAATGTCTGCATTCTGACCGACTACCCGTTCAGCCTGGATCTGACTACGCCGAACGATCCGCTGTTTAACCACGATTTCGCGCAGGCGATGGGGCAGGTGCCGATCGCCGCTGGGTTGGCGGAAAGCGTCAAGGCCGGTTACCGCAGCGGCGAGCTGCAGATTTCCGCCGAACGTGCCGCCGGTTGGCAGCAACCCGCGCTGTTCTTCGATACGCTAGCGGATGCCGATCTCGGCAAGCCGCAGGTCGAGACCGACGGTGCTCAGCTGTTGGCGCGAGTGCCGGTCAGCGACGGTTGGGGCGATGCGGCGCCGGATCTGCGCGGCAAAACGCTGACGTTGGTGATTGACGACGGCGGCATGGCGCAGCAGATTACGCTGCCGATTGGCGATCCGCTGGCCGCGCCTGCCGGTGCGGCGTTCCCGTTATGGCAAGCGGTATTGATGGCGCTGGCGGGTGGGTTAATCCTCAACCTGATGCCGTGCGTGCTGCCAGTGCTGGGCATCAAGCTCGGTTCTATCCTGCAGGTGGAGCATCGCGATCGGCGCAGCGTTCGTTTGCAGTTCCTGGCGTCGTCGCTGGGTATCGTCGCCTCGTTTATGGCGTTGGCCTTGCTGATGACGCTGCTGAGACTCGGCAACCACGCGCTTGGCTGGGGCATTCAGTTCCAGAATCCGTGGTTTATCGGCTTTATGGTGCTGGTGACGCTGCTGTTCAGCGCCAACCTGTTTGGCCTGTTCCATCTGCGCCTCTCATCCGATCTGAATACCTCACTGGCCACCCATAACGGGCACGGTCTGAGCGGCCATTTCTGGCAGGGCGCGTTCGCTACGCTACTGGCGACGCCGTGCTCGGCGCCGTTTCTCGGCACGGCGGTGGCCTTCGCGCTGGCGGCGTCGCTGCCGGTGCTGTGGGGCATGTTCATCGCACTCGGCATCGGCATGAGCCTGCCGTGGCTGCTGATTGCCGCCTGGCCTTCGCTGGCGCTGCGCTTGCCGCGCCCCGGCCACTGGATGAATACCGTCAAGCTGGCGATGGGGTTGTTGATGCTGGCGTCGTCGCTGTGGCTGCTGAGCCTGCTGAGCAATCATATCGGCGTGCAGGCCACGCTGTGGCTGGGGGCGCTGGCGCTGCTGGCGTTGCTGCTGGCAGTATGGCGTCAGCAGGGAGCACGGTTAGCGGCCAAGCTGGCGGCGGGCACGTTGGTGCTGGCTGGCGTGGCCTTGTTGGCCGGCTCGCTGACCGCCGGCCTGTGGCGCCAACCGTTGCAGGATCGGGTGCAGTGGCAACCGCTGAGCGAACAGGCGATTGCCGAGGCGCTGGCCCAGCATAAGCGGGTGTTCGTCGACGTGACCGCCGACTGGTGCGTGACCTGTAAAGCCAACAAATTCAATGTGCTGCTGCGCGATGACGTACAGCGCGCGCTGAGCGCCGACGATGTGGTCGCGCTGCGCGGCGACTGGAGCCGCCCGTCGGCCGACATCAGCGCCTTCCTGCAAAAGCGCGGCAGCGTCGCCGTGCCTTTCAACCAAATCTATGGCCCCGGCAGCCCGGACGGCGAGGTGTTATCCCCGCTGTTGACCCGTGACGCCGTGCTGCAAACGCTCTCCCATGCCAAAGGAACCGAACAATGAAAAAGCTACTGATTTTACTGATGATCATCGCCGCCCCGGCGTGGGCCGCCGAGCCTTTCACCCCGGCGCAAGAGGCGCGCATTAAAGAGATGATCCGCGAAACGCTGGTGTCCAACCCGGACATTCTGGCGCAGGCGGTGGACGCCTGGCAGCAGCAGACCGCAGGCCAGCAAATCAGCCAGGCTATCAAGCAGAATGCCAAAACGCTGTATCAGGATCCGGCCAGCCCGCGCCTGGGCGCCGCCAACGCCAAACTGACGCTGGTGACCTTTACCGACTATAACTGCCCGTACTGCAAGCGGTTTGATCCGATGCTGGAGAAGATCGTCAAGCAATACCCGGATGTGGCGCTGGTGGTGAAGCTATTGCCGTTCAAGGGCGAAAGCTCGGTCAGCTCGGCGCGCGTGGCGCTCACCACCTGGCAGCAGCATCCGGATCAATTCTGGGCTTTGCACCAGCGGCTGATGGCGAAAAAGGGCTTCCACGACAAGGCCAGCATCGCCGCCGCGCAGGAGAAAACCGGCGTCAAGGCGGTGGCTCCGAGCGAACAAAGCATGACCACGCTGCGCACCAATATGGAATTGGCGGAACAATTGGGCGTACAAGGGACGCCGGCGACGCTGATCGGCGATCGGATGCTGCCGGGGGCGGTGTCCTATGAAGAGCTGGAAACGATGGTGAAGCAGCAGCTGGCGAAGGCCAACCATGGCTAAGCTCAAGCGCTGGGGGCGCGAGTTGCTGCTGCTGGCGCTGATCGTACTGGCGGTGGTCACGGTAATGGATTGGCTGAACGCGCCGCAGGCGCCGCCGGCCTTCGATGCCCAGACGCTGACCACGTTGGACGGTGATCGCGTATCGTTGGCGCAGCTCAGCCATGAACGGCCGCTGCTGGTTTACTTCTGGGCCAGTTGGTGCGGCGTCTGCCGTTTCACCACGCCGGACGTCGCCCGTTTGCAGGCGACGGGCGGCAACGTGCTGACCGTCGCGCTGCGCTCGGGCGACGATACCCAGGTGAAACAGTGGCTGGCACGCAAACGGCTGGCGCTGCCGGTGGTCAACGATCCGGCCGGTACGCTCTCGGCGCAGTGGCAGATTGGCGTGACGCCGACCTTCGTGGTGATCTCGCAGGGCAAAGTGGTGCAGAGTACCACCGGCTGGACCAGTTACTGGGGGATGAAGCTGCGGCTGTGGTGGGCCGCCGTCTAACCGGCGTTTTTCTCTGTTATCACTTCCTCAATCGCCCGGCCTAGCCGGGCGATACCTTCTTCAATCTGCGGCGGCGAGTTGGCGGCAAAGTTTAGCCGCAGACTGTGCGCGCCCAGCTGTTCCTGGGCATAAAAGCATTCGCCGCGCGCGAAAGTGACGCCGTGTCGCCAGGCCACCGGCATCAGTTCGGTGGTGGTTACCGTCGCGGGCAGCGTCAGCCAGATAAACAAGCCGCCTTGCGGCGTTTCGAAACGGCACCCCGGCGGCAACCGCCGTTGCAACGCGTCGATCATCACTTCCAGATGGCGGCGGTAGACGCGCCCGGCGCGCCGCAGCTGCTTGTCGTAACGGCCGACGGTGACGAACGCGTCCAGTGCCCGCTGGATCAGACTGGAGCTGGTGAAGCTGTCGACGTGTTTCAGCCTGGCAAAACGCTGATAGTGTTCGCTGTCCGCCACCAGATAGCCGATGCGCATGCTGGGCAGCAGCATCTTGGAGAAAGTGCTGACGTAGATCACCGCGCCCGGCTGCGCCAGCGCGCGCAGCGACGGCAGCTGCTTGCCCTGGTAACGCAGATCGCCGACGAAATCGTCCTCCAGGATCACCACGCCGGCCTGTTGGGCGATCGCCAGTAGGCGTCGCCGACGCACCTCGCTCAGGCAGCGGCCGGTCGGGTTGTGGAAATTGGGGATGGTGTAGATCAGTTTAGGGCGGTGGCGTTCCAGCAACTCGGGCAATCGTTCGACCAGCATGCCGTGGCGATCGCCGGGCACGGTGACGATATTGATGCGGTGCTGGCGCAGCAGGCCCAGCGCTTCGGCGTAGGTCGGCTCTTCGACGATCACCGTATCGCCCGGTGTCAGCAGGCTTTGCACCACCAGGCTGATGGCATGCTGCGAGCCGTTGGTGATCAGCACCTGTTCCGCCTGCGTGGGGATACCCTGTGCGCTGAGGATGCGGCTCAGCGTATCGCGCAGCGGGTAGTAGCCGCAGTATTCGCCGTAGCTGAAGGCCTCTTCCGCGTGGCGGCTGAGCACCGACAGCAGCACTTTGCGAAACGCCTCCAGCGGAAACACCTTAGGGCTGCCGACGCCGGCGGCGAAGTTGATCAGCCCCTCGGGCAGCGGGGCGTCGGCATAGCCGTCCAGCCGCGAGGTGAGGGTGGTGAAGCTTTCCAGCGGGAAGGGGGTATCGCTGCTCGGCCGGGCTGGGCGCGCCTGCGTCTGCGGGTGCGCAACATAGGCGCCGCTGCCGCGCCGCTGATGCAAAAAGCCCTTGGCCGCCAGCTCGGCGTAGGCGTTATCCACCGTTAAACGGCTGACCGCCAGCTCGGCCGCCAGCGTGCGCGTCGAGGGCAGCTTGTCGCCATCGACGAACACGCCGGTGAGGATGGCGCGCCGCAGCGCTTCTTCGATCTGTAAATAGAGCGGAACGTCCTGCTCGCGATCTAACGGAATGTGCATGCGAAATTGGCCCGGTTAGGGAGAGAGCTTTTTACTATAACCCATGTCAACGGGGCTTCAAGCGCAGAAAAGTGGCCTGCATGACAACGCCGTAAAGTGGCTATAGTGAGAAAAAATGGCCGAGTTACACTCTGTGCCTGAGTATTTATGTCGCCATTTCTCCGAGGATCTCATGTCATTACCGTCAGGCGTTTCCGCCCGGCCTTTGCTGCCCAGCGCGCGTCTCTTTCAGGGCAGCCGCCAGGGTTACGTCATCGCCATTATCAGCGCCATGCTGCTGGCCTTTACCGCCATCATCATTCGCGCGCTGACCGAGTACTATCACCTGCCGACTTTCGTGCTGGCGTTCTGGCGCGCGGCGCTGGTGGCGCTGGTGCTGTTGCCGCTGCTGTTGGTGGTGAAACCGCAGTGGGCGCGCCTGCGCCGTGAACAGGTATTGTTCTACGCGCTTTACGGGCTGCTGCTGGCGCTGTTCAACAGCCTGTGGACGCTGTCGGTGGCGCTGAACGGCGCATCGGTGGCGACCATTCTGACCTACTGCTCGGTGGGCTTTACCGTGTTCCTCGGCTGGGTGATGTACAGCGAACGCCTGACGCTGCGCCAACTGCTGGTGATCGCCATCAGCCTGGGCGGTTGTTTCCTGGTCAGCAACGGCGACAGCATGGGCAACCAGCACTTCGACTTGTTGGGGCTGCTGGTGGGGATGCTGTCGGGCATCGGCTATACCCTGTATACCCTCGGCGGGCGGGTGGCCAGCGAACGGGGCTATCCGGTGTGGAACACCATTTTGTACGTTTTCGGTTTTTCGGCACTGTATCAGCTGGTGTTCAACGCGGCGCTGACGGCGTTCCCGCTGGCGGCGTTCCACGGCATGGCCGGCTCTCTGTGGTTCCTGTCGCACGGCGCGCAGGGCATTCAGTGGAGCGGCTGGCTGTTGCTGCTGGCGCTGGCCGCCGGGCCGACGCTGTTGGGCTTCGGGTTGTATAACATCAGCCTGAAAACGCTGCCGCTGGCCGTAGCCAACCTGATCCTGTCGTTGGAGCTGGTTTTCACCGCGGTGATCGCCTATTTCCTGCTGGGGGAAAACATGAATCAGCTGCAGCTGCTGGGCAGCTCGCTGGTGATGGGCGGAGTGCTGCTGTTGAAAAGCAAGACCGCCGAGGCGTGATCGGCTACCATTACGCCTCGCAAGAGAGGCGGTAATGATGAATAACCCGAGATTGAAACGAGCGCTTATCGCTTGAATGGCCGTGTTGAGTGAACGACAACACGGCCACAGACATTCCGTTCCGTGGCTTTTATTCCCGTAACAAGAGAATACGCCATGTCCAAAAAACATTGGTCCAACACCGAACTGCTGCATCAGACGGTGACCAACCCGAATATCATCGTCAAAGGCACCCACAGCTACTACAGCGACTGTTGGGATAACGGCTTCGAACGCTCGGTAGTGCGCTATCTGCACGGCGACGCGGTCAGCCGGCAATGGCAGCCGCTGGGTGACATAGATCGCTTGCTGATCGGCGATTATGTGTGCATCGCGGCCGAAGCGGTGATCCTGATGGGGGGCAATCACACCCACCGTATCGACTGGTTGAGCCTGTACCCCTTTATGGAAACCATCAAACGGGCGTACCGCCCCAAAGGCGACACCCGGCTGGGGGACGGTTGCTGGATTGGCATGCGGGCGATGTTGATGCCAGGGGTATCGATAGGCGAAGGGGCGATCGTCGCCGCCGGCAGCGTGGTGGTCGGCGATGTTGAGCCTTATGCCATCGTCGGCGGTAACCCGGCGAGGTTTATCCGTTGGCGATTCGCGCCGGAAGTTATCGCGCGGTTGCTTGCGTTACGCCTCTATGACTTGTCCGAGGCGGACTTTGCGGTGGTACAGCCTTTGCTGGTCGACAATGATATTGCGGCCGTAGAGCGGGCGATATGCAACATTAAGCGTTATTAAATGAAAAGGACGGGGTAATGACCCCGTCCGAGTGTGACTGAGATAATCGGGCCAAGTGTACCAGAAACTCTCCGACTGTTAATCCTCGCTCCACGGCAGCCGTATAGCTGCATTATAGAAATGCAATGTATATAATAGCATTGCCTGAGAAAGGTCCTGGATCTACGGTATTATTGGCTGTCAGTTTTGCTTTTAGATTGATATTTTTCTGTTGGCCGCTAGTCAAAGAATAATCCACGCCTGTCCATGCGGAATTTCCATCTAAAAAAAGCGTCGAATAAAAATTTTTGGTGTTTCTGAAATAAATATTTCCATCGCCTAATGTAGATTGGGCATATATTTTTACCGTGCCTGACTGAGTGCATCCGATTGTTCCATAAATCGTTCTCTCCATCCCGGAAATCTCGTCCTGCGAAAGCGTACCAAAATCTATCACAGGAGGGAGATTCACATCACAAGATTGGTTTTGGGGAGGCAATTTGCCGCAAACAGAATTAGGCCATAAAAACGCCCCCCCGGCTAGTGATGGCGTATGTACATAAAAAAGCCCAACGCAACTGGCATCCCTACCGTTCACCAGGTAGGGTCGCGAGGTCCATGGAATGCCAAAGGAGTTTTTCCAGGCGATCTCTATTTCTTTTGCGGTTCTATATTTTTCAATTCGAAGACAATTTTTAGAGTCTATACATGAGCCATGTAGCCCAGGATTTCGGGTACTGTATTTGACATCAGGGCCAATAAAACAAGACGACCATCCATAACAAGGATTGAGATCAGAAGGGTTCTCATCCCACGCAACCAACGATTGAACAACCGTTAGGTTAACAAAAGATACGGGAAGCATATATGCGCCAGCTATAGCTTGTTGAGATAATAAAAATGTGCAGCAAAAAATAAATATTCTAAACATTATAACTCCTGATTTTATATTTATCTTCCCTATTGATTGTCATCTATAATGCCGCCCATGTTTTGGTGGATTTATAGAGAATATCGGCATCACATTATCATGTGTCTGAGTGAACAGCAATAATTTGGGTTCTCGAATTAGCTGGTTGATTTAGTCTGGGTTTTTATTTTTATGATTAAATAAAAAGTATAATTAATGACAATGTAATAGCTCAGGTTACTTTCTTCACTCTCTCCGTCAATAACGATATAAAAGGGTCACGTAGAGTGTGTGTGGGGGGAGGAGGAGGAGGGGCCAAATGTAGTGGCAAAAATTGATAGCCGTTATCAGGTTAAAAAACGGTATCAAAAAGGTAACGGACATCTGTAATGGATCAATCGCGGACAACAAAAGTTTTTGCGTGTTTAGACATGAAAAATCCAGAGTCAAAAGTCTGGCTCTGGATTTTTTCTCTGGTCGGCTTATTCAAGCTCTCTCAAACGATCGGCATCAGAGATCATAACACCGCCCGTTTCGCATTACTCGGCCTTGGCCTCGGCCGCCGGTTGGCGGCGTTTACGCATCAGGCGCAGCAGCGGCGGCAGCGCCAGTACCGCGACCGCCAGCACCAGCAGCGTTTGCGCGATGCTGCTGCTCCACAGGATGCCGAATTCGCCGTTGCTGATCGACAGCGCGCGGCGCAGGTTCTGCTCCAGCATCTCACCCAGCACGAAGCCCAGAATCAGCGGCGACATCGGGAAGTGCATTTTCCGCAGGATATAGCCGAACACGCCCAACCCCACCATCAACAGCAGGTCGAAGGTGGTGCTGTGCACCGCATAAACCCCCACCGCGGAAACTGCGGCGATCGCCGGCACCAGGAACCACAGCGGAATGGTCAGCATGCGGGTGAACAGGCCGACCAGCGGCAGGTTCATGATCAGCAGAATGACGTTAGCGATCAGCAGTGCGGCGATCAGCCCCCAGACGATATCCGGCTGTTCGGTGAACATCGCCGGGCCGGGGGTGATGTTGTACAGCGTCAGCGCCCCCATCATCACCGCCGTGGTGCCGGAACCCGGCACCCCCAGCGTCAGCATCGGAATGAATGAGCCGCAGGCCGAGGCGTTGTTGGCCGCTTCCGGCGCCGCTACGCCGCGGATGTCGCCCTTGCCGAAGGTGTCGCTGTTACCGCTGATTTTCTTCTCGGTCATGTAGGTCAACGCGCTGGCGATGGTGGCGCCGGCGCCCGGCAGAATGCCGACGAAGAAACCGATCACCGACGAGCGCAGGGTCGGGCCTGCGCACTGCGCCGCCTCTTTGCGGTTGAACAGCAACCGGCCGGTTTTACGCACCAGCTTTTGCCCGGCGCTGGTGCTTTCCAGCATCAGCAGGATTTCGCTGACCGAGAACAGGCCGATCACCACCACGATAAACTGCACGCCGTCGGAGAGGTGCACACTGTCGAAGGTAAAGCGGTAAACGCCGGTGTTGGCGTCGACGCCCACCGTCGCCAGCCCCAGGCCGATCAGCGCCGCCAGCAGCGATTTCAGCGGGTTCTGGCTCATCATGCTGCCGAGGCAGGCGATGGCGAACACCATCAGGGCGAAATACTCCGCCGGGCCGAAGGCCAGCGACCAGCGGGCCAGCAGCGGCGCGAACAGGATGATGCCGCCGATGGCGATCATCGATCCGACGAACGAGCTGACCGCCGAGATGGACAGCGCCACGCCGGCGCGCCCCTGCTGCGCCATCGGGTAGCCGTCCAGCGCGGTCATGATCGCCGCCGCATCGCCCGGCACGTTGAGCAGAATCGACGAGATGCGTCCGCCGTACTCGCAGCCGATATACACCGTCGCCAGCAGGATTAGCGCCGATTCGGCCGGCAGCTTGAGGGCAAATGCCAGCGGCAGCAGGATCGCCACGCCGTTGATCGGCCCGAGGCCCGGCAGCAGGCCGACGATGGTGCCGACGAAGCAGCCGATCAGGGCGATAATCAGGTTCTGCGGCACCAGCGCCACTTCGAACCCTTGGGTCAAATACATCCAGGTATCCATCATCGCTCCCGTTAGCTCAGCCAGATGCCGAGCGGCAGTGTGACATCGAGAAGTTGGTCAAAGGCGTAGTACAGCGCTGCGCCCATGACGACGCCGGAGAGGGCCGCCGCCGGCAGGCTGGCCTGAAACAGCAGGCCGATGCTGAACGTCAGCAGCGCGGTCGCCAGCGGAAAGCCCAGCCATTCAAAGCCCCAGGCATACAGCACCAGGGTGATCACCAGCACCAGCAGCCGCTGCAGCACCTTGTGGTGCGGCCAGTCCACCGCCTGTGGGCGGCGCAGCAGCAACAGGGCCGCGCACAGCGCCATCAGGCTGAGGATCGCCAGCGGGAAAGGGCGCGGCCCCAGCGGTTCATAGCTGTATTCGCTTTGAATGCCCCAGCCGATGAACAGCCCGCCGATACACAGCAGCAGCCAAAAGCCGGCAAAAATACGATCGCTCATGGTTTTCCCCTGCGGTTATTTGGCCAGGCCGAACACTTTCGCCTGCTCACGGTATTGGGCAACCTGATTCTTCACGTAGGCGTCCAGCTCTTTGCCGGTCATGTTGAATTCGAACAGGCCGCGCAGATCGCGTTGCTGCTTGAATTCATCGGTCGCCATCATTTTCTGGAAGGTGTCGATCCACCACTGATACTCTTCATCGCTGACTTTCGGCCCGACGTAGAAGCCGCGAATGATCGGCCACACCAGGCTGTACCCCTGTTCTTTGGCGGTTGGAATGTCGGCCAACTGGCCAGGCAAACGTTGTTCGGCATACACCGCCAGCACGCGGATTTTGTCGCCCTGCAGGTAAGGCACCATCTCGCTCAGATCACCGGAAACTGCCTGAATATGATTGCCCAACAGCGCGGTGACCGGCTCGCCGCCGCCTTCGAACGCCACGTAGCGCATCTTGCGCGGATCCACGCCGACTTCGCGCGCCAGCAGCGCAGTTTTCATCCAGTCCTGGCTGCCGATGGAGGCGCCGGCGCCGAACACCACGCTGTTGGGATCTTTTTGGAAGGCGTCCATCAGGTCTTTCAGGGTCTTGTAAGGCGAGTCGGCGCGCACCGCGATCATGCCGTAGTCGGTTCCGACCGCCGCCAGCCATTTCACGTCGTCCACGTTATAGCGGCCGAACTTGCCCTGGGCCAGATTGAGCAGCGAGCCGCCGGAGAAGGCCACCACGGTGCCGAACTCCGCCGGGCGCTGCGCGACGATGGCGTTGTAGGCCACCGCGCCGACGCCGCCGGGCATATAGGTGACGCGCATCGGTTTATCGATGGCCTTGGTGTCCTGCAACGACACCTGAATCAGCTTGCAGGTCAGATCGAAGCCGCCGCCAGGCTTGGCCGGCGCAATACATTCGGTGCGTTTGGGCGCTTCCACGGCAAAGGCCTGAGAGGCTGCCAGCAACAGTGCGGCGGCGGTAAAGGTACGGGTCATTATTTTTTTCATTGTGGCTTGCCCTCGGTATTGTTCTGGTTGTGAATCCCGCAGAGCGCGGTTGCAGGATTGTTAAAACAACAACCTTTCATTTACCTTTCAGTGGCCGGAAAAGTTTCCAGTCTGTGATTAGGGTCTCTTGTCGCCAGTGAATCACGGGTGCGCTACCATAGAAATGCGGGCAGGAACAGGGCGCAAAACCGGCCAAAATCCTGCGTAATATCAGGTTTGCCGTTCTGCTTTCGCGATAAAATCATGATCAGTGAAATGAATAGAGACGCAGTGATATGTTTTCGTTAGGGAAATTATTTGGTGGTAGGGACAGCGCCAAAGTATGCGCGATTAAACGGTTGCCTGAGGTCTACGCGGAGATGGTCGGTGAAACCGGGCAGTGCCGTTTGAAGCGACTGCGTGCCGACGTTGGCGTGTTTGAACTGCATTTCGTCAACGCCGACGGTGAAAAGTATGCCTGCCAGATGACCGCCTGCGTGACCGGCATCGATCTGGTATTTGCCGCCAACAACCGCTCCGTGCTGGTTTCTTCGCCGTTTACCGCCGACAAGCTGCGCCCGGTACTGGACATTGCCGTGGCCGATAGCCCCATTCCGCTGATCTGACATCGTCCTGCGATCGCGCTCTATACGCATAATTGTGTGCCAGCTCCCAAAACTGGCGGCGCGGCGCTCTTTTATCCCCTTATTTTCCATGCCATTCTCTGTTATCGACCTGTTAACAATCGCGATATTGGCGCCAGGTTGATCAGATAAATCAATGGAATGGGAACATGCGACTGTTATTGGTTGAAGATCACCCCGAGCTGTCTCACTGGTTGCAAAAGGCGCTGACCGGCGCCGGCTTTGCCGTCGACGTCGCCCCGGACGGCGTGGCAGCGGATCACCTGCTGCTCAACGAACGCTATGCGCTCGCGGTGCTGGATGTGGCGCTGCCGCGTATGAACGGTCTGGATTTGTTGGCGCGCCTGCGCAAGCGCGGGCAGGATCTGCCGGTGCTGCTGCTGACGGCGCGCACCGACGTGGCCGACCGGGTAAAAGGCCTGAATCTGGGGGCGGACGATTACCTCACCAAGCCGTTCGAACTGGACGAGCTGGAAGCGCGTATTCGGGCGCTGCTGCGCCGCAGCGTCGGCGCCCCGCAGCCGGCGTTGCAGTACGGCGCGTTGACCTATCACGACGAAGGCTATTTTCTGCTGGAGAGCAAACCGCTGGCGCTGACGCCGCGTGAGCTGGCGGTGTTGACCGCGTTGATGCACCGGCGCGGCCGCCCGGTGGCCAAGCAACAGCTGTTCGAGCAGGTATTTACGTTGTCCGACGAGGCCAATCCGGAGAGCATCGAGCTTTACGTACACCGCCTGCGGAAAAAGCTGCAGGGCAGCGACGTGGCGATCGTCACGCTGCGTGGCCTGGGTTACAGCCTGGAGCTGTGCGATGCGGTGGTTTAACGCGCCGCGTTCGCTGTTCTATCAACTGCTATTGTTTTTTGGCCTGCCGCTGCTGGCGTTGGGCGGCATCTCTATCTACACCCACTATTTCAGCGCCATGAGCGCCGCCACCCTGGCTTACGATCGCACGCTGCTGGCGTCGGCGCGCACCGTAGCGGAGCGACTGGTGGTGCGCGAAGGCAAGCTGGCGGTTGATGTGCCCTATGTGGTGCTCGACAGCTTCGAGCGCAACATGAACGATCAGCTGTATTACGAGGTGATCTCGCCGCAGGGGAAAAGCATCTCGGGCTATGACGATTTGCCGCCTTTGCCGCCCCATATCCCGCGTTCCACGCTCTACCCGGCGCTGGTGCATTTTTACGATGCGGAATACCTCGGCAGGCCGATCCGCGTGGCGGCGCTGTTTCAACCGGTCAACGAGTCGGGCGTGAGCGGCATGGCGACCATTCTGGTGGCGGAAACCCTGGAGTCGCGCCGTTACCTGGCGCGGCAGATGATGATCGCGGCGCTGCTGAGCCAGGGCACGGTGGTGGCGTTAACCCTGATCCTGGCGTTCGCATTGCTCAAGCGGGTGTTGAAGCCGATGCGTAAGCTCTCCGGTATCATGCTGCGGCGCGATCCGGGCGAGCTGACGCCCTTGCCGCGGGTATTACCATGGTCGGAGATGCAGCCGCTGCTGGTGGCGTTTAATCGTTACATCGAACGGCTGCGGCTGATGGTGGCACGTCAGGAGCGCTTCAGCGCCGACGCTTCGCACCAACTGCGCACGCCGCTGGCGGTGTTGAAGACTCAGGTAGGGGTCGCGCTGGCCAGTGACCGGCCGCAGCAGTGGCGCGAAAGCCTACAGGCGATGAGCGCGACGCTGGATAATACCGTGTCGCTGACCGACCGCCTGCTGCATCTTTCACGCCTGAAAGCCAGCGAGCACCAGGCCGATCGTAAGTTGCAACCGGTCAACCTGGCGCAGGTGCTGCGCGACGCCTGCTTTTCCCGCTTGCCGCAGGCGCGCAGTAAACAGATCGATCTCGGGTTCGAAGGCGAGGCGGCGTGTCAAGTGGCGGGGGAGCCGCTGCTGTTGGCCGAGCTGTGCGCCAACCTGCTGGACAACGCGCTGAAATATACGCCGCGTCAGGGCGTGGTGACCGCTCGCCTCACGCAGGATAAGGCGGCAGGGGAAGGCGTGCTGGAGATAGAAGACAGCGGCCCCGGCATCGCCTTGCAGGACAAGGCGCTGGCGCTGCAGCCGTTTCACCGGCTGGACAACGTGGGCGATCAGCCGGGCGCCGGATTGGGACTGGCGTTGGTGAAAGACATCACCGCGTATCACGGCACCCGCCCGGAGCTGTTGAGCTCTGCCGCGCTGGGCGGCCTGTTGGTGCGGGTGCGTTTCAGGCTGCTGCCTTAAGCCTGTTCTTTGCAGGACTCTGCGTTGGCCGCCGGGGCTTTGGCTTTGGCTTTGGCTTTACGCGTCAGCGGCGTGCGCAGCCGCTGCGACAGGATAACGCCCAGCAGGGTAATGCCGCCGCCGATCAGGTGGTAACCGTGCAACTGCTCATGCAGGAACAGCACGGCGATAGCGGCGGTAAACACCGGTGCCAGGTTCATGAAGATCGAGGCGGTGTTGGCGCCCAGGCGCATCACGCCCTGGATCCACAGGAACGGGGCGATGATCGAAGCCGGAATGCCGGCGAACAGCACCAGCGGCAGGTTATGGCCGTTCAATCCGACATCCTGCGCCATCAGGAAATTAGGCAGCAGCAACAGCACGCCGAACAGGATCTGCACATACAGCGATTGCCAGTTCGGCAGCGCGATGGCCCAGCGTTTGGTCAACACGCCATACAGCGCGTACGAGGCGGTGGCGAGCAGCATCATCAATTCCCCTTTGCCGATACCGTGCTGCAACAGCACGCCGGGCTGACCGCCGCTGACCAGCCAGATCAGGCCGCAGAAGGAGAGTATGCTGCCGAGCAGCACGCCGACGGTTGGCGCAATGCGCAGCAGAACGATGCTGATCAGGATGGTCAGCAGCGGGATCAGCGACACGATGATGCCCATAAACAGCGCGCTGACGCTGTGCGCGGCGTAATAGGCCAGGCTTTGGTACAGCACCATGCCCAGCAGGCCGAGGATCATCAGCTTCCACCAGTTGGCGCGCACCTGCGCCCAGTTGCGCAGCACGCCCGGCAGCACGAACGGCGTGAGGGCAATCAGCGCCAGCAGCCAGCGGTAGAGCGAGATGGCCGCCGGATCGATGGCGGTGGCGGAGAGTTTGCTGACGACGGCATTAATCGACCAAATCAGCACGGCCAACAGCGGGAAGAGCATATTCATGATAATTATTCTCAATAACGTCCAACATGCTGGCTAGTCTACGCGTGTCCGGTTTATCATATATAGTGATATTCAGACAAAAATCGGCGTAAACAAGACAAATCACGGGACGAAACCATGCCAGAAATCCGCCATTTCCCCGAGTCGTTGATCCCGGCGCCCAACCCGGTACAGTTCCGCTGCGAGGAGTTCAACGCGCGCACCGAATTCCAGCCGCACAGCCACACCTGGGGTCAGTTGATGTGGGTTAAAGCCGGGGTGATGGTGCTGCGCATCGGCGGGCAGCGCTTTCTGGCGCCGCCGGAATTCGTGCTGTGGGCGCCGGCCGGCATCGAACACTCCTGCTATAACCAGCGGCTGGCGCAGTGCCGCATGGTGGACATCACGCCGGCGCTGTGCACCGGCATGCCGGCCGACCCCTGTCTGGTGAGCGTAACGCCGATATTCCGCGCCATCGCCGAGGATTTCTATGCGCGCAAGCAGTACATTCCGCAGGCGGAGGCGGATTTGCGTCTCTGCCAGGTGCTGATCGATCAGCTGCGCCTGTCGCCGCGCCAGCAAACCTATCTGCCGTCGTCGGACGACAAGTTCTTGGCGCCGGTGCTGGAAGCATTGGAGCATTGTCCGGCGGACAACACCTCGCTGGCGGCGTGGGCGGCTCGGGTCTACACCACCGAGCGCACGCTGTCGCGACGCTGCCAACAGGATCTGGGCATGTCGTTCAGCGAATGGCGCCAGCGCCTGCGGTTCCTGCATGCCGTCTCCCTGCTCGAGCAGGGCAAGACCGTGCAGGACGTGGCGTTAGACGTCGGCTACAGCTCCGCGTCGGCCTTTATCGTCATGTTCCAGCAGATCGCCGGCACTACCCCTGAGCGCTTTCGCCGTGCCTGATTCAGTGGCACACTATTTCGCAGACAAATAGCCGTAAACCGTCGGAGAACGCAGTGAAAATTCTGGTTGATGAAAATATGCCGTACGCGGCCGAGCTGTTCAGCCGCCTGGGCGAGGTGCAGGCGGTACCGGGCCGCCCGATCCCGCTCGAGGCGCTGGCGGATGCCGATGCGCTGATGGTGCGTTCGGTCACCAAGGTCAATGAAGCCTTGTTGGCCGGCAGCCATATCGACTTTGTCGGCACCGCCACCGCCGGCACCGATCACGTCGATGAAGCCTGGCTGCAACGTCAGGGCATCGGCTTTTCCGCCGCGCCGGGCTGCAATGCTATCGCGGTGGTCGAGTATGTGTTCTCTGCCTTGATGCTGCTGGCCGAACGCGACGGCTTCCACCTGCGGGATAAAACCGTCGGCATCGTCGGCGTGGGCAACGTTGGTTCCCGTCTGGATGCTCGCCTCAAAGCGCTGGGCGTGCGCACGCTGCTGTGCGATCCGCCGCGTGCCGATCGCGGCGACGCCGGGGAATTCTGGCCGTTGGAGAAGCTGGTGGCCGAGGCCGACGTGCTGACCTTCCATACGCCGTTGAATAAATCCGGCCCATACCATTCGCTGCATCTGGCGGACGCCGAGCTGTTGGCGGCCCTGCCGGACAACCGCATTCTGATCAACGCCTGCCGCGGGCCGGTGGTGGATAACGCCGCCTTGCTGCAGGCGCTAGAAAAGGGCAAAAAGCTGAGTACGGTGCTGGACGTGTGGGAACCGGAGCCGGATCTCGCCTTACCGCTGCTGGCGCGGGTGGATATTGGCACCGCGCACATCGCTGGGTATACGCTGGAAGGCAAGGCGCGCGGCACCACCCAGGTGTTCGAGGCGTTCAGCCGCCATCTGGGGCAGCCGCAACAGGTGGCGCTGGCCTCGCTGTTGCCGGTGCCGGAGTTCAGCCAGATCCGCCTCAATGGGCCGCTGGATGAAGCGCGGTTAAAACGATTGATGCACTTGGTGTATGATGTGCGCCGCGATGATGCGCCGCTGCGCAAAGTCGCTGGGCAACCGGGCGAATTCGATCGCCTGCGCAAGCACTACCAGGAGCGCCGCGAGTGGTCTTCGCTGGCCGTGCAATGCGATGACAGCGCCAGCGCCGAGCTGCTCGGCAAGCTGGGCTTTAGCCTGGCGTAGCGCGTAAGGTTGTCTTAAGCCAACGCCGCTACAGTGAGCGGTAAAGATTATCGGGCGGTGATTGCACTGCCCGTCTGCTTTTATGAATGAAATACTCTGGAGAAAACCCGATGTCTGACGGCTGGAATATCGCGCTGCTCGGCGCCACTGGCGCGGTAGGTGAAGCGTTGCTGGAATTGTTGCAGGAACGCCAGTTCCCGGTGGGTGAGCTCTATCCTCTGGCAAGCGAACGCAGTGCGGGCGCCAATGTGCGCTTCAACGGCAAGTCTCTTCTGGTGCAGAACGCCGAAGAGTTCGACTGGTCGCAGGCCCAACTGGCCTTCTTCGTCGCCGGCAGCGACGCTTCCGCTCGCTATGCCGAAGAGGCCGGCAACATGGGCTGCCTGGTGATCGACACCAGCGGTCTGTTCGCCATGGAGCCGGATGTGCCGCTGGTGGTACCGGGTGTTAACCCGCAGGTGCTGGCGGATTACCGCAACCGCAATATCGTCGCGGTGGCTGACAGCATGGTCAGCCAACTGCTGACGGCGATCAAACCGCTGACCGAACAGGCGGGGCTATCGCGTCTGCACGTTACCACGCTGATGTCGGTATCCTCGCGCGGCAAGGCCGCGGTGGACGATCTGGCCGGCCAGAGCGCGCGCCTGCTGAACGGCATTCCTGCCGAGGAAGGCGTCTTCGCTAAACAGCTGGCGTTTAACCTGCTGCCGCTCGTTGCCGACGAGCAGGGCAGCGTGCGCGAAGAGCGTCTGATCGTCGATCAGGTGCGCAAGGTGCTGCAGGACGAAGGGTTGCCGATTTCGGTGAGCTGCGTTCAGTCGCCGGTGTTTTACGGCCATGCGCAGGTGGTGCACCTGGAAGCGCTGCGCCCGCTGTCCGCCGAAGAGGCGCGCAGCGAGCTCGAAGAAGTCGAGGACATTCAGCTGAGCGAAGAGGACGATTACCCGACTCAGGTGACCGAAGCCTCCGGCAGCGATGCGCTCAGCATCGGTTGCCTGCGTAACGATTACGGCATCCCCGAGCTGCTGCAGTTCTGGACGGTGGCGGACAACGTGCGCTTCGGCGGCGCGTTAATGGCGATCGAAACCGCCGAGCGTCTGGTGCAGGAGCAGATGTACTGATGTCAGAGGTGGTCTCGTCCGCTCAGCCGACGCTGAAGGTAGCGCTGGGCATCGAATATGACGGCAGCCGGTACTACGGCTGGCAGCGGCAGCAAGAAGTGGCCAGCGTGCAGGAGCGCCTTGAGCAGGCGTTGAGCAAGGTGGCGGATGCGCCGATCAACGTGCTGTGCGCCGGGCGCACCGACGCCGGGGTGCACGCCACCGGGCAGG
This sequence comes from Serratia sp. CY47280, assembly GCF_052168655.1. Classification (NCBI taxonomy): domain Bacteria; kingdom Pseudomonadati; phylum Pseudomonadota; class Gammaproteobacteria; order Enterobacterales; family Yersiniaceae; genus Serratia; species Serratia sp. CY47280. Next base: position 1,747,024 of record NZ_JBJNMG010000001.1, on the reverse strand, counting down.
TGGTGCATTTCGAAACCACCGCGCGTCGCAAGGACGCCGCCTGGACGATGGGCGTGAACACCCATTTGCCGCCGGACATCGCGGTGCGCTGGGTGAGCCCCGTCGCCGACGATTTTCACGCGCGTTTCAGCGCTACCGCGCGCCGTTACCGCTATATTATTTTCAACCATCGCTACCGGCCGGCGGTGTTGCAACAGGGGGTGACGCACTTTTATCACCCGCTGGATGCCGATCGCATGCACCGGGCGGCGCAGGCGCTGCTGGGCGAGAATGACTTCACCTCGTTCCGCGCGGTGCAGTGTCAGTCGCGCACCCCGTGGCGCTGCGTAAAACACGTTAAGGTTACGCGCTACGGCGAATATATTGTGGTAGATATCAAGGCGAATGCCTTTGTGCATCACATGGTTCGCAATATCGTCGGCAGCCTGATGGAGATCGGCTGCGGCAATCAGGATGAGAACTGGATGGCCGAGTTGCTGGCGCTGAAGGATCGCAATCTGGCGGCGGCGACGGCGCGAGCCGAGGGGCTGTATCTGGTTGCCGTGGACTATCCCGATCATTTTGGTCTACCGCGGCCGCCGATGGGGCCGCTGTTTTTGCCCGACGATTAAACGCCGGCACGCCTGAAAGCGTCGCTCCCTTGTGCTTCTGCCGGGTGATTGAAACACCCGGTATCAATGAGAGAATTTATGGACATCATCAAGTTTATTATTGATTTCATTTTGCATATTGATGTGCACCTGGCCGAGCTGGTCGCACAATACGGCATGTGGGTCTACGCTATTCTGTTCCTGATCTTGTTTTGCGAAACCGGCCTGGTGGTGACGCCGTTCCTGCCGGGGGATTCTTTGCTGTTTGTCGCCGGCGCGCTGGCGGCGTTGCCGACCAACGATCTCAACGTGCACACCATGGTGGCGTTGATGGCCGTAGCGGCGATCATTGGCGATGCGGTGAACTACACTATCGGGCGGTTGTTCGGCGAGAAGCTGTTCAGCAACCCGAACTCGAAAATTTTCCGCCGTAGCTACCTGGACAAGACGCATCAGTTCTATGAGAAGCACGGTGGGAAAACGATTATTCTGGCGCGATTCGTGCCGATCGTGCGTACTTTTGCGCCGTTCGTCGCCGGCATGGGGCATATGTCCTATCGCCACTTCGCCGCCTACAACGTGATTGGTGCACTGGTTTGGGTGCTGCTCTTCACTTATGCTGGCTACCTGTTCGGCGATCTGCCGGTGGTGCAGGAGAACCTGAAACTGTTGATCGTCGGGATCATCATCGTTTCGATTCTGCCGGGCGTGATTGAAATTTGGCGTCACAAGCGCGCGGCCGCCCGCCAGCAAAAACAGTAAAAACATCGCTTAACCTGTCGGTTCGACCAGTTTTTTGTCCACAGCGCCGGGCCGATATGGTTTAATGAGCGACATTATGGTCTGTTCCTGCGAACAACCCTGAAGCCGATGCCTCAGTCGCCGCGCTTGCCGCGCCGCGAACGGGCATTTTTTCATTGGGGTGTTTTCAGGGGGATTGTTAAAGCATGAACAGCGGACTGGCGTGTGCCAGGTTCAAACAGAAAGGTCATCGATGAGCTGGATTGAACGAATTCTTAACAAGAGCAATATCACACAAACCCGTAAAGCGAGCATTCCTGAAGGGGTCTGGACCAAATGCGACAGCTGCGGCCAGGTTCTCTACCGCGCCGAGCTGGAGCGTAATCTGGAAGTGTGTCCGAAGTGCGACCACCACATGCGTATGGGCGCGCGCGCGCGTCTGCATACCCTGCTGGACGAAGGCAGTGAAGTGGAGCTGGGCAGCGATCTGGAGCCGAAGGACGTTCTGAAATTCAAGGATTCCAAGCGCTATAAAGATCGTCTGGTCGCCGCACAGAAAGCGACCGGCGAGAAAGATGCGCTGGTGGTGATGAAGGGCACGCTGTACGGTATGCCGATCGTCGCCGCATCCTTCGAATTCGCTTTCATCGGCGGCTCAATGTCTTCCGTGGTCGGCGCGCGTTTCGTGCGTGCGGTTGAGCAGGCGCTGGAGGACAACTGTCCACTAGTGTGCTTCTCCGCCAGCGGCGGCGCGCGCATGCAGGAAGCGCTGATGTCGCTGATGCAGATGGCGAAAACCAGCGCGGCGTTGGCTAAGATGCAGGAGCGCGGCTTGCCGTACATCTCCGTGCTGACCGACCCGACCATGGGCGGCGTCTCTGCCAGCCTGGCGATGCTGGGCGACATCAATATCGCCGAGCCGAAAGCGCTGATCGGCTTTGCCGGCCCGCGCGTCATCGAGCAGACCGTGCGCGAGAAACTGCCGCCGGGCTTCCAGCGCAGCGAGTTCCTGATCGAAAAAGGCGCGATCGACATGATTGTTCGCCGTCCGGAGATGCGCCAAACGTTGGCGAGCATTCTGTCCAAGCTGACCAACCAACCGCAGCCGCATTTCGATGAGGCCGCGCCGGTCATTGAGCCGGAGCCGCAGGCCGACGCCTGAGGCAAAGACAGATCCCGCCCGGGTTCAGCCGCCACTTTGTGGCTAAGTGACGGCTGATGCCCGTTCCCTGCCGGCCGTGGCCTATCGCGCCATGGTTTGCGGGTTGGCGGCGGTTACGAAGCGCATCGCCTTTACCGCGGTGAGGGTGGTGCCCTGATGGATTAATGAACCCAAGTTCAGTGACGGGACTCATGCAAAACCACCAAATTCCCCAAGCCACGTCGCCATTGAGCTCGTGGCTTTACTATCTGGAACGTCTGCACAGCCAGGCGATCGAACTCGGCCTTGAGCGCGTACAGCGCGTCGCGGCGCATCTGGATTTACTGACCCCCGCACCCACGGTGTTCACCGTTGCCGGCACCAACGGCAAAGGCACGACCTGTCGTACCCTCGAAGCCATTCTGCTGGCCGCCGGCCTGCGCGTCGGCGTCTACAGTTCGCCGCATCTGGTGCGCTATACCGAACGCGTGCGCATTCAGGGGGAAGAGCTGAGCGAAGCAGAGCATAGCCGCTCGTTCGCCGCCATTGAAGCCGGCCGCGGCGAAACGTCGCTGACCTATTTCGAATTCGGCACCCTGTCGGCGCTGCAGCTGTTCAAACAGGCGCGGCTCGACGTGGTGATCCTGGAAGTGGGCCTGGGCGGGCGTCTCGACGCCACCAATATCGTCGATCCGAGCGTGGCGGTGATCACCAGCATCGCGCTCGATCATACCGACTGGCTGGGCAACGATCGCGAAAGCATCGGCCGTGAAAAGGCCGGTATTTTCCGCAGCGGCAAGCCGGCGGTGGTGGGCGAACCCGACATGCCGGACAGCATTCGCCAGGTCGCCGAAACGCTGGGCGCACCGCTGTATCGCCGCGGTGAAGCCTGGAGCTTCAGCGAGCAGGGCGATCGCTGGCAGTGGCAGGGCGGCGACACGCAGCTGACCGATCTGCCGACGCCGAACGTACCGCTGGCGAACGCCGCTACCGCGCTGGCGGCGCTGAACTGTTCGCCGCTGGAAATCGACGAACGCGCGATCTTCACCGGGCTGCAGCAGGCGACGCTGCCGGGGCGTTTCCAGATCGTGCGGCGGGAGCCGATGCTGATCCTCGACGTGGCACACAACCCGCACGCCGCCGGCTATCTGGCCGGGCGTCTGGCCAAGCTGCCGCGCGACGGCGGCAAGGTACGCGCGGTGGTGGGCATGCTGTCCGACAAGGACATCGCCGGCACGCTGGCCTGCCTCAGCGAGCAGGTGGATGAATGGTACTGCGCACCGCTCGACGGACCGCGCGGTGCCAGCGTCGAACAGCTGGCGCAGCATCTGACGGAACCGCGCCGCTTTAATGATGTCGAAACTGCCTGGCGGCAGGCTATGCAGGATGCTGATAAACAGGATATTGTGATCGTCTGTGGATCGTTCCACACCGTGGCGCAGGTGATGGCGGCGTTAGACGAGATGCGGGGAGTGTGAGTGGCGAGTAAATTTCAGAACCGACTGGTTGGAACCGTGATTCTGGTGGCGCTGGGGGTAATCATCCTGCCAGGGTTGCTGGACGGCAAAAAGAAGCATTACGAGGATGAGTTCGCGGCCATTCCATTGGTGCCGAAGGCGGGCGACGTCGAAGAGAACGACGTGCTGCCGCCGGTGACGCAGCCGTTGCCGGCGCAGCCGCCGGAAGGGGCGGGCGCGCTGGTCGAGCAGCAGGCGGCCAACGAAGCGGCGGCGCAACAGGCGGTGCGGCAGAGCGCTCAGCAACCGACGCAGGTGGCGCCGCCGCCGGTCGAGACGCGTCCTCAGCCGGTGCAGCAGCCTAAGCCGAAGCCGGTGGAAACCAAACCGGTGGAAGTGAAACCAAAACCGGTACCGCAGCCGAAGCCGGTGGAGGTGAAACCGGTGCCGAAGCCGGAACCGACGCCGAAACCAGAACCGGCGCCGCAGCCCAAACCGGCGGAAGAAAAAGCGCCGTCCGGGCAAGCCTATGTCGTGCAGCTCGGGGCGCTGAAGAACGCCGCCAAGGCGAACGAGATTGTCGCTTCGCTGCGTCTCTCGGGCTATCGCGCCTTTACCGTGCCGTCAACGCCGGTGCAAGGGCAGATCACCCGCATCTACGTTGGCCCGGACGCTTCCAAGCAGAAGCTGCAGGCGGCGCTGCCGTCGCTGAACTCGATCAGCGGGCTGAGCGGGCAGGTGAAGCCGTACGGCCGTTAAACCCCGCGGGGGCGCAGCAGGATGCGCCCCTGAATTCAGGAGTGGTGGAGAGAAAGCGAGAGAAACCGCGCCTTTTACAGGCGAAATCACCTATGTAGGCGCGGCGATTGGGAATTTTTTAATCGCCGCTTTTTATTTGTAACGTGGTAGGAAATCCCCTACGCAAACGTTTTCTTTTTCTGTTAGAATTCGCCGCGAATTGGATGCAGGGGCGATTCATCATTGGAATAGTTCATGGTCTGGATTGATTACGTCATTATAGCGGTGATTGGATTTTCGGCTCTGGTGAGCCTGATCCGAGGGTTTGTTCGCGAAGCATTGTCACTTGTGACATGGGGATGTGCGTTTTTTGTTGCCAGCCATTTCTACTCTTACCTTGCGGTCTATTTCACTCGTTTTGAAGATGAACTGGTGCGAAACGGCATCGCGATCGCGATTTTGTTCATCGCGACCCTGATCGTAGGGGCTATTGTTAACTATGTGATTAGCTCACTGGTAGAGAAAACCGGGTTGTCGGGCACCGACCGGGTGCTGGGCATCTGCTTCGGCGCACTGCGCGGCGTGTTGATTGTCGCGGCGATCCTGTTCTTCCTGGATACCTTTACCGGCTTTTCACAAAGTGCCGACTGGAAACAGTCGCAGCTGATCCCCCAGTTCAGTTACGTCATCAGGTGGTTCTTTGACTACCTGCAGAGCACGTCGAGTTTCTTGCCGACCCAATTGCCGGGGCGGTAGCGCTGATGAGGAAAAGACAACATGTGCGGTATTGTCGGTATCGCCGGTTTCATGCCGGTAAACCAGTCGATTTATGATGCGCTGACGGTGCTTCAGCACCGTGGCCAGGATGCCGCAGGCATCGTCACCATTGACGCCCACAACGGGTTCCGTTTGCGTAAAGCCAACGGCCTGGTGAAGGATGTGTTTGAGGCGCGCCATATGCAACGCTTGCAGGGCAACATGGGCATTGGCCATGTGCGTTACCCGACGGCCGGCAGCTCGAGCGCCTCTGAGGCCCAGCCTTTCTACGTCAACTCGCCGTTCGGCATTACGCTGGCCCACAACGGCAACCTGACCAACGCCCATGAGCTGCGCCAAAAGCTGTTCGAAAGCGGCCGCCGCCATGTCAACACCACCTCCGACTCGGAAATCCTGCTGAACGTGCTGGCCAGCGAGCTGGATCGCTTCCCGCACTATCCGCTGGAAGCCGACAACATCTTTACAGCGGTCGCCGCTATGCATCAGCAACTGCGCGGCGCTTACGCCTGCGTGGCGATGATCATCGGTCATGGCCTGCTGGCGTTCCGCGATCCCAACGGCATTCGTCCGCTGGTGATCGGCAAGCGCACGCTGGAGGATGGCCGCAGCGAGTACATGGTGGCTTCCGAGAGCGTGGCGCTGGATACCCTGGGCTTTGAGTTCCTGCGCGATGTGGCGCCGGGCGAAGCGGTGTACATCACCACCAAGGGCCAGCTGTTCACCCGCCAGTGCGCAGAGAACCCGAAAACCAACCCGTGCCTGTTCGAATATGTTTATTTTGCGCGCCCAGACTCCTTTATGGACAAGATCTCGGTCTACAGCGCCCGCGTGCGCATGGGCCAGAAGCTGGGTGAGAAGATCGCCCGCGAGTGGGAAGATCTGGATATCGACGTGGTGATCCCGATTCCTGAAACTTCCTGCGATATCGCGCTGGAGATCGCGCGTATTCTCGAGAAGCCATACCGCCAGGGCTTCGTGAAAAACCGCTACGTTGGCCGCACCTTTATCATGCCGGGCCAGCAGGCGCGTCGCCAGTCGGTACGCCGCAAGCTGAACGCCAACCGTGCCGAGTTCCGCGACAAGAACGTGCTGCTGGTGGATGACTCCATCGTGCGCGGCACGACCTCTGAGCAAATCGTCGAGATGGCGCGCGAAGCGGGCGCCAAGCGCGTGTATCTGGCTTCCGCCGCGCCGGAAGTGCGTTTCCCTAACGTCTACGGCATCGACATGCCGAGCGCCAACGAACTGATCGCCCACGGGCGTGAAGTGGATGAAATCCGTCAGATTATCGGCGCCGACGGGCTGATCTTCCAGGACCTCGACGATCTGATCGAAGCGGTGCGCGAAGAGAACCCGGACATCATCCAGTTCGAATGCTCGGTCTTCAATGGTATCTACGTGACCAAAGACGTTGACCAAAGCTATCTGGAATACCTGGAGTCGCTGCGCAGCGACGATGCCAAGGCGATGCGGGTGCAAACCGAAGCGGAAAATCTGGAACTGCACAACGAAGGCTAACGGTCTGCGTTGATCCCTCAAGGTGCATCGCCGCGTCTGCGGCGGTGCACCTTGTTCCTCTGACTTGCTTATCCCTCGCCATTGCGGCAAAGTCTGCCTGATCTTACTTTTTACGGCAGAGGCCATTCTTCATGAAACGACTCATCATCGGCATTTCCGGCGCCAGCGGCGCGATCTACGGCGTGCGCCTGTTACAGGTTTTGCGCGACGTCGCAGAGGTGGAAACCCATCTGGTGATGAGTAATGCTGCAAGACAGACGCTGGCGCTGGAAACGCCGTACAGCCTACGGGAAGTGCAGGCGCTGGCCGACGTGGTGCACGATGCGCGCGACATCGCCGCCGGCATCTCCTCCGGCTCTTTCAAAACCCTGGGTATGGCGATCCTGCCTTGTTCGATCAAAACCCTGTCTGGCATCGTTAACAGCTACAGCGACGGGCTGCTGACCCGCGCCGCCGACGTGGTGCTCAAAGAGCGCCGCCGTTTGGTCTTGTGCGTGCGGGAAACGCCGTTGCATCTTGGCCATTTACGGCTGATGACGCAGGCGGCGGAGATGGGCGCGGTGATCATGCCGCCGGTGCCGGCGTTTTACCACCAGCCGAAAAGCGTGGAAGACATCATCGATCAAACCGTCAATCGGGTGATCGACCAGTTTGATATCGAATTGCCGACCGATCTGTTCACCCGCTGGCAGGGTGCTAATTAACAGTTTTATCCCTAAATTGGTACATTTGTGCAACACCGCACTGAATTGGGGCGGAGTATGCACCATAATGATCCCACTTCATCACGCTCACTGTTTCATGGTGCCGCCTTATTGCGGTTGCCAGTGGCGCGGCCCCAACCGGCCGATTTAATTTTGCGGTTATCGTCCCAGGAAACAGTATTGTGAAGGTCGGAGCCGTTCCCTCCGCCCGTAGCACCTAATGTGGCACGATTACTGCAAATTGATTTGGTGGGGAAAGTAATGCCCGTAGTGGCATCAAAAAAATCAATTTGAGGGTAATTTATGAAAAAGCGGGTTTTGATTTTGCCGTTAGTTCTGGCTTTGAGCGCCGCCAGCAGCGCCTTTGCCGCCATTCCTTCCACGCTGAAGATTGGCACCGATCCGACTTACGCACCGTTTGAATCCAAAAACGCCAAAGGCGAATTGGTTGGCTTTGACATTGATTTGGCCAAAGAGCTGTGCAAACGCATCAATACCCAATGCACCTTCGTGGAGAGCGACTTCGACGCGCTGATCCCCTCCCTCAAGGCGAAGAAAATCGACGCCATCATCTCTTCGCTGTCCATCACTGAAAAACGCCAGCAGGAAATCGCCTTTACCGACAAGCTGTATGCCGCCAACGCGCGTCTGATCGCGCCGAAAGGGTCCAAGCTGTTGCCTACCGTGGACGCTCTGAAAGGCAAGAGCGTGGGCGTGCTGCAGGGCACCACCCAGGAAGCCTACGCCAACGCCATGTGGCAGCCGAAGGGCATCACCGTCGTGCCTTACCAGAACCAGGATCTGGTTTACGCCGATCTGGCTTCCGGCCGTATTGACGCCGCCTTCCAGGATGAAGTGGCGGGCAGCGACGGCTTCCTGAAACAGCCGCCGGGCAAAGACTATGCGTTCGCCGGCGAATCGGTGAAGGATGACAAGTTCTTCGGCGTCGGCACCGGCATGGGGCTGCGCAAGACCGATACCGAGCTGAAAGCGGCGCTGGACAAAGCCTTCGCCGAGATGCGCAAAGACGGCACCTACGACAAATACGCGAAAAAGTACTTCGACTTTGACGTCTACGGCGGGTAATCCGCTTACCGTTCCATGCTGTGACTGCGGGGCCGGCGTGCCGGCCCCGATGGTTCGGATCCTAGACCACAGGGTGAAGTAGATGCTGCAAGGCTATTCCCAACTGATTTTCGAGGGGGCTCTGGTGACGTTGGAGCTGGCCCTCAGTTCCGTGTTGCTGGCGGTGGTGATCGGCCTGATCGGCGCCGGTGGCAAACTGTCTCATAACCCCTTTATCTCCGGTCTGTTCGGCGCCTATACCACGCTGATCCGCGGCGTGCCCGATCTGGTGCTGATGCTGCTGATCTTTTACGGCCTGCAAATCGCGCTGAACAACATCACCACGCTGCTCGGCTTCTCGCAGATCGATATCGATCCGCTCGGCGCCGGTATCATTACCCTCGGCTTTATCTACGGTGCTTACTTCACTGAGACCTTCCGCGGCGCCTATCTGGCGGTGCCGAAAGGGCAGATCGAAGCGGCGACGGCCTACGGCTTCAGCGGCGCGCAGATCTTTCGGCGCATTCTGTTCCCGGCGATGATGCGTTTCGCTTTGCCGGGCATCGGCAACAACTGGCAGGTGATCCTGAAGGCGACGGCGCTGGTGTCGATCCTCGGCCTGAACGACGTGGTGAAAGCCACGCAGCTGGCGGGGAAAGGCACCTATCAGCCGTTCTTCTTCGCCATCGTGGCCGGCGTGGTGTACCTGATCTTCACTACCGTTTCCAACGGCGTGCTGCTGTGGCTTGAACGGCGTTACTCACTGGGCGTCAAGAGGGCCGAGCTATGATCGAGATTTTGCAACAGTATTGGCAGTCGCTGCTGTGGAGCGACGGCTACCGTTTCACTGGCGTGGCAGTCACGCTGTGGCTGCTGATCGCCTCGGTGGTGATGGGCGGGCTGCTGGCGATCCCGATGGCGGTGGCGCGCGTCTCTTCCCTTCGCTGGGTGCGTTTCCCGGTGTGGCTTTACACCTATGTGTTTCGCGGTACGCCGCTGTACGTGCAGCTGCTGGTGTTCTACTCCGGCATGTACAGCCTCGAGATCGTGCGCGGCACCGAGTTTCTTAATGCGTTTTTCCGCAGCGGGCTTAACTGCACCATCCTGGCGCTGACGCTCAACACCTGCGCCTATACCACCGAGATCTTCGCCGGGGCGATCCGCGCGGTGCCGCACGGTGAAATCGAGGCCGCCAACGCCTACGGTTTCTCGCGCTTCAAGATGTATCGCTGCATCATTTTGCCTTCGGCACTGCGCACCGCGTTGCCGGCTTACAGCAACGAAGTGATCCTGATGCTGCACTCCACCGCGCTGGCGTTTACCGCCACCGTGCCGGATCTGCTGAAGATCGCGCGCGACATCAACGCCGCGACCTACCAGCCGTTCTACGCTTTCGGCATCGCGGCGGTGCTGTACCTGATCATCTCCTACGTGTTAATCAGCCTGTTCCGCAAAGCTGAAAAACGCTGGATGGCACACGTTAGTCACTGATAAATGACGGGAAGAAAAACCATGTCTGAGAATAAATTAGCCGTCACGGAATTGCACAAACGCTATGGCGACCACGAAGTGCTGAAAGGCGTCTCGCTGGCGGCCAACGCCGGGGATGTGATCAGCATCATCGGCTCCTCTGGCTCCGGCAAAAGCACCTTTCTGCGCTGCATCAACTTCCTCGAGAAGCCGAGCGAAGGCTCGATCAGCCTGAACAACGAAGATATTCGCATGGTGCGCGACAAGGACGGCCAGCTGAAAGTGTTCGACAAGAAGCAGCTGCAGCTGCTGCGCACCCGCCTGACCATGGTGTTCCAGCACTTTAACCTGTGGAGCCATATGACGGTGCTGGAGAACGTGATGGAGGCGCCGGTGCAGGTGCTGGGGCTGAGCAAGGCCGACGCGCATGAGCGCGCGGTGCGTTACCTGGATAAAGTGGGCATCGACGAGCGGGCGCGCGGCAAGTACCCGGTGCACCTGTCGGGTGGCCAGCAGCAGCGCGTCTCCATTGCTCGCGCATTGGCGATGGAGCCGGAGGTGCTGCTGTTTGACGAACCGACGTCGGCGCTGGATCCCGAGCTGGTGGGCGAGGTGCTGCGCATCATGCAGAAGCTGGCGGAGGAGGGAAAAACCATGGTGGTGGTGACGCACGAAATGGAATTTGCGCGCCACGTTTCCAACCACGTGATCTTCCTGCACAAAGGGTTGATCGAAGAGCAGGGGCCGCCGGCCGAGCTGTTCGGCAACCCCAAAAGCCCGCGCCTGCAGCAGTTCCTGTCCGGCGCGTTGAAGTAACCTCAGATCAGCGGGCTTCGGCCCGCTGATTAATCACGTCATCCAATGCCTGTTCCAATTCCAGATAGCGGAAGTGGAAGCCGGCCTCTTCCAGGCGCTTCGGCACCGCCCGCTGCCCGCCGAGCACCAGCACCGCCGCTTCCCCCATCAACAGCCGCATGGCGAACGCCGGCACCCGCAGAAACGCCGGGCGATCGAGCACGTTGGCCAATTGGGCAGCGAACTGCTCGTTGTGCACCGGGTAGGGCGCGACCATGTTAAACGGGCCGCTCAGCGTGGCGTGATCCAGTAGATAAATAATGCCGTTGACCATGTCGTCGAGATGGATCCACGGCAGATATTGGCGACCGTCGCCGATCGGGCCGCCCAGCCCGAAGCGGAACGGCGGCAGCATTTTGGCCAGCGCGCCGCCCTGTGGCGCCAGCACCACGCCGGTGCGCAGCAGGCAGACGCGGGTGGCATCGCTTTGCGCCTGCAGCGCCAGCGTTTCCCAGCGTTGACACAGTTGGTGGGTGAATTCGTCGTGCGGTGGCTCCTCTTCGGTCACCACCGCCTGCCCCTGATCGCCGTAGTAGCCGACGGCGGAACCGGAAATCAACACACCGGGCGGCGTGCTGCCGGCCTTGATAAGCTGCGCCAATCGTTCGGTCAGATCCCAACGGCTGCGGCACAGGCGCTCTTTCTGCTGTGCGCTCCAGCGCTTGTCGGCGATAGGTTCGCCGGCCAGGTTGATCACCGCGTCGAATTCATCCAGCGACTGCCGGTCGTCCAGCGTTTGCCAATAGCTCGGCCGATCGCCCAGCCGGGCTCGGGCTCGCCGCTCGTCTCGGGTCAACACCGTAATGTGGTGAGAAAGCGCCAGCAGCCTGGCCGTCAGACTGCTGCCTATCAATCCCGTTGCGCCGGTGATCAGGATCCGCATGGTCGACCTCCCTGAGTTAGTCCCGGCGGTAGCTCATGGTCATGGAAACCGAATCGGCGTAGCGCAGGGCCAGAAGTTTATCTATCTCCACTTCAGCATAGGTTACCCAGGCGTGTTCTTTTACGATGTCGAGCACATCCTGCGTTAATTTTTCCAGCAACGCGAAACGGTTATCTTCCACATGGCGGATGATCGCTTTGGTGATGGTGCGGTAGTTGAGTGCATCGGCGATGTCTTCGCTGTTGCGCGCTTTGTCCGCCGGGTAGTGGATCACCACGTTGATCAGGACGTCCTGTCGGTTGTTGATTTCCTCTTCCTTGATACCGATGAACGTGCGCAGCCGCAGATTTTTAATGCGAATAACGGCGTCGGGTTGACTGAAAGACATCAGAGATTCTCCATAGGTCTGATTATTAGCGTTCAGAATACACGGAAAGTAAGGAAAAGATAACGAGGGGACGATGTGACTCCCCGGCCGACGGGGAGTCGGGGAAGGCGCTTAGCCTTGTTCGGCCAGTTTGTAGGCGCGCTCGGTCGCCGGGCGGTTGCTGATGCGCTCGAACCAGTTGCGCACCGCTGGGTAATCTGCCAGATCGATGCGTTGACGCGGATGCGATACGACCCACGGATAGGTGGCGATATCGGCGATGCTGTAGTTGTCGCCGCCCAGGTACGGGTGTTTTTGCAGTTCAGCTTCCAACACGCCGTACAGCCGCTTGGTCTCCAGATGGTAACGCTCGATGGCGTAAGGCACCGGCTGCGGCGCGTAGTGATTAAAGTGGTGATTCTGCCCGAGCATCGGCCCGAACCCCGCTACCTGCCAGAACAACCACTGTAGGGTCGCGGCGCGTTCGCGCAGGCCGGTGCTCAGCAGCTTGCCGGTCTTCTCCGCCAGATACAGCAGGATTTCCCCGGATTCGAACAGGCTGATTGGCGCGCCGCCGTCCACCGGTTGCTGATCGACGATCGCCGGGATTTTGTTGTTGGGAGAAATGCTCAGAAAGTCCGGTTTGAACTGGTCGCCGGCGCTGATGTTTACGCGATGGATACGGTAGGGTAAGCCGACCTCTTCCAAAAACAAGGTGATCTTGTGACCATTGGGAGTAGGCGCGTAATACAGGTCAATCATGTTGCCTCCTGCGGTAAGGTGATCTGTAATTCATTACACGTTGCTGCGGTCTTCGCCGCGCACAAAGGTATATCAGAGATCCAACAATAGCAGCTAAGGATAGCAGGCTATGTGGGATTCGTCCGATGCTATCTGCGCAGTTGGATCACAATTCTCCACCGGGGCGGGCGGCGGTTTGCCGTACGGCGCCGGCGCGGTAAAATGGCGCTTATTTCCCTCTATAGGACAAGGTTATGAAGCTGATGTTCGCCTCGGATATCCACGGATCGCTGCCGGCCACCGAACGCGTGCTGGAATTATTCGCACAACACGGCGCTGACTGGCTGATTCTTCTGGGTGATTTGCTGAATCACGGCCCGCGCAACGCGCTGCCGGCCGGCTATCAGCCCGCTCAGGTTGCCGAACGATTGAATCGCTATAGCGACAAGATCATCGCCGTTCGCGGCAATTGTGACAGCGAGGTCGATCAGATGCTGCTGACGTTTCCTATCGAGGCGCCGTGGCAACAGGTTCTACTGCAAAAAAGACGATTGTTTTTGACCCACGGTCACCTTTATCATCCTTCGGCACTGCCGCCGTTATCCCGCGGTGACGTCCTGGCCTACGGCCATACGCATCTGCCGCAGGCGGAGCGGCAGGGTGAGATCTATTGCTTCAATCCGGGCTCGGTCAGCATCCCGAAAGGGGGCTTCCCGGCTAGCTACGGCATGTTGGATCGGGGCACTTTGCGCGTGCTGACGCTCGACGACGGCAAGGTCGTCGCGGAGGTGGCGTTAACACGCTAAACGCACTAATTTATACACACACAATAAAAATCTTTGAAAAACACTCATTGATTAACCAGCGCGCGGGATGCATCGCGCCAAAATAGAAGGTTTTAGAGGATGGCGGAACAGGGTCAGGCTGCAGATACCGAATGGGTTGATATCGTCGACGAGCAAAACGAGGTGATTGCGCAATCCAGTCGTCAACAGATGCGGGCGGAGCGGCTGCGTCATCGTGCGACCTATATTGTGGTGCATGATGGGATGGGAAAAATTCTGGTGCAGCGTCGCACCGAGATTAAAGACTTCTACCCGGGCTGGTTGGACGCGACGGCGGGTGGCGTAGTGCAAAGCGGTGAAAACGTGCTGGATTCGGCGCGCCGCGAGGCGGAAGAAGAGCTGGGCATCGCCGGCGTGCCTTTCGCCGAGCACGGTCTGTTCTACTTCGAAGAAGATCAGTGCCGGGTGTGGGGCGCGCTGTTCAGCTGCGTGTCGCACGGCCCGTTCGCGCTGCAGGAAGAGGAAGTGGCCGAGGTGTGCTGGCTGACGCCGGAAGAGATCACCGCTCGCTGCGACGAGTTTACCCCGGATTCGCTGAAGGCGCTGTCGCTGTGGCTGACGCGCAACAACGAACAGGATTACGGTAAGCCGCTCGACAACCACTGAGGCGCCAACGCGTGAGAAAGCCGGTCATCGACCGGCTTTTTTTACGGTTCGGATTCAGCAGCTGTCGCGGCGGCACAGCGTGGCGGGCAGGGAGCCTGCCTGCTGCCAGGGCTGATCGTTCAGCCGTGCCAGCAGCGCCTGGCCGGCCTGAATGCCGATATCGCGATGCGGAATGGTCATGGTGGTCAGCGGCGGCTGGCACACCCGGCCGAACTCGCTGTTGCCGAACCCCACCACCGCCAGATTGTCCGGCACCTTGATGCGCCGCCGCTGGCATTCGTACAGTGCGCCGCCGGCCAGTTCGTCCGAGGCGCACACCAGCGCGTCCAGTTCCGGCCAGGCCAGCAAGAATTCCGGCAGCTGCTGCGCACCGGTGCTGAAGCTGGCGGGCTGCGCGGCGTTGATCACCCGATGCGGCGACATATGGTTGCGCAGCAGCGCCTTGTGCCAGCCCTGCAGGTGCTGCTGGAAAATCCACTGTTCCTGATTGGCGCACAGCAGCCCGATATTCTGATAGCCGCTGGCGATCACCGTTTGCGTCAGCTGATACATGGCCGCCACATAGTCGATGCCGATGCTCATATCGATCGGATCGGCGCGCACGGCGCCGATCTCCACCACCGGAATGTTGGCGGCGATCAACGCGTTGCGGGCGTTTTGCGAATGCTCGACGCTGAGCAGCACCGCCGCCGCGAGGTTGTAAGAGAGCAGCGTCTCCAGCAGCTTTTCTTCGCGCTCCAGGTGGTGCTGCGACTCCGCCAGCATGATGTGATAGCCGGCCGGCTGCAGCACTTTCTGCAGGCCGGCGAACATCTCGGCGCAGCCAGATTCGGACAGGCTGGGCACCACCATGGCGATGGTGTAGGACGAGGCCGACGCCAGCGAACTGGCTGCCAGATTGGGCAGGTAGCCCAGTTCGCTCACCGCGGCTTCAATCTTCTCGCGCAGTTTGTCTGAAACCTGCTCCGGCGTGCGCAGCGCGCGCGACACCGTCATGGTGCCGACGCCCGCCAGCTGCGCTACGTCAGCCAACGTCACCCTGCCTGTGCTGCGTCGTTTTTTACCGATCGACATGCCTAATCCCAACTGAAATGCGCGAGCGGCGCATAAAAATGGTGAGGGTGGGAAGCCGACGGCGCGGCTTCGACGATCCCCGTATGCGGCACATTCTACCCCGTTACCCGAAAGAGCGAGAAAAAATTGTGGTTAACGCCATGCCGCCACGCGGTGTTTTGATAGCGCTATCACAGATCCGCATGATAGCGCTTTGGTAGCGCTATCTTTGTGATATCCATCACTGTGTCGTCGAGAGGGGTTGATTAAAGTTTTACCGTCGTCGGTGAATTAATCACCGGCCGAAACCATCAACGTTTGGGAGGGTAATGTGCTGAAAGAGTGGCTGACCGCCGATCATATACAGCTGTGCGAACGGGTGGAGGACTGGCGCCAGGCGGTCACGCTGAGCGCGCAGCCGCTGCTGCAAGGCGGCGTGATTACGCCGAATTACCTGACGGCTATCTTTCATCAGCAGGAGAAGCTCGGCCCTTACTTCGTCCTGGCGCCGGGCATCGCCATGCCGCACGCCAGGCCGGAGGAGGGCGCCAACGCGCTGGGGCTGTCGCTGTTGAAGATCCATCAGGGCGTGAATTTCCATTCCGCGGATAACGATCCGGTTCAGGTGGTGGTGATGCTTTCGGCGCCCGACGGCAACAGCCACATTGAAATGATTTCGCAGTTGGCGGAATTATTTTCCGATAACTCGGCGATGGAGGCTTTATTTCACGCCACAGATAAACGGCAAATTGAGGAAATTATCGCCCGCTATTAACGTTTAATCACCAGGAACACGATTAATGCTAACAACGCCGGGAATATGACCGGCGGCGCTACCCTACACGCTAAATTCAACAGGTGGATATTATGAAAATCATGGCGATTTGCGGTTCCGGTCTCGGCAGCAGTTTTATGGTGGAAATGAACATTAAAAAAGTGCTGAAAAAGATGGGCGTGGAGGCCGAAGTCGAACACTCCGATCTGTCGTCCGCTACCCCCGGTGCCGCCGACGTGTTCGTGATGGCGAAAGACATCGCCGACAGCGCCAGCGTACCGGCCGAGCAGCTGGTGGTGATCAGCAACATCATCGACATTAATGAGCTGGAAGCCAAGCTGCGCGCTTACTTCGAAGCCCACTCAATCATCTAAATAAAACGATTGGCGAGGTGGATATGTTTATCCAGGAAACGCTTAAGTTTGTGGTGGATATATTAAAGGTGCCTTCGGTGCTGGTCGGGCTTATTGCGCTGATCGGTTTGCTGGCGCAAAAGAAATCGTTTTCCGACGTGGTGAAAGGCACGGTAAAAACTATTCTCGGCTTTATCGTTTTGGGCGGCGGTGCCACGGTATTGGTCGGATCGCTCAATCCGCTAGGCGGCATGTTCGAACATGCGTTCAATATTCAGGGCATCATCCCGAACAATGAAGCGATCGTCTCCATCGCGCTGGAGAAATACGGCGCCTCCACCGCGTTGATCATGGCGTTCGGCATGGTGGCGAACATCGTGGTGGCACGGTTCACCCGGCTGAAATACATCTTCCTGACCGGCCACCACACCTTCTACATGGCCTGCATGATCGGCATCATCCTGACGGTGGCGGGCTTCGAGGGCGTGCAGTTGGTGTTTACCGGTGCGCTGACCCTGGGGCTGGTGATGGCGTTCTTCCCGGCGATCGCCCAGCGTTATATGCGTCGGATCACCGGCAACGACGATATCGCCTTCGGCCACTTTGGCACCCTGGGCTACGTGCTGTCCGGCTGGATCGGCTCGAAGGTGGGTAAAAATTCGCGCTCGACCGAGGAAATGAACCTGCCGAAAAACCTCAGCTTCCTGCGCGACAGCTCCATTTCGATCTCGATGACCATGATCGTCATCTACCTGATCCTGGCGATCTGCGCCGGGCGGGCCTATGTGGAGAGCGAGCTCAGCGGCGGCCAGAATTACCTGGTGTATTCGATCATTCAGGCCATCACCTTCGCCGCCGGGGTGTTCATCATCCTGCAGGGCGTGCGCTTGATTCTGGCGGAAATCGTGCCGGCGTTCACCGGCTTCTCGGAAAAACTGGTGCCTAACGCGCGGCCGGCGCTGGATTGCCCGGTGGTCTATCCCTATGCCCCCAACGCGGTGCTGATCGGCTTCCTGTTCAGCTTCCTTGGCGGGTTGGCCGGGCTGTTCCTGCTGGGGCAGCTGAAAATGGTGTTGATCCTGCCCGGCGTGGTGCCGCATTTCTTCACCGGCGCTACCGCCGGGGTGTTCGGCAACGCCACCGGCGGGCGGCGCGGCGCGATGCTGGGCGCCTTCGCCAACGGGCTGCTGATCACCTTCCTGCCGGTGCTGCTGTTGCCGGTGCTGGGGGCGCTTGGCTTTGCCAACACCACCTTCTCCGACGCCGACTTCGGCGTGATCGGCATCCTGCTGGGCAACATGGCGCGCTTTATGTCGAAGGAGATGATCATGCTGGCGATCGTCGCCGTGTTCGCGCTGCTGGTGGCGCATAACTTCCTGGGAAAACGCAAAGGCGCGCCGGCCGCTGACCGCGTCGAGAAATAACGAGGCAGACTGATGAACGACACAACGAGCGAAACGGAAATTGAAGAGCTGCAGACCCTGGCGCGCGCGATCCGCCTGGAAACATTGAAGGCGTTGACCGGGCTGGGCTTCGGCCACTACGGCGGCTGCATGTCGGTGGTGGAGACGCTGGCGGTGCTGTACGGCAGCGTGATGCGTATCGATCCGGCGGATCCGGACTGGCCGGAGCGCGATGACTTCGTGCTGTCGAAAGGGCACGCCGGCCCGGCGCTGTACAGCACGCTGGCGATCAAGGGCTACTTCCCGCTGGCGGAGCTGAAGACCCTCAACCAGAACGGCACGCGTCTGCCTAGCCACCCGGACCGATTGCGCACGCGCGGCGTGGACGCCACCACCGGTTCACTGGGGCAGGGCGTGTCGATCGCCGCCGGCATGGCGTTATCCCATCGGCTGGCGGGGCGTCGTAACCGGGTGTTCAGCATCCTCGGCGACGGTGAGCTGAACGAAGGGCAGTGCTGGGAGGCGTTCCAGTTTATCGCCCACCACAACCTGAACAACCTGACGCTGTTCATCGATTACAACAAGCAACAGCTAGACGGTGCGCTGGACGAGGTGATCCAACCGTTCGATCTGGCCGCCAAGTTCCGCGCTTTCGGCTTTGAGGTGCAGACCATCAAGGGCGACGACATCGCGGCGCTGCTGGCGGCGGTGGCGCCGGCGCGCGGCGGTGAACAGCGGCCGCTGGCGATCGTGCTCGACAGCATCAAAGGGCAGGGCGTGACCTATCTGGAAAACCTGTCGAACTCACACCACCTGCGCCTGACGCCGGACGTGCAGCTGGAAATCGAAAAAGCCATCGCCGAACTGGAGGCCGCCCATGTTTAACGTAGTGATCCAGTTGGAAAACGACGCCGTCGAAATGCGCAAAGTCTATGCCGGTGCGGTGCGTCGGCAGATAGAAGCGGGCGCACCGATCATCGCGCTGGAGGCCGATTTGATGAGCTCGATGGCGATGGACGGCGTGCACAAGGATCACCCGCAGCACGTGATTAACTGCGGCATCATGGAGGCCAACGTGATCGGCGTCGCCGCCGGGCTGTCGCTCACCGGCAGGGTGCCGTTCGTGCATACCTTTACCGCCTTCGCCAGCCGCCGCTGTTTCGATCAGCTGTTCATGTCGCTGGATTATCAGCGCAACAACGTCAAGGTGATCGCCTCCGACGCCGGGGTGAGCGCCTGCCACAACGGCGGCACCCACATGTCGTTCGAGGACATGGGCATCGTGCGAGGGCTGGCGCACTCGGTGGTGCTGGAAGTGACCGACGCTACCATGTTCGCCGACATTCTGCGCCAGCTGATGGATCTACGCGGCTTCTACTGGGTGCGCACCATCCGCAAGCAGGCGACGCGCATTTACCAGGAAGGCTCGCGCTTTACCATCGGCAAGGGCAACCTGCTGCGCGACGGCGACGACATTACGCTGATTGCCAATGGCATCATGGTGGCGGAGGCGCTGAAGGCGGCGCAGATGCTGGCGCAGCAGGGCGTCAGCGCGGCAGTGATCGATATGTTCACCCTCAAGCCTATCGACCGTGAACTGATCAAAACCTACGCGGCCAAGACCGGACGCATCGTCACCTGTGAAAATCACAGCATTCATAACGGGCTGGGATCCGCAGTGGCGGAGGTGCTGGCGGAAGAGTGCCCGACGCCGATGCGGCGCGTGGGGGTGAAGGAGCGTTACGGCCAGGTGGGCACCCAGGCGTTTTTACAGCAGGAGTACGGCCTGACCGCCGAGCATATTCTGGAGGCTGCCGGGCAGTTGCTGGCGCGTTAGGGAACGCAAAAGAAAAGCGCCGGTCAATGACCGGCGCTTTTTTATCGCTCAACCTGAAGAATATCAGGCCTTGGCGGCGGCAGCGTCAGCCTGGGAAGACTGGATCGCCGTCAGCGCAACGGTGTAGACGATATCGTCAACCAGTGCGCCGCGCGACAGGTCGTTCACCGGCTTACGCATGCCTTGCAGCATAGGGCCGATGGAAACCAGGTCAGCGGAACGCTGTACCGCTTTGTAGGTGGTGTTGCCGGTGTTCAAATCCGGGAAGATGAAAACGGTCGCCTGGCCGGCTACCGGTGAGTTCGGCGCCTTGGACTTGGCAACGTCGGCCATGATGGCGGCGTCGTACTGCAGCGGGCCGTCGATGATCAGATCCGGGCGTTTTTCCTGCGCCAGACGGGTCGCTTCGCGCACTTTCTCGACGTCGCTGCCCGCACCGGAGTTACCGGTGGAGTAGGAGATCATCGCTACGCGCGGCTCGATGCCGAAGGCAGCGGCGGAATCCGCAGACTGGATGGCGATTTCAGACAGCTGCTCGGCGGTCGGATCCGGGTTGATCGCGCAGTCGCCGTAGACCAGTACCTGGTCAGGCAACAGCATGAAGAACACGGAGGACACCAGCGAGCTGCCCGGTGCGGTTTTGATCAGCTGCAACGGCGGACGGATGGTGTTGGCGGTGGTGTGAACCGCGCCGGAGACCAGACCGTCGACTTCGCCTTGTTCCAGCATCAGGGTGCCGAGCACCACGTTGTCTTCCAGCTGCTCGCGCGCGACCACTTCGGTCATGCCCTTGCTCTTGCGCAGCTCAACCAGACGCGGCACGTAGTTTTCACGTACGGCGACCGGATCGACGATTTCGATGCCTTTGCCCAGCTCAACGCCCTGCGCTGCCGCTACGCGCTGGATCTCGTCCGGATTGCCGAGCAGCACGCATTCCGCGATGCCGCGTTCGGCGCAGATGGCCGCCGCTTTTACGGTACGCGGCTCGTCGCCTTCCGGCAGCACGATGCGCTTGCCGGCTTTACGCGCCAGCTCGGTCAGTTCGTAACGGAACGCCGGTGGAGACAGGCGGCGTGAACGCTCAGAGGTGGCGGTCAGCGAGTCGATCCACTCGGTGTTGATGTGGCTGGCCACGTAGTTCTGCACTTTCTCGATGCGCTGGTGGTCGTCCGCCGGCACTTCGAGGTTGAAGCTCTGCAGGCTCAGCGAGGTTTGCCAGGTGTTGGTGTCAACCATGAACACCGGCAGGCCGGTTTGGAAGGCGCGTTCGCACAGCTTCTTGATCGGCTCGTCGATGGCGTAGCCGCCGGTCAGCAGGATGGCGCCGATTTCCACGCCGTTCATCGCCGCCAGGCAGGCGGAGACCAGCACGTCAGGACGGTCTGCGGAGGTCACCAGCAGAGAGCCTGGGCGGAAGTGTTCCAGCATGTGCGGGATGCTGCGCGCACAGAAGGTCACGGACTTCACGCGGCGGGTCATGATGTCGCCTTCGTTGACCACGCGGGCCTTCAGGTGGCGAGCCATGTCGATGGCGCGGGTGGCGATCAGATCGAAGCTCCACGGCACGCAGCCCAGAACCGGCAGCGGGCTGTTGGCGAACAGCTGCGCAGGATCGACGTGGGCGATGCTGGCTTTGGTGGAGTCGTCGAAGATTTCGGACAGGTCAGGACGGGTACGGCCCTGATCGTCGACCGGTGCGTTCAGCTTGTTGATGATAACGCCGGTGATGTTTTTGTTCTTGCTGCCGCCGAAGCTGGTGCGCGCCAGTTCGATGCGCTCTTTCAGCTGCGCCGGGGAGTCGTTGCCCAGCGCCAGCACGAAGACGATCTCGGCGTTCAGGGTTTTGGCGATCTCGTAGTTCAGCGCGTTGGCGAACTGGTGTTTGCGAGTCGGCACCAGGCCTTCGATCAGCACCACTTCCGCGTCTTTGGTGTTCTCGTGGTAACGCGCCACGATCTCTTCCATTAGCACGTCTTGCTGGTTGGAGCTCAGCAGGCCCTCAACGTAGTCCATGCGCAGCGGTTCGGCCGCCGTAATGGTGGAGTTGCTGCTGCGGATGATGGTGGTGGTCTGGTCGAGCGCGTTGTCGCCGGTGCGCGGTTGAGCGATAGGCTTGAACACGCTCAGACGAACGCCTTTTTGCTCCATGGAGCGGATGACACCCAGGCTGACGCTGGTCAGGCCGACGCTGGTGCCGGTGGGGATCAACATAATAGTACGTGACACAGAATAGTCCTCTTCACGATTAACATGAGGCTAAAACAACACCGTCAGCCTGGGCTGACGGTGTTTTGAGAGCATTACGCGGTCAGGCGGGATGCGTCCTGCGCGATGACCAACTCTTCGTTGGTCGGGATCACCAGCGCCAGGCGGCTGCCGTCTTTGGTGATGGCGCCGGATTTGCCGAAGCGAGCGGCCATGTTGCGGTCGTGGTCGATTTCGAAGCCCAGCAGGCCCAGTTTGTTCAGGGTCAGCTCACGCACCATGCCGGCGTTCTCGCCGATGCCGCCGGTGAAGATCACCGCGTCCAGACGGCCTTCCATCAGCGCGCTGTAGGCGCCGACGTATTTGGCCAGACGGTGGCAGAACACGTCCATGGCGCGTTTGGCGTCGGCTTTGCTGTCGTAGTTGTCTTCAACGTAACGGCAGTCGCTGGTGACTTCGGTCAGGCCCAGCAGGCCGGATTCTTTGGTCAGCATCTTGTTGATCTGGTCAACGCTCATGCCCAGAGAATCGTGCAGGTGGAAGATGATAGCCGGATCGATGTCACCGCTGCGGGTGCCCATCACCAGGCCTTCCAGCGGGGTCAGACCCATGGAGGTGTCAACGCACTGGCCGTTGCGCACTGCGGTGACGGAGCCGCCGTTGCCCAGGTGGCAAGTGATCACGTTCACTTCTTCTACCGGTTTGTTCAGCATCTTCGCGGCTTCTTGAGTCACGTAGAAGTGGCTGGTGCCGTGTGCGCCGTAGCGGCGAACGCCGTGGTCGCGGTACAGGCTGTACGGCAGGGCGTACAGGTAAGATTCTTCCGGCATAGTCTGGTGGAACGCGGTGTCGAACACGGCAACGTTCTTGTCGGCCAGGTTAGGGAAGGATTTCAGCGCTTCCGCGATGCCGATCAGGTGAGCTGGGTTGTGCAGTGGTGCAAACGGCACGGAATCTTTGATACCCTGCAGAACTTCGTCGTTGATCACGGCAGAAGCGGTGAACTTCTCGCCGCCGTGCACGATGCGGTGGCCGATAGCGGTCAGCTGCGCGGAAAGCTCTGGTTTTTGTGCCAGAATAGTATTAACAATGAAGTTCAGCGCTTCGCTGTGTGCAGCGCCGGCCCCCAGGGCAGCTTCGTGTTTGGCGCCGTCCATTTTCCACTTGATGCGAGCTTCAGGCAGGTGGAAACACTCGGCCAAACCGGAGAGGAATTCGTCGCCGTTAACGGCATCGATGATGGCGAATTTCAGAGAAGAACTGCCGCAGTTAAGAACCAGTACTAGCTTACTCGACATGGAAGTACCTACTTAAATAGTCGTGTTGTTAAAAGAAAATCGAACACACGTGGTGAATTAATCGTCAATCAGACAACAAGCGTAGCGCATAGTGCCGATGACATTTATGATTAACATCATGTGAAGTGCACAAATCACAGGATGATGGAAAAACCGATGATTTCTCTGCGGTTTAAATAATCTTGATTTTTATAGGGCTAAAAGTTGACAAAATTTACGTCATCTTCTACCGGCCACAAGGCCGGCTTAGGATACCGATAGCCCGGTGCAAACACAAAATAAATTTAAAGCTTCAAATTTTTTAGTATGGTCTCTGGCAGCACGCTTTTAGTTTCTTTACGTGACGTTGAGGTACGCAATGACGAGCAAACCGTCCGGTTCCGTAAGCTGGTTTCAGGTCTTCCAGCGCGGGCAGCATTATATGAAAACCTGGCCGTCAGACAAACGTCTGGCACCGGTCTTTCCGGAGAATCGCGTTGCGCGTGCCACCCGTTTCGCTATCCGTTTCATGCCGCCGTTGGCGATTTTCACGCTGACCTGGCAGATCGCGCTGGGCGGCCAGCTGGGCCCGGCGATCGCCACCGCGCTGTTCGCCTGCAGCCTGCCGATGCAGGGCTTGTGGTGGCTGGGGCGTCGTTCGGTCACGCCGCTGCCGCCGACGCTGCTGCAATGGTTCCATGAGGTGCGCAACAAGCTGACGGAAGCCGGGCAGGCGGTGGCGCCGCTCGAAGGCACGCCGACCTATCAGTCGTTGGCTGATTTGCTCAAGCGCGCCTTCAAGCAGCTGGACAAAACCTTCCTCGACGATCTGTAAATGAAAAAAGGCCGCGCTGATGCGGCCTTTCTCGTCAAAGCGGCAATAACCCCGGTTTAAATCAAAGAACGGTCGAGTTGTGATTTCCTGCGTTCTTGCGCTGTGCGATGCTCCCGCCATCACACAGAAATGAGGAAATCCTGATGGAAATGACCAACGCCCAGCGGCTGATCCTGTCGAACCAGTACAAGATGATGACCCTGCTCGATCCGGACAACGGCGACCGTTATCGCCGGTTGCAAACCATCGTCGAACGCGGCTTCGGTTTGCAAATGCGCGAACTGGATCGCGACTTCGGCGAACTGAGCGAAGAGGTGTGCCGCACCATCATCAACGTGATGGAGATGCACCATGCGCTGCAGGTTTCCTGGGGCAACCTGAAAGAGAAGCAGGATCTGGACGAGCGCCGCCTGGCGTTTCTCGGCTTCGACGCCGCTACCGAGGCGCGCTACCTGAGCTACGTGCGTTTCCTGGTCAGCACCGAGGGGCGTTATACTCACTTCGATTCCGGTAGCCACGGTTTTAACGCCCAGACCAAAATGTGGGAAAAGTACCAGCGTATGCTGGCGATCTGGCTGGCCTGTCCGCGCCAGTATCACTTGAGCGCCGTTGAGATAGCGCAAATCATCAATGCTTGATTAAGAAGAGGTTTTCTGTGGAGTGTAAGGGTTTTCTGTTCGATCTTGATGGCACCCTGGTGGATTCTCTGCCGGCGGTAGAGCGTGCCTGGACGCACTGGGCCGAGCGCCGCGGCGTCGATCCGCAAGCGGTGCTGGACTTCATTCACGGTAAACAGGCCATTACTTCTCTGCGCCACTTTATGCCGGGCGAAAGCGAAGCGGAAATTCAGCGCGAGTTCCAACTGCTGGAGCAGGTGGAAGCGCAGGATACCGACGGCGTTCGCGCGCTGCCGGGCGCCATCGCGCTGCTGGAGCGCCTGAACGCGCTCGGCATCCCTTGGGCGATCGTCACCTCCGGTTCGGTGCCGGTGGCCGGCGCTCGCCGCCAGGCCGGCGGTTTGCCGCAGCCGGCGGTGTTCATCACCGCCGAGCAGGTTAAACACGGTAAGCCACAGCCCGATGCCTACCTGCTGGGCGCCGAGCGCCTGGGGCTGGCGCCGCACGAGTGCGTGGTGGTTGAAGACGCGCCGGCCGGCATTCTTTCGGGTCTGGCTGCGGGCTGTCAGGTGATTGCGGTCAACGCCCCGACCGATGCGCCGAAGCTGGAGCAGGTCGACCTGCGGCTGGATTCGCTGGCGCAGATCGCCGTCGATAAAACGGCGCAGGGCGCGATCGTTCGCCGGCTGGCCTGAGTGGCATTATCTTCACCCTAATTGATTAGACCCCGCTTCGGCGGGGTTTTTTTATGCTATTTTTTAGACCTTTGGACATTTGCCGGATGAGGCCGTTTTGAACAGCGAATTACTGTGGGTGCTGAGTTTACTGCTGATTGCCATCGTGCTGTTTACCACCAACAAGCTGCGGATGGACGTGGTGGCGCTGTTGGTGATTATCGCCTTCGTGCTGAGCGGCACGCTCAGCCTGCAGGAAGCGACGGTCGGTTTCAGCGATCCCAACGTGATTTTGATCGCCGCGCTGTTCGTGATCGGCGAAGGGTTGGTGCGTACCGGCGTGGCCTATCAGGTGGGCGACTGGCTGGTGAAAGTGGCCGGCAGCAGCGAAACCAAAATGTTGATGCTGCTGATGGTGACGGTCGCCGGGCTGGGCGCGTTCATGAGCTCGACCGGCGTGGTGGCGATTTTTATCCCGGTGGTGCTCAGCGTGACGGCCAGAATGAAGATCGCGCCGGGGCGGCTGATGATGCCGCTCAGCTTCGCCGGGCTTATCAGCGGCATGATGACGCTGGTGGCCACGCCGCCCAACATGGTGGTCAACAGCGAACTGGTGCGGGAAGGCATCCATGGTTTCGGTTTCTTCAGCGTGACGCCCATTGGCCTGGTGGTGCTAGCGCTGGGCGTCGGCTACATGCTGATCGCCCGGCGTTGGCTGGGCAGCGGTGACACCGGCAAAGCCGGCGACGACTGGCAGCGTCGCACCTTCCGCGACCTGATCCGTGATTACAAGCTGACCGGCCGCGCGCGGCGGCTGGCTGTCCGCAGCGCTTCGCCGCTGATCGGACGTTCGCTGGATGAACTGCACCTGCGTGCGCGCTATGGTGCCAACGTGGTGGGCATCGAGCGCTGGAAACGCTTCCGGCGGGTGATGGTCAGCGCCTCCGGCAGCACCGAGCTGCGCGAGGGCGACGTCCTCTTGATCGACATGTCGGACAGCCAGGTCGATCTGCGCGAATTCTGCGGCGAGCAGCGGCTGGAGCCGATGGTGCTGCGCGGCGATTACTTCTCTGAACAGTCGCGCAACGTCGGCATGGCCGAAGTGTCGCTGATCCCGGACTCGGCGCTGCTGGGCAAAAGCCTGCGTGAAGCAGCGTTCCGCAGCCGCTACGATCTGAATGTGGTGGGCATCCGCCGCCACGGCGAGACTCTGAGCGGCAAGCTGGTGGACGAGCCGCTGGAGCTGGGCGACATTTTGCTGGTGATCGGCGACTGGAAGGCGATTCGTCAGCTGCAGGCCAAAACCCACGACTTTATCGTGCTCAACCTGCCGGCCGAAGTGGACGAAGTGGCGCCGGCCATCACCCAGGCGCCGCACGCGCTGTTTTGCCTGGCGTTGATGGTGGCGATGATGCTGACTGACGAAATCCCCAACCCGATCGCGGCGTTGATCGCCTGCCTGCTGATGGGCAAGTTCCGCTGTATCGACATGGAGAGCGCCTATAAATCGATCCATTGGCCGAGCATCATTTTGATCGTCGGCATGATGCCGTTCGCGCAGGCGCTGCAAAAGACCGGTGGGGTGGATCTGATCGTCCGCGGGCTGATGGACGTCGCCGGCGGCGCGGGGCCGCGCGTGATGCTGCTGTGCCTGTTCGTCTTGTGCGCCACCATTGGCCTGTTTATTTCCAATACCGCGACGGCGGTGCTGATGGCGCCGATCGCCATTGCCGCCGCGCGCGAAATGGGCGTCTCGCCATACCCGTTCGCGATGATTATCGCCATCGCCGCGTCCGCCGCCTTTATGACGCCGGTCTCTTCACCGGTCAACACGCTGGTGCTGGGGCCGGGCAATTACAAATTCGGCGATTTCGTGCGTCTCGGCGTGCCGTTCACCCTGTTGGTGATGGCGGTCAGCGTGATTGTGGTGCCGTGGCTCTACGGCTTTTAACGGCGCAGCGAGGCTGCGCCGGTGGGGTTACAGAGAGCTGTCGAGGCTGATTTCGTCCAATGACAGGCTGAAACTGGGAATGAACACGTCCATAAAGTAGTCCATTTCCGGGCTGCGGCGCTGTTCCAGGGTTTTATCCAGCCGCGCCTTGGCCAGGGTGAATTCATTGTTGCCGGCAGAGAGTTCCTCCAGACATTTCAGGTAGGCGCACAGCGCGTCTGCCTGCTTCACTACCTGCTTTTCATCTTCGCTGTAGTAGTGCTCATCGAGAATGGTGCGGAAATCGTTGCGCAGCTCAGCGGGGATCATGTCCAGCAGCTTTTGCTGGGCGATCTTTTCGATCTTCTTGTATTCATGGGCGATCTGCGGATTGTAGTACTTGATCGGCGTCGGCATGTCGCCGGTGATCACTTCGCTGGCGTCGTGATACATCGCTAACAGCGCAACGCGGTCGGCATTGAGGTTGCCGTTGAATTTGCGGTTCTTGATCACCGCCAACGCGTGGGCGACGAAAGCCACCTGCAGACTGTGTTCGGAGACGTTCTCGGTACGCACGTTGCGCATCAGTGGCCAGCGGTTGATCAGTTTCAGGCGGGACAGATGGGCGAAGAAATGGCTCTGGCTCATGGTGCTCTCTTTAACGGCAAGTGAGGGCCCCATTGTGAAGCAGTGACGGCGAATTTTGCAACCGGGCAATAAGAGAAGAGCGCAGCAAGGCGCTGCGCCCCAGGCGATTACTGGTGGTAACCTTCAAGGAAGCGGCCCAGCTTGCCGACCGCCATTTCCAGTTCGTCTACGCGCGGCAGGGTGACGATGCGCACGTGATCCGGGTAAGGCCAGTTGAACGCCGAACCTTGCACCAGCAGCACTTTTTCCTGTAGCAACAGATCCAGCACCAGCTTCTGGTCGTCGTGGATGTTGAAGCGTTTGGCATCGATGCGCGGGAACATGTACAACGCGCCCTGCGGCTTCACGCAAGAGACGCCCGGGATGTCGTTGAGCAATTCCCAGGTGCGGTTGCGTTGTTCGTACAGGCGGCCGCCGGGCTGAATGAATTCGCTGATGCTCTGATAACCGCCCAGCGCGGTCTGAATGGCGTGCTGCATCGGCACGTTGGCGCACAGGCGCATCGAAGCCAGCATCTCCAGCCCTTCGATATAGCCTTTGGCGTGCTTCTTCGGCCCGTTCAGCACCATCCAGCCCTGGCGGAAGCCCGCCACGCGGTAGGTTTTCGACAGGCCGTTGAAGGTCACGGTCAGCAGATCTGGCGCCAGTGCGGCGATCGAGTGGTGTTCGGCGTCGTCGTACAGGATCTTGTCGTAGATCTCGTCGGCGAAGATGATCAGGTTGTGTTGACGGGCGATCTCGACGATCTGTTCCAACAGCGCTTTGCTGTAAACCGCGCCGGTCGGGTTGTTTGGGTTGATGATCACGATACCGCGGGTGCGCGGGGTGATCTTGCTGATGATATCGTCCAGATCCGGGAACCAGCCGGCCTGCTCATCGCACAGGTAGTGCACGGCCTTGCCGCCGGACAGCGATACCGCAGCGGTCCACAGCGGATAGTCCGGCGCCGGTACCAGCATTTCGTCGCCGCTGTTGAGCAGCGCCTGCATGGATTGGACGATCAGCTCAGAGACGCCATTGCCAATGTAGATATCCTCAACGGTCACGTCACGCATGTTGCGCGCCTGATAGTGCTGCATGATCGCTTTACGCGCCGAGAAGAGGCCCTTGGAGTCGGAGTAGCCTTGCGCCGTGGGCAGATTGCGGATCACGTCGACCAGGATTTCGTCCGGGGCGTCGAAACCGAACGGGGCAGGGTTGCCGATGTTCAGTTTCAGGACTTTGTTGCCTTCTTCTTCAAGACGTTTAGCTTCTTTAAGCACCGGGCCGCGAATGTCATAGCAGACGTTGTCCAGTTTGCTGGATTTCTCAATGGGGGACATAAAAAGTTGAGCCTTTTGCTGGGATAGGGGCGCTCCTACCGTGGGACGCCGCAACCCGCCCAATGTACTCCTGGCGTAGTTGCTTTTGAAGGGTTTTGCACGCCTTTGGTGCAAATGCATGTCGTAACGGGGGATTTTAGTTATGATAAGCAAAGGTAAAGTTATTTTGTGGTTCATAATTTCATGAACTATAATTTTACTAGGGTTTTGTTCTGTTAAATCAAGCGTCGATAAACGAGACGTGCCGGCGATCGCGGCCGGCAGCAGTGAACTGATAAGCCGAAAGGGAGAATAGGCTTCAATAAACTGTAAAGGAACGATAATACCGGAGTAGTCTGATAGCGGGGTGTCGGTTCGCGCACCACACTAAGGAAAATGACATATTTACATTAGCTTTACTTTATATTTTACCTTAAGCATTGTTTATGTGGTTATAAGATTATTATTTAAAGCAAAAATCTTAATGATTGAATTTATTAAATTCATTGAGTAGTCACAAGAAGTCGGTACCGTTAATTATTTATCTTTTTTGCTCTGGAATGCAGTCTGAAGGCCGGTTGATAAGGGTTCTCAGTAGCACGAATGGAGTGGAAATTAGGCAGTATGAATGAGTAAAATCTCAGGTTCGGTGGGGGTTTTCCCTTTTCACCGGTATTCAGTCCCCCGCGTTCTATAAGCACCATCGATAGATCGCATTTTAAAAAGCGATAGAGGTAACGAATCATAAGTAATTTTTTTGCCCTCCACTTATGAGTGGGGTACTGTCATAACAGGCGCCGTCCTTTTCAACGGCGTCTGAGAAACACACCAGGGTAGTAGTTCGTAAATTAGAATTTAAAAAAGTGAAGAATACACTATGACAACTGCAAATCGTCCGATACTTAATCTCGACCTCGATCTGCTAAGAACCTTTGTTGCGGTTGCTGATTTGAATACCTTCGCCGCGGCGGCTGTTGCCGTTTGCCGTACTCAATCAGCCGTCAGTCAACAAATGCAGCGATTAGAGCAACTGGTCGGCAAAGAACTGTTTGCCCGCCATGGGCGCAACAAACTCCTGACTGAGCATGGTATTCAGCTTCTCGGTTATGCCAGGAAGATCCTGCGCTTTAACGACGAAGCCTGTACCTCGCTGATGTACAACAATATAAAAGGTGTTCTGACCATCGGTGCTTCCGACGACACCGCCGATACCATTCTGCCTTTCCTGTTGAACCGCGTGACTGCCATCTATCCGAAGCTGGCCATTGACGTGCGCGTAAAGCGCAGTACGACGATGGTCGATCTGCTGGAAGAGGGCGAGATCGATTTGGCGGTGACCACGGCCGATCCTGCCGGGCACCCGCACATCGTGCTGCGCACGTCGCCGACGCTGTGGTATTGCGCCGCCGATTATCACTATCAGGCCGGCGAACCGATCCCGCTGGTGGTAATGGATGAGCCAAGCCCGTTCCGCGCGCTGGCGATTAAACAGTTGGACGAAGCCGGTATTCCGTGGCGTATCGCCTACGTCGCCTCCACGCTGTCCGCGGTGCGGGCGGCCTGTAAAGCCGGCCTGGGCGTGACCGCACGGCCGATCGAGATGATGAGCCCCGATCTGCGGGTGCTGGGCGCGGTGGAAGGTTTGCCGCCGCTGCCGGATACCCAGTATGCGCTGTGCAAAAACGCGCAGTGCAGCAACGAGCTGGCGATGGCCATCTTCAGCGCGATGCAGGGCGGCAATGACGGCTATGGCTTCAACGGTGCGGAAGGCGGTCTCCAGAGCGATCAGGATGACGCCAGCCTGGTGGACGAAGAAGAATAACGTCGCGGCGCGATATCTGATGAAAAACCTCTGCTTCGGCGGAGGTTTTTTTTGCCCTTTTTTTACCTAAAAATTTATTTATATGTATTTGGCTTGTATTTTCAATTGAATTGGCTGTTTTGTTAACTTTTAAGCGTTAATGAAAAGAGAGTTTGGCCGGGTTTAATACGCTAAGTTCGTTTTTTGAGCAATAAGATTGAATGGGTTAAAGGCATGGTAATAGCAGGGGTATTTTGTTAGCTTATAGCGGCCGTTTTTGCGGCTCAATTTGAGGAAAATTGTTAAAGGGCCACACTTTTTTTGAGGATTTATGCTGAAAACGTGTCCTGGATCAAAAAAATACCCCTAGGTAGTGAGTGGAAGAACAGGGAATTCCTGAGACAATGGTATAGTAAAACTGAAATGTGCATGTTGGTTTATATCTATCTGTTTCTACACAAAAATTAACTGACACGATTTAGCCTGTCCCTGGCGCATCAAATGTTAATCAAATGATACGTATGTAAACTAGTGTGTAGATACTTTTGTCAAAGTTGACAAAAGGTTATAGAAAGGAGTAAAAAGCCCACAGAAAAACGCTGCCTAACTCGCTGTAAAAGCAGTTTGTTTGTGTGGTTATTTATCCTTCCCTTAAATCGATGTGGCGCACTAACTGCCGGTGACAAGAGCAGTGCGATCGACGCCACTTTTGATGAGTAAGCATAGAGTATGTCAACAACCACTGAAGTTATCGCTCATCACTGGGCGCTCGCCGTATTTCTCGTTGTGGCTATCGGGCTCTGCGGCTTAATGCTGCTGGGCGCGTTCTTCTTGGGCGGGAGAGCCCGGGCGCGCGCCAAACACACCCCGTTTGAATCAGGCATCGACTCGGTCGGCACGGCGCGCATGCGCTTGTCCGCCAAGTTCTACCTGGTGGCCATGTTCTTCGTTATTTTCGACGTTGAAGCCTTATACCTGTATGCCTGGTCGGTCTCGGTTCGCGAGAGCGGTTGGGTAGGCTTTATCGAAGCCGCCATTTTCATTTTGGTGCTATTGGCCGGTCTGGTTTATCTGGTGCGCATCGGCGCGTTGGATTGGACTCCGGCGCGTTCCCAACGCCGCAGCAAACCGAGCACGATCACTAACACCAACAGTCATCCGCAGTAACAGCGAGGCATTAAGATGGACTATACGCTCACCCGCATAGACCCGAACGGTGAGAACGACCGTTATCCCCTGCAAAAACAGGAGATCGTCGCCGATCCCCTGGAACAACAGGTCCACCGCACGGTTTACATGGGTAAACTCGAACATGCGCTGCATGACATGGTGAACTGGGGGCGTAAAAACTCTATTTGGCCGTATAACTTCGGCCTTTCGTGCTGTTACGTGGAGATGGTGACGTCGTTTACCGCCGTTCACGACGTGGCGCGTTTCGGTGCGGAAGTGTTGCGCGCCTCCCCGCGTCAGGCTGACCTGATGGTGGTGGCCGGTACCTGTTTCACCAAGATGGCCCCGGTCATCCAGCGCCTGTACGAGCAGATGCTGGAACCGAAGTGGGTGATCTCGATGGGCGCCTGCGCCAACTCCGGTGGTATGTACGACATCTATTCCGTGGTGCAGGGCGTGGACAAGTTCCTGCCGGTCGACGTGTACATTCCCGGCTGCCCACCGCGTCCGGAAGCCTACATGCAAGCGCTGATGTTGCTGCAGGAATCTATCGGCAAAGAACGTCGCCCGCTGTCGTGGGTTGTCGGCGATCAGGGCGTTTACCGCGCCAATATGCAGTCTGAAAGAGAGCGTAAACACGGCGAGCGCATCGCGGTGACCAACCTCCGGACGCCTGACGAGATTTAAGACGTTCATTTAACGTCCATCTTAGTGCGCTATTGGTTAACACAGCGAAAAGTGAAACTTGCGGCGAATAACCCTTTAGTGTGGTGAAAAAAAATTATGACAGATTTGACGACGCACGACGCCTTGCCTGCCTGGCAGACCCGAGATCACCTTGACGACCCGGTGATCGGCGAACTGCGCAACCGTTTTGGGCCGGAAGCCTTTACTGTTCAGGCCACCCGTACCGGCATGCCCGTGGTATGGGTTAAACCTGACCAGTTACTGGAAGTAATGACGTTCCTGAGAAAACAGCCGAAGCCGTATGTCATGCTGTTCGATCTGCATGGCGTGGACGAACGTCTTCGCACCCACCGCGACGGCCTGCCCGCTGCGGATTTCTCCGTTTTCTACCATCTGATTTCCATCGAGCGCAACCGCGACATCATGCTGAAGGTGGCGCTGTCTGAAAAAGACCTGCACGTGCCCACGGCGACCAAGGTATTCCCGAACGCCAACTGGTATGAGCGCGAAACCTGGGAAATGTTCGGCATCACCTTCGACGGCCACCCGCACCTGTCGCGCATCATGATGCCGCAGACCTGGGAAGGGCACCCGCTGCGCAAGGACTACCCGGCGCGCGCCACCGAATTCGATCCTTTCGTGCTGACCAAGCAGAAAGAAGATCTGGAGATGGAAGCGCTGACCTTCAAGCCGGAAGACTGGGGCATGAAGCGCGGCACCGAGAACGAAGACTTCATGTTCCTCAACCTCGGCCCGAACCACCCGTCTGCGCACGGTGCGTTCCGCATCATTCTGCAGCTGGACGGCGAAGAGATCGTCGACTGCGTGCCGGACATCGGTTATCACCACCGCGGCGCCGAGAAGATGGGCGAGCGTCAATCCTGGCACAGCTACATTCCGTACACCGACCGCATCGAGTATCTCGGCGGCTGCGTGAACGAAATGCCTTACGTGCTGGCGGTCGAGAAGCTGGCCGGTATTAAGGTGCCTGAGCGCGTCGACACTATCCGCGTGATGCTGTCCGAGCTGTTCCGTATCAACAGCCACCTGCTGTATATCTCCACCTTCATTCAGGACGTCGGCGCGATGACCCCGGTGTTCTTCGCCTTTACCGACCGTCAGAAAATCTACGATCTGGTGGAAGCGATTACCGGCTTCCGTATGCACCCGGCCTGGTTCCGCATCGGCGGCGTCGCGCACGATCTGCCGCGCGGTTGGGATCGCCTGCTGCGTGAATTCCTCGACTGGATGCCGAAACGTCTGGATTCTTACGTGAAAGCGGCGCTGAAGAACAGCATCCTGAAAGGCCGTTCCATCGGCGTAGCGTCTTACAACGCCAAGGAAGCGCTGGAGTGGGGTGTGACCGGTGCCGGCCTGCGTGCTACCGGCGTTGAGTTCGACGTGCGTAAATGGCGTCCTTACTCCGGCTATGAGAACTTCGACTTCGAAGTGCCAGTGGGCGACGGCAACAGCGACTGCTACACCCGCGTGATGCTGAAGGTGGAAGAGCTGCGCCAGAGCCTGCGCATCCTCGAACAGTGCCTGAACAACATGCCGGAAGGCCCGTTCAAGGCCGATCACCCGCTGACCACGCCGCCGCCGAAAGAGCGCACGCTGCAGCACATTGAAACGCTGATCACCCACTTCCTGCAGGTTTCCTGGGGCCCGGTGATGCCAGCCAACGAATCATTCCAGATGATTGAAGCCACCAAAGGGATCAACAGCTACTACCTGACCAGCGACGGCAGCACCATGAGCTACCGCACCCGGGTACGTACGCCGAGCTTTGCGCACCTGCAGCAGATCCCATCGGTCATCCGAGGCAGCCTGGTTTCCGACCTGATCGTCTATCTGGGTAGTATCGATTTTGTAATGTCAGATGTGGACCGCTAACTATGCATGATCAAAAAGACAATCACGCAGTCAACGATGCGCTCGAGCCCATCAATGCAGCCGCTCCTCAGAGCGGCGTTGATGCATTTGTACTGAGCGCGGAAGAACGTGATGCGATCGAGCACGAAAAGCACCATTACGAGGATCCGCGCGCCGCTTCCATCGAAGCACTGAAAATTGTGCAGAAGCAGCGCGGCTGGGTTCCGGACGGTGCGATTTACGCCATCGCGGAAGTGCTGGGCATCCCCGCCAGCGACGTAGAAGGCGTGGCCACGTTCTACAGCCAGATTTTCCGTCAGCCAGTAGGACGTCACGTGATCCGTTATTGTGACAGCGTTGTTTGTCACATCACCGGTTACCAGGGCATTCAGGCCGCTATCGAGAAGAAGCTGAACATCAAGCCGGGTCAAACCACTTTTGATGGCCGCTTCACGCTGCTGCCGACCTGCTGTCTGGGCAACTGCGATAAAGGGCCGACCATGATGATTGATGAGGACACTCACAGTCAGTTGAAGCCTGAAGATATCGAGACGCTACTGGAGCAGTATCAATGACCAAGCACATTGTACGCACTCCCGAAACGCATCCGCTGACCTGGCGTCTGCGCGATGACAAGCAGCCGCTGTGGCTGGACGAATACCGCAGCAAAAACGGCTATGCCGGCGCAGAGAAGGCCCTCAAAGGCCTGGCCCCGGACGAGATCGTCGGCCTGGTGAAAGATTCCGGGCTGAAGGGCCGTGGCGGCGCGGGCTTCTCCACCGGTTTGAAGTGGAGCCTGATGCCGAAAGACGAATCCATGAACATCCGTTACCTGCTGTGTAACGCCGATGAGATGGAGCCGGGCACCTATAAAGACCGTCTGCTGATGGAGCAGCTGCCGCACCTGCTGGTGGAAGGCATGCTGATCTCCGCGTTCGCGCTGAAAGCCTACCGCGGTTACATCTTCCTGCGCGGCGAATATATCGAAGCAGCGGCGCATCTGCGTCGCGCCATCGCGGAAGCCACCGACGCCGGCTATCTGGGCAAGAACATTCTCGGCACCGGATTTGATTTCGAGCTGATCGTGCACACCGGCGCCGGCCGTTACATCTGCGGCGAAGAAACTGCGCTGATCAACTCGCTGGAAGGCCGCCGCGCCAACCCGCGTTCCAAGCCGCCATTCCCGGCCAGTGCCGGCGTCTGGGGCAAGCCGACCTGCGTCAACAACGTCGAAACGCTGTGCAACGTGCCGGCCATTTTGGCGAACGGCGTGGAGTGGTACACCGGCATCTCCGGCAGTGAAGACAAAGGCACCAAGCTGATGGGCTTCTCCGGCCGGGTGAAAAATCCGGGCGTCTGGGAGCTGCCGTTCGGCACTACCGCGCGCGAGATCCTGGAAGACTACGCCGGCGGCATGCGCGACGGTCTGCGTTTCAAAGCCTGGCAGCCGGGCGGCGCGGGGACCGACTTCCTGACCGCCGATCACCTCGACCTGCCGATGGAATACGGCGCGATCGGCAAAGCCGGCAGCCGTCTCGGCACCGCGCTGGCGATGGCGGTAGACCACGAGATCGGCATGGTGCCGCTGGTGCGTAACCTGGAAGAGTTCTTCGCCCGCGAGTCCTGCGGCTGGTGTACGCCATGCCGCGACGGCCTGCCGTGGAGCGTGAAGATCCTGCGTGCGTTGGAAAACGGCGAAGGGCAGCCGGGGGATATCGAAACCCTCGAACAGCTGTGCCGCTCCCTCGGCCCGGGCAAAACCTTCTGCGCCCACGCGCCAGGTGCCGTAGAGCCACTGCAAAGCGCGATTAAATATTTCCGTGAAGAGTTCGAGGCGGGTATCGCCGTGCAGCACTTCGGCAACGCCCATGCGATTGGCGGCATTCAGCCGAACAATCTGCTGAAGCAGCGCTGGTAAGCCGAACTCGCCCGAACACGGCCAGAATTTTTGATTAACGCCTGCCGCAAGGCAGGCCACTTGGAAGCATGCTGACTATGGCTACGATTCATGTAGACGGCAAAGAGTATAAGGTAGACGGGGCGGACAACCTGCTGCAGGCTTGTCTTTCCCTCGGCCTTGATATTCCTTACTTTTGCTGGCATCCGGCGCTGGGAAGCGTCGGCGCTTGCCGCCAATGTGCGGTAAAGCAATACCAAAACGCGGAAGATACGCGCGGCCGTTTGGTGATGTCCTGTATGACCCCGGCATCCGATGGCACCTTCATCTCCATCGATGACGGCGAAGCGAAGCAGTTCCGTGAAAGCGTGGTCGAGTGGTTGATGACCAACCACCCGCACGATTGCCCGGTCTGTGAAGAAGGCGGTAACTGTCACCTGCAGGATATGACGGTAATGACCGGCCACAGCTTCCGCCGCTACCGCTTCACCAAGCGTACCCACAACAACCAGGAGCTGGGGCCGTTTATCTCGCACGAGATGAACCGCTGCATCGCCTGCTACCGCTGCGTGCGTTACTACAAAGACTATGCAGACGGCACCGACTTCGGCGTGTACGGCGCGCACGACAACGTCTACTTCGGTCGCCCGGAAAGCGGCACGCTGGAAAGCGAGTTCTCCGGCAACCTGGTGGAAGTGTGCCCGACCGGCGTCTTCACCGACAAAACGCACTCCGAACGCTACAACCGTAAATGGGACATGCAGTTCGCGCCGAGCATTTGCCAGCAGTGCAGCATCGGCTGTAACACCAGCCCGGGCGAGCGCTATGGCGAGCTGCGCCGTATCGAAAACCGTTACAACGGCAGCGTGAACCACTACTTCCTGTGCGACCGCGGCCGTTTCGGTTACGGCTACGTCAACCAGAAAGATCGTCCGCGTCAACCGCAGCAGCTGCGCGGCGACGACTGGATCACCCTGAACGCCGAGCAGGCGATGCAGGGCGCGGCGGACATCCTGCGTCAGGCGAAGAAAACCATCGGCATCGGCTCCCCGCGCGCCAGCCTGGAAAGCAACTTCGCGCTGCGCGAGCTGGTCGGCGCCGAGAACTACTACACCGGTATCGCTCAGGCGGAGCAATCACGCCTGGCGCTGATGCTGAACGTGCTGAAGAACGGCGGCGTTCATACGCCGGCGCTGCGTGAGATCGAAGATTACGACGCGGTGCTGGTGCTGGGCGAAGACCTGACGCAAACCGGCGCGCGCATCGCGCTGTCCGTGCGTCAGGCCGTCAAGGGGAAAGCCCGCGCGATGGCGGCGGCGCAGCGCGTTGCCGACTGGCAGATCGCGGCGGTGCAGAACATCGGCCAGCACGCCAAGTACCCGCTGTTCACCACCAACGTCGACAACACTCGCCTGGACGACATCGCCGCCTGGAACTACCGCGCGCCGGTTGACGAGCAGGCGCGCTTCGGCTTCGCCATCGCGCACGCGCTGGATAGCGCGGCACCGGCGGTGAACGATCTGGCCGAAGGCCTGAACAAGAAAGTCGATATCATCGTGCAGGCGCTGACCGGCGCACGCAAACCGCTGATCATTACCGGCAGCAACGCCGGCAGCGAAGCCATCATCGAAGCGGCGGCCAACATCGCCAAAGCGTTGAAGGGTCGCGGTTCCGATGTCGGCATCACCTTCGTGGCGGGCGCCGCCAACAGCATGGGCCTGGCGATGATCGGCGGCGGTTCGCTCGATCAGGCGCTGGAACAGCTGGCGAGCGGCGCAGCCGATACCGCCATCGTGATGGAAAACGATCTCTATCGCCATGCGCCGGCGGCGCAGGTGGACGCAGCGTTGGCCAAGGTCAACAACCTGATCGTCGCCGATCACCAGCGCACCGCGATCATGGACAAAGCCAACCTGATCCTCTCCTCGGCCAGCTTTGCCGAGAGCGACGGTACGCTGATCAACCAGGAAGGCCGCGCGCAGCGCTTCTTCCAGGTATACGATCCGGCTTACTACGACGACGCCAAGAAGAATCAGTTCACCGTGATGCTGGAAAGCTGGCGCTGGATGCACTCGCTGCACTCCACCTACACCAGCCGCCATGTGGACTGGACTCAGCTCGATGACGTGATCGCCGCTTGCGTCGCCGCGTTGCCGCAGCTGCAGGGCATCGTCGATGCCGCGCCGGACGCGACGTTCCGCATTCGCGGTCAGAAGCTGGCGCGTTCGCCGCACCGTTCCAGCGGCCGTACCGCCATGCGCGCCAACATCAGCGTGCACGAGCCGCGTCAGCCGCAGGATAAAGACACCATGTTCGCCTTCTCGATGGAAGGGAACAACAGCCCGCTGGCCGATCGTCAGCAGATCCCGTTCGCCTGGGCGCCAGGCTGGAACTCACCGCAGGCATGGAACAAGTTCCAGGCCGAAGTGGGCGGCAAACTGCGCCACGGCGATCCGGGCGTGCGCCTGATCGAAGCGGGGGAGGGCAGCCTCGGTTACTTCGACCGCGTGCCAGCCGCCTTCAATCCGAACGACGGCTGGCGTGTCGCGCCTTACTACCACCTGTTCGGCAGCGATGAAATGTCGCAGCGCTCTCACGTGATCCAGCAGCGCATGCCGGAAGCTTACGTGATGGTCAACCCGGCCGACGCGGCGACCCTTGGCGTCAACGCGGGCAGCCTGGTGGAGTTCAGCTGTGCGGGCCAGACCTTGCGTCTGCCGGTACGTCTGAGTGAAACCCTGACCCAGGGCCAGGTTGGTTTGCCGCTCGGCT
Organism: Serratia sp. CY47280; assembly: GCF_052168655.1. Lineage (NCBI taxonomy): Bacteria > Pseudomonadati > Pseudomonadota > Gammaproteobacteria > Enterobacterales > Yersiniaceae > Serratia > Serratia sp. CY47280. The sequence continues at coordinate 1,707,419 of NZ_JBJNMG010000001.1, read as the reverse complement.
TGCCAGGGATCCCGCCGATTTTGGTGGGTGCTAAGGTAGACAATCTGCGGGAGGCAGCACGATGAGCTGGTTTACCCCTGAGGTGATCGACATTCTGATCGCCGTTCTTAAAGCGGTCGTGATCCTGTTGGTGGTCGTGGCGTGCGGGGCGTTCATGAGCTTCGGCGAACGCCGCCTGCTCGGCCTGTTCCAGAACCGTTACGGACCGAACCGCGTAGGCTGGGGCGGCTCGCTGCAGCTGGTCGCCGACATGATCAAAATGTTCTTCAAGGAAGACTGGGTACCGAGATTCTCCGACCGGGTGATCTTCACCCTGGCGCCGATGATCGCCTTTACTTCCCTGTTGCTGGCATTTGCCATCGTTCCGGTCAGCCCGACCTGGGCGGTGTCCGATCTCAACATCGGCATTCTGTTCTTCCTGATGATGGCCGGCCTGGCGGTGTACGCCGTGCTGTTCGCCGGATGGTCGAGCAACAACAAATACTCGCTGTTGGGCGCGATGCGCGCCTCCGCGCAAACCCTGAGCTACGAAGTGTTCATCGGCCTGTCGCTGATGGGCGTGGTGATGCAGGCGGATTCGTTCAACATGCAGGCCATCGTTGAATCCCAGGCGCACGTCTGGAACGTCATTCCGCAGTTCTTCGGCTTCGTGACCTTTGCGATCGCCGGCGTGGCGGTGTGTCACCGCCACCCGTTTGACCAGCCGGAAGCCGAGCAGGAACTGGCTGACGGTTACCACATCGAATATTCCGGCATGAAGTTCGGTCTGTTCTTCGTGGGGGAATACATCGGTATCGTCACCGTGTCCGCCCTGATTGTGACGTTGTTCTTCGGCGGCTGGCAGGGTCCGTTCCTGCCGCCATTCATCTGGTTCGCGTTGAAAACGGCCTTCTTCATGATGATGTTCATCCTGATCCGTGCCGCGCTGCCGCGTCCGCGTTATGACCAGGTGATGTCCTTCGGCTGGAAAGTGTGCCTGCCGCTGACGTTGCTGAACCTGCTGGCAACCGCCGCGGTCATTTTGTACAACGCTCAATAAGGGGTGAATAAACCATGACATTGAAAGAGTTAGTGGTTGGTTTCGGCACCCAGGTGCGCAGCATTTGGATGATTGGCATGCATGCCTTCGCCAAGCGCGAAACCCAGATGTATCCGGAAGAACCGGTTTACCTCCCGCCGCGCTACCGCGGCCGCATCGTGCTGACGCGCGATCCGGACGGCGAAGAGCGCTGCGTCGCCTGTAACCTGTGTGCGGTTGCCTGCCCGGTCGGCTGTATCTCGCTGCAAAAAGCGGAACAGAAAGACGGCCGTTGGTATCCGGAGTTCTTCCGCATCAACTTCTCGCGCTGCATTTTCTGTGGCCTGTGCGAAGAGGCTTGCCCGACTACCGCTATCCAGCTGACGCCGGATTTCGAACTGGGTGAGTACAAGCGTCAGGATCTGGTGTACGAAAAAGAAGATCTGTTGATCTCGGGGCCGGGTAAATATCCGGAATATAACTTCTACCGGATGGCCGGTATGGCGATTGACGGCAAAGCCAAAGGCGAAGCCGAAAACGAAGCCAAACCGATCGACGTCAAAGGTCTGTTGCCCTAAGGAGCCAGCAAGCATGGAAATTGCATTTTATCTGGCAGGTTTGATTGCGGTGGCCGCGACGATTCGCGTGATCACCCATACCAACCCTGTGCATGCGCTGCTGTATCTGATCGTCTCGTTACTGGCGATCTCGGCAGTCTTCTTCTCTCTCGGTGCCTACTTTGCCGCCGCGTTGGAAATCATCGTCTATGCGGGCGCCATCATGGTGCTGTTCGTGTTCGTGGTGATGATGCTGAACCTCGGCAACGTGCAGCAGCAAGAACGCGACTGGATGAAGCCGACGGTGTGGATCGGGCCTGGCCTGTTGTCACTGGCGCTGCTGGTGGTATTGATCGTCGCGATCCGCAGCGTATCCGATCAGGGTATCAGCGGCGAGATGGTCGACGCGAAGGCGGTGGGCATCAGCCTGTTCGGGCCTTACGTACTGGCGGTTGAGCTGGCTTCAATGCTGCTGCTGGCGGGTCTGGTTGTCGCCTTCCATATCGGCCGCGAGCACAAGCCTGGCGAGGTGCTGAGCAACGCGCCGGCGAGTGGCGAAATGGCGAGAAGAAAATCGGAGGAGCAAGCATGATCCCTCTTCAACATGGCCTGATCCTGGCGGCTATCCTGTTTGTGCTCGGGCTGACCGGGCTGCTGGTGCGCCGCAACCTGCTGTTTATGCTGATCAGCCTGGAAGTGATGATCAACGCTGCGGCGTTGGCGTTTATCGTGGCGGGAAGCTACTGGGGCCAGGCGGACGGGCAGGTGATGTACATCCTGGCGATCAGCCTGGCGGCAGCCGAGGCCAGTATCGGCCTGGCGCTGCTGCTGCAGCTCTACCGTCGTCGTCATACCCTGAATATTGATACTGTCAGTGAGATGCGCGGATGAACCTATTATATTTAACAATTCTGCTACCGCTGATCGGGTTCCTGCTGTTGGCATTTTCCCGCGGTCGTTGGTCTGAAAACACGGCGGCCACCGTCGGCGTGGGTTCTATCGGCCTGGCTGCGCTGGTCACGGTGTATGTGGCGATGGATTTCTTCGCCCAGAAAGCCGCCGGCGTGCAGCTGTTCGAGCAAAGCCTGTGGACCTGGATGGCCGTCGGTAACTTCAATATCGGCGTGACCCTGGTGCTGGACGGCCTGTCGCTGACCATGCTGTCGGTGGTCACCGGCGTCGGCTTCTTCATCCACATGTTCGCTTCCTGGTACATGCGCGGTGAAGAGGGCTATTCGCGCTTCTTCGCTTACACCAACCTGTTTATCGCCAGCATGGTGGTATTGGTGCTGGCGGACAACCTGCTGCTGATGTATCTGGGTTGGGAAGGCGTGGGCCTGTGCAGCTACCTGTTGATCGGTTTCTACTATAAAGATCCGGCCAACGGCGCGGCGGCGATGAAAGCCTTTATCGTCACCCGCGTGGGCGATGTGTTCCTGGCGTTCGCGCTGTTCATCCTCTACAACGAGCTGGGCACGCTGAACATCCGCGAGCTGATGATCCTGGCGCCGCAGAAACTGGCGGTGGGCGATACGGCCATCACCTGGGCGACCCTGATGCTGCTGGGCGGCGCGGTCGGTAAATCGGCGCAGCTGCCGTTGCAAACCTGGTTGGCGGACGCGATGGCGGGCCCAACCCCGGTTTCCGCACTGATCCACGCGGCGACCATGGTGACCGCGGGCGTCTATCTGATCGCCCGTACGCACGGCCTGTTCCTGATGGCGCCGGAAGTGCTGCACCTGGTGGGCATCGTCGGTGCGGTCACTCTGCTGCTGGCCGGCTTCGCCGCGCTGGTGCAGACCGACATCAAGCGCGTGCTCGCTTACTCCACCATGAGCCAGATCGGTTACATGTTCCTGGCGCTGGGCGTGCAGGCATGGGACGCGGCGATCTTCCACCTGATGACCCACGCGTTCTTCAAGGCGCTGCTGTTCCTGTCGTCCGGTTCGGTGATCCTGGCTTGCCACCACGAGCAAAACATCTTCAAGATGGGCGGCCTGCGCAAGAGCATCCCGCTGGTGTACGTCTGCTTCCTGGTGGGCGGCGCGGCGCTGTCTGCGTTGCCGCTGGTCACGGCCGGCTTCTTCAGTAAGGACGAGATCCTGGCGGGCGCGATGGCCAACGGTCACATCAACCTGATGATTGCCGGCTTGGTTGGTGCGTTCATGACCTCGCTGTACACCTTCCGTATGATTTTCATCGTGTTCCATGGCGAAGAGAAAATCAAAGCGCATGCCGGTAAAGGCATCACTCACCACCTGCCACTGCTGGTTCTGCTGGTGCTGTCTACCTTCGTCGGCGCGATGATCGTGCCGCCGTTGCAGGGCGTGCTGCCGGATACCACCGAACTGGCGCACGGCAGCGTGCTGACGCTGGAAATCACCTCTGGCGTGGTGGCTATCGTCGGCATTCTGCTGGCGGCCGCGCTGTGGCTGGGCAAACGCAGCCTGGTCAACAGCATCGCCAACAGCGCGCCGGGTCGTTTCTTCTCGACCTGGTGGTTCCATGCCTGGGGCTTCGACTGGCTGTATGACAAAGTGTTCGTCAAGCCGTATCTGGGCATTGCGAAGCTGCTGCAGCGTGATCCGCTGAACTCGCTGATGAACCTGCCGGCCGTCTTCTCCCGCTGGGGGAACCGCGGTCTGACGGTGAGCGAGAACGGTCAGGTGCGTTGGTATATAGCGTCTATGGGTGTGGGTGCAGTGGTCGTATTGGCTCTGTTGATTTTGGTTTAATTGAATAATTTAAACAGACGCATTTTTCGGGCGTAGCGCCGGGCAGGCGCTACGTACAAAGTTTGAAATTATTCGTATAAGGGACACAAAACGCCATGCTATTACCTTGGCTAATTCTTATCCCCTTTATCGGCGGTCTGCTGTGCTGGCAGCTTGAGCGCTTCGGTACTAAGGTGCCGCGCTGGATAGCGCTGATCGCAATGGGGCTGACGTTGGCGCTCTCTCTGCAGTTGTGGATGCAGGGCGGCTATACCTTGACCACGCCGAAAGGCATTCCGCAGTGGCAGAGCGAATTCCTGCTGCCGTGGATCCCGCGCTTCGGCATCTCCATCCACCTGGCGCTGGACGGTCTGTCGCTGCTGATGGTGGTGTTGACCGGTCTGCTGGGCGTGCTGGCGATCCTCTGTTCCTGGCGTGAAATCCAGAAGTATCAGGGCTTCTTCCACCTCAACCTGCTGTGGATCCTGGGCGGCGTTATCGGTGTGTTCCTCGCCATCGACATGTTCCTGTTCTTTTTCTTCTGGGAAATGATGTTGGTGCCGATGTACTTCCTGATCGCGCTGTGGGGGCACAAAGCGTCGGACGGTAAAACCCGTATCACCGCGGCGACCAAGTTCTTCATCTACACCCAGGCCAGCGGTCTGGTGATGCTGATTGCGATCCTGGGCCTGGTGTTCGTGCATTACAACGCCACCGGCGTGTGGACCTTCGATTACGAAGACCTGCTGCAAACGCCGATGTCCCACAACGTGCAATATCTGCTGATGCTGGGCTTCTTCATCGCCTTCGCGGTGAAAATGCCGGTGGTGCCGCTGCACGGCTGGTTGCCGGACGCGCACAGCCAGGCACCGACCGCAGGTTCCGTCGACCTGGCGGGCATCTTGCTGAAAACCGCGGCCTACGGCCTGCTGCGTTTCAGCCTGCCGCTGTTCCCTGAGGCTTCGCACGAGTTCGCGCCAATCGCCATGTGGCTGGGCGTGATCGGCATCTTCTACGGCGCCTGGATGGCGTTCGCGCAGACCGACATCAAGCGTCTTATCGCCTACACCTCGGTATCGCACATGGGCTTCGTGTTGATTGCCATCTACACCGGCAGCCAGCTGGCTTACCAGGGCGCCGTGATCCAGATGATCGCGCACGGTCTGTCCGCCGCCGGTATGTTTATTATCTGCGGCCAGCTGTATGAGCGTCTGCATACCCGCGACATGCGTCAGATGGGCGGCCTGTGGGGGCGTATCAAGTTCATCCCTGCGCTGTCGCTGTTCTTCGCCGTGGCTACGCTGGGGATGCCGGGTACCGGTAACTTCGTCGGTGAATTCATGATTCTGTTCGGCAGCTACCAGGTGGTGCCGGTGATCACCGTGATCTCTACCTTCGGTCTGGTGTTCGCTTCGGTTTACTCGCTGATCATGATGCAGCGCGCTTACTACGGTGCGCCTAAATCCGACCAGCCGCTGCAGGGCATGACCGCGCGCGAACTGTTCATCATTCTGCTGCTGGTGGTGTTGCTGGTTCTGCTGGGGGTTTACCCGCAGCCGATTCTGGATACTTCCAACGCGGCGATGAGCAACGTGCAACACTGGTTTGGTTCGTCAGTTTCAGCAATTTCAACAACAAGGCCGTAATTCGCCATGACAATAACTCCTCAACAACTGATCGCACTGCTGCCGCTGTTGATCGTCGGATTGACGGTGGTGGTTGTGATGCTAGGCATTGCGTGGCGACGCGACCACTTTATCAACGCCACCCTGACCGTGATCGGTCTCAACCTGGCGCTGCTTTCGCTGTACTTTGTCGGCCAGGCAGGCCCAATGGACGTCACCCCGCTGCTGCGGGTTGACGGTTACTCGATGTTCTACACCGGGCTGGTGCTGCTGGCGAGTCTGGCGACCTGCACCTTCGCCTATCCGTGGCTGGTCGGCTATCCGGATAACCGCGAAGAGTTCTACTTGCTGGTGCTGATCGCCGCCATGGGCGGCATCCTGCTGGCGAGCGCCAACCATCTGGCTTCGCTGTTCATCGGTATCGAGCTGATCTCGCTGCCGCTGTTCGGCCTGGTGGGTTATGCCTATCGTCAGAAGCGCCCGCTGGAAGCTGCCATCAAGTACATGCTGCTGTCCGCCGCCGCGTCGTCGTTCCTGCTGTTCGGCATGGCGCTGCTGTACGCTGAATCTGGCGATCTGTCGCTGGCCGGCCTCGGCAAGAGCCTGCAGGAAAACATGATGCACCAGCCGCTGATCCTGGCCGGTATGGGCATGATGATCGTCGGTCTGGGCTTCAAGCTGTCGCTGGTGCCGTTCCAACTGTGGACGCCGGACGTGTATCAGGGCGCGCCTGCGCCGGTCTCGACCTTCCTGGCAACCGCCAGCAAGATTGCGATCTTCGCGGTCGTGATGCGTCTGTTCCTGTATGCCCCAGCCGCCGACAACGAAGCGCTGCGCCTGGTGCTGTCGATCATCGCGTTCTGCTCTATCTTGTTCGGTAACCTGATGGCCATCAGCCAGACCAACATCAAGCGTCTGCTGGGCTACTCGTCGATCGCTCACCTGGGCTACCTGCTGGTGGCGCTGATTGCGGTGCAAACCCATCAGCTGTCGCTGGAAACCGCCGGCGTTTACCTGGCCGGTTACCTGTTCAGCAGCCTGGGCGCCTTCGGCGTGGTCAGCCTGATGTCCAGCCCGTACCGCGGCCCGGATGCGGATTCGCTGTTCTCTTACCGTGGTCTGTTCTGGCATAAGCCAATCTTGTCCGCGGTAATGACGGTGATGATGCTGTCGCTGGCCGGTATCCCGATGACGCTGGGCTTTATCGGTAAGTTCTTCGTGATCGCGATGGGCGTCAGCGCACACCTGTGGTGGCTGACCGGCGCAGTCGTGGTAGGCAGCGCCATTGGCCTGTACTACTACCTGCGTGTGACCGTCAGCCTGTTCCTCAGCGCGCCGGAATCGCTGCAGCGCGACACCCCGAACAACTGGGCGTTGACCGCCGGTGGCGTCGTGGTGCTGATCTCAGCCGCGCTGGTGCTGCTGTTGGGGGTTTATCCGCAGCCGCTGATTTCGCTGGTGCAGATGGCGCAGCCGACGTTCTGATAACGCTTCAGACGGTAAAAAGGTCGCTTCGGCGGCCTTTTTTTATGGAGAAACGGCACTTAGCCGTAATGGGCGCTAAACGACGTTTCCAGCGCCTGCACCACCGCGCGCACGCGGGCGGCACGCTGCAAATCGGGATGCAGCACCAGCCAGATATCCACCCAGTCTTTATTCTCTGGCAACAGGCGCACCAGCTCCGGGTCTTTATCCGCCAGAAACGCGGAGAGCAGGCCGATGCCTAGCCCGCTGCGAGTGGCGGAGCGCAGCAGCAGCTGTGAATTGCATTGCAGCACGACGTTGGGCTCGTGCAGGGCTTCGCCGCAGAAATTGTTCCAGTGGCGCGGCACCAGCTCGCGCGGGAACATCAGCAGATCGTGACCGCGCAGCTGCTCGCCTTTGACCGGCATACCTCGCCGAGCCAGATAGTGCGGGCTGGCGTACAGGCCCATCTCGATGGTGGCCAGCCGCTTGATGATCAGTTCATCGTCATCGGGGCGTGCACCGCGGATCGCCAGATCCGCGCCGTGATAAGAGATATCGGCGATGTTCAGTGCCGTCAACAGCGTGACGGTGATGGCCGGATAGCGTTCCCGCAGATCTTGCAGCGCGGGTATCACGAAGGCTTCGGCCAGGGTATCGGTGGTGGCGATGCTCACGTGGCCGTGCAGGCTGTCATCGCCGCTGGCGGCTTTGCGGTTGATCGCCTGCACCGCATTCTCCATCTTCATCACGTCCGCCAGCATTTCTTCCCCCAACGGGCTGAGGGCGAAGGATTTCGGCGTGCGGATAAACAGCTTGGAACCGAGAGCGTCTTCGAAAGCGGAGAGCCGTCGACCGACGGTCGCCTGATCGACATGCAGCTGGTTGGCGGCTTTGCGTAGCGTGCCACAGCGTGCGACGGCCAAAAAGAAGCGCGCGTCGTCCCAATTCATCATGCCATTTCCTCTCTGCAGATTTGTCGGCGCCGTGGGGCACAGGCCGAGCCAGGCGAACAATAACGGTTTCTATCATAAAGCGTTGTTCTGCCCGGGGGGAGAGAAAGACGGTTAGCGGGCTGCACATCGGCGGTTATTTCTCTGGTGATGCAAGAATGCATCAGGGTGATTCATTCTTGACGATACTTCGCCCGTCGCCGGAACGCTATGATAAGCGCCGTTCCCGGCAGGCCGGGTGAGGAAAATGTCGACGGCAGGCCGCCGTCTGCCGTCTTTGGGAGTTGAAACATGTCAGAAAATACCGCCAGCCAGATTGCGGCGCCGCAAAATGCTCAGGCGTCGGGCAGGACAATTTTATTGTTCCTGGCGCTGGCTTTGATGTCGGCATTGCTGAACAGCAGCGCGCCGACGCCGCTTTATCCGCTGTATCAGCAGCAGCTTGCGCTAAGCTCGGTCAGTCTGACCGTCATCTACGGCGCCTATGCCGCCGGCGTGCTGATCTCTTTGTTCGGCGTCGGCAATCTGGCCGGCAAAGTAAAGGATTTACGCAGCATGATCGTGCCGGCATTGCTGGTGGTGTTGAGCGGCGCCCTGCTGTTCGCGCGGGCTGATACCTTTGCCATGATGCTGATGGCGCGGCTGTTGGCCGGGGTGGGCACCGGGGCGCTAACCGGCGCGGCGAACATCGCGTTGGTGCGGTTTGGGCCGCGCGACGGCGGCAAAAATGCGGCGTTGATCGCGACGCTGTCATTCACCACCGGATTGGCGCTGGGCCCGATCTTCAGCGGCATCGCCTTGCAGACCGGTTTCCATCCCACGACGCTGCCATTTGTTTTCATCATGGTCATGGCCGCCGTGGCTGCGTTGGGCGTGATGTTCTCGTGGCCGCGTGGCGTGGTTACGGCGCCGAGCCATGTTACGTCGGCCGAGACAGAAAAAAGCTCGCTGCTCGATGGCTTGCGCGCCACCGGCGGTAAATTCTTTGTGTGTGCAGGGGCTTTATTTATCTGTTGGGCGCTGGCCGCCAGTATTTTGGCAATCGGCCCCGGCGTGGCGGAAACGCTGTTAGGCCTGCACGCTCGTGGCGTCTTTGGCTATGCGATTGCGGTGTATCTGCTGATCGCCGGTATCAGCCAGATCCTGAGCCGCCGCGTTAACGCCCGTCATTCGCTGTTGTTCGGTTGCCTGGCGCAGGTGCTGGCGGCAGTGGTGTTCACCATGGCGATCCAGTGGCATTCTCTTGGGCTGGCGGCGGTGGGGCTGGTGGTGGCCGGCTATGCTTATGGCGCCATTTTCGTCGGCAGCGCGACCCTGGTGAACCTGATTTCGCCGCCGACCAGCCATGCGCGCTTGCTTTCGCTGTTTTACGTTATCGCTTATATCGCCAACTGGGTGCCGATCTTGCTGGGCGTGGTGGTCGATCGCGTCGATCTGAATCAGGCAACCCATTTGCTGTTCCTGGGCAGCACCGTGGTGTGCCTGTTGTTGGCATGGAAGACGTCCCGGGTGGGGTTCCCTCGCTAATTGCTTTGTGATGAATATCTATTTTTTATAATTAATGATTCTTTAATTACATTTATAGTGTGATTTTAATCGCATAAATTGGCCTGTTTTCGGGTAAACTGCGCGCTTTCTTTTTGCTGCAGGTCACTTTATGAACGTTCTTTTCGCCATTGCCGTCACCACCGGGATCCTGTCCGGTGTTTGGGGATGGGTTGCCGTCAGTTTGGGCCTGATCGGTTGGGCCGGCTTTCTCGGCTGCACGGCGTATTTCGCCTGCCCGCAGGGCGGACTGAAAGGGCTGTTGATCGGCGCGTTGACCTGCTGCAGCGGCGTCTTCTGGGCAATGGCGATCATCCACGGCAGCGAACTGGCGCCGCAGTGGAATCTGCTGGGGTATCTGCTGACCGGCATCGTGGCGTTCCTGATGTGCATTCAGGCTAAACAGCAGTGGCTGGGATTCGTACCCGGCACCTTTATCGGCGCCTGTGCGACCTTCGCCGGCGGCGGCGATTGGCCGCTGGTGACGCTTTCCCTGCTGGTGGGCCTGCTGTTCGGCTATGCGATGAAAAACAGCGGTCTGTGGTGGGCGGCACGCAGCGATAAAGCCCGCGCTACGCCGCCGATGGACCCGAATGCCGGCTCAAACGGTGCCGCCGAGTGAGTTGCTGCCGCGCCGCTGTGCGGCAGTATCTCCTGATAACCAGGACGGTAACGCTGTTGAAAATTGTCTATTTTAAAAGGGATAGGTATTGACTCTTCCTGTAGGGATTGCGTGAGATCACGTTAAAAGTAACAGGGTTTCGTAACATTATTTTCAGTGATTCCCATCACGTTTTTACCGGTAACAATCGGCTGAGATAGAGGTCTGTCCGATTGGAGGCCTGAAGGCCGGGAATCACCATGCACAACCTGTTTTCTCTGGATAACAAAACCGTCTTAATCACTGGTGCCTCGCGCGGCATTGGTTTTCTGCTGGCGCGCGGCCTGGCACAGCAAGGCGCGCATATTCTGATCAATGCCACCACCGAAGAACATGCCCGGCACGCCGCCGATCGCCTGCGTGAAGAGGGGCTGCGCGCCGATGCGGCGGCGTTCGACGTCACCGACTCCCAGGCGGTGCATGCCGCCATCGACCGTATCGAAGCGGACATCGGCGCGATAGACGTCTTGATCAACAACGCCGGTATCCAGCGCCGCCACCCGTTCACCGAATTTCCGGAGCAAGACTGGGACGACATCATCGCCGTCAACCAGAAGGCGGTCTTCATCGTGTCGCAGACCGTAGCGCGTTATATGGTGCCGCGCCGGCGCGGCAAGATAATCAATATCGGTTCGATGCAAAGCGAGCTGGGGCGGGACACCATTACCCCTTATGCGGCGTCCAAGGGCGCGGTGAAAATGCTGACGCGCGGCATGTGCGTGGAGCTGGCGCGCTACAACATTCAGGTCAACGGCATCGCCCCCGGCTACTTCAAAACCGAGATGACGCAGGCGCTGGCCGACGATCCGGCCTTCACCGCCTGGCTGACCCAACGCACGCCTGCCGCGCGCTGGGGCGATCCTCAGGAGTTGATCGGCGCGGCGGTGTTCCTGGCCGCCGACGCCTCCGCCTTCGTCAACGGGCAGTTGCTGTTTGTCGATGGCGGCATGTCTGCGGCGGTGTAATCTTTTTTCGTGGAGTCTGGAGATGAAAATTCAAACCCAGTCCTGCGTGGTCAATGGCAAGCGAGACGTGGCGGTGATCGCGCAAGAAGTGGATTATCGGGGGCAGGGAACGCTGGTAAAAATCAGCCGCGGCGGCATCTGCGGCTCGGATCTGCATTACTTCCAGGAAGGCAAGGTCGGCAATTTTCAGGTGCGTCAGCCGATGGTGCTGGGCCATGAGGTGATCGGTGAGGTGGTCGCCAGCGATTCGCCGCAGCTGCCGGTCGGGCAGAAGGTGGCGCTCAATCCCAGCAAACCCTGCGGGCAGTGCAAATACTGTCTGGCGCAGCAAAGCAATCAATGCGTCGAGATGCGCTTTTTCGGCAGCGCGATGTATTTTCCGCACGTCGACGGCGCTTTTACCCAATACAAAGTGGTGGATAGCGCGCAGTGCATTCCTTACGCTGCCGATCGCGACGACAGGGTAATGGTGTTCGCCGAACCGCTGGCGGTGGCTGTCCACGCGGCGAAGCAGCCCGGCGATGTGACGGGGAAAAAGATTTTCGTGTCCGGCGTTGGCCCGATCGGCTGCCTGCTGGTGGCGGCGCTGAAAGCGCTGGGCGCCGCCGAGATTGTCTGCGCCGATCTCAGTCCGCGCTGCCTGGCGATCGCGAGGCAAATGGGGGCCGATCGGTGCCTGCATGCCGCGGACGACGATTTTAGCGATTATCTGCAGGACAAGGGGTATTTTGAGGTCGCCTTTGAAGTGGCGGGGCACCCGCAGTCGCTGCAGCGCTGTCTGGAGATCACCCGCGCCAAAGGCACTGTGGTGCAGGTGGGCATGGGCGGCAGCTTCCCCGATTTTCCGCTGATGTTGTTGATTGCCAAGGAACTGAATCTGCTTGGATCGTTCCGCTTCGTGGCGGAGTTCGCGTTGGCGGTGGCCTGGCTGGCCGACGGCGTGATCGATCCGCTGCCGTTGCTGTCGGCGGAATTCGCCAGCGGGCAGTTGGCGCAGGCGCTGACGTTTGCCGGCGATAAACGCCAGGCTGCCAAGGTGCAATTGGTGTTTTAGGGTAAAAGTCCGATGGCCGCAGGCGGCGATCCTTGTCTATAGTGTAGGAACGCTTAATTTTTCAACCACGGAGATCTCACGATGGCAAGACATACGGATGCTGAGCAAACTACGCTGGATGACGATCTGAGAATGCTGACCGAGACGCTGGAAGAAGTGCTGCAATACACCGGCGATCGCGCGGATCAGGCCTACATCGACATCAAGTCGCACGCCGAGCAGGCGCTGAGTGAGGTCAAGGCGCGCTGGGCGAACACCGGCGAATCTTACTATGCGCGCGCCAAAGAAGCGGTGCACCGCACCGACGACTACGTGCGGGACAAACCCTGGCACAGCGTGGGCATCGGCGCCACCGTCGGGCTGGTGCTGGGATTGTTGCTGGCTCGCAAATAAACCATGCCATCGGGGCGGCGCAGGCCGCCCCGTGTTTTTCTTCAGACTGTGTTGTTCATTCCGCCGTTTTACCGAAAGCTTTTCCTTATCCTGCCTATACTTCCCGCTAGCCGCCGTTGGAGCACCCCTATTTCCCTTGTTTTTATATGGACGGATTGAGCCGACGCCGCCGCAAGTGTAAAGTGTTTGTGTATTTATTGTTTGTTTTTTGTTCTAAATCAAATAATTATCTGGTGTAAACACCCAGGGATATACGGCGTTCTTGCGCTGGCGCAAAAGCCGTGAAAATAACACCTCATATAATACAGAGCGTAACTACAGGCGCGGCGTCTGTCGGCTGCGTCGGAGACGATCTCTGCTAACTGACTTGTGAGCGAACTATGTCGACAAGTGTTTTTAATCGCCGGTGGGCGGCTGTGCTGCTCGAGGCGCTGGCCCGCCATGGGGTGCGGCATGTTTGTATCGCTCCGGGATCGCGCTCCACGCCGCTGACGCTGGCCGCCGCGGCCAACCGATCGTTTATCTGCCATACCCATTTTGATGAGCGCGGGCTCGGTCATCTGGCACTCGGGCTGGCGAAGGCGGCGCGTGAGCCGGTGGCGGTGATCGTCACGTCCGGCACCGCGGCGGCGAACCTTTACCCGGCTTTAATCGAAGCCGGCCTGACCGGTGAACGGCTGGTGTTTCTCACCGCCGATCGGCCGCCGGAACTGATCGACTGCGGCGCCAATCAGGCGATCCGTCAAAATGGCCTCTACAGCAGCCACCCGACGCTGGCGATCGATCTGCCGCGTCCTACGCCGGATATTCCGGCCGCGTGGCTGGCCTCCAGCGTCGACAACGCGATGGCGCGCTTGCAGCATGGCGCTTTGCATATCAACTGCCCGTTCGCCGAACCGCTGTACGGCGGCGATGAGCGTCACTATGCCGAATGGTCCGCCGCGCTGGGCGACTGGTGGCAGAGCGATCGTCCGTGGCTGCAGGAAAGCGAGACGCATGCAGTGCCATTGCCGCAGCCGGACTGGTTTTTCTGGCGACAAAAGCGCGGCGTGGTGCTCGCCGGCCGCATGAGCGCACAAGAGGGCGCACAGGTGGCGGAATGGGCCGAAACGCTGGGTTGGCCACTGATCGGCGATGTACTGTCGCAGACCGGGCAACCGCTGCCCTGTGCCGATTTATGGCTCGCGCATCCGCAGGCGCAGCGCCTGTTGCAAGACGCGCAGCTGGTGGTGCAGTTCGGCGGCAGCTTGACCGGCAAACGCCTGCTGCAGTGGCAGGCGCAGTGCCGGCCGGAAGAGTATTGGGTCATCGACGAGCTGCCGGGGCGGCTCGATCCGGCCCAGCACCGGGGGCGGCGCCTGCGCGCCGGCGTGGCGCAGTGGTTGGCGCAGCATCCGGCGCAACCGCGCGCGCCGTGGGCCGCCGGGCTGGCTGCGCTGGCGGATAAGGCGCTGACGGCGGCGTCCACGCATCTGTACGATAACTTTGGCGAAGCGCAGCTGGCGCACCGCCTGCCGGAACTGTTGCCGGAGAACGGCCAGCTGTTTCTCGGCAACAGCCTGGTGGTGCGACTGATCGACGCGTTAACGCCATTGCCCGTCGCTTACCCGGTATTCAGCAACCGTGGCGCCAGCGGTATCGACGGTCTGATTTCCACCGCCGCCGGCGTACAACGTGCCACCGCCAGGCCAACGTTGGCGGTGGTGGGCGACCTTTCCGCACTGTATGACCTCAATGCGCTGGCGCTGCTGCGCCACTGCTCGGCGCCGACGGTGCTGATCGTCGTCAATAACAACGGCGGCCAAATTTTCTCGCTGCTGCCGACGCCCGAAGAAGATCGTCAGCGCTTTTACTGCATGCCGCAGAACGTTGAGTTCAGCCATGCGGCGGCGATGTTCCAGCTTGACTACGCGCGGCCGGAGAACTGGAGCCAGCTGCAACAGGCGGTTGAGCAAGGCTGGCGGCGCGGCGGCGCCACGCTGATAGAACTGCAGGTGTCGCCGAGTGAAGGGGCCGAAAGCCTGCAATACCTGGTACAACAGATGGCGGTGCAATGATGCTGGCGACGCGAATTTTGCAACAGGGCGAAGCGGGGCGTCCGTGGCTGGTGTGGCTGCACGGCCTGCTCGGCAACAACAATGAATGGCGGGTGATCGCCGCGCGCTGCCCGGAATGGCCGTCGCTGGCCATCGATCTGCCCGGCCACGGCGATTCCGTGGCGGTGGGCTGCCGCGGCTTCGACGACATCAGCGCGCAAATCGCCGCGACCCTGCAACTGCGCAATATTGAACGTTATTGGTTGGTGGGCTACTCGCTCGGCGGGCGCATCGCCATGTATCACGCTTGCCACGGCCGCCATGACGGCCTGCAAGGGGTGATCGTCGAGGGCGGCAATCCGGGGCTGGAGGACGAACAACAGCGCCGCGATCGTTGCGAGCAGGATGCGCGATGGGCGGCGCGTTTTCGCAGTGAGCTGATTGCCGAAGTCTTGGCTGACTGGTATCAGCAGCCGGTGTTCAAAGAGCTTAGCCATGTGCACCGCCAGGCGTTGATCGCCGCGCGTTCGGTCAACAGCGGCCCGGCGATTGCCGACATGCTCGAAGCCACCTCGCTCGGGCGGCAGCCTTATCTGGCGCCGCAGCTGCGCCAACTGACCGTGCCGCTGCGGGTGCTGTGCGGTGAGAACGACCCCAAATTTCAACGGCTGGCGCGCGACGCCGGGTTGCCGTTGCGCATCGTGCCGCAGGCCGGCCACAACGCGCATCTGGCCAATCCGCAGGATTTCGTCGCCGAGCTGCAGACATTTCTCGTTAACCCTGGTTAAAGGAACCGAACATGCTTTATCCGAATGAAGAACACCTGTATGCCGCTATCGCCTGGCAGGATTGCACCGGCGATTTCGAAGACATCCTGTATCACAAATCCGCCGACGGCATCGCCAAAATCACCATTAACCGGCCGCAGGTGCGCAACGCGTTCCGCCCGCAAACGGTCAAAGAGATGATCGACGCGCTGGCCAACGCCCGTTACGACGACGGCATCGGCGTCATTATTCTGACCGGCGCCGGCGATAAGGCCTTCTGCTCCGGCGGCGATCAGAAAGTGCGCGGCGACTACGGCGGCTATCGCGACGACAGCGGCGTACACCACCTCAACGTGCTGGACTTCCAACGCCAGATCCGCACCTGCCCGAAGCCGGTGGTGGCGATGGTGGCCGGCTATTCGATCGGCGGCGGCCACGTGCTGCACATGATGTGCGATCTGACCATCGCGGCGGATAACGCCATCTTCGGCCAGACCGGTCCGAAAGTGGGCTCGTTCGACGGCGGCTGGGGCGCGTCTTACATGGCGCGCATCGTCGGCCAGAAGAAGGCGCGCGAAATCTGGTTCCTGTGCCGCCAGTACGACGCCGCCGCCGCGCTGGACATGGGCCTGGTCAATACCGTGGTGCCGCTGGCCGAACTGGAAAAAGAGACGGTGCGCTGGTGCCGCGAAATGCTGCAGAACAGCCCGATGGCACTGCGCTGTCTGAAGGCGGCGCTGAATGCCGACTGCGACGGCCAGGCCGGTTTGCAGGAGCTGGCGGGCAACGCCACCATGCTGTTCTACATGACCGACGAAGGGCAGGAAGGGCGCAACGCGTTCAACGAGAAGCGCCAACCGGACTTCAGCAAATTCAAGCGTAACCCGTAATGAACGGGGCAAACCGCAGCGCGGCGCTATACCGTTACAGCCTGCCGATGGAGGCGGGCGTGGTGCTGCGCAATCAACGGTTGAAAACGCGTGACGGATGGGTGGTGCAGCTGTGTCAGGGCGAGCGTGAAGGTTGGGGAGAAATCGCGCCGCTGCCGGAATTCAGCCGGGAAACGCCGGCGCAGGCCGAACAGGCCGCGTTGGGCTGGCTGCAGGCCTGGTTGGCGGGCAACGAACCGGAGCACAGCGCGCTGCCCTCGGTGGCCTTTGGGCTCAGCTGTGCGCAGGCCGAGCTGGATCAGCGTTTGCCGATGCAGGCGGATTTTCGCAAGGCGCCGCTGTGCACCGGCGATCCGGATGAGCTGTTCGAGACATTGAGCGCTTTGCCGGGCGAGAAAGTCGCCAAGGTGAAGGTGGGGCTGTATGAGGCAGTGCGGGACGGCATGATCGTCAACGTGTTGCTGGAGGCGTTGCCGGATCTGCGGCTGCGGCTGGACGCCAACCGCAGCTGGACCCGCGCCAAGGCCGACGGCTTCGCCAGGTATGTTAACCCGGCATGGCGCGATCGTATCGCCTTCCTGGAAGAGCCCTGCAAGACCCGTGATGAATCGCGCGACTTCGCCCGGGCGACCGGTATCGCCATCGCCTGGGATGAGAGCGTGCGGGAGGCGGACTTTGTGGTGCAGGCCGAGCCGGGCGTGGCGGCCATCGTGATCAAGCCGACGCTGGTCGGCAGCCTGGCGCGTTGCCAGACGCTGGTGGCGCAGGCGCACGCGGCGGGCCTGACGGCGGTGATCAGCTCCAGCCTCGAATCCAGCCTGGGGTTGACTCAACTGGCGCGCATCGCCCATTGGCTGACGCCGGATACCGTGCCGGGCCTGGACACGCTGGGGTTGATGCAGGCGCAGGTGCTGCGCCCGTGGCCGGGCAGCGCGTTGCCGCTGCTGGATGTCTCGGCGCTGGAGTGCCTATGGCGCCGTTGAACGATTGGCCGTGGCGACACTGGGCGCGCACTCAGCCGCAGGCGACGGCGCTGATGCTCGGCGAACAACCGCTGAGCTGGCTGGCGTTGCAGAGCCAGGTGGATGAGCTGGCGGCGGATTTCCAGCATCAGGGCGTTGAACCGGGCTGCGGTGTGGCGCTGTGCGGTAAAAACAGCTATCCGCTGCTGCTGGCCTATCTGGCGCTGTTGCAGTGCGGCGCACGCCTGTTGCCGCTCAATCCCGCCTTGCCGACGCCGCTGCTGGCGCAGCTGTTGCCGGAATTGGATATGACCTTTGTCTTCGGCCCGGACTCGTTGCCGGCGCTGCCGGAAGACGTGATTCGATTGACCCCGCCGTCGACCGAGCCGCGTTGGCCAGACCTGCCGACGTGGGATGCGCAGCGTCTGGCGACGCTGACGTTGACCTCCGGTTCCAGCGGCATGCCGAAAGCGGCCGCACACAGCTATGCCAACCATCTGGCCAGCGCCGCCGGGGTGTTGGGGCTGATGGCGTTTCAGCGCGAGGATTGCTGGCTGCTGTCATTGCCGCTGTTTCACGTCTCCGGCCAGGGTATCGTCTGGCGCTGGCTGGCGGCGGGCGCCCGGTTGGCGGTGCGCGAGATGCACCCGCTGAACGAGGCGTTGGCGGGATGCACGCATGCCTCGTTGGTGCCGACCCAGCTGTGGCGGCTGCTGGCGCAACCGCTGGCGGACATGACGCTGAAGGCGGTGCTGCTCGGCGGCGCGATGATCCCGGTGGAACTGACCGAGCGGGCGGAGGCGGCGGGGATCCGTTGCTGGTGCGGCTACGGGCTGACCGAACTGGCCTCCACGGTGTGCGCCAAGCGCGCCGATGCGCGGCCGGGCGTCGGCCTGCCGCTCGGCGGCCGTGAGGTAAAACTGGTGGATGAAGAGGTCTGGATCCGCGCCGACAGCCTGGCGCTTGGCTACTGGCGTCATGGTCATCTACAGCCGCTGGCCGATGAACAGGGCTGGTTTGCGACCCGCGATCGCGGCGCGATGATCGAGGGGGAGCTACGCATTCTCGGCCGGCTGGACAACCTGTTTTTCAGCGGCGGCGAAGGGGTGCAGCCGGAAGATATCGAACGCGTGCTGGCGGCGCACCCGCAGATATCGCAGGCGTTTGTGGTGCCGGTGGCGGACGCCGAGTTCGGCCAGCGGCCGGTGGCGGTAATCGATGGCGATCCGTCGCTGTCGCTGGCGACGCTGCTCGCCTGGTCGCAGGATAAGCTCGCCAATTTCCAACGCCCGACGGCATTGCTTCCGCTGCCTGACGAGCTGAAAAACGGCGGCATCAAGATTTCGCGCCGCCAGTTGCAGCAGTGGGTGGCGCAGCGTCTCTCTGAGGCATAAAAAAGCCGCCCGTAAGGGCGGCTGAGTGAATGATGCAAGGGGATTATTTCAGCCCCAACGCCTTGGCGACGCCGGCGCCGTAGTCGGGGTGCACCTTGGTGAACAGCTCGACCTGACGACGCTGGATGTGTTCCGGCACCTGCGACAGTTCGCCGGCGATGCGGGTGAACATGCGCTGGTGCTCTTCGGCGCTCAGCAGGTTGAACAGCGCGCGCGGCTGGCTGTAGTAATCGTCGTCTTCACGATGATTCCAGTGGTCGGCCGCGCCCTCAATGCTCAGCGGCGGCTCGCTGAAGTCCGGCTGCTCCTGGAACAGGCCGAAGCTGTTCGGTTCGTAGGTGGCGCCGTTGCCGCTGTTGCCGTCCACGCGCATCGCGCCGTCGCGATGGTAGTTGTGGAACGGGCATTTGGCGCCGTTCACCGGGATCTGGTGGTGGTTGACGCCCAGGCGGTAGCGGTGCGCATCGCCATAGGAGAACAGGCGGCCCTGCAGCATTTTATCCGGCGAGAAACTGATGCCCGGCACCACGTTGGCGGGGTTCATCGCCACCTGCTCAACCTCGGAGAAGTAGTTGTCGGGGTTGCGGTTCAGCTCGAAATAGCCGACGTCGATCAGCGGGTAGTCGCCGTGCGGCCACACCTTGGTCAGGTCGAACGGGTTGTATGGCGTCTGCGAGGCCTCATGCTCCGGCATGATCTGGATCTGCAGCTTCCAGCGCGGGAAGTCGCCGCGTTTGATCGCATCGAACAGATCGCGCTGTGAGCTTTCGCGATCCTTGGCGATGATCGCTTCCGCTTCTTCATCCATCAGGTTTTCAATGCCTTGCTCGCAGCGGAAGTGGAATTTCACCCAGAAACGTTCGTTGGCGGCATTGATAAAGCTGAAGGTGTGGCTGCCGAAACCGTGCATGTGACGGTAGGATTTCGGAATGCCGCGATCGCTGAAGTCAATGGTCAGCTGGTGCAGCGACTCCGGCAGGTGGGAGAAGAAGTCCCACTTGTAGACTGGGTTGCGCAGGTTGGTATGCGGATCGCGTTTCACCACGTGGTTGAGATCGGGGAATTTCAGCGGATCGCGCAGATAAAACACCGGCGTATCGTTACCCACCAAATCCCAGTTGCCTTCTTCGGTATAGAACTTCATGGCGAAGCCGCGAATATCGCGCTCGGCGTCGGCGGCGCCGCGTTCACCGGCGACGGTGGAGAAGCGGATAAACATGTCGGTCTGTTTGCCGATTTCGGAGAAGATCTTGGCGCGCGTGTAGCGGGTGATGTCGTGGGTAACGGTAAAGGTGCCGTAGGCGCCGGAACCCTTGGCGTGCATGCGACGCTCGGGGATGACTTCACGGTCGAAGTGGGCCAGTTTTTCCAGGAACCACACGTCCTGCAACAGCATCGGGCCGCGTTTGCCTGCGGTGATCACGTTATTGTTATCGACAACCGGGGCGCCGGCTGCGGTGGTCAGTCCTTTCTTGCTCATCACTTGCTCCTTATCGTAGTGCAGTTAAGTAAAGACTCGGGCGGTTTAAGCGTTCATCAGCATAGTCCTTTGGCGGGGCTTCTTCCCCTGACCTTGGTCAAAGCCACTACTAGTTGTAGCCCTATTGCCGAGCGACGGCAAATAGGTCTCGGTTATCGTTGGCATCGCCTTGACGAATATGGATTTTTGTTTGCAAATTTTTACATTTATTTGATTATTGAAGAATTTTTTCGCTTTCATCCCTTAAATACTCATTGCGCTTTGGTATAGACTCATGACGTTATTATTATGCGTTGATTCGATCATTCGGTACGGATGACAAACCAGAGGGAAAGATGATGAAAAAGACTTGGGTCGCGTGCGCGGCAGGATTGCTGTTTGTGACCGGTGCGGCGAACGCCATCAGCGTGTCGGGCGAAGCCGGGCAACACTACACCAACCTGGGCGTTGGCATGAGCACCGGCTCTTCAGGTCTGGGCTTGACCGGCAACTGGGCGCGCAGCGACCACGACGGCAACGTCGGCAGCGTGGGGTTGAACTTCGGTGTGCCGCTGGGGCCGTTGACGGCGACCGTAGGTGCCAAAGCGCTGTACCTCAGCCCGAAAGACGGGAAGAGCGGCGGGGCGGTCGCGCTGGGCGGCGGCCTGGAGTGGGAGATCAACCGCTACTTCAGCCTGCACGGCGAAGGTTACTTTGCGCCTGACTCTTTCACCAGCGGCGTGAAGGCCTATAACGAAGCCAGCGGCGGCCTGCGCTGGAAGTTCCGTCCGCTGAGCGTGGACGTGGGCTACCGTTACATGCAGATGGAAGGCAAAGACGGGCGTCGCGACAACACCCTGGCCGATGGCCCTTATGTCGGTGTCGGCCTGAGCTTCTAAGGCTGCGAAAAAAGGGGCCATTGCGGCCCCTTTCTCTTTATCATTCCTTGTCTTTCGTCGCTTACCCGACCGCCGGCAGCATGCCGCTGGCGATGCCCAGTTGAATGGCGATCACCGTTACCCCGCAGACAAACACCAACGCCAGCGCAGGGGTGCCGCCCCAGACGCGATATTGTGCCTGATGCTTTTGGCGAGTTTTCCACACCAGCAGCGAAGGCAGCAGCAGCGCCAGCACCGACAGGGCGATGGCGGCGAAACCCAGCGCCAGCACGAAACCGCGCGGGTAGAATAGCGCGAAGGCCAGCGGCGGCAGGAAGGTGATGGCGCCGGTTTGCAGGCGGCCACGCACGTTATCTTGACGCTTGAACAGGTCAGCCAGGAAATCGAACAGCCCGAGCGCGACGCCGAGGAACGAGGTCGCCAGCGCCAGATCGGCGAACAGGTGCACCGCCAGTTCAACGTGCGGTGAAGCTACTGCATCACGCACCGCCTGCAACAGGCCGTTTAGCCCGGCCTGCTGAGCCAGGATGCCGACGAAGGTGTCGGAGCTGATGCTGCCCAACGTCGCCAGCTGCCAGAAGATATAGGCGATCAGCGGGATCGCGCTGCCGATGATAAACACCCAACGCAGTTTGCGAATGTTGCCGCCCATGTAGTTGACGATGCTCGGCACGCTGCCGTGGAAGCCGAAAGAGGTGAAGATCACTGGAATGGCCGACAGCGCCAGGCCTTGCTCCAGCGGCAACGTCATCAGATTGGTCTGGTGGATATTCGGCAACATCAGGCCGAGCATCACCACCAGGAACACCACTTTCGCGCTGAACAGGATGCGGTTGAACAAGTCGACCGAGTGGGTGCCGATGCACACCACGCCGCCGGCCACCAGGGTGAACAGCAGGACGCCGAGCGACACCGGGAAGTCCTGCGACGTCCATTGGCTGATGCTGGTGGCGAGCAGTTCGCCGGCGCCGCTGATATAGGCGGCGGTGAGGGCGTACATCAGGAACATCATGCTAAAGCTGGTCAGCCACTGGCCGCCGCCGCCGAGATAACGTTTGGCGAGCGTGCCCAGACCGGTATCCGCCTGCTCATGCTGGTAAACCTCCACCAGTAACAGCGCGGTGTAACACATCAACAGCCACAGCCCGACCAGTAAGGCCAGCGTGACGCCGAAGCCGACGCCGGCCGCCGCCAGCGGCATCGCCAGCATCCCGGCGCCAATGGTGGTGCCCGCCACGATAAAAACACTGCCAAGAGTGCGATTCTTCACGTTTTTTCTCTACCAGCCGAAAGATTTTGAAAATTATAGGTAACGATTTATGAGGATGGCAGGATAGTGGAAGCCCTAATTTGTGTCAAACCGACGTTACGCATGATGTACAGTAATGTTTACATTGCAGCGGGCTGCATGGCGCATGAGAAACGAACCCATGGCTGAAATTATCCGCAGGCGGCTAGTGAAAAGTTATTTACGGGCTTCTATAGTGGAATGACCAAAAAATGTGGGAGAGATCAATGTTAAGGGTGGAGATGCTTAGCACCGGCGATGAGGTGCTGCACGGGCAAATTATTGATACCAACGCCGCCTGGCTGGCGGACTACCTGTTCCAGCAGGGGGTGCCGATGAGCGGGCGTGAAACGGTCGGGGACAGCCTCTCTGCGTTGATCGAGATCCTGCAGGAACGCAGCCACATCGCCGATGTGTTGATCGTCAACGGCGGCCTGGGGCCGACCAGCGACGATCTCAGCGCGCTGGCCGCCGCGAAAGCCAGCGGCGTAGAGCTGGTCGAACGGGCTGACTGGTTGGCGCGCATGGAAGCCTATTTCGCCGAGCGCGGGCGGCCGATGGCCCCTTCCAACCGCAAGCAGGCGCAGATCCCGGCCAACGCGGAAATGCTGGATAACCCGGTAGGCACCGCCTGCGGGTTCGCGCTGCAGCTGAACCAATGCCTGATGTTCTTCACCCCCGGCGTGCCGTCGGAATTCAAAGTGATGGTCGAACAGCAGATCGTGCCGCGTCTGCGCCAGCGCTTCACCTTGCCGGCACCGCCGCTGTGCCTGCGCCTGACCACCTTCGGCACCTCCGAGAGCGATCTGGCCGCCGAGCTGGACGGCCTGCCGCTGCCGCCGGATGTGGTGTTGGGTTACCGTTCCTCCAGCCCGATCATCGAACTGAAGCTGACCGGGCCGGAAAGCCGGCGCGCGGAGATGGAGCTGGCCTGGCGACGCGTGCGCGAAGTGGCGGGGGACAACTGCATCTTTGAAGGCACCGACGGGTTGCCGGCGACGCTGACGCAGCGTCTGAATCAGCAAGGGCTGAAGCTGGCGTTGAGCGAGCAGTTCAGCGGCGGTTTGATCAATCTGCAGCTGCAGAGCGAAGGGGCGCCGCTGGCGGGGGGCGAGCTGCTGCCGGCGCACTGCATCGAAACGCTGGAAACGACGCTGGCGCGCGCCCGCTCGCTGGCGGAATTGACCGGTGCGCCGTTGGCGTTGGCGGTCAGCGCCATGCGCGATGAGCAGGTGAGCATTGCGCTGCACACGCCGCGCGGCGGCATTGGCCAGACCGTGCGTTATCGCGCGTCGCGCCACGGCCTGCGGCTGCGGCAGGAGTCGGTGGCGATGCTGGCGTTGGATATGCTGCGCCGCTGGCTGAATGGGGGCCAGGCGTGCGGTAAAAACGCCTGGCTGGAGGTGGTGGAAATTATCGAGTGACGGGTATTGGCGTTGCTGAGTCTCCCGTCTTGTCGGCTTCATCGCGCTGCATCAGCCGTTCGGACGCCAGGCGTGAAAGACGTATTGCCGCGGCGCCTCGCGTTTGCAGCTCTGTACCGTAGTTCCTGAGCGCCTGCGCGGCGCTGTCTGAGTGCGCCAGATGCGCCGCCAGGCTGGCGGCGTCTACCAGCGCGGTGTTGGCGCCGAGCCCACCCGCCGGGCTCATGGCGTGCACGGCGTCGCCGAGAAAGGCGATGCGTTCGCTGTGCCATTCCGGCATTGCCGCCGTAACCTGCACCGTCCGCACGCTGAGCGACAGGGGATCCGCCAGCGCTAACGCCGTTTGCAAAGCGGGCGCCCATCCCTGCGAGATATGCCGTACATGCGCCTGCAGCGTTGCGCTTCCCTTCGCCCGTGTCGGCCCGCCGAGCCGTTCAGCCGATCCGATACAGGCCCAATAGAGATAATCGTCGACCGGCGTGAGGCGGCAATCGGGCGCGTAGTCGGCCGCCAGCTGCGCCATGGGCGCCTGAAAGCGCATCGGTTCAATCACCAGCGATACGCCGTCAGCGAAGATCACCGATACGCCGTTCAGCAGCTCAGGGGCCAATTGGGCCCGGGTTGCCGCATCGAGCGGTGTTTTGCCGTAGAGGGTGACCGCGCCGCTGTCTTCGGGCCCCGCCTCGGGCAGGCAGCGCCGCCGCACCAGCGAGTTGACGCCGTCGGCGGCGATCAGCACATCGACTCGCACTTGCTCGCCGTTTGCGAACTGTAGCTCCACGCCCTGCGGCGTTTGTGCAAATTCACGCAAGGTATGGCCGAAACGCACCCGGTCTTGCAGGCCGGCAAGCAGGATC
The DNA here is from genome assembly GCF_052168655.1 of Serratia sp. CY47280. Lineage (NCBI taxonomy): Bacteria > Pseudomonadati > Pseudomonadota > Gammaproteobacteria > Enterobacterales > Yersiniaceae > Serratia > Serratia sp. CY47280. The sequence continues at coordinate 1,682,494 of NZ_JBJNMG010000001.1, read as the reverse complement.
TCGCGCAGCGTTTGGCGATGAATGCCGAGATCGCCGCTCGGTTCTTGCGTTTGGCGCTGGCTGGACGGCAACCAGTGCTCGGGGCGCCGGCCGGTGAGCGGGGCAAGCTGCGGATCCCATAGATTGCTCTCGCCGCTGTTTTGCGCGCTGCCGGCGCAGAGCAACCGGTAGTGCGCCGGCGGCAGGCAGGCGGCCAGCGCCTGCTGGCCAGACGGATCGATGCGCAGCCGGTAGCCCTGATCGCGCGCTTGCGGCGTGGTGTCGCGTTCAAACACCGTGGCGTGGATGCCGAAGCGGCTCAGCCCCTGAGCCAGACACAGACCGCCGGGCCCGGCGCCGATAATGCCAATGCTGGGTGTTGTCATCATGTTCCCTCGTGAGTCAGTGGCCACAAACGGGAGCGGCCGGAAGCATTTCATTATGTCGGCGCAGGAAAAGGTTGATATAACGGTATCTGGACTAAAAATAGTGATAAGTGGCCAATGTGAACGATAACCCTCACTTCACTGACGCTGACTGCAGCGAATGGCGGGCGGGCCCCTGGCTGATCGCCCTTGGCGGCCGCGACGCGGCAGGCCGGGAGTATCGGTTGGGCACGCGCGAATACGACTGGCATCAGCATGTGCGCGGGCAGTTGCTGTGCGTCGAAAGCGGCTTGTTGCATGTACGCACGGCGCAGGGCGATTGGGTGCTTCCGCCTCAGCGGGCGGGTTGGATCCCGCCGGCGACGGAGCACCGGGTGCAGGTCTGCGGCGCACTGAGCGGCTGGAGTTTGCTGCTGGCGCCGGAGGCCTGCCACGATCTGTCGAATGTACCCTGCGTCATCGGCATTAGCGCCGTGCTGCAGGCGCTGGCTCAGCGAGCAGAAGGCTGGGACAAGCGCAGCGCGCTCACCCTGGAGCAGGATCGCATGGCGCAGGTGATGCGGGACGAGATACGTTTGGCGCCGACGGAACCACTGCATTTGCCGATGTCGTCCCATCCGCGCCTGGCCGGCGTTCTGCAGGCCTTGCTGGCGCAGCCGGGGAGCGAGCGTTCGCTGGAGGCGTGGGCTGAATGGGGGGCGATGTCGCCGCGTACCCTGCGGCGGCTGATGATCGGCGAGACGGGGTTGAGTTTTGCACAGTGGCGCCAGCAGGCCCGGTTGTCGTATGCGTTAGCGAAGCTGGCCGAAGGCGAGACGGTGCTGCAGATAGCGGAAACGCTGGGATATGCCTCGCCGAGTAATTTTATCGCCATGTTTCGCAAAGCCTTTGGCGATTCTCCGGCACGTTATTTTTCCGCATCGGCAGGCAAGGGGCGCTAAGCGAAATACTTTGAGGATAGTTATATATCCCTAATTAATCATAAGGTTATAGGGGATATTCGCGGCGAGAGAATGCTGTTACTCTCTTGACGGGTGCTTGAGACTGTTCGTCTTGGGCATTGTGTGACAAGGCGGATAGATGAAAGCCCCAGACTGACTCTCAATCAGAATGGGGCTGCCCTAACGCCTAGACACCGTTATGGTAGCCCCTTCACAGCAAGGAGGCAAGCATGCGCTTAAGGCATGTGTTTCACTCGCTAACCGTTGTATGTATTACGGTTTTGTTATTTATCTGGATGATAAGAGACTCGCTGTGCGAGCTGAAAATCTACCAGGAAAATATCACTATCCTGATCAGGTTGGCGTGTGAGGTGAAGCGGTAATCATAGGGCGGGGGCAACCCCGCCTTCTGGTCTCCAGGCGCGGTTTCCGGCACCCGACTTTACATTTCCAGCTCGATATCCGTCAGCGGCATGCAGCAGCAGGGCAGGATCTCGCCGGCGTTGATAAACGCCAGCGGCTGCTGGCGGTAGGTCACTTCACCTTTCACCAGCTTCAGGCGGCAGGCACCGCAATAGCCGGATCGGCACTGATACTCCACCTGCACGTCGTGCAGTTCCAGCACGTCGAGCAGACAGTTTTCACTGTTGGGGCAGGAGAGCTGCGTGCCGGCGGCGCGCAGCGTTACGATTGGCGTCGCCATCGCTTACAGTTCGAAGTCGCTCAGGTCGTCGGCGTTGATCTCCGAGTCGATCTGGCCAACCAGGTAGGAGCTCACTTCCACTTCCTGCGGCGCTACCTGCACGTTGTCGGACACCAACCAGGCATTGATCCATGGGATCGGGTTGGAGCGGGTTTCGAACGGCAGACCAAGGCCGACCGCCTGCATGCGGATATTGGTGATGTATTCCACATACTGGCACAGGATGTCTTTGTTCAGGCCAATCATCGAGCCGTCGCGGAACAGGTATTCCGCCCACTCTTTCTCCTGCTGGGCGGCCAGCACGAACAGATCGTAGCACTGCTGTTGACATTCCTCGGCGATCTCCGCCATTTCCGGATCGTCGGCGCCGGAACGCATCAGGTTCAGCATGTGCTGGGTGCCGGTCAGGTGCAGCGCTTCGTCGCGGGCGATCAGCTTGATGATCTTGGCGTTGCCTTCCATCAGTTCGCGCTCGGCGAACGCGAAGGAGCAGGCAAAGCTGACGTAGAAGCGGATCGCTTCCAGCGCGTTCACGCTCATCAGGCACAGGTACAGCTGCTTCTTCAGCGCGCGCAGATTGACGGTGACGGTTTTACCGTTCACCTGGTGGGTGCCTTCACCCAGCAGGTGATAGTAGCTGGTCATCTCGATCAGATCGTCGTAGTAGCCGGAAATGTCTTTCGCGCGCTTCTTGATCTCTTCATTGGTGACGATGTCGTCGAACACTAACGCCGGATCGTTGACGATGTTGCGGATGATGTGAGTGTAGGAACGGGAGTGGATGGTCTCGGAGAACGACCAGGTTTCCACCCAGGTTTCCAACTCAGGGATCGAGATCAGCGGCAGCAGGGCGACGTTCGGGCTGCGGCCCTGGATGGAGTCCAGCAGCGTCTGATATTTCAGGTTGCTGATGAAGATGTGCTTCTCGTGCTCCGGCAGCGCCTGGTAATCGATACGGTCGCGGGAAACGTCAACTTCTTCCGGGCGCCAGAAGAAGGAGAGCTGTTTTTCGATCAGCTTTTCGAAGATTTCATGCTTTTGCTGGTCGAAACGCGCAACGTTTACCGACTGGCCGAAGAACATCGGCTCTTGCAGCTGGTCGTTTTTGGTCTGAGAAAAAGTGGTGTAAGCCATAAGCCTGAATCCATCGTAACGTGGCTAAATGAAGGGGCCGGAAAATTCCGGCCCGCTAGGTCAAACTTTAGATCTTGCAGGCGCCGCTTTCGCAGTCGTCATCGCCGGCCTTGGCAGGCTGCAAATCTTCCTGGGCGTCTTCCGCACCGTCGCGGGTGTTTTGGTAGTACAGCGTTTTCACGCCGAACTTGTAGGTGGTGAGCAGGTCTTTCAACAGCTGCTTCATCGGCACCTTGCCGCCCGGGAAGCGGGTCGGATCGTAGTTGGTGTTGGCCGAGATCGACTGGTCGATGAATTTCTGCATCAGCCCAACCAGCTGCAGATAGCCGTCGTTGCTCGGCATTTCCCACAGCAGCTCGTAGTTGTCTTTCAGACGCTCATACTCCGGCACCACCTGGCGCAGGATGCCGTCTTTCGACGCCTTGATGCTGATGTGGCCGCGCGGCGGCTCGATGCCGTTGGTGGCGTTGGAAATCTGCGAAGAGGTTTCCGATGGCATCAGGGCGGACAGCGTCGAGTTGCGCAGGCCGGTTTCCTGGATCTCTTTACGCAGGGTTTCCCAGTCGTAGTGCAGCGGCTCGCTGCAGATCGCATCCAGGTCTTTCTTGTAGGTGTCGATCGGCAGGATGCCCTGCGAATAAGTGGTTTCGTTGAACCACGGGCAAGCGCCTTGTTCCTGAGCCAGACGGTTGGAGGCTTTCAGCAGGTAGTACTGAATGGCTTCGAACGTTTTGTGGGTCAGGTTGTTGGCGCTGCCGTCGGAATAGCGTACGCCGTTCTTCGCCAGGTAATAAGCGAAGTTGATGACGCCGATGCCCAGGGTGCGGCGACCCATCGCGCCACGGTGCGCAGCCTTGATCGGGTAATCCTGATAATCCAGCAGGGCGTCCAGCGAACGTACCGCCAGGGTCGCCAGCTCTTCCAGGTCGTCCAGGCTGTCGATCGCGCCCAGGTTGAAGGCAGACAGGGTACACAGCGCGATCTCGCCGTTTTCATCGTTGACGTCTTCCAGCGGCTTGGTCGGCAGGGCGATTTCCAAGCACAGGTTGGACTGACGCACCGGCGCGATCTGCGGATCGAACGGGCTGTGGGTGTTGCAGTGGTCGACGTTCTGGATGTAGATACGGCCGGTAGAGGCGCGCTCTTGCATCATCAGCGAGAACAGCTCAACCGCTTTCACGCGTTTCTGGCGAATGCTGTCATCTTTCTCGTACTGGGTGTACAGGCGCTCGAACTCGTCCTGATCGGCGAAGAACGCGTCATACAGTCCCGGCACGTCGGACGGGCTGAACAGGGTGATGTCTTCGCCCTTGATCAGACGCTGGTACATCAGGCGGTTCAACTGCACGCCGTAGTCCATGTGACGCACGCGGTTGCCTTCAACGCCACGGTTGTTTTTCAACACCAGCAGGCTTTCTACTTCCAGGTGCCACATCGGGTAGAACAGCGTTGCTGCACCACCGCGCACGCCGCCCTGCGAGCAGGATTTGACGGCGGTCTGGAAGTGTTTGTAGAACGGAATGCAGCCGGTATGGAAGGCTTCACCGCCACGGATCGGGCTGCCCAGCGCGCGGATGCGGCCGGCGTTGATGCCGATGCCGGCGCGCTGCGAAACGTATTTCACAATGGCGCTGGAGGTGGCGTTGATGGAGTCCAGGCTGTCGCCGCACTCGATCAGCACGCAGGAGCTGAACTGGCGGGTTGGGGTGCGCACGCCGGACATGATCGGCGTAGGCAGCGAAATCTTGAAGGTGGAAATCGCATCGTAGAAACGTTTGACGTAGTCCAGACGGGTTTCACGCGGGTAGTTGGAGAACAGGCACGCAGACACCAGCAAATACAGGAACTGGGCGCTTTCGTAGATTTCGCCGCTGACGCGGTTCTGCACCAGGTATTTGCCTTCCAGCTGCTTGACGGCGGCATAAGAGAAGTTCATGTCGCGCCAATGATCGATAAAGGAATCCATCTGCTCGAACTCTTCAGCGCTGTAGTCTTCCAGCAGATGCTTATCGTATTTGCCCATCTCGACCATGCGAGTGACGTGGGCGTGCAGCTTCGGTGGCTCAAACTGGCCGTAAGCCTTTTTACGCAGGTGGAAGATCGCCAGGCGAGCGGCCAGGTACTGATAGTCCGGCGCATCGCGGGAGATCAGGTCAGCTGCGGCCTTGATGATGGTTTCGTGAATGTCGGCGGTTTTGATGCCGTCATAAAACTGAATGTGTGAACGCAACTCTACTTGAGAAACCGAGACGTTGTGTAATCCCTCAGCGGCCCAATCGATGACCCGGTGGATTTTGTCGAGATTGATGCGCTCTTTACGGCCATCGCGTTTAGTTACAAGCAGACTTTGGTTCATGTGGTGTTTTACCTGTCCGTATGGTGCCCCTAAGCAGAAGTGTAGTCGCTCTGCTCAGTATGTAAACACTATATATAGGGGTTGTATGTCGGTGAGGTAACAAGATAGTGAGAAAAAACGGCGTTTGCAAGTGAACAAAACCGGCCTAATTTGTGGATAACTTGGGGGTGAAATGCCACTTGCCGTTCGCAGTGCGCGCCGTGACTGGCGCGACAAGCTTGTCAATAAGCACGATCAGATTTTACTGAAAAACTGAAAAAACCGATCGTTTGGCGCTTTATTAAACGTTAGAAAAAAACGGCATATTGATCTGATTTAATATTCTAAAAAACTGTCTACAACCGCTATTTTGATCGAAGTCGCGGAAATTAGGTATTTTTCCTAATACCGCGTTGGCGCCGCCCCCCGGTAATGCAGGGCCGGCGCGGTTTACCGTGCTTAACCTTCGTGCTGGGTGTGCACCATGTAGTTCACGTCAACGTTGCGCCCAAGCTTGAAATGATCGGTGATCGGGTTGTAATGCAGGCCGATCATGTGCTTTTCGCGCAGCGGCGTGCCGTCGACCCAGCCGATCAGTTCGGACGGGCGAATGAACTTCTTATGATCGTGGGTGCCCTGCGGCACCATCTTCAGTACGTACTCGGCGCCGATCACCGCCATCAGCCAGGCTTTGGTATTGCGGTTAATCGTTGAAAAGAACACGTGACCGCCCGGTTTCACCAGATGGGCGCAGGCGCGCACCACCGAGGCCGGATCGGGCACGTGCTCTAGCATCTCCATACAGGTGACCACGTCGTAGCGCTGCGGATTGGCCTGAGCGTGGCTTTCTACGGTCTCCTGCACATAGGTGACGTCCATGCCGCTTTCCAATGCGTGCAGCCGGGCGACCTGCAGCGGCTCTGCGCCCATGTCCAGGCCGGTCACTTTGGCGCCTTCGCGCGCCATGCTTTCCGCCAGAATGCCCCCGCCGCAGCCCACGTCGAGCACCTGCTTGTCAAAGATGCCGCCGGCGCGCTGCATGATGTAGTTCAGGCGCAGCGGGTTGATGCGGTGCAGCGGTTTGAACTCGCCTTCCAGATCCCACCAGCGGGAGGCGACAGCCTCGAACTTGGCGATTTCCTGGTGGTCAACGTTTTGCACTCGGCTGGATGATTCTGCGTTCATGGGCTTGTCTGGCTCCTTGTTCTCGTTGCGCGGATTATACATGTTCCGGCGCGGCATCGTCTGCGCCGATGCGTTTTTAGCGCACTTATCTGCACAATTTCCGTGAAACAGCGGCGGTTATTTTCCCGTAAAGCGTGCTTTGTGATATAGTTTTACACCTTTGCCACTATGGCAGCGGGCAGATGAATCATTAGTAGAGGGATAGCAGCTCCATGAGCGACCTTGCCAGAGAAATCACACCGGTAAACATCGAAGACGAGTTGAAAAACTCGTATCTGGACTATGCGATGTCCGTTATTGTCGGACGTGCGCTGCCAGATGTTCGTGATGGACTGAAGCCGGTTCACCGCCGCGTTCTGTACGCGATGAGCGTATTGGGTAACGACTGGAATAAACCATACAAGAAATCGGCCCGTGTCGTCGGGGACGTGATCGGTAAATATCACCCGCACGGTGACAGCGCGGTTTACGACACTATCGTGCGTATGGCTCAGCCGTTTTCACTGCGCTACATGCTGGTGGACGGTCAGGGTAACTTCGGTTCCGTCGACGGCGACTCCGCCGCGGCGATGCGTTATACCGAAGTGCGCATGTCCAAAATTGCTCACGAACTGTTGGCGGATCTGGAAAAAGAAACCGTCGACTTCGTGCCTAACTATGATGGCACCGAGCAGATCCCGGCCGTCATGCCGACCAAGATCCCGAACCTGCTGGTTAACGGCGCATCGGGCATCGCCGTGGGCATGGCCACCAATATCCCGCCGCACAACCTGGCGGAAGTCGTCAACGGCTGCCTGGCCTATATCGACGATGAAAACATCAGCATCGAAGGGCTGATGGAACATATTCCGGGGCCAGACTTCCCGACGGCGGCGATCATCAACGGCCGCCGCGGTATTGAAGAGGCCTACCGCACCGGGCGTGGTAAAATCTACCTGCGCGCGCGCGCGGAAGTGGAAGCCGACGCCAAGACCGGGCGCGAAACCATCATCGTTCACGAGATCCCGTATCAGGTGAACAAGGCGCGTCTGATCGAGAAGATCGCCGAGCTGGTCAAAGAAAAACGCGTGGAAGGCATCAGCGCGCTGCGCGACGAGTCCGATAAAGACGGCATGCGCATCGTCATCGAAGTCAAACGCGACGCGGTCGGCGAAGTGGTGCTGAATAACCTGTATGCGCTGACGCAACTGCAGGTCACCTTCGGCATCAACATGGTTGCGCTGCATCAGGGGCAGCCTAAACTGCTGAACCTGAAAGACATCCTCGAAGCCTTCGTGCGCCACCGCCGCGAAGTGGTCACCCGTCGCACCATCTTCGAACTGCGCAAAGCCCGCGATCGCGCCCATATCCTGGAAGCGCTGGCTATCGCGCTCGCCAACATCGATCCGATCATCGAGCTGATTCGCCGTGCGCCGACCCCGGCGGAAGCGAAAGTCGCACTGGTAGCTCAGCCGTGGGATCTGGGCAACGTCAGCGCCATGTTGGAACGCGCCGGTGACGACGCCGCCCGCCCTGAGTGGCTGGAGCCGGAGTTCGGCATCCGCGACGGCAAGTACTACCTGACCGAGCAGCAGGCTCAGGCGATTCTGGATCTGCGTCTGCAGAAACTGACCGGCCTGGAGCACGAAAAGCTGCTGGAAGAATATAAAGAGCTGCTCAACTTCATCGCCGAGCTGATCTTTATTCTGGAAAGCCCAGAGCGCCTGATGGAAGTGATCCGCGAAGAGCTGGTGGCGGTCAAAGAGCTGTACAACGACGGCCGTCGCACCGAGATCACCGCCAATACTTCCGACATCAACATCGAAGACCTGATCAACCAGGAAGACGTGGTGGTGACCCTGTCTCACCAGGGCTACGTGAAGTATCAGCCGCTGTCCGACTATGAAGCCCAGCGCCGCGGCGGCAAAGGCAAGTCCGCCGCGCGTATTAAAGAAGAAGACTTTATCGATCGCCTGCTGGTGGCCAACACCCACGATACGATCCTGTGCTTCTCCAGCCGTGGCCGCCTGTACTGGATGAAGGTGTACCAACTGCCTGAAGCCAGCCGTGGCGCGCGCGGTCGTCCAATCGTCAACCTGCTGCCGCTGGAAGCCGATGAGCGTATCACCGCCATCCTGCCGGTACGCGAGTATGAAGAAGGGCGCCACGTGTTCATGGCCACCGCCAGCGGTACCGTGAAGAAAACCGCGCTGACCGAGTTCAGCCGTCCGCGCAGCGCCGGCATCATCGCCGTCAACCTCAACGAGGGCGACGAGCTGATTGGTGTCGATCTGACCGACGGCAGCAACGAAGTGATGCTGTTCTCCGCCAACGGTAAAGTGGTGCGCTTCCCGGAAGCGCAGGTGCGTTCGATGGGCCGTACCGCGACCGGCGTACGTGGCATCAACCTCGGCGAAGGTGACAGCGTGATCTCACTGATCGTGCCGCGCGGCGAAGGCGACATTCTGACCGTCACGCAAAACGGCTTCGGTAAACGTACCGCCGTGACCGAGTATCCGACCAAGTCACGTGCCACCCAGGGGGTTATCTCCATCAAGGTGAGCGAGCGTAATGGCCAGGTGGTTGGCGCCGTGCAGGTGGAAACCAGCGACCAGATCATGATGATCACCGATGCAGGCACGCTGGTGCGCACCCGCGTTTCGGAAGTCAGCGTGGTGGGCCGTAACACCCAGGGCGTGACGCTGATCCGCACGGCGGAAGACGAAAACGTCGTCGGTCTGCAGCGCGTGGCCGAACCGGTGGAAGACGAAGAGCTGGATAGCCTGGAACCGGGCGCGGAAGCGGTGGAAGAAGACACCACGCCGCTGGACGATGGCGACGACGCGGCTGAGCCGATGGACGACGACAACGTTTAAAGCAAGGTGAGGGCGTCGGCATGCCGACACCGTAATGCACTGAGACAAAAGGGCCTGGCAGCGATGCTAGGCCCTTTTTCAGTTATATGGTTTAATTGGCGCACCGAGCCGCCGGCCGCCGTGCCGGCGATAGCGTGCGCCGCCACTGACTTTCGTATGGTATCCGATTGAAATACTTAGCCTCTTTTCGAACTACGCTGAAGATATCCCGCTATCTGTTCCGGGTGCTGGCGATTTTGCTGTGGTCGTTGGGAGCGCTGCTCACCACCTTTTATATTCTGAATATCCTGCATCAGAAAGAATCGGACATCCGGCAGGAGTACAACCTCAATTTCGACCAGGCACAGGGCTATATCCGCCATTCCGCCGACATCATCCGCGATATCAAGTATATGGCGGAGAACCGCCTCAACGGGTCGGTCAGCAGCCTGGACATGTTCAGCGGCGTGTTTCCCGGCAAGGGCAGCCCGCCGCAATTCTTTCCGCTGTACCCGGAGTCCAACTGTGCGCTGAGCACCACCTACCGCAGTTCGCTCGATTCACTGAGCGGCCTGATCCAGTATTGGAAAGAGAACTTCGTGGCGGCCTACGATCTCAACCGGGTGTTCTTCATCGGCGGCGACAGCCTGTGTATGGCAGAATTCGGCGGCGGCAATGCGAGTGCCAATCGGGAAAATGTGCTGAAGTCACTGCACGAGCGCATTCTGAAATACCGCAACGCCAAGAATCAGGACAAAGACAACAACCTGTATTGGATCAGCCCCAGCGCGCAGCGGCCGGACGTCGGTTATCTGTATGTACTGACGCCGATCTATATCGGCAACAAGCTGGAGGCGTTGTTGGGCATCGAACAAACCGTTCGGTTGGAGGATTTCGTTACCGCCGGCAACCTGCCGATCGGCGTCACGCTGCTGGATGAGAACAACGAGCCGGTGCTGCGTCTGGCGGACGGCGATCGCTATGCTGCTTCGCTCAACAGCTATCCCGTAGAGCACGCGTACTTCGGCTATGTCGACAATTACCGCGACCTGATTCTGAAGAAAGCGCTGCCACCTTCTTCGCTGAGCATCGTCTATGCACTGCCGGTGAAAAGCGTGGTGGAACGCTTCAAAATGCTGATCCTCAACGCGCTGTTGCTGAACCTGTTGTCAGCCATCGTGCTGTTCACGCTGGCGTGGCTGTTTGAGCGCAAGATGTTCCTGCCGGCGGAGGACAACGCGTTTCGCCTGGAAGAGCACGAGCAGTTCAACCGCAAGATCGTCGCCTCGGCGCCGGTGGGTATCTGTATCCTGCGCATCAGCGACGGTACCAATATCCTGAGTAACGAACTGGCGCATAACTACATCAACCTGTTGACCCACGAAGATCGCGATCGCATTACGCGCATCATTTGCGAACAGCAGGCGAATTTCGTCGATGTGATGACCAGCAACAACAACAACCTGCAGATCAGCTTTGTTCACTCGCGCTACCGTAACGAAGAGGTGGCGATTTGCGTGCTGGTGGACGTCAGCGCGCGCGTGAAGATGGAAGAGTCGTTGCAGGAGATGGCGGCGGCGGCGGAGCAGGCCAGCCAGTCCAAATCGATGTTCCTGGCTACCGTCAGCCATGAGCTGCGCACGCCGCTGTACGGCATTATCGGCAACCTCGATCTGTTGCAAACCAAGGCGTTGCCGCAAGGGGTCGATCGGCTGGTCAATGCGATGAACAACTCTTCCGGCCTGCTGCTGAAAATCATCAGCGATATTCTCGACTTCTCCAAAATCGAGTCCGAGCAGTTGAAGATCGAACCGCGCGAGTTCTCCTGCCTGGAGGTGATCACCCATATCGCCGGCAACTATTTGCCGCTGGTGGTCAAGAAACGTCTGGGGCTGTACTGCTTTATCGAACAGAACGTGCCGGAGCGCATCTTCGGCGATCCGGTGCGGTTACAGCAGGTGCTCTCCAATTTGGTGAACAACGCCATCAAGTTCACCGATACCGGCTGTATCGTGCTGCAGGTCTGCACCCGCGGCAGCTACCTGGAGTTCAGCGTGCGCGATACCGGCGTCGGTATTCCGGAGAAAGAGGTCTCGCGCCTGTTCGACCCGTTCTTCCAGGTGGGGACCGGTGTTCAGCGCCACTTCCAGGGAACCGGTTTGGGGCTGGCGATCTGCGAAAAATTGGTCAACCTGATGGACGGCGATGTCTCTGTCGAGTCCGAACCGGGGTTGGGCAGCTTGTTCAGCATTCGCATTCCGCTGTTCAACGCCCAGTTCCCGATCCCGCAGGCCAGCGATACCTGGCAGGGCCGGCGGCTGTGGCTGGATATCCGCAATCAGCGGCTGGAAAGCTACCTGATGGCGATCCTGGGCGGTTACGGCGCCGATATCCAACGCTATGACGGGCAGGAGACCGCTGCCGGTGAGGTGCTGCTCAGCGATTACCCGCTGATGCTGGACACGCCGCTGCTGGCTCAGATCCAATTCTCCACCGAGCATATCGGCCCGTCGCAGGAAACCCGGCCAGGCTATTGGATGCACAGCACCTCCACGCCGCGTGAAACGTTGACCTTGCTCAACCGGTTGTTTGGCGTCGGCGGCGGCGCGGCAGAGGGGCTGGTGCAGCTGCCGGTGCCCGCCAAGGCCAGCGCGGCGGACAACGGCGATATTCATCTGCTGGTGGTCGACGATCATCCGATCAACCGTCGCCTGTTGTCCGATCAGCTGGGGTCGCTGGGGTATCAGGTGGTGACCGCCAACGACGGCGTCGACGCGCTCGGCGTACTGAAACAGCATCACGTCGATATTGTGCTGACCGACGTCAATATGCCGAACATGGACGGTTATCGCCTGACGCAGGAACTGCGACAGATGCAGTTCAGCTCGCCGGTAATCGGCGTGACGGCGAACGCGCTGGCGGAAGAGAAGCAGCGCTGTCTCGAGGCGGGCATGGATAATTGCCTGTCGAAACCGGTTACGCTGGAGACGCTGGAACAGACGCTGGCTTACTACAGTCAACAGGTGCGCTACAGCCGCAGCGAGGCCTGAAAAGCAAACAGGCACGGCGGATGCCGTGCCTGTTTGGCGTTCACCTGCCGTGAGGCGGGTTTTAGTCTTTGTCCAACGGCGTCATGCTGACGGACGAGAGATAGTTGAGCAGGGCGATGTCGTTCTCGACGCCCAGCTTCATCATCGCCGATTTTTTCTGGCTGCTGATGGTTTTGATGCTGCGGTTGAGCTTTTTAGCGATTTCGGTCACCAGGAAACCTTCGGCGAACAGACGCAGCACTTCGCTTTCTTTCGGCGACAGGCGTTTGTCGCCATAGCCGCTGGCGCTGATTTTTTCCAGCAGTTTAGAGACGCTTTCCGGCGTGAACTTCTTGCCTTTCTGCAGGGCGGCCAGCGCCTTCGGCAGATCGGTCGGCGCGCCTTGTTTCAGCACGATGCCTTCGATATCCAGATCCAATACCGCGCTCAGGATCGCCGGGTTGTTGTTCATGGTCAGCACGATGATCGACAACTGCGGATAGTGACGCTTGATGTACTTAATCAGCGTGATGCCGTCGCCATACTTGTCACCCGGCATCGACAGATCGGTGATCAGCACGTTGGCGTCCAGCTTGGACAGATTGTTGATCAGTGCGGTTGAGTCTTCGAACTCCCCAACGACATTCACCCATTCAATTTGCTCAAGTGACTTCCGGATGCCAAACAGTACGATAGGATGGTCATCAGCAATAATTACGTTCAGGTTATTCATGTTGTTGGCTACCTTGCTTCAGCAGTCTGCTGACGAAAAAATCAATCTGACTGATGTTATTCTCGATCTCGGGCGCATCACCTTCTGCGATGCGCTGTTCTAACGATTCGCACAGCTGCTTGCCGGGAAGCAGATTTAACATGGCAAACACGCCTTTCAGGCGGTGTGCGGTTTGTGACAGCGCATTGAAATCACTGCTGCCCGCCTCAGTATACAGTTTTTTGACATCGTCGGGTACTGTATCGACAAACAGCCCATAGTAATCACTTGATTTCAATTGTTTTTCATAGAGTTGGATATCTTCTGAACTCAATGAAAGCGGGCTTTCTTCCTGTTCCAGCGCGGCCATTTGCTGTTCGATCAACATCAGCACAGCGTCGATTAATGCCCCGTTCAGGTTGTAGTTCACCCTAATGTAGCGTTTATCCAGCGCTTGCCAACCCGGCTCATCGGTCGCCAGCAGCAGGGTGTAGTCATCGGCCCGCTGCGGGTTATCCGTCAGCAGCACGTCATAATCGCGATTGACCGCGCGATCTTCGGCGACGAGACAGTCGGCGCCGTAGGCCTGCAACAGGCGGGTCACGATGCCGCGCACTTCATCCGACGTGACGTCCAGCAGGGCGGTGACGCCGTCGAGCAGCTTTTCCTGCTCCTGCGGTTCTTTTTTCTCCATCTCCATGGCGACGCGAATGGTGTAGCGAGTGCCGATATCCACCTTGCTGTGAATGTCCAACTGGCCGTTAAGCTTCTTGCACAGCTGATTGCACAGGAAGAAGGTGAGGCCGGAACCGTGGTTGAAGCGGTCCACCAGCGTCTGGCTGAGGAACGGATAGTTGAGGTTGCTGATCTCTTCGTTGGAGATGCCGGAGCCGGTGTCGTTGATTTGGAAAATCAGGCGGTCAGGGTGCTCGGGCTCATGGTCGATGACCAGAGAAATCTTGCCGCAGGCGGTAGTGATAATGGCGTAATGCACCAGCAGCGAGATCACCTTGCGCAGCGCGTTGGCGTCGCCGATATAGTTCTGCTCGACGTCCAGCTGGAAATGCTTGAACAGCGCCAGCCCCTTTTGATTGAGGGCAGGCAGGGCCTCCAGCAGTAACTCGTCGATCAGCGCCGTTGGGTTGAACGGCTCGCGTGTGGGTTGCCAGTCCTGGGTTTCCAGCCGGGTCAGCAGGGTGATGTTATCGATCAACTCCAGTACCGAAGCCGACGCCGTCGTCAGCTGGCCCAGCAGCGCCTGCTGTTGTTCCTCATCCGGCCGGTTGTGCAGGCGGTCGACCAGATCGTGCATCTGACGTACCGGCTGATTCAGCTCGATGCCCAGATTGTGCAGCATCAGTTTGCGCGCCTGAACGTTTTTGTCGTATTCGCGCCGCGCCTGCTGCAGCCGCTTGTTCACCATCACCTCTTTATCCTGATCGTTCATCAGGAACAGGTAGGTGTCCGGCGAGAGCTGGCTGCGGAAAATGCGAATTTCATACACCTCGTTGTTGACCGTCGCCTGGATCACTCCGTGATGCTGTTCGGCCATATGGGCGATCTTTTGCAGGCTGAGATGCGGCAGCAGGTGCTCGGCGATTTTGTTGCTGGCGATCACCGTATTGTTGGCGAAGCTGTAGACCAGCAGGCCGGAGGGCAGGCTGGAGACGATCTCCCGATTCAGCGCGCGCTCGGCCTCCAGTTCCACTGCCATGTTTTCGCTCGGGCGAATGTACTGGCGGCGGATAAAGTAGATGCTCAGCATCGACAGCGCCAGCAGCAGCAAGTTGACTGCGATCAGCCAGATGTTGTTGCGCAGCAGATCGATGGCCAGATTGATAGCCGAAACGCGATACACCACCTTCAGCGGCGCATTGGGCAGGGCGGCGCTGAACTCCACCCAGCCCCCGCTCATCGTTGCATGGGTACCGAGGACGGTTTCCGACGGGATGGTGCTGTCGTCGAGATCGACATCATCCGGCAGCAGCAGGAAATTGGCGCGGGCCAGATTGGCCGGAATGATGTCGTTGATCGGCAAATCAAAGGCGATCACCGTCGCCAGATGCCCCGGCTGATTAAAGGTGGTGCGAATCGAAAACGAATAGGCGTTCTGGAAG
Organism: Serratia sp. CY47280; assembly: GCF_052168655.1. Lineage (NCBI taxonomy): Bacteria > Pseudomonadati > Pseudomonadota > Gammaproteobacteria > Enterobacterales > Yersiniaceae > Serratia > Serratia sp. CY47280. The sequence goes on along the minus strand of NZ_JBJNMG010000001.1, from coordinate 1,667,139 downwards.
CGTTGCTTGCGCAGATCGGAAAAGCTCTCGCGTTCGTCGAGCATATTGGCCTGCTGCAGCATCTCGGCGCGGCGTTCGTCCGCCGAGGTGGTCAGGTAGCTTTCCCGAAAGCGCGAAGCCAGCTCTTTGAGCGGCTGGGTAGTGATCAGGCTGAGGCTGTTGTCCTGACCATTGAGGTAATACATGGCGTAGTTCTCGGTCTTGGCGCCCCAGCGGGTATCCAGGTAGTCCGAGATGTTGGCGATCATCGCCAGCGTGTTCTCGTCATGGCTGCCGAAGATCACCGCGTCGGTTTTCTTGTGCGGTTTCTCGACATAATAGACGTCGGGCCGCAGGCGGGTTTCCTGCAAACCAGGATCGACATTCTGCGCCGGCGCATTGCCGAATTTGTCATAGACCTGATAGGTCATATAGCGGTAGGTATCGATACGCTTTTGCAGCGAACCGGCGATGCTATTGAGCGTGTACTTCTTTTCCGCCAGCCAGGCATTGGTGTAGTTGTAGCCATACAGACCGATGCCGATCGTCAGCAGCACGATAAACAGCAGGAAGCAGCGGGTAATGTTGCTGGAGCTGATGGTCAGTTGTTTATTTTGCATAGTGGCTGCGCATTCCTGAATCAGCGAGTGACGGCCCTGGCGCTGGCGGTCACCGCCAACAGCAGAGCGGCTACGCAGGCGAAGGCCACCGTCAGGTTGGAAAACTGAGCGATGAAGCCGATCAGCGCCGGGCCGGCCAGAATACCGGCATAGCCGACGGTGGTGACGGAAGCGATCGCCAAATTGGCCGGCATGTCGCGCTGGTTGCCTGCGGCGCTGAACAGGATCGGCACGACGTTCGAGGCGCCCAGGCCGACCAACATGAAACCGGCCAGCGAAACGGTAGCGTGATTGAAGGCGATGGCCAGACCCAGGCCGAAAGCGGCACACAGGCTGCCCAGCAGCAGCACCCGGTAGCGGCCCAGCGAGTTCACCACCCGATCGCCATTGAGGCGGCCGAGCGTCATGGTGATGGAAAACAGCGCATAGCCCAGACCGGCCTGGCTGTGTTCGACACCGCGCAACGTGGTGAGGAACAGCGCGCTCCAGTCGAGCATCGATCCTTCCGCCAGAAACATGATAAAGCACAGAATGCCGATGAACATCACCCAACCGCGCGGCAAGACGAACATCGGCCCGCCGTCGTCGGCGCCGCTCTCACGCAGCAGATGGCGGCTGGCAAGCGCCAGCAGGACTATCACCGCCAGCACGGTGAGCAGGGTGGATTGCAGCGGTGTCAGCCCCAACCACAGCAACGCGCTGACGCCGCCGGCGCCGGCAATGCCGCCGATGCTGAAGAAACCGTGAAAGCCGGACATCATCGCCTTGCCGCTGGCGCGTTCGACGATCACCGCCTGAACGTTCATCGCTACGTCGATCATGCCGATTGCCGCACCGAATAGCAGCAGCGCTACGGCCATGCCGCCGAGGGAATCCATCAGTGCCAACAGCGGCAGATCAATACACAATCCCAGACCCGCCATCAGGATCACCGCGCGGCAGCCCAGTTTGCCGGTCAGGAAACCGGTCAGCGGCATCGCCAACAAGGAGCCGGCGCCGATACAGAGCAGCAACAGGCCGAGCGAACCGTCATCGATACCGATGCGCGCTTTGGCGAAGGGGACCAGCGGCGCCCAGGCGGCCATGCCGAGACCGGCGACGAAAAAGGCCAGACGGGTGGCGATCTGTTGAGGAATGCCGGGCGTTTGCTGTTCATTGCACAAGGTAGCTGTCATGTAAGCGTCAGGATCTTGGGTCAAAAGAATGGTGAAAGTTACTGACAGTTTTTATCACAATCCGCGATCCGGATCGAAAATATTCGCGCCTGACATCTCCCTGGCACCGCCTCTGCGCACCAGCCACAGCGCGATAGCTTGGACAATATACTCCTTTTGCTGCTCGTTCAGTGCGACGCCTTGCGGTATGCCGTGCCACTTTTCCAGACAGCTGCGGCAGCAGGTAGCGGTGGCATGCTGGGCGACGAACACCGGGTGGCCGCGCATCGGTGTTTGCTTGCCGTCATTCTTAGGATGGGCGGCGGCCAGGCGGCGGTCGATAAAATCGCGGGCATGGCTGAGTATCAGCGGCAATCCCTTGCCGTCGAGATAAGTCTGGTCTTTGGCATTTAAACGGAAGCGAGCGCGGAAGGGGGAGGTTTGTAGCCGCCGCCACAGCACGTCGGGTTGAAAGGGCATCATGAATTTTACTCGCTGGAGGTGCACTTTTTTCAGGTTATCAGAATTGAAACTCTGCGGCTAATTGTGCCTGTGGCGGGAAATAATCGGTGGGATAAAGCACGAAATGAAAAGTAATTTCAATTTGTAGACTAAAATAAGGGAAAAGATTAGCAATTAGTGCGAAAGTAAATTAATGAAACTATATCATTAGGTTATTTATTTGCGTGCTATTTGTACGAGTCGGAATTGTGAGGAGAGTATGGAGAAAAATAAAAAACCGGCCAGAAGCCGGTTAAAGGAGTGCAGAAATTATCCTCGGATCTCGGATAATGAAGGTAATAATGAAAATAATGATGATAGCGAGGTGATTATAGCGGCTGCGTGCGGACGGCGTTTTGGCACAATGTGCTTATTGTCTGGCTCAATTGTATGGTTGGCTTTTTTTCTTAAAGATATGTATAACTACATGATTTTTTATCAATTAATCTATTCTTTGTCTTTAAGTGCTTTATTTTGTTTGTCTGTAATGTTTTGTGAAAGTTCGCGCGTATTTACATTTGGAAACCTTTATTAATTACACTGAAACACTATCGGATACTTGGTATCATTTTCTTTCTGGATTAATATAACCCTTGTTACCAGAATGGTAATGCACAGTCGTGCTAATAATGCTCGAAAAGGGCAGTGGCCGTAGCTCGACATAATTAACGAGGATAATAACGATGAAACTTCGAGTACTCTCTCTGATGGTACCCGCACTGCTGGTTGCAGGCACAGCAGGCGCGGCGGAAATCTACAACAAAGACGGTAATAAACTGGATTTGTACGGTAAAGTCGACGGTCTTCACTATTTCTCCAGCAACAACGGCGTGGACGGCGATCAGTCTTATATGCGTTTTGGCCTGCGCGGCGAAACGCAAATCAGCGATCAGCTGACCGGTTACGGCCAGTGGGAATATCAGGCGAACCTGAATCACGCTGAAAGCCAGGACAACAAGAACTTCACCCGTTACGGCTTCGCCGGTCTGAAATTCGGCGACTATGGCTCCTTCGACTACGGCCGTAACACCGGCGTGCTGTACGACGTCGCGGCGTATACCGACTTGCAGCCTGAGTTCGACGGTATGACCTACGGCGCCGACCAGTTCATGTTCCAGCGCTCCAGCGGCCTGGCGACCTACCGTAACAACGACTTCTTCGGTCTGGTTGACGGCCTGAACTTCGCCCTGCAGTACCAGGGTAAAAACGGCAACGGCGAAGAGACCAACAACGGTCGTGACGTTCTGGGTCAAAACGGCGAAGGCTACGGTATGTCCATGAGCTATGACATGGGCTACGGCATCAGCGCCGCAGGTGCCTTCTTCAACTCGCGTCGTACCAGCGAGCAGAACGGCGGTAACGGTCATCAGAACATCATGGGTCGCGGCGACAAGGCCGAAGGGTACTCCGGCGGTCTGAAATATGACGCCAACGACGTCTACCTGGCGGTGATGTTCACCCAGTCCTACAATGCGGCGCGTTTCGGTAGTTCTGACAGCAGCGTTTATGGCTACGCCAACAAGGCGCAGAGCTTCGAAGCCTACGCGCACTACCAGTTCGACTTCGGTCTGCGTCCGTTCGTGGGTTATAACCAGACCAAAGGTAAAGACCTGGGCCGCGCCGGCAACGGCAAGGACTACGGCGATCAAGATCTGGTCAAATTCGTCGACCTGGGTGCGACCTACTTCTTCAACAAAAACATGTCCACCTATGTTGATTACAAAATCAACCTGGTGGACAACAACGACTTCACCGACGCTGCCGGTATTAACACCGACAACGTGGTTGCCGTGGGCCTGGTTTACCAGTTCTAAGCACCTCAGTGTGAACGTCATCGCGCGGCCTTCGGGCCGCGTTTTTTTTGCCTGTAAGCCGGTAAAAAAGCACGGATTGATCCGCTATCGGCACGGGAAGCACCGTGGTTTTCCTCCTCTAAGCCTACGCTGTCAGTACAGAAAAAGAGGGGGATGATATGGAACTCAAGATCGACAAGGTGATCGAAACGGTGCTGTACGTCAGCGATATTGAACGCGCGGACGCTTTTTACCGGGAGGTGCTGAAACTGCCGGCGATGGTCGCTAACGAACGGTTTCGCGCCTATAACGTCGGCGATCGAAGCGTACTGTTGCTGTTTATCGAGGGCGACTCGCTGCGCGGGGCGCACTATCCTACCGGGTTTATTCCTGCGCACGATGGCGTGGGGCCAGCGCATATCGGGCTGGCGGTGGCGAAAGCGCAACTGCCACACTGGGAACGGCATCTGACGGCCAACGGCGTGGAGATTGAGGGGCGGATGCGCTGGGAACACGGCGGGGAGAGTATTTATTTTCGCGATCCCGACGCCCACCTGTTAGAACTGGTGACGCCGGGCATCTGGGCCAATTACTGATCGAACCCGCCTTGTGCCAGCAACGCCAGAGCGGCATTCAGCACCTGCAGCGCCGCCTGCGGTTGCCGCTCTATCTGCACTCTGACGATGGCGCCGTCGATCAGCATCGCCAGCATTGCCGCCTGCTGTTCCCGCCGTGGGCCGGCGGGCAGGTGACGTGCCAGTTCCTCCGCCATTTGCCGCTTATGCCGGCTGGCGATGTGCAGGCTTTCCGGCAGCAGATCGGCGATTTCCACCGCCGTATTGATAAATGCGCAGCCGCGAAAGCGCGGTTCGTCGAACCACTCCGCTAGGCAGGGCGCCAACGCCGGCAGCAGCCCACCGGTTTGCGCCACATGATGGGCCAGCGATGTGCTGAACCAGGTGAGCCACTGCTGATGGCGATAGGTCAAAAACGCCGTAATTAAATCATTCTTGCTGGGAAAGTGGCGATAGAAGGTCACCTTGGTCACGCCCGATTCTTTGATGATGCGATCGATGCCGGTGGCGCGGATCCCTTCTTGATAAAACAGATCGTGCGCCGTCAGCAGGATGCGCTGGCGGGCGGGTAAGGCGTTGAGATCGGCGGTCATCATTTTCTCCCAGGCTATTTCCGAGTCATTGTAGACAACTCTGTCTACATGCGCTAGCGTAATGACGTAGACAGAGTTGTCTACACGCCTTCACTCAGGAGATAAACATGAGCATTAAACCCCCATTGCCGCCTTTTACCCGCGAATCCGCTATCGAGAAGGTGCGGCTGGCGGAGGATGCCTGGAATAGCCGCGATCCCGAACGTGTATCGCAGGTGTATTCCCTCGATACCCACTGGCGTAACCGCGCGGAATTTGTCGATGGCCGCGCGGCGGTGGTCGGCTTTTTGCAACGCAAGTGGGCGAAAGAACTGGAGTATCGGCTGATTAAGGAGCTGTGGGCGTTTGATGGCGCGCGCATCGCGGTGCGTTTCGCCTATGAATGGCGCGACGATTCCGGCAACTGGTATCGCAGCTTCGGCAATGAGAACTGGGAGTTCAATCAGGAGGGGCTGATGATCAACCGTCACGCCTGCATCAACGACATGCCGATCCGCGAACAGGATCGGCGTTTTCATTGGCCGCTCGGCCGGCGCCCGGACGATGTCCCGGCCCTGAGCGATTTCGGTTTTTGAATCTGATGGGATGCTGCGATGGCCTTTTGAGAGCAAAAGCGCACCGATCGACAAAGGGGAATTTGTAGAAAAGCCTTCCCGCTTCTAGACTTAGGGAACAACAAATGCACTCCAAGAGGACAAGCTATGACGAAGAAGTTGGTTTTGGCCGTCGGCACTGCGGCGGTATTCTCCATTCTTGCCGGTTGTACCACCTATGATCGCGCAGCCAGCTATGTCAATGAGCCGGTGGTCAGCGATGTCAAAGTAGGGATGACCAAGCAGCAGGTGCGGGCTATCGCGGGTCCACCGTCGACCACTGCCACACTGGTTCATGCGCAGGGCACCTGCGACACCTATGCGGTGGCGCCGCGCGACGGCAAGGTGCAAACCTACTTTGTCAGCTACAACGACACGGGCCATGTCATGAACAAGGGCTATCAAACCTGTTCAGACTACGATTCTCAGCCGAAATAATCGCGTTTCGGCCGACCAAAAAAGCCTCGTTTGCGCGGGGCTTTTCATTTTTTAAGCGTTTAAGGCCTGAAGTTTAGGCAACTGCACCGGTTGTGCCATTTTTTTGCATCAAAACGATAGACATTTCATAACGGTATCGCTAATATCAGCGCCCATTGGAAGGATGGCCGAGTGGTTTAAGGCAACGGTCTTGAAAACCGTCGAGTGTAACAGCTCCCAGAGTTCGAATCTCTGTCCTTCCGCCAAATTCAGCCGGCTTAGCTCAGTAGGTAGAGCAACTGACTTGTAATCAGTAGGTCACCAGTTCGATTCCGGTAGCCGGCACCATGACAGAGGCCCCAGCAGCGATGCTGGGGCTTTTTGTTATGGTATTGGTGCGCTAGAAAAGTGCACACTGCAGCAGTGCGCGCTTCGAATAGCATCGATATTAACATTAACCAACCGATAACCGGATGGGGGAGGCACCGCGTCAATCCCATTAGCCAAGGGCTGAACGTTTGCATATACTGGCGGAAATATAGCCGGTGGGCGAGCCCGGCTATCAGACAGGGTTCAAATATCAGTGACCAGCCACTGATCCGCTTCTTCGAACATCTCTTCCAACATTCGGTTCAGCTTCTCACGATCGCTTTTGCTGGCGTCGGAGTTCAGGCCGTTGGCCTGCATCGGCTTCACGCGCACCTCCGCCTCCGGGAACAGCACATGCACGCGTTTTTCCAGCTCGTTGCGAATAATCTCGGCGGCGTTGGGTAGCCCAGCGACGTTGCGCTTGTCGTACACTAATTCTACAAACATGACTCACCTGTAAACACTGATTTAATGTACAGTATTCTGGCCTGAGGAAGGCGGGTTGGCAAGAGGGGGGCGCAATTTTGCATAAGGCGTTTATTCTTACTTGCGCAGCGGGCTGCCAAGCCTGCCACTGAATCTTTTCTTTACGTCTGGCCAGTGGTCTGCATTTTCCTCGCTCACTTCGTGCGTGAATATTCAAAGGGCACGATTATCCTCCGCAACCTACATTTTTCTCCCTTACTAATCAGTATGTAAGGCGGTGGCGTCGGGCTGGGGGCTCCCTGGTGTTGGGGGCCCGACGCCACCTTTCTGGTCGCCGTTCTTGGCATAATATCGATCAATGCAGGTATGCGCCGGAACTCGGCGCTACGGGCGCTGACGCAGCTTCTTCGCGTTCTGACAGAGAAAAAATCCCGAGTATTGGCCAATGGTCGCTCGAGGAGCGATGAATAAAGCACTCATCTCATTTCCTTTAAAATTATCGAACCGGGATGCGGTTTGCTCTCCAGGTTGGCTTCTGTGCGTTAAATTGCTGCGGGGTTAATGTTTAGCATTTTGGGTTTCTCCTGCGTCGGCTATGGCGTGAATGCGATGAAGATATCCCGGGCGTTATAAAGCGCCTCTGATGTTTGATGAACGGGCATATGAGTTAGCCTGTGCAGACAGCATTTTTATAAGTAAATTGAATCATTTAAAAGGCAGTCAGTCATGTTCGGCAAGACCGGTGATTTACAACAAAATTATTATATTACAATGTATTATATTTATATTTCGTATACCAAAGGCCCCGAGTCATTGTCATAGCCACCCTAGAAGTGGTTTAATGTTTTTAATTCACTTTAATGACACTAAAGTATAGGTTTAAAACATTATAATGCAACCAAACAACATTAAAATATCAGAAGAAAATGGTATGTCATTGAAAATGATAGGTGAAAACCTTACTTACCTCATGCGCATGCACGGGATTGACGCCAGTCGGTTGAGCAGCGAAACAGGGATAGGTATTGCCACGATCAATAATCTGAGGAAAGGCGTGGGGAATCCCACGATCTCTACGCTTGCGTCCATTGGTGAATTTTTCAGCGTAAAAGTAGGGGAGCTGACTGACAAGGATTTAAGCGTCACGGGAGAGGCCAAACACAATGTGAGATCGCTTCCGCTCATTAGCTACAGCGATGTAGAACGTTTTCTGGCCAACACGATCAGAACGGCAGATACCTATACGACAGAAGTCGATGACATGACGGACGATTCGCTGTTTGTGGTAGAGATAACGAATAATTCACTGTCGCCTGAATTAGACCGTGGAACGTATTGTGTGATCTCGCTCAAGGAGCCATTTTGCGATGGCGATATCGTCCTGGTTAAGCTGAAAAATTACCCAATATGCTTAAGGCGAGTTTTTGTTTCCGACGGCGACTTGTTGTTTACAAACATCTCATTAGATTCAGATAGCAGTGTGAAGTCCTATAGCGATTATGCGATCGTCGGTGTTCTATTGAAAACGATAAAGAGGCTGAAATAAATGGACTTATTTAACATAATGAGAAGGTTAAGAAAAATATACTCTCCCAGTTACCTCTATACGTTAGATCGTAGCGTGATCCGAACGGCGGATGGATATTGGCTTTTCAAAGAGTTTGGCACCCATACTTTCGTGAAAAAAAACTGGGGGCAACTCATCGAGGGCGATTTTCTCAGGCATGTTAACCCGAAAGATATCGCTTTTATCGCCGAGACCGAATCTAAAATAAAAATCGCCTCGGCCAAACTGTCGATTCATGAAGAGAAACGAAACTGTATGTGGACGTTGAAAAACGATGTTGACTCGATATCAATATCAGGGGCGGATTTTCTAAGGGATCGCGATCTTGTCGACAAAACCGAGTCCTTGGATGCGACGAAAATAGCCTTCTATGCCGGGGTAAAGGAAGGCAGAGCACTCTCTGCCTCATTGAAAAATGCTAAGAAAAGCGACAGATCTAAAAAAACAATACTGACGTTGATTAAATAAACCAGGGTTCGACGTGAATATGCTCATCGAACGTAATCACGCTGAAGGCAGAATTGTCTATGCTGCTGACAGCGCTTGTGCCGTTCTTCCATTGCGAACAAATCGCTGGGGAAACAGAGACTAAGGTTTCCCCCAGCTTTCTTTGGAATAGCGTATGTGCATGGCCTGAGCCGATAAACTTAACGTTTAATCGTTGGCAGAGGCTCAAAAACTCCTCGGCATTGTTTAACATACAGCTATCAACAATCGGGGTGCCTACCGGAATAGGGTGATGATGCAAGAAGACGGCGACCTTTTTATTGTCACTTGCGACGATGGCTTTTTCAAGCGTGTCGAGCGCATGCGTCGAGACCCTGCCGAAATCTTCGTTATCGACCACCGAGTCGATGCTGAGCATGCGCCATTCGTCATCTTCAAACGAGTTTATATCGTAGCTGCCGCCCTGCTTACGGGCTGTATCGTCCAGATTCTTTTTGTTGTCGTGGTTGCCTGGGAAAAAATAGAAAGGTAAGGAAGTGCGGTTCATTATCTTAAAGAAGCGCTCATAAGAGGGGATATCGCCATCATGAGAGATGTCACCCGTCACAATGATTAAGTCGGCATTGATTTTATCGGCATTGGCATTAATGAAGTCAATGGCCCTGTCGAAATTAGCAAGATGCTTCGAAGCCAGCGCGCTTTCATTAGGCATAATATGTATGTCGCTAATCTGAATTACTTTCATGCGAGACCCTGTTGATATTACTTAAATGGATTGTATGAGGTGCCCCAATCATAATGATCGGTGTTTTCTATCTTCTTAACCCACTCGACTAAGGCGATGGCGAGCGGCAGTAATACAATAGAGACGACAACTTTATAAGACCACGTCGTGCTTATGATATTAACCAACTCCATGAAGGTGTATTTTCCTGAAAGACTGATCGGATAGGCTGTCAGCAACAGGGCGGCCTGTGTAGACATGGAGCCAACAATATATCGGATAAAGAAGTATTTGCCGGAGAAGATAATCTTCATCTTTGAAATAATAAAACCATTGACGAAATAAGCGACCGGAACGGACACCCAGGTGCCTATCATGACTCGCCAGAATTCATGGTATAAAGAATAATAGTGTGTGGCGATATCGTTATTTTCTGGCTGAATAACGGCTGAGAGATTAAGTATTATGACATATAAGCTTTGGCAGAACACCATGATCCATATTGCTCTTACCGACAATTTATAGCCATAAACTTCAGTCAGCAATGTGGATATCAAGAAACACAAGGAGAATACAATGCCGCTTGCCGTTATTTTAAAACCATAGATATCAAAGACCTTATAAACCAACGTGTCGCAGGTGATCATAATGGTCACCGTCAGGCCAACAAAAAGGCCATAGAGCTTGAGATTTCCTTGCATTTTATTCCTTATTTAGTCCGTGTTCTTCTGTTATTCATAATCCATACTTATTTAAAACGTCAACCGGGCGGCCAGATAGTGGCGTAATGATGCTCGAGCCATGTCACATGGACATCATCTCTCTTTATTCAAAACAACGCCTCTCCTTTCCCTCACGGGGTTCCTGAAGGCGAAAGCGCTACGCTGGGTTTTGCGGAGAATGCTGATAGCCTGTTGGTTGAGAAAAGGTGATTCTACCGTAATTCATTAATATTTCTAATAAATATATTGCCTGGATCGCGCTGTGTCAATCAAGGAAAGAGGAATACGGGACGTTAGCTTGATGAGGGCTTTATGCATTCACTCCCGGGGCGTGGGCGGCAGAGCCTGCAGCTGAATCACCAATTCCGCCAGGCTGGCGGCCTGCATTTTCTCCATCACTTTCGCCCGGTGAACCTCTACGGTGCGCAGCGCGATATTCAGCCGCTCCGCCATTTCCCGATTCATCATGCCCCGCACCACCAGCTGCGCGATGTCGCGTTCTTTCGGCGTGAGCATGCGGTAGCGGCCGCAAGTTTCATGGCGCTGCTGGGCTTTGGCCGAGACCTGCTGCGCCCGTTCGAGGGCGGCGATCAGCGGTTCTGCGGCGATCGGTTTTTGCAGGAAATCCACCGCGCCGTACTTCATCTGCTCCACCGCCATCGGCACGTCGCCATGGCCGGACAGGAACACCACCGCCAGCGTACTACCGCGGCGGCGCAGTTCCCCGTAAACCTGGTGGCCGTCAAGTTTCGGCATCCGCATGTCCAGCAAGACGATCCCGGTCTGAAACAGGTCGGCCTGGGTCAGAAAGCCGGTGCTGTCATTCCAGCACTGCACGTTGTGACCGAAGCTGGTCAGCAAAAAATGGCAGGCGTCGGTGACGGCGGCGTCATCGTCCACCAGATGAATTAGCGACATGGTTTTCCTCATCGTTCAATATGAAATGCAGCGTTATGCACAGCCCATTGCGGCTGTCGGGGGCGGGGCGGTTCGCCAGGCGGATTTCGCCGCCGCCGTAGCGGGCCAGGCGCCGGCAAATGGCCAACCCCAGCCCCATGCCGCCGGCTTTGGTGGTGTTGAAGGGGCGAAAAGCCTGTTCCAGCCCGGCCGTTGTCATGCCGCCCGCGTTGTCCTGCAGATGCAACTCGATCGCCCGTTCGCTCTGGACGGCGGAAAGCCAGACGGCATTGGCTCCGGCCTGCGCCGCATTCAGCAGCAGGTTCGCCAGCAGCTGTTCCAGCAGCGCCGGCGGCAGGGTTAGCGTCAGCGAAGGCGCCACGTTGTTGAACAGTTTCAGGTCGGGATAGCGCTGCGTCAGGCGCAGCAGCGTCCACACCCGCTCGGCGGTTTCGCTTACCACCGCGGGTCGCCAGCGCGTTTGATCTATCGCCTCAGCGGTGGGCTGCACCCACTGGCGCAGGTTATGAATCGTCTCGCCGCCGCGCTGCGCCTGTCGGTCGATATTTTCCAACGGCCCCAACAGCGGATGCCCGGCGTCCGTTTTGCGCAGTTGGATCAGGCATCCCTGCGCATAAAGGCGAATGGCCGCCAGCGGCTGGTTGAGCTCGTGCGCGAAGCCGGAGGCCATTTCCCCCAGCACGTTCAGCTGCCTGGCGTTCTCCAGCGCCTGCTCCTGCCGCCGCAGTTGCTCTCCGGCATGGAGCAACTGCCGCCCGCGCCGGCGTACCAGCAGCGCGATCCAGATATGGTTGACGATCAACAGCGCCAGCACCGCCAGCGACAGGCCGACGGCCGTCTGATGCTGGATCAGCCAGCTCTTGATATCCAGCCACAGCCGCCGCTGTTCCGGGTGTTGATTGACGGCGCGCAGCAAGGCTTCCACCTCGCTGGTCGAGACCGGTGCGCCCCATTGAAAGGGAGACTGCGGAGGTGCGGTCAGCAAGGCTCTTGCCACCGCATCCACCAGTGAGTTATCCAGGCCGGGCAGGGCGGCGAACGACCAGTTGGGGTAAAGCGGCGTGCTGCTGACGCAGGGAACCGATGTGGGCCGTTGCAACAGCGGGCGAAAATCCGCCGGGTTGATCAGGCCTTCTCGATCCATTTTCTCCAGCAGGCAGACGGGGACGATGGCGGCCTGAATGGCGCGCTCGCGCAACAGATAGAGCAGGGCATCGGCAGGGAAACCGGTAAAGCGCAGGTGGAAATCGCGATCGGGCCGCATACCGGCATCGCTGAGCGCCTTATAGCCGGTCAGATAGCCGCCGAAGGCCTGCGGATCGATGGCGCCCAGCGTTTTGCCCATCAGCGCCTGCGGCGTCGTGATGCCGCTGTCGCGCCGCACCAGAATCACGCTGCCGATGATGTTGCCCGTTGCCCGATCGCCGTTGGCGGCGCGCAATGATGCCAGCCAGCGCAGATGATAGCGGCTGTTCAACTGCACGAACTGCGCCGGATTAGTGACCACGAACTGCACGCTGCCCCGATTGACCGCTTCGCGCATCTGCGTCAGATCGAGCGGCTGCAGGCGGAAGCGCTCACCGCCGACACTGCCGTTGAGGCTGTCGATCAGCGGCTGCCAGTCACGCGCGGTCGCCGCATCGCCGCGCATCGCCAGCACGCCGACCGACCACTCTCCCGCCTGTGCCGCCATCCCCCAACCGAGACTGAACAGCAGTAATAACACGACCCTCACAGCCCCTCCTGATGGGCAATTTGCCTGCCGCCACTTGTTTTAGATCAACGTTGGGGCCGGTATGTGGTTAACCACAATAGAGCGCCATCGATGCCATTTTTACACTGTAAATCATCGACATTGTTTATTCATCTAACGGGCATCAATAGCGTGATCGGGGTGATGCCCAGGGCGTGGGAGAGGCGCATGGACTTCAGTAAACGGCAGTTTTTGCAGCAGCTGGGCGTGTTGACGGCGGGGGCTTCGCTGATCCCCGTGGCGGAGGCCGGGCTGACGTTAGCGCCGACGCGGCGCGAGGGGGATGCGAGCCGCCGCTACGCGATGCTGATCGATCTGCGGCGTTGCGTCGGGTGCCAGGCCTGTACCGTGAGCTGCGCCATTGAAAACCAGACGCCGCACGGCGAGTTTCGCACCACGGTAAACCAGTACCAGGTCAGCCTCGAAGGTGAAGCGGTGGCGACCAACGTGCTGCTGCCCAGGCTGTGCAACCACTGCGACAACCCACCCTGCGTGCCGGTGTGCCCGGTACAGGCCACTTTCCAGCGTGAGGACGGGATCGTGGTGATCGACAACACGCGCTGCGTGGGGTGTGCCTATTGCGTGCAGGCCTGCCCGTACGATGCCCGCTTTATCAATCACGCCACCCAAACGGCGGACAAATGCACCTTCTGCGTGCATCGGCTGGAGGCGGGATTGTTGCCGGCGTGCGTGGAGTCGTGCGTGGGCGGGGCGCGGATCATCGGCGATATGCGCGATCCGCACAGCACGCTGAGCAAGATGCTGCGGCGCCACGAGGCCGAGATCAACGTCCTCAAGCCGGAGAACCAAACCGCGCCCCATGTGTTTTATCTGGGGCTGGATGACGCCTTCGTCACTCCGCTGCCGGGGCGGGCGCAGGTTGCCTTATGGGGGGAGGGACGATGAGTCGCCAACTGATGATCGCAGAAGTGCTGGGCCAACCGCAGGCGGTGAGCTGGCTGCCGTGGGCCGTGCAATATTTCTTCTTTATCGGCATCGCTGCCTGTGCTGCGCTGCTGGCCTGCGTGTGGCGCTGGCGCGGTGGAGATAACGCCGCGCATCTGGAGCGCATGGCGCTGTTTATCGGGCTGACGTGCGCCATCACCGCGCCGCTGGCGCTGACCGCCGACCTGCATCAAACCGCCCGCTTCTGGCATTTCTACGCCTACCCGACGCCCTGGTCTTGGATGCCGTGGGGCGCACTGTTCTTGCCGTTGTTTACCCTGCTGATCGGCCTGTGGTTTCTCGCACTCGAATTTGCGCGGCTGACGGGCAGGCCGGTTGCGCTGCTGCGTGGGATTGCGCCCGCTTGCGCGCTGGTGGCTATTGGCCTGCTGTTGTACACCGGGCGTGAGGTTTCCGTCGTGCGTGCCCGCCCAATCTGGTTCAGCTACGGATTTCCGATCGTGATGTTCCTCAGCGCGCTGCAGGCGCTCTTGGCCTTGCTGCTGCTGACATTGCGCGAACGGCCCGGTCTGCAGGCGCCGCTGGCGCGCGGGATGCTGCTGACGTTACTGCTGCTCGGCGGGGCGATCCTGCTGTGGGTATGCGGCGATACGTTATCCGGCGCGGCGGTACGCCACTGGCTGCAGACGCAGGCGATGGCGCGCCGGTATGCCGTGGGATGGATTGCGCTGTGGGGGCTGACGCTGGCGTGCGCCGCTTGGGCCGGTTCTCGGCGCTTGCCGCGCGGCGGTACGACGCTGCTGGTGGCCGGCGCACTGGGGCTGAGTTGGCTGATGCGCTGGACGCTGTTGATCGAGGTGCAAACCATCCCGAAATACAACGCGACGTATTCCCCTTATAGCCTGCCGCTCGGCACCGATGGCTTGCTGGCGATCGTCGGCACTTTCGGGTTGTGGCTGGCGTTAATGATCATGGTGCGTGAAGCACAGGCGTTTTTACTGCGGAGAAAACAACATGGCTAAACTCACCCGGCGTCAGTGGTTGAAAGTGGGCCTGGCCTTCGGCGGATTGTCCGCCTTTGGCCTGAGCTATCGCGAGGTCGCCAAACGGGCGATCGACGGCTTGATTCACGGCACTTCAGGGCGGGTGACCCTGGATCGCATCAACGGCAACTCCCTGCCGCCCGAAGGGCGGGCAATGCCGGAATGGCAAGGCAATCCGCAGCAGGCCATCTCGATGACCCAGTGTTTCGGCTGCTGGACGCAATGCGGCGTGCGGGTGCGGGTGGACAGGCAGACCGACCGGGTATTGCGCATTGCCGGCAACCCTTATCATCCGCTGTCTCAGGAACGGCACGTCGACTCGGCCTTGCCGCTGCAGGACGCGTTGGCGCAGCTGGGCGGCGAAAGCGGCCTCGATGCCCGTTCCACCGCCTGCGCCCGCGGCGCCACGCTGTTGGAGGGGCTTTACAGCCCGCTGCGGGTGCTGGAGCCGATGAAGCGCGTCGGCAAACGTGGCGAGGGCAAGTGGCAGCGCATCAGCTTTGAGCAGTTGATCGCTGAAGTGGTGGAAGGCGGCGATCTGTTCGGCGAGGGGCATGTGGAGGGCCTGCGGGCGATCCGCGATCTGGAGACGCCGATCGATGCCCGACAGCCGGGGCTGGGGCCGAAAGCCAATCAGCTGCTGGTGACCAACGCCGGTGACGATGGGCGCGACGGCTTCCTGCGGCGTTTCGCCCAGAACAGTTTCGGCAGCAAAAACTTCGGCGCGCACGGCGCTTACTGCGGGCTGGCCTACCGTGCCGGTTCCGGTGCGCTGATGAACGATCTGGACAAAAATCCGCACGTAAAACCCGACTGGGAACAGGTCGAGTTCGCGCTGTTTATGGGGACCTCGCCGGCACAGTCCGGCAACCCGTTCAAGCGCCAGGCTCGGCAACTGGCCAGCGCCAGATTGCGCAGCGAGTTCCGTTATGCGGTAGTGGCGCCGGCGCTGCCGCTGACCACCACATTGGCGGACGATCATGGCCATTGGATCCCGATATTGCCGGGCACCGACTCGGCGCTGGCGATGGCAATGATCCGTTGGATCCTCGACCACCGGCGTTATCAGGCCGATTATCTCGCCATCCCGTCGGAGGCCGCCATGCAACGTGCCGGCGAGAAGAGCTGGACCAACGCCACGCATTTGGTGATCGCCGAGAGCGAGCATCCGCGGGCGGGGCAGCATCTGACGCTGGCCGATCTGAATGGCGCCGGGTCGGCGTCGCCGTTGGTGGTCAACGGCGCGGGGGAACTGGTGGCGGCCGAGGCGTGCGACAGCGCCGAGCTGTGGGTAAGCCGTACGGTGACGCTGCACGACGGCGTGCAGGTGGGGGTGAAAAGCGGCTTCCAGTGTTTGAAAGAGGCCGCCGACAAGCTGTCGCCGGAGGCGTACAGCCGGCAATGCGGCGTGCCGGTGGCACGCATCGCGGCACTGGCCGAGGCCTTTACCGCCCACGGGCGCAAGGCGGCGGTGATCGCCCATGGCGGGATGATGGCGGCAAACGGGTTTTACAATACCTGGTCGGTGATGATGCTTAACGTGTTGATCGGCAACCTGAGCCTGGCGGGGGGCGTGTTCGTCGGCGGCGGAAAATTCAACGGCTTCGCTGAGGGGCCGCGCTATAACCTGGTCGAGTTTCCCGGCCTGGTAAAACCGAAGGGGCTGAATATCGCACGCAGCAAGGCCGCCTATGAAACCTCCGACGAGTACCGCGAAAAAGTGGCGGCGGGCGTTTCCCCCTGGCCGGCCAGGGCGCCCTGGTATCCGTTCGTCGCCGGGCAACTGACCGAGCTGCTGACATCGGCGCTGGCGGGGTATCCGTACGGGCTGAAAGCCTGGATCTCGAACATGACCAACCCCTTGTACGGCATCGCCGGGTTGCGCGGCGTGGCGGAGGAACGATTGAAAGATCCGGCGCGTTTGCCGCTGTTTATCGCTATCGATGCGTTTATCAACGAAACGACGGCGTTGGCCGACTATATCGTCCCGGACACCCATAATTTTGAGAGCTGGGGGTTCAGCGCCCCCTGGGGCGGCGTCGCCAGCAAGGCCACTACCGCGCGCTGGCCGATAGTGACGCCGGCGACCGCGAAAACGGCGCAAGGGCAGCCGATTTCCATGGAGGCGTTTTGCATCGCCGTCGCTAAACGCCTGGCGCTGCCGGGGTTCGGCGATCGCGCTATCGGCGACGGCCAGGGCGGGCTGCTGCCGCTCAACTGCGCCGAGGATTATTATCTGCGCGCCGCCGCCAACGTGGCGTTTGCCGGCAAGGCGCCGGTGCCGGCCGCGAGGGCGGACGAACTGACGCTGAGTGGTGTCGATCGCTTGTTACCGCAGCTTGCGCAGACGCTGCGCGCCGATGAAATCGACCGCGTGGCGTTTATTTACAGCCGCGGCGGCCGGTTCGCCGTTCACGACAGCGGCCGCCGCGACGGCAGCGTGGGCAACCGCTGGGAGAAACCGCTGCAGATCTGGAATGCGGAAGTGGCGAAGCACCGGCATGCGATCACCGGTGAGCGTTTCAGCGGCTGCCCCACCTGCTATCCGGCGCGTTTGTCGGACGGCCGCGCGGTGGAAGCGCTCTACCCTGAGCAGCAGTGGCCACTGCGCCTGATGTCCTTCAAATCCAACGTGATGAGCAGCTCCACCGCGGTGATCCGGCGCCTGCACGACGTGAAACCGGTGAACCTGGTGGCGCTGAACCCGGCGGACGGAGCGCGTTTCGGCATTCAACACGGCGACCGGGTACGTATCAGCACGCCGGGCGGCAGTCGAGAGGTGCAGATCAGTTTACTGGCGGGCGTGATGCCCGGCGTGATCGCGGTGGAACACGGCTACGGCCACTGGGAGATGGGGGCCAGTCAGCACTACCTGGACGGCGAACCGCTGGCGATGGATGAGCGCATCGCCGCCGGCATCAACCTCAACGATTTGGGCTTTGCCGATCCGACGCGCGAAGTGCCGAATACCTGGCTGGATTGGGTGACCGGTGCGGCGGTGCGTCAGGGGATCCCTGCGACCATCGTCAAACTTTCCGCGTAGGCGCAGCCGTAATGGCCTGCTGTGGCAGCTGGTTTTACGGTGCGGGGGGTTAAGCCTGCGTCAGCAGCTGCAAAAAGCGGCTCAGCGCGGCAAAAGGCGGTTCGCTGTTGCGCCAGAAGACGCCCACGCTGCCTTTCTGCTCTATCTTCGGCAGATTCAGGATCGCCAGCTGCCCCTGGCTGGCATAACGCTGCGCCAGCCGTAGGGAAAGAATGGAGATCATATCGCTGCTTTGCAGCAGGTTGGTACTGACGTTCATGGATGCCGATTCAACCGTGTTTTCGGGCAGCATCACGCCGTTATCCGCCAGCGCATTATCAATGCTGAGGCGGATGGGCGTGCCGGTCGGCCAGACAATCCAGCGCCAGTGGGTGAGATCGTGCCAGGTGAGGGAGGCGGATTCCGCCAGCGGATGGTGAGGGCGGGCAACAAAGCATACCGGTTCGGTGTAGAGCACTTGATAGTTGAGCGGCAGTTGCAGCGCCCGCCCGCCGACGCGGCCCACGACGACATCTACCGCGCCCGCGATCAGATCGTGCAGCAGCGGGGTCATCACTTTTTCCTCAATATTGAGATGCAGCGTTGGCATTTCCTGCAGCAGGCTCAATATGGCCTGCGAAACGCAGTCGGTGGCGACCGGCGAACAGCCGATTTTCAGGCTTCCCACCAGCCCGCCTTGCTTAAAGCGGGCGATTTCAGACTGCGAACGCTCGAGATCGTTGACCAAGCGCTGCGCATGCTGAAGCAGCAGTTTCCCTCCCTCGGAGGGGCGCAGCCCTTTGCTATGCCGCTCAAACAGCGTGATCCCAATCTCATCTTCGAGCTGTGACAACCATTTTGACAGAGCGGGTTGGGAGATGTTCATCATCCGGGCAACGTGGGTCAGATTTCCCTGCTCACCCAACGCCACCAACATTTGCAGATGGTGAAGTTTCATTTTCTGCGCCCAGTTCGCCATTTGCTATAACCCTCCGGTTATGTCTCTGCCTGAAAAGCCATTGTACATTTTATCGCTAAGGATACAAATTCGTAACATACCTAAAACAAGACAGACATCCCCCTACCTGCACCGAGGCGCTCACTATGACTCAACGGCGTGATTTACAAGCACTGATCGATGCTGCTCCCATCGGTAAGACGCAGTGGCGCGTTATCATCTGCTGTTTTTTGGTGGTGATGTTCGATGGTTTTGACACCGCCGCCATTGGTTTCATCGCACCCGACATCCGTACCCAATGGCAACTGACCGCCGGCGAACTGGCGCCGCTGTTTGGCGCGGGGCTGCTGGGGTTGACGGCGGGCGCACTGCTTTGCGGCCCGCTTTCTGACCGCTTTGGCCGCAAGCGCGTCATCGAACTTTGCGTGGCGCTGTTTGGCGCGCTGAGCCTGATTTCGGCCTTCTCCCCCGATATGCCAACGCTGGTCATTTTACGTTTTCTCACCGGCCTGGGGTTGGGGGGCGCGATGCCGAACACCATCACGATGACCTCTGAATATCTGCCTGCTCGCCGCCGTGGTGCGCTGGTCACGCTGATGTTCTGCGGTTTCACGCTTGGTTCAGCCCTGGGCGGGATCGTCAGCGCCCAACTGGTGCCGGTGATGGGGTGGCACGGCATTTTGGTGCTCGGAGGCGTTTTGCCGCTGATGCTCTTTGTGGTGCTGCTGTTTGCCCTGCCGGAATCCCCGCGCTGGCAGGTCCGCCGCCAACTGCCGCGCAAGGTGATTGCCAAAACGGTCAGCGGCATCACCCGAGAGTGCGATGAAGAGACCCATTTTTACCTCAACGAAGCCGCTACAGCGGCCAAAGGGAGCATCAGCCCGCTGTTTGCCGGCCGCCAGCTGCGCATTACTCTCATGCTCTGGGCGGTTTTTTTTATGAGCCTGTTGATTATCTATCTGCTCTCCAGTTGGATGCCGACGCTGCTTAACCATCGCGGTATAGATCTGCAGCATGCCTCTTGGGTGACCGCCGCTTTCCAGATGGGCGGAACGTTGGGGGCGCTGGGGCTGGGCGCGTTGATGGACAAATACAATCCCTTCCGGGTGTTGGCGGCGAGCTACGCCCTGGGCGCCGCGTGTATCGTCATGATTGGTCTGAGCGAGAACGGCCTGTGGCTGATGGCGCTGGCCATCTTCGGCACCGGCATCGGCATCAGCGGTTCGCAGGTTGGGCTGAATGCCTTGACCGCCACGCTCTATCCGACGCAAAGCCGGGCGACCGGCGTCAGCTGGTCCAATGCCATTGGCCGCTGCGGCGCGATTGTCGGCTCGCTTGCCGGCGGCGTGATGATGGCGATGAATTTCTCATTCGATACGCTATTTTTCATTATTGCCGTGCCGGCGGCGATCAGTACGGTGATGTTAATTCTGCTGACGGCTGTCGTTCGCCAGTCTGCCCCAGCCCCTGATACGTTGCCTCGCGCAGCGTCGTGAATGAAAAGGAGAATCCCTATGCCTGAACGCAATCAGGATGTTAATCCCAGCCGCCAGCAGTTCTACCGGCATATTTCAGGGCAGAACCTGACCCCATTGTGGGAGTCGCTGCACCATTTGGTGCCGCAAACGCCGAATGCAAACTGCGCTCCGGCTTACTGGAACTATCAGGCGATTCGCCCGCACCTGCTGGCCAGCGGCGAGTTGATTGGCGCCAAAGAGGCGGTTCGCCGCGTGCTGGTGCTGGAAAACCCGATGCTGCGCGGACAGTCCTCCATCACCCCGACGCTGTATGCCGGATTGCAGTTGATCATGCCGGGCGAAGTCGCGCCGAGCCATCGCCATAATCAGTCGGCATTGCGTTTTATCGTCGAGGGGAAAGGGGCATTTACCGCCGTTGACGGTGAGCGTACGCAAATGCATGAAGGCGACTTCATTTTGACGCCGCAGTGGCGCTGGCACGATCACGGTAATCCCGGCGAGGAGCCGGTGGTATGGCTGGACGGGCTGGATCTGCCGCTGGTGAACCTGCTGGGTTGCGGTTTCGCGGAAGACTATCCGCAAGAGCAGCAGCCCGTGACGCGCCAGGAGGGGGATTATTTACCGCGCTATGCAGCCAATATGCTGCCGCTGCGCCATCAGAAAGGCAACTCATCGCCCATTTTCAACTACCGCTACGATCGCAGCCGGGAAGCGCTGCACGACCTCACCCGCATGGGGGACGCCGACGAGTGGGACGGCTACAAGATGCGCTACGCCAACCCGGTGACCGGCGGCTATCCCATGCCCTCGATGGGCGCCTTCCTGCAGCTGCTGCCGAAAGGCTTTTCCTCACGGAAGGCGCGCACCACGGACAGCACCATTTACCACGTGGTGGAAGGGCGCGGCCAGGTCAGCATCGGCAGCGAAACCCTTCACTTTTCGGCAAAAGATATCTTCGTGGCGCCGACCTGGTTCGACGTGTCGTTTCAGGCGGACGAAGACACCGTGTTATTCAGTTTCTCGGACAGGCCGGTTCAGGAAGCCCTGGGACTGTTCCGCGAAGCACGTTATTAATTTGGGAGAGACAAAATGACGCAATACGTATTTGCACCGCAAGCCCCTGTGACGGTTCCTGTTGTGGGGAGTGATAAACAGTTTCCCGTGCGCCGTGTCTACTGCGTCGGGCGTAACTATGCTGCGCATGCCCGCGAAATGGGCTTTGACCCGGATCGTGAGCCACCGTTTTTCTTCTGCAAGCCTGCCGATGCGGTGGTGCCGGTGGCGGCCGGCGAAACGCTGGCGTTGCCGTATCCGTCGCAAACCGACAACTATCACTACGAAATCGAACTGGTGGTGGCGATTGGCAAACGGGGGAGCGATATTCCGCTGGACAAGGCGCATGAATACATTTGGGGATATGCCACAGGCCTGGACATGACCCGCCGCGATCGGCAGATGGACATGCGTCAGATGGGGCGCCCATGGGAAATCGGCAAGTCGTTCGATCTTTCTGCGCCCATCGCGCCATTGCATAAAGCCGGCGACAGCGCCGACGTGAACAACGCGCCTATCTGGCTGCAGGTCAACGGCAGCGATCGCCAGCGCAGCGACATCCGCCATCTGATCTGGTCGGTGAATGAAACCATCAGCTATCTGTCCGGCTTTTTTGAGCTGCAGCCCGGCGATCTGATTTTTACCGGGACGCCGGAAGGGGTGGGCGCGGTGGTGAAAGGCGATGTGATTACCGGCAATGTAGAGGGGCTAACCCCAATCGCCGTGAAGATTGTCTGAGCCGATTCAGAGGTGAATGATGAAGCTGTACAGTTTCTTTAATAGCTCAGCGTCCTACCGCGTGCGCATTGCGCTGGCGCTGAAAGGCCTCCATTACCAGACGGTGGGGGTCAATATTCGTATCGGGCAGCAGAATGAGCTGGCATATCGGCGAATGAACCCGGTCGGGCTGGTGCCGACGCTGCTCACGGACGACGGTGAGTCTCTCAGCCAGTCGCTGGCGATTATTGACTGGCTGGATCGCCATTTTCCTCAGTCGCCGCTGTTGCCGGCGGCCGACCCGGCGCGCAGCCGGATACTGGAAATCGTCTATGTTATTGCCTGCGATATTCATCCGGTAAATAACCTGCGGGTTTTACGCTACCTGAGTGAAGAGCTGAAGGTGAGTGAGGAAGAGAAAAAACGCTGGTATGCGCACTGGATCCGCCAAGGGCTGAGCGCCGTAGAACAGCTGTTGCTCCAGAGGCCGCCAGGACCCTTCTGCGTTGGCGATACCCCGACGTTGGCGGATTGCTGCCTGATCCCTCAGTGGGCGAATGCCCTGCGGATGGGGTGCGACCTGAGCGGGTACCCGCGCTGTAAAGCGGTTTACGACGCCTGTACTCGTCTCCCGGCGTTCATCGCCGCGGCGCCCGAAAACCAACAAGACAAAATCTCAGCCTGAGCCCGAAAGGAGGAAAACAATGGCTAAAGTGATGCGCGCAATTATCGTCGGGGGAGGCATTGGCGGCGCAGCGACTGCGCTCTCGCTGGCTCGCCAGGGCATTAAAGTGATGTTGTTGGAAAAGGCGCACGAGATTGGTGAGATTGGGGCGGGTATTCAGCTCGGCCCCAACGCATTTTCCGCGCTGGATAGCCTGGGTGTGGGCGGCGTAGCGCGTCAGCGCGCCGTCTTTACCGATCACATTACCCTGATGGATGCGGTCAATGCCCAGGAGGTGGTGTATATTGAGACCGGGCAAGCATTTCGCGATCACTTTGGCGGTCCCTATGCGGTTATCCATCGGGCGGATATCCACGCCTCTGTTTGGGAAGCGGTATTGACCCATCCGGATGTGGAATACCGTACCTCAACGCAGGTGGCGGGTATCAGCCAAACGGTGGACGATGTGACGGTATTTGATGAGCAGGGCAATCGCTGGACGGCGGATATTCTGATCGGCTGCGATGGCGTGAGGTCGGTGGTGCGGCAGTACCTGCTGGGCGATGCGCCGCGGGTGACCGGACATGTGGTTTACCGCGCCGTGATTAATTGCGATGAGATGCCGGAGGATTTACGCATTAACGCGCCGGTACTGTGGGCGGGGCCGCATTGCCATCTGGTGCATTACCCGCTGCGCGGCGGGAAGCAGTATAACCTGGTGGTGACGTTCCATAGCCGTCAGCAGGAGGAATGGGGTGTGAAGGAGGGCAGTAAAGAGGAGGTACTTTCCTATTTTTCCGGTATTCACCCGCGTCCGCGCCAGATGCTGGATAAGCCGACCTCATGGCGCCGCTGGTCAACCGCCGATCGTGAACCGGTGGAGAAATGGGGCAACGACCGTATCACGCTGGTGGGAGACGCAGCGCACCCGGTGGCACAGTATATGGCACAGGGAGCCTGCATGGCGCTGGAGGATGCGGTAACGCTGGGTAAAGCGCTGGAAGAGCATGGAGGGGATGCGGCAAAAGCGCTTGCCCTGTACGAGTCGGTACGTATTCCACGCACGGCGCGCATCGTCTGGTCAACCCGTGAGATGGGCCGTGTTTATCATGCCGCAGGCGTTGAGCGCCAGGTGCGTAATCTGTTATGGAAAGGCAAATCTCAGGCGGAATTTTATCGCGGAATGGAATGGCTGTACGGCTGGAAAGAAGAAAACTGCCTGCAGCCGCGCTGAGAGAGAGGCCCTGCCCAGGCCTCCGCTAGCGCATGGGCCAAACCGGTGCGGCCTAATCCTCTCAATATGCAGACGAAAAAAAACCTGCTGTAACAGCAGGTTTTCTTAAATTTGGTCGGCATGAGAGGATTATGCGCATCTTCGATGCTTGCCCTGCGGGCCGTTGCTAAAGCAACGTGGTCTCACTACGTTCGGCTCAAACCTCCTTCGGAGATTCTCATCCTCTCAATGTACAGACGAAAAAAAACCTGCTGTAACAGCAGGTTTTCTTAAATTTGGTCGGCATGAGAGGATTCGAACCTCCGACCCCCGACACCCCATGACGGTGCGCTACCAGGCTGCGCTACATGCCGACGCTATGAAAAATCATACTACCGATTCCCGATGTTAATGCAAGCGCCTCGCCACTTGATTGCTTTAGTTTTAAGCAGTTAGTTGGCGATAAAGCGTTTTACATCGGTCAGCACCTGCAGCAGCAGAGCAAGCTGCGGTTTCTCGTCTTTTATTTCTTCGCCGTTCTGATCGTAGACGCGATAGTTGCCGCTGTTGTCCAGCATCAGCGTCTGCGTCGGCGTAGTGATCACCAGCTGATTGCCATCGCCGGTGGCGATCCAGTCGTTGCGGCGCTGGGCGGTGAACAGATCTTCGCCCTGCGAATAGTCTTTCGGCGCGGTTTTCACGTGCAGCAACCGTTGCATCAAGGTGCGCATCACGTCGTTATGGCCGGTCAGCTTGCTGATGGTCTGCGCTGGGGTGCCCGGCCAGTGGATCACCAACGGCACCTGCAGTTGCGCCTGGTTGAAGGCAGTGCCGGCGCCCCATTGGCCTTTGCCGCTGTCGTTGAATTCGACGCCGTGTTCGGCGGTGATCACCACCACGGTTTTGTCCAGCAGACCGCGCTGTTTTAGGGTATCCAGCACCTGGGCTATCTGGGCATCCACGTCTTGCGCGCCGGTGCGATAGCGTTGGATAAAATCGGCCGGCGCCGGGGTTTTGTCGTCCTCGGCCGGCTCGGCGCCGCTGAAGTTGATATAGGAGAACCACGGCTCTTTGCCGCCCTGATCCGTCAGCCAGCGCTGCCATTGCTGCGTGGTTTGCGCGTCGCTTTGCGGCGCCGGCGTCGGCAGCGAGAAGTCGGTCAACAGGGCCTGGCGGTACAGGCTGGCGTTGAAACCGTCGGAAGAGAACAGCCCCAGTTGGTAGCCCTGATCGCCGAGCGCGTTGAGCAGCGCCGACGGCTTGCGGCCGGCGAGCACGCTGTCCAGATAGGTCGGAGAAATGCCGTAGAACAGGCCGAACAGCCCGGTGTCGGCATGATTACCCGAGCTGTAGTGATCGCTGAAGCGCACGTTTTCCTGGGCGAAGCGCGTCAGCGCCGGCATGTCCTGCGCCACGTCTTTGGCGCGAATGCCGTCCACCACGATCATCAGCAGGTTATAGCCGCTGCCTTTATCGCCGTAGCTGAGATCGCTGAGCGGATACTCCACCGCCACCGCTTCCGGGTTGCCCTGTTGCATCAGGCGGCGCTCATACTCTTGCTGGTCGAGCAGGCCGTGTTTTTCGAGGAACTTGCGCGCGGTCATCGGGTACGAGAGCGGCAGATTGGCTCGCTGCATGGTGATCGGGCGATAGAAGTTGGCGTCAGCCCAAATGTAAATCAGGTGCGACGCGAAAAAGGCGCTGATAAACAGCGCCGCCAGCGGTTTGCCGAAGCGGCGGCGGTTCAGGCTGCGCAGCTTCTGCCAGCTCCAAGTGCCGAACAACATCTCCACCAGGAAGATCACGGGCACGCAGATAAACATCAGCTGCCAGTCGCGCGACAGCTCACTCTGGTCCGGGTTGACCACCAGATCCCACACCACCGGATTGAGGTGCAGGTGGAAATGGGAGAACACTTCGCTGTCGACCAGCAACAGCGTGAGCCCGATGGTGGCCAGCGCGGCGGAAATAAATCGCAGCAGCCGCTGCGACATCACCACGAAGGTGAGCGGGAAGATCACCAGCAAATAGCCGGCGAACACGATAAAGCTGAAATGCCCCAGCAGGCTGACAAAGGCATAGACCCGGCCCAGCAGGGATGCGGGCCAGTCGGTAACAAACAGGTAGCGGCTGCCCAGCCCAAGGGCGAGCAGGATGTTGAATAAGGCGAACCAGTGCCCCCAGCTGATCATCTGGGAGACTTTTTCACGATAACGCTGACGGTTTGTCACCATAAGTCAATATTAATGTGCTTTGTCTTCACGGACAGAAGCCTGCAGGGCTTCCGCGAACGATCTTGCCAGGGTTTTCCGCTGCGCGGGGGCAACGCTGGTGTTGATCAAATTAGTGACCATGTTGCCCAGCACCATCAGGGAAAGATCGGTGGGGGTATGGTGTTTTTCCAGAACATTGACCAGCTCTGAGAGCAGTTGTTCAACGTGTTCGTCACTGTAACGGGATGATTGTGGCATAAAATTGCGCTTAGTAATCTGCAAAGTGCCCTATCTTACCGTATAGGGCAGTGATTTTCCGCTCTTTTATCACTTCCTGTCATTTGGGGAAGGGGGCGCCCGTGGCGGGGCTGCTCCTCGCAGCGCCTTTCCGGTTTGCCGCGGTTTTTAGTATTGCAGGTCGGGGCCTTCAGTGTTTGAATACGCGCCTAAAGAACAGGAGGATTTACCATGAGTCTGGATATCGACCAGATCGCTTTGCATCAGTTGGTGAAACGCGACGAGCAAACGCTGGACGTGGTGCTGCGCGATTCCTTGCTTCCTACCAACGCGGCGGTGGAAGAAATGATGACGGAACTGCATCGCGTCTACAGCGCCAAGAGCAAGGCCTTAGGCCTGTTCAACGAAGGTAGCGAGCTGGCGGAAGCGCTGCGCACCTGCCGCAAGGACGATAAGGACTTTCTGGCCTTCAGCCGCGCGGCGACCGGCCGCCTGCGCGACGAACTGGCGAAGTATCCGTTTGCCGAAGGCGGCGTGGTGCTGTTCGGCCAATACCGTTATCTGGCGGTGGAGTACCTGCTGATCGCGGTGCTGAACAGCCGTAACAGCATGCGCGTCAACGAAGAGCTGGATATCAACACCACGCACTATCTGGACATCAACAACGCCGATATCGTCGCGCGCATCGATCTGACCGAATGGGAAACCAACCCGGAATCGACCCGCTATCTGACCTTCCTGCGCGGGCGCGTAGGCCGTAAGGTCGCCGACTTCTTCATGGATTTCCTGGCGGCGTCCGAAGGGTTGGACACCAAGGCGCAAAACCGCGGGCTGCTGCAGGCGGTAGACGACTACTGCGCCGATGCGCAGCTGGACAAGAACGAGCGCCAGTCGGTGCGCCAGCAGGTGTACAGCTACTGCAACGAACAGCTGCAGGCCGGCGAAGAGATTGAACTGCAGGCCTTGTCGCAGGAGCTGTCGCCGCTCGGCGAGAAAGACTTCATGCAGTTCTCCAGCGAGCAAGGGTATGAGCTGGAAGAGAGCTTCCCGGCGGATCGCGGCACGCTGCGCCAACTGACCAAATTTGCCGGCAGCGGCGGCGGCATCAGCCTGAACTTCGACGCCATGCTGCTGGGCGAACGCATTTTCTGGGATGCGGCCACTGACACGCTGACCATCAGAGGCACGCCGCCGAACCTGCGCGATCAGCTGCAGCGCCGGACCGGCAGCGGCAAGTAAGCGTGCCGAATCGCAGACAATAAAAAACGCCGCAATTGCGGCGTTCTTTATTTCGGCGTCCCGAAAGGTTCGAAAACGTAGCGATTAAACGCGAACGAAGTCGATGTGAGCCAGTTTTGGCTTGAACGGGTGACGCTGTACAGCCTGAACCTTAACTTTGGTTTCTTTACCGTCGATAACCAGAGTTACTGCTTCGCTGTAGAATTCTGGTTTAGCTTCCATGTTCTTAACAGAATCATGGTCCAATTCGATGGAAACTGCAGCTTCTTTGCCACCGTAAACGATAGCTGGGAATTTGTTTGCTGCACGCAGGCGGCGGCTCGCACCTTTACCCTGGTCTTTACGTACTTCTACATTGATAGTGAACATTGTTTTTTCTCTTAAAAGAAAATTTACCCTGCTACAGGCGACCCAAGTAGCAAGTTCGGAAACCCGCTTTAACGCTGGGCAGGCCCAGGTAAAGCGCGCGGCATTTTAACGGAAAGCTGCCCGCAGGGCAACGAAAACCTGCCCAGGTTGGGGACAGTTCGCTCAGGCCAACTGATTGGCGCGGCGGAAACGGCCTTGATAATCGAACACTTTCTCACGCACCTGCCAAAACTGCCCGCGCTTGCGCGCCACCACGAAATCCGGATGGCGCAGCGCCTGCTGTTGCGCCAGCACGTCGGCGGCGGTGTGCCAGGCGAACGGCACGCCCGGCGCGCGCTGATGCGGGCGCAGGAACAGCATCTCGAACGCTTTGCGCTGCGCCGGCGTCTGCAGGCGGAAGCGCTCGCTGGTGCTGGTGCCGTCCTCGTCGTAATAGGTGGCCTTCAGCCATTCGCCCTTGTCGTCGCGGCCGCTCTGCAGTTCCATGCCGCCGCAGCGCAGCACCAGCGCGTCTTTCAGCTTCAGCGCCGCCTTCAGCATGTCATCGGGATCGACCAACACTTCCTGACATTGATGGCAGCGGCGTGCGGCGATATCGTTCTCCGCGCCGCAGTGCGGGCAACTCTTGAACCGGAAGCGGTAATCGCACTGCTCGCGGTGGCCGTCGTCGTCTTCCAGCCAGCCCTGGCAGCGGCGGCCGTAGTGCTCGATGATATCGCCGTTCTCGGTGCACTTGCCCCAGAACAGGTTGGCGAAGCCGCAGGCCGGGCAGAATACCTGCACCGGCTGGCTGTCGCCGTGCGGCTTGCTGACGCCGACCTCCGGCGTGAACAGATCGTGCGGGTTGCCGGCGTAGTCGAGGATCAGGCAATCCTTTTTGTTGGGCGCCAAACGCAGCCCGCGCCCGACGATCTGCTGGTACAGGCTGACGGACTCGGTGGGGCGCAGGATCGCGATCAGATCGACGTGCGGCGCGTCGAAACCGGTGGTCAATACCGCGACGTTGACCAGATAGCGCAGCCGCTGCTGTTTGAACGCGTCGATCAGCGCATCGCGCTCGGCGGGCGGCGTTTCGGCGCTGACCAGCGCGGCTTCGCCGTTCGGCAACAGGCCGTGGATCTCGCGGGCGTGTTCGACGGTGGCGGCGAAGATCATCACGCCTTTGCGATCCTCTGCGTACTCCACGATCTGGCTGATGATGTGCGGCGTGACGCGGTTTTGCCGCTTCAGCTCGCGGTTCAGATCCGCTTCGCTGAACAGGCCGTTGCTCCTGGTCTCCAGCCGGCTGAAGTCATATTGCACGATCGGCATATCCAGCCGCTCAGGCGGCACCAGGAAGCCGTTCTTAATCATGTAGCGCAGCGGCAGCTCGTAGATGCAGTCGCGAAACAGACTGGCGCCGTCGCCGCGGGTGAAGCCATGGTAGTGATACTGGTAAATCCAGCCCTTGCCCAGTCGGTAAGGCGTGGCGGTCAGCCCCAGCAGTCGCAGCTGCGGGTTGGTTTTCTGTAAATGCTGGATGATTTGCTGGTACTGGCTGTCGTCGTCGTCGCTGATGCGGTGGCATTCATCGACGATCAGCAGCGAAAAGGCGCCGTCGAACAGCGGCAGGTTGCGCGCGACGGACTGTACGCTGCCGAACACCACCTTGCCGGCGCTCTCTTTCTGCTGCAGGCCGGCGGCGAAGATATCCGCTTCCAGGCCGTAGGCGCAGTATTTGGCGTGATTTTGCGCCACCAGTTCCTTGACGTGCGCCAGCACCAGCACCCGCCCGCGGGCGCGCTTCGCCAGCTCGGCGATCACCAGGCTTTTGCCGGCACCGGTCGGCAGCACGATCAGCGCCGGTTCGGGGTGCCGCCGGAAATGGTTGATGGTGGCTTCGACCGCTTCCAGTTGGTAGGGGCGTAGGGTAAAGGCCATAAATGAACGCCGTAGGTTGGAATGGGCCGCCGGGAACCGGTTTTGTCACCTCTGTTCCCACAGAAACCGTGACATTTTACGTGCCGGGCGGCCGAAAAATTTCTATTATTATGCCTTCTGCGCGCGTGCGGTGCGAGAAGCGTGAAAATTACCCCTGTCGGGCAACGCGTTGTACCGCTATACTCGTGTGACAGCAATCGCTGTTCCCCCACGCGATTTCCCCCCTGAACCTGCCATTTGCACCCGGTGCAACGGCGGGCGTCATATTTTGGCAATACGATCAATGCGATCATAACAACGACAGGCAAAGCAGATCCCATGCGATTGGACAAGTTTTTATCTCAGCAGTTAGGCATTAGCCGTGCGCTGGTTGCGCGCGAACTTCGGGCTAAACGCGTCACCGTGGACGGTGAGGTGGTGAAGAGCGGGGCTGTCAAACTGACCCCGGAGCAAGAAGTGGCGTTCGACGGCAATCCGCTGCAGCAGCAGAACGGCCCGCGCTATTTCATGCTCAACAAACCGCAGGGTTACGTCTGTTCCACCGACGATCCCGATCATCCGACGGTGCTGTACTTCCTCGATGAGCCGGTCGCGTACAAGCTGCACGCCGCCGGACGGTTGGATATCGACACCACCGGGCTGGTGCTGATGACCGACGACGGCCAGTGGTCGCACCGCGTCACGTCGCCACGCCACCACTGTGAGAAAACCTATTTGGTGACGCTGGAGCACCCGCTGGCGGAAGACACCGCGCAGCGTTTCGCCGAAGGGGTGCAACTGCACAACGAGAAAGATCTGACGCGGCCGGCGACGCTGGAGCAGGTCGACGAGCACGTGGTGCGCTTGACCCTCAGCGAAGGGCGCTACCACCAAGTGAAGCGGATGTTCGCTGCCGTCGGCAATCGGGTGATCGAGTTGCACCGCGAGCGCATCGGCGCCATCGTGCTGGATGACGATCTGGCGCCGGGTGAATACCGCCCACTGACCGAAGAAGAGATCGCCAGCGTGGGCGCGCCGCACCTGCAGGACTGATAACCGATCATCGATTGCGGCCGATTAAGGAGTCGTGGAACGTGCAACAGAACCGAACCTCTCATCTCGGTTTGATTTTCATTCTGGGCCTGTTGTCCATGTTGATGCCGTTGGCCATCGACATGTACCTGCCCAGTATGCCGGTGATCGCCGCCCAGTTTGGCGTCGAGTCCGGCAGCGTGCAGATGACGCTCAGCGCCTATATGCTCGGCTTTGCCTTCGGGCAGCTGTTCTATGGGCCGATGTCGGACAGCATCGGCCGCAAGCCGGTGATCCTGTGGGGAACGCTGATCTTCGCCATCGCCGGCTGCGCCTGCGCCATGGCGCAATCGATCGATCAGCTGATCGGGCTGCGTTTCCTGCACGGTTTGGCCGCCGCCGCCGCCAGCGTAGTGATCAACGCCTTGATGCGCGACATGTTCACCAAGGACGAGTTCTCGCGCATGATGTCGTTCGTCATTCTGGTGATGACCATCGCGCCGCTGCTGGCGCCGATGATCGGCGGGGCGCTGCTGCTGTGGTTCAGTTGGCACGCCATCTTCTGGACCATGGGCGCCGCGGCGTTGATCGGTTCACTGCTGGTGGCCCTGTTCATCAAGGAGACGCTGCCGAAAGAACGGCGACAGCGGTTCCACCTGCGCACCACGCTGGGCAACTTCGGTTCGCTGTTCCGCCACAAACGGGTGCTGAGCTACATGCTGGCCAGCGCCTTCTCGTTCGCCGGCATGTTCTCGTTCCTCAGCGCCGGGCCGTTCGTCTACATCGAACTGAACCACGTTTCGCCGCAACACTTCGGCTACTATTTTGCGCTGAACATCGTGTTCCTGTTCCTGACGACGCTGATCAACAGCCGCAACGTGCGGCGGTTCGGCGCGGTCAAGATGTTCAAGCTGGGGCTGCTGGTACAGCTGGCGATGGGGCTGTGGCTGCTGGCGGTGAGCGCTGTCGGTCTGGGTTTCTGGGCGCTGGTGATCGGCGTTGCGGTCTATCTGGGGTGCATCGCGATGATCTCCTCCAACGCCATGGCGGTGATCCTGGATGATTTCCCGCATATGGCGGGCACGGCTTCTTCCCTGGCCGGTACGTTGCGCTTCAGCATCGGTGCGCTGGTGGGAGCGGTGCTGTCGATGGCGCCGGGCAAAAGCGCCTGGCCCATGGTCACCTCGATGGCGCTGTGCAGCATCGTGGCGGTGCTGTTCTATGTTTACGCCAGCCGGCCGCGCGATCGCGCAGCCTGACGTTCTCCCGATTCGGGGCGTTTTGCCCCGCATCGCCTTAGGGTTGCGCCTTGCCATTTCAGGGTGCAACTGGCAATGAAAAATTTGTTGCTAAATATACGCAAGCTAATTAATTGGCCGTTTTCCCCTCTGTGTGTTTTTTGTTAAAAAATTCCGCCATCGTGCCGCCCAATATTCCCCGGGAGGCGCGGCGTTCTGTCGGCTGAACAGCGTGAGCGGTTTGTATTAGGATTGATATAAATCAAGCTATTAGAAGAGACAGTTGCGCTAACGTGGCGGGCTAAATGTTTCTTCATTGTAAAAATATGGCGTCTGAAAAGTAGTCGCATTGCAAGAAAAAAGAGTTGAGATCGCTGCGGGAAAGGGTTACATATAACGCAAAAATGCGAGCTGAGTCGCAAAATGCCGTGAAATAACACCGCACGGCGCGCCAAAAAATGGCACGGCATCGGCAAGCACGGGGTCAGGTTAATGGCTAGCGGCAAAATTTACATTTAAATAACATTTGTGCGCGGCAGAGTCGGGAGTCAGCGGCTATAACTTAGTAACCCTGTCAGGTAAAAGTGTTTCACCTTTTCAATCTAGGGATTTCATGTGGAGAGTATCCAACTTTCGGTAGTGCATCGCTTGCCGCAAAGTTATCGTTGGCTATCCGGTTTCACCGGCGTGAAGGTCGAACCGATTCCGTTTAACGGAATAGACGAAGATAACAACCTGATTGGTCTGAAGTTACTCAGCCATGAAGGGGCCGAGGCCTGGCAGGTCATGCAACAGCTCAATCTGTCGCTGCAGGAGATTCAGGTCGACTGCGCGATTGTTGAATGGGAAGGGGAACCTTGCCTGTTCGTGCAGCGCAGCGACGAGAGCGCCACCATGTGCCGCCTGAAAAACGTCGGCGCCGCGATCGCCGAACCGCTCAGCGCGCAATACCCTTTCTAAATTCGCCGCTAGTCCGCCAACTGCAGCAGTTGACGGGTATAGTCGGCGGCGGGCGCCGCGAAAATCGCCAGGCAGTCTCCCTGTTCAACCACTTCTCCCTGTCGCAACACGATGACCTGGTGGCATAGCGAACGCACCACCTGCAGGTCATGGCTGATGAACAGATAAGCCAGCCGGTGGCGTTGCTGCAGCGATTTCAGCAGCGTCAGGATCTGCGCCTGCACCGATTTATCCAGCGAAGAGGTCGGCTCGTCGAGGATCAGCAACTGTGGCTGCAGGATCAGTGCACGCGCGATGGCGATACGCTGGCGCTGGCCACCGGAAAACTCGGTGGGATAGCGGTGGCGCAACTGCGGGTCCAGCCCGACCTCCTGCAACACCGCGATCACGCGCTGTTCCCGTTGCTCGGCGGTAAGCCGCTGGTGCACTTCCAGCCCTTCGGCGATGATCTGCTGTACGTTCAGGCGCGGGTTCAGGGCGGAATAGGGATCCTGGAAGACGATTTGCATTCGGCTGCGGTAGGGCAGCATCTGCTTCATCGTGAGCGGGTGCAGCGGTTCGCCGTCGAACCAGATGGCGCCCTGAGAGGCCAGCAGGCGCAGCAGCGCCAGCCCGGTGGTGCTTTTGCCCGAGCCGGATTCTCCCACCAGCCCCACGCTTTCCCCGGCGCGCAGCTCGAAACTCAATGATTTCAATGCATAGTGATAATCCACCGTGCGGCGCAGCAGGCCGCGGCGAATGGGGAAGCGCACCTGCAGATTTTCCACCTTGAGCAGCGGCCGCTCGTCGCCGGGGCGCCCGTTGGCTGCGGCAGGCAGCGGCAGCGGTTCACCGACGTCCTCGGCGGCCAGCAGCTGCTGCGTGTAAGGATGTTGCGGCCGGCTGAACAGCTGCGTGCGGGCGTTTTGCTCC
The DNA here is from genome assembly GCF_052168655.1 of Serratia sp. CY47280. NCBI lineage: Bacteria > Pseudomonadati > Pseudomonadota > Gammaproteobacteria > Enterobacterales > Yersiniaceae > Serratia > Serratia sp. CY47280. Next base: position 1,632,835 of record NZ_JBJNMG010000001.1, on the reverse strand, counting down.
ACGCAGCGCCCCTGACGCATTACCGCCACGTTATCCGCCAGGCGGCGCACGATATTCAGATTATGGGTGATAAACAGCAACCCCATGCCCATCTCCTGCTTCAGTTCTTGCAGCAGCGTCAGGATCTGCGCCTGGATAGTAACGTCGAGCGCGGTGGTGGGTTCGTCGGCGATCAGCAGTTTTGGGCGGGTCAACACCGCCATGGCGATCATCACCCGCTGGCGTTCGCCGCCGGACAGCTGATGCGGGTAATCCTGCAGCCGGCTCTTGGCCTGACGGATGCCGACGCGTTCCAGGCACTCGACGATCTCTGCGCGCGCGGCTTCGCGCCGCAGGCCGCGGTGCAGCATCAACACTTCCGCCAGCTGTTTTTCGATGGTGTGCAGTGGGTTAAGCGACACCATCGGCTCCTGAAAGATCATCGCGATCTGATTGCCGCGCACCTTGCGCAGCGCCGCTTCCGGCGCATGCAGCAACGAGTCGCCGTTGAACAGGATATCACCGGCAGGGTAAACCACCGGCGGCGCGGGCAGCAGGCGCAGTATCGACAGGGCGGTGACGCTTTTGCCGGAGCCGGATTCCCCTACCAGCGCCAGCGTTTCCGCCGGCGCGATTTGCAGCGAGAGTTCGTTGACCACCGGCGTGACGGTGTCGCCCTGGCGGAAGGCGATGCTGAGATCTTGAATTGCGAGCAAAGGAGTGGCCATATCAATGCGCCTTGCTGGGGTCAAAGGCGTCGCGCACCGCTTCGCCGATAAAGATTAATAACGACAGCAGCACTGCCAATACCAAGAAGGCGGTGATGCCGAGCCACGGCGCCTGCAGATTGTTTTTGCCTTGCAGCAGCAATTCGCCGAGCGACGGCGAGCCTATCGGCAGCCCGAAGCCGAGGAAATCGAGCGACGTCAGGGTGGTGATCGAGCCGCAAAGGATAAACGGCAGGAAGGTCAGCGTCGCCACCGTGGCGTTAGGCAGCATATGGCGGGACATGATCACGCGATCCGGCACGCCCATGGCGCGCGCGGCGCGGATGTAGTCAAAGTTGCGGGTGCGCAAGAATTCGGCGCGCACTACGCCCACCAGGCTCATCCAGCCGAACAGGATGGTGATGCCGAGCAGCCACCAGAAATTGGGCTGGACGATGCTCGACAACAGGATGATCAGAAACAGCGTCGGCATGCCCGACCACACTTCGATAAATCGCTGCCCCCACAGGTCGAAACGCCCGCCGTAATACCCCTGCGTCGCGCCGACGCACACGCCGATCAGGCTGGAAAACAGCGTCAACGCCAGGCCGAACAGCATCGAGATGCGAAAACCGTACAGCACCCGAGCCAGCACATCGCCGCCGTTGCTGTCGGTGCCCAGCAGGTTATGGCGCGAAGGCGGCGAGGGGAAGGGCACCTCGGTGGCGAAGTTGATGGTGTCGTAGCTGAAACGGATCGGCGCCCAGACCGCCCAGCCGTGCCGTTCGATCTGCCGCTGGACGAACGGATCCTGATAGTCGGCTTCGGTATTCAGTTCGCCGCCGAAGGCGGTTTCGCTGTAGCTAATCATAAACGGCAGGTACAAGCGGCCTTCATAACGCACCAACAGCGGTTTGTCGTTGGCGATCAGATCGGCGGCCAGGCTCAGGGTGAACAGCACCAAAAAGATCCACAGCGACCAGTAGCCGCGGCGGTTGCGGCGAAAGCGCGCCCAGCGCGCCTGGTTGATTGGGCTAAGGCGGCTCATTGGCGGGCCTCGAAGTCAATGCGCGGATCGACCAGGGTGTAGGTGACATCGCTGAGGATGTTCAACAGCAGGCCGATCAAGGTGAAGATATACAGCGTGCCGAACATCACCGGGTAGTCGCGCTGCAGCGTGGCGTCGTAGCCCAGCAGCCCTAGGCCGTTGAGCGAGAACATCACCTCAATCAGCAGCGAGCCGGTAAAGAACATGCTGATAAAGGTGGCCGGAAAACCGGCGATCACCAGCAGCATGGCGTTGCGGAACACGTGGCGGTACAGGATCTTTTTTTCGTCCAACCCTTTGGCGCGGGCGGTGGTGACGTACTGTTTGCGGATCTCATCGAGGAACGCGTTTTTGGTCAGCATGGTCAGGGTGGCGAAGCCGCCGATCACCGTCGCCAGCACCGGCAATGTGATGTGCCAGAGGTAGTCGGCGATCTTCGCCGGCCACGAGAGGGTGTCGAAGTTGCTGGACACCAGGCCGCGCAGCGGGAACCAGTCGAGGTAACTGCCGCCGGCGAACAGCACGATCATCAGGATAGCGAACAGGAAAGCCGGAATGGCGTAGCCGATGATGATCAGCGTGCTGCTCCAGGTATCGAATGCGCTGCCGTTGTGGACGGCCTTGCGGATGCCGAGCGGGATCGACACCAGATAAATGATCAGCGTGCTCCAAAGGCCCAGCGTGATGGAGACCGGCAAACTCTGGCTAATCAGTTGCATCACCGAAGCGCCGCGAAACAGGCTGTCGCCGAAGTCGAAGCGCATATAGTTCCACAGCATGGTGAAGTAACGCTCATGCAGCGGTTTGTCGAAGCCGTACCGTTGGGTGATCTCGGCGATCACCTCCGGATCCAGGCCGCGCGAACCGCGATATTGGCCGTCGCCTGCCGCGATGCCCGTCCGGGCATGGCCCAGGCCTTCGCCGACACCGCCGCTGCCAAAACCGCTGCCGTGCCCCAGCTCGATGGCGGCGATGGCCTGATCCACCGGGCCACCGGGCGCGATTTGCACGATAAAAAAGTTGATGGTGATGATCGCCCACAGCGTGGGGATCACCAATAACAGTCTGCGTATCAGATAGGCCGCCATTCCGACTCCTTATTGCCGCTGAGCCGGTAAGCGCGCCGCCTTGTTGACGTCGTACCACCAGTTGTCGAAGCCGATCGCATAGGCCGGGCGGATCGACGGCGTGGAGAATTTGTCCCAATAGGCATAGCGATCGTGGTTGGAGTACCACATCGGCAGCATGTAGTTGTTCCAGGTCAGCACCCGGTCCAGCGCGCGGCCGAGCGGCAACAGGGCTTTTTCATCGCCCTGATGGGCGGCGATTTGCCTGACCAGGCTGTCAACCGCCGGGTCCTTGACGCCGGGGGTGTTATAGCTGGAGTTGATGTACTCCGAATCCCAAATGATGCGTAAATTGGCGGTGGGGAACGGCATCGCCATGTACACCGTCGGCATCATATCGAAGTCGCGTTCGCGCATGCGGCGGGTGTACTGCGAGGCGTCAATCTCGCGGATTGCCATATCGATGCCCAACCGCTGCAGGTTGTGGCGGAACGGCAACACGTACTGGAAGTTGCTGCCGCTCAGCAGCATCAGCTCAAAGGTGAACGGCTGGCCGGTTTTCGCGTTGACTAACTTTTGATTTTTGACCACCCAACCGGCTTCTTTCAGCAGTTGGGTCGCCTTCAGCAGGTTTTGCCGATCGTTGCCGCTGCCGTCGGAGGAGGGCGGTTGGTAGATGCTGGTAAACACCTCTGGCGGTATCTGGCCTTTGAGCGGCGCCAGCAAGGCCAGTTCAGCGGCGTCCGGGTAGCCGCGGGCGGCGTAGGCGGTGTTTTGGAAATAGCTGTCGGCGCGCTGATAGGCGTTGTAATACAGCGCTTTGTTCATCCAGTTGAAGTCGAAAGCCAGGCCGATCGCTTCCCGTACCCGACGATCGGCGAACAGCGGTTTTTGCAGGTTAAACGCCAGCCAGCGGGTATTCTGTGCCGCCTGATTGGTTTCGTCCTGTTTGATGATGTAGTTGCGCGCGAAATTACCGCCCTGATACTGGGTGGCCCAGCTCTTGGGCGACGGCTCGATGCGGAAATCATAAGCGCCGGCCTTGAAGGCTTCCAGCGCCACTTTATCGTCCAGGTAATAATCGTAGCGAATGCTGTCGAAGTTATAGCGGCCGCGATTCACCGGTAGGTTGGCGGCCCAGTAGTCGCGCACCCGCTGATAGGTGATGTACTGGCCGAGGCGGTAATCGCCGATTTTGTACGGGCCGCTGGCGAGCGGCGGGGTGCTGAGCGGTTCGTTGAGCTTATGGTTTTTCCAGAAGCTTTCCGGCAATACGCGCAGGCTGAGCAGGCTGAGGATTTGATCGCGATTTGCCTTAGGCAGCTCGATGCGCACCGTCAGCCGGGAAATGGCCTTGACCGTGACGCCTTTGTAAAAGGAGCGAAACTGCGGTACGCCTTCGGTCATGAATTTATTGAAAGTAAAGGCCACGTCGGCGGCGGTGATCGGGCTGCCGTCCTGGAAGCGGGCGCGGGCGTTGATATCCAATTCCATCCAGCGCATGTCGGCCGGGAAACGGGCCGATTCGGCAATCAACGGGTAATAGCTGCCGGGTTCGTCGTCGGAGTTGGTGAACAGCGTATCGTACAGCTCCATCGTGCGCTCGCCGGGTACGCCGCGGGTAGCGAAACGGTTGAAGTTGTCGTAGGTGCCGATGGCCGCCAGCCGTACGTCGCCGCCTTTGGGCGCAGCCGGGTTGACGTAGTCGAAATGGCTGAAGTCGGTGGCGTATTTCGGTTCACCGAGCAGGGCGAAAGCGTAGCTTTCGTTGAGGGCTTCGGCCTGCAGACCGAAACTCAGTGCCGAGAGCACCAGAGCAGCGAAAATGCGCACGGACATCGGACGGTAAGCTCCTGCTGTGGAATAAGGTACAACCTGCGCCCAGCATAACATTCTTCGGGTGGGCGCAGGGTAAAGTTGCCTAAAGATTAACTATTTTTTTCCTGATAATCAAAGACCTGATTAGCATTGCAGTAAGCGACGAAATCATCGATGCTCAGCGGCTTGCTGAAGTAGTAGCCCTGCATGAAGTTGACGCCGTGTTCTTGCAGGAACTGCATCTGCTCGGCGGTTTCCACGCCCTCGGCCACCGTCAGCATTTTCAGCTTTTTCGCCAGCGAGATCACCGCATCCAGCACCGGCGCGGTGACCGTATCCTGGCCGATGGTGTTGACGAAGCCGCGATCGATCTTCAGGTAATCCATGGTGAAGCGCTCAAGATAGATCAACGCGCTGTGCCCGGTGCCGAAATCGTCCACCGCGATCTCGATACCCTGTTTGTGCAGCCAGTCAAACTCCGCCAGCGCGCTCTCTTCTTCCACCATGCCGCGTTCGGTGATTTCAAACACCAGCGTAAAGTAATCGCCCGGCAGCTGCGTCAGTAGTTCATACACGTCCTGATGGAACGACGGCGCGCTAAGGTGGGCGGGGGAAATATTGAGACCGACTTTGCCTCCCCGTGGCAGCGCTTTGGCGAGCTGCGGCGCATCTTCGGCGATCAGCCTGAACAGATGGCGGGTAAGCGGCACGATCAGCCCGTTGCTTTCGGCGTAGGGGATAAAGACATCGGGCGGGATGCGGCCCTCGAGCGGATGCTGCCAGCGGATCAGCGCTTCCAGCCCACCAATGCTGTTGCTGTCGGTATGGAACACCGGCTGGTATTCGATAAAGAACTCGTTGCGCTTGATGCCGCGCAGCAGCGCGCGCTCCGGGCTTTGCCGCAACAGCAGCATATAGTAGCAGAGCACGCCAATCATCAGCGACAGCACCAGGCTGCCCAGCAGCGTCAGGCGAATGTCATTGGGCGTCAGTTTCTCGTTGTAGAACAGGATGGTCAGCGGCAGATTGGGCATCGTCAGGGTATCCGCCTTGCCTTTCGGCAGTTGATCGACCGGCATCAGGTTTGGGCTGAAGGTGGTCAGGGCGCGGTTGCCCATCACGATGGCGATGCCCGGCGCCTGTTCGTCATGCGAGGTGAACAGTAAGTAGGGCATCAGATCGATGTCCAGCGTAGCGAGGATGCCGGTGGCCTTTTCGCCGGGATGCCGCAGCCAAACCGCAACCGCCGGTTTGTTCGGTACGATCGGCGTGCCCTGCTGCAGCTTCAGATCCAAAGGCAGATCCCAGTCGATTTCCTGGTAGAGATTTTTCATCGGCAACATCATGTCACCGGTGGCGGAAGAGCAATAGGCGTAGCCGCCTTTTACCAACAAGAAGGTGCGCACGCCGCTGGTAAAGGCCGCTTGGTAGGTAATATCCGACTGGCTGGAGAGGCAAGGCTTGTCCAGTAGCGGCATCATTTGCTGCATCACTGCCGTCAGGTGCGAGATATAACCCAGCGTGAATTTTTGCGTACGCGCTTCGACCTTGTGTTGATATTGCGTGCGCTGGTGGTTGATCAAAGAAAGCGTGACCGCAGTGAAGAGCGTAAAAAATACCAGGGCAGCGACACCGCTTTTAGCCAGGCTGCGCTGTCGGTGAGACACGCTGCGGGCAAAAGCTCTTTTCAAGCCCATAACCGAGTCCTCTGCAACCGGGCGTCAGGGGTGTCGCACAGCCAGTTAATGGATTGTGCAAACGGCTTTTTTTTCATTTTTGACTTTTTATCCCGAACCAACCGGCGGCGCCGTTTAAATACGCGACGTCGCCGACAGAAATATAATGCGCCTATTTTAAGCGGAAACGTTTTAAATAACGCCGGGGCGCCGTTGCCGTCATCTGACGATAATAGGCGAGTTTTTCCTCGATGGCGCGATTTCCTGCCAACAGTTTATCAAAATAACGACGTGCGGCAGTGTTAAGTGGGGAACGGTGACGATAAGGCAGGGATCAATCTTGATGATACCCATTCGACAGCCAAAAAAAACGCCGCCCGTAGGCGGCGCTTATCGCTCGTTTGGTATTCAGGATCTTCAGGGCGTTGCGCCGTCAGCCGTTGGTCAACACTCGGCGTGCTTCTCGATAACGTTTATTCCAATAGTTATCGGTCAGCTTGGAAATCATGACGCCACTGCTGGTAGAAGCGTGAACGAACTGATCGTTACCTAAATAGATGCCGACATGGCGCCCGGTAGAACCGGCGCGGAACAGCACTAAATCGCCGGCGCGCAGCTTGGTGCGCTGGATTTTCTTGCCGAGATCTTCCTGTTCATAGGTAGAACGCGGTAAATCCATACCGAACTGTTCGCGGAAGGTGCGCTGTACAAACGCCGAGCAATCGATGCCGCGCTTGGTGTCACCGCCTAAGCGGTAGCGAACGCCTTTCCAGTCCGCGTACTGATCCATAATCTTTGACTTGACGTCAACGTTGCGGACCATCGCTTCGAATTCATCCTGAGAGGCTTGCAGTAAAAGACCGTCTTTGTCATTAACTGCACGCATCTCAGTTTGTGCGTTATTCAAGTTCGAAGTGTGAGTCGAGCTGCACGCTGACAGCATAACCGCAGCGGCAATTGCAGGGACTACCCGCAAAAAATATCTCAGAAACGGTTGAGATTTGACCATTGTTGTTGTTTTCCCTTGAAGTCCTTAACGACGAAAGTCGCTACCTGAAAAATGCCAAACGGAACGAGCCTAGTCCGCACCTGTTGCATCGACAACCAGTTACCGTTGAAAACGTGCGAGAACGCACATTTTTATCGGATTCCATACTGATTCGACTTAAACCAGGCACAAACGCATCTGAGATTACCGGAACAAATAGGGGATTGCGAGCCTTTTTCCCGTCTTTTTTATATGAATTTGTGATGTAACATAATGTAAATCTTCATATAAAAAACGCCAATTGTCCGATGTATGAATCTGGCGTGAAATCAGGTTGCAAAAGCGTTAACGACTGGTGGCGACATTTTGCGCTCGGCGAAGGGGGAAAGGCCGGGAGGCGGGCACCTCCCGGTATGAGTCATAAATGCATATTATGGTTGGCTGGGACGGTGCTTGCCGGGCAACAGGCGGTTCAACCGATCGACGATCCAGTCGCTGCAAGGCGTCATCAGCACCCAGCTGGCACCAACCAGCACCACGGACAGCGAGCCGACGGCGATATCGGTAAACCAGTGGGCGCCAATCATCACGCGTGGCAATGAGAAGACCAGCGTAATCAGCAGGGCGATGGCAAAGGCGCCGCGGCCGAAATAGCGCAGCATAAAGCAGGAAAAAATAATCAGCATCATGCCGTGGTCGCCGGGGAAGCTGTCGCCGGAAGCGTCCTTAGTGGGGATGCCGGTCAGTTCGCTGACGCGATTGATATTGTCAAAGGTCAGGGTGGGGCTCGGATGCTTCACCGGCAGCAGATGGCCAAGCTGGTTCAGCACCACGGCGGTCAGCAGCATCACCACGCCGGTGATCACCAGACGGCGGCGGCCGGCGGCGTCCTGCTTCAGATAAAAGTACAGATACAGCAGCCCCATGGCGAGCAGCGAGATCGCGTCGAACGCGCGGTTGTTGGTGATGGCGACCAGGTGCAAAAACGCCGGGTCGGTGGCCAGATGGCGGTTAAAGAAGAAGAAGATCGCCGAATCCAGGGTAAACCAGCCGCCGTGATTGGCCGGCAGGAACCAGGACAGAAACAGCGCAACGCCCAGTAAATTGAAGAAGAGAATGAAGGGTAAATTGCGGCGTGTCATGACATAAACCTGTTGGAAAAATGAAAACGAAACAAAACCCGGTTGCCCTGCGACAACCGGGGGGCAACGGTACGGGGTTTAACTTAAACGAATCTTAAACAAGGCGGATTGCAGGGCGTTCCAATCGGCATTTTCGCTGTGGATCAGTTCAATTCGGCTGTCGAGCGGTGCGAGCGGGCGGGTTTCGATGTTGAGATCCTGCCCCTGGCGATTGATCAGCAATGTGCCTTCGGGGATGCGCACCACGCCTTTGATTCGTTCGACCGGCGCCAGCCGCACCCACTCCATGAAACCGACGGTATCGAACCGGGTGTCGCCGTCAAAAATCCAGCCGCAGCTGGTGAAGCCTTGCCCTTCGTTCAGCGCTCGCCGCCAACGGGCGTGTTCCGGCAGCCGCAGCGCCGCCAGCCCCTGCTTTTTCGCCTGACCATGATGATGCTGCGCGTCCGGCAATTCTGTACGATTTGTGCGAGGAAGTGACAACAGCGCGACATCTGCTTCGCCTTGCGCGATGGCGTAGCAGGGCCGCTGCAGCGAATCTTGCGCCCTCCAGGCTTCCAGCGCCAGTCTGTCTTGCGGTTGATAGGTGTCGTTTTTGCTGGCCAGAATAACGTCGGCCGCGGCCAGCTGATCGCGGAAATTTTCGTTGTCGCGGTAGCGGGGTTGGCTAAGCTGGCGGGCATCCAGCAGGCACAGCGTGGCCTGCAGATCGATCCAGCCGGCATAGCTCTCCTGGGTCAGCAGTGACAGGATTTGCTTCGGGTGTCCTAGCCCGGTCGGCTCGATCAGCAGCCGGTCCGGTTTGGCCTGTTGCAACAGCATATTCAAGCCCACCTGCATCGGCAGGCCGTTGACGCAGCACATGCAACCGCCGGGGATCTCTTTGAGCACCGCGCCGCTGTCCGCCAGCAGCGCGCCGTCGATGCCGATCTCGCCGAATTCATTGACCAATACCGCCCAGCGTTCATGTTCGGGTTTATGAGCCAGCAAATGGCGGATAGTGGTGGTTTTACCGCTGCCGAGGAAACCGGTAATCAAATTGGTTTTGGTCATTAATCATTCCTGGCGCAAAAATTAACCTGCTTAATAAATGAGTTACGCAGCCGTATCGGTGAAACGACCGCGATTTAATTTGTGCTCTATCTCGCAAATTTTGCACGTCACCCTGCGCTTTTCAACCGATAAAATCCACCTTTCTTTGCAAGAAAATTCTTAGATAAAACCCTGTATTAGATACGGTTAACTTTTGTTAGTAGCTTGTTTTTACATTGTTAATGACGAGATTAACGATCAAATCCTGTCCCTTTCCTTGCGATTATTCCTAACAAGATCCTCTATGGTTAAATTGGCTTAACTAAAAATGAGGTTGCCATGAATACCTTTCGGTTATTTTTGATCGTAGGAATGTTGTTTTCATGGACGGCAGTGAGTCAGGCAGGAGTGGCCGGCGGGGTAATTCGCTTCGTCGGCTCTATCGTTGAAAGTCCTTGCACGGTCAAGATTGCAGATTCTAAGGCGAATACGCAATGTTACCGCAACGGCCAGCATTATCAGGCCCAGCAAGCGTTGTCAGGTTTTGATACTACACGCAAAGAACTTCCGCTGAATCTTGGCACAACCGAAATGAAGTGGGTAGACCAACAGAAGAAACTTGCTGTTATGACGGTCGTTTATCGTTAAGTCGTTCCGCCATGCCGGCGTAACGTTACGTCGGCATGGTTATTCTCAGCCTGCAGGCACTTCACCGCTTCACCCACTCCTTCACCGTTTCACGCGCACCGCGATCGCGCAGTGACAAATAGGCTTGCGTCACTGCGTCGGTAAACCCCCCATGCGTCGCCAGCGCTTCGCCGAACACCGGTTTGAGCGCCAGCAGCGCCGTTACGCGCCGCCGATCGTCCGGCGTGGCGGCGACAGTCTGTTGCAGCACGTCTGCCAGCGGATCGCGAATGTCGATCGGCTGTCCGGCGTCATCGACGCCGCCGATGTAACGCATCCAGCCCGCCACGCCCAGCGCCAGCCCGCTATAGTCGCCGCCGTGCCGCAGATGCCAGCGCACGGCGTCCAGCAGACGCTGCGGTAGCTTCTGCGAACCGTCCATGGCGATCTGCCAGGTGAGGTGTTGCAGCGCCGGATTGCTGAAGCGCGCGATAAGCTGTGCGGCGTAGTCGGCCAGACTGATGCCGGTGACGCTCAGCGTCGGGGCCTGTTCGTCCAGCATCAATCGCAGGGCGGCGCGACGGTAGTGCTCATCCGCCATGCACTCGTTGATATAGCGGTAGCCGCCCAGGTAGCCGAGATAAGCCAGGAACGAGTGGCTGCCGTTCAGCATGCGCAGCTTCATGTGTTCAAACGGCAGCACATCGCTGACCAACTGGGCGCTGCCCAGCTCCCACGCCGGGCGTCCGGCGACGAAGTGGTCTTCCACCACCCATTGAATGAAGGGCTCGCAGGCGATGGCGCATTCGTCGCGCACGCCGCCCAGCGCGGCGGCGATCTCATCCAGCGTAGTCGGCGTGGCGGCCGGCACGATGCGGTCCACCATGGTGCAGGGGAAGGTGGCGGCGGCGGCGATCCAATCGGCGAGCGACGGATCCCGCGCCTGCGCCAGATCGAGCACCGCCCGGCGCAGCACGTGGCCGTTCTCCGGAATATTGTCGCAGGAGAGCAGGGAAAAGGCGGGCAGGCCGCGTTCGCGCCGCAGCCGCAGCGCCTCTACCACAATGCCGGGCACGGTCTGCGGCTGATGCGGCGCCGCCAGATCGGCGACGATCCCCGGATGCTGCCAATCCAGTTGCCCGTTGCCGGGCTCGATGCAGTAGCCTTTTTCGGTGATGGTCATCGAGACGATTGCCACCTGCGGCTCTGCCAGCTTCTCCAGCACCGCGGCGATGCCCTCCAGCTTGCGGTGCAGGCTTTCATGCACCGCGCCGATCACAATGGCCTGATGGCCGTCAGCGCCTTTCTCCAGCACGCTGTACAGATGATCCTGCTGCCGCAGCGCCTCAAACAGCGGCACGCCGCCAGACAGGCTGATTTCGCAAATGCCCCAGTCGCCGCCCTGGGCGTTCAATACCCGATCCGTCAGCAGCGCTTGATGTGCGCGGTGGAAAGCGCCGAAACCCAGGTGCGCGATACGGCTGCGCAGGGCACGGCGATCATAGTTCGGTTGCCGGACGGTGCCCGGTAGCGGGGTGTTGGCGATCGTTTTCATCTCATCTCCAAAGCGTGTAGGACAGCTGGCGGGCCACTTGCATCAAGTTAGCGGACCAGTTTGCCGCCGTATGGGCAGGGTGGCGCCGGCGATAAAAAACTGCGACCAGTGTAGGTCTGTCGACAAGTTAAAGGAATTGGTCAGTCCAAAATAAGCCAAAATCGTGAAGTGGATCAACCAATGCGCGGTTCACTTTTGACAGCGCGTTGCGAAAGAGTACCTTAAAGGTAACTGACATCTACGTTAAACTGGTATAACAGCATCGCGATGCGAGACAGGCATAAGGACAAAACATGGAACAAACATGGCGTTGGTATGGCCCGAACGATCCGGTCTCTTTGGATGATGTGCGTCAGGCCGGGGCGACCGGAGTCGTGACGGCGCTGCATCATATCGCGAACGGCGAAGTCTGGCCGATTGATGAGATCCGCGCGCGCCAGACGTTACTGGCGGAAAAAGGACTGGTGTGGTCGGTGGTGGAGAGCGTGCCGGTGCATGAGGAAATCAAAACTCACAGCGGTGACTGGCAGCGGCATATCGCCCATTACCAGCAGACGCTGCGCAACCTGGCGGTCTGCGGCATCGATACCGTCTGCTATAACTTCATGCCGATCCTCGACTGGACGCGCACCGATCTGGCCTATTCGCTGCCGGACGGCGCCAAAGCGCTGCGTTTCGATCAGATCGCCTTCGCCGCGTTCGAGCTGCATATCCTGCAGCGCGCCGGCGCCGAGGTGGACTATACGCCGCAAGAGCGCAGTCAGGCGGCAGCCTATTTCGCCGCCATGAGCGAGGAGGAGAAAGCCACGCTGACCGGCAATATCATCGCCGGCCTGCCGGGAGCGGAAGAAGGCTATACGCTGGATCAGTTCCGCCGCCGCCTGGCGGAATACGACGGCATCGACAAGGCGCAATTGCGCGAAAACATGGCGGTCTTTCTGCGCGCCATCGTGCCGGTGGCGGAAGAGGCCGGCATCCGGCTGGCGGTGCATCCCGACGATCCGCCTCGGCCGATCCTCGGCCTGCCGCGCATCGTCTCCACGATTGAAGACATGCAGTGGCTGAAGCAGACCGTCGACAGCATTCATAACGGCTTCACCCTGTGCACCGGTTCCTACGGCGTGCGCGCCGACAACGATCTGGTGCGGATGATTGAAACCTTCGGCGATCGCATTCACTTCACCCACCTGCGCGCCACCTGCCGCGAGGAGAACCCGAAAAGCTTCCACGAGGGGGCGCACCTGCAGGGCGATGTGGACATGGTGGCGGTGATCGAAGCGATCCTGACCGAAGAGCTGCGTCGGCAACGGGCCGGCGATCGGCGGCCGATCCCGATGCGCCCCGATCATGGGCATCAGATGCTGGACGATTTGAAAAAGAAAACCAATCCGGGCTATTCGGCCATCGGGCGGTTGAAAGGGCTGGCGGAGCTGCGCGGCGTCGAGCTGGCGCTCAAGCGGCGCTTTTTCCCGGAGTTGCCGTAGCGGAAAATGAAACGGGGCCGAGACTCGGCCCCGCTGGCGCGACTAGTCAGCGCGGCTCATGTAGCGGCGTTCGGCGATATGAATGCGAATTTTGTCGCCGGCGCTGAGGTATTCCGGCACGTGGATCACCAGACCGGTCGCCATGGTGGCTGGTTTGTTGCGGGCGCTGGCGGAGGCGCCTTTGATGCCCGGCGCGGTCTCGACGATTTCCATATCTACGGTCTGGGGCAGCTCCAGCGCCAGCACCTGGCCATCCAGCGTCAGCACCTGCATGCCCGGCAGGCCGCCTTCCGGAATGAACAGCAGCTCGTCTTCGATCTGGTCTTTCTTGAAGATGTACGGCGTGTAATCTTCGTCATCCATAAACACGTATTCTTCGCCGTCGATATAGGAGAAGTTCACCTTGCGGCGCGACAGGGAAATGGTGTCCAAGATATCGTCGCCCTTGAAGCGTTCTTCCACTTTCAGGCCGGTGCGCACGTCGGAGAAGCGCATTTTGTACAGGGTGCTGGCGCCGCGGGCGCTCGGGCTCTGCACGTCGATATCTTTTACCAGCAGCAGCTTGCCGTTGTAGCTGATCGCCATGCCGCGTTTAATTTCGTTAGCTCTTGCCATTTCAATTCATCCGCAATGAAGAGTATTAGAGAAGTTGCGACAAGGTACTCGCGCCACCGATTTCAGGCAATAGCCCGGCGCAAAAACAGTGCGGGAAAGGGAGGGCGGCCGCCCTCCCGTCGGGGATTAGTGGAAGACCGGCAGCAGACCGAACAGCGACAGAATATGCGCGGCGGCGTTGATCAAGCCGAACAGGATGACGAACAGGATCACGCCGTTACCGCCCGGTGCGCGGTAACCCGCCTGCGGATAGCGGCGGCGGCTGGCGCGCGCCATCAGCGCCGGCACGATCACCGCCCAGATGGTGGCCGCCAGCCCGGCAAAGCCGATGGCGTACAGAAAACCGTTCGGGAACAGCAGCGCGGCCAGGGTCGGCGGCACAAAGGTCACCAGCGCGGTCTTGCTGCGCCCGACGGCGTCATCCTTGAACTTGCAGAAGTCCGCCAGGTAGTCGAACAGGCCCAGCGACACGCCGAGGAACGAGCTGGCCAGCGCCATATAGGAGAAGGCGTTCAGCAGTTGGCTGACGGTCTGGCTGCTGGAGACGTTGCCCATTTGCTTGAGCAGGCTGCCGATATTGCCGCCTTCGGCGATCACCTGCTTAAAGGCATCGCGCGCGATATTGCCCTGAATCACATACTGCCACAGGATGTAGATAGCTAATGCCAGCAGGGTGCCGTACACCAGGCTGCGCACCACGGAGCTGCTGTCCTTGTGGTAGTACTTCACCAGCCCGGGAATGTTGCCGTGGTAGCCGAACGAGGTCAGCAGGTAAGGCAACGCCGCCAAGGCGTAAGGCAGATAGCTGGCCTGGCTATCGCCGGTATTGAACAGCACCGCGGGCTGCACGTGGGTGAACATGTCGCCCACCGACATCACGAAGGTGATCACCATGCCGCCGATCAGAATGGTGCTCAGGCGGTCGACCGCGCGGGTGGAGAGCCAGACGATAAACGCCACGACCAGCGCGAACACCAAACCGGCGGTGGTCTGGCCGACGCCGACGATGCCCTCCAGCGTATGCGCGATGATCGAACCGCCCGCGGAGATATAGGCGTAGGTCAGGATGTACAGCACGAACGCCACCGACAGGCCGTTCACGGCGTTCCAGCCTTTGCCCAGCAGATCCTTGACCATGGTGTTGAAGCTGGCGCCGCTCGGGTAGTGCAGCGTGGCTTCGAGGATCATCAGGCCGGAAAGCAACATGCAGGCCCAGGTATACACCAGCAGCGCGACGGAGCCGCTGAACCAGACACCGGAAGTGACGATCGGAATGGAAAACATGCCGGCGCCAACGGCGGTTCCGGCAATGATCATCGCGCCGCCGAGGACGGAAGGGCGGGCCAGCTTCTGGATGGTGTCCGTAGACATGCGTGCTCCTGATGGAAGAAGTTCTTTTGTACTAGCTCAATGGTACATGGGTGCATGGCGCATGTAAAGCGGGGGGATTGCACGTTTCACGCGTTTTTGTCTTTAAATTGCGGCTTTTTGGGCGTTTACTCGCCAGGCGGCGAATCAGCCGGGGTAAGACGGTTGCGGGACGAGTGTAAAGATCGCAGGGGCGCAGGGATTCTGCTGGCGGCCACCGCGCGCGGCTGCTATTGTCGCGCTTCTTTTCCCCAGCCCACCAGGAGTAGCGCTGATGGACTGTCGCAGCGACTGCGGCGCCTGCTGTATCGCGCCGTCAATATCCAGCCCGATCCCCGGCATGCCGAACGGCAAGCCCGCCAATACCCGCTGCATTCATCTGGATGAACAGCTGCGCTGCGGCCTGTTTCATTCGCCGCTGCGGCCGAAAGTGTGCGGCAGCCTGCAGCCGAGCCGCGATATGTGCCACGATCACCGCGATCAGGCGCTGATCTACCTCACCAGGCTGGAAGCGGACACCGCGCCCTAAACTTCCCTCAGCTTCCACAGACACAGCGTCGCACCTGCCGCCATCGCCAGCGCGGCGTAAAATACCGCATGGTCGTTCCAGATTTCCGCCACCGCACCGGCGATGGCGCCGGCAATGACCCAGCCGACCCGAATGGTGTTGGTGAACAGCGTGGTGGCCGTGCCGGCCTGGCCGGGCATCAAATCCTGGAAGTAGAGCATGCCGATCCCCGCCAGCACGCCGATAAACGCCGCATTCAGCAGCTGCAGGGCGATGAGTTGCCAACTGCCGGTGATAAACAGCAGGCTGCAATAGAACAATACGCCGGCGACGGCGGCGCCGCGCATCAAACAACGCTTGCCGCAGCGTTTCGCCACCAGACCGGCGATCAGCATGATCGGGATTTCCAGCCCGGCGGCGGTGCCCATCAGCACGCCGACCAGCCGCTCCGGCAGCCGCAGTTCGTGCACCATATACAGCGGCATGTTGATCAGGTACATGCTGTTGGCGGTCCACATCAAAGTGCTGGCGCAAAACAGCAGTAGCGCATCGCGGCGATGCTGGCGCGGTGCGGCCAGGGGCGCACTCGCCGCGGCAGTTTTCGGCATGGAAGGCAGCCGTTTCCACACCAGCAGGCCGCACAGCACAAAGGCCGCCGCGCCCGCCAGATACATGGCCTTGAAGCCGAAGCCCAGCGCCAACGCGAAGGCGATCGGCGGGCCAATGACCCAGGCGAGCGAGACCTGTGCGCGCATGATGGAGGTGAACATGACCGCCTCGCGGCCGGTGCGATCGGCGTGTTCGCGCGCCAGAGCGAACATTTGCGGGTTAGCGGTGGAACCGAAGCTGGTGAGCAGTACGCCGACGAGCAGCAGCAGGTAATAGTTGCGGCTCCAGGCGAACAGCGTGAATCCCAGCGCCCCCAGCATACAGCAGAGGAAGATCAGTGATTTGCGGTCGCCTTTTTTATCCGAGCGGCCGGCGAGAAACTGGCTGACCAGAATGCCGATCACCGCGCTGCCGGTAAAGAACAGCCCAACCAGCGCCGGCCGCACCTTGACTTCGGTTTCCAAAAACAGGCTCAGCGTCGGGGTTTGCAACGCACCGGCGATGCCGGTCAGGAACGCCACCGCCAAAAAGGCCAGCGAAGTGAGATCGGGCGTGCGTCGCGTTACTGCGGATGAAGTCGGCATGGCGGTTGAGAATTCGTCGAAAAAGGGAGGTCGCGCGCATCATACGCCCGTTGAAATGAAACGCAAACCGCTCCTTTGCGGCGAAGGGTAAACGGATATGTCGCGCGGCGACGAGAAAAAAGGGGGCGCGTTGCGCCCCCTTGCTTGCTGGTAAATCAGGCGCCTTGCGGCACCGCGTGCGCGGTATTTTTCAGCGCCGGCCCCTGATATTTCTCGATCTGCAGCTGCGCCATCTGCCCGCAGTTGCCCTGCGCCAGGCTGGAAGAGCCGATGTCGAAGGTCAGGCAGTTGACGTTACCGTTCTTGCACAGCGAGCCGGGCTGCGCCGGATCGGCCGGATCGAACCAGGCGCCTTCGCTGATGCGCACCACGCCGGGCCGCACGTCTTCGCTGACCACCGCGCCCACCAGGATCTGGCCGCGATCGTTGTACGCCCGTACCAGATCGCCGCCAGTGATGCCGCGCGGCTGCGCGTCCTGCGGGTGGATCAGGATCGCTTCACGATCCGCTACCGCGTATTTCTCGCGCAGCGGCGTGTTGTCGAGCTGAGAGTGCAGCCGGTTGGTCGGGTGCGCGGTATTGAGCGACAGCGGATACTTGGCCGCTTCCGGCCCGCGATACCACTCGTGCGGCGGCATCCAGGTCGGGATGCCGGGGCAATCCGCATAATGCATTTTGGCGATTGCGTCGGAGTAGATCTCGATCTTGCCCGACGGCGTGCCCAGCGGGTTCAGCAGCGGGTTGTCACGATAATCGGCGAAGCGCACCCACTGCTTATTGGCCTCGGGCACCGGGAAACGCACGTAGTTATTGGATTGCCAGAACATGTCGAACGGCGGCAGCGCCACCCGCGCGGCGCGCGCCTGGTTTTTCATGTCGTCATACATGCCTTTCAGCCACTGGGTTTCATCCTTGCCCTCGGTAAAGGCCTCCTGCACGCCCAGCCTGGCCGCCATCGCCGAGAAGATGTCGAAGTCACTGCGCGATTCGTGCTGCGGCGGCACGCATTGATGCATCGGGAACACG
Organism: Serratia sp. CY47280; assembly: GCF_052168655.1. Taxonomy (NCBI): domain Bacteria; kingdom Pseudomonadati; phylum Pseudomonadota; class Gammaproteobacteria; order Enterobacterales; family Yersiniaceae; genus Serratia; species Serratia sp. CY47280. The sequence continues at coordinate 1,615,002 of NZ_JBJNMG010000001.1, read as the reverse complement.
TAGAGCTGTGAATAGTCGCCCCCCATCTCCAGATCGTTGCGCTCGTAGCTGGTGGTGGCCGGCAGCACGATATCGGCATGCTTGGCGGTGGCGGTCCAATAAGGTTCGTTGACCACGATGGTGTCCGGCCGCTGCCAGGCTTTGACCAGGTTATTGGTGTCCTGATGCTGGTGGAAGGTGTTACCGCCCGCCACATACACCATTTTCACCTCGGGGTAGGTGACCTTGGCGCCGTTGAAGTCGATGGTTTTGCCCGGGTTGCTCAGGCATTCGGCGATGCGCGCCACCGGGATCGGCGCCGGCGAGTTTTTCGGCGCATTGCCGGCGGAGATGCCGGCGATGATGCCACCCTTGGCGGTTGGGCTGCCGCCGGACGAATAGTGGTAGCTGAAGCCGAAGCCGCCGCCCGGCAGGCCGATTTGGCCGAGCATCGCCGCCACCGTCACCAGCAGCCAGTGCTGCTGTTCGCCGTGGTGCTGGCGCTGAATGCCCCAGCCGCCCATGATCATGGTGCGGCTCTTCGCCATCTCGCGCGCCAGCGCGCGCAGCGTGTCGGCATCGACGCCGCTGATGTCGGCCGCCCATTCGGCGGTTTTCGCCACGCCGTCGCTCTCGCCCAGCAGGTAGGCCTGGAACTTGTCGAAGCCGACGGTATAGGTTTTCAGGAAGTCCGGGTTATGCAGTTTCTCGGTCAGCAGCGTGTGGGCGATGCCGATCAGCATGGCGCCGTCGGTGTAAGGGCGCGGGGCGATCCACTGCGCATTGACGAACTTGGCGCTGTCGTTGTGCACCGGATCGATGCTGATCACCCGGGTGCCTTTTTTCTTCAGCGCCTCGAAGCCGGTCTGGCCGACGTGATCCGGCACGTTCCAGCTGTTTTTCAGCGTGACCATCGGGTTGCAGCCCCACAGGATCACCAGCTCGCTGTTTTCGATCACGTTCGGCCAGGCGGTCTGCTGTTCGTAGACCTCCATCGAGCCGACCACGTGCGACATGATCACCTGCGCCGCGCCGGTGGAGTAGTCGCCGGCGTAGCCGAGGAAGCCGCCGGTCAGGTTCATCAGGCGCTGCAGCAGCGTGCGGCTGTTGTGCAGCATGCCGACGCTTTTCCAGCCGTAGGAACCGGCGTAGATCGACTGCGGGCCGTGATCTTTCTGCAGGCGGGTGATCTCATTGCACACCAGCTCGGTCGCTTTGTCCCAGCTGACGCGCACCCACTCGTCGCGGCCGCGCAGCTCGGTACGGCTGCCGGGGCCGCCTTCCAGCCAGCTTTTACGCACCATCGGGTATTTGATGCGGTTCTCGGCGTGCACCTGATAAGGCGCCATGGTGATCAGCTCATTGGGATACGGATCGTCCTGCACCGGCTGCACGCCGACCATCTTGCCGTCCTGCACGATGGCCTCAAACGCGCCCCAGTGGGCGCCGGTCAGGATGCCTTTTTGCGCCTGACGCAAGACGATGAACTGCGGCAGCGCTTCGCTGATGGCCTGCGCCAGTGCCGCTTTGGGCCATAAGCCCGCCAGCAGCGGGGCGGCGGTCAGCGCGGCGGCGCCGGTCAGAAAGCGGCGGCGGCTCATGGTTAACGGTTGTTGGTTGCTCATTGCGCTTCTCCCTTAAAGCTTGGCCGGTGCGGCAGGTGGCATGTCGCTGGCGTGTTTTTGTACGTATTGTGTCAGCACGCGCAGCTGTTCCTGCGTCAGCGAGGTTCGCGGTGCCATGCCTTTGATGACGCCGATCCATTGGTTGGCGTTGAAGCGATCGAGCGCGGTCAGCCCGTGACAGCCGGTGCAGTTGGCCGACATCATGTCCGCGGCGTAGCGCCAGATTTTTTGCTGATCGTCGATCAGCTGCTTGCGCGGCAGCCACACCTGCAGAGAGACCTGATGCCAGACCAGGCCGGTTTCCGCATCGGTCTGGGTGGACGCGGTCTTCAGCTGTTTGCGCGCGTCTTCACCCAGCAGCACGCTGAGGATGCGCTTGCCCTGCGCGGCGTAGAACACTTCGCTGACCCCGTCTTGCTGCCAGCCGCTCACGGTGGCCAGCACCTTGTCGCCCTCCTGTTTCACCACCTGCACTTCGGTGGACGGCATCAGGTTGCCGGCATTATGGCTGTCGTCTGCGCTGAGGAAGAACGGTTCGGTGGCGATGGTGTAGAGGGTGGTGGCGCCCGGTGCGGTCAGCGCTGCGGCCTTGGCCAGCTCGGCGGCGCCAGCCTGGGTTTCGCCGCTCATGTCCGGCAGGATGTGGGCCACGCCTTTATGGCAGTCGATGCAGGTTTCGCCCTGTTTGATCGCCACCGGGTGCTGCAGGCGCGCCTCAGGGCGCTGGGCGGTGATGTCCATGGCGTCGTAGCTGTGGCAGGAACGGCAGGTGGCCGAATCGTTTTCTTTCAGCGTCTTCCAGACCGACTGCGCCATCGCCAGCTTGTGCGCTTCGTATTTTTCCGGCGTATCGATGGTGCCGACCATCTCGCCGTAGATGTCTTTTACCGCGCGGATCTTGGTCCACAGGTAATCGATCGGCTGATGGGGGACGTGGCAGTCGGCGCACTCGGCGCGGATGCCCTTGGTGTTTTGGAAGTGGACGCTGCCCTGATATTCGGCCAGCGGTTGTTGCATGGTGTGGCAGGAAACGCAGAAGGCGGTATCGCTGGTTTTATGGAATACGGTGGCAGTCCCGGCCAACAGCGCCGCGCCGAGGATAATCCCCAGCAGCAAAAGCCATAACCATCCCCACCGGCGCTTTTTTTCAAAGCCAGTCAGTTTTTTGCTCATGGTAAACCCGCTTATAATTATGAATTTAAAATAAAATCTTGCCAAAAGGCCACCGACCGGAGGTCAGAATGCCACGTCGATTGCAGGGGTAATAATAGAAGAGGGTTAACCCCATGGGGTTATCCGTAGTCAAAAAAATGGTTTATATCGCAAAAAATAGCGTTATATTCTAATTTATATAGCGGTGGGGCGGCGCAGCACGCGCTCGCGATGGGTCAGGCCGTGGGCAGATAGGCCTGGCCGCTCAGCCACAGGCGGATCGCTGTGCGGCTGGCTTCGAAATGGGGTTCCGGCAGAGAGTCTGGCGCGCACCAACGCCATTCGGCGCATTTTTCGGGTTCTTTCAGCTCCGCTTCGCCGCCGGGGTGATCCACCTGCAGGCAGATAGACACGGTGTGTTTGCCTTCGGCGTGCCAGGTTTGCAGATTGTTGCTGACGCCAACGAAGCGCGGCGGATCGATGATCAACCCGGTTTCTTCGGCAATTTCGCGCTGGGCGCACTGCTCGAAGGTTTCACCGGCATCCAGATGCCCGCCGGGGATCGACCAAAAGGGCGCGTGGGAGCCGCAGCGTTTGCCCAGCAAAATCTCGCCTTGCGGGTTGACGATGATCACCCCGACGCCCGTCACTACATTCATGCTTTTCTCCGTCAGCAAAGTTTCAGCACAGTATGTCATTTTGCCCCGGCGCTGACCAATGCGCCGATGAAAGTGTGCGTAAGCTCAAAAATCTGCAATGGCGAAAGGGAGAAAGCTTGCTTTCATCTTGCGCTGCTTACACACTCCTTGAAACGTTTCAGCGTTATCCGACCGCTTGTGGGCAGCGGGTAACGCTCCTTTTTCTCAATAAAGCTGAAACGATTCAATTCAGCAGGAGAGGAGAATCATGTTCCAGTTGTCACCGCAAGACATTCATCTGGGCGCCGCTGCCGCCGATAAGCAGGGGGCCATCCGTCAGGTGGCCGCCGCGCTGACCGAAGCCGGCTGCGTCAGCGCCGGTTACGTGGACGGCATGCTGCAGCGCGAACTGCAGACGTCCACCTATCTGGGCAACGGCATCGCCATTCCGCACGGCACCACCGATACCCGCGATCTGGTGTTGAAAACCGGCGTGCAGGTGTTCCAGTTCCCGCAGGGCATCGCGTGGGGGGAAGGCCAGACCGCCTATGTGGCGATCGGCATCGCCGCCCGTTCCGACGAGCATTTGGCACTGCTGCGTCAGCTCACCCACGTGCTGAGTGATGACAGCGTGGCGGAGCGGCTGGCGAAAACCACCTCCGCGGAAGAGCTGCGCAGCCTGTTGATGGGCGAACAGCAGAGCGCTGAATTCCAGTTCGACGTTTCGCTGATTGCGCTCGACGTCGCGGCCGACAGCCTGATGACGCTGCAGGCGCTGAACGCCGGCCGTCTGCAAAAAATCGGGGCGGTCAACGCGCAGTTCGTCAGCGATGTCATCACCCGCAGGCCGCTGAATCTGGGGCAGGGCATTTGGCTGAGCGACAGCGTTGAAGGCAACCTGGCCAGCGCGGCCACCGTCAGCCGCCCGGCGCAGGCTTTCGTGGAAGACGGCGAGCCGGTGGCGCTGCTGCTGACGGTGTCGGTCGCCGACGCGCAGCCGCTGGCGGTGCTCAACTACCTCAGCGATCTGCTGCTGGCCAACAAAGCTGAACGCTTGCTGAAGGCGGATGCCGCCGGGGTGCTGGCGCTGCTGACCAGCGACGTGGCGGAAGAGAGCAGCGTGCTGAGCGCCGAATTCGTGATCCGCAACGAGCACGGTCTGCACGCGCGGCCGGGCACGGCGCTGGTCAACGTGATCAAAAGTTTCAACAGTGACATCACCGTCACCAACCTGGACGGCAGCGGCAAGCCGGCCAACGGGCGCAGCCTGATGAAGGTGGTGGCGTTGGGCGTGAAGAAAGGGCATCACCTGCGCTTTACCGCCAATGGAGAAGATGCTGAAGCCGCGCTGAAGGCGATTGGCGAAGCGATTAATGAAGGACTGGGCGAGGGCGCAGCATGAGCAGAAGAGTAGCAACAATCACCCTGAACCCGGCGTACGATCTGGTGGGTTTCTGCCCGCAGATCGAGCGCGGGGAAGTCAACCGGGTAAAAACCGCCGGCCTGCACGCCGCCGGTAAGGGCATTAACGTCGCCAAAGTGTTGAAGGATTTAGGCATCGACGTCACCGTCGGCGGCTTTCTGGGCAAAGACAATCAGGACGGTTTCCAACTGCTGTTCAGCGATCTGGGGATCGCCAATCGCTTTCAGGTGGTGCCGGGCCGCACCCGCATCAACGTCAAGCTGACGGAAAAAGACGGCGAGGTGACCGATTTCAACTTCTCCGGCTTTGAAGTGACATCACAGGACTGGGATCGCTTCGTCAGCGACTCGCTGAGCTGGCTGGGCCAGTTCGACATGGTGGCGGTGAGCGGCAGTCTGCCGGCCGGTGTCGATCCCGACGCCTTTACCGACTGGATGACCCAGCTGCGCGCCAAGTGCCCGTGCATCATTTTCGACAGCAGCCGCGAAGCGCTGGTCGCCGGGCTGAAGGCCTCGCCGTGGCTGGTGAAGCCGAACCGCCGCGAGCTGGAAATCTGGGCCGGTCGCCCGCTGCCGACGCTGGCGGACGTGGTCGAGGCCGCGCATGCGCTGCGTGAACAGGGCATCGCCCACGTGGTCATCTCCCTCGGCGCGGAAGGCGCGCTGTGGGTTAACGCCTCCGGCGCCTGGATCGCCAAACCGCCGTCCTGTGAGGTGGTCAGCACCGTGGGCGCCGGCGATTCGATGGTCGGCGGCCTGATTTACGGCCTGCTGATGCGCGAATCCAGCGAACACACTCTGCGTCTGGCCACGGCGGTAGCGGCGCTGGCGGTCAGCCAAAGCAACGTCGGCGTGACCGATCGTCCCCAGTTGGCCGCGATGATGGCGCGCGTCGATCTGAAACCTTTCAATCAATAGCAGGAGGCAGAATGAAAACGCTGCTGATGGTAGACAGTTCGCTGGGGCAGGCCCGTGGCCACCTGGCGAAACGCATGCTGGAGCCCGCCGCGGCCAAAACTGGCCTGACGCTGGTCGAGTCACTGCAGGACGCCGAACTGGTGGTGGTGGCGGGGCAGGCTGCTCCTGCTGACGCCGGGCTGAACGGCAAATTGGTGTATGTGGGCGATGTCGAACAGGCGGTGCGGGAACCGGACGCTTTTCTGGCGCGTGCCAAGGCCGAAGCTGAAACCTATCAGGTGCCGCAGGCGGCGGCACCGGTGAAAGCCAATGGGCAAAAACGCATCGTGGCGATCACCGCTTGCCCAACCGGCGTGGCGCATACCTTTATGGCGGCTGAAGCCATTGAAAGTGAAGCCAAGAAACGCGGCTGGTGGGTGAAGGTGGAAACGCGCGGTTCCGTCGGCGCCGGCAACGCCATCACCCCGGAAGAAGTGGCGGCGGCGGATCTGGTGATCGTCGCGGCGGACATCGAAGTGGATCTGGACAAGTTTGCCGGTAAGCCGATGTATCGTACTTCCACCGGTCTGGCGCTGAAGAAAACCGCGCAGGAACTGGACAAGGCGCAGGCCGAGGCGGAGGTGTTCCAGCCGCAGCAGCGCAGCGGCGCGGCGCCGACGGCGAAAAAGAAAGAGGGCAACGGCCCGTATCGCCACCTGCTGACCGGCGTGTCCTACATGCTGCCGATGGTGGTGGCCGGCGGTCTGTGCATCGCGCTGTCGTTCGTGTTCGGCATCAAGGCGTTTGAAGTCAAAGGCACGTTGGCGGCGGCGCTGATGCAGATCGGCGGCGGCTCCGCCTTTGCGCTGATGGTGCCGGTGTTGGCCGGTTTTATCGCCTTCTCCATCGCGGATCGTCCGGGCCTGACGCCGGGCCTGATCGGCGGCATGCTGGCGGTGAGCACCGGCGCCGGGTTCCTCGGCGGCATCATCGCCGGCTTCCTGGCGGGTTATGTCGCCAAGGCGATCAGCAGCAAGCTGCGCCTGCCGCAAAGTATGGAAGCGCTGAAGCCCATCTTGATCATTCCGCTGGTCGCCAGCCTGATCACCGGCCTCATCATGATTTACGTGGTCGGCACGCCGGTGGCGAAAATCATGGAAGGTCTGACCCATTGGCTGCAATCGCTGGGCACCGCCAACGCCGTACTGCTGGGGGCAATCCTCGGCGGCATGATGTGTACCGACATGGGCGGCCCGGTGAACAAAGCGGCCTACGCGTTCGGCGTGGCGCTGCTCAGCTCTTCGGTGTATGCGCCGATGGCGGCGATCATGGCGGCGGGCATGGTGCCACCGCTGGCGATGGGTCTGGCGACGCTGCTGGCGCGCCGCAAGTTCCCGAAATCCGAACAGGAAGGCGGCAAGGCGGCGTTGGTGCTGGGGCTGTGCTTCATCACCGAAGGGGCGATTCCGTTCGCCGCCCGCGACCCGATGCGCGTGCTGCCGTGCTGCATCGCCGGCGGGGCGCTGACCGGCGCGCTGTCGATGGCCTTCGGCGCCAAACTGATGGCACCGCACGGCGGGCTGTTCGTGCTGCTGATCCCAGGCGCGATTTCGCCGGTGTTGCTGTACCTGGTGGCGATCGCCGCCGGTACGCTGCTGGCGGGCGTAGCTTATGCCCTGCTGAAACGTGCTGAGGTACCGGTTACCGCCGCAGCGTAAGCCTCGCGATACCGCAAAACGCGCAGCCCCGAGCTGCGCGTTTTTGTTTGTGCCTTAGGCAGTTAGCACGATTTACCCCTGGTCAGAAACCACAACGCTTTCTAAGCTGATAGCGCGACTTTGTTCCTGCGAACAAGCAATGACTCAAGGAGATTCATCCGTGGCTAAAAAAGTGGCGATCGTACTCACACCCGGTTTCGCCGATTGGGAATACGCGCTGATTGCCGGCGTTGGCGGCCCGTTTTATGGGCTGGAGGTGGCGTTTTTTGCGCCGCAGGCCGGAACGCTTCGCTCACAGGGCGGGCTGACGGTCGAGGTTGAAAAAAGCGTGGCCGAACTGGCGGATTGGCGCCCCGAGGTGCTGGTGGTGGTCGGCGGCACCCTGTGGGAAACCGAACGGGCGCCGGATATCCGCGCGTTGCTCAACGAGCAGTCTCAACGCGGCGCGACTCTGGCGGGCATTTGCGGCGGGACGTTGGCGTTGGCGCGGGCCGGCCTGTTGAACGGCAGGGCGCATACCTCCAACGATGCCGAGTTCTTGACGCGCAATGTTGAGGGCTACAGCGGGCAGCGCCATTACGTTGCGAGCGCCGCCGCCGTCGTGGATGACCGTGTCATTACGGCACCGGGCTCGGCGCCGGTCAGCTTTACCACCGCGGTGTTTAGGGCGGCGGGCCTGGATGAAGAAACGCTGTGTCAGTTCGGCGCCATGCTGGCGGCAGAGCACACGGTGGGGGAAACCGCTCGCGCATAGGCGAGCGGCCAAGGGAGGGTTACTGCTGTGCTTTCAGCCAGGCGATCTCTTCCGCCCAGATATCCGGGTTTACCGTTTCCAGAATCAGCGGAATATTGTCGAAGCGCGGATCGCGCATGATGTAGCTGAACACCGTTTTGCCGATGTTGCCTTCCCCCAGGCTGTGGTGGCGGTCGACGCGGCTGTTGAACTCGCTCTTGGCGTCATTCAGGTGCATGCCGCGCAGGTAGTTGAAGCCGACGATGTCGCCCAACTGCTTGAAGGTGTGCTCGCAGTCTTCTTCGGTACGCAGATCGTACCCGGCGGCGAAGGCGTGGCAGGTGTCGATGCAAACGCCGACGCGGCTCTTATCTTCCACGCCGTCGATGATCGCCGCCAGATGTTCGAATTTGAAGCCCAGGTTGCTGCCCTGGCCGGCGGTGTTCTCGATCACCGCCGTCACGCCAGCGGTTTTATCCAGCGCGATGTTGATCGATTCGGCGATGCGCGCTAGGCACTTGTCTTCATCGATTTGCAGCAGGTGGCTGCCGGGATGGAAGTTCAGCAGCGTCAGCCCCAGCTGTTCGCAGCGCTGCAGTTCGTCGATAAACGCCTCGCGCGATTTTTCCAACGCCTCGGCCACCGGGTGGCCCAGATTGATCAGGTAGCTGTCGTGCGGCAGGATCTGCCCCGGCCCGAAGCCGTACTGGGCACATGCGCTCTTGAACTTATCGATCACGTCGGCGGCCAGCGGTGCGGCCTTCCATTGACGCTGATTTTTGGTGAACAGGGCGAACGCGGTCGCCTCCAATTCGTGCGCGCGGATAACCGCCTGATCCACGCCGCCTGACGCGCTGACATGTGCACCGACAAACTTCATCTTCATTCTCCTGTGTTATCGGTGACATTATGGCATTGATGGCGGGCGGATTGAATGGCGAAAAGCGGCGGCCCGCTGAAGCGGACCGCCGAGGGGGATTACAGCAGGTGTTGCACCAGTTGGTTTATCGCGCCGCCGCCGACCAGCAGCCAGACGAACAGCAGCGTCGCCAGCAGAATCGGTTTCATCCCGGCCTGGCGCACGGCGCTGATGTGGGTGGTCAACCCCAGCGCCGCCATCGCCATCGCCAGCATCCAGGTGTCGGCGGTGATCAGATGGCGCACCAGCGCGGCCGGCAGCAGGTTGAAGGAGTTCAGCCCGGCGACCGCTATAAACAGCACGGCGAACCACGGAATGGTGATGGCGGATTTTTCCGCCTTGCCTGCACTGCCGCGGCTGATGTAGCCCGACAGCAGCAGCAGGAACGGTGCCAGCATCATCACGCGGATCATCTTGGCGATCACCGCCGCATTTTCGGCGTCCGGCCCGATGGCGTGCCCGGCGGCGACCACCTGAGCCACTTCGTGGATGGTGGAGCCGGCGTAAATGCCGAAGGTTTCCTGGCTGAACGGCAGCCACTGGAAGTGTTCATTCAACTGATACAGCCAGGGATAAACGAAAATAGCCAGGGTGCCGAATACCACCACGGTCGAGACCGCTACCGCCACTTTGCTGGAATCGGCCTTCAGCACCGGCTCGGTGGCCATCACCGCCGCCGCGCCGCAAATGCTGCTACCGGCGCCGATCAGTATCGCGGTCTGGCTGTCGATGCCGAACACTTTCTTGCCGAGCCAGCAGGCCAGCAGGAAAGTGGTGATCAGGGTCAGTGCGTCGATGATGATGCCGCTGGCGCCGACGTCGGCGATCTGCTGAAAGGTCAGCCGGAAGCCGTAAAGGATAATGCCCAGACGCAGCAGCCGCTGTTTGGCCAGCTGTACGCCGCTGTGACAAACGGTTTGCCAGCGGGGATACAGCGTGTTGCCCACCAGAATGCCGAGCAGGATCGCCAGCGTCAGCGCCCCCAGCCCCAGCTCCGCCACCCAGGGAATATCGCCGGCCCAGACGGCCAGCGCGGTGAGCGCGCCGGTCAGCGCCAGCCCCGGCACCAGCCGTGGCAGGCCAAACAGCGGAAAGCGTCGCTCGGGATAGGTGTGAGTGGTATCAGTCGCCATAAAAGTCAGTCCTTCAGTCTGTTTCTTGCTGCTAAGAGTACGTTTGGGCTGAATAAAAGAGAAATTGATTATATATTTATAACCTATCTGAATAAGTGGTATGGGATCAGGCATTGGCATAACGCCGCATTGCGGCTAGGGTGTGGAGGAGCGGCAAGCCGCCGTCAACTTTCCAACTGAACAGGAGCAGGCGATGGATACCGACGATCAACGCAGAGAGCAGATAGATCAAGAAGTGGGGCGTGCGGTGCGGCGTTTGATTGAAGAAAACAAGGCGGTCGATCGCGATCACCTGGTGGCGATGCTGCAATTAATACAGCGGGACGAAGCCGGCACGCCGCGCGAGCCGGTGCTGGCCGCGGCGGCGCAGCTGGTCGCGTTGGGCAAATAGCGCGCCGATCTGGCCGCAAACAGGGTAGCCTGGCCGGGCTGCCCACATCACCATGTTGGGTTCTCTGGCAGAACCTTCTTTCAATACCGGGACGGCTATGCATATCACGTTGCGTCAACTGGAAGTTTTCACCGAAGTGCTGAAAAGCGGTTCGACCACTCAGGCCTCGGTGGTGCTGGCGCTGTCGCAATCGGCGGTCAGCGCGGCGCTGGCGGATCTGGAGGGGCAGCTGGGGGTGCAGCTGTTCGATCGCGTCGGCAAACGGCTGGTGATCAACGAGCACGGCCGGTTGCTGTATCCCAAGGCGCTGGCGCTGCTGGAGCAGGCGGGGGAGATCGAGCAGCTGTTTCGCCATGATGGCGGGGCGCTGCGCATCGCCGCCAGCAGCACCATCGGCAACTACATGCTGCCGGAGATGATCGCCCGTTACCGCCGGGACTTTCCGGCCACGCCGCTGGAGCTGAACGTCGGCAACAGCCAGGACGTGATCGTGGCGGTGGCGGATTTTCGCGTCGATCTGGGGCTGATCGAAGGGCCTTGCCATATGCCGGAGCTGGTGACGCAGCCGTGGCTGGAGGACGAGCTGGTGGTGTTTGCCGCGCCGGACAATCCCTTGACCCACCAACCGCCGACGCTGGAGGCGCTGGCCAATGCGCCTTGGATCCTGCGCGAGCGTGGTTCGGGCACCCGCGAGGTGCTGGATCATCTGCTGTTGGCGCACCTGCCGCACTTCCAGCTGGTGATGGAACTCGGCAACTCGGAGGCGATCAAGCACGCGGTGCGGCACGGTATCGGCATCAGCTGCCTGTCGCGGCGCGTGGTGGCAGAACAGCTGGCCAGCGGCGCACTGGTAGAACTGCCGGTGCCACTGCCGCCGCTGCGGCGCACCCTGTACCTGATCCGCCATCGGCAAAAGCACATTTCCAACGCCTTGCAGCGTTTTCTCAGCTATTGCGCGCTGTAATCGACAGCGCGTCACGTCCTCTGCTGCTGCGCAGGCCGAAGAAAGCATAAAAACCTGCGCGCGCTCACATTAATGAGAGTAAGTAAGGCCATAAGGGCCGCGGCTAATAATTGCCTCTGAATTATGAAGCTATCTTATATCAGTGCAATGTTGCTAGTTCACCGGCGGGTATTTGTTACAATCCGCCCTCATTTTTTCAAAGAGCAGATAGGGTACGAATGGCTCAGCAGGATATAAAAACATCGGGGCAGCAAGCACCCGGATTGCGCCGCGAGCTGAAAGCCCGGCATTTGACCATGATCGCCATCGGCGGCTCCATCGGCACCGGCCTGTTTGTGGCCTCGGGGGCCACGGTTTCTCAGGCAGGCCCCGGCGGGGCGCTGCTGTCTTACGCTCTGATCGGTTTGATGGTGTACTTCCTGATGACCAGCCTGGGCGAACTGGCGGCCTTTATGCCGGTCTCCGGTTCATTCTCCACTTACGGCGCCAAATACGTGGAAGAAGGCTTCGGCTTCGCGCTGGGCTGGAACTACTGGTACAACTGGGCGGTGACCATCGCCGTTGACCTGGTGGCCTCGCAGTTGGTGATGAACTACTGGTTCCCGGACACCCCTGGTTGGATCTGGAGCGCCCTGTTCCTCGGCCTGATGTTCCTGCTGAACTACATTTCGGTGAAAGGGTTCGGCGAGGCGGAATACTGGTTCGCGTTAATCAAGGTCAGCACGGTGATTATCTTCATCGCCGTCGGTGTGCTGATGATCGTCGGCATTCTGAAGGGCGGCGAGCATGCCGGCTGGCAGAACTGGACGGTAGGAGACGCGCCGTTTGCCGGCGGCTTCTCGGCGATGATCGGCGTGGCCATGATCGTCGGCTTCTCGTTCCAGGGCACCGAGCTCATCGGTATCGCGGCCGGCGAATCGGAGAATCCGGGTAAAAACATCCCGCGCGCAGTGCGTCAGGTGTTCTGGCGTATCCTGCTGTTCTATATCTTCGCCATTCTGATCATCAGCCTGATCATTCCGTACACCGATCCGAGCCTGCTGCGCAACGACGTGAAAGACATCAGCGTCAGCCCGTTCACCCTGGTGTTCCAGCATGCCGGCCTGTTGTCGGCGGCGGCGGTGATGAACGCGGTGATCCTGACGGCTGTGCTGTCGGCCGGTAACTCGGGCATGTACGCATCGACCCGCATGCTGTACACCCTGGCATCGGAAGGCAAGGCGCCGCGCATTTTCGCCAAGCTGTCGAAAGGCGGCGTGCCGCGTAACGCGCTGTATGCGACCTGCGTGGTGGCCGGCCTGTGCTTCCTGACGTCAATGTTCGGCAACCAGTCGGTTTACCTGTGGCTGCTCAATACCTCGGGCATGACCGGTTTCATCGCCTGGTTGGGCATCGCTATCAGCCACTACCGTTTCCGTCGCGGTTACATGCTGCAGGGGCGCGATCTGAACGATTTGCCGTACCGTTCCGGGTTCTTCCCACTGGGGCCGATCTTCGCCTTCGTGCTGTGCCTGATCATTACCCTGGGCCAGAACTACCAGGCCTTCCTGCAAGATAAGATCGACTGGTATGGCGTGACCGCGACCTACATCGGCATTCCATTGTTCCTGCTGATCTGGTTCGGTTACAAGCTGTCGCAAGGCACCCGTGTCGTGAAGTACAGCGAAATGGAATTCCCGAAGATGGACGTGAAGTAATTTTCGGTGAGTGATACGCGGCGGGGGTTCCCGCCGCGTTTGGCTTTACTTTTTCCCGCCTTTGGCTTCCGCCAGCGCCTGCTGCGCCGAACTCATCAAATCTTCCACCGTCGCATAATGCTGCGTCAGCGCCACAATGCCAGCGTTGAGCTGCATGTTCACCTCGCCGAACGCGCCAAAATCGTAAGGTGCCTCCAGCGGCGGCACGATGCGCGCCAGGAATTCGCTTTCCGCGCCGTAGGGCAGATCGTGCACCAGAATCAAAAACAGGCCGCCGGTATAGCGGCAGACGTAGTCGCTCGGGCGGATCAGCGTCTTGAGACGCTCGCCGACGGTGCGCAGTACGTCGTCGCCGATCTGGACGCCGTGGCTTTGGTAGAGCGCCGCCAGCGGACCAAACTCAAGAATGAACAGGTGAGAGATCGTCTGTGCCGCTGCGGGGCGGCAGATGCTGCGCATCACCACCTCGCCGCCCGCTCGGTTGAGGAAGCCGGTCAGGCGATCGCGGTGCGACGCCTGCTGCTTCTCCCAGGCCAGCGTGACGTGCTGCACCAGTTGGCGGTGGTAGCGCGCGATCATACCGTGGGCCAGCACCAACCACAGCGGCGCGAGGTCCGCCAGGACAAACAGATTTTGCACGCGCGACAGCGGTGCCGCCAGCAGGTAAGGCAGCGTCAGCGCGATCACCTCAAGCAGCGCGAAGCGTGGCGCGGCGGCGTGGCGCTGCATCAGCCAGCAGGCCAGAGCGGTGATGGTGAGGCCGGCGAAAAGTATTAAAACGAAGCGGCCCGACAGCATCGCCAGCGCGGCGCTGGCGCCGACCAGCAGCGTCCACAGCAACACTGTCACCAGCATGGCGTCCGGCCAGGCGGGTTGACGCCGGCGCGCCAGCCAGGCTCGCCCGGAGGTCAACAGCAGCAACAGCAGCAGCAGGCCGATACCGACCAGCGGTCGGTTCAGCCAGGCGTACCCCACCAACAGCGCGACCGGCCCTGCGGCATTCAGCCAGGGAGTGAGAGGAGAGGGCGTCAGCGTGAGACGCAGCTGGCGTTGAAACGGCTCGTCATCGGCCTGCAGCGGGCTGTATAACAGCCAGTTCAGCAGCGCCGGGCGTTTGGGCGTTGTCGCCGGAGATGGACTTCTCATTACAGCCTCGTCAATAAGGCCGCTCTTGCGGCGGCCTGAAGGTTTTTTGCACGCGCGGTGCTGTGGCTTTGGATTCTATGTGGTTTTGCCGTTATTTGTCAGAGTCTGGTCGGATCAGGGATCACTTTCAGAATAATGAACCTACTGGCCGCTGGCGGGGGTAAGCGTGGTGGTTTGAAAAATGGCGTGTAAAAACAAATTGTTACATTTCGATAACGCTGTTTTCACCGATTGATATGATTGATAAGTATTATCGTTTGCTTTATTGTGGACGGCTGCGCGCAGGCTGCTGCCGCACACTTTCCGGTTCACGGCGGACGCCTTCGCGCCGCTGTCATGATGGTTGTAACAGGTATCTTAACGAATGAGCGTATCCACCGATCCCATGACTGACGCCAAGGGGCAACCCAACGCCGGCGTGATGGGGCGTTATCAGCATATTCTTCGCCATCGCCTGATGATGATGGGCGTGTTGGCACTGGCGATCCTGGGCTCGCTGCTGCTGGATTTCACCATGGGGCCGTCCGGCCTGTCGCTGTCGTCCTTATGGCAGACGCTGCTTGACCCCGCCGCGGCCGATGCCGGCACGAGGGTGATCGTCTGGGACATCCGATTGCCTTACGCGCTGATGGCGGTGGTGGTGGGCTTTGCGCTCGGCCTGGCCGGGGCGGAGATGCAGACCATCCTGAATAACCCGCTGGCCAGCCCCTTTACCCTCGGGGTCTCTTCCGCCGCGGCCTTTGGCGCCGCGTTGGCGATCGTGCTTGGCATCGGCATTCCGGGGATTCCCGACCAGTGGTTCATCTCCGCCAACGCCTTTATCTTCGCGCTGTTCGCTGCGCTGATGCTCGACGGCATCACGCGCTGGACGCGGGTCGCCACCTCCGGCGTGGTGCTGTTCGGCATCGCGCTGGTGTTTACCTTCAACGCGCTGGTCTCGATGATGCAATTCATCGCCAGCGAGGACACGCTGCAGGGGCTGGTGTTCTGGACCATGGGCAGCCTGGCGCGCGCCTCGTGGGACAAACTGGGCATTCTGTTCGGGGTGTTCGCCGTGCTGCTGCCGCTGTCGATGATGAGCTCGTGGAAACTGACCGCGCTGCGTCTGGGTGAAGACCGGGCGGTGAGCTTCGGCATCGACGTGCGTCGGCTGCGTTTGACCACGCTGCTGCGCATCAGCATGCTCTCGGCGCTGGCGGTGGCGTTCGTCGGGCCGATCGGCTTTATCGGTCTGGTGGCGCCGCACATCGCCCGCATGATCTTCGGCGAAGATCACCGTTTCTACCTGCCGGCCAGTGCGCTGATTGGCGCGCTGGTGTTGTCGATGGCCTCGGTGGCGTCGAAAAACCTGGTGCCTGGGGTAATCATCCCGGTGGGGATCGTCACGTCGCTGGTCGGGGTGCCGTTCTTCCTGAGCATTATTCTGCGCCACCGGGGGAACGTATGAGCCAGGGTTTACGGATAGAAAACTTCTCGGCGGGTTACCCGAAACGCCAGGTGATCGACAATCTCTCGGTGCCGATGCTGCCGCGCGGGCAAATCACCGTGCTGCTGGGGCCGAATGGCAGCGGCAAATCGACGCTGCTGCGCTCGCTGGCCGGGCTGAACCCGGCGCAGGGCAAGCTGTGGCTGGACGACGGCGATCTGATGCAGATGCCGTTCGCCCGTCGGGCGGAGAAAGTGGTGTACCTGCCGCAGTCGCTGCCCGCCGGAGTGCATCTGCACGTGCTGGAGTCGATCATCGTGGCGCAGCGCGCCTCGGGCGGCCGCAGCAACGCCGGCAGCGAAGCGGAAGTGATGGCTTTGCTGGAACAGCTGGGCATCGCCCACCTGGCGCTGAGCTATCTCGATCAGCTGTCCGGCGGCCAGAAACAGCTGGTGGGGTTGGCGCAGTCGCTGATCCGTCAGCCGTCGCTGCTGCTGCTGGATGAGCCGCTGAGCGCGCTCGATCTCAACTACCAGTTCCACGTGATGGATTTGGTGCGCCGCGAAACCCGCAAGCGCAATATCGTGACGGTGGTGGTGGTGCATGACATCAACATCGCGCTGCGTCACGGCGACCACGTGCTGATGCTGCAGGATGGCGATCTGATCGCCGATGGCGCGCCGGATCAGGTGATTACGCCGCAGAGCCTGGCGCGGGTCTACGGCGTGCGCGGGCGCATCGAGCGTTGCTCGCAGGGCACGCCGCAGGTGCTGATAGACGGTCTGGTGAACCAGCCGACGATTTAACCCAAGAAAAAGCCCGGCATCGCCGGGCTTTCTTTATCGCGCAGCGTGGTTCAGGGCCTCGCTCACGCGTTCGACGACGTGCTGGGCGGTAACGATGCCGCCGGACAGATACACCTCGGCTGCCGGCAGGTAGACCACCTGGCCTTTTTTCACCGCCGTGGTTTTCTTCAGCGCGGTGCCGGTGAGGATTTTCTGCGGTGCCACCGCGTTCGGCCGCCCGGTCGCGGCGTCTCTGTCGATGACGAACAGCCAGTCCGGATTCAGTTTGGCGACCTGCTCAGGCGTCAGCTTGTTGCCGCGCACGTCTTTTTCGTCGGACTGCAGCGCGGACGAGAAGCCGAGGGCGTCATAGACGAAGCTGAAACGGCTCTTGGGCGCGTAAGCGCTGATCTTGCCGCCGGAGAACAGCACCACCAGCCCTCGCCCGGCCTGGGTGGCCTGTGGTTTGACTGCGGCGATCTGCGCATCCAGCTTATCGATCGCCGCCTGCGCCTGTTGCTGCTTATCGAACAGCTCGCCCAGCTGCAGGGTGCGCTGTTTCAGGCTGCCCAACTGATCCTGCTGATCGACGGACATGTTCAACGTCGGTGCCAGCGCGTTCAGCTCGTCATAGGCTTTGGACGCCCGGCCGGCGATCAGGATCAGGTCCGGCTTGGCGGCGCGCAGCACGGCCATATCCGGTTCGAACAGGGTGCCGGCATTGAGGTATTTGTCATCCTGATAGCGCTTCAGGCTATCCGGCAAGTTCTTGCGGTTGCCGGGCAGCGCCAGCGGTTCGACGCCCAGCAGCTGCAGCGTTTCCAGAGACGCGTAATCCAGCACCACGATGCGCTGCGGGTGCTTCTTCACCTCGGTGCTGCCGTTCAGGTGCTGGACGTTGACGGTGGCCGGAGTAGCGGCTATCGGCGTATCGGTTTTGCTGTGGCAACCCGCCAGCGCCATCGCGGCCAGCAGGGCGATCATCAGGGGGGAGCGGCGTAATCTCATGGAGCTTCCTCACGGTGATGGAATGAAAAGGGCGCGCAGCGCGCGCCCAGGGGCATCAGAAGTTGTAGGTCATGCCGACGGTGTAACGGCGGCCGTCCAGCGTGGTGCGGTAGTGATCGTAATCCACGGTTTTGTCGAGGATGTTGTAAACCCCGCCGGTCAACTGCAGGTTTTTCGCCGCCTGATAGCTCAGGCCCGCATCGACGAAGGTGTAGGACGGCGTGCTGGTCTCCATCGACGTGCGGCTCAGGTAGTCTGAGGTGCGGCTGCGGAAGTTAACGCGCGACCACAGGCTGAGGTCCTGCGTGGCCTGCCAGTCCAGCACGGTGTTGAGCATATGCTTCGGCATCTGGTTGAGCGCCTTGCCCTGGAACTCGCCGCTCTTCTGCTCGGAAGCGGTGTAGGTGTAGTTGGTGTTCCACTTCCAGTCTTTGTTGATCTGCCAGCCGAAGGTGGCTTCTACGCCGCGCATATTGGCTTTGTCGACGTTGACGCGATCGCTGATAAAGTCATAGACCTCGTTGCCGATCTTGCAGTCCGGCGTGTCTTCGCAGCGGCGGACTTCGGTGATCTTGTTCTTGAAATCGGTGTTGAAGACGGTCACGCCGGCGTTGACGCCTTTCAGGCTATCCCACATCAGGCCGATCTCTTCGCTCAGGCTCTTCTCCGGCTGCAGATCCGGGTTGCCGACGATGATGCCGTTACGCACGCCGCCACCGGTGACCTGGCCCCAGCTGGCGGAGGATTGGCGCAGATCCGGCGAACGGTAGCCGGCGGAGACGCCGCCTTTCATCGTCCACTGCTCGGTCAGGTGCCAGACGCCGTACATGCGCGGCGACCAGTGGCTGCCGAAGTTCTGATCGCGGTCCATACGGATGCCGCTGGTCAGGCTGAAGTCGTTGGTCAGCGCCCATTCGTCTTCGGCGAACAGCGCCCAGCTCCAGCGCGTCAGCTGGTTGACGTCTTTCGCCGAGCTCAGCTGGTTGCCGCTGTCGCCCAGTTTCTCATAGCGGTATTGGCCGCCGAGGTTCAGCATGTGGGAACCCAGCTCGAACTGGTTCTGGGTGTTGAAGATGGTGTTGTACATCTTCATCTTACGGCCCGGGTTGTTGGTCTCTTCCCGCTGAACGTAGCTGGTTGAGTTACCGAAGTCGTAATAACCGTTGTGGGTCAGCGAGTAGTTGGTGCGGGTGTAGAGATCTTCGCTGCGAGAGGTAGGTTTGCACTTGCCTTTGCTGCAGCGCTCCGCCACCACCGATTTGCCCGGCGTGCTGTTACGATCCTGCAGCGAGCGGCCGATTTCGAAGTCGAATTCGTTCTTCTCGTCCGGTGTCAGAGTGAACACCGCGGTGCCGCTGCGCATGCGCTGTTCGTTGTAACCGTTGGCGATTTTATCTTCGGCGCGGCGCGACAGCAGGCCGTTGACCCGCACGCCGAGCAGGCCTTCAATCAGCGGGCCGGAGGCGTAGGCGTTGGTCTGGAACAGATCGCCGGAATCGCGGTTTTCCTGAAGGGTGGCGTCGCCGTGTAGCGAGCCTTTCCACTCGGTGCGGGAAGTCTTGCGGGTGATGACGTTGATCACGCCGCCCATGGCGTCGGAACCGTACAGCGAAGACATCGGGCCGCGCACCACTTCGATGCGCTCGATGGCTTCCATCGGCGGCAGCCAGCCCTGTTCGATGCCGGCGTTGTCGCTGTTCGGACGGGTTCCGCGGGTGTCAACGCGCTTGCCGTCCACCAGGATCAGCGTGTACTTGGAGGACATGCCGCGGATGCTGATGTCGCTGCTGCTGGCGCCGCCGGTGACCACCACGCCAGGCACGTCTTTCAGCGCGTCGGTCACGTCGCGATAGGCCTTGTCTTCGATCTGCTGGCGCGGGATCACCGAGATGGACGCGGCGGAGTCCTGAATTTTTTGCTGGAAGCCGGAGGCGGTGACGACCATGGTGTCCTGGGTGTCGTCCTGCGGCGCGGCCAGTGCGGCGGTGGCGCTGAGTGAGGCAATCACCAGAGCGGCGAGCTTGCTGTAACGTGGCGTTTCCATGAGGTGAACCTTTCCTGGATTGAAGTGAAAGTAATTAACCAATTGAATTTCTAATGAAATTATTCATCGTTCGCTGAGAAATACTTCGCTTCGTCAGCGTTGCGTGAGGGTATTGTAAGGATTTTTTACTGAATGTAAACGCTAATGATAATTCATATCATTTGTATGCTTGTTCTACTGACGGGAAAGGGTAACCGGATGAATTAAAGGGAAAAGCGGCGCAGCGGGCGTGCGCCGGGGAGGATCAGCGTTTCTGGATGTAGGTGATGGCCAGCGCCAGCGCCAGCACCAGGCCTTTGATAATATCCATGGCGTAGTAGGGCACCGACAGCATCACCAGGCCGTTTTGCAGCACGCCGAGGATCACTGCGCCGATCAGGGTGCCGAGCGCATTGGGTTTGCCGGAGCCCGCCAGCGAGAAACCGATATAGGCCGCTGCCACCGCGTCCATCAGATAGCCGCCGCCGGCATTGACCTGCGAAGAGCCGATACGTGACGCCAGCAAGATGCCGCCAAGCGCCGCCAGCCAGGAAGAAATGACGTAAGCGGCAACCCTGTAACGTACGGTGCGGATACCCGACAGACGCGCAGCCTCGGGGTTGCCGCCGATGGCGTACATCCGGCGGCCGTGCTTGGTCAACGAGAGGAACAGCTGTACCGCCACGGTGACCGCCAACATGATCAGCACGATCACCGGCACCTGGCCGAGGGCGGAAAACACCTCTGGGATCAGGCCTTCCGCCATGTCGCCATTCGGCAGCACCATGTTTTGGGTGATGGAGCCGCCGTAGCTGTAGGTCATCGCTACGCCCTGGATCACGAACAGGCTGGCCAGCGTCGCCAGCATGTCGGGAATTCTGAACACCACGATCAGCAGGGCGTTGAACAGGCCGACCAGCGTGCACAGCAGCAGCGTCACCACGATGGCGCCGGTGGTGCCGAACCCGTGCCAGACGAACAGTGAAATCACCAGCGCGTTGGCCAGCGAGGCGGTCGAGCCGACCGACAGATCGAAACCGCCGACCGACAGCGAGATAGAGACGCCGATGGCGATCACCGTCACGATGGCGATCGAACGCAGGATATTGATGATGTTATTGGCATCGAGAAAGTTGTCCGACGCCAGGCCAAACAGGGCGATCAGCGCCGCGACGGTCAGCAGCATGCCCCACTTGTAGAGGAAATCAAACAGCTGTTGGCGCCAGGGCAGCGCAGGCCGCAAGGCAAATTCTTTACTCACGCAGGGGTTCCTCCGGTGGAATAGAGCAATAAGGTTTCTTCGTCGATGTCGGCGGCGTTCAACTCCGCCACGATGCGGCCGTCCCACAGCACGCAGATGCGATCGCACAGGCCAATCAGCTCGGCGAACTCGCCGGAGGCGTAAATCACGCCTTTGCCGGCGTGAGCCAGGCCGTCGATCAGGCTGAACAGCTCCTGCTTGGCCTTGATGTCCACGCCCTTGGTCGGCTCATCGAAGATCAGCACCTCGGCGTTGCCGCGCAGCCACTTGCCGATCGCCACTTTTTGCTGATTGCCGCCGGACAGGCGCGCCAGCCGCTGTTGCGGGCCGGAGGCGCGAATGTTCAGACTCTGCATGATCTCGCGCGCCCAGCGCAGCTCTTGCCGCCGGCTGAACAGGCTCCAGCGCGAGAAGCTGTCGTCGGCGCTGACGCTCAGGTTCATCGGGATCGCCTCATCGATAAAAATGCCTTCTTTGCGGCGCTCTTCCGGCACCAGCGCCAATCCTTGTTCGACCGACAGGTGCGGCGCGCGTGGCGCCCAGGGCTGCCCGCGCAGTTCGCCGCGCTCGAGCTGCACGGTGCTGGCGCCGAACAATGCCTTGCACAGTTCGGTTTTGCCCGCTCCGGCCAGCCCGGCGATGCCGAGGATCTCTCCTTCATGCAGCCGCAGCGAAACGTCGCGCAGCTTATGGCGATCGCGCAAGCCCTCCACCTGCAGCAGCTTACGCCCAGCGTGCGGCGGGCGCGGCGGCGGGAAAATGTCGTCCAGCCGGTGGCCGAGCATTTTCTCGACGATCTGTTCGCCGCTCAGCCCGCGCATGGCGTCTTCGCTGACGCGCCGCCCGTCGCGCAGCACCGTCAGCCGATCGCAAATGTCGCTCAGTTCGTGGATGCGGTGAGAAATGAACACGATGCCGATGCCTTCGGATTGCAGGCGGCGCACCACGTTGAACAGGCGCTCGCTCTCGGCGCGATCGAGCGGCGCGGTCGGTTCATCGAGCACCAAAAAACGGCAGCGGTGCGACAGCGCGCGCGCCAGCAGCACCTGCTGTTTTTCCGCCAGCGTGCAGTCCGCCAGGCGTCTGCGCGGGTTGAGCGGCAGCGCCCATTGCTGCAGCAGCTGCGCGGCGCGGCGGTGCAGTTCCGCCCAGTTCAGCCAGTGGCCCGGTTCGTTCAGCCAGTCCAGCATGATGTTTTCCGCCACCGACAGCGTGGGGATCAGCGCGACGTCGACCTCTTGCTGTACCACGTGGATGCCGTGGCGGCGCGCCTGCAGCGGGGAATGAATTTCCACTGCCCGGCCGTCGATCAGGATCTCGCCGCGGTAGTGATCGTGGGCGCCGGAGAGGATCGCCATCAGTGTCGACTTGCCCGCGCCATTGGCGCCGACCAGCGCATGGATTGAACCGCCCTGCAGCGTGAAGTCCACGTCCTGCAGCGCGTTGAAGCCGGCGAAGGCGATCGAGATATTGCGCATCTCGAGGCGTGAAGGCGTTGCGGTTGACATAGGGTAGTAAGGCCGTTTAGATGTTTAGATGGCTGTTTTGCTCTGTTGTAACACAGATTGCGCCGTTGGCAACCAACAAAATGGCATAACGACGATGAAAAACGTCGAGAGGCAGGGGGCGCAACCCTGTCAGGCTGCGCCGGAGCGATAAGCGGTCAGAAGGTGGTGGGGGTATGTGCGCTGACGATGCGGCAGATGCGCGCCGAAGTATTGCTGAAGCTGTGCGGGATGCCGGTGTTGATGGCGTAACTCTGGCCGGCGGTCAGGCAGTAGCTCTGGCCGTTGATGGTCAGCACGATCTCGCCCTCCAGCAGGGTGCCTATCTCTTCGCCCTGGTGCTTGATCTTTTCACCGGTGGTGGTGCCGGGCTGGTAGGTTTCCAGCATCATCGCCAGGTTGCGCGTCGGGCTGCCGTTGTGCACCAGCTTCATCGACACCCCCTGACTGCCGATCTCAATCAGATCTTCGGCGTCGATCACCACGCGCGGTTCGTCGGCGGCTTCCGGTTCGGCAAAGAATTCAGACAGCGACAGGCCATACACCTTCAGCAGCTTTTGCAGCGTGCTGATGGCCGGGCTGACCTTGTCCTGTTCGATGGTGCTGATCGCACTGTGGGTTAACCCGGACAGTTCGGCGACCCGGCGCTGTGACAAACCCAATTGCTGACGGATCTGCGACAGGCGTTTGCCCGGTGCCAAGCTGACTTCGCTCATAGCGGTACTTCCTTCTGGTAAGGGCGACAGGCAGAAATGAAGATCGCTATCGGGTGCCTGTCTGGTCGATAACGATACTGCATGATATCGGTAGTTAGGGTGGGTTTGGAAAATATATTGCCCATGTTCACTCTTGGTGCGTTGGACAAAATAGTTGACGTGAAAATGGCAGTAAGGCCTTTTCGGTCAATATTTTATCAATTTAGCAGCCGCTGGCGAATAATCAAACAGGATTGTAACATTTGCAAACCCATTCTGTTAATACTATGTTTCATATTGTGGATGTTATTTTGAGCGCCCGGCAGCGGCGCGGCCTGACGAGAAATCCAATCATGTGTTGAATCGAACGGTGGACGGGCGCCAACGCGCCTTCAGAGCATAATGGCGGGTGACGTATGCAAACCAATAGCGCAGCAGTTGAACATTTTGCACAGCATCATGAAGAGAGGCGAAGTAGCGCGTTCCAAAATGAGGTTGCTCATTATTTGGAACGCCATCCCGCCACGCAGTATGTCGATATCCTTCTCACCGATCTTAATGGTTCCTTCCGCGGCAAACGCATACCCGTCTCTGGGTTAAAAAAACTGGAAAAAGGCAGCTACTTCCCCGCGTCGGTGTTCGCCATGGACATCCTTGGCAACGTGGTGGAGGAGACCGGCCTTGGGCAGGAGCTCGGCGAACCGGACCGCATTTGCCTGCCGGTGCCCGGTTCGCTGACGCCGTCGGCCGCCGATCCGGAGCACATCGGCCAGGTGCTGCTCACCATGCTGGATGAAGATGGCACTCCCTTTGACGTTGAACCCCGCAATGTGCTGAACCGCGTGTGGCAGGCGCTGCGCCAGCGCGGTTTGTTTCCGGTGGCAGCGGTAGAGCTGGAGTTTTATCTCATCGATAGGCTGCGCGACGCGGAAGGCGATCTGCAGCCGCCGTGTGCGCCCGGCACTCAGGAACGCAACACCCAAAGCCAGGTGTATTCCGTCGATAACCTGAACCATTTCGCCGAGGTGCTGAACGATATCGACGCGCTGGCGAAGCTGCAGGGGCTGCCGGCGGACGGCGCGGTGGCGGAGGCGTCGCCGGGGCAGTTCGAGGTCAACCTGCGTCATACCGACGACATCCTGCTGGCCTGCGACCACGCGCTGGCGCTGAAGCGGCTGGTGCGGCTGGTCGCCGAGAACCACGACATGCACGCCACCTTTATGGCCAAACCCTATGAGGATTACGCCGGCAGCGGCATGCACGTGCATGTCAGCATGCAGGATAGTGCGGGCAACAACCTGTTTGCCGACGCCGAAGGCGAGGATTCGCCGCTCTTGAAACAGGCATTGGCCGGGATGATCACCCTGATGCCGGCGTCGATGGCGCTGCTGGCGCCGAACGTCAACGCCTACCGGCGCTTCCAGCCGGGGATGTATGTGCCGATCCAGGCCGCCTGGGGCCACAACAACCGCACCGTGGCGCTGCGCATTCCCTGCGGCGAACCGGAGAACCACCGGGTGGAGTACCGCGTGGCCGGCGCCGATGCCAATCCTTATCTGGTGATGGCGGCGATCCTGGCCGGCATGCTGTACGGGCTGGACAACCTACTGCCGTTGCCTGAGCCGGTGACCGGCAACGGGCTGGAGCAGGAAGGGCTGCCGCTGCCGATCCGCCAGAGCGACGCGCTGTACGAGTTTGAACATCAGCACGCGCTGACGCACTATCTGGGCGAGCGTTTCACCCAGGTGTATCACGCCTGCAAGACCGACGAACTGCTGCAGTTTGAACGGCGGGTGACGGAAACCGAGATCGACTGGATGTTGAAAAATGCCTGAATGGGCGTATAAAGTAAGAGGTATGTGCGGGTGACTGGCCTGCCGGCAGCGGATTAATTCGCCTGCCGGGCTGGTTTTCCGTGCGATCGACAAAAAGAATTTGTATTTGAGGGTTTCCGGATCTTGTCATTCGGAGGCATTCTGGTGCAAAATATCTCAAATGCAGATAGCCGACGTTTTGAAAGCGTCGGTTATTTTTTTTGCATTATGTTTTACCAACGTAGCGTTTCATACACCAAGCGAGGCCGGACACCGATCCGGATAGATAAATAGTTTCGTGCACGATCAAACAAAACTTTATGGTCGTGACTCATGAGGATTAGAAAGATGGGGCAATTTTTCACTTTAGCGCCGGTGCCCGCCGGTTTCCGCTGTGGCCGCAGCGACTATGGAGCAGCCGAGGTTACCTCGACCCGTTATCCAGCTTACAACCCCCTTCTTTTAGAATTAAGTCGCTCGTTGCGAAGTTTCCCCGCAACCTTAAGTCTTGGCGTGTCCGCCATCCGCAAGGCTCAAGGTAAGGGGGGGCTGAACAATGTCCGATAACACCATCAACGCCGCTCCGGCTCAGCGCACTCAGCTGCGTAAAACCCTGACATTAGTTCCGGTAGTGATGATGGGCTTGGCTTACCTGCAGCCAATGACCATTTTCGATACCTTCGGCATCGTATCCGGCCTGACCGATGGTCACGTCGCGACCGCGTACGCCTTCGCTCTGCTGGCGATCCTGTTTACCGCCCTGAGCTATGGCAAGCTGGTGAAGAAGTTCCCTTCCGCCGGTTCCGCCTACACCTACGCCCAGAAAGCCATCAGCCCGCACGTCGGCTTTATGGTGGGCTGGTCATCGCTGCTGGACTACCTGTTCATGCCGATGATCAACATTTTGCTGGCCAAGATTTACCTGGAAGCGATCTTCCCGGGCGTACCGTCCTGGATCTTCGTGGCGGTGCTGGTCGGCTTGATGACGATTTTCAACCTGCGCGGCATCAAGCTGGTGGCTAACCTGAACTCCATCATCGTGGTGGTGCAGGTGGCGATCATGATCGTGTTCCTCGGCCTGGTGATCAACGGTATTTACCACGGCGAAGGCGCCGGTACGCTGGTCAGCAGCCGCCCGTTCTGGTCCGATAACGCCCACGTGGTGCCGATGATTACCGGCGCGACCATCCTGTGCTTCTCGTTCCTGGGCTTCGACGGCATCAGCTCGCTGTCCGAAGAGACCAAAGACGCGGAAAAAGTGATCCCGAAAGCCATCTTCCTGACGGCGCTGATCGGCGGCATCATCTTTATCGTGGTGTCTTACTTCGTGCAGCTGTACTTCCCGGACATCTCGCGCTTCAAGGATCCGGACGCCTCACAGCCTGAAATCATGCTGTACGTGGCGGGCAAGTTCTTCCAGTCGGTGATCCTGGTGTTCTCCTGCGTGACGGTATTGGCGTCGGGCATGGCGGCGCACGCGGGCGTTTCGCGTCTGATGTACGTGATGGGCCGCGACGGCGTGTTCCCGACTCGCTTCTTCGGCTATGTGCATCCGAAGTGGCGTACCCCGGCGCTGAACGTGCTGCTTGTAGGCGCCATCGCGTTGTCCGCGGTGTCGTTTGACCTGGTGACCGCGACCGCGCTGATCAACTTCGGTGCGCTGGTGGCCTTCACCTTCGTTAACCTGTCGGTGATCTCGCAGTTCTATATTCGCGACAAGATGAACCGCACCGTGAAGGACACATTTAACTACCTGATCCTGCCGGTGATGGGCGCACTGACCGTCGGCGCGCTGTGGATCAACCTGGAAGCCAGCTCGATGACGCTGGGCCTGGTTTGGGCGGCCATCGGTTTGATCTACCTGGCCTTCGTCACCCGCAGCTTCCGTCTGCCGGTGCCGCAAGCGAGCGAAGACGCCGCCTAAGCGCGAGCCGTCTCCTCAGCCACAAAAAAGGCCGCTTTCGCGGCCTTTTCCTTTTCTGCTGCGGCGGGGTTTATCCCACCAACTCTTTGCCGTAATCGAACAGCGCTTTCAACAGGGCGGTTTTCTCTTTGTCGCCTTCGTGCAGGTTATACAGCGATTCGAGCTGCAGCAGGTAACTCTGCACGCGCTCTGCGCTCAGCGCTTCCTGGCGGTGTTGCAGCCAGCGACGCTGCTCGGCGTCGTCCAGCGTATTCGGGTAGTTGCGCGCGCGGAAGCGGAACAGCAGCTCTTTCATGCGGCCGTCGCTGAAGGCCAGATCCAGCGCCGGCAGGTTCTGCGGTTTGGTCTGCTGGATAATCCTCATCGCCGCCTTGTCGGCGTCGCTGAAGAAACCGTCGTACAAGCGGGCGTCGACGTCGTCGGCGCCTTTGAACGGCTCGGCTTCGGCGAACAGCGCGACCACTTTCTCGCGCACTTCCGGATGCTGTTTCAGCAGCTGCAGATTTTGCAGACACGCCTGACGATCGATGCCCAGCCGCTCGGCATTCTCCGGCAGCAGGGTTTTGGCCGGCGCCAGCACCGGGCATTTGTTGATGTGCACCAGCTTGATCGGCACCGGTGCCTGATCCGGCGCCAGATCGTCACGGCGGGTATACAGCCGTTCACGCAGCTGCTCGGCGCTCAGCGTCAACAGCGGCGTCATGTCGCCGGCCAGATCGCACATGATCACCGCGTTCTTGTTGTCCGGGTGCCAGGCCAGCGGCGACACCCAGCTGGTATTGCCGCGCGCCGCGCCGAACATGCCGGAGACGTGCACCAGCGGCGTCATGTCGGCGACGTCGATCAGGGCGTTCAGCTTGTGCTTGTTGCGGTGCTGCAGCAGGAAATCGAACAGCCGCGGCTGTGCCTGTTTGACCAGCTTGGCCATGGCGATAGTGGCGTAAACGTCCGACATCGCGTCGTGAGCCTGCGTGTGCTCGACGCCGTTGGCGCGCGTCAGATGTTCCAGGCGGAAGCTGGGGAAACCGTCTTCGTTTTCCGGCCAAACGATGCCGTCCGGGCGCAGAGCGTAGCAGGCGCGCATCACATCCAGCAGATCCCAGCGCGAGTTGCCGTTTTGCCAGCTGTAGGCGTAGGGATCGTAGAAGTTGCGATAGAAGATATTGCGGCTCACTTCGTCATCGAAGCGGATGTTGTTGTAACCGAGAATGCAGGTGCCGGCCACGCTGAAGGCCTGATGGATTTGGCGGGTGAACTCGGCCTCGTTAACCCCTTTGGCACGCGCCACCTGCGGCGTGATGCCGGTGATCATCACCGCCTCGGGTTCCGGCAGGTAGTCATCGGCCGGGGCGCAGTAGATGACCAGCGGCTCTTCGATAATGTTGAAATCCATATCGGTGCGCACGCCGGCGAACTGCGCCGGGCGGTCCAGCGACGGGCTCTTGCCGAAGGTCTCGTAATCGTGGATATAAAATGTGGCCGGTGCCTTGCTGCTCAAAATCGCGTCTCTTCAGTGGCGGATACAATATGCCTCTATTGTAACGGCGTAGGGAGCGATGCCAAGCGGCGGTTAGCGAAATGCGCGCAATTACGCACGGCGATAGAAATCCAGCCGCTGGTGAAAGTAGGGGAGCAGGTGGTCGGGGATCTGTCGTTCTGTTTCCGCCTGGGTCGAAGCGATGCCGTAGCGCTCGTTGTAGATCACGCTGATGGCCAGCAAATCGGCTTCTATTTTCTCGCGTTGCGCCTGCGGTAAGCTATCCAGCTTTCGAACCATCGTTATCTCCCTGTTAACCTTAGGGTATAATAGGATCGTTAGCGGGTCTTGTCCCTACCCATTCCGAGGGGAGGTGGACGCCTGCGCGCTTTGCTGCGAGCTGGGGGCCAGACTGTGGCGCGCGGCGAACTCGTTCTGCGCCTGGTGCGCATTGAGGCGATCTGCCCGGTTATACAGCGAACAGGCGCCGCTTATCACCGCCCCCCAAAACAGGGCGCACAGCAGTAAAACCCCCAACCAGATTTTTTGGTTATAGGTCATAGGTCCTCCACGGACGAGAAGAGAAATAACATTGACCGTTAAATTAAATCAGGCACTACATCAATGGTATTTAAACGGCAGAGATTAATCATCCAATCTACGCGCTTCTTTTGTTACTAAAGCCACGATGGATGTTTCAAAAGATTCCTTAAGATAATATTAAGAAAAGTGATTCTGGGCGCCGTAATTCTATTTAATATTTGTTTAAATACCCGCAGATACAATCTCCCACATTCAATACCAATGTGGGTGACAATGATGAAAACGCTACTGTTAACCGGCGCTACCGGCTTTCTCGGTGGTGCAGTTCTTGAAAAATTATTGATTGAAAATCAGTCTATTAATTATCTTTTACTGGTGCGCGCCGATGATGCGCAGCAAGGATTGGCTCGTATTCGCACGAATATGGAAAAGTTTAATATCGACGCGAATTTGCTGTCTAAAATTACGATAGAAAATATATTGTTGGGCGACCTTTCCGAGCCGGCCGAATTTTTAACTGACGCACGTATTAACAATGTCACGCACGTTATTAACTGTGCGGCCGTTGCTTCATTTGGTAATAACCCGCTCATTTGGAAGGTAAACGTAGAAGGCACCCTGGCCTTTGCCGAAAGAATGGCGCAGGTGCCGGGATTAAAACGCTTTCTGCATGTCGGTACCGCCATGTCCTGTTCCCCGGAACCGGGTTCGCTGGTGGCGGAGAGCGGCGAATTTGAGGAAGATGCCGAGCATCTGGTGGAATATACGCGTTCCAAATCCACCATCGAACAGCTGATGCGCCAACGCTGCCCGCAAATGCCGCTGACCATCGCTCGTCCGTCGATTGTCGTGGGCCACACCCGCCTGGGCTGCCAGCCTTCCAGCAGCATTTTCTGGGTGTTTGGCATGGCGCTGATGCTGCGCAAGTTTATGTGCTCGCTGCAGGACAATATCGACGTGATCCCGGTGGACTACTGTGCGGATGCGCTGGTGATGCTGATGAACAGCGAAACGCTGGAGAACGACGTTTATCACATCTCCGCCGGTGAAGAGCGCAGCGTCAGCTTTGCCGAAATCGACCGCGCCATGGCGGCAGCGCTGGAAAAAGCGCCGGTGGGCGATGAGTATGCGCAGGTGACGTATGACGCGTTGGTGAAAATGCGCCGTCAGCTGAAAGACATTTTCGGCCCGTGCAACGAGCGGCTGATGCTGAAGGCGATGCGCCTGTACGGCTCGTTCGCCATGCTCAACGTGCGTTTCAGCAACGAGAAGATCCTCAAGCTGGGCATGCCGAAACCGCCGCGCTTCACCGACTACATCGCCGGTTGCGTGCAGTCGACTCGCGGGTTGTCTATCCAGCAGCAGATGGTGGTGGACTTCAAATAACCGCCGGGCGCAGCGGGCGCCCGAGGTTGCTCTGCTACCAGGACGAAGAGGACCAGAAGACGCGGCCGAGCACCACCAGTTGCTCCTTGCGCTGCTGATAGCTGAGATGCTCGTCCTGGTACTCTTCACGGTTGAGGGAGCGGATGATGACGCCGCCGTCCGGTTGCTCGATCAGCACCTTCACCCGCAGCAAATTGCCGTGGCGGATGGCGTAGGTCTTGCCCTCGCGGATGCGCGTGTCGTCGGTGTTGATGCCGACCACGTCGCCATCCTGCAGACGCGGTTCCATGCTGGAGCCGGAGATGCGGATAATGCGCGCGGCGTTGACCGCCACCCCCATCTTGTGCAGATAGTAACGGCGGAAGATCAGCGAAAATTCCTCGCGATCGACGATTTCGTAGCAGCCGTCGCCGGCGGAAAAATCAATATCCAGCAGCGGGATCTCCACAAACTCTTCCTTGTCCTGTTCGGTATCTTCCCATACCACCGGTTTTAAACGGGCGGGCTGGAAGTCCGACTCCGCCGCCACGTTGTCAAACGGGCGCACCAGCTGCTTTTCATGAAACACGTCGAACCAGCCCTTGGGCAAATTCAGCTTGGCCTCGATCCGCCTGGCCAGATTGTCGCCAAGATTGCGGGAGGATTTCTCCCCGATGATTTGGCTCAGCGTCGGCGCGGAAGACTCAACCAGCGTGGCGAATTCATTCTGGTTGACGCCTTGCCGGGCGTAGCGGGCCATCAATTCGCGCAGATTGTTGCGCCTGATTTCTTTAGTTTCCATCGTGCAATGATCGCACTCTTTAGCAAAAAGGTAAATAACGATTTTGCTAAAAAATACTTGCGCATGATTTAGCAATTAGCTAAAACAAAAAGAGTGAGCCAAAGGTTCACCCGTGCGGGGCGGCCTGTCATGATGAGGGGCCGCTCAGTGAAATCAAACGAGAGAGGGACTTTACGATGTACAAGATTGATTACAATAGCTACCGATCGGTCGCCAGCTTCGGCCACCGCGTGCGCTTTCTGGTGCTGCACTACACGGCGCAAAACTTCGCCGACTCGGTGAAGTCGTTGACCGGAAAATCGGTCAGCGCGCACTATCTGGTGCCGGATCCGACCGAGGCCACCTATCAGGCCGCCGGCTTCAGCGGCGTGCGCATTTTCAACCTGGTGGACGAGAACGAGCGCGCCTGGCATGCCGGCACCAGCCAGTGGGGCACCCGCAGCAATATCAACGACACCTCGATCGGCATCGAGATCGTTAACCTGGCGAGCGGCGACGGTGGAAACATCACCTTCCCGCCGTTCAATCCGCAGCAGATCGAGGCGGTCACCCAGCTGGCGCAGAACATCCTGCAGCGTTATCCGGACATCTCGCCGGTGAACGTGGTGGCGCACTCCGATATCGCGCCGGGCCGCAAGAGCGATCCGGGCCCGCAGTTCCCGTGGCAGCAGCTGTATCAGGCCGGCGTCGGCGCCTGGTATGACGAAGCGACCAAGCAGCAGCGCCAGCAGGAATACTGCAGCCAGGGCCTGCCGGCGCAGGCCGATTTGCTGAAACTGTTCGCCCAATATGGCTACGACACCTCGGCGGCGAACACCGCAGAAGGCTATCGCCAGCTGGTGCGCGCGTTCCAGCTGCACTTCCGTCAGCAGAAGTATGACGGCGTGATGGATGTTGAAACCGCCGCCGTTCTGCGCGCGCTGGTCGACAAGTACGCCGCCTGAGCCTGACCGCGAATGGGGGACGCCTCATTCGCCTTTTCCTCGCCGGGCTTCCTCCGCTAAAATAGCGGCCTGGCTGGTCTTTATCGGAGGCATTGTGCGCCTCGATCGAAAAATCTCTTCCCTTGAACTGCTGACCTATCGCCACTACCGCATCGTACACGGCGTGCGCATCGGGCTGGCGTTTATTCTGACCTTTCTGCTGATCCGCCTGCTGGCGGTGCCCGAAGGCACCTGGCCGCTGATCACCCTGGTGGTGGTGATGGGGCCGATCTCGTTTTGGGGCAACGTGCTGCAGCGGGCGCTGCAACGCATTGCCGGCACGGTGTTCGGCGCCGCGTCCGGCCTGATCGCCCTGTATCTGGAACTCTATTCGCTGCCGCTGATGCTGGCTTGGTGCGGCGTGGTGATGTTCGTCTGCGGTTACCTGACGCTCGGCAAACGGCCGTATATGGCGCTGCTGGTGGGGATCACGCTGGCGGTGGTATGCGGCGCGGGCGCCGGTGACATGCACACCGCGCTGTGGCGCAGCGGCGACGTGATCTTCGGTTCGCTGCTGGCGCTGCTGTTCACCAGCATCTACCCACAGCGCGCCTACATTCTGTGGCGCATGCAAATGGCGGACTGCCTGCAAACCGCCGCCCGCCTCTACGGCGCGTATTTTTCGCCGAACGTTATCGAGCGGCCGCGGCTGGAGCCGCAGCTCAAGGATCTGTTGAATCAGGTGGTGAAGCTGCGCAGCCTGATCGTGCCCGCCAGCAAGGAAACCCGCATCCCCAAAGCGGTGTTCGAGGCGGTGCAAACCCTCAGCCGCAATTTGGTGTGTACACTGGAGCTGATGGCCGACGCCTACTGGGCCTCGCGCGAAACGCACTTCATCATGTTGAACGCCCGCACGCTGCGCAGTACCCAACTGCTGACGCTGAGCTCGCTGGAATCGCTGGCGGTGCTGATGCGCGAAGGGCCGCAGGCGCAGCGGCAGGCGGTGGCGGGGCAGCTGGCGGAGATCGCCGGCGAGCTGAAAACGCTGATGCAGGAGGTCAGCCTCGGCCAGCACGGCGAAGCGCCGATTTACGGCTACGTTTGGCTCAGCATGGAGCTGGCGCAGCAGCTGGAAGAGTTGGGGGATCTGCTCCAGGTTTGTACCGCCGCCGAGCGTGAATAGGGGGTCAGATCATGAAGGCGGCGCTTTGGGTTTTGGCCGCCGGGGCAAAGTGGGTAAGATAAGGCAATCACTGTTGTGCCGGACCGCCACAAACCTGTATCTTGGTGCCATGTGGCCGTAAGCAAATGAATCTGTGTATTACTAAAGCAAGGGTATAAAGATGGATAATGCAAATAAGCCGAGTTTCCAGGACGTGCTGGAGTTTGTGCGTATGTTCCGCCGCAAAAACAAACTGCAACGCGAGATCGTCGACAACGAAAAGAAAATTCGTGATAACCAGAAGCGCGTGCTGCTGCTCGACAACCTGAGCGAGTACATCAAGCCCGGCATGAGCATTGAAGACATTCAGGGCATCATCGCCAACATGCGCAGCGACTACGAAGATCGCGTTGATGACTACATCATCAAAAATGCCGATCTGTCCAAAGAGCGCCGCGAGCTGTCCAAAAAGCTGAAAGCGATGGGCGAAGTGAAGTAACCCGCTTTATCGGGCCGGGTGCGATGCCTGGCCCGCATTCCTGCCAATCATCTTCTTCCCGCCGTTTCGATCATCTCCCGATCCTCATCGATCCTTTAAATGGGATCGCGATCCGCATTTGTAGCATTTTTAGCCGCAATGTTAACGAACTGTGATTTTGCTCAAACAATTATTTTTGCAGCTTTGGTTATATGTCGATCAATGTTCACGTTGTCATTTTGAGTTTCTGGGATGTGTGATGATTAATTCATTGAAATTTATCATGTTATTTCGTTACTTGTTTTTTGTTGGATAAAAATGACAACGTCAACATTAAGAAAATTCAAGCGTTTAACGAGTGTATTGGAGGAAGAGATGAGCCAGTTGCCGGAAAAAATGCGCGCGGTCGTTTGCCACGGCCCGCAGGATTATCGTTTCGAACAGGTGCCTACGCCGCTGCCGAAGGCGCGCGAGCTGGTGATCAAGGTGGAAGGCTGCGGCATCTGCGCCGGCGACTGCAAATGCAAGAACGGCGCGCAGATGTTTTGGGGGGAGAACCCGTGGGTCAAACCGCCGGTGGTGCCGGGGCATGAGTTCTACGGCCGCATCGCCGCGCTGGGCGAGGGCGCGGAAGGCAAATACCGGATCGGCGAGCGGGTGATCGCCGAGCAGATCGTGCCGTGCTGGGAGTGCCGCTACTGCAAATCCGGCAGCTACTGGATGTGTGAGACGCATAACATTTACGGCTTCCAGAAAGACGTGGCGGAGGGCGGCATGGCGGAATACATGCGTTTTTCCGAGAACGCCATCGTGCACAAGATCCCGGAAAGCCTGAGCCATGAAGACGCGGTACTGATTGAGCCGATGGCCTGCGCCATCCACACCGTGGCGCGCGGCGACATCCAGCTGGACGACGTAGTGGTGTTGGCCGGCGCCGGGCCGCTCGGGTTGTGCATGGTGCAGGTGGCGCGCCTGAAAACGCCGAAGAAACTGATCGTGATCGATGCCATCGACGAGCGGCTGGCGCTGGCGAAGGAGTTCGGCGCCGACGTGGTGATCAACCCGCTGAAGGAAGATGCCGACCAGATCGTCAAATCGCTGACCGGCGGCTATGGCTGCGACGTGTACATCGAGGCCACCGGCGCGCCGATCGGCGTCACCCAGGGGCTGCAGATGATCCGCAAGCTGGGCCGCTTCGTGGAGTTCAGCGTGTTCGGTAAGGAAACCACCGTCGATTGGTCCATCATCGGCGATCGCAAGGAGCTGGACATTCGCGGCGCGCACCTGGCGCCCTACAGCTATGAAATCGCCATCGATCTGTTCGAGCGCGGGCTGGTGACTTCCAACGGCGTGGTTACCCACAGCTATTCATTGAACGACTGGGATGAAGCCTTCGCCCTGGCGGACTCGACCGACTCTATCAAGGTGATCCTGGTTCCCTGACCCTCCCGCCGTACCGCTGTTGCAGTCACGATCGCCGGCCCATCCGCAATGGGGAGCCGGCCGGTCGGCCAAACGTAAAGACATGCTGTTGCTCTGATAACCACAACAAGAAGCTTCCCTACAGGAGAATTGGCTATGTTTTCATTATTCAAAAAGACCCTGCCTTTTATCGTCGCCGGTGGAATGTTGGCGGCCAGCCATGGGGCGCTGGCCAAGCAAATCACTATCGGTATGTCGTTCCAGGAAATGAACAACGACTACTTCGTCACCATGAAGCAGGCGCTGGATCAGGCGGCGGCGGATATCGGCGCCAAGGTGTACGTGGCCGATGCGCGCCATGACGTCGCCAAACAGATCGGCGACGTGGAAGACATGCTGCAGAAGAAGGTGGATATCCTGCTGATCAACCCGACCGATTCGGTGGGGGTGCAGTCGGCGGTGATCTCCGCCCATAAGGCCGGCGCGGTGGTGGTAGCGATCGACGCCCAGGCGGAAGGGCCGCTGGATTCGTTCGTCGGCTCGGAAAACTACGACGCCGGCTTCCAGGCGGGCGAGTACCTGGCGAAAGCGCTGGGCGGCAAAGGCAAGGTGGCGATCCTCGACGGCATCCCGGTGGTGCCGATCCTGGAGCGCGTGCGCGGCTTTGAAGCGGCGATGAAAAAATACCCCGACATCAAGATTGTCACCAAGCAAAACGGCAAGCAGGAGCGCGACACCGCGCTGACCGTGACCGAAAACATGCTGCAGTCGGCGCCTGATCTGGCGGGCATCTTCAGCGTCAACGACGTCGGCGCGCTCGGCGCCCTGGCGGCGATCGAAAGCAACGGCGCCAAGGTCAAGCTGGTGAGCGTCGACGGCCAGCCGGAAGCCATCAAAGAGATCCTCAAGCCGAATTCGCCGTTCATCGCCACCTCAGCGCAGTTCCCGCGCGACCAGCTGCGCATCGCGCTCGGCATTGCGCTGGCCCGCTACTGGGGCGCCACGGTGCCGAAAACCGTGCCGGTCAAAGTGAAGCTGATCGACCGCAGCAATGCGGCCGGCTTTAGCTGGTAACAGCAGCCGGGTTCGCCCCGCTGCGGCGGGGCGTTCGGTGCGGAGGGCAATGCGGTGACACCTTTACTGGAACTGAAGCGAATAAAAAAGAGCTTTCCCGGCGTGAAGGCGCTGGATGGCATCGATCTGGCCATTCAACGCGGCGAAGTGCACGCCCTGCTGGGCGAAAACGGCGCCGGCAAATCGACGCTGGTGAAAATCATGTGTGGCATCTATCAGCCGGACGAGGGCGATATTTTTATCGACGGCGAGCAGCGCCGCTTTAACAACTATCGCCAGGCGATCGAGGCCGGGGTCGGCATTATTTTTCAGGAATTCTCGTTGATTCCCTACATGAGCGCCATCGACAACATCTTCCTCAACCGGGAGATCAGGAACCGCTGGGGCCTGCTGGATCGGCGGGCGATGCGGCGCAAGGCCGAGGCGATCTTCAAGCGGCTGACGGTGGCTATCGATCTCGATTGCCCGGTGGAGCAGCTGAGCGTGGCGCAGCAGCAGTTCGTTGAGATCGCCAAGGCGCTGTCGCTGGAGGCGCGGGTGCTGGTGCTGGATGAGCCGACCGCCACGCTGACGCCAGGCGAGGCCGAGCACCTGTTCAGCGTGATGAACGATCTGCGGCTGCTGGGCGTCGGCATGGTGTTTATCTCGCACCACCTGGACGAGATTTTCACCATCTGCGATCGCATCACTGTGCTGCGCGACGGCGCCTACATCGAAACGCTGGCCACCGGCGACACCAACGTGGAAGAGCTGGTGCGGCTGATGGTCGGGCGCAAAATCGAGAACGCCTTCCCGGTGAAACAGCACCCGGTCGATACCGCGACGGTGCTGCTGGAGGCGGAGATCCAGCGCGAGAAGCACGGCGCGACCGACCGTTTTCACCTGCACAAGGGCGAGATCCTCGGCTTTGCCGGGCTGGTGGGCTCCGGGCGCACCGAGACCGTCTCTGCGCTGATCGGCGCCAGCCGCTGCCACCGCAAACGCGTCAGCCTCGGCGGCCAACCGGCGGCGCTGCGCTCCCCAGCGCAGGCGCTGGCGCAGGGCATCGGCCTGCTGCCGGAGAGCCGCAAAACCGAGGGCCTGGTGCTGCCGTTCTCGGTGGCGCAGAACGTCACCCTCAACCGGCACCACCGGCGCGGCAAGATCTTCGTCAGCGCCCGCAAGGATCGCGACGTGGTGCAGCGGCTGATCCGCGCCGTGGGGGTGAAAACTCCGGACGCCGAGACCGCCGTCAGCACCCTGAGCGGCGGCAACCAGCAGAAGGTGGTGATCGCCCGCTGGCTCAACAACGACTGCAACATCCTGATCTTCGACGAGCCGACGCGCGGCATCGACGTGGGCGCCAAGGCCGAGATCTACCAGCTGATGCAGCAACTGACCCAGCAGGGCATCTCCATCATCATGATTTCTTCCGAACTGCCGGAGATCATCGGCGTGTGCGACCGCGTGCTGGTGTTTCGCGGCGGCCACATCGTCGCCGAGCTGACCGGCGATGACATCGAATCCAACCACATCATGCTTCACGCGACCGGGAGTGCCTTATGATCGGAATTGAACAACCCGCCGTGGCGCGCCGCGCCGCCGGCCCCAGTCTCGGCAAGCGCTGGGAAAAACTGCTGCATCACCCGGCGGTCTTGCCGTTTATCGGCTTCGCTGTCCTGTTCGTGCTGATGAGCCTGCTGAACGACAGCTTCCTCAGCGTCAACAATCTGACCAACGTGGCGCGCCAGGTGTCGATCAACGCCATCATCGCGGTGGGCATGACCTGCGCCATTCTGACCGGCGGCATCGATCTCTCGGTGGGGCCGGTAATGGCGCTGGCCGGCTCCGTCGCCGCCGGGCTGATGCTGGCGGCGGTGCCGATTCCGCTGGCGATGGTGGCGGCGCTGGCGGTCGGCGCGCTGTTCGGCCTGGCCAACGGCGCCTGCATCGCCTACCTGCGCATGCCGCCGATCATCGTCACCCTGGCGTCGATGGGCATCGCCCGTGGCCTGGCGCTGCTCTATACCGGCGGCTACCCAATCTCCGGCCTGCCCGACGTCTTCTCCTTCTTTGGCCGCGGCACGGTGCTGGGCATTCAGGTGCCGATCCTGATCATGCTCGGTGTGTACGTGCTGGCCTGGCTGATGCTCAACCAGCTGCCGTTCGGCCGCTACGTCTACGCGATGGGTGGCAACGAAGAGGCGGCGCGCCTGAGCGGCATCCGCGTGCCGCGCTACAAGATGCTGGTGTACGTGATCAGCGGACTGACCGCCGCGCTGGCCGGGCTGGTGCTGACCTCGCGCCTGATGAGCGGGCAGCCTAACGCCGGCGAAGGCTTCGAGCTGGACGCTATCGCCGCCGTAGTGCTGGGCGGTGCGGCGATCTCCGGCGGGCGCGGCGCCATCGTCGGCACGCTGGTGGGGGCGATGATGCTCGGGGTGCTCAACAACGGCCTCAATCTGATGAACGTGTCGCCATATATCCAGAACGTGGTGAAGGGCGGCATCATCCTGGCCGCCATCTACCTCAGCTCCGTGCGGCGCAAATAGGAGGCGCGATGTCAGTCTTTCTTGGCATAGACGTCGGCGGCACGGTGATCAAGGCCGGGCTGTACCGGGCAAGCGGTGAAGAGCTGGCGATCGCCGAGCGCGACGGCGCGGCGATTGCCGCACAGCCGGGCTTCAGCGAACGCAATATGGACGCGCTGTGGGATGATGTTTGCGCGGCGATCCGCCAGACGCTGCACGCGGCGGGGCTGGAGGCCGGGCAGGTGCGCGGCGTCAGTTTCTCGGCGCACGGCAAAGGGCTGTACGCCATCGACCGCCACGGCAAACCGGTCGGCAACGGCATCCTCTCTTCGGACAACCGCGCGGCGGCCACGGCGGCTGAGCTGCGCCGCACCGGCGTGGACGCGCAGACCTACCCGCGCAGCCTGCAGCCGCTGTGGCCCAGCCACCCGGCGCTGCTGCTGCGCTGGCTGAAGCAGCAGCAACCGGCGCAGTACGCCGCTGTCGATCGCATCCTGATGGCGCACGACTACCTGCGCTTTCGCCTCACCGGCGAGGCGGCGGCCGAGGTGACCAACATCTCCGGCAGCAACCTGTTTAACCAGCACAGCGGCGCTTACGATCCGGCGCTGATGGCGGCCTTCGGCATCGAAGAGGCGCAGGAGAAGACCGCGCCAACGATCGGCTCGGCGCAGCTGGCCGGGCGGGTGACGGCCTCTGCGGCGGCGCAGTGCGGCCTGCGAACGGGCACTGCGGTGTACGGCGGCCTGTTCGACGTGGTGGGCGCGGCGCTCAGCTCCGGCGTGGCCGACGATCGCACGCTCAGCGCGGTGGCGGGCACCTGGTCGATCGCCACCTGCGTGACCGAGCGCATCATTCCCGCCGATTACCCCTATGCCTGGGGGCGCTACTGCATCGACGGCCGCTATTTCGTGCACGAAGGCAGCCCGACCTCGGCCGGCAACCTGGCCTGGTTCCTGCGCCAGTTCTGCGCCGACGACCGGCAGCGCTACACCCAGTTCAACGCCTGGGTGGCCGAGCGCCGCGAGCAGCCGAGCGGGCTGCTGTTCCTGCCTTATCTGTACGGCTCCAACCTCGGCGGCAACACGCCGGGCGGGCTGATCGGCCTGAGCGCCCACCACGAGATGGCGGACGTGGTGCAGGCGATCTACCAGGGCATCGTGTTCTCGCACCTGATCCATCAGGAGCGCATGGTGCAGCTGAATCCGCGCATCGAGCGGGTGCGCATGACCGGCGGGCCGACGCAGTCCGAGGTCTGGATGCAGATGTACGCCGACGCCGGCAACCTGCCGCTTGAGGTGGTGGAAACCCGCCAAGGAGGCTGCCGCGCCGCCGCCCTGTGCGCCGCCGTCGGCGCCGGGGAGTACGCCGGGTTCACAGAGGCGATCGCTGCCGCGCCGCCCAAACTGCGCTGTTATTATCCCGCGACCGCCGCCCACCGGCGCCTGCGCGCCCAGCAGGCGCGCTATCTGGCGGTCGCTCAGGCTTTGAGTGAGGTGACTGATGCAAACGACTAACGCCGCCTGTCTGGGGCTGTATGAAAAGGCGCTGCCCGCCGATCTGAGCTGGCCGCAGCGGCTGGCCACCGCCGCCGAGCTGGGCTTTGAATTTGTGGAGATGTCGATCGACGAACAGCCGGCGCGCCAGCAACGGCTGGACTGGGATCGCCGCCAGCGGCTGGCGTTTATCCAGGCGCGGCTCGACAGCGGGGTGACGGTGCCGAGCCTGTGCCTGTCGGCGCACCGGCGCGACCCGTTCGGCAGCGCCGACGCCGCCACCCGCGAACGGGCGCGGGTGCTGATGAGCAAGGCGCTGGAACTGGCGACGGATCTCAGCATCCGCAACATCCAGCTGGCGGGCTACGACGTCTATTACGAACCCGCCGATCGCCACAGCCGCGAGCGCTTTATCGAGGGCATGCAGTGGGCGGCGGCGCAGGCCGCCAGGGCGCAGGTGATGCTGTCGGTGGAGGTGATGGACACGCCGTTCATCAACAGCATCAGCAAATGGCGCGACATCGCGCGCCACGTCAACAGCCCGTGGTTCACGGTGTATCCCGATCTCGGCAACCTCAGCGCCTGGGGCAACGACGTCGCCGCCGAGCTGGCGCTGGGCATCGGCAGCATCACCGCCGTGCACCTCAAAGACACCGTCGCGGTGGGGCCGGGCAGCGCCGGGCAGTTCCGCGACGTGCCGTTCGGCGAGGGCTGCGTGGACTTCGCCCACGCCTTTTCCGTGCTCAACGCGCTCGGCTATCGCGGCCCCTACCTGCTGGAGATGTGGGCGCGCGAAGACGGGCAGGACAAGCAACGCATCGCCCAGGCCAAGGCCTGGATCGAACAACAGATGAATGGGGGAGGCATCGCATGCTGAACGAACTCAAACTGCAGGTGCTGGCCGCCAACCTCAGCCTGCCGGCATACGGGCTGGTGACCTTTACCTGGGGCAACGTCTCGGCGATCGATCGCCAAAGCGGGCTGGTGGTGATCAAACCTTCGGGCATCGCCTACGAGGCGATGACGCTGGAGGATCTGGTGGTGGTGGATCTGGAGGGCAAGGTGCGCGAAGGGCACCGCAAACCCTCATCCGACACCGCCACCCACCTGGCGCTGTACCGCGCCTTCGCCGATATCGGCGGCGTGGTGCACACCCACAGCCGCAACGCTACCATCTGGGCGCAGGCCGGGCAGCCGATCCCGGCGCTGGGCACCACCCACGCCGACTACTTTTACGGCGACATTCCCTGTACCCGGCCGATGAGCGAGGCGGAGATCGCCGGCGATTACGAAGGGGAAACCGGCAAGGTGATCATCGAGACCTTCAATCAGGCGGGGCGCGATCCGCAGCAGGTGCCGGGAGTGTTGGTTTACTCCCACGGCCCGTTCGCCTGGGGCAAGGACGCGGCGGATGCGGTGCACAACGCGGTGGTGCTGGAAGAGGTGGCGATCATGGCGATGGCGACGCGCCAGCTGGCGCCGGCCATCGCCCCGATGCAGCCGGAGCTATTGGATAAACATTTCCTGCGCAAGCACGGCAAACACGCCTACTACGGGCAATAGCGCCCGTCAGCGATTCAACAGCGAGCCG
Source organism: Serratia sp. CY47280 (assembly GCF_052168655.1). Classification (NCBI taxonomy): domain Bacteria; kingdom Pseudomonadati; phylum Pseudomonadota; class Gammaproteobacteria; order Enterobacterales; family Yersiniaceae; genus Serratia; species Serratia sp. CY47280. The sequence continues at coordinate 1,573,304 of NZ_JBJNMG010000001.1, read as the reverse complement.
GTGAAGAACTCTCTGCGCACCGGCAATTCGCCGCGCGGGCTGTGAATGGCGCTGAACAGCAGCTCCGCGGCGATCTCCCCCAGTTTCTGCGTATCGTGATACACCCCCGGAATGTGCAGGCCGTAAGCGCCGGCGCGCGGCGGCTCGTCGATCGAGAAGAATTTCACTTGCTCATAAAGCCCCATCTCGTGGCAGATGGCGATGGCGCCCAGCGTGATGATGCCATTCAGGCCGATGATGTAATCCGGGCGATTCTCCGGCTGCGCCAGATAGGCGCGCACCTCGCTCTCTTGCGAGGTGAAATCATAATCGCCGTTGATGATATGAATCTCACGCCCGCTGCCCTGCAAGGCCGCGACGATGCCGGCGGTGCGCGTTAGCGTAATTTCCGAATCCGCCGGGCCGCCGATAATCAGCAGCTTCTGCTCCGGCTGCTCCGCCAGATAACGCCCGGCCAGCACGCCGATCTCGCGGTTATCGAGGAACACGCCGCTCAGCTGCTGATCGTAAAGATCGCGGTCGATAAGGATCAGCGGCACGCCGTACACCTCGGCCAGCTCGAGATAGGCGGGGCGGTAGCGCTTGTCGTCGCGCACCGCCGACAGCAGGATGCCGCGCGCCTTGTAGCCGAATAGCGCCTGAATGGCGCGCATTTCCGCCTCTTCGCTGCCGTCGGTGTCGAACAGCATGATCTGGTAGCCCTGCTGACGCGCAATGCGCGACACGGTCTTGATCAGGCCGGAATAGAACGGGTTGTACATGCTGCTAGTGACGATGCCGATAATCTGGCTGCTGCTGCTTTTCAGCCCCTGCGCGAACGCGTTGGGTACATAGTTCAGCTCTTTGGCGATGGCGTGAATGCGCTCGCGGGTTTCCGGCTTGACCAGCTCGGGCTTATTGAAGGCGCGGGAAACGGTGATATTGGTCACCCTGGCGCGGCGGGCGATATCCACGATAGTGGCATTGGGATTGGCTTTCGACACCGTCTTTCCTTGCGTTATGCCTCAACAGATCCCTTATTGTAGGGAAAGGGCGGGGGCGGTGCTAGGGGGGAGTTGGGGGGAGGGGAGTGGCGGGAAGGGAAATAATAGAATGAAATCAGGGGTAATAATGTTGCTGGTTTATTAATTGTGGGCTTAATCATTTCATGTGGCTATATTTTATTGATGGAGAGTTTGGTAAGGTGTGTTTTATGTTCGAGGTTAGGTATCAATGGCTGTTTTGTGCCAGGAACAGACGTTACTTACCTCGCGATATATTAATTTATGGTGAGCTGGTCACATGTTTGGTAAACATGTGTCAAATATTTAGTGGTGTAAGTGAATATCGACATCAGATTGCTGAAATAATGATGCAGAACGCGGCCTAATTAATTAGGGCGCAACTGCGCCCTTTAATAACCCGTCATGTGATAAACCCAATCTTTTGTCTGCCGTCTAATTTCACGACTCAATGTTTGGGGCAGTATTTCATTTGGAGTTCGGTCGCCCTTAATCCAATTAAAAGCATGATTGAACATATAAAGCAATATCGCCTCGTTATTCTCAAAGTAATCGATAGCTTCTTCTATAAGGGGAGCTCTTAGCACCAGCCTTCTATCATGAGATACAGCATCTTTCAGCTTTTCATAATCGATGAAATGATGGTTGAATATGTCAATTTCGCTATTAAAAGTTATATAGTCCTTGTGTTCATCTTGGAGGTAATAGTCTTCCTCTACAAAATTATCTAAGTCATGTTGTTCTAAATCATCTAATAATGATTTGGCGAGCCTTATCAGATCTTTGTCGGATTCTGAAAGCATTGCCATCCTCCAGGAATTTTTGGATTCAACACATAATTTATCTGAATCTGTGAAGGTGACTTTTTTGGACTGGTGTCCTTTTGAGGTTATTTCTTGAACTATTTCATCCAGACATTGTTTTGAAAATGGCTTCCAGAACATCTCAGGATCATTATGGCTATCCGCCATTACGATGGAGACCAAAACAACTTGAGTTTCCAACTGTTGCCAGTACATAAAGTCAGATAGATCGATCTGTATATCAGGGGTGTTTCCAACCGTTGATTTAATTTGAACCGCAAAAAAGTCCCCAGTTGATATTTCATCTTCAAAAATTTCAACTTGAGCATCTATGCCAACATCAATATCAAGCAATCGGCAAGGCCAATTAAAATAGCGAACTATCCAATAAGCAAAATATAGCTCACCTGCTCTTCCTGTTACTCCGGTGCTTTTGTATTTTTTCATAGCTTAGCTCATAGCTCTTCCTTTTCTCTGAGTTAGACAGGTTACACCCTAGCTAATTGTCTGCCAACTGAATGGTTAATATGAATTGCAACTGTTCCTGTAGTCACTTTCGTGAGAGCAGACCACAAAAGTGACTACTTCCGCTCTTCGCTCAAAGCTGTCGCTCTAAATGCCATCAGTCAAAGCACTCAACTAGCGCTAACAGCGATGGAGCAAAGGTGGGGAAGGGGTCACTGGGGGAAAACAACGAGCTCCGCTTAAGAACGAAAAAACAACATAGGTGATGAGCTCTACGCTCGACTACCGTAACAACACCGCTAATTTGCCAGTGATTTTCCACCGCCAATCCAAACACACCGCTAATCTAGCTGCGACTTTTCACCCACCAACCCCCCGCCACAATCCCGGCAACAGCGCCAACGTCTCATCAATCAGCGCCCGTCGGTCACTGCCCGGCTTCCAGATGGTGAGCATGGTTTGGCTGATCCCCTGGCTGCCGACTTCGGTGCGCAGCGTGTTGACGTTTTTCCACCGTTCGGCATGCATGTGCGTCGGCAAGAATCCCCAGCCGCAGCCTTGTTCAAGCAGGGCGCGCAGCATCTCCAGTTCGTTGGTGAAAATGGTATGCCCCGAAATTTGCAGGCGGCGCGCCACCGGCTCGTCAGAGTCCGGGTGCATGATCACCTGCGGCGTGAGCGAGAGCTCCAGCAGCGAAAGCGGCTGTTCCGCGCCGGGGAAAAGCGTTTCGGCGGCGTAGAAATCCATCTCTATAGCCCCTAAGGCGCGCCACTCCATGGTGTCGCCCACGCTGCGGTTGCGCGCCTGGCAGATGCCCAGATCGGCCTGGCCGCTTGCCAGCAGGCTTTCCGCTTCGTCGCGCGAGGCGTTAATCAGGCTCAGCCGCGTGTGGCGCTGGGCCATAGCGGCAATCAACGCCTGCAGTAATGTGCGGGGCGTAAAGGGATCGTAGACCAGCGAGATTTCCTGCGCCGCGCTCTTCGGCACGTCTTTGGCAAATGCCTCAAACGCCTTCACCTGGCGCATCAGCAGGTGCGCCTGGCGCTGCAGCTGTTCGCCTTCCGGTGTCAGGTGCAGGCTGCGCCCCTCGCGCAGGAACAGCGCATAGCCCAAGCCATCCTCGAGAAAATCAATCAAATCGCGCAGCGTCGTGCGGTCTTTGCCCAGTTTGAGCGCGGCCTTAGCCAGGCTGCCGTGCTCGGCCACGGCGGTGAAGGCTTCCAGTTGGGCAAAGGAATAAATCAGGCTCGGCACGCGGTTCCCCCGTCGATTTTGCGGGGGATTTTCCCCCATTAGGCGTTTTTTATTATAGGCCGCGTTTTTTTAAGCTGAACGCCTTCCTGAGCTAAGCGAGAAAAAATATGAAAAGCAAAGTGTTTAACCGCAGCCTGCTGGCGGGCGTTGTCATCAGTCTCTGCAGCGGTCTGTTGGCGCCCGCCGCGCTGGCCGCCTGTGCGGGCACCGAACTCAGCGCCTGTCCGGCGCCTTTCGATGCGCAATTGCCGGACACGCACAAGATGCTCACCTGGAGCCAGAGTGATCGGGTGATCGGTTTTCGTAACGACTACCGCAACTATGCCGGGGATGTGTTTCATCACGGCAATGCCGCACCGCTGCCGGCTGCCGCTAAACCGTTAAAGGACGCCAGTTATCGGGTGAATGGCAAAACCTACAGCCTGCAGGACTATCTGCAGCGCCAGAACGTCAGCGGCATGCTGGTATTGAAAGACGGCAAAATCGCCTGGAAATATCTTGGGGAGGGCAATACCGACGCCACGCTGTGGACGTCGCGCTCGGTGGGCAAATCCGTGGTCGCCACGCTGGTGGGCGTGGCGATTAAACAGGGCAAAATCCGCTCGCTCGACGATCTCATCACGCAATACGAACCCGATCTGAAAGGCACCGCGTGGGACGGCGTGACCCTCAGGCAGCTGATCACCCACACCTCCGGCGTGGCGTGGAATGAGGATTACACCAACCCGAAATCGGACTTCGCGCAGCTGACCGAGTGTGAAGCCAGGCCCGGCACCTACGCCTGCGTGCGCAAGCTGGTGGCCGGCTTGCAGCGTGCGCACCCTGCCGGGCAGAACTGGTCTTACTCCTCCGGCGGCGCGTGGCTGCTGGGCGACGTGCTGGAGCGCGCCACCGGCATGCCGCTGGCGGCCTATCTGCAGCAAAGCATCTGGCAGCCGTACGGCATGGCGAGCGACGGCGTGTGGCATGCCTACGCCAAAGGCCAGCACGACGTGGGCGCGCACGGCTTTAACGCCACGCTGGAAGACTGGGGGCGTTTCGGTGAGTTCATTCTGCATAACGGGACGTTGCCGAACGGCAAACAGATCTTGCCGGCTGATTGGGTAGCCCAGTCGGCCAACTGGACGCGGGCGGCGGGTTCGGTGTCGGCGGCGCACCCCAACGGCATTTACGGCTACCAGTGGTGGAACAACGAAGTGCCGGTGAATGCGACCAACGTGGAGCCTGTTCCACAGGCCTCCCTCAAGCATTCCCTGTGGGCGCTGGGGATCTTCGGCCAGATGATCATGGTCAATCAGGCGGAGAATCTGGTGATCGTCCAGTGGTCCACCTGGCCGCAGGCGGAGCCTTCTTTCAGCGCGCAACCGCTGGAGGCGTCGCTGATGTTTAGCGCGATAGCGAAGGAACTGCGTTAACTCTACGTAGCAAGCAGGGGCGGTTGCCATTTCGCCCCTGTTCGAAGGCGATGGCATAAATGCGCTCGTGCATATAACAGCGCGGAAATGGCGATCTGGGCTATGCTTTTCACCACACTACTTTGCGCCGAAACGGGCGTGACAAAAGTGCGACTTGTCAGGCTAGGTTGAAGTTCTTTATCGAACGGCTCTTCACAGGAGTGGTTAAATTGAAAATCGATTGGCATAGCGCATTGCTAACACGCGCTACGATCGTGGATAAAAGCTACAAAAATACGCAAAACGTCCGTCGTTTCATGGTTGAGGCGTGCGGAGAAGATTTTCGCTTCGATCGTGAGTTTATGGCATGGATACGCAATGACATGCCAAAGACGTTAGGTGATGTGGTCGATGAGTGGCGGCGTAGGCGCTCCCTCAACCTTAGCGGATAGGGTGCAACTTGCGGGCCTCTTGGTACTCTTCTTTTCTCGCAAACCTTGCCAAGATCGCCTTTGCACCAGCGCCAGGATCAGTAGCGGCGGGGTGAGCAGCCATTCAGCACCTGCTCAAAGATGTGGAATACATAGTTAGGTTCTTTGGCGATCGCGGGAAAGTGCTCTTGTTGTGAGCGGGTGCCAATGGAAACGTTACTTGGTGAAACATACATCTGGGCTGAGAAAATTTAGCCAGATGCCATCTGACAGCCCCATATAAATAACAGGCAGCTGTCAGATCTGCGTTGATGAAATTACTGCGCTTCCTTTGCCCCTTTCAAAAGCATGAGCTCGAGTATTTTCTTACACTGTTCATTGTATTCTGAGCCATCTTGGCTGTCTTTTATTTGCCGGTTTACTGCTGTTAACAGCGAAAGATTATTTATATTTACCGGATTAGGATTCGCACCCCGATTGAGCAGTAGGGCCATGTGTTCAAAGGCTGAGCTAAAAAAAGCATCCATTAATAAGGTTTGTTGCAAGGAGTCTCTGATATTAATGTCCGCTCCGTAATCCAGCATCACCTTTAACGTTTCAGTGTTTTTGGCTTTGATTGTTTGGAATACAATGGGCTCATTGAATACCTTATCTTTTGCGTTTGGCGGTAAACCGCCGTCGAGCATGGCTTTGACCCAAATCCCCTTGTCGGCTTTCATGACGAACTCCGCTGGGCTGCTTCCCCCTTCTGGTCTGGGCTGCAGCGGGTCTGCGCCAGCTTTTACCAGGTCGGTTATTATTTTCAGCCTTTCCGGCGTGTTTTTATCGTAGATTGAGTTCAACACCGACCAAAACAGCAGGGTCATGTCCGCCTTAACCTGTCGGTTCAGTTCTTCCTTGCTGACAGAGGGAAGTTTCTCTTTCAGTTTCACTTCATCGCCATCATAAATCAGCTGTGCGATGTCCAGTTGACGGCCTTCAAAAAAATCCTGTGGCTCATATTCCATGTTTTTTTTGCATCCTTGCATCATGAGAACAGTAAACAGTAACGCCATGGCCATTATCAACTTGCTCATATTCTCCCCCTGATAGTGGCGACGTCCTCGTCTTTCTGATCTTCAATCAACGTTATTGTCTGGTCAATACCGTGTTTATCGAGCAGGGTTCCTGTCCCACCGGCAAGCGTGTGCGGTATGCCAACGGCATCAGGCACCACCAGCGATGACCACTCTTTCAAGGTGAAAGGCAATGCTACGCCCCAGGGTTTTTGCAAAGCATCGGGTAGGGCATTTTTTAAAAGCTCATAATCACTTTCGTTATTAACCTCCTGTAACGTGGTTAACAGTTCTCCCTCAACTCGATAGGCCTGTATGTTCTTGGCTGAACCAATCATCTCAGCTCCGTATTTCCCTACAGTTCCATGATGGAGTCCGGCTGCATTAAACGTCCAGGCGGGTTTCCCACTGGTCATTGATGCAGCTGAGGCCATTCCCCCGCCCAATGAATGACCAGAAATATCGACGCCGGAGGAGTTCTTTACTTGTAATCCTATTTTAACCGCCTGTTTATAATAATCAGAGCTCGCCCCCATCCCCTGAGCACCATTATTTATCCAGTCATTCACATTTTTAATTCCTGACAAATCGCCCTAAGGGCCTTTTTGGCGGCGCTGCCGATTCCCTCCGGGAACTCTGGCGCTCTTGATCCTCTGAACACGACCGTTGGGTTCATCTCTTTACCAAAAACGGTGCTATCAGGTTGATATACCCTTGCCAAAAAATCCGGAGATTCATCTCTGTCGAAGAGCATATTTCTATTTAACCCAATTTTACTCAGGGCCGCATTATCGTTACTGATATCTTTCCAGCCTTCAGGAACGCCGGGTGTATCCTTTAGTGGATTCGTGGTCTTGTAGATATTCTCCGCCAGCTTTGCCTTCTCGACGGCGACATTGTTTGCCGCCAGGCGTTCCGAGGCGATTCGGGCGTCCGGATAGATACTCCGTTGCCCGCGGCCAATGAGGTATTTTCGCTCCTGCCAACGCTGCGCCTTGGTCAAGGGCTCAGACACGACCTGCTGTGAAACTCTTCCGCCCTGCACCGGGATATCCGGGCGAAGAGCCGGTTTGGCCCGCGTGACTTGTGCGGGGAAGACGGACGGGCGCGCCCGGCGGCCACCGTAAGACTTCACGGCCTCCTCGTACTGCCTCACTATCCTGTCCACCGGGTAGTTGGGCTCTTGTCTCCCCTGCGGTATCAGGTAGCCGTCGATGTCGGCGTAAAATGGTCCCATCGTCGCCAACACACCGGGCCGGGTTTCGACCGCTACGACAACGCCGCTCATCAGGTCGCTCTGCACTCTTGCGCGCAAGTTAGAGCTTATTCCGTTTTGCGTAACGCCAACTTCACGGCGGATCCGTTCACCACCGCGAAAACCAGAGAAAAGCGACAGAATGTCTTTGTCCGGCATGTATGAAAGGCCGTGACAGGCGCGGGAAGGGCTGACTATACGGGGGAATTCATCAGGTGAAATAATATCATCGGCGATATACAGCAGTTTCAAACGGGAAAACATAGTGTGTCTCTTCCTTTGCTTGCTGCGTCTTGGCCAATTCAGGCGGGCGCTCGCACTCCTTGCACTCGATGGCGCCCTGAGGGGGCATGTTATCGAACGGCAGTCAGCAGTAGCTAACGGCGCATAGGACACCAGATAAGGGATGATAACGGCTCAGGCCAATTTGTAAAGCCGGCCAATTATTAACCGGAAAGTTCTTGTTTTCCGAAGGCTGCCAGAGGGGGGAACTCCGCCGCTCAAATCGATAAACCAACGCCAGGATCAGTGGCCGCAGGGAAATGCGTCTGTCTCTAACGCTATCAATCTTTGCCATACCAAGATTTAAAATACTTCAGGAAACTGTAGGCCACGGCATAAAACCCAGTAACGGCGCCGACTTTGCCTTCTTTCCATGCGCCGCTCAGTACGTACCATTTGAAAAACGCGCCGATCGCGCTAACGACGCCACGAAATATCGAGGGCCTAATGTCTCTGTATTTGACTACCCTTGTCGTATAGCTATTGAGCTTATTGAGTATTTCATGGAGAGAATAAAAAGTATCGTGCTTAACATTGCCGGGAATGACCGACGTGTGAATATAGCCTTCAGCGGCATCATCTACCGGAGCATCATTGAACCTGACCTGTGTTCTATTGAACAGTCGAACGGGGTAGTCCGGTGAGGAGATGGGATAAATCGTTCTGACTGGCTGTCCGAGTACAAACCAATTCCTTTTTATTCTATAGGCTTGCTGTGGTGGCGGGTTTGCCTGCGATTTGAATGTTAAAATGGACGCTATGGTTTCGGCATCAAGGATTTCGTCGCTGTCCAGGCACAGTACCCAATCATGGTGAGATTGAGAAATCGCAAAGTTCATTTGTCGTCCATGCGTTTCGAAACGATGGTAAATAGGGCTTATTCCAAAGCTTTGGCAAATAGACAGCGTTTTATCCGTACTTCCGGAGTCCACCACAATCCACTCATCCGCAATGCCCATGAGTGGAGAAAGCACCTCGTGTAATAAACGAGAGGAGTTAAAAGTCAGTATACAAACAGCTATCTTTGCCATTAACTAACATCCTTAAAAATCGCTGAGCAGGTGAGCGCGTAATGTTTTCTCTGGAATGGAAATTGCGATTCTCTTCTTATCCCTTATCAACCTCAGAAAATGCCTAACCCCGCCGATCAAACCGATAAACCAGCGCCAGCGACAATGCCAGGAGTAAAAGCGGCGGGGCGAGGGCGGTGAAGGGCGCGTTGAGGGCGAACAGCAACCCCAGATTGAGGACGATCTGGTAAGCGATGTAGGTCAGCAGCCCGATGATGACGCCGAGCGCTAATCGGCTGCCCATGCCGGGCGCGCGTGGGGCGGTGAAGGTAAACGGGATGGCCAGCAAAATCATCGCCAGCACCAGCAGGGGCTGGCCGAGTTTTTTCCACAGCGCCAGGCGGTATTCGGTGCTGGGCTGCCCCGAGCCCTGCAGGTAATCGATATAGCGATCCAGCTGTTGGAGCGAGAAGCTGCCGGCCGGCAGGGTCAGCTCTTTCAGGCTCGGCACGGCGAACAGCGAGCGCCAGAGCAGGCTGTCTTGCCGCTGAATCGTCTCCTTTCTGCCTTGCCAGCTTTTTTGCATCACGTTGTGCAGCAGCCAGCTGCCGTCGGCGGCGGTGCTGGCGCTGTCGGCGTAAATGTAAGATTCCAGCGCGTGGTTGGCCTGATAGCGGAAGATCTCAATGCCGTGGGGCTGGTCGTTCTCATCGACGGTTTTGACCGTCACAAACTCGTTGCCGCGCCGCGCCCACAGCGGGTTAACGGTGACGTCGTTATCGTTCGACTGTGCCAGCGCGTTGTTCTTTATCTGCAGCGCGCGTTGCTGCAGCGGCGAAGCGGCCCATTCATCGAGGGCGCCGAGCGAGAGGTTCATCAGCAGCCCGGCGGCGAGCATCACCAGCGCGATGCGGAATATCGACATCCCGGCGGAGCGGATCGCGGTCAGTTCCAGACTCTTGGAAAGCTGCCCCAGCCCGACGATGCCGCCGAGCAGCGCGATAAACGGCCCCAGATCGACCAGGCTGCGCGGCAGGGTCATCACGGTCACCAGCAGCGCCTGCTGCCAGCGGTAGCCGCCCGGAGTGACGTCCTCCAGCTCGTTGATCAGCGTAAAGGTGGTGAACAGCGGGATGAGCAACCCGGCCGCGGCGGCGAAGCCGATGAACACGTTGCGCATTAGGTAGCGGCTAAAAATGGTCATCGGGAGGGTTTCCGCAGCAGTGATAAGTCGCGCGCCAGCAGCAGGGCGATGCCGACAGCCATCGCTATCGGCACCAGCCAAACGCCGGGGATCGGTGGCAGAGAGCCGTTGGCCACCAGCGTGCGGCAAATGTTGCCGCCATAGAAAATCACGGTAAACAGCACCGTCAGGGGCAGCAGCGCGGCGTAGCGCCCCTGCCGCGGCTTGATGCGGCTCAAGGGGATCGCCAGCAGCACCATCAGCACGGTGGTCAGCCCGCGGCTCTCGCGCCATTGCAGTTCGGCGGCGTCGCCCGGATCGGCGGAGCGCGCCAGCTCCGCCGGCGAGGCCGACTTGTGCCGGCTCTCGGCGCTGGGCACGAACGGTTTAAGCGCGATGTCAAAGTTGTCGTAATTCTGCCCGTTGTCGTCGGCGCCCTGGCGATCCAGCACATAGGCAGTGCCGGTTTTCAGCCGCACGGCGGGGCTGGCGGGAGAAGCGTCGAGTACCTCCACCGACTGCGCGCGGTACAGGTTGGTGTGATGGCCGCCGCGCACATAAATCAGGGCGTCTGTCAGGTGGTTGGCCGTTTTGTCGACGTGATTGGCGAGGATCATGCGGCCGTTGCCGCTGACGTTGAATTTGTCGGCCTGCAGGTGGCTCACGTCCAGCACCGATTGCGACTGTTGCTGCAGCTGATAAATATTGGCGTACGCCCAGGGCCTGCCATACAGCGACAGCAGCGTGACCGCTATCGCCAGCGGCACGGCGAGCAGCAGCACCGCCTTGTACAGCCGCAGCGGGCTGGCGCCGGCGGCCAGCATGGCGGTGATCTCCGCATCGCTGTACAGCTGGCTCAGCGCCACCGCCACCGAGACATACAGCGCGACGGGCAATATCATCTCCAGCGCGATCAGCGATTTATAGAAAACCACGTCGGCCACCACCCGCAGCGCCAGCGTGCCGTTGGCGGCGTCGGTCAGGTAGCGCTGGGCGGAGTAGCTGGCGAACATAAAGATCAGAAACCCGGCGATCATCATCACCAGGCGGCGGATCTCAACCGTGATATAGCGTTCAATCAAAGACATGCGTCATCGGCTCCCGGCGGCGTGCGCTTCATGGCGTTTCCTGCGCGATCAGGGTGCGCAGCAGGGCGATCACCTGGTCAACTTCCTGCGGGGTGAGTGCGCCGTCCTTCGCCCACTGCACGCGCCCGGCCTTATCCAGCACCACGATGGTGGAGCTCTCCTCCGGCAGCCGCCAGGCCATGCGCCCCAGCCCGTCGCTGTCGACGATGAACTGCGCCCAGGGGTAATGGCGTTTGTTTTTCTCGATCTTGCCGCGCACGAAGAAGCCAGAGCCCGGTATCGCGTCGTCGGTGTTAACGATGGTGGTCGGCTGGAAGCGATCGCCCGGCAGGTTCGCGTCCTTAACGGCGTTGATCAGCAGCGAGTTCTTCTTTTTGGCTGAGGTGCGCCCGGCGATGTACTGGATCACCCGCACCTTGCCCGCCAGTTTTGCGCTGTTCCACGGCCGGTAGCTGAAATCGCCGTTGCGCAGCAGCAGCTCGCCGCGATCGGCGATGGCGATCGGCGCCACCGGCCGGCCATGCACGAAGTTATGCGCAGATGCCGCCAACGGCGACAGCAGCAGCGCAAGGGTCAGCAAGCGACGTAACGTCATCATGGCTCCGTGCAACCCGCTTATCTGCCCGCCGCGATGGCCGGCTGGGAAAACGACAGCGGAAAGCGCGCCAGCAGCAGCTCCAGGCGCTGGCGGATGTCGATATCCAGGATCGCAGGCCGATCATAGATATCGCCGCCGGCCAGCTTGTCCGCCACCATCACGTCATGCCGGTCACCCATCAGGCCGTTAATCGCCGCCAGGAAGCGCGAGATCTGCCGGGCCTCGCGGTTGTCGGGATCGATCGCTCTCAGCGTGTCGTAAAACGAGACCTGGCGGCTGACGATTTTGCGCACGTCATGGAACTGATGCCCGGTCAGCGCCGGGCCGGCGATCAGCGTTTGCAGCTGGCGCATCTGCTCCTGGCGGTAGGTGATAAAGCCCTGTGCGCTTTCCAGGCGGGTGTGGCGCAGCGCATAACGCACGTATGACCACACCGGCTTGCTGAGCAGCAGCCGCAGCAGGTTGCCGTACAGCGTGAGATTCTTCTGGTTGCCGTTGCGAAACGCGTCCTGAAAATGGCCGAGCACCACGGTGGTGGTGTGGAACAGGCGGTTGGCGCGGTGGGGCGCACCGTACAGCTGCTGGGCGAAGCGCAGGTGCTTGTAGCGGGCGCGGATATATTTGTAGCGCATGCGGGTAGCCGCCGCCAACTGCGGGTCTTGCAGGAAACCGTTCACCAATTGCAGCAGCTCGCGGCGGGAAAAACCGTCTTCCCAAAACTGCAGGCACAGCGCGTAGTTGTCCCGAATGCTCTCGGGGGAGCATTCCAGATCGATCTGCTGCGGCAGGCTGATATTCGCCTCGACCAGGTCATCCTCTTCCACCGCGACAAACAGCGCCTGGGTGGTTTCGGCGGAGAACTTCTTCCAATTCGTGATAGCGGTCATTGATTACTCTCTTTGGGCACATTCAGCCCCAACATAAAGCGATTGCGGTAGGCGCCGATCGTCGGTATCAGGGATAACAGCACGTCTAAACATTGCCCCAGTAAATAAGCGAAGGCGGCGCCCTGCACGCCGAAGGCATACGCCATCGACACCAGCAGCGCAATGTAGGCCGCCGAGGCCGTCGCCTGCGCGATCAGGAAAGCGCGCTGCTTGCCTGCCATAAACAGTAAGGATTCCTGCGGGAAGCCCATCATGGAGACGATGATCGCGCCCAGCATGATTTGAATCAGGTCATAGGCTTCCAGGTATTGCTGCCCGAAGACGGCGGAAATGAGCGGTTTGCCCACCAGCAACATCAACACCGCGACGGCCAGGCCGATGCCGCCGGCCAGCAGCGAGGAGCGCAGGCCCAACAGCCACGGGGTCTTGGTGCGCGGATCCAGGCGCATGATCTCGGGATAGAAGCTTTTTTCCAGCAGCTTGGCCGGGGTGCCCGTCGCATCGAAGAAGGTCATGGCGATCTTGAACAGCCCGGCGGCGGCCGGCCCGAGCACCACGCCCACCAGCACGGTGGTGCAGGAGTTGCGCGCGGCCCAGATGGTATGGGCGATGTTGGTGGTCCAGACGAAGTTCCAGGCGCCCTCGATGCGGCGCGCGACGTTGAACAGGCGTGGCCTCAGCGCGCCGTGGATATCGCGGCGGCGCAGTTCGCGCGCGGTGAACCACCAAAACAGCGTGCCGCCGATCAGGTTAGAGGCGTACCAGGTGACGATAAAGCCGGGGAACCCCAGATCGAAATAATAGGAGATGACGCTGCCCACTGCCTGCAGGAACGGCTTGATCGCCTGCTGGATGGCGATGAGATCGAAGCGGTTGAAGGCGCGCAGCACGCCGGTCGGCGTGGACGAGGTCATCGACGGGATCAGGGTGCAGTACAGCATGGCGAGCCAGAAGCTTTCGCTGTCCAGCCCCAGGGCGTGAGACAAGAACGGCAGCATGATCATGCCGCCCAGCACGGCGATGACGCCGCTGGCGATATCCAGGCCAAAGGAGAAGGCGACGACGTCGCGGAAGCGCCCGGTATTTTGATGCTCCAGCGCCGGGGTGCCGAATTGCACCACAAACTGCCAGGTCTGGAATTTGATGAAATCGCTGACCGCTTTGGTGTAGGCCTGGATCACCACCAGCACGCCGAACATTTCAGGCGACATGCCTTTCCCGGCGCAGGAGAGCGCCAGCAGGCCGAGCAGCGCGCTGGCGACGCTGCCGGAGCCTAAATAGGCGGCATTACGTAAAATGGAGCGAAACGCGCCATCGGAAAACCACCGTTTCATAACCAAAACCAGCCGTTATCGTTGTTTTGCTGCACTTTTTGTTCCGCCGTCATGCGCTTGCCCTGTATGCGTTTAATAAACCTGAGTTTCTTCGCCGGCGTTTTCGCCGGGTTGCCCGATATCGCTCTGTGGGCGCTTCGCGGGATTCACTACGGCGGAAATGGCGTTGAGCGCGTTGCTCAGCACCTCGTCGTAAGGGGCTCTGGCGTCCAGCTCGATGATGCGCGCACCGTTGTACTGCAGGCGCACCATGGCGGCGATCTTGTCTTTCAGCTCTTCATAGCTGTGATCGGGCTTGCGGGAAAATGCCGTATCGACGTCGATATCAAGGCGAATGATCAGCGCCGGCCGATAGACGGCCATGTGTTGATATAAACGGCGTTCGCGCGCCGCCAGGCGGCTCAATAGCCAGCCTTTTGCGCGTTCCACGCCGATGCCGGGCCCATCGTAGTAAAAACCTGAAATTTCCGCCTGCGGGTAGCGATCGCTGACCACCAGCACGCCGCTCTGCGCCAGCCGTCGCACCTTGCGCAGGTTGGCGGCGCGCCACAGCGAAAAGCCGTACATGATCAGCGCCGCCCACAGCGCCGGCGGCCTGTTGCTCATGCGCTGGGTTTTATCGGATTTGGCCGCGAGGCGCCGTTCCAACCACACGCCGATGAACGGCAACTTCTTGATTTTGTCGCCGTCTTCGCCGGAGATCAGCCCCAAATAGCGGCGCTCCGTGGGGCGATGTTGCTGCAGGTTTTTCACCAGATCGGCGGTCAGCGTGGACTTGCCCGTGCCGTCGCTGCCCACCACGGCAATCAGCCCGGTGATGCAGGTGGGAGAGGTATCCTGTTCGGCGGTGAGTTTATTTTTTTTCATCTGTTTCGGTACGAAAAGGTTATTTGGCGGCTAGGCATTGGCGGCCCTCAGCGATATTTTAACGGCGCGCAGTGAGGCATCGAAAATACGGTTAGCCGGCTCGCGGCCGTCTAAATCCAATATGTTAGCGCCATTAAACGTCAGGTGCGGGATGACGGCGATCTTTTCACGCAACGCCGCCAGCGAGTGATCGGGTTTACGTGAATAGGCCGTTTGTTCGTCAATATCCAGCCGAATTAATAATAAGGGCTGATAAGACGCCATCCATTGGTACAGCTTTTGTTCGCGCTTTCTCAGCCAGCGGATCCAGCGATTGCCGCCGGCGGTTTTCGCCAGCTGCGGGCCATCGAAACGAAACCCCGCCACTTCGGCCTGCGGATAACGATCGGTGATCAGCAATGCGCCGCTGCGGCTTTTCTTCAGCATGCGACGGAATTTATAAACGCGCCAATAGGAGAGTAAAAAAATTACCAGCGCCGTGGCATTATCCGGCGGTGTGGAAGGGCGCTCATGCACGCGTTCCGATTTCTTCAGCAAATAACGCCCGAAGGGCGCGCCAATAATCGGCAGCGAACTGATCCATTCGCCGATGCGCCCGGAAGACTGGCCGAGATACAGCAGTTCGGCAGGTTCTTGTGCCGATAACGCGTTGACCAGGCTGGCAGCTAACGTGGATTTTCCCGAGCCGTCACAGCCGGTTATCGCTATTACGCGCACGGGCGAGCGATCAGATGAAGGTCTTATCTGCTGACTCACAATAATTGATCCAATGCGAAAAAAACTATTGTATTCCAATACGCCTTGGGTTCAAGATATTTATTGTGCTTTGCTGCGATAAAATAATGAGATTGGTATTCTTGTTCGCTATTTGAATTGATATTTATGGCGTTCGTTCTTGTTATTTTGTGCTAATTTTTCGTGCGCGCGCCGGTTTCGCTTTTTATGTTAATTCCCGGCAGGGCTCACGATGAAAAAAGAGCAGAGGTTTTCCATTTTCGCTTAATATTTTGTGCTTTTTGGCGCCGCGCTACGGTAAATTTTTTCACGTAGCCGCCACGGCAATGATAAGCGATAGGTCGCTTCAAATATGGCACGCCGTTTCTGGTGTATTGAAAGAGAGTCTTATTATGAGTGCAAAATTTCCGCCGCTGATTGCGGTTATCGGCAGCGACGGATCGGGTAAGTCCACCGTTTGTGAACATCTGATCGCGTATATGAAACATTATGGCCCGGCGGTGCAAGTGCATCTGGGCAAACAGGCGGGCAACGTCGGCCGCGCGGCGGCGAAATTGCCGCTGCTCGGGCGCTCGGTGGGCAAGGCTATCGAGAGTAATACCAAAAAAGTCAAAACGAAAAAATCCCGCATCGGCCTGTTGCCGTCGGCGGTGATCATCGCTTTCGTGGGGCGGCGGCTGCTGCGTTTCCGCCGCATGCTGGCGTACCGTCGGCAAGGGTTCATCGTGTTGACCGACCGTTTTCCGCAGGCGCAAATCCCCGGCGCTTACGACGGTACGGTTTTTCCCGTCGACGTGGAAGGGAGCCGTTTTGTCCGTTGGCTGGCGGCGCGCGAGCGGGCGGCGTTCCAATGGATGGCGGGGCAAAAACCGGATCTGGTACTCAAGCTGAATGTCAGTCTGGACGTGGCCTGCGCGCGTAAACCCGATCACCGCAAAGCGGCGTTGGAGAAGAAGATCGCCGTCACGCCGTTATTGACGTTCGAAGGCGCCGACATCGTGGATCTCGATGCCGATCGGCCGATCGAGGAGGTGCTTTCGGCGGCGGAAAAAGCCATCGGGGAATTTATGGCGGCGCAGGGTTATCGCTATTCGGCTGATGGGGTATCAACGGCTGCGCACTGAGGTGCGCAGCGATTCGGCAGGGCGGCGATACCATTTTGGCACCGCCGCCGCGGCCGAGAGGGAAGGCTTTATTTTTTCAGCGCCGCAAAGGCGCGCACGATGGCGTCTATCTCTTCATCGCTGTGCGCGGCATTGACGCTGCAGCGCAACAGGGTGACGCCCGCCGGCGCGGCCGGTGGCAGCACCAGGTTTACATACACCCCGTGGGCGATCAGCTCGCGCCAGAAACGCAATCCTTCTTCTTTTGAACCGATCATCACCGGCACCACCGGGCTGATGCGCGGCCCCAGGGTATACCCCAGTTCGGCGAGGCCGTGGTACAGACGGTGCGCGTTGCTCCACAGCTTTTCCCGCAGCTCGGGATGGCGCGCGATTTTTTGCAGCGCCGTGCGCACCGATGCGATGCTGGACGGCGACGGCGAAGCGGTAAAGATATACGGCCGGCTGCTGTAGCGCAGCACGTCCATCCCTTTGCCGCCGACGGCGAAACCGCCGATTGAAGCCAGGCTTTTGCTGAAGGTGCCCAGGATAATATCCACGTCTTGCTCGACGCCGAGCGCTTCGGCCAGGCCGCGGCCGTGCTCACCCATCACGCCGAAGGAGTGCGCTTCGTCGACCAGCAGATAGCCGCCGAGCCGCCGCTTGATATCGACGATTTCCACCAGCGGGGCGACGTCACCCAGCATGCTGTAGATGCCTTCCACGATAATGATCGCCTCGCGGGCCCGCTCGCCCAGGCGCACCATGCGGCGCTCCAGATCGGCGGCGTCATTGTGGCGGAAGCGAATAATCTCCGCGCCGCCGAGGGCGCAGGCGTCGTAAATGCTCGCGTGGCTGTCCGCGTCGATCAACACCACGGCGCCCGGCCCCGCCAGGGTGCTGATGACGCCCAGGTTGGCGGTATAGCCGGTGGAGAAAACGATGGCGCTTGGGCGATCGAAGAACTCCGCCAGCTCCCGTTCCAGCGTCAGGTGCGATCCGTAACTGCCGTTCGCCATGCGCGAGCCGGTGGTGCCGGTGCCGAGCGCGGCCAGGGCCGCCTGGCCGGCGGCGATCGCCTGCGCATCGAACGTCAGGCCAAGGTAATTATTGGTGCCTGCTAGGACAATCTTTTGATCGCCGATGCGCCCCTGGGTGGCGGAATAGACTTCGTCGATGCAGGTGCCGAACGGATTCAGACCGGACGTTTGAAATTGCTCACGGTCATTGGCGAGCCGCGCAAACTTATCATACAGTCCCATGGTTTTTCTCCAGATAAGGGCGCAGCGCGTCAAGCAGTTGCTCCGGCGTTCTGACATCAAGCAATATATTGATAGGAATGGAGATATCTAATTCATCTTCCAGCATCATCAGCAGATCCAAGACTCTGATGGATTCCAGGCCAAGATCATTGACGAGATCGCTATCAGGTTTTATTTCCACTCCGCCTTCGACGATACCTTGCAAACACGTCAGGATATAATCCATTACAGCATCGCGATTTAGCATAAGAACGTTGACACACCTCTAATTGGAATAATTAAAACAGCCCTTCGCGCAGTGCGCGCTCCAAACTTACCTGTGGAAACCAATTAATCTGTTGCGACAGCGCGTGATTACTGGCGGACCAGTCGTGATGCGTTAATTCGCGTATTTTGCTGCGCGTCAGCATCGGCTCTTGTTTGACCAGGCGGTTCCACACCACGCTGATATCCGCCAGGGCTTTCAGCAGCGGCAGCGGAATGCTCACCAGACGCACCGGCCCGTGACGCACGGCGGCGCCGATGTCGCGCAGGCGCAGCCAGTTATAGCCTTCGGCCACGCCGTCGCACAGTTCGTAAATATTCGGCTGCGCGGGTTCGGCCTGCACCCATTGGCTGACCGCCTTTGCCAAATCGCTCACGTGCAGAAAAGTGAGCTTGGCCTCAGGCGCGCCCAGCCGGGGCAGTACGCCGCGCAGCAGGCCGTTGAACAGCGGTTTCAGCTCTTTATCGCCCGGCCCGTAAACCGCCGTTGGGCGGAAAATCCCCAGCGCGATATCGCCGGAGGCGGCGATGAGTTGCTGCTCGGCGGCCTGTTTTGAATGGGCGTACCAGGACAGCGCCGGATGGCGGGCCGCCAGCGACGACATGAACAAGAAACGATTGCAGCGGCCGTTTTGCCTGGCCGCCTGCATCAGGTTCAGGCTGCCGGTGACGTTGCAGCGGGTGAACACCGCTTCCGCATGCCCGCGCACCTGGCCCGCACAATGCACGACGTATTCTGCGCCGCGCACCAGCTCGGTGAGCGAGGGCCGATCTTCCAGCGCGCCGGGGATCCACTGCAGGTTGTCCGCGGCGGCTTTTCCGGCTTGCCGCGTCAGGGCGCGCACGTTAAACCCTTGCGCCAGCAGTTCCTGGACGATATGCCGGCCGATAAAGCCGGTCGCGCCCGTCACTGCGACGGTGCCGCTCATTGCGCGAAACCGGCCAGCTGCGGCATTTGCGGATAGAGCGAAGCGCTCAGCCAGCGTTTTTTGGCCTCCGCACGGGCGGGTTTGCCCGATGACGTGCGGGGAATGCTGTGCGGCGGCAGCAGCTCGATGTCCACCGCAATGCCGAACTCGCTTTGAATGCGCGCGCTCAGCGAATGCACGATTTGTTCCCGGCGTTCTTCCGAACTGACTCGGCACTGGATTTGCAAAATGATCCTGGCCGCTTCGTCGTGTTCTTCAGTCACGAAGGCAATCGCATCGCCGGAACGGATTTCCGGTTCGGATTCCGCGACGTACTCGATATCCTGTGGCCAGATATTGCGGCCGCGAATGATGATCAAGTCCTTCTTGCGGCCGGTGACGTACAGATAGCCGTCCAGCAGGTAGCCCAGATCGCCGGTATCCATCCAGCCGGTCACCTGAATTTGCTTCTGAGATTCATCGTCGCAGAAATAGCCGTTCATCAGGCTGGGGCCGGAAATCGTGATATGGCCGACCTGGCGCTCCGGCAGCGCTTGCCCGGTTTCGCTGCGGATCTCGATGCGGTGGCCGGGCAGCGCACGGCCGCAGTTGACGAAGGTCGAGACGGCGCGGGTTTTTTTGCCCGGCGCGACCGCTTTACCCTCGTACTCCAAAATATCGCGGTCGACCGCGTTGGTTTGCGGGCCGGAGCAAGGATCGGAAAAGCTCACCGCCAGGGTGTTCTCGGCCAGGCCGTAACACGGCATGAAGGCTTTGCTGTCGAAGTTGATGCTGCTGAAGTGTTCGCCAAACTGGCCGAGCAGCTCGGCCGGGATCGGCTCGGCGCCTACGCCCGCGACCCGCCAGCTGGAAAGATCCAGATCGGCCAGCTCTTTGGCGTTGCTGCGGCGTAGACACAGATCGTAGCCGAACGGCGGGGCGACGGACACCGTGCCGCGATTCTTGGCGATCAGTTTCAGCCACTGCATCGGGCGCATGGCGAAATCTTGCGTGCGCAGATAATCGACGGACAGCTGGGTCGCTACCGGCGTCAGCAGGAAACCGACCAGGCCCATGTCGTGATAGAAGGGCAGCCATGAAACGCAGCGATCGCCCGCACGCAGCTTGATCCCGTCGCGGCTGATCGCGTTCAGGTTCGCCATGGCCGCCCGCTGGGTAATGATCACGCCGCGCGGAAAGCGGGTGCTGCCCGAGGTGTATTGGAGGTAGGCGATATCGTCGGGCGAAGGCGCGGGCAACGCGATCTCCGGCTCCGGCAAGGCGTTAAAATCCTCGTCGCTGAGGATGTGCATCGCCGACGTGTTTTCCGTGGCTGACGCGATGAGCGGTGTCCACTCTTCGCTGCTGATGATCGCCGCCGGGTTGCAGCTGGCGATCAGCCCTTTCAGTTTGGCGGTGTAGGAGTCGCGCTGGCCCACGCCCATCGGGATCGCCAACGGTACCGCCACCAGGCCGGCATATTGGCACGCAAAAAAGGCTTCGACGAATCCCGCGCTGGTTTCGGCGATAAGCGCCACGCGATCGCCTTTCTTGAGCTTCAGGGACAATAAGCGCCGCGCGCCCGAGATCGCTTTTTGCTGCAGCGTGCGATATTCGAGAACGGTCACGAGTTGATTGCGACGGTCGTAAAAATTCATTCCCGTATTGCCCAGCGCCGCGTAATCCAACGCGTCCACTAAAGTGGGGAAGTCCGCATAGCGCATAGGAAGAGAATGAACGGAACTTGTTTCAGACATAGACAAACTTAGCCATAGATTAAAAATCACCAAAAGAGAAAAATCACTCTTGGCGAGGTAATTGATGTTTTACTATGAATAGGTTTTTGAATAAGTTTGTTATTCAACCATCTTCATTCCGCGAACAGCGTATATTGCCGTGCTTGAGCGGCACGCCGGTTATTAACCGGTCAGAGCGCGAGTAGCCCGTGCTATCAGCCTGAACGGCACCCCGGCGATATACGAGAGGCTATTGTAATATCCGGGTTTCGCCGTTCTTTAGTCTGCATCTGTCGGGCAGGAAATAACTGTCGGCTCATAGGTTATGACCTCATGCATGGCTATCTTGGAACTTAAACACTTCCTAAACAGTATGCCGCAAGAAATCCAAAAGTGAACGATTCATTTAAGGCTAATCTTAAAAAGAGCATTAAGTGGTAAAGATGGCGGCACACCTCCTGATTAAAGTCGGTACACTAAAAACGGCGAGTTTCTTTTGCCATAACAGCACGAAATAATAAAAGAGCACCATTAGCGTAGCCTGGCTGCGCCGCTTTCTGTTTCCTTTTTTTATCAATTATGGACATCACAGGGTGAATGTAGAGCCAATAATGCGCTGATTCACAGGGGGTAATATTCGGTTTTTCTTATCATTGAACCGGAGGCAATACACAATCCAATAAAAGAGAACAGCATAAAAAATGCTAAAGGCGTTGTCGCGCGCTCATTTAATTATTTTATTAAAACGTAAGGCTATTTATGATCCGTATTGAGAAAGTTCTGGATAAACGCGAACTTAAAGAATTTATTGCTTTCCCCTCGCAACTGTTTCGCGATGATCCGAACTGGATTGAGCCGCTGCATATCGAGCGCGAAGAGCACCTGTCAAAGAAGAATCCCGGCACCGACCATATTGAATGGCAGGCATGGGTGGCCAAAAAACAAGGCAAAGTCGTTGGGCGCATCACGGCGCAAATCGATTCTCTGCACCGGGAGCTGCATGGCGAGGATACCGGCCACTTCGGCATGATTGACGCCGTTGACGATCCCGCCGTTTTCAGCACCTTATTCACGGTCGCGGAAGAGTGGCTGAGATCGAAAGGCGCGCGTAAAATCACCGGGCCATTCAGCCTCAATATCAATCAGGAAAGCGGCCTGTTGGTCGAAGGGTTCGATACCCCGCCTTCCGCCCTGATGACGCACGCGAAACCCTACTACGCGGCCCAGATAGCGCAACAGGGCTACAGCGAAGGGATTGATTTGCTTGCCTATTGGATGAAAAGAACCGATCTGCATTTTTCGCCGTCGCTGACCCGGATGATGGATCAGGTGCGCAAAAAGGTGACCGTGCGCCGCCTCAATCGCAAGCGCTTTCGCGAGGAGATGCAGGTGCTGCGCGAGGTGTTCAACTCCGGGTGGCAGCATAACTGGGGGTTTGTCCCGTTCACCGAGCATGAGTTCGCCACCATGGGGGATCAGCTGAAGTTTCTGGTGCCCGACGATATGATCCATATCGCCGAGGTGGATGGTGCCCCCTGCGCCTTTATTGTCGGCCTGCCAAACATCAACGAAGCGATTGCCGATCTGCAGGGGCGGTTATTGCCGTTCGGTTGGGCGAAGCTCTTGTGGCGGCTGAAAGTCAGCGGCGTGCGCACCGCGCGCGTGCCGTTGATGGGCGTGCGTCAGGAATATCAATTCAGCCGCATCGGGCCGATTATTGCGCTGTTGCTTATTGAGGCGCTGCGCGAGCCTTTCGCGAAGCGCAATATCGACGCGCTGGAAATGTCGTGGATCCTGGAAACCAATACCGGCATGCGGACGATTTTAGAACGCATCGGCGCAGTTCCCTATAAGCGCTACCGCTTGTTCGAGAAAACGCTTTAACCGGCTGATAACGCATCGCCTTTTCACGTTCTCAGAATAATAACCGCGGCAGGGTATTTTCGGGCGGTGCCGTTTCAGGGGCAGGGTGACGGCGCGTGAGGGAATGCATCACTTCCTGGAAGAGAACAGTTAAGGTCCTTAATTAATAAACTCGTGATAAATTCACGCCGCGTTATTTATTCGCGAGTGATTGTCGCAGTCTTGACGAGAGCAGATTGTATGCCTGTGGAAAAGAAAAAAGGAATAAGCCGATTAACCTACAGCATAAGGAATTCCTGGGCCGGGTTTATTGACGCCGTGCTTACCGAAGATGCGTTCCGCCAATTATTGGTTATTAACGCCATTTTACTGGTTGTTACATTTGGTTTAGATATTACAAATATAGAACGGCTGTTATTAATCACCTGCAGTTTTCTGCTATTGGTGGTTGAGCTGCTTAATACGGCGATTGAAACCGTGGTCGATCGCATTTCGCTGGAATTGCATCCGTTATCCAAACGCGCCAAAGATTTGGGCGGCGCAGCGCAGCTGGTGGCCGTGGTGATGACTATCATTATTTGGGGAATGGTGCTGCTGGGGCGATAGGGGCTTTGGTGGCTCAACCAGCAAGCCGGTTGCCGTGGCGATATAAGCGGTTATCATCGTTGTTTTGCGTCCTCTGCCATTTCAGCAAGGAGAGTTGGCCGTTATGCCCGTGAATTTTGATCTCAACGATCTTTATGCGTTTCGCGCGCTGGTGGAGTACGGCAATTTTCGGCTGGCCGCAGAGTCCATTTGCCTGTCGCAGTCGGCATTGAGCCGCAGGATTGAGAAGCTGGAAAACGCGCTGGGCATCAAATTGTTCGACCGCACCACCCGGCGCGTGACCTTGACGCTGTACGGGCAGGCCTTCGCCGAACGTTCGGAGCAGTTACTGATGAACGTCGAAGCGGTGATGGCCGATATCGATAAGGTCAGCCAGGAGCGGGTGGGGCTGGTCACCGTCGCCACGGTGCCATCGGCGGCCTACTATTTCATGCCCGACGTGATACGCCGTTTCCGGCTTCGCTATCCGCGCGTGCGCGTTAAGCTGATCGACGGCAGCGCAGGCAATGTCATCGAGGCGGTCACCGGCGGCCAAGCCGATTTCGGCATCTGCTTCGCCGGGCGGCTGCAGCCTAATCTTGAGTTTGTGCCGTTGGTGGGGGACGTCTACGTGGCCGCCTGCCGGCGTGACCATTCGCTCGCCGGTAAAAAGAGCCTCACCTGGCGGGAGTTTTATCAGCAGGATTACGTGTCGCTGGATAAAACCTCCGGCAATCGCAATCTGCTCGATCAGCGCCTGGAACACCTCGTGCCGGAACGCCCCAGCGTGTGTGAAACTCGCCATGTGACGACCATGCTGGGCATGGTTGAGGCGGGCATCGGCATTGCCGCCGTGCCCGCCATGTCGATGCCCGCTTTAGAGCACTCGGTGTTGACGTCGGTGCCGCTGGTCGATCCGGTGGTGAAACGCACCGTAGGCCTCATCAGACGCGGCGGCCGTATGCAGTCTTTCGTCGCCGCTGAGCTGGAAAAGCTGATTACTGAACAGTATCACTCTGCCTGACCGGCTGCGGCGCCGGCACGGTTCGCATGCCGGTTGCGCGAATGGTCGGCTGCGCCTGAGAGGAGGCGAGGAAGTCCAGCAGCGCTTTGCCTTCGCGGCGGTGCTCCGCCTTGGCGGTCACCGCGCCCGCGAAGCGGGTGATGTACTGCACGTTTTCCGGCAGCTCGCCGATAAAGGTCACGCCCGCCACGGGTAGCAATTCGCTGACCTGCTGGAAGCCCAGTGCGTATTTCCCCTTCGCCACTTCAGAGGCCACCGGAATGCGCTCAACCTTATGCGCTTTCCCTTTCACCTGTTCCTCGATACCCAGCTTTTTGAACAGTTGGCCGCTGACATAGCGGCCGCTGGCGCTGTCGGAATAGGCGAAAGAGTCCGCCTGCAGCAGGACATTGCGCAGGTCGGCATCCGTTTTTATCACCGGCTTGGGCGCGCCCTGTTTGACCACCATGCCGATCGGCGAATCGGCCAGCTCCACGCGCGAACCCGGCTGGGTCCAGCGCTCTTTTTCCAGTTGGGTGAGCGCGTCGCCCACCATGATCAGCACATCGGCTTGCTCTCCGCGCGCCAGCCGCGCGGGGATCGCCTGCGGCGTTTTGCCCATCGAGGGGCCGGACACCAGAATGATTTTATCGCCGCTTTGGGCTTCATATTCCGGGGCCAGCTTCTCCAGCGCGGCTTTGAAGCCGCCGGAGATCATCACGGTCACGTCTTTGGCCAGCGCCGCCGTACTGCAGGAGACGCACACCAGCGCGGCGAGGATCGAACGAGTGAGTTTTAGCATGACATCATTCCTTTTGAGATGGCGGCTTAGCGCGCGGTTTGCAGCGGCATGGCGATGCGGCGATACATATACAGCGTTGCCAGCAGGGCGCACAGCGCGGCGAAGCTCATCCAGTAGCCCGGTGAAGCCTTGTCGCCGGTGTATTCGATCAACGCGGTGGAGACTACCGGCGTAAAGCCGCCGAACACCGCCGTCGCCAGGCTGTAGGCCAGCGAGAACCCGGCCACCCGCACTTCCGTTGGCATGATCTCCGTCAAGGCCGGGATCATCGCGCCGTTGTAGAGGCCGTAAATGAAGGACAGCCACAGCAGCACGGCCAGCATCATGCTGAAGCTGGGGGCGGCGGCGAGCAGGCTCAGCGCCGGGTAGGCGGTGGCCAACGTCAGCAACGTCATGGCGACCAGAACCGGTTTGCGGCCGAAGCGATCCGACAGCGCGCCGCCGATGGGCAGCCAGATGAAGTTGGAGATCGCCACCAGCAGGGTGACCAGCAAGCTGTCTGAAGCGCTGAGCAGCAGCACCTTTTTGCCGAAGGTCGGCGCATAGACGGTGATGAGGTAAAACGCGGTGGTGGTCATGGCGACCATCAGCATGCCGGCGATCACCACCGGCCAGTTTTTCAGCAGGGTTTTAAACACGTCGCGCATCGCCAGGTGGTGACGGCGAGCGGTAAATTCCTGCGTCTCTTCCAGCTTGCGGCGCAGGAAGAAGATGAAGGGAACGATCAGGCAGCCAAACAGGAAAGGCAGGCGCCAGCCCCATTCGCGAATGGCGCTTTCTTCCAGCGCCGCATTGAGCGCGAAGCCCATGGCTGCCGCCACCATGATAGCCACCTGCTGGCTGCCGGACTGCCAACTGGTGTAGAAGCCTTTACGGCCCGGCGTGGCGATTTCAGCCAGATAGACGGACACGCCGCCCAGCTCCGCGCCCGCCGAGAAGCCTTGCAACAGACGCCCGCACAGCACCAGCAGCGGCGCCCAAAGCCCGATGCTTTGGTAAGAGGGGATCAGCACGATCAGGAAGGTGCCTGCGGCCATGATCGACAGGGTCACGATCAGCCCTTTGCGGCGGCCGACTTTATCGATGTAAGCGCCCAGCACGATGGCGCCGATCGGGCGCATCAGAAAACCTGCGCCGAATACCGCGAAGGTCATCATCAGCGAGGCGAACTCGCTGCTGGCCGGGAAAAAGGTGTGTGCGATGTAGGTAGCGTAAAAGCCGAACAGGAAAAAATCGAACTGCTCTAAAAAGTTGCCGGAGGTGACGCGCAGTATCGCGCCGGTTCTGGCCCTGATGGTCATGGGTGAGGTAGAGGAATGCATCTTTATCTCCAGTTTGTTATTGGCGCTTGACGCCGCGCCTGTTGCTGAAGACTCGCTCAGGAAAATAAAGTAAATAAGCGCAATAAACGCATGACGCGATGCGTTTGACGCATCAATCGGCGTTAACAATGTTGCCTAACCCGATGTAACGTGGCGTTAACAAGTTTGTCGCTCATTGCCCGCTGCGCAGAACGCCGAAAACGTTATGCGCTTTTTGTGACAGGGTTCATAAAGGGGCGGCGGGGAAGCGCCCCGTGCCTCTGAACGATTGTTCGATACCGTACGTAAAAAGATGAATACCTCGCACTGCGTTTGCAAAATACGTGGATGTACGTTCAGCCTTGCAGTATCCACGTATGCCTTTGCATGTTATCCCTGCGCCTCTCTGCTATAGCTTTACATCTATATAGTTACTGATCTATATTTTAGGGAGGTCCCGTGTGGGAAATTAAAACAACGGATGCATTTGATCATTGGTACAGATCGCTCAGCGATGCCGATCGGGCCGGCGTACTTGCCGCATTGATGGTCCTGCGGGAAAAGGGGCCGGGTCTGCCCAGACCCTATGCCGATACGGTTAAAGGCTCACGTTACAGCAATATGAAAGAGTTGCGCATTCAGTGCCGAGGCGAACCGTTGCGGGCATTCTTCGCTTTCGATCCGTACCGTATTGGCATCGTGCTTTGCGCGGGCAATAAAGCTGGTAATGAAAAGCGTTTTTACGATCGGATGATCCAGGTTGCCGATCGGGAATTCACGAACTGGCTGAACACATTAAACGAGAAGGAGTGACGCGATGGGCAGAACGTTGGAACAGCTTATTGCGGATGAAAAGCCCGAGGTCGTGGCCAAAGCGCAGGCGCTGGCGGCGGACATCATGCTGAACATTCACCTTGCCGAGCTGCGTGAAAAAGTACAGAAAACGCAGGTTGAAATGGCGCAGGCGCTGGGGATCAGGCAGCCGACCGTTGCCGTAATGGAAAAACCGGGCCGCGATCTGAAACTGTCTTCGCTTAAACGCTATGTTGAGGCGGCCGGCGGCAAACTGCGCCTGGACATCGAACTGCCGGACGGCTCTCACTACGAGTTTGTGCTGTAAGCGCTAACGGCAGAAAGGCACTAAGCCCGCTCAGGTTCCCCGGAGCGGGCTTTGTGCACCAGGGCTCCTTTGACACAAGCAGGCGGCCGTGAAAGCAAAGAGGCGCAAGACGGGCAGGCTGTCTGAGCACTTTCGTTTGGGCCGGATAGCGTTAAACAAGCCACGCGCACTCCCTTCGCGATGTCTTGCTTGCCCGTAACTGTCTCCTTGCTCCTTAGCTGAAACGATACAAATTATATTGATAAGTAGCTCGTTTCATGTGCAAAAAGTCAACGTATTTCATTAAAACTGCGATGAAATTCGTATTTTTATCGCGCTATTTCGTCAAATACTCACCCGGTGAAGCTCATCACATTTCTTTAACCTGCTTAACAGTAAATTTTCCTTGTTTATAAAAAATCGATTCAGCTAAAGGGGAAGGGAAATGAAAAAGACATGGGTGATGGCGGTGTTTTCGGCCCTGATTTCAGGGCAGGCGGCGGCGCAGAGTTGGGTGCTGACCAGCGCTGAAGATGGCGTGGAGAAAGGAAACTGGAAGATTTCGAGCGAGGCGCTGAAGATTAAGGATAAAACGTTCAGCATTGAGCAGAAGGTGTTGCACGGCGGTAAGCAAGAAGGCAGCAAAGTCGTGATTATCCGCAGCGAGGATGGCCTGACCATCACGCTGAGTCCCACCCGTGGCATGAACCTCCTGCGGGCAGAAGGCTTTGGCGCGAAAATGGGATGGGATTCCCCGGTCAAAGAGGTGGTCAACCCCGCCTTTATCAACCTGGAAAGCCGCAATGGGCTCGGCTGGCTGGAAGGTTTCAATGAGATGATGGTGCGTTGTGGCTATGAGTGGACCGGGCATCCGGTGACCGACGCAGGGCAAATGTACACGTTGCACGGCAAAGCAGGCAATACGCCGGCCTCGCGGGTTGAGGTTGAGGTCGCGGATACGGCGCCGTATGAAATTCGTGTTCGCGGCCTGATCAAAGAGAGCACATTCAAAAAAACCGATCTGCAAACCCTGACCGAATTGCGCTATGTGCCCGGCAGCAACAGTTTCCGCCTGCATGATGTGTTAACCAACCGGGCGGATTATCCCCATGACTACCAGATTATTTATCACAGCAATTTCGGCGCACCGATTCTGGAAAATGGCGCCCGCTTCCTGGCGCCGATGGCCAGCATCAGCCCGTTTAACGACTATGCCAAAGCCGGGCTGAAGACCTGGGCAACCTATGCCGGTCCAACCAAAGGGTTCGATGAAATGGTCTTTAACATTAAGCCATTATCGGATCCGAATCATCAGACACTGGCGGCGCTGGTCAATAACGCGGGCGACAAAGGGGTGGCGATTCAGTTCGATACCCGCCAGTTGCCCGTCCTGACGCTGTGGAAGAATACCGATACGTTAAAACAGGGGTATGTCACGGGGATTGAGCCGGGCACCAGCTATGCCTACCCGGTCACTATCGAGCGCGAACAAAAACGCGTTAAGCAGCTGCAGCCAGGCGCCAGTGCGCAGTTTGATCTGACCTATACCTTGCTGCACAGCAAAGCGCAGGTGGCGGATCTGGAGCAGAAGATTGCGGATATTCAGGGCAAGGTAAAAATTGATGAGAATGACGCGCCGATAGCCAAAGAGTAACGCTGCCTGTCGATGCATTTAGCGTTAAAGCAAAAAGCCCGCTTAAGTTTCCTTAAGCGGGCTTCTCTAAATATGGCTCCTCTGACTGGACTCGAACCAGTGACATACGGATTAACAGTCCGCCGTTCTACCGACTGAACTACAGAGGAATCGTGTGAACGGGGCGAATAATAGCGGGGCGCCTGGGGTTTGTCAAAGCGCTAAACTGCAAAAAAAGTGCGTTTGCTGAGGGAATGAGCACCTTGCGCTGTTTTTCGGCATTTTCCATCGCTATGCGTTGATTTTTGCATCCCCAATCGTTTTGACGCCGCTTGCACACGCCTTTGCACGGCGATGGTGCAGGGCCGTTCTCCCTCCCATACTTCCTCTCGCGCTAGCCGTAT
The DNA here is from genome assembly GCF_052168655.1 of Serratia sp. CY47280. Lineage (NCBI taxonomy): Bacteria > Pseudomonadati > Pseudomonadota > Gammaproteobacteria > Enterobacterales > Yersiniaceae > Serratia > Serratia sp. CY47280. The sequence goes on along the minus strand of NZ_JBJNMG010000001.1, from coordinate 1,543,699 downwards.
TGCCCAGTCTCCGGCTAACGCCGCCACACGCCGCGCCGCAACTGATATGTAGGATGAATAAGCAAACAATATGTATTCGTCGTCACAATGGCTGGGTTTTTGCTTACCCATTTTTGGGGAATGCGACTGCGCTCTCAAGAAAATTATTTTCCCCGTCTACACATAAAGTGAAAGTTCCGCGCCCCCGGGCGTTCCGCTATACCCGTCATACTTGACGCTGCCTCGGTGTTGGCTGCGAGCATTTACCCCGGTCACTGACCTTGAGTCAGCTCTCGGGGCTCATGCTCTTGCCGCCTGGATGCAACGCCAATTATCTAGGGTATGAAAACAGTGCTGAGGAAGATAACAATGTCATCGAAATTGATAAAAAGTCCGCTCGCTGCTTTGCTCATCGGTTGTTTAGGTACGGCGTTTTCCGCGCAGGCCGATATTGTCATCGGCGTCGCCGGGCCGTTCTCCGGGCCGAACGCCACATACGGCGATCAGTATTGGCGCGGGGCTTCGCAGGCAGCGGCGGATATCAACGCCGCCGGCGGCATCAAAGGGGAAAAAATCAAACTGGTGCAGGGGGATGACGCCTGCGAACCGAAGCAGGCGGTCGCGGTCGCCAACCGACTGGTGGATCAGGACAAGGTCTCGGCGGTGGTCGGCCACTTCTGCTCCTCTTCCACCATGCCCGCCTCCGAGGTGTATGACGAGGCCGGCATCATCGCCATTACCCCCGGCTCCACCAACCCGCAGATCACCGAGCGCGGCATGAAGACGATGTTCCGCATGTGCGGGCGCGACGATCAGCAGGGGGTGATCGCCACCAACTACATGCTGGATACCCTGAAGGCCAAACGCATCGCGGTGATCCACGATAAAGACACCTACGGCCAGGGGCTGGCGGACGCAGCGAAGGCGGCAATGAACAAGCGCGGGGTCAAGGAAGTGCTGTATGAGGGGCTGTCGCGCGGTGAGAAAGATTTCAACGCGCTGGTGACCAAGATCGCCTCGGTCAAGCCGGACGTGGTCTACTTCGGCGGCTGCCATCCGGAAGCCGGGCCGCTGGTGCGCCAGATGCGCGAGCAGGGCGTGACCGCCAAGTTCTTCTCCGGCGACTGCGTGGTGACCGAAGAGCTGGTGACCGCCGCCGGCGGGCCGCAGTACACCAACGGCGTGCTGATGACCTTCGGCAACGATCCGCGTCAGATCGCGGAAGGCAAGGCGGTGATCGCCAAGTTCCGTGCCAGCGGTTTTGAACCGGAAGGGTACACCCTCTACTCCTATGCCTCGATCCAGGCGATCGCCGCCGCCTTCAACGCCACCGGCGGCAAAGACAGCGCCAAGGCCGCCGAATGGCTGAAGTCGCACGATGTCGACACCGTGATGGGCAAAAAAGCCTGGGATCAGAAGGGCGACCTGAAGGTCTCGGACTACGTGGTCTATCAGTGGGATGACAAGGGCAAATATCACCAGCTTTGAACAACCCAATACTGACGTTGTGACTCTATGACAGACGGGCTCGCCGCCCTGGCGAGCCCGTTCCGCGATGACCTTTGGGCCGCGTCGGACTGCGTTGGCGGCCTTACCAGGCGAGACTGCTCATTATGGATGTATTCTTTCTGCAACAGCTGATCAACGGCCTGACCCTCGGTGCGGTGTATGGCCTGATCGCCATCGGCTACACCATGGTTTACGGCATCATCGGCATGATCAACTTCGCTCACGGCGAGGTGTACATGATCTCCGCCTACCTGTGCGCCATCGGTTTGGCGCTGCTGTCGTTCTTCGGGCTGCACTCGTTCCCGTTGCTGATCCTCGGCACGCTGGTGTTCACCATCGTCATCACCGGGGTGTACGGCTGGGTGATCGAGCGCATCGCCTACAAGCCGCTGCGCAACTCCACCCGCCTGGCGCCGCTGATCTCCGCCATCGGCATGTCGTTAATCCTGCAAAACTACGCGCAGATAAGCCAGGGGCCTCGCCAGCAGGGCATCCCGACGCTGCTGAGCGGCGTGTTCCGCCTGGAGTTCGACGGCGGCGTGGTGCAGATCACCTACACCAAGGTGTTCATTCTGGTGGCGTCACTGCTCGGCATGGCGATCCTCACCTACATCATTCAGCGTACCCGGCTAGGGCGCATCTGCCGCGCCACCCAGCAGGATCGCAAAATGGCCTCGATTCTCGGCATCAATACCGATCGGGTGATCTCGCTGGTGTTTGTGATCGGTGCTGCCATGGCCGGGCTGGCCGGGGTGCTGATCACCATGAACTACGGCACCTTCGATTTTTACGTCGGCTTTATCATCGGCATCAAGGCCTTCACCGCCGCGGTGCTGGGCGGCATCGGCTCGCTGCCGGGCGCGATGCTGGGCGGGCTGCTGCTCGGGGTGGCGGAGGCGCAGTTCGCCGGCATGGTGAACTCGGATTACAAGGACGTGTTCTCCTTCGGGTTGCTGGTGGCGATCCTGATCTTCCGTCCGCAGGGGCTGCTCGGCCGGCCGCTGATCGCCAAGGTTTAAGGAGAACGCCATGTCGCAATCCGTGATCAACGGCGGGCTGAACGTCAAACGCAGCCTGCTGGACGCCGTCTTGGCCGGGCTGATCGCCCTGATCGTGTTCGGGCCGATCGTCGGCATCGTGCTGAACGGCTACAGTTTCAACTTCGAACCGCACCGGCTGGTGTGGATTATCGTCGCGGTGATGGCCGGACGGCTGCTGCTGAGCCTGTTCCTGCAAACCGCGCCGGGGCGCAGAGTGCTGGCGCGCTTCGACGGCGGCAGCGACGGCGTCTACGTGCGTCCGCTGGGCGATAAATCCAACCTGCGCTGGTTCCTGCCGCTGATGGCGGCGATCGCGCTGCTGTTCCCGTTCGTCGCCACCAAATACCTGCTGACGGTGGCGATCCTCGGCCTGATCTATGTGCTGCTCGGGCTGGGGCTGAATATCGTGGTCGGGTTGGCGGGGCTGCTCGATCTGGGGTATGTGGCGTTTTACGCCATCGGCGCCTACGGGCTGGCGTTGGGCTACCAGTATCTCGGGCTGGGGTTTTGGGCGATGCTGCCGCTGGGGGCGCTGATGGCGGCGTTGGCGGGCGCGCTGCTGGGTTTCCCGGTGCTGCGCATGCACGGCGACTACCTGGCGATCGTTACGCTCGGGTTCGGCGAGATCATCCGGCTGGTGCTGAACAACTGGATGTCGCTCACCGGCGGGCCGAACGGCATTTCGGTGCCGGCGCCGACGGTGTTCGGCCTGGAATTCGGCCGGCGCGCCAAAGACGGCGGCGTGCCGATCCACGAGTTTCTCGGCATCGATTACAACCCGAATCTCAAGTTCATTTTCATCTACGCGGTGCTGTTTTTGGTGGTGCTGCTGGTGCTGTACATCAAGCACCGGCTGACGCGCATGCCGATCGGCCGCGCCTGGGAGGCGCTGCGCGAAGATGAGATCGCCTGCCGCTCTCTCGGGCTGAACCACGTGCTGGTGAAGCTGTCGGCGTTTATGCTGGGCGCCTCCACCGCCGGGCTGGCGGGGGTGTTTTTCGCCACCTATCAGGGCTTTGTCAACCCGACCTCGTTCACCTTCTTCGAGTCGGCGCTGATCCTGGCGATCGTGGTATTGGGCGGCATGGGGTCTACCCTTGGCGTGGTGCTGGCGGCCTTCGTGCTGACGGTGGCGCCGGAGCTGCTGCGCAGCTTTGCCGAATACCGGGTGCTGTTGTTCGGCGTGCTGATGGTGGCGATGATGATCTGGCGGCCGCGCGGGCTGGTGCGCATCAGCCGCGCCAGCTTTGCGGAACGCAAGGGGGTGGCGCCATGAGCGACGCCATTTTGCGGGTGGAACACCTGATGATGCGCTTTGGCGGCATCAAGGCGCTGAACGACGTCAATCTGGAGGTGGAGCGCGGCTCCATCACCGCCCTGATCGGCCCCAACGGCGCCGGCAAGACCACGGTGTTCAACTGCCTGACCGGTTTTTACCGCGCCACCGGCGGCGCGATCCTGCTCAATACCCACAAGCGGCCAACCGATGTGATCCAGGTGCTGGGGCAGAAGTTTCGCGCCGGTGATTGGATACGCCCGAAGCGGCTCGGTTCGCGCCTCTATTACAAGATGTTCGGCGGCACCCACCTGGTCAACCGCGCCGGGCTGGCGCGCACCTTCCAGAATATCCGCCTGTTCCGCGAAATGTCGGTGGTGGAGAACCTGCTGGTGGCGCAGCACATGCAGAGCAACCGCAACCTGATCGCCGGGGTGCTGAATACGCCGGGCTACCGCCGGGCGGAAAGCGCCGCGCTCGATCACGCCTTCTACTGGCTGGAGGTGGTAGATCTGGTGGACTGCGCCAACCGGCTGGCGGGGGAGATGTCCTACGGCCAGCAGCGGCGGCTGGAGATCGCGCGCGCCATGTGCACCGCGCCGGAGATGATTTGCCTCGACGAGCCTGCCGCCGGGCTGAACCCGGTGGAGACGGCCACGCTGAGCCGCATTATCCGCTTCCTGCGCCAGCATCACGGCATCACGGTGCTGCTGATCGAGCATGATATGGGCATGGTGATGGAGATCTCCGATCGGGTGATCGTGCTCGATCACGGCGACGTGATCGCCCGCGGCACGCCGCAGGAGATCCAGCACAACGAGGCGGTGATCGCCGCCTACCTGGGCGCGGACGAAGAGGAGCTGGCGGGATGAGCGAGGCGATGCTGGAATTTCGCGAAGTGGACGTGTTTTACGGGCCGATCCAGGCGCTGCGCAAGGTGTCGCTGCAGGTTAACGCCGGGGAGACGGTGGCGCTGATCGGCGCCAACGGCGCGGGCAAATCCACGCTGTTGATGTCGATCTTCGGCCAGCCGCGCATCGCCGGCGGGCAGATCCTGTTTGGCGGCGAGGACATCAGCCGCCGCTCCACGCACTTTGTTGCCAGCAGCGGCATCGCGCAGGCGCCGGAAGGGCGGCGCATCTTTCCGGACATGAGCGTAGAGGAGAACCTGCTGATGGGCACCATCACCGTCGGCAATCGCTACCTGGAGGAGGATTTGCCGCGCATGTTCGAGCTGTTTCCGCGCCTGAAAGAGCGGCGCAACCAGCGGGCGATGACCATGTCCGGCGGTGAGCAGCAGATGTTGGCGATCGCCCGCGCGCTGATGAGCCGGCCGAAGCTACTGCTGTTGGACGAGCCGAGCCTGGGGCTGGCGCCGATCGTGGTGCGGCAGATCTTCGGCGTGCTGCGCGAGCTGACCCGCAGCGGCATGACGCTGTTTCTGGTGGAGCAGAACGCCAACCACGCGCTGAAGTTGTCCGATCGCGGTTATGTGATGGTCAACGGCCAGATCCGCCTCACCGGCAGCGGGGAAGAACTGTTGAACGATCCGCAGGTGAGAAAGGCGTATCTGGGCGGCGGCTGATAGCCGCCTGCGGGCAGGGAAGCCCACGTTCATTTTTCGGCGTCGCGCTCTTGGCCATCGTAGTGCGAGCGGGCTGCCCTGAAGGCGTCGGCGGAGGAGATAATCCACGACCAGAGAGGCAGCATGTTGAGCAGCATCTCTTTCCCGGCCTCGGTGATGGTGTAAACCACGCGGGGCAGTTTTTCCTGATAATCGCAGCGCGATATCAACCCATCCCGCTCGAGATGGCGCAGCGTCCGCGTCAGCATTCTCTGCGTCACGCCCGCCAGTTGGCGGCCTAGTTCGCCGTGGCGCAGCGGCCCGTGGGTGCCCAGGAGATGCAATACGCCCAGCGACCAACGGTTGCCCGCATGCGCGAGGATCTCGCGCTTCAACCCTTCATCGTCGTTGCTCAATGCTTCACAGAACGCCTGTGAAAATTGCAGCAGCGCTTCCCGATCGCTCGTCATATTCCTCCCCGGTATCACGCGTGTACCTAATTGAACCCGTTTTTGTCAGCTGTCAGGATGACGCAGTGTCAAGACAGGAGGCAAGCATGAAATCCACAAATCCATCTATCAATACCGTGCTCATCCTCGGCGCCGGTGAACTGGGGCTGCCGGTATTGCGTGCGATGAGCCGGCAGGCTCGGTTACACCATGCTTTAAAAATCAGCGTGCTGCTCCGGCCGGAGGCCGCCCGCGCCGTGAGCGGTCCGCATCGTGCGCGGCGGGATGCGCTGGCGCGGCTCGGTATCGCCGTGGTGGAAGGCGATCTGCAGCAAAACGGCGTGGAGGCGCTGAGTGCGCTATTCCGTTCCTTCGACGCGGTGATCAACTGTAGCGGCTTTGTCGGCGGGGCGGGCACGCAGATAAAGATCACCCAGGCCGTCTTGCAAGCGGGCGTGGCGCGCTACTTCCCGTGGCAGTTCGGCGTGGACTACGATGTCGTCGGTAAAGGCAGCGGGCAGCCGGTGTGGGATGAACAGCTCGAGGTGCGTCACCTGCTGCGCGCGCAGAGCGCAACGGAGTGGGTGATTGTTTCCACGGGCATTTTCACCAGCTACCTGTTTGACTCGGGCTTTGGCGTGGTGGACGCGGCAACCAAAACGGTGCGCGCGCTGGGCGACTGGCGCTACGCGGTGACGCTGACCACTCCCGCGGACATTGGCCGGCTGACGGCCGCGATTTTTTTCCATCGGCCCGCGTTTCGCAACCAGGTAGTCTATATCGCTGGGGACACGCTGACCTACCGCGAGCTTGCCGATGTCATGCAGGCGCACTGGGGCGTTGAGGTCAACAGAGTCTTGTTGGACAAAGAGCGGCTGCAGGAGGAGGTGCGGAACCATCCGCGCGACGTCGGCGCCAAATACCGGCTGGCTTTCGCCCGCCCCGACGGCGTGGCCTGGGATAAGGCGAAAACCTTCAATGCGCGCCAGGGCATAGCCACCACCACCGCCGAGCAGTGGCTGGCGCAGCAATAGCCGATCTCTCAGGACGGTTAGTCGCCTGAGCGCCGGAATCAGAACTGGCGCTGCATCCAGCGCACGTTCAGCCGCACCAGGGCGATGATGGCGCTGGAGAGCAGCCGCAGCCCGCCGGGCATGTCGCGGCGGCGGATGTCCAGCAGCAGCACGGTGCGCACCTGCGGGCTGTCGTTCCACACCTCGTGTTCGAAGGTATCGTCCCACAGCATGAACTCCCCTTCGTGCAGCCGGTATTCGCGGCCGTCCACTTTCAGCACCGCCGCGGGTACGCCGTCGGCGCGTTTGGGCATGTCCAGCACCAGATAGCCGCGCAGAATGCCGCGAAACGGCCCGCGGTGGGGCGGCACCTGCTTGCCGGGCGCGAGGAAGGAGAGCGAGGCGGACAGTACGTCCGGCGACGAAGCGATCAGCGCCGCCAGCGTCGGGCAACGCGCCAGGTTGCGGTCAATCGGCTGGCCGTAGGCCTTCATGATGAACATGCGCCAGTCGCGCGCGTCGTTGGCGGAGATCGATTCCTGCTGGATCATGATCTCGTGAAAACGGGGAATATTGTGCAGATCGTGGGCGACGGTCAGCGCCTCTTCGCGGATCTGCCGCCATTGAGCGGTGAAACGTTCGGCGTCGGGGAACAGCGCGGCGCTGTCGAGCACTGGTTTGCCCTGAATGCGGCGATCGTAAACATTGCGCAATGCGAGCACGGACCAATCATAAATCGCAGACATAATGACCTCGCCTCAGAAAACGCCAAAGGGACACTGCGCGCGGTTCTTCGGCGCGGCGCGTCCTGTGTGGCGGCCGGAGGGGAAGAGCGGCAGGAAAAATTGGTACGCTTCAAGAGATTAGCACAGCATTTGTGCAACCGTGTGTCTGCGAATGTGTCGAAATGCGGCGAAAAAAACCACACAATTAAAGTGTGACGCGTATCGCATTTAGCGGGCCGGTTGGTTAAAATATCGCTACTTGCCCGCACCTGTCCGGATTTTGTTTACCATGGAACACGCTCCCGTTTCGCGCTCAACCGCCTGGTTGCGCGTGGTTATCCTCGCCGTCTCGGCCTTTATCTTCAACACCACCGAATTTATCCCGGTCGGTCTGCTGAGCGATATCGCCGCCAGCTTCTCGATGCAAACCGAACAGGTCGGCCTGATCATTACCATTTATGCCTGGATCGTCGCCGCCGCCTCGTTGGCGTGCATGCTGCTGACCAGCAAAATTGAGCGCCGCAAGCTGCTGATCGGCGTGTTCATGCTGTTTATCGCCAGCCACGTGCTGACCGCCGTGGCCTGGGACTTCACCACGCTGGTTATCTCGCGCGCCGGCGTGGCGCTGGCGCACTCGGTGTTCTGGTCGATCACCGCCTCGCTGGCGATCCGCGTGGCGCCGCCGGGCAAGAAAGCCCAGGCGCTGAGCCTGCTGGCGGGGGGCACCGCGCTGGCGATGGTGCTCGGTCTGCCGCTCGGGCGGGTGGTGGGGCAGTTGCTCGGTTGGCGCATGACCTTTATCGGCATCGCGGTGTGCGCCACCCTGGCGCTGGTGCTGCTGTGGCGCCTGCTGCCGGTACTGAAAAGCGAGCATTCCGGCTCGCTGGCCAGCGTGCCGCTGCTGTTCAAACGCCCGGCGCTGGTGGCGCTGTACATGCTGACTATCATCGTGGTGACGGCGCACTTCACCGCCTACAGCTACATCGAGCCGTTTATCCAGACCGTGGCCGGGCTGTCGGAGAACTTCACCACGCTGATGCTGCTGCTGTTCGGCGCCGCCGGCATCGTCGGCAGCCTGCTGTTCAGCCGCTACAGCGAGCGGTTTCCTTCCGGCTTCTTTATCGGCGCCATCGTGCTGTTGGCCTTGAGCCTGCTGCTGCTGTTGCCGGCCGCCGGCAGCGAAAGCCACCTGACGGTGCTGTGCATCTTCTGGGGGATGGCGATCATGGCGATCGGCCTGTCGATGCAGGCCAAAGTGCTGAGCCTGGCGCCGGACGCTACCGACGTGGCGATGGCGATTTTCTCCGGCCTGTACAACTTCGGCATCGGCAGCGGCGCGCTGCTGGGCAACCAGGTGAGCCTGCATCTGGGCATGGGCAACATCGGCTTCGTCGCCGCGCCGCTGGCACTGATCGCTCTCGGCTGGTGCCTGCTGAGCGTCTATCGCAGCGAACGGCTGCAGCAGCACCACAGTCGTTAATCCACCGATTCGGGATGCCGCTGCGGCATCCCGCGCTGCATTTTCCTGCTATAAAACAGGCTGCTGCAGCGTTTTATGCTTAACTTTTTTTCATAGTCTGCTAATTAAAAATTTAACTCCGACGCCGCTTCGCTAGCATAGAAAGTCATCAAAAATGTTAATGCGAGGTTAACGGTGAGTGAATCTGTAGCGGCGTCGCCGATCCATGCGCGGGATTTGGCGACCAGAATCGACGCCTTGCCCGCGTCGGCCGGCCTGTGGCGCTTTATTATTCTGCTGTCGCTGGGCGGTTTTTTCGAACTCTACGATCTGTTCCAGACCGGCTATATCAGCACCGGCCTTATCGCCGACGGCATTTTCCACACCGGCGCGCAGGGTGTCTTCGGCGTATCGGATCAGGCGGCCTTTGCCTCCGCCACCTTTCTCGGCCTGTTCGTCGGCGCCAGCCTGCTGAGCCCGTACGCCGATCGCTTCGGCCGGCGTGCCACCTTTATGTTCGCCCTGATCTGGTATGGCGCGTTCTCGCTGCTGCTGGCGTTTCAACAGCAGGCGGAATGGGTGATCTTTCTGCGTTTTCTGGTGGGCGTTGGGCTCGGTATCGAGCTGGTGACCATCGACACTTACCTGACGGAATGGGTCCCCGCGCACCTGCGTACCCGGGCTTTCGCCTTCGCGTTCTTCGTGCAGTTTCTGTCGGTGCCGGCGGTGGCGCTGATGTCCTGGTGGCTGGTGCCGCAGACGATTTGGGGCCTGAGCGGCTGGCGCTACGTGGTGATCGCCGGCGCGCTGGCTTCGCTGGTGATCTGGCTGGTGCGCAAGGGGCTGCCGGAGTCGCCGCGTTGGCTGGTGCAGCAGCGGCGCTATGCGCAGGCCCGGCAGGTGATGCGGGACATGGAACGGCGCTGCGGCGTGGCGGCCACGGATTTTCCGTCGCGCCCGGTGGACGATGCCGAGGGGGCGCCGCTGCGCGGCCGCTTTCGCGACATCTGGGCGCCGCAGTATCGCGATCGCACGCTGATGCTGGTGGTGATGAACTTCTTTCAGGCCATCGGTTTCTTCGGCTTCGGCAACTGGCTACCGGCGCTGCTGTCGGGCAAGGGCGCTTCGGTCACCCACAGCCTGCTGTACGCTTTCTTCATCACGCTGGCTTACCCGCTGGGCTCGCTGCTGTGCAGCTTCTACGCCGACAAGATGGAGAACAAGTGGCAGATCGTGTTGTCCTGCCTGGTGACGGTGATCTTCGGCTCGCTGTTCGCACTGCAGAACAACCCGCTGTGGCTGATCCTGTGCGGCTTCTTCATCACCTGGTCCAACGCCTGGCTGACCTACAGCTACCACTCTTACCAGTCCGAGATCTTCCCGACCCATATCCGCGCCCGCGCCGTCGGCTTCTGCTACTCCTTCAGCCGGCTGTCGACGGTGTTCAGCAGCATCATCATCGGCATTATCTTGCAGTACGGCGGTTCGTTGGGGGTGATCGCGTTTATCGTCGCCAGCATGCTGATCGTGATGCTGGTGATCGGGCTGTTCGGCCCGAAAACGCGCGGCATCGATCTGGAAAACATCTGACGTTTTGCGCCGGCGGTGACGCCGGCTTCTTCAGCAAAAAAATTCGCGATCATGCGAAAATTATTCCGTTATCACTGCCTTTGCGCCTGCCGTACTGTTAACCCGTACAAAATCCAATTCGATACCGAGCGGGGAACACGTCATGAGCACCCTTACCGCGCCCGATGGCGCACGCATTTTCTATAAGGATTGGGGCCGCGGCCAGCCGATCCTGTTCTCCCACGGTTGGCCGCTGTCCGCCGACGCCTGGGACAACCAGCTGCTGTTTTTCGGCCAGAGCGGATTCCGCGTGATTGCCCACGATCGCCGCGGCCACGGCCGTTCCGATCAAACCTGGCACGGCAACGACATCAACCAATACGCCGACGATCTGGCTCTGCTGATCGAAACGCTGGATCTGCGCGATCTGATCCTGGTCGGCCATTCCACCGGCGGCGGCGAAGTGGCGCGCTACATCGGCCGTCACGGCAGCGATCGGGTGGCGAAGGTGGTGCTGGTCGGCGCCGTGCCGCCGCTGATGCTGCAAACGCCGGTCAACCCTGAGGGCACGCCGATGGCGGCCTTCGACGGCATTCGCAGCGGCGTGGCGGGCAACCGCTCGCAGTTCTTCAAAGATTTGGCGGTGCCGTTCTATGGCCTCCACTGCGACGAGGTGGAGAGCAATGCGGGGCTGATCGACCACTTCTGGCTGATGAGCATGCAGGGCGGCGTGAAAGGGCAGTACGAGTGTGTGCGCGCGTTCTCCGAAGTGGATTATACCGCCGATCTGCTGGCGATCGACAAGCCGACGCTGCTGGTGCACGGCGATGCCGATCAGATCGTGCCGATCGGTGCCTCGGCGCTGAAAGCCGCTAAGCTTATGCAACAGGCGGAGCTGAATGTTTACGCCGGCGGTTCTCACGGTTTGGCGCAGGTCGATCCCGATCGCTTCAACGCCGATCTGCTGGCCTTCATCCAGAATTCGCCGTTTTAAGGGGGCGCGATGAACCTGACTGCTATCGCCGCCCGCTGCGTACAGCGGCTGAATGCGCCCGCGGTGCGCTGGCTGCTGCTGCTCGCGATTTGTACCGCCTATATTCAGGGCGGATTGGTCAAGGCGTTGAACGTTGAGGGCGCCATCGCCGAAATGACCCACTTCGGCCTGCAGCCGGCGGCGCTGTTCGCCGTGCTGGTGACGCTGCTGGAACTGGCGGCGTCGGCGCTGATCCTGAGCGGCTTTTATCGCTGGCTCGGCGCGTTGGCGCTGGCCGGTTTTACCCTGATGGCGACGCTGATGGCCAATCCGTTCTGGCAGTTCGACGGGGCGGAGCGCGGCCAGATGATGAACGGATTTTTTGAACACCTCGGGCTGGCCGGCGCGCTGTTGCTGGTGGCATTTAACGATTTGAAGGAGCGAACGGATGGCTGAACAGACGGAAAACAAGGCGGCGGCGGGCGGCTTCGCGCCGCTGAAAATCCCATTATTTGCGGTGCTGTGGGGTGCCACGGTGCTCGGCAACGTCGGCAGCTTTATGCGTGACGTCGCCAGCTCGTGGCTGATCACCGACCTGTCGAGCAACCCTTCGGCGGTGGCGCTGATGCAGACCGCCGCCACGCTGCCGGTGTTCCTGCTGGCGATCCCGGCCGGGGTATTGTCGGACATCCTCGATCGGCGACGCTTTCTGATCTTCGTGCAAATTCTGCTGGCCTGCGTCAGCGGCAGCCTGTTGCTGCTGTCGCAGACCGGTGCGCTGACGGTGGAATACCTGCTGGCGCTGACCTTCGTCGGCGGCATCGGCGCGGCGCTGATGGGGCCGACCTGGCAGGCGATCGTGCCGGAGCTGGTACCGCGCACCGAGCTGAAAAACGCCGTGGCGCTGAACTCGCTGGGCATCAACATCGCCCGTTCCATCGGCCCGGCGGCCGGCGGTCTGCTGTTGGCCAGCTTCGGTGCCGGCGCGGCCTACGGCGCGGACGTGATGAGCTATGTGCTGGTGATCGCGGCGCTGCTGTGGTGGAAGCGGCCGAAGGCCGAGGACAGCGGGCTGTCGGAGCATTTCTTCGGTGCCTTCCGCGCCGGCCTGCGTTATGCCCGCTCCAGCCGCGAGCTGCACGTGGTGCTGCTGCGGGCGGCGGTGTTCTTCGCCTTCTCCAGCTCGGTTTGGGCGCTGTTGCCGCTGGTGGCGCGCCGCATGCTGGGCGGCAGCGCCGGTTTCTACGGCGTTCTACTGGGGGCGGTAGGCGCCGGGGCGATCCTTGGGGCTATTGTGCTGCCGCGTCTGCGCCAGCGGCTGAATGCCGACGGGCTGGTGTTGCTGGCGGCGGTGCTCACCGCCGTGGTGATGGCGGCCCTGTCGCTGGCGCCGCCGCAGTGGCTGGCGGTGGTGCTGCTGCTGGTGCTGGGCGCCGGCTGGATTATCGCGCTGACCACGCTTAACGGCGCGGCGCAGGGCGTGCTGCCCAACTGGGTGCGTGGCCGTGGTCTGGCCATTTACCTGATGGTGTTCAACGGCGCGATGGCGGCGGGCAGCCTGCTGTGGGGACTGGTGGCGCAGGAGCTGGGCGTGGCCGCCACGCTGCTGGTCGGCGGCGTCGGCCTGTTGGCGGCGGGGCTGCTGTTCCACCGCCTGCGTCTGCCGACCGGTGAGGCCGATCTGCAGCCGTCGAACCATTGGCCGGAGCCGTTGGTTAACACGCCGGTTGAAAACGATCGCGGCCCGGTGATGATCCAGGTGGAGTACCGCATCCGCGAACAGGACCGGCCGCAGTTCTTGCGCACGCTGCTGATGCTGGAACGGGCGCGCCGCCGCGATGGCGCTTACGCCTGGGGCATCACCGAGCATACCGGCGATCCGGAATGCATCATGGAGTGGTTCCTGGTGGAGTCCTGGGCGGAGCACCTGCGGCAGCACCAGCGGGTGTCGCACGCCGACGCCGACCTGCAGCAGGAGGCGCTGCGCTTCCACATTGGCCCTGAGAAACCGGTGGTGCATCACTTCCTGTCGCTCGACCGGCGTCAGGTGAAGCATTAACTGCACGGCCAGGCGGCGAGAAGGTGCTATGCTTTTGGTCGGTTCGGCGGCGCGGCCGCCGTAAGACGAATGTAGTCAGCACAGGGAGACACATTGATGACGGCACCTTCTGCTTTTGCCCGCGAGCTTGGGCTGCGCTATCCGATCGTTCAGGGGCCGATGAACGGCGCGTCGCCGCCGGCGTTGGCGGTGGCGGTGAGCAACGCCGGGGCGCTGGGATCGTGCGCGGCGGCGCTGTTTTCACCGGCGGTGATCCTCGAACGGGTGCAGCAGATCCGCGCGCAGACCGCCGCGCCGTTCAACATCAACCTGTTTCTGCTCGATGAGCAGCACCCGGATCTCGCCGAGCTCAAGCGCGCCCAGCACCTGCTGCGGCCGTTCCGCGAAGCGCTGGGGCTGAGTGAGCCGCCCATGCCGACCCAATTCGCCGAAAACAACCGCGACCAGATCGCGGCCCTGTTGGAGGCGGCGCCGCCGGTGGTCAGCTTCACCTTCGGTGTGCTGCCGCGCGCCACGGTCACGCAGTTCAAGAAGGCCGGCTCGCGGGTGATCGGCACCGCCACCACGGTGGCGGAAGCCCGCGCCTGGGAAGAGGCGGGCGCCGACTTCGTGTGCGTCTCGGGCGCGGAGGCGGGCGGCCACCGCCCGACCTTCCTCGGCGATATCGAACAGTCCTGCGTCGGCCTGATGGCCCTGCTGCCGCAGGTGGTGGCGGCGGTGAAGATCCCGGCGATCGCCGCAGGCGGCATCATGAACGGGCGCGGTATCGCAGCGGCGCAATTGCTGGGCGCGCAGGCGGCGCAGCTGGGCACCGCGTTCCTGTGCAGCCCGGAGTCGGGCATCGCCGAAGCCTGGCGGGCGGCGCTGCGCAATGCCGGCGATGACAGCACGCGCCTGACGCGCGCCTTCAGCGGCCGCCCGGCGCGCGGCATCGTCAATGATTTCATGCGGCAGATGCGCGCGGAAGAGGCGCAGATCCTGCCTTATCCGGTGCAGAACGCGCTCACCGGCGATATCCGCCAGGCGGCGGCCAAGGCCGGGCGCGGGGAGTTTATGTCGCTGTGGGCCGGGCAGGGCGTGGGCCTGGCGCGGCCGATGCCGGCGGCGGAGCTGGTCGCCACCCTGGCGGCGGAGCTGGAAGCGGTGTGAGCTCGTCTGCGCGATTTATTGCTGTGGCAATGTAAAAAGACGCCGGGGTGAGGCCTGAGAAGAGATGAACAGTCCGGCGTAAAGGCCGGACTGCGGGTTTGCCTTGGCTAGACGAGAATATCGGCGGAAGCGTCGACATGCCCAACGATTTTGACAAGGAAATCAGGTAATTGATTGCCGGAGAGATTGATGGCCAGATCGGTGACATTCTGCTGCGCGTCATAATTCAGCGCCGCTTCATACAACGAGCCGCTTAAACTATCCACGAAGTGCAGCTCGCTCCCGTCGGCCTTAGCCGTCTGGTTGAGCCACGACAGATCGATTTTATCCACCGCCGTCTGGAAATCGCGGATCCAATCCGGCGCGGCGGCTTGGCTGTCGCCGGCTTCGCGGAAGACGAAGGTGTCCGCACCTGCATTGCCCCAGAGCTGATCGGCGCCGCCGGCACCGTAAATGATGTCGTTGCCTGCACCGCCTTTTAGCGTATTGTTCAGCGCGTTGCCCACTAAAATGTCTGCGCCGCTGCCGCCGATGATATTTTCAATCTGCGCGCCGTAGGCGATGGCGATATTTGCCTTCAAGCCGCCCACATCAGAGAATGCGCCTTCGTTAATGTTGATGCGCTGATCCTGGCTGTAGCCTGAAAAATCCAGCGTGTCATTGCCGCCGGCATCCCAGATAGCCGCCACGATTTTGTCCGTGGACGCCTTAACGCTCAGAAAGTCTCTGTCCGTATTCGAGTTGAAACCATAGGTGGTATCGCCGGTGCGCGTGGTGGTATTCGCGCCGTAAAGCTTCTGTATGGCGGTAATATCATCCAGCTGCGGCCCTGATGGCCAAACGCCTTTATAGTCAGCGCTGGTGTATTGTTCGTTAAAATAGCTCATCAAAGAATATTGATGGTCGTCTTCATAATACTTCGCCGAGTTGGCGTAGGTGGGGTAGGTGGCATTTGACGCATCATAATTGCCGGGATGAGAAAGCCCCAACGCATGCCCTATTTCATGAGTCAGCGTATCCCTGGCGTAGTTATTGGTTTGCGGATTGGAGGCGTCGTAGCCGTTATTGCCGCTGATCCAAATGGTGCTTTTGAGATTGCTCTGCGTACTTTCATACGAGGTGTAATTGCCCCCGCTGGCCGCCTTATAAAAACCAAACTTTATATCTGCGTTTTTCGCGTCGTTGCCTTTAACCTCGGTGAACGTGATGTTGGCCACATCCGACCAGGATTGCAATGAAAGCTTGGTTTGGGCTTGCTGCGCGGCGGTAAGCTGCGCGGCGCCCGTCTTGTCGCTGTCGGTATAGACGGGGAAAGAGTAGGTCAAGGTAGCCGCATGGTCGGTTACGCCTTTGCCATTGGCGGAATAATGGCTCCTCAGCAGCAGATCTGAAACCTCTTGCGTGGTATATGACGGTTTACTGCTCCCCGCGTGATCGCCTCTTTCATAACGGGTTAAATAATCGGAAATCTTATCGGTCGCTAATGACATATCAAACTCCTTTGGACGTTGACAATATTGCACCTAACGCTCTATATGCTCGTACACAGGTTTGAAAATCAGGGGTAATTAATGTGATATCATTGGTTTGCCTCCTTGGTCTGGCTTGAATATTGCGTTCAAGCGGAATATATCCTTATCATTAATCACGGTGAGGAATTAATTGTGCACTGTGATTGAGTTAAAGCAGTATAAACACAATTATTTCATTAATGAGTTATTCTTATATGAATCTTTTACATAAGATATGCGTAAAAGGCGTGCTTAAATAACCAGGTGGAATTAAATTTTTATTTAATATTACACTGTAATTGGCTAGCGGAGTTTACGTGATTGATTTATCTTTTTGCTTTTATTTAGCTTTTATCTGTGAATGGCGGCGAGTACCCGCCATTGCCGCAATGCATATGGGCGGCTACTCGCCGGCGCTCGTCATTAATTGAGTACGGGATTATTAAGGGCGTCCGCGTACACCGATTAACTTACCTGATACTTAAAAACTGTAGGTGCCCTGCGCCAGCACGAAGTTCATGTTTTTCAGCCCGGCATGTTGCTGCAGGCTGTTGCTGACGTCGAAGTAGACATAGGCCACCTTGAACTGAAGATCGCTGCGCGGTGTCCAGGTCGTTTCAACCTGATACTGGTTGCCGATAAAGCGCGAGCCCTGCGCGCTGCCCTTCACCGGGCGCATTGGCCCGAGGTAGAAGGCATCCTCGCGGCGTTGCCGCCACAACGCGTCCCAGCTGAAGTCGATGGCCAGGGTTTGCCACGGCATAATCGTGACCGAAGGATGGATGGCGATCAGGTTAGCCGGCGCCACCAGCCCGTTCTCGGTCAGGTAGGGCAGCTTGGGGTACATGGCGTTAAAGGTGTTGAGCTGCCCATCGTGACCGTTTTTATCGCCGCTGGCGATGCCAATCTTGCCGCCGAAGCGCGGTTGCCAGCGCCAGTCGTTGACCGTATAGCCGGCGTGCGCCGACGCCGACCAGGCGCGGATGTCACGCTGTTCTGCGCTGCCGAACTGCCAGGCGGCTTCATTATCCCAGTCGAACCCCTGTGCCGCGCCGAAAATGCGCGCGCCGACGGTATAGCGCCGCTCTTGCCCGCTGAGCTGCGCGTAGTGGACGTCGTTATCCTCAAAGCCGAAGGTGTAGAGATCGAGCGAGGAGGCCAGCGCTGCCAGCGGCGTGGTGCCGTACAGCCCCCAGACCTTTTGGCTGTTGTCAGTATCGTCGTCGAAACTGCCGGTTTTGAGGGTGACGGGATGGCCGATAAAGGCGTCGAGGCGGTTTTTATCCTTGGCCCAGCTGGCGCGGATAGCATCGAAGGAACGGCGCACGTTGGGGCCGTCGCGGGTGCCCAGCAGGTGCAGCGAGCCCAGCGCAATCTCCTGGCGGCCGATCCGCAGGGTGCCGAGGCCGTAGGCGGTGGGCAGTTTTAAGTCCACATAGCCCTGGCCGAGGTAGGCATGATCTTCGTCAGTCGGCTTGCGCCCGCGGTCGCGCGGGGTGGCCAGCGACGATCCCACCTGCACATAGGCGCCGACATAGTCGCCGTAGTCGAGGCGCGCGCCAACCAGCAAGCGCTGCATGAAAGTGTCGTCGCGTCCGCCGTTCAGATCCCGCTGATCCGTCCATTCATAGCGCTCGCGCAGTGAACCGTCGAAAGACAACGTGGCCGCATCGCCCAACGGGATGTTTTTCCAGGGGGAAGCGGCGGGCTCCGCCGCCAGCGCGGGGAGCGTGGAGAACAGCAACAGTGCGGGTAGCGTGCGTTTCATCATGAATATCCGAAGAAAAAAGCGCGCCGCAGCGCGCCTTGGGTTTATTTAGCCGTCTGGTGAATTTCGGCGATATAGCCGCCGGGGAAACGCACCAGCGCCGAGGCGCGGCGTTCCGCCGCCGTCGAATGCCACAGCACCTGCGCGCCGCTGGCCGTCGCTTTGGCCAGCGTGGCCGACAGATCGTCGACGCCATAGCCGGTGCGCTCATGGCCGAACGGATAAGGCAGATGTCCGTCGGTGACGAAAATGCGCGTTTTGCCGAAGCGGGAGTCCAGTTCGATCTGGCGGATCTTGCCGTTGCCGTTACGGCCGATCGCCGTGTCGCTGACCTGTTCGTCGCTCACGACCTTGCCGTGTGAGAACGCCTGGTAGCTTTTCAGGAAATCGTCGACGCGGTAGGCGGAGAGATACAGGCGGTTTTCCGGCACGCTCAGCAGCGGCTTGTAGTCAGGCGCCTTGGTGTGCCAATAGAGCTGCATGTTGACGCCGCCGGGCCATTGGATCACCGCGTCGCGGCCGATCGGATCGTCGAAAGGCGCAACCTGCACATCGGCGCCGGCGGCCCTGGCCTGCCGGATGGCGGCGTCCATATCCCTGACCAGAAAACCGTTGCGCTCGGCGCCGAACGGGTACGGGATCGGCGTTTTGAAATCGAACACCGAGAAGCTGCCGGCCGGCGTCAGTATCAGCTGGGAATAGGTTTCACTCGGCGTGGGCGTGACGTTGACCAGCACGCGTTTGGTACTGGTGCCGCCGAAGGTTTTCAGGATGCTGTCGACAAAGGCGTCCATCTTGCCGCGTTCGACGTAGACATGGGTGGTGTCATATTGCGGCCCCACGGCAAGAGGCGCCGTATCGGCCGCCCATGATACGGCAGGGAGCAGTAGCGCAAGGGCCGATATCCTCAGCCGACGAGAAGAAATGCCGATAATATGTTGCATGATGACCTCTAGGTAGCGGTTATTGTCCTGAGTGAAGCGTAATTCCCTATGAGCTTTCCCGTCGGCTGAAAAATAAAAACGAAAAACGCAATGTGCGTCGTGAAACATTAAATAAGGGCGATGTTCTGGCGCCTAAGCGAATATCGCGCAGGTGCAAAATATCTCTTTTTATGGGCGTGGAACGGTGGGGCGCCTTTGCCGGCTCAGCCCGCTATCGCTAAGGAATGGCGGTGGTCATGAGGCCCGTTTCGCCGCGTGTTGAGGTGAATCGAGGATAATCCATAACGGTGTTCTCCTAGATGGGATATATCGCATGAGCCAGCTGAGTTTACGGTCTTCATTGCCGTCTAAATATAAATACAGCATTAAAAGAATTGCCGCCCATCAAATTTTTATATGACTTGTTGAGTAAATACGAATAAGCGGGGAAAGAGAATATCGCGGCGCCTGACAGGGCTGACGTGGAGCGGAGGTGGTGCTGATCTCAGGGGAAAAAACGGCCTGCCAAAGCAGGCCGTTGGGGGGACGTTACGCCAGATCGAAACGATCGAGGTTCATCACTTTGTTCCAGGCGGCGACGAAGTCGTGGGCGAACTTCTCCTGCGCGTCGGCGCTGCCGTAGACTTCGGCCAGCGCGCGCAGCTGCGCGTGCGAACCGAACACCAGATCGACGCGAGTGCCGGTCCACTTGACCGCGCCGCTGCGGCGATCGCGGCCTTCGAACAGGCCGTCTTCACCGATCGGGTGCCAGGTGGTGCCCATGTCGAGCAGGTTGACGAAGAAGTCGTTGGTCAGCGCCTGCGGCCGCTGGGTGAACACGCCGTGCTGCGTGCCGCCAACGTTGGCGCCGAGCACGCGCAGCCCGCCGACCAGCACCGTCATTTCCGGCGCGGTCAGGGTCAGCAGCTGCGCCTTGTCGACCAGCAGCGTTTCGGCCGGCACGCGGTATTTACCCTTCAGGAAGTTGCGGAATCCGTCGGCGAGCGGCTCCATCGCCTCGAAGGAGTCCACGTCGGTCTGTTCCTGCGAGGCGTCCATGCGGCCCGGGGCGAACGGCACCGTCAGGGCGAAACCGGCGTTCTTCGCCGCCTGTTCCACGCCCGCCGCGCCGGCCAGCACGATCAGATCCGCCAGCGAGACGCGCTTGCCGCCGGTCTGGGCATCGTTGAAGGCGCGTTGGATGCTCTCCAGCTTGGCCAGCGTCGCGGCGAGCTGCGCAGGTTGGTTGACCGCCCAGTCCTTTTGCGGCGCCAGGCGAATGCGCGCGCCGTTGGCGCCGCCGCGTTTGTCGGAACCGCGGAAGCTGGAAGCCGAAGCCCAGGCGGTGGAGACCAGTGCGGACACCGGCAGGCCGGAAGCCAGCACGGCGTTTTTCAGCGCGGCGATGTCCTGCTCGTCGATCAGCGGATGATCGACCGCTGGGATCGGATCCTGCCAAATCAGCTCTTCCTGCGGCACTTCTGGGCCGAGGTAGCGCGCGCGCGGCCCCATATCGCGGTGGGTCAGCTTGAACCAGGCGCGGGCGAAGGCGTCGGCCAACTCTTCCGGATGCTCATAGAAACGGCGCGAAATCTTCTCGTAGGCCGGATCGAAGCGCAGCGACAGGTCGGTGGTCAGCATGGTCGGGCGGCGTTTCTTGTTGGGATCGAAGGCGTCGGGAATGGTTTCACCGATGTCTTTCGCTACCCACTGATGCGCCCCGGCCGGGCTTTGGGTCAGCTCCCATTCGTATTCGAACAGGTGGCGGAAGAAGTCGTGGTTCCACTGGGTCGGGGTGGTGGTCCAGGTGACTTCCAGGCCGCTGGTGATGGCGTCTTTGCCAACGCCGGTGCCGAAGGTGCTGTGCCAGCCGAGGCCCTGCGACTCCAGCCCGGCGGCTTCCGGATCGGCGCCGACGTTAGACGCCGGGCCGGCGCCGTGGGTCTTGCCGAAGGTGTGGCCGCCGGCGATCAGCGCCACGGTTTCTTCGTCGTTCATCGCCATGCGGGCGAAGGTTTCACGGATGTCGCGTGCGGCGGCCACCGGATCGGGATTGCCGTCCGGGCCTTCCGGGTTGACGTAGATCAGACCCATCTGCACTGCCGCCAGCGGGTCCTCAAGATCGCGGTCGCCCGAGTAGCGGCTGTTTGGCCCGCCGCTCAGTTCCAGCCAGATCTTCTCAGAACCCCAGTAGACATCGTCCGGCTCCCAGGTGTCGGCGCGGCCGCCGGCGTAGCCGAAGGTTTTGAAGCCCATCGATTCCAGCGCCACGTTGCCGGTCAAGATAATCAGGTCGGCCCAGGAGAGGTTGCGGCCGTATTTCTGTTTGATTGGCCACAGCAGGCGACGCGCCTTGTCGAGGCTGACGTTGTCCGGCCAGCTGTTGAGCGGGGCGAAGCGCTGCTGGCCTTCGCCCGCGCCGCCGCGGCCGTCGCCGATGCGGTAGGTGCCGGCGCTGTGCCAGGCCATGCGGATGAACAGGCCGCCGTAGTGGCCGAAGTCTGCCGGCCACCATTCCTGCGAGTCGGTCATCAGGGCGTGCAGATCCTGTTTGACCGCCGCCAGATCGAGACTGTTGAAGGCATCGGCGTAGTTGAAGTCTTTATCCATCGGATCGGACAGGGGGGAATGTTGATGCAGCGGTTTCAGGCTGAGCTGATTAGGCCACCAATCCTGATTGGTGGGGCCGTTCTGCGGTGCGGGCTGCTTGCCGCCCGAAAACGGGCATTTGCTTTCAGTTGTCATAATGCGCTCTCTGCTTCCATAAAGGTGCTCCAGCCGCCGGGCGTGGAGCGGTTAACAAGGCATGCGGGTAAGGCTTGCGTCGGGTGTTGCGCTAAATAACTGAACTCAATGGATTCGCATCGCCCCGGCCGCTAACGGGCAAAAGGCGACTCATGGCTAAGCTTAGTCAGCGGTGGCGGAGAGATAAAATAGGAATGAGTGAATATTGTGATAGCTTGCGGCGATTTATGGGTGTGCTATTGATAGTCAACACGCCGTGTTATCGGCGCCGCAGCATAACCTTGAGCACCGCGTCCGCCAGCTTGCCGAACGGCGCGCGCAGGAGGTCGGTAAAACGCCAGCGGCTCTGGATAAAGACGCCTTTGGCGTGGCTCAGCGCCCGAAATCCTTCGATGCCGTGACAGGCCCCCATGCCGCTGGGGCCGATGCCGCCGAACGGCAGATCGTCCTGGGCGAAATGCAGTAGGGTGGCGTTAACGCTGACGTTGCCGGAGGTGGTGCGCGCCAGCAGCCGGTCCCGATCCTCGCCCGGCGGACCGAAGTAGTAGAGCGCAAGCGGGCGCGGCCCGGCGTTGATAACGTCGATCGTTTCATCAAAGGCGGCGTAGGTGCGCACCGGCAGCAGCGGCCCGAAGATCTCTTCTTGCATGATCGCGCTGTCATCAGGGGCGCCGACGATAAGCGTAGGGGCCAGCGTGTTCGGCCGTTCAGACGCCGAGTCCGGGCGGTGGCCGACCGGATGGATTTGCGCGCCCCGCGCCTGGGCATCGGCGAGCAGATCGTGCAAGCGGTGGTAGTGCCTGTCGTTGATGATGGCGCCGTAGTCGTCGCCGGTTGGCCCGTCGGGATAAAAGCTTTTAACCGCCGCGTCATAGAGCGCCATGAAGCTTGCCAGATCGTCCTGATGAACCAGCAGGTAATCGGGCGCGATACAGGTTTGGCCCGCGTTTGACAGCTTGCCGAACGCCACGCTCTTGACGTTTCTGGCGTTAACCGCGCCGCGCGCCATGACGGCGGGGCTTTTGCCGCCCAGTTCAAGCGTTAACGGCACCAGATGTTTGCCGGCCGCCTGCATGACCTGACGGCCGATCGCCGTGCTGCCGGTGAACACCAGATGGTCGAACGCCAGCTCGCTGAATTTGGCCCCGACGTCCGGCCCGCCGGTCACGACGGCGACCTCATCGGCGGGAAAAAGCGCCGCCAGCATCGTTTCGATGAGGCGGCTGGTATGTGGCGTGAGCTCCGAAGGTTTCAGCATCACGCGGTTGCCGGCGGCCAGGGCGGTGGCCAGCGGGATGAAGGTCAACGAGAAGGGATAGTTCCACGGCGCCATGATGCCAATCACCCCCTTGGGCTGATATTGCACATAGGCGCGTGCGGCCTGATACGGCAGGGCGACGTGGCGGCGCTCCGGCTTCATGAAGCGTTTCAGGTTGCGCAGAAGGTAATCGATCGCCTGAACGGTGACCAGAATCTCCAGAATGTCGGTTTCGTAAGGCGAACGGTGGCCGAAGTCCGCGCTGACGGCCGCCGCCAGCGCGGCGCGCTGGGCCAGAATGGCGCTTCGCAAGCGGCGCAGAGCGGCCTTGCGCTGATCCCTCGTCGGCGCGCCGTCGCGCAGGAAGGCGTGGCGCTGGGCGGCAAGCCGTTGCTCCATCGTCGTGGCGGTGTCATCTCCTTGCACTTGAATACTCCTGATGCCGATCGCGTTACTGAGGGAAATACCGCTTGCCGGGCCACTATTGACCTTAAAGTGAACTTTAAACCTATACTCGTTAAACGATCAACGCAAGATCGTCGGCCAACCGGGATGAGGGAGCCAGAGATCCCGGCGCCGCGCGCAGTATAAACCTTCTTTTTTAACCATAGTGTAAATGGGAGAAACGACATGGGTTATGTAACGACCAGCGATGGCGTCGAGATTTTCTACAAGGATTGGGGCCCAAAAAACGGCAAGGTTATCTACTTCCACCACGGTTGGCCGCTGTCCAGCGATGACTGGGATGCCCAGATGCTGTTCTTCGTGAACAAAGGGTTCCGCGTGGTTGCGCACGATCGCCGCGGCCACGGCCGCTCCAGCCAGGTGTGGGAAGGGCACGACATGGATCATTACGCCGATGACGTCGCCGCGGTGGTAAAACACCTGGGCGTGCAGGGCGCCATGCACGTAGGCCACTCGACCGGCGGTGGCGAGGTGGTGCGCTATATCGTGCGCCACGGCGAGGACAAGGTGTCCAAAGCGGTGCTGATCAGCGCGGTGCCGCCGCTGATGGTGAAAACCGACGCCAATCCGCAGGGCACCCCAAAATCGGTATTCGATGATTTCCAGGCGCAGCTGGCCGCCAACCGGGCGCAGTTCTATTACGACGTGCCCGCAGGCCCGTTCTATGGCTATAACCGCCCGGGTGCCAAACCGTCGGAGGCGATTATCTGGAACTGGTGGCGGCAGGGCATGATGGGAGGCGCCAAGGCGCACTATGACGGCATCGTCGCCTTCTCGCAGACCGATTTCACCGAAGATCTCAAGAAGATTGCCATTCCGGTGCTGGTGATCCACGGCGATGACGACCAGGTGGTGCCTTATCAGGATTCCGGCGTGCTCTCGGCCAAGCTGGTGCAAAACGGCACGCTCCATACCTATAAGGGCGCGCCGCACGGCATCCCGACCACCCATGCCGATCAGGTCAACGCCGATCTGCTGGCGTTCGTGAACAGTTAAGCGCGAACAAGCACTTTTGCTCCGCCCTGAGTGGGCGGAGCTTTTTTGATTGCGATGAGGAACGCCAATGCAAACGATCCTGGGCGCCAGTGGCCAGATCGCCCAAGAGCTGGCGCGTGAACTGAAGCGCGCGTACACCGATGATTTAAGATTGGTCAGCCGCAACCCGAAGAAGGTCAACGACAGCGATACGCTGGTCGCGGCCGACCTGCTCGATGCACAGCAGACCCTGGCGGCGGTGAAGGGCAGCGACGTGGTGTATTTCGCCGCCGGCCTGCCGCCGGATTCGGCGCTGTGGGAGCGGCAATTTCCGACCATGCTGCAGAATGCGTTGGACGCCAGCCGTACCGCGGGCGTGCCCTTTGTTTATTTCGACAATACCTATATGTATCCGCAGAACGGCGAACTGCAGACGGAATCGACGCCGTTCGCGCCTCGGGGGCGCAAGGGACGGGTGCGCGCTCTGATGACCGAGAAGGTGCTCGACGAGATGGAGCGCAAGCAGATCCCCGTGCTGATCGGCCGTGCTCCTGAGTTTTATGGGCCGGGAAAAACGCAGAGCTTCACCAATGCGTTGATCGTCGACAGGCTGAAAGCGGGGGAAAAACCGCGCGTGCCGGTTCGCGACGACAGGCTGCGCACGCTGATCTGGACGCCCGACGCCAGCCGTGGGTTAGCCCGGCTCGGCAATACGCCCGACGCGTTCGGCCAGACGTGGCATCTCCCGTGCTGCGACGAACGGCTCACCTATGCGCAGTTCGCCGCCTTGGCCTGCGAGGTGTTTGGGAAGGACATTTCATATTCCGTCATCGGCAAATGGGCGTTGATCGCCGCAGGGCTGGTTTCGTCCGGGGCGCGTGAGATGCGCGAGCTGCTGCCGCGCTACGAGTACGACAACCTGTTCGACTCGACCAAGTTCAAGCAGCGCTTTCCCGACTTCGCCGTCACGACGTATCGCGCCGGGCTGGAAACGATTTGGCGGGAGTGGAAGAACGCGCAAGCGCCGCGTTAAGATGCCCGCCGCGCCAGGGCTAGCCATAGCGCGCTACGCTGGGCTGCCGGCCCACTCGAGCCATTAAGCGAGCCTCGCCCCTCACCGGGCGGGGCTTTTTATTGGCTGCGCGAAAGCGGATCACCAGTGATAGCTGATGCCCATATCGAGCTTGTCCGACGCATCGACGCCGGCCGCGTGCTGCGAAAGGTTATTGAATTCATAGTTAATAAACACCTGCATGTTGCTGTTGAGCAACCAGGTCACCCCCAGCTCCTCGTAGTTCAATAAGTCGGTGTTGCGGCCTGCCCGGGCCTGTATTAAACGGGTATAGCCGATGTTGGGCTGAATATGGTCCGTCAGCCGGTATTTGACGAGCGCTTCATAACTTGACGCCGAGCCGCGGTTAGCGGTTTGTTGTGGGCTGATGGCGTTGTCGCTTTGGGTGAACACGGCCGCAAGATAGATTTTTTTCGACGCATAGAGAACCCCTTCGGCCAGCGTATCGATGCGTCGGCGATAGCCGGCGGCGTGTTGCTGCCGCTGCGTGGTTTGAGACGCCGAGGCGGCGGCGATGAGGCTGAGCGTCGGCGTCAGCGCATAACGGAACGAAGCGCCGAAGCCGTTGCCGTTTTGTTTGCCCGGCGCTTGCCGATCGTCGCCGTCTTTGAACTGATATTGCAACGCGAGGGCGGCGCGCCGCTGAAACAGGCTGAAAGTTTGGCGGTAGGTGAGCAGGTTATGCGCCCGGCCGCGCATAAAGTTATCGATGTAGTTGTACGCCATTTCCCTAAACAGCGGGGAGCGATCGGTCAGGGCGGTCACATCATAAAGCACGCCCCAGTTGCGGCCGATATCGAGGCTGCCCAGGGTGGCGTTTTGCACGCCGATATAGGCGAGCCGGGTGCTGTTGCGAGTCGCGTCGGCGAAGCTGACGGTATATTCCCAGTGGGCGTAGGCCTGCCAGCGCGGCGCGATCTTTTTTTTGCCTATCAGGCCGAAATAGAGGTAGCTGCGGTCGCCGTCGTCGCGTTCGTTTTGGCCGCTGTAGCGTCTGGCGATAATCGTGCCGTAGAAATTCAGGCTGTTTTGCTGCGATCCCGTCAACGACACGGCGAAGGCGCCGCGCGGCAACAGGGCCAGCAGGGGGAACAGCATGCCTGCCGAAAAATAACGAGGATTGCGTTTTATCATGATGGCACCGTCCCTGTGCGCGGCAAGCCCGTGTGCTTGCCGCCCCGGCGAAGCTTAAGCGTGCGTTTCGCGTTTAAAGTAACTGACGATCCCCTGAGCGATCGCCGTGGCAATTTTATTTCGGAAGGCGGGGGTGCCGAGCAGCCTTTCTTCCTCAGGGTTGGTGATGAAAGAGGTTTCCACCAAGACGGAAGGAATATACGGGGACTTTAAGACCACGAAGGCCGCCTGTTCGGTATTTTTGGCATGCAAGTGATGGATGGGCGCAATATGCTGAATCAGGTGCGAGCCCAGCGCCAGGCTCTCTTTGATCGTTTCCGTCTGCTCCAAATCAAACAGTATCTTCTGCAAATAGCGGTCTTTCTTGATGACGTTGGGGCCGGCGAGATCGTCCGCCGCGTTTTCACTGTTCGATAAGTATTTCGCCATCGCGCTGCTGGCGCCTTTATTGGAAAGCGCAAAAACCGACGCGCCGCAGGCACTGGGGCAGGTAAAGCCGTCGGCGTGGATGGACATGAAAAGATCGGCGCCATGCCGGTGCGCGATCTCCACCCGATCGTACAGCGGAATAAAAACGTCGCTGTCGCGCGTCAGGCGGGCATCGATGCCGTGTCGATCAAGCTGTGCACGCACATTTCTGGCGATCTCCAGAACGACATGTTTTTCCAGCGAACCGGTGTGGCCAATGGCGCCGGAGTCGATGCCGCCATGACCGGGATCCAACATGACCAGGAATCGTTTTCGCGCCCCCTGAGGGCCGTTCTGCTTTTTGGGACGTGGCAGGCCGTGGGCGTGAGCCAGCGGGGAAACGGCGCCGTTCAGCGCCAGGGCCGCCAACCCTGCCAACATCATTCTGCGGCGAGATAACCGGGTGTTCAAAAGGTCCGTCTTAGCCATAAGGTTAACCAGCATAAAAGGAAAGGGTGTTTTTGTTATAACATAACAATTTCACACGCCGGCGGGGTTGTCTGTTAGCGGCTGTTACTTTTAATGTCATTCCTTAAATTCACTGGTTTTTTATACTGCATTTATTTTGTTTATTGAATGTTTGTATTGATATTAATTTGTTTTGCATTTGTTAATTCTTATTTTGACACACTATTTAATCTAATATTTCAAATGAGATTTATTCTCCTCTTTAATTGATATGTTATAACGTAAATATTAAAACGGATAAAAAGCGGGGTCTTTGCCGCCGGCATGAAGCTACTCACGTTTTTGGAGCGTTAACATGACTTTTAAACACCAGGAAAAAGAGACACTAAATATATTCGCCGTTCTCGCGGTCTCGTTAAGCACGGTCATCGCCATGCTCGACAGTACCATCGCCAACGTGGCATTGCCGGTGATCGCCAAAGATTTCGGCGTTTCCGA
The DNA here is from genome assembly GCF_052168655.1 of Serratia sp. CY47280. Classification (NCBI taxonomy): domain Bacteria; kingdom Pseudomonadati; phylum Pseudomonadota; class Gammaproteobacteria; order Enterobacterales; family Yersiniaceae; genus Serratia; species Serratia sp. CY47280. The sequence goes on along the minus strand of NZ_JBJNMG010000001.1, from coordinate 1,515,710 downwards.
ATCGGCCTCCATCATGATTATTAATGCCTACCAGTTTGCCGTTGTCGCCTCTTTGATGCCCTTCGCGGCGCTGGGCCGCGCGGTGGGCAATAAAAAGATCTTTATAGCCGGGGTGGTGCTGTTCGCTTTTTCATCCTTGGGCTGCGCGCTGTCCACGACGCTGTCGATGCTGACGGCATTCAGGGTGATACAGGGCTTCGGTGCGGCGGCGGTGCTCAGCGTCAATGCGGCGCTGATCAAGGAGATATACCCGGAAAGGCTGCTGGGGCGCGGTCTGGGGATCAATGTGATGGTGGTGTCGGTTTCCGCCGCCGCCGGGCCGTCCATCGCCTCGGCGATACTTTCTCAGACGAGCTGGAACTGGCTGTTTACCATCAATGTTCCCATCGCCTGCCTGTCGCTGCTGCTGAGCCTGATCTTCCTGGCCCCCCGCGAGCGGCGCAGCGGTGGATTCGACAGCGGCGGGGCTCTGTTGGTGTTTGTGCTGTTTATCGCTTTCTCGCTCAGCACGATGAGCATGACCACCCACCATCTGCCGGCGGCGGCGCTCAGCTTTGCGGTATTCGCCGGGCTGGCCGGGTGGCTGTACATCAATCAGAAAAGAAAGGCCAACGCCGCGCTGATCCCGATCGCGATGCTGCATAACCCGACGCTGTCATTGTCTTTGCTGATGTCGATGCTGTCTTACAGCACCCAGCTTTTGGCTTTTGTATCGCTGCCTTTCTATTTCCACAATGTCCTGCAAAGAAACGTGGTGGACATCGGTCTGCTGCTGACCGCCTGGCCGCTGGCCACCATGGCGTCTTCGCTAATTTCCGGCGATTTGGCCAAGAAATACGATCCCAATCTCGTCGCCCTGTCAGGCCTCGCCTGCTTGTTGGCCGGCATGCTGCTGATGGCCAATTTGCCGAGCGATCCGTCGAATGGGGCGATCGTATGGCGCGTGGCGCTGTGCGGCATCGGTTTCGGCCTGTTTCAATCACCGAACAACCTGCTGATCATGACCTCGGTCTCGCACGAAAACAGCAGCATCGCCAGCGGCCTGTTGGGCAGCTCCCGGTTGATCGGGCAAATCGTCGGTTCGGCGTTAGTGGCGATTTTCTGCAATATGCGCGGCGCGCAAGCGACGAATATCAGTTTAATGGCGGGGGCGGCATTCTCGTTCCTTTCTCTGGTCGTGAGCTATATGCGCTTCAAGTCCGCCGTTACGTTAAAAACCAGCAAATAGAAGTACGAGGTTTCCCATGCGATTTATCCCATTAGTGCCGTTGGTTATCGGGATGGCGGTGTTTTCCCTTGCCGGCTGTACGACCTACCACGACGTGGCATTGCAACAAAAAGAGGCGGGGCTCAATAGCCCGTATTACCTGCTGCAGCCGCCGGTCTATGTCGGCGACCAGTTGAAATATGGCCTGAAGGACGGCAGCGGCGGCGAGCTGAAAGTGGCGAAGGTGGAACCTAAAGACATCGTCGCCGACAGCGGAAAAATCATTCCCCTGGCAGAGCTTTCTTTCCTGCAACGAAAAGACCTTTCCACGGGAAAAACCGCCGCGTTGGTTGGCGGCGGCGCGGTAGCCACCACGGCAATCGTCTTTGTGGCCGGGATAACCATTATGGCAGCAGGCATCGCCGCGTCGGCCTAATACAGCCCATCGACGCGCGCCGCCGAGCGTGCGCGCAGGAGGCACCATGTGCGTAACAGTGAAATTTATCGCCACCGCGCTGCTGGCCCTATTTGCCTTGCCGACGGTGCCTTGCGCCGGCGCCAGCCTGCCGGCGGCGGCCGAGCCGTTGCAAAGCGCGGCGACGCAAACGCTGCCCGGCAGCTACCCGCGGATCGTCATCACCGGCAACTGCCCCTTCGGCGTGATCCTGGCGAACGAGGCGGCCTATCGGCACGTCGTCGGCGTGGGGCCCTGGGCGTTCATGCATGCCGATAGGCATGTGTTGAAGGACATGAAGCCGGATATCGGCAGGATCACGTCCGATTTCATCAATAAAGACTATCGGGTCAACATGGAGTCGTTAATGAATCTGCGGCCCGACATCATTTATTACTACGGCAAAAGCCAGGACGATCGGCTGGAAAGGGCGGGCGTGATGACGGTCGATCTGGACGCCGGCGGGAAGACCAAATACCAGCCGATGGTTACCCAGGTGTATTGGGAAAATACCTTCGCCGACACCCTCGGCCTGCCGCGTACGCATAAATTCAAAGACGCCTGGGAAAAGACCCTGAAACAGATCCGCCCCTATGCCGCCGCCATCCGCGCGCAGCACGTCAGGGCGTTGTATCTCGAAGAAAGCGACGGCAGGCAGCTGAAGGTGAGCGGCCCGCATACCTACGGCGACACCTACCTGAAAATGGCCGGCATGGACAATGTCGCCGGGGATTTGCCGGTAAAAGGGGATGCCGGCAGGTACATCAACGTTTCGATGGAGCAGATCATGGCCTGGGATCCGGATGTGATTTTCGTGGTGTTCGGCAGCGCCAAAGCACTGCTGCACGGGGGGATCCCCGGCCAGGCGTGGGAGACGCTCAGGGCGGTGAAAAACGGCAAGGTTTTCTCGACGCCGGTGGGCATTCACAACTGGGGGGGCCTGTCGGCGGAAACGTCACTGTTGCCGCTGTTTATGATCAACCGGTATGCCCCTGAAGACATTAGCGACAAAACGCTGCGGGAGGAGACGCGTCGCTATTATCAGACGATGTTCTCTTATGCGATCCCGGACCGGTTGCTGGATGAGGTGCTGGCGCAACGCTAGTGCCACGGTTGAATAGCGTGAGTTCGTTGGAGGAGCTTGGGGATGCCGGGCAGAGGAAAATATGTGGCGATCATGGCGGGATTGTTTATTTCGCTCTGTGTGGTCGCCTTAGCATCGCTGTTTGCCGGCCGCTACGCCTTGTCGGCCCATGATGTGGTGCAGATTTTATGGCAGGGGAACATGCCGGGGGAAAACCAGGCCCGCTACTCGGTGATTTTTAACCTGCGCGCGCCGCGGGTGGTGGCGGTGATGCTGGTGGGCGGTGGGTTGGCGGTCGCCGGTGCGACCTTTCAGGCGGTGCTGAAAAACGCGCTGGCCAGCCCGGACGTGCTGGGCACCTCTTCCGCCTCCGCCTTTGGCGCTGCGCTGGGCATTTTGTTGAGTTTGCCTTTTGCCCTGAGTTCCCTGCTGTCGTTTCTTTTCGGCGTGGTGAGCTTGCTGCTGGTGCTGGGCATCTGCCGCCTCAAACGCCGGCAGGATGCACTCACCACGATTTTGTCCGGCATGATTATCGCGTCGCTGTTTATCGCGTTTGTCTCGGTCATAAAATATGTCGCCGATCCGCAGGATACCTTGCCGGCGATCGTCTTCTGGCTGATGGGCAGCTTCGCTTCGGTAGCGAAAGCGCAGGTTTATTGGCTGATCCCGCTGTTTGCGGCGTGTTACCTGACTATCTACCGGCTCAGGTGGAACATGAACATTCTCTCGCTGGGAGACGACGAGGCGCGCATCGCCGGCCTGAATCCGCCTCGGCTGAAGATCCTGTTGCTGATCGCCGCCTCTTTGCTGGTTTCCGCCTCGGTGAGCTTGGCCGGCGTGGTGGGGTGGGTCGGCTTGGTGATCCCGCATTTGGTGAGAAGCGTGTTGGGGTATAACCACGGCCGCCTGATCCCCGCTTCGGCGCTGAGCGGGGCGCTGTTTTTGCTGGTGATCGACAATATCGCCAGAGGGGCCACCTATGCTGAAATCCCGATCGGCATCCTGACCGCGCTGATCGGCGCGCCGCTTTTCGCTCTCCTTTTTATTACGAGCAGCAAACATGATCACAGTTAACCAGCTGACCCTGGGTTTCAAGGGGCGAGAACCCCTTCTCGACAACGTCAGTTTTAATCTGGCGCGGGGCGAGATCCTCAGCGTGCTCGGGCCGAACGGCGCCGGTAAAACCACGTTGCTGAGACACATCGCGGGCCTGTGCCGGCCCCTGTCTGGCGTGTGCCAGATCGGCCGCATCGACAATCGGCCCGCCCGGTTGGCCTATGTGCCGCAGGCGAAAACGCCGCATTTCGCTTATGGGGTGCTCGATTTTGTCACTTTCGGCTGTGCTCGCCAGGCGGGGTGGTTCGCCAGGCCGCGGCGGCAAGATGTCGCCAAGGCGCAGGCGGTGTTACACGCGCTGGAGATCGCGCCGCTGGCGCAGAAAAATATCAACCAGATCAGCGGTGGAGAACTGCAGATGTGTTATTTCGCCAAGGCGCTGGCGGCGGATCCCGACGTCATGATCCTCGACGAACCGGAATCGAATCTGGATTTTTACAATCAGGCTAAAATGATCGAGATGCTCTGGCGCCTCGCCAAAGAGCGGCAGATGACGATCGTGCTGAATACGCATTTTCTGCATTATGCCGATCGCATCTCCGACAAGTGCCTGCTGATGAATAAGCGACAGTGCATGTTTGGCGATAAAAACGCCTTGCTGCAAGAGGATATCCTGGAGCGTTACTTCCAGGTACCGGTGAGAAAGTGCCGGTACGAATATGCCGGCGTCAGCGAAGAAACGTTCATTGTCGCGCTACCGCACCCCGCTTGAGCGCCGCCAGCGCGAGGGTGATTGAGGGATATCCCTCATTGCGGCCCCGCCGGCGGTTATTTAAGCTGAAAGAGAAATGCAACGGTGAATATGGAGATAATCATGACTGATTCAGTATCCAACGATCGTAATCCCACCCCGGATGTGGCGGAAGACAACGCATTCTTCCCATCCCCTTACTCCCTCAGCCAGTACACCTCGTCCAAAACCGACTTCACGGGTGCCAGCTACCCGAACGCCTATCGCGGCGGCAAGTGGAAGGTGCTGATGATCGCCTCGCAGGAGCGCTACCTGCTGATGCAAAACGGCAAGTTCTTCTCTACCGGCAACCACCCGGTCGAGATGCTGTTGCCGATGTATCACCTGGATCTGGCCGGTTTCGAGATCGACATCGCCACGCCGTCCGGCGATCCGGTGAAGCTGGAGATGTGGGCGTTCCCGCATGAAGATGAAGCAGTCAAGGCCACCTACGAGAAGTACCGCAGCCAGCTCAAGCAGCCGAAAAAGTTGACGGAAGTGGTGAAGGATCTGGATGGCGGCAACTACCTCGGCGTTTTCATTCCCGGCGGCCACGGCGTGCTCAATGATATCCCGTTCAGCGAAGAGGTGAAAAAGACCCTGCACTGGGCGCATGACAACGATCGCTACGTGATTTCGCTGTGCCACGGGCCGGCCGGTTTGCTGGCGGCGGGCATCGGCGAGAACAAAGAGGATTTCCTCTATCGTGGCTATGAGATGTGCGTGTTCCCGGACTCGCTCGATACCGGCGCCAACATCGACATCGGCTATATTCCCGGTCCGATGCCCTGGCTGGTGGGCGAACGCCTGCGCGAGCGGGGCGTGAAGATCGTCAACGCCGACATCACCGGCAAGGTGCATAAAGATCGGCGCCTGCTGACCGGCGACAGCCCGCTGGCTTCCAACAACCTCGGCAAACTGGCGGCAGAGACGCTGCTGGCCGACGTCGCCACGCGATGAGCGACGAGATCGCGCAGCACGCTTTCCAGACGGCGCTGGCGATGGACCACGAGCGAACCCTGTCCGCCATTCAGGGGCGGGTTCGCGCCTTCGCCGCGCCGTTCGGCTTCGATCGCTTTGTGCTGTTTTCCGCTTCCGCCACGGCGGAAGCGGGGATCGAGCATATCTATTGGGTCGAAGGCGACTGGTTCGGCGACGGCGAGGCGGTCGATGCGCTGACCTACGTGCGGCACTGCCCGGTGACCCGGCACATGCTGCGGGCCAGCGAGCCGTTCTTCTGGACCAAGACCCGGGCGCGGCAGGGCGAGCGCTACCGGATTGTGCGCACGCCGCGCGGAGCCGGTCTGCACGGCGTGCAGATCCCGGTGTTCGGCCCCGCCGGCCTGGAGGGCGCCGTCAGCCTGGGGGGCGAGCGCATCGACACCTCGCCGCCGGTGCGGCTGGCGCTGTCGCTCGTGGGTTCGGCGGCCTTTCTGGCGGCGCGGCGGCTGTTCGAACCGGCAGCCGGTGAGGGGGGGAGCCGGCTGTCGGCGCGCGAGCGCGAGGTGCTGAGCTGGACCGCCATCGGCCGGCGGCAGGCGGATATCGCCGCGATGCTCGGCCTGTCTGAACGCACGGTGGAAAACCACCTGCGCCGCATTCGCCAACGCCTTGGCGCCGCCACCACCGCGCAGGCGATCAGCGTGGCGATCCGCCTGGGGGAGATCGCCCCCGAGAGCCGTTAGCCCGCCGCCATTTGCCGCAGCAACCACTCGCGTAGCGCAATGATATCGGGGCGCTGCGCAGTTTCTTCGGTGGCCATCAGATAGTAGTTGGCGCCGGGTAACGCCATCTCGAACGGCGCGGCCAACACGCCGCGCTGCAACAAATCGCGTGCCAGCAGCCGGCTGGCGATCACCACCCCCTGGCCGGCCACCGCCGCCTGCAGCGCATGGGTTTCGTCGCTGAAGGTCAGCCCGGCTTCCACATTCAACCCTTCCGGCCCGTAGCGCCGCCGCCAGTTTTCCCAGGTCGGCGCGTCGGCGGGCACCTGCCGATGTTCCACGTGAAACAGCGTCACCCGCTGCAAATCTTCGATGCGCTCCAGCGCCAGCGCCGGGCTGGCCACCACGATAAAACGATCCTCATGCAGCAAGGTGCAGTGCAGATCGCTTTCCGGTGTTTCGCGGTAGCGGATGGCGACGTCCACGGTGCGCTGGCTGAGATCGACCCGCTCGACGCTGGTGTGCAGGCGCAGATCGATGGCGGGAAACTCCGCCTTGAAATCGGCCAGGCGCGGCACCAGCCAGTGGGTGAGAAAATTGGAGGTGGTGGTGACGGTCAGCGCCGGTGGCTGCTGGGCGCGGGTGATTTGGGCGACGGACTGCTCCAGCGCGGCGAAGGCGCGCTGGGTGCCGGCATACAGGATCTCGCCGGTCTCGGTCAGGCTGACGCCCTGCGCGCTGCGCTCGCACACCCGGCATTCCAGCACCGACTCCAGCAGCTTGATCTGGTGGCTGACTGCCGTCGCGCTGACGCCCAGCGCTTCGGCGGCATGTTTAAAGCTGCGGCAGCCGGCCACGGCGTGGAAGGCGCGCAGCGCGCCCAGCGGCGGCAAACGGGTTTTTCTCATGGCTGAATTATTCTCATCCAAGGCTGAAAACTATGAGTTTGTCTGAGCGATTATACAAGAGATAGGCTACTGACATGTGAACAGGGAAATGAATTTATTTCATCATTTCCATCATGTCGGGAGTGAACGATGAGCCTTTATATCAACAACGGTGCCCTGGGCGCCATGGCACACACGGGAGCGGCGGCGAGCGCCCTGGCGCTCAGCGTGCCGGCCGCGGCAGGCGCCTTGCTGCTGAAGACCGAAAATCTGCTGGGCATCGGCGCGACCCTGATGCTGCTAACGGCATTGGCGCTGGCGTTTCTCGGCGGCGCCGCACTGGCCCGTCTACGGCCGCTGCGGAACCGGCCTGCGCTGGCGATTCTTCGCTACGGCTTTTTACTGGCAGCGGTGGGGTGGCTATTGACGCTGCTGATGCTGTTCGGCGGCCATGATTGGCCGGCCCTGCTGGCGGGCATCGTCCTCGGCGGTCTGGGGCAGGGCGTCGCCTACCGCACGGCAGTGGGGGAGAAAGCGGCGTTCGCCGTGGCGTGCAGGCTGACGATGGTGGTGACTATCGTGGCCGTAGTGATTGCCGCTTCGCTGGTGCAAACCTATGCCGCACCGGGGATAAAGGGAGCCTGTTTCGCGCTGGCGTTGCTGGTCGACCTGGCGTTGCTGGGGGCATTGATGGCGCGGGTTGCGGAGCGGGATGGGGCCTGAGACATTGCGGAGGGATAAAGGCCTGCCTGGGGGCGGGCCTTTTGGTGTTTGTGGGGATTGGTAGGGTTAGCAATCTGACGGCCGGCTTTGTACCAGGAGCAGACATTGATTGTGAATTGAAAGCCGTGGCGATGTGTTTCCATTAACGTAACTTTAGTTAGAATGGCCTCGTTGAAAACGAGAGAACTGGAGTGAAAATGTTTGCTGATTTTGGTGTCGTGAATTTCTGGACGTACCTGCTTGGTGCGACGCTGATAGTCCTTGTGCCAGGCCCTGAAACCCTGTTCGTGATTAAAACGAGCATTACCAGCGGCATCAAGCGAGGCTTTGCTGCAATATTTTCCATCCTCCTGAGCGACGTTATCCTGGTTCTTTTGGCCTGGTGCGGGCTGGCGGCAGTTATCAGCTCAACACCAGCCTTGTTTAACGCCATCAAATACGCAGGTGCTGCTTATCTGTTCTATCTCGGAGTCCAGACGATACGCGCTATCTTTAAGCCAGCGGTCGAAACGAGTGAGGAAAAGAAATCTTCAGCTGATGCTAAGGGGATCATCGGGCGCGGAATGCTGGTTACGCTATTGAATCCAAAGACGCTGCTGTTCTATATCTCTTTCTTCGCCCAGTTCATCAATGTTCAGGCTGAGCACTCCTGGATGGCGTTTATCATTCTTGCTGCAGTGATGTTCGCGATTACTCTCGTTTATTTCGGCTTCCTCGTTTTCTGCGGCTCTTATCTGCTCAGTCGTCTGAAAGGCAACCGTAGGTTATCTGCCACCGGAAACGCGCTGGTAGGTATGTTCTTCATTGGATTTGCAGCACGGCTTGCAAGCGCAACTTCCTAACTGGATAACTAAACCGCCGCGAGGCGGTTTTTTTACGTTCTTTCGCTGGATGGGACGTCCGCTCTTCGTATAGCAGCCCTTAGGATTGAAAGTGCAAAAATACGACCTAACACCATTCTGCACAGTGAAGGCTCGGTCATCGCTAAACGCTCAGATTTTCAATGTTTCAATGACCATTCGCAGAGCGGGGGATACATTGCGATGAGGGTAATAGAGAAACAACCCCTCCATTCGCAGGCTGTAACGCTGTAAAACTCTGATAAGCGCCCCGCGTTCCAGATCATCTGTGACCAGTTCGACAGGAACATAGGCCAGCCCCAAGCCCAGCCGGGCGGCTTCTGCTTCCATATAACTGTCAGATAAGGCCCATTGTCCTTCAGGCCGATGAGTGATTTTTTTATCATCCTGATTGAGTTCCCACTGGTACACGCTGCCGTCGGCAAACTGATAGGCGATACAGGGATGCGTTGTTAAATCCGCCGGGGTTTGCGGAAAACCGTAGCGACGAAAATGCTCAGGGGTACCCACAATGGCCATCTCCATATCGGGCGTAATGCGTACAGCAACCATGCCAGTGCTTACTTCGGGCCCCAGGCGAACGCCCGCATCGAATCTTTCTTCGATAATATCGACGAACCTGCTCTCGTTTATGAGTTCCAGCCTGATATCAGGATAGCGCTGTTTAAATATCGCAAGCTTTGGCAGCAGGCATTTATCAATCGCGTGCTGGCTGGCATTGATACGAACCGTGCCGGAAGGGGTCTCGCGATAATGTGCCAGCGCGGCAAGCCCTAGATCTAGCGTATCAAATCCAGATGCCGTCTTCTGGTAGAGCTGCTCGCCCGCTTGCGTCAGCGACAGTTTACGCGTGGTGCGCACCAGTAGCTGGACACCCAGCCTTTCCTCAAGCTCACGAACGGAACGGCTGACCCCTGATTGAGCAAGCCCCAGCCGTTGAGCCGCCGCGGTAAAACTGCCTTCCCGTACCACCTGCATAAATAGGTACAACTCGTTGTAGTTCTCCCTTTTCGCCATTGAATAATCCCTCCTGAACGACAGCAAACTCAGCATTAATTTATAACAATATGGTATCAATCTTAGCAGTAATACCCCTCTAATCAGCACTAATTCTGCTCACTATAATGACCCCATCAAAACAAAGCACCGCAGCGTTGTCCGTAGGAAACCTGTATCTCTCTTGTTTTTCATGGGGATTTTTATGAAAACCTTCACCCGAACGCTAAAAACCGCGATGCCGGCCATGCTGTTATTCGCATCATTAAGTGGAGTCACGACAATGAGTTATGCTGATTCAACCAATCCGAACGCCCCTGTATCCATGACAGATAAATGGGATAAAACGTTCGCCGAGAGCCAGAAAGTCGATCATCGTAAAGTCTCGTTCCAGAATCGATATGGCATCACCTTAGTGGGCGATCTTTACCTGCCCAAAGATCGCGGCGATCGCAAGCTGGCGGCGATTGCGGTCAGTGGGCCTTTTGGCGCGGTGAAAGAGCAATCCAGCGGACTGTATGCGCAGACGCTGGCGGAACAAGGGTTTATTACCCTGGCGTTTGATCCCTCTTACACGGGGGAAAGCGGCGGCTATCCGCGAAACGTCGCCTCACCGGATATCAATACGGAAGATTTCAGCGCGGCGGTGGATTTCTTAGGGCTGCAAAAAGAGGTGGACCGCAACCGTATCGGGCTGCTCGGCATTTGCGGCTGGGGTGGCATGGCGTTAAACGACGCCGCGATGGATACCCGCGTTAAAGCAGTGGCAACAAGCGTAATGTACGATATGAGTCGGGCGATGGGCCATGGCGTGGGAGATGGCAAAGACCGTTACTCCACCGCTGACCGTCGTGCCGTTCTGCAGTATCTGAATGAACAGCGCTGGAAGGATGCGGAAAGTGGAACGTTCGCTCACGGCGCTCATGATATTAACGTCGACAGAAATGGCAAGGTCAGCGCGGGTCAGCGCATTCTGCCAGAAACCCTGCCGGCCGATCCGCATCCGGTGCTGAAGGAGTTCTTTGATTACTACCGCATGCCGCGCGGTTTCCACGCGCGTTCCGTTAACTCTACGGGAGCGTGGACGGCAACGATGCCGCTGTCGTTTATGAATATGCCGCTGCTGAGCTACGCCAGTGAAATCACCATCCCGACGCTTATCGTGACCGGCGAGAAAGCGCATTCACGCTATTTTGCCGAAGATGCTTATAAGGCGGTCGGCAGTAAAGACAAAGAGCTGGTGATTGTCCCCGGTGCAAATCATGTGGACCTGTACGATAACGTTGCCGGAAAAATACCTTTCGCTAAGTTCGAACAATTTTTCAAAGCCAATCTGAAATAAACCCTCTACTGACAACATTAAAAGCCACCTGTCTACGCGGTGGCTTTATTCTGACTTTTGTGAAATCTGACTATGTCTATACTTAGCCAAACACCATCACCGAATAATCAGCACGCTCACTGGAGCGGCATTTTTGCCATGACCCTGTGCGTCTTTGTGCTGATTGCATCGGAATTTATGCCCGTCAGCCTGCTTACGCCGATTGCCCGTGATTTAGGCGTGACGGAGGGACTGGCAGGACAGGGGATTGCCATCTCCGGCGCGCTGGCCGTCCTGACCAGCCTGACGCTTTCGGCGCTGGCTGGAAACAGGGATCGCAAGTCCCTGTTACTGGGGATGACGTTTCTGATGGCCGTGTCGGGGCTCGTTATCGCACTGGCCTCCAGTTATCTGGTGTATATGGCCGGTCGCGCGATGATAGGTATTGCGATCGGGGGATTCTGGTCGATGTCTGCGGCAACGGCGATTCGTCTGGTGCCACAACATCAAGTCGCGCGTGCCCTGGCTATTTTCAACGCCGGCAATGCGCTGGCGACGGTAGTGGCAGCCCCGCTGGGGAGCTACCTTGGCACCACTGTCGGATGGCGAGGCGCTTTCTTGTGCCTGGTTCCTATCGCGGTGGTGGCCTTTATCTGGCAGTGCGTTAGTTTGCCTGGTATGAACGGCAATAAAGCTCCTGCATCACGTGGAACCGTACTCCGCCTGTTCGCTCGTCCTGTTGTCTCTCTTGGCATGCTGGCCTGTGGCCTGTTCTTTATGGGGCAGTTTGCGCTATTTACCTATGTGCGCCCATTCCTGGAGACGGTGACGCGTGTTGATTCCTCTGGCTTGTCGTTGATTTTACTGATTATCGGCGTGGCCGGTTTTATTGGCACGCTGGTTGTCTCGGCATTCCTCAACAGGAAATTCTACCTAACGTTGATGGTTATCCCTGGGCTGATGGCCGTCATTGCCGTCGCCCTGATTCTTACTGGGCATCACGTTTGGGCTGTCTCGCTGCTGTTAGGTCTCTGGGGCATGCTGGCCACCGCCGCCCCAACGGGATGGTGGACATGGATTGCCCGCACGCTTCCCGACAATGCGGAAGCCGGAGGCGGACTGATGGTTGCGGTGATTCAGCTCTCGATTGCGCTTGGTTCAACGACAGGAGGCATGGTGTTTGACCATCTCGGCTGGCAGAGCGCCTTTGCCATCAGTAGCATGCTGCTGCTTTGCGCCGGAGTGTTGACGTTTTTCACCTCACGCCAGAAGAGCAGTGCGCCTTAATCCGGCGAAGGCCCGCGCGCCAGAAACGTGGAAAGCGAGATGTCGCTGCGCACAGAGCGTACGCCCTCAAAGCCCTGGATCTCCATCAGGAAATTCTCCAGCGATTCGGTATCGGCGGCGCGTACTTTGATAAAGACGCAACCGTCCCCGGCAAAGGGTATGCAATTCTTCCACTTCCTTGCTGCTGGTGAACTGCAAAAGGGCGCGCGTTGCTTGATAGTTTAGCTGCTGGTATCGGTCACCAAAAACGTTAGTACTCTATACCTCAAGGTCGCGTTCGCCATACCAAATAAGCCTCAGTGCGATGAAACAAATACCGAGGCAGGCTGCGCGGGCGGAATGGCGAAGTGACGCTGCATGCGTTTTATCTCCTCTGCCGGTGGCAGGCCAAACAGACGTTTGAATTCGCGATTAAATTGCGATGGGCTTTCATAGCCAACGGCGTAACTCGCGGCGGCGGCGGTGATTTGTTGGCGCACCATCAGCATCCGTGCCTGGTGCAGGCGTACCGATTTCACATACTGCATTGGCGGCATCTGCGTTATCGCTTTGAAATGGCTATGAAAGGTCGGCACGCTCATGCCGGCCATCATTGCCAGCTGCGTCAGCGTTAACGGCTCCGCGTAAGCGGCATGGATGTGCTGCAACGCTTTACCGATTTTGCCAAATTGGCCCTGCAAGGCCAGCGCGGCACGCATTGCGTTGCCCTGTGCGCCTGTCAGCACGCGAAAATAAAGCTCACGCACCCGCGCCGGGCCGAGGATCGCCGCCTCAAGCGGGTTAGCCAGGACTTCAAGTAAGCGAAGTACGGCCATTTTTACCGCGCTGTCCATGGGGCTCGACATCATGCTTTGCGGCGCGACGGGAGGATGCGGGGCGCCATGCTGTTCAATCTGCAACATCAGTTCCGCGGCAAGCTGAAAATCCAGATGTATATAAATCGCCAGCAGCGGATGTGCTGCCGACGCGTCGGTTTCCATCACAAACGGCACCGGCACCGAAACCGCCAGGTAGTGCTGCTCATCATATAAATAGGTCTGTTGACCGAAATAGCCGCGTTTGCTGCCCTGGCAGACGATCACGATCCCCGGATCGTAAAGCACCGGCGTTCTGGCAAGCGGGCGATCGGAACGCAAAATTCGCACATCAGGTAGGGCAGTGAGGTTGTATCCCTCTTGCACCGCAAGTCTATTCATCAGGGCAATCATGTCGGACATCCCACCACCTCATAAAATCAGGCAAGAAAAAGAGAAGATACGGCCTAAAAATGCGGCAGAACAGAGAATACCATGCAACCTTCATGGTTCATGGGAGTTCTTTTTATGGCATCTTCAAAAACGATTTTAATTACCGGCGTCAGCAGTGGCTTTGGTCAGGCGCTGGCGCGGGAAGCCCTCGCCGTAGGGCATCGGGTTGTAGGGACGGTGCGCAACAGCGAAGCACTGCAGGCTTTCGCCGCGCTCGATACGCAGCGGGCTTTTGGCTATCTGCTTGATGTCACGGACGATGAACGTATTGATGAGGTGGTTGGAGAGATAGAGTCCGCCGTCGGTCCGATAGATGTGCTGGTGAACAATGCCGGTTACGGCCATGAAGGCATTCTGGAAGAATCCCCGCTTGCAGAGCTGCGCCGCCAGTTTGACGTCAATGTGTTTGGCGCGGTGGCGATGATCAAAGCCGTGCTACCGGGCATGCGCCAGCGCCGTCGGGGCCACATTATCAATATCACCTCAATGGGCAGTTTCATTACCTTGCCCGGTATCAGCTATTACTGCGGCAGCAAATTTGCACTGGAAGGAATATCAGAAACCTTAAGTAAAGAGCTTGCCCCGTTCAACCTACACGTGACCGCCGTGGCGCCCGGCTCGTTTCGAACGGACTGGGCCGGGCGTTCAATGGTACGTAGCCCTCGCCGTCTCCCTGACTATGACGCGTTATTTGAACCTGTTCGTCAGGCGCGTCAGGAAAAAAGCGGCAAGCAACTCGGCGATCCGGTTAAGGCGGCTCACGCCATGCTGGCATTGATCGAGAGCGGGAACCCACCCACGCATCTGTTGTTAGGCAGTGACGCATTAAGTTTGGTGCGGCAAAAGCTCGAGGCGTTAGGTCAGGAAATTGAACAATGGGAGAAGCTCACCCGTTCAACGGATGGCTGAACGGTTTGGGGTAGCGAGAGTTCAGGGGATCACCGATTATGATCCGCCCAACAGCAAAAAGCCCGCTCAGGTTTCCCTGAGCGGGCTTCTCTAAATATGGCTCCTCTGACTGGACTCGAACCAGTGACATACGGATTAACAGTCCGCCGTTCTACCGACTGAACTACAGAGGAATCGTGTGAACGGGGCGAATAATAGCGAGGCGCCGTCGGCATGTCAAAGGCGGATTACACATTCTGTGACTGTTTGCTTACAGAATGCGCAACCCGTTGAGTTTTTTGGCAGATTTAGCCCTCGGGCGCCCGCTGCAGGCGCAGCTGATAGCGGTAAACGCCGGCGGTGAGCAGGTAATCCCGGTGCACGCTCGGGCTCCAGGAGTCGTCGCCGCCCACCCCCATGTGGAAGCCGTCCAGATGCAGCCAGGTGCCTGCTTCCGGCTGCAGCAGATGCTGGTGGCTGCAGGCCATCAGCTGTTGTAGGCCGTAGCGGCTGAGCGAGAAGTGGAAGCGGCCGTCGATGCGCCAGCCGCCGTAGCGCAGGCTGCGGGTATCGCAGCGCAGGCCGTTCTCGCCGGGGAAAATATACGGCGTGTGCAGATCCGCCAGCGGCAGGCGCCAGCGCCCGTGCTGCGCGGCCAGGCATCGATCCGGGTAGTTCTCGTGCGGGCCCAGGCCCAGCCATTCCGCCTGCGGCTGCACCGTCGCCAGTTGGCAGTGCAGGCCGATGCGCGCCGGCGGCGGCAGGGCGTCGGCCACCTCGACCTCCACGTTCACGCTCACCGCGCCCAGCGCGTCAAACAGCCACTGTTTGCGGCTGATCAGTAAAATCTGCCCGTCCACGCCGAACTGGTGTTCGCTCACCACCTGCACGCCGTTTTGCAGCGCATCGGCCTGCAGCCGCGTGCAGCGTTCCTCCAGCCGGTACAGGCCCGCCAGCTTCCAGCGTTCGACCCAGGCGTTGGGATCGATATGATCCGCTTCGCTGACGCCGATGTCGTTATCGATCGGCGCGCGCGCAAAGCCGTCGCGCAGCGGCGTCAGCAGCTGCGGCTGCTCATTCTGCCACCACTGCGTCAGGTGGCCGCTGCTGCGCTCGAAGCGCCAGCGCTGGTCGCCGTGGGTGAGCGTCAGCCCCTGATCGTCTTCAGCCAGCGTGGGCGGCACGCCCTGCGCCGGCGGCGGTGCGGGATGCAGCGCGCGCGGCACCCGCCACTGATCCCAGGCGCAGCGGTGGTGCGCTTCGGACCAGTCGGTGGCCTGCGGCTGCACCACCTCCACGTTCAGCCACAGCTCGCCGGGCTGATGCAGCATCGGCAGGCGATCGAGCAGGGTGAAGCGAGTGCTGCCCTGCGGCGGCAGCGCCAGATCGAAGCTGCCGCTGGCGCGCTCCACGCCGTCCAGCTCCAGCCGCCAGTTGAGCTGCTCGTTGTCGGTGTGGCGGAACAGGTAATCGCTGGTGACGGTCAGCGTCAGCGAGGCGGCGTCGAAGGTGAAGCGGAACAGCTGCTGCGCCCGCTGCGCTTCGAACAGCGCCGGGTGAGGGGTGCGATCCGCGAACACCAGCCCGTTCAGGCAGAACTGGCGATCGTTGGGGGTGTCGCCGAAGTCGCCGCCGTAGGCCCAGAACTCTTGGCCGTGCTCGTCGCGTTTGATCAGCGCCTGATCGACCCAGTCCCAGACAAAGCCGCCCTGCAGGCGCGGGTAATGGTGGAACGCGCGCCAGTAGCGCTCAAAGCCGCCGAAGCTGTTGCCCATCGCATGGGCGTATTCGCACAGGATCAGCGGCCGCTGTTCCTCCGGCAGGCCGATCCACTTGCCGATCGCCCATTTGGGCACCGCCGGGAACGGCTGATCCTGATCCACTCGCGCATACATCGGGCAGATGATGTCGGTAGCGGCGGTGTCGGCGCCGCCGCCTTCATATTGCACCGGGCGGGTCGGATCCTGGCTTTTCACCCAGCGGTACAGCGCGTCGTGGTTTACGCCGTGGCCGGACTCGTTGCCCAGCGACCAGATAATGATGCAAGGGTGGTTGCGATCGCGTTGCACCATGCGGGTGACGCGCTCGCTCATCGCCGGCAGCCACAGCGGATCGTCAGCCAACCGGTTCATCGGCTGCATGCCGTGGGTCTCGATATTGGCTTCGTCCACCACGTACAGCCCGTAACGGTCGCACAGCCGGTACCACAGCGGGTGATTGGGGTAATGCGAGCAGCGCACCGCGTTGAAGTTGTGCTGCTTCATCAGCAGGATGTCGTGGCGCATCGTCGCCTCGTCCATCACCTGGCCGTGGCGCGGATGATGCTCGTGGCGGTTAACGCCGCGGATCAGCAGCGGCTGTCCGTTGAGCTTCAGCAACCCGCCGCTGATTTCTACCTGACGGAAGCCGACGTCATAGGCCTCCACCTCGATAATCTCCCCCTCGGGCGAGAGCAGGGCGACGGTGGCGCGATACAGCGCGGGCGTTTCGGCGCTCCACAGCGCCGGGCGTTCCACCGGCAGGCGCAGCGTGGTGCGATCGTCATAGACGCCGCGCTCGTCCACGATCTCGCTGCCGAGCGGCTGGGTGCGTTCGGCCACCCGCGTGCCGTCGCGCCACAGCTGAACCTGCACCTGCAGCGGGCCGGGCCGGTTGGCGCGCGCCGTCACCACCAGTTCGCCGCGGGTAAAGCTGTCATGCAGCGGCGTGGTGATGCGCACATCGCTCAGGTGCGCGGCGGGTTTGTGCAGCAGGCTGACGTCGCGGAAGATGCCGCTCATGCGCCACATGTCCTGATCTTCCAGATAGCTGCCGTCGCACCAGCGCAGCACCATCACCGCCAGCCGGTTTTCACCCGGCCGCAGCCACGGGCTGAGATCGAACTCCGCCGGCAGGCGGCTGTCCTGCGAATAGCCGACCCAGTGGCCGTTGCACCATAAATAGAACGCCGAGTTGACGCCGTCGAAGATAACGCGCGTCTGGCCGGCGGCCAGCCAGGCCGGATCGACGCTGAAGGTGCGCGAGTAGCAGCCGGTCGGGTTGTCTTCCGGCACGCGCGGCGGATCGACCGGGAACGGGTAGCGCACGTTGGTGTAGATCGGCGCATCGTAGCCGGCGAGCTGCCAGTTGCCCGGCACTGCCAGCGGGGCGGCGTCCGGCAGATCCTGCTGCAGCCAGCCTTCCGGTGCCGCCTCTGGGCGCGGGAAATAGCTGAAGCGCCACTCGCCGTTCAGCGACCGGCGGCTGGCGCTGGGGGCATCGTCGCGCGCGTCTTCCACCGTGCGCCAGCTGGCGAACGGCGGGTGAGCGTCCAGCCGGCGGTAGTGGGGGCAGGCCGGGTTTTGCCAGTCACGGCGGGCGAGGATTTCGGTCAGGGAAGCAAGGGGCGCAGCGGGCATCGGCGATCGTCCTGTCGGCTAGGTGATGCTCACCAAGATGCTGACCGGCGCATAAAAAGTAAAGCGGTTACACGCAACCTTGCAAGGGCGATCAAATAACCGTTAATGCGGTTCGCCGGCGCGGTAGATCCGCTGTGGGCGGCCGACCTTGCCGTAAATGATCTCGGCGCGCAGCTGCTGTGCGGCGGTACAAAACTCCAGATAACGGCGCGCGGTGGTGCGGCTGAGCCCCATTTTTTGCGCAACGCTTTCAGCGGTGTGGCGCGCGGCGGGTTCGGCGAACAGCGCGCGGATCTTGCCCAGCGTCAGCTCGTCGATGCCGGCGGGCAGCGTCGCCTGCTGTTCGCCGCGGGCGTAGGTGTTGAACATCTCGTCGATGCGGCGCTGGTTGAGGCGCGCTTTGTCCTTCAGCGCTTCGCGGCGTTGGCTGAAGCGCTGCAGGGTCTGGCTCAGCCGGTCATAGGCCAGCGGTTTGATCAGGTAGTCGAACACGCCGTAACGCAACGCCTCGGCCACGGTGGCCATGTCGCTGGCGGCGGTGATGAACACGATGCCGCCGCGATACCCGCTCAGCGTCAGTTCGCGCAGCAGGGTGATGCCCTGGCCGTCCGGCAGAAAGTTGTCCAGCAGAATCAGGTCCGGCTTGAAGCGCTCGGTCATGGCGCGCGCCTGCGCCAGGGTGCCGGCCAGCCAAATCTGGCGGCAGCCGCCGTTCTGGCGGATAAACTCCGCGTGCATTTCCGCCAGCGGCGTTTCGTCTTCAACGATCAGGATGTTCAGCCATTCCATAATGAAACCTACTATTGCAATCAAGATGCTAAATGAATGTAAGTAAACTGCGGCGCCAAATAAAGATTATCTCAATAATAAACACCATAAGATTAATTAAGCAAATAAAGAACATTAAATAACTTATTAACCGGGAACGGTTTGTGAAATAGGTCAATAATCGGCGTTTTTTTTCTGTTTACCATTGCTTTATCGAACGCGAAGCGGCGTTTATCTCCATGGTTTTTAAGGTTTTAATTATCCTTGTTGATGTTAATTAAAATGCCTTTTTGTATTTAACTTGTTGTTTGTCAGTTAACCCAGAGAGCGTGTTATGTTAGGCGATGCCGTATTTAATCGGGTAAAGCGATCGGATCATAAAGCGATTTCGGAAATAAGCGCCTTCTTGCGCAGTAACGATCTGAATATCGACACCACGGTTGAAATATTTATTACCGTTACCCAGCACGACAAATTGGTCGCCTGCGGCGGTATCGCCGACAATATTATCAAATGCGTCGCCATCAGTCCGCTGATGCGTGGCGAAGGGTTGGCGCTGGCGCTGGCGACCGAGCTGGTGAACCTGGCCTACGAGCGCCATCACACTCAGCTGTTTATCTACACCAAGGTGCAGAACGAGCCGCTGTTCCGCCAGTGCGGTTTCTACCCGATCGCCACCGTGCCGGGCATCGTGGTGCTGATGGAAAACAGCCCGTGTCGCCTGAAGCGCTACGCCGCCCAACTGGCGAGCCAGCGCCGGCCGGGCGATACCATCGGCAGCATCGTGATGAACGCCAACCCCTTTACCCGCGGGCACCAGTATCTGGTGCGTCAGGCGGCCAAGCGCTGCGACTGGCTGCACCTGTTTCTGGTAAAGGAAAACACCTCGCGCTTCAGCTATGAAGACCGGCGCCGGCTGGTGCTGGCCGGCACCGCCGATATTCCCAACCTCACGGTACACGAAGGCTCGCAGTACGTGATCTCGCGCGCCACCTTCCCCTGTTACTTCATCAAGGATCAGGGCGTGGCCGACGACTGTTACACCGAAATCGATCTGAAGATCTTCCGCCAGTATCTGGCGCCCGCGCTGGGCATCACCCACCGCTTCGTCGGCAACGAGCCGTTCTGCGCGGTGACCGCGAAATACAACCGCGACATGCGTTACTGGCTGGAAACGCCGGCGCTGCCCAGCCCGCCGATCGCGCTGGTGGAAATCGAGCGTTTGCAATATCAGGGCACGGCGATCTCCGCCTCCTGGGTGCGCAAGCTGCTGGCGGCGGGGGACTTCCACGCCGCCGCGCCGCTGGTGCCGCCGGACACCCTGTACTACCTGCAGGATCTGCAAACGCAGCGCCGGGCCAAGGCGGCCCCGCATCCTTTTGAGTCCGCACAATCAGGTGAATGATGAAAATTATCCGAGAAGCAATGGCCGGCACGCTGGAATCCAGCGATGTCATGGTGCGCATCGCGCCCGCCGAGGGGCCGCAGCACGATCTGTTGATCGCCAGCAGCGTGGAAAAACAGTTCGGCGCGGCGATACGCCACACCCTGCTGGAGGTGCTGCAGCGCTATGAGGTGGAGCCGGTGCAGGTGATCGTCGACGACAAGGGGGCGCTGGACTGCGTGCTGCGCGCCCGGCTGGAAACCGCGCTGATGCGCGCCTGCGAGGGCGGCCAACTGCCGTGGGAGGCGAAAGATGAAAACGCTGAATAAAACCCGGCTGCGCCGCAGCATGCTGTTCGTTCCCGGCGCCAACGCGGCGATGGTCAGCAATGCCTTTATCTACCAGGCCGACGCCCTGATGTTCGATCTGGAAGACTCGGTGATCCTGCGTGAAAAAGACGCGGCGCGCCGGCTGGTGTACCACGCGCTGCAGCACCCGCTGTACCAGGAGGTGGAAACCATCGTGCGCGTCAATGCGCTCGACTCCGCCTACGGCCTGGCGGACTTGCAGGCGGTGGTGCGCGGCGGCGCGGACATCGTGCGCTTGCCGAAGACCGACAGCGCGCAGGACGTTGTCGACATGGAGCGCGAGATTGCCGCCATCGAAGCGGCCTGCGGCCGGCCGGTCGGCAGCACCGGGCTGCTGGCGGCGATCGAATCGGCGCAGGGCATCACCAACGCGGTGGCGATCGCGCACGCTTCGCCGCGGCTTATCGGCATCGCGCTGGGGGCGGAAGACTACGTGCGCAACCTGCGCACCGAGCGCTCGCCGGAGGGCATCGAGCTGCTGTTCGCCCGTTGTTCGCTGCTGCAGGCGGCGCGCGCCGCCGGCATTCAGGCGTTCGACACCGTCTATTCCGACGCCAATAACGAAGCCGGCTTCCTGCAGGAAGCGGCGCTGATCAAACAGCTCGGCTTCGACGGTAAATCGCTGATTAACCCGCGCCAGATTGAGCTGCTGCACAACCTGTACGCGCCGACCGCCAAAGAGGTGGCGCACGCGCAGCGGGTGGTGGACGCCGCCGAAGCGGCGGAGCGGGAAGGGCGCGGCGTGGTGTCGCTCAACGGAAAAATGGTCGACAGCCCGGTGATTGAACGCGCCCGGCTGGTGCTGGAGCGCGCCGCGCTGTCCGGCTTGCGGGAAGAACCGGCGCAGCACGGGGAGGAAGCATGATGAACCGCCAACAACGATTGATGACCTTCGCCAACCCGGCGGATCTGCCGGGCTATCAGGACGTGTCCAAAGCCAACCTGCAGGCGCGCAAACCGCGCGATCTCAAGCTGTGCGACTCCTTGCAGGAAGCGGTGCGCCGCAGCGGACTGCAGGACGGCATGACCATCTCCTTCCACCATGCGTTTCGCGGTGGCGATTTGACCCTCAATCAGGTGATGGAGACGCTGGCGGCGATGGGGTTCCGCAACCTGACGCTGGCCTCCAGCTCGCTGACCGACTGCCATGCGCCGCTGGTTGAGCATATCCGCCACGGCGTGGTGAGCCGCATTTACACCTCCGGGCTGCGCGGCCCGTTGGCGGACGCCGTTTCGCGCGGCCTGTTGGCGGAGCCGGTGCAAATTCACTCGCACGGCGGCCGGGTCAACCTGATCGAGTCCGGCGAGCTGAAGATAGACGTGGCCTTCCTCGGCGTGCCGGCCTGCGATGAGTTCGGCAACGCCAACGGCTACAGCGGTGAAGCCTGCTGCGGCTCGCTCGGCTATGCGCGGGTGGACGCCGAGGCGGCGGGCACCGTGGTGCTGCTGACCGAGCAGCTGGTGCCGTATCCGCATCATCCCGCCAGCCTGGCGCAGGATCGGGTGGATCTGATCGTGCAGCTGGAGCGGGTGGGCGATGCCGACAAAATCGGCGCCGACGCCACGCGCATGACTTCGAACCCGCGCGAGCTGCTGATCGCCCGCCGCGCCGCCGAGGTGATCGCCGGTTCCGGCTACTTCACCGAAGGGTTCTCGCTGCAAACCGGCACCGGCGGCGCCTCGCTGGCGGTGACCCGGTTCCTGGAGGATAAGATGCGCGCCCGCGGCATTCGCGCCGCGTTCGCCCTCGGCGGCATCACCTCGACCATGGTGGATCTGCACGAGAAAGGGTTGATCGGCAAGCTGCTGGACGTGCAGAGCTTCGATCGGGCGGCGGCGACCTCGCTGGCGCGCAACCCGCGCCATATCGAAATCAGCGCCAACCAGTACGCCAACTTCAGCTCCAAGGGCGCGTCGGTCGATCGGCTCGACGTGGTGGTGCTGAGCGCGCTGGAAATCGACACCGGCTTCAACGTTAACGTGCTGACCGGCTCCGACGGGGTGCTGCGCGGCGCGTCCGGCGGCCACTGCGACACCGCCGCCGCCGCGCGGCTGGCGATCATTGTCGCGCCGTTGGTGCGCGGGCGCATCCCGACGCTGGTGGAGCAGGTGACCACCTGCGTCACGCCGGGCTCCAGCATCGACATTCTGGTGACCGACCACGGCATCGCCGTCAACCCGGCGCGGCCGGAGCTGGCGCAGCGCCTGCGGGAGGCTGGGCTCGAGGTGGTGAGCATTGACTGGCTGCGCGCCCGCGCGCTGCAGCTGACCGGCGAACCGCAGCCGATCGCGTTTACCGACAAGGTGGTGGCGGTGGTGCGCTACCGCGACGGCTCGGTGATCGACGTGGTGCATCAGGTGGCGGAGTAACCGATGGCCGCCGTCGATCCCCAACTGGCCGCCGAACGCGCGGTCAGCCTGCCGGCGCTGCTCACCAGCCGCGAATGCCGCCAGGCACGCCAGCAGGCGTGGCTGGCGCAGCACGAGTGCACGCTGCTGGTGCTGACGCTGGTGGTGCCCGGCCCGGTGAAGGACAGCGCGTTGACGCGCGGCATCTTCAACCTGGGGTGGGCGGCGCTGCTGCGGCTGTGCGCCGAACAGGGTTGGCCCAGCCCGCAGGCCGAGGCGCTGGCGCTCGCCACCGGTTGCGAAGGGTTTGTGGCGCTGCGCGCCGATGCCCAGCGGGTGAAAGACTGCGCCATGCAGCTGGAGGTGAGCCGCCCGATCGGCCGACTGTGGGATATCGACGTGCTGGATACGCAGGGGCGCATTTTGTCGCGCCGCGACATCGGCCTGCCGGAACGGCGCTGCCTGTTGTGCGGCCAACCGGCCAAGATCTGCGCCCGCCAGCGGCGGCACAGCAGCGAGCAGCTGCTGCATGAAATGGAAAGGATGTTCAACGATGCGATCTCTGCCGATTAATCCACCCGCCCGTCACACCGAGCCGGCCTGCGGCTTCGCCCGCGCCGCTTTCCGCGCGCTGCTGGTGGAGGTCAACCTCACGCCCAAACCGGGGCTGGTGGATCGCCATAACACCGGCGCTCACCGCGACATGGATCTCGGGCACTTCTACCGCAGCGCCCGCGCCATCGGCGTGTGGCTGCCGCACTTTATCCAACGCGGACGGGAAGACGCGGCTTTGCCGGCAGAGCAGCAGCTGGCGCGGCTGCGGCCGCTTGGCCTGGCCTGCGAAAACCAGATGTTTCGCGCCACCGGCGGCATTAACACCCACAAGGGCAGCGTGTTCTCACTCGGGTTGCTGTGCACCGCCTTCGGCCGCCTGCAGCAGCAGGGCCGCGCCATCGGCGCAGAAGCGCTGTGCGCCGAGGTGGCGGCGATGTGTCGGGGGCTGGTGGAGCGTGAGCTGCGGCGCAACAACGCCGGGCAGACCGCCGGCCAGCGGCTGTTCGCCGCGCACGGGCTGAGCGGCGCACGCGGCGAGGCGGAGTCCGGTTTTCGGTTGGTGCTTGACGGCGCGCTGCCGCTGTATCGGCAACGGCTGGCCGCCGGTGGCGACGAACAGCGGGCGCTGCTGGACAGCCTGCTGTGGCTGATGGCCCACAACGACGACACCAACGTCGCCTCGCGCGGCGGCCTGCACGGGCTGCGCTGGCTGCGGCGCCGGGCGGCCTGGCTGCTGGCGCAGGGCGGCTCGGCCGGGGAGGCGGGCCTGGCGCGCCTGCAACGCTTCGATGCCGACTGCATCGCCCGTAACCTCAGCCCCGGCGGCAGCGCCGACCTGTTGATAGTGACCTGGCTGCTGGCGCAGCTGGGTGCCCAAGAATAATAACCAAGCCTTCAGGAGAGTCCCAATGTCCCAAACCCAGGAAAAGATCTGGAAAGCGATAGCGCCGCTGGCGGTGCTCGCGATCCTGTTATTGATACCGGTACCCGACGGCATGCCGCCGCAGGCCTGGCACTACTTCGCCATCTTCGTGGCGATGATCGTCGGCATGATTCTGGAGCCGATCCCGGCCACCGCCATCAGCTTTATCGCGGTGACCGTCAGCGTGCTCAGCGCCAACTGGGTGCTGTTCGGCGCGCAGGAGCTGGCGGAGCCGGGCTTCAAGGCCGGTAAAGAGGCGCTGAAATGGGGGCTGGCGGGCTTCTCCAGCACCACCGTCTGGCTGGTGTTCGGCGCCTTTATCTTCGCGCTGGGCTACGAGGCCACCGGGCTGGGGCGGCGCATCGCGCTGTTCCTGGTGAAGTTCATGGGCAAGCGCACGCTGACGCTGGGCTATGCGGTGGTGATCATCGATATCCTGCTGGCGCCGTTCACGCCGTCCAACACCGCGCGCACCGGCGGCACGGTGTTCCCGGTGGTGAAAAACCTGCCGCCGCTGTTCGATTCTTTCCCTAACGATCCCTCCTCGCGCCGCATCGGCGGTTACCTGATGTGGATGATGGTGGTCGGCACCAGCATCAGCTCCTCGATGTTCGTCACCGGCGCCGCGCCGAACGTTTTGGGCATCGAGTTCGTCGGCAAGATTGCCGGGGTGCACATCAGCTGGATGCAGTGGTTCCTGGCGTTCCTGCCGGTCGGCCTGCTGCTGCTGATCATCGCGCCGCTGATCTCCTACTACCTGTACAAACCGGGCGTGACCCACAGCAGCGAAGTGGCCGCCTGGGCGGATACCGCGCTGGGGGAAATGGGCAAGCTGACGCGCAAGGAGTACACCCTGATCGGCCTGGTGCTGCTCAGCCTGTGTCTGTGGGTGTTCGGCGGCAAAATGCTGGACGCCACCGCGGTATGCCTGCTGGCGGTGTCGCTGATGCTGGCGCTGCACGTGGTGTCGTGGAAAGAGATCACCAAATACTCCAGCGCCTGGAACACGCTGGTTAACCTGGCGACGCTGGTGGTGATGGCCAACGGCCTAACGCGCTCCGGCTTTATCGACTGGTTCGCCCAGACCATGAGCACCCACCTGGACGGCTTCTCGCCGAACATGACGGTGGTGGCGCTGGTGCTGGTGTTCTACTTCGCCCACTATCTGTTCGCCAGCCTGTCGGCGCATACCGCCACCATGCTGCCGGTGATCCTGGCGGTCGGCAAAGGGCTGCCGGGCGTGCCGATGGAACAGCTGTCGATGCTGCTGGTGCTGTCGATCGGTATCATGGGCGTGCTGACGCCGTACGCCACCGGGCCGGGGGTGATCATCTACGGCTGTGGCTATGTGAAGTCGAAAGACTACTGGCGCCTGGGCGGTATTCTCGGCGTGGTGTACATCGCCGCGCTGCTGCTGATCGGCTGGCCGATCATGAGCCTGTGGTACTGAGTTGAAGCCACGCGGCCACCGCCCGGTGGCCGCGGTTACGATCCTTTCCCGTGAACCCTGTCACACACTTGTCACACTAACCCCGCCATCATACGCAGGCAAACGCTAACACCTTAAAAATAATCATTTTCCGGGAGCCTCTGCGGATGAGAAAAAAAACGTTATTGCTGTGCCTGCCTTTGTTATTCACCGGGAACGCGCTGGCGGACGCCGGCGGTTATCAACTGGAGCAGGTGCTGGTGATGAGCCGCCATAACCTGCGCGCGCCGCTGGCCAACAACGGCAGCGTGTTGGCGCAGTCCACGCCGAAGGCTTGGCCGGCCTGGGAAACGCCGGGCGGCCAGCTGACCACCAAGGGCGGGGTGCTGGAAGTGTATATGGGGCACTACTTCAACGCCTGGCTGAAGCAGACCGGCCTGTTGCCGCAAGAGGGCTGCCCGACCGCCGGCAGCGTGTACGTCTACGCCAACAGCCTGCAGCGCACGGTGGCCACCGCGCAGTTCTTCAGCAACGGTGCGTTCCCTGGCTGCGACGTCAGCGTGCACCATCAGGACAAGATGGGCGAGATGGATCCGACCTTCAACCCGATCATCACTGACACCAGCGAAGCCTTCAACCAGCAGGCGCTGGCGGCGATGAACGCCGCGCTGGGATCGCTGAAGCTGGACGCCTCTTACCAACAGCTGGCGAAGATCATCGACTACAAGGATTCCGCCGCCTGCAAGACCGACAAACACTGTGACCTGACCAAAGAAGCCAGCGTGATGAGCGCGGTGCCGGGCAAAGAGCCGGGCGTCTCCGGCCCGCTGCGGGTGGGCAACTCGCTGGTGGACGCCTTTATGCTGCAGTATTACGAAGGTTTCCCGATGAAAGAGGTGGCCTGGGGCAAAATCGCCACCCCGCATCAGTGGAAGCAGCTGGCGCAGTTGAAAGACGGCTATCAGGATTCGCTGTTCACCTCGCCGGTGGTGGCGCAAAACGTCGCCAAACCGCTGCTGACCTACATCAACAACGCGCTGCTGGGCGAGCGCAAACCGGACGCGCCGAAGTTGACGGTGCTGGTCGGCCACGACTCCAATATCGCCTCGCTGCTGTCGGCCATGCAGTTCCAGCCGTATCAGCTGCCGCAGCAGTACGAGAAAACGCCGATCGGCGGCAAACTGGTGTTCCAGCGCTGGCGCGACGCGCAGAACGACCGTGAATTGCTGAAGATTGAGTACGTCTATCAGTCCACCGAACAGCTGCGCAAGGCGACGCCGCTGACGCTGCAAACCCCGCCGCAGCGCGTGACGCTGGCGCTGAAAGGCTGCCCGATCGACAAAGACGGTTTCTGTGCCTGGAGCGATTTCGAAAAGACCATGAAAGGCATCTTGTAATGCCCGGCCTCTCTTCCGATCGCGGGGGAGAGGCATAGGCGCGGCTGCCGGGGGATTGTGCTTGAATCCCCTCAACCGATCACCTAGCATTTCGTTAGGTGTAACGGGGAGAGAAAACCATGCGACCATCCATTGTTCTTGCAGAACATCGCCAGGCGATCCGAAAAACGGTTGGGCTGTTCCCTGCGGCCAATCCGCGGATTTTCGGCTCGGTGCTGCATGGCACCGATCGGGAGGGCAGTGATTTGGATCTGTTGGTCGATGCGTTGCCGGGTGCCACGTTGTTTGATCTGGGAGGGCTGCAGTCGGAACTGGAAGCGCTGCTGGGCATTCAGGTGGATCTGCTGACGCCGCTCGATTTGCCGCCGGCCTTTCGTCAGCAGGTTTTGGCGGAGGCCCAACCGGTATGAAAGATGCGCGGTTGGTCGATTATCTGAGCCACATGCAACAGGCGGCGCAGGATGCCTGTGATTTCGTTGATGGCTTGGCGGCGGCAGATTTTATCGAAGATAAACGCACTCAGCAGGCGGTCATTATGAGCCTGATTATTATCGGTGAAGCCGTGACGAAAATCATGGATGGCAGCCCTGCGTTTACGCAACGCCATCCTGAAATCCCCTGGCGAAACATGCGCGGCATGCGTAATCGCATTGCGCACGGTTATTTTGATATCAACCTTGAAGTGGTCTGGGCGACGGTGCAAACGGCGTTGCCGGAACTGCTTACACAGCTGTTGGCGGTACGCCAGGATGCTGAGAAGTTAAACGACGGTGATTAAGCTTTCTTTGGACAGTGACTCTGGTTCCTGCCGGAGCCCCACTTTTATCCGCAATATCGAATTTTTCACGCCGGACGGCTATCCGGGCCAGGTCGCGCGCTGCCATTTTGCGCTGGCGGAGTATCGCGACGAGCGTTTTCCCGAGGCGGGCTTTGCGCTGCCGGACCACCTGGCGCGCGCGGTGCCGAAACGCCGTGCGGAGTATCTGGCCGGGCGTGTTCTGGCGCGGCAACTGTTGGCGCCGCTCGGTTTTGCCGATTTCACTCTGGCGCGCGGCGAAGATCGCGCGCCGCAGTGGCCGCCGGGCATCGCCGGGGCGCTGAGCCATAATTCGCATACCGCGCTGTGTGCCGTACACCCTGAGCGCGGGCTGGGCGGCGTTGGGCTGGATGTGGAGACGCTGCTCTCCGACGTGCGGGCGGAGGAGCTGTGGGGGGCGATCGTTTCGGCGGGGGAGCGCGAGGCGTTACTGCGCGAGGCGCTGCCGTTCAACGAACTGCTGACGCTAACGTTTTCCGCCAAAGAGAGCCTGTTCAAGGCGCTTTATCCGCAGGTGCGCTGTTACTTCGATTTTCTCGATGCGCGCATGGTCGCCGTGGATGTGCAGAGACAGACGTTTGTATTAGCGTTGCTTAAGACCTTGACGCCAAATTGCCCCGCCGGCCGCCGGTTTAACGGGCGTTTTTGGCGTGAAGGTGACGATGTCACGACCTTTATTTTTTGCTAAAACACAATAATAACAGTGTGTTATTTCTTGCTTCGCCGTAACGCGGATGTGCCGCGGCGGGCGGAAAGATTCATTCATCGGAGATTGACCCACGGTGGGGATCCGGTGTAATTTATTCTCCTTTTATAGCTAATGATAATTATTCGCATAAACATTATCATTGGTGGGGCGCAACAAAGGAGTGGTCTTGTGGCGACACTGACGACAGAAAACCAAACCTTCTCCGGGTTTGAGTACGCCGAACAATCGACCTTTTTGTACCGGTCCGAATTCCGGTCCCTCTCCGCCGACGGCGTGTTTGAGCGTATCGAGACGCCGGCGTTCGGCGGCGAGCAGGAAGGCAGCGCGCTGGCGCAGCATATTCGCCAGGCGCTGGCGCGCGCCAAAGCCGCCGGCCAAGAGACGCCGGTGGTGGTGGGCGCCATTCCGTTCGATACGCGCCGGCCTTCCTGCCTGTACGTGCCTGAAAACTGCCAGTTTGTCGCCAACGACAGCTTTACCCGCGCCGCGCGCCCGATGCTGCAACAGCCGCATCGCCTGGCCGCCTGCACCAGCATTCCGGACGAACCGCGCTTCAAGCACGCGGTGGCGGAAGCGGTCAGCCGCTTTAAACAAGGCAAGCTGGACAAGGCGGTGCTGTCGCGCATCCTCGACATCGAGCTGGAGCAGCCGGTGGCGGGTCACCAGATCCTCAATAACCTGATGGTGCAGAACCCGACCGGTTATCACTTTTCCCTGCCGTTGGCCGATGGCGGCGTGCTGATCGGCGCCAGCCCGGAGCTGCTGATCCGCAAGCAGGGCGGCGAGATCCACACCAACCCGCTGGCGGGTTCGGCGCGCCGTCAGGACGATCCGCAGCAGGATCGCCTCGGCAGCGAGCGCCTGATGCGCTCGACCAAAGACAAATACGAACACAAGCTGGTGATCGACGACATCCGTCGGCACCTGGCACCGCTGTGCGCCAGCCTGAGCGTGCCCAGCGGCCCGTCGTTGCTCAGTACCGGCACCATGTGGCATTTGTCCACCCGCATTCGCGGCGAGCTGCTGAACCCGAATCTCAACGTGATGCAGTTGGCCTGTCTGCTGCATCCGACGCCGGCGCTGTGCGGCTTCCCGACCGAGAGCGCCCGCCAACTGATCGCCGATCTGGAACCGTACGATCGCGGCCTGTTCAGCGGCATCGTCGGCTGGTGCGACGCCAACGGCGACGGCGAGTGGGCGATCGTCATCCGCAGCGGCCTGCTGCGCGGCAACCGGGTGCGGCTGTTCGCCGGCGCGGGTATCGTCGCCGCCTCGACGCCGCAGTCCGAGTGGCTGGAAACCGCCGCCAAACTGGGCACCATGCTCAACGCTTTCGGCCTGAACAGCGGCGCGCTGTAGGGCCACTTTGCGGCGCAGCGCGCGCCGCATCCTATCCTTTTCGCAGGAGACAACGATGAACAACAATATGACCCGGCTGTGCGCCCGGATGGCGGTGCGCGCATGAGCATTCAGATGGATTTCACCGGCAAACGCGTGTGGGTGACCGGCGCGGCACGCGGCATCGGCGAGCAGATCTCCCGGCATTTTTTGACGCAGGGTGCCGAGGTGGTGGGGTTTGACCGCGAGTTCGCCAACCCGGACTTGCCTTACCCTTGCGTGACGCTGGACATCAGCCGGCCGGAGCAGGTGGAGGCGGTGTGCCGCCAACAGCTGGCTGAGAACCCGCAACTGGACGTGTTGGTCAACGCCGCCGGCATTCTGCGCATGGGCAATACCGAAGATCTGAGCGTGGATGACTGGCACCAGTGCATCAACGTCAACGCCTCGGGGGCGTTTTACCTGTTCCGCGCCGTGCTGCCGCACTTCAAGGCGCAGCGCAGCGGAGCGATCGTCAGCATCGGCTCCAACGCCGCGCACGTACCGCGCGCGCAGATGGCGGCCTACTGCGCCTCCAAGGCGGCGCTGACCAGCCTGAACCACTGCGTGGGGCTGGAAATGGCGCCGTTCGGCGTGCGGTGCAATCTGGTGTCGCCGGGCTCGACCGACACGCCGATGCAGCGCGGCATGTGGCAAACCGACGATGCACAGCAACGCACCATCGCCGGCTTCCCCGAGATGTTCAAGCTGGGGATCCCGCTGGGTAAAATCGCTCGCCCGGACGAGATCGCCAACGCGGTGTTGTTCCTGGCCTCCGACCTGGCCAGCCACATCACCATGCAGGACATCGTGATCGACGGCGGCGCCACGCTGGCCGCCTGAGTCAGACCCGCTGGCGGCGCAGCAGGTGCTGCGCGCCTTCCGCCGCCAGCAGCAGCACCGCCAGCCAGATCGCCAGATAGGTTGGCCATTCGCTTTGGCTGATGCTCTCGCCGAGCAGCAGCGCGACGATCACCAGCAGCACCGGTTCCACATAGCTCAGCAGGCCGAACAGGCTGAACGGCAGCAGGCGGCTGGCGAGGATATAACACACCAATGCCACGGCGCTGATGACGCCGAGTAGCGGAATGCGCCAATACAGCTCGGCATTGATCGGCAACGCCGCCGCGCCGCCGTCGCCGAAGGCGAACCAGGCCGCCGCCGGCAGCATCAGCGCCAGCTCGCACCACAGCCCGCCGAGATTGTCGGTGCCGAAATGCCGCCGCAAAATAAAGTAGAGCGGATAGCCCAGCGCCACCACCAGCGTCGGCCATGATACGCCGCCCGCCTGATACAGCTCATTGCCCACCCCCACCATGGCGCACGCCACCGCCAGCTTTTGCAGCAGCGACAGCCGATCGCGGTAGATCAAACGGCCCGCCAGCACCATGGTCAGCGGCAGCAGAAAATAGCCGAGCGACACGTCGAGCGCCTTGCCGTGCAGCGGCGCCCACAGGAACAGCCACAGCTGCACCCCCAGCAATGCCGAGGTGAGCAACAGGCCCAGCAGGCGCCGCGGCCGTTGGCCGATCCCGACCAGCGTGTCGCCCACTTTGCGCCAATCGCCGGACAGCGCCATGAACAGCGTCAGGAACGGCAGCGTCAGCAGCGTGCGCCAGCCGTAGACCTGCTCGCCGTTCAGCGGGGTGAGGGTAGAGGTGAAGTAATACATCGCGCCGAACAAGATGGAGGCGACGACCGAAAGAGTGATGCCCTTAATCACACGCATTCCTGGTGAGTGATTGATTTTATGGCGGCTACTGTAGAGAAATTTGCCGCCAACGACAATGGCGTTGCCGGGCGCTGGACAATCGGCGGCGGCGGGTTACAATGAATACTGTGTATTCATACAGGTTGTGGCGATGACAATCGATCTTTTTGAAGACGCGCTGCCGCCGCCGTGGCGCGAAGAGATCGCCCCCGGCGCGGTGGTGATGCACGGCTTCGTGCGCGATCACGGGCCGGAGCTGCTGGCGGCGGTGCAGGGCGTGGTGGCCCAGGTGCCGTGGCGGCATTTGACCACGCCCGGCGGGCACGTGATGTCGGTGGCGATGAGCTGGTGCGGCAACGGCTGGACCAGCGACAGCCGCGGCTACCGCTATTCGGAACGCGACGCGCGCAGCGGCAAACGCTGGCCGGCCATTCCGCCCATCCTGATGGCGCTGGCGGACGAAGCCGCGCAGCAGGCGGGATTTGGCCCCTTCGTGCCGGATTCCTGTTTGATGAACCGTTACGATCCGGGCAGCAAGCTGTCGCTGCATCAGGATAAAGACGAACACGACTTCGGCGCGCCGATCGTCTCGGTATCGCTCGGGCTGCCGGCGGTATTTCAGTTCGGCGGGCTGCAACGCAGCGATCGGGCGCGGCGCATTCCGCTGGCGCACGGCGATGTGGTGGTGTGGGGCGGCCCATCGCGGCTCTGTTTTCACGGCATCCTGCCGGTCAAGGAAGGCTACCACTCGCTGGTGGGGCCGCACCGCATCAACATCACGCTACGCAAGGCGCTTTAACGGCGGCTCCTGCGCGAGGCAGGCGACGAGATAGTCGATAAACACCCGCAGTTTGGGCGGCAGATACTGGTTGGGCGCGTAAAGCAACCACAGGCCGCCGTGATAGCTGCTGAGGAAATCCCATTCCGGCAACACCTGCACGATCTCGCCGTCGTCGAGCGCCTGGCGGGCGGTAAAGTACGGCAGGCTGCCGATGCCGATATGCCGTTTCACCGCGTCCAGCCGCACGCCGGTGTGGTTGGCGGCGTAGCGGCCGCGCACGTTGACCGTCACCGTTTTGCCGCTGCGGCGGAACTTCCATTGCGCATCGCTCGGCGTCTCTCCCAGATAGATGCAGCTGTGCGCCGTCAGATCGTGCGGGTGCTGCGGCGTGCCGTGCTGCGCCAGGTAGTGCGGCGTGGCGCACAGCAGATGGTCTATTCTCATCAACTGGCGGCCGATCAACCCGGGCGACGGGCGATCGGTAATGCGCAGCGCCAGATCGACCCGATCGTCGATCAAATCCATGTAGCGATCTTCCAGCCGCAGCCTCACGTCCACCTTTGGGTAGCGGCGCAGGAACTCCGGCATGTGCGGATGCAGCACAAAGCGGCCCACCGCTTTGGGTACGCTGACGCTGACCAGCCCTTCGGGCTCCACGGCGCCGCGCCCGCCGATCGCCATGACCGCGTCGGCCGCCGCCAGCAGGGTGCGGCAGTGCGCAAACGCCTCTTCGCCGTTTTCGCTCAGCCGCAGTTTGCGGGTGGTGCGGTGCAGCAGCTGCAGCGCCAGCGCCTGCTCGAGCTTCGCCACGCTGCGGCTGACGGCGGAAGGCGAAGTGCCCAGCTTGCGGGCGGCGGCGGAAAAACTGCCGCTCTCTACCACCTGAACGAAAATGGCCATTTCGGGCAACAGCGCGTAAGAAAGATTTGTGCTCATGACGCAAAGGTCCATTGTGATGGCGGCGGATTATGCTCCGATTATGACATGAATATAATGGCTCTTCGAACCGAGGAGAAAAATGATGACCGAACGACGTTATTACTACAGCGACGATTTACAGGGCCAGGCACAGGTGTTGAGCTGCGCGCCGGCCGAGGCGGGCGCTTACGCCGTGGAGCTGGACGCCACGCTGTTCCACCCGCAGGGCGGCGGCCAGCCGTCCGATGTGGGAGCGTTAGACGGCGTCGCCGTGCTGCGAGTGCAGCAGCAGGGGGATTCCGTGGTGCACTTTACCGCCGCGCCGCTGCCGATCGGGCCGGTCACGATGCAAATCGATGAAGCGCAGCGTCGGCTGCACGCCCGTTGGCACTCCGGCGGGCATCTGATCGGCTGGCTGGGCGAAACCCGGGGGTGGCGGCCGGTCAAGGCGCATCATTGGCCGGGGGAAGGGCGCATCACTTTCGCGCCAGGACCGGATGCGCAGACGATAGAAGCGGACTTTTTGCAGGCGGAGCTGACGCGCTTGATAGCCGCCGATTTACCGCGCCGCCAGCAGGCGGTGGACGGTTTGCGCCAGATCGGTTTCGGCGAGCTGCCCGCCTACGGCTGTGGCGGCACCCATGTCGCCGCGCTGGGCGAGGTGGGCGCGATCGCGATCACCGGCATAAAGATGAAGAAAGGGCAGTTGAATGTGCAGTATGAGCTGGGTTGAATAAGGGAGAGCGGCTCAACGCCCGGCCTGCCGCAGCTGGGTGCAGAATGCGCATTGACATCCCGCTACCGGCACTGCCGCGCAGCTGCCGATGTTCACCGGCTGGGCGTCCATGGCGTGAAAGCCGTAAAACAGATTTTCGATGTTTTGTTCCGCCGCGCGCGCCTGTTCCGGGCGCGGTTCGGGCACTTTTGACTGAAACGCCGCGGCCTTGCCGGCCAACAGGCTGAGAAACAGCAGCGACAGCTGGATTTTCATCGTCGTCTTCCTTTGGCTGAGATTTTGATACTTTATAACAAAATGCATTCGTCGCCAAGCGACGCGTCTTGTGCGATTTACACCATTGGTTAGCGAAATTAGTTCGTTCAATTCCCCGCCGATTTGGTTTGTTATCTAACCCATAACTTTCAGAAATAATATGGGTGTGGCGCGAATGTTTAAGTTTTCTTTCAAGGTATTAACCGGTGGAATAGCGGTGGCGTTAGGAGGGGCGGCGGCGATGAGCCCGGCGTTGGCGGCGGTGCAGGGCGGCACGCTGATCTACCTCGAACAGCAGGCGCACACCAATCTTTATCCGCCTTCCGGTGGGTTTTACCCCAACGGCGGTATTCTCAATCAGATCACTGATAAGCTGACTTACCAGAACCCCAAGACGCTGGAAATTGAACCCTGGATCGCCGAGTCCTGGAGCAGCAACGCCGACAAAACCGAATATACCTTCAAGCTGCGCCCCGGCGTGACTTTCTCCGACGGCACGCCACTGGACGCCAACGCGGTGGCGAAGAACTTCGACACTTACGGGCTGGGCAACAAGGAGAAACGCCTGCCGGTTTCCGAGGTAATCAATAACTACCAGCGCAGCGAAGTGGTGGATCCGCTGACGGTTAAATTCTACTTCACGCGGTCGTCGCCGGGTTTCCTGCAGGGCACCGCCACTATTGGCTCCGGGCTGGTATCGCTCGGCACGTTGAACCGCAGCTACGACGAACTGGGCGATGCGCGCCATATCATCGGTTCCGGTCCGTTTGTGGTCAGCGGCGAAACGCTGGGGCGTGAGGTCGAGCTCAGCGCCCGCAAGGATTATGACTGGGGGCCGGCCAAATCGCCCCAACAAGGGCGAGCCAATCTGGACGGCATCAAGGTGATCGTCACCGGTGAGGACAGCGTGCGCATCGGTGCGCTGCAGGCCGGGCAGGCGGATTTTATCCGCCAGATCCAGGCCTATGACGAGAAGCAAACGCAGGATCAGGGCTTTATCATTTATGCCGCACCGACGCGCGGCGTCAACGACAGCATCGCTTTCCGGCCGGATAACCCGCTGGTGGCCGATCTGCGCGTGCGTCAGGCGCTGCTGCATGCCACCGACAGCAAACAGATCGTCGATACGCTGTTCTCCGCCAACTACCCGCAGGCCAAATCGGTGATCGCCTCCTCGGCCGCCGGCTTTGTCGATCTGTCCGACAAGCTGAAATTTGACCCGCAGCAGGCTAACCGGCTGTTGGATGAAGCGGGTTGGAAAAAGGGCGGCGACGGGCTGCGG
The DNA here is from genome assembly GCF_052168655.1 of Serratia sp. CY47280. Lineage (NCBI taxonomy): Bacteria > Pseudomonadati > Pseudomonadota > Gammaproteobacteria > Enterobacterales > Yersiniaceae > Serratia > Serratia sp. CY47280. Next base: position 1,480,090 of record NZ_JBJNMG010000001.1, on the reverse strand, counting down.
GAAAAGGACGGCAAGAAGCTGGTGCTGACGGTGTATGAATCGTTGCCGCAGCCGCAGAACAAGGCGGTGTTGCAGCTGGTTTCTCAGCAGTGGGGGAAGGTCGGCGCGCGGCTGAACATTCTGGCGGGCGACGCCGGCAGCCGGGTGGCGGATAATCTCGACCCACAGAAAACCCCGGCGACGGTGGTGGAGGTGGGGCGCGCCGATCCGGACGTGATCAAAAGTCAGTTTTATCCAACCAATCGCGATGGGCTGCTGCAGAAGGGCGGTACCAGCAGCAACAGCAATTTTAGCGATGACAAGCTGAACGCCCTGCTGCTCGGCATTGCCTCCGAGGTTGACGTGCAAAAGCGCCTGCAGACAGCCGGCGAGGCGCAAAACTACCTGATTGACCAGGCCTACGTGATCCCGTTTTTTGAGGAGCCGCAGGTGTTCGCCGGCGCGCCTTATTTGAAGGGGGTGAGCTTCGAAGCGGTCGGCCGCCCGAGCTTCTACGGCGCCTGGTTAGAGAAACATTAAGGGGGCGCAATGAAGCGATATCTGGCGGGGCGCATCGGGCAGGCGGCATTGGTGCTGTGGGCGGCCTTTACCCTGTCGTTCCTCCTGCTGCAGGTGCTGCCGGGCGATGCGATCCTGATCAAATTCCAGAACCCGGACATGGGGCTGAGCCCGGCGCAGATCGCCGACATGCGCGCGGCCTATGGCGCGGATGTCCCCTTGTGGCGGCAGTATCTGCATTCCTTGGGCAGCGTGCTGCATGGCGATTTGGGCTTCTCAATGCAGGCCGGGGTGCCGGTTACCGCGCTGCTGGCGGCTAATCTGCCCGCCACGCTGCAGTTGGCGGTACTGGGCTTTGCGGTGGCGTTGCTGCTGGCGCTGATTATCGCTTTTGCTTCCAACCTGACCGGCTTCGGCTGGCTGCGTTCGGCGCTGCAGATGCTGCCGTCGCTGTTCGTTTCAGTGCCCACCTTCTGGCTGGGCATTGTGCTGATTCAGCTCTTTTCGTTCCGCCTGAAGCTGATCCCGATCATTAACCCCGGCGAGTGGCAGGGGTTGATTTTGCCGATCGCGACGCTGGCGCTGCCGATCTCTGCGCCGTTGGCGCAAATTCTGATCCGCAGCATCGATGCGGTGCAAACCCAGCCGTTCGTCGTGGTAGCGCGGGCCAAGGGCGCCAGCCGCAGCGGGGTGCTATGGCGGCATGTGGCGCGCAACGCCATGCTGCCGGCGCTGACCATCGCCGGCATGCTGTTCGGCGAACTGATCGCCGGGGCGCTGATCACCGAAACCGTGTTTGGCCGCAGCGGCCTGGGGCAATTGACCCAGCAAGCGGTGGTCAACCAGGACGTGGCGGTGCTGCAGGCGATAGTGCTGATCTCGGCCACCGCTTTCGTCATCATCAATTTGCTGGTGGATCTGCTGTTCCCACTGCTGGATCCGCGGCTGAAAACCCAGGCAGGAGCATCCCTATGAGCAGTATCTCCTTTGAAAAAGCCACGGTTCCTGAGCGCGATCTGTCCGGCGCTGAAAGTGAAGGCGCGCTGCCCGCCAGTCGCCCCAGCCGCCGCCGTGTCCCCCTGACGCTTTTGCTGGCCTGGGCGGTCATTGCGCTGGTGGTGCTGTGGGCGTTGGCGCCGCAGCTGTTTACCGCCTACAGCGGCACCGAAGGCATTGCCGGCGCGCAGCGGCTGGCGCCCGGCGGTGACCATTGGCTTGGCACCGATCAGCTGGGACGCGACCTGTATGCGCGCATGGTGTACGGCGCGTCGCAAACCCTGGCCGGCGCGGTAGTGGCGGTGGCGCTGGGGTTGGTGTTCGGCACCGCGCTCGGCCTGATCGCCGGTGCGTTGGGCGGCGTGGCGGACGACGCGGTGATGCGCGTCGTCGATGTGCTGTTGTCGATCCCCGGCCTGCTGCTGTCGCTGAGCATTATCATCCTGCTTGGTTTCGGTACGGTCAACGCCGCCATCGCGGTGGGTGTCACTTCAGTTGCCAACTTTGCCCGTCTGGCACGGGCGGAAGTGGTGCGAGTGCGGCACAGCGATTACGTTGAAGCGGCCTACGGCAGCGGCGGTAGCTTTTGGACGGTGCTGTGGCGGCATATCCTGCCGAACTCGCTGACTTCGGTGATCGCCTTCTCGGCGCTGCAGTTCGGCAGCGCGATCCTGGCGATCGCCACCCTGAGTTTCCTCGGTTACGGCACTCCGCCGCCAACCCCGGAATGGGGGCTGCTGATCGCCGAAGGGCGCAACTACATTTCCACCGCCTGGTGGCTGACCACTTTCCCGGGCATTGTGGTGGTGGCGGTAGTGTTGGCGGCTAACCACATCAGCCGTTCGCTGGGAGGAAAAGTGCGATGAGCATGCAAGCGGCATGGCAACGGGCGGCGCGGCCGCCGGTACTGGCGCTGGACAAGGTTTCCATCGCTTATGAGGGCAACGAAGGCAGGCGAAGGGTGGTGCATGAGGTGTCATTCACGATTGAGCCGGGCGAGGTGGTGGCGCTGGTTGGCGAATCCGGTTCCGGCAAAACCACCACGGCGCAGGCGATCATCGGCTTGCTGGCCGACAACGGCCACCTTGAACAGGGCACCATCCGGCTGCACGGTACCGATATCGCCGGCTGGTCATCGCGGCGGCTGGATGCGGTGAGAGGGGCGCAAATCAGCCTGATCCCGCAAGATCCCGCCAGCTCGCTCAACCCGGTAAAAACCATCGGCGAGCAGGTGGCGGAGATCGTCAATATTCACCGCCGGTTGCCGCGCGCGCAGGTACAACAGCGGGTGACGGAACTGTTGACCCGCGTCGGGCTGACGCACCCGGAACTGCGGGCGCGCCAGTTTCCGCATCAACTTTCCGGCGGCATGAAGCAGCGGGTATTAATCGCCATCGCTATTGCGCTGCAGCCGGCGTTGATCATTGCCGACGAACCGAGCAGCGCGCTGGACGTAACGGTGCAAAAACACATTCTCGATCTGATCGACGAGCTGCGGCGCGAATTTGGCACTGCAGTGTTGCTGGTGACGCACGATTTGGGCGTGGCGGCGGAACGCGCCGATCGACTGCTGGTGTTCCGCCACGGCCGGGTACAGGAACAGGGGGCTACCGCCGAGGTGCTGCGCGCGCCTGCCAGCGCATACACCCGCAAACTGTTTGCCGATGTGCCTTCATTGAGCGGCGCCGTTGCGCCGCCGCCGAAACGCAGCGGGCAGCCGCCGGCGATCGTGGTTCAGGCGCTGGTGAAGGATTTTCGGCTGTCCGGCGGCCAGGGGTTCCGCGCGCTGGATAGTGTGTCGTTTAGCGTGCCGCGCGGCACCACCCATGCGTTGGTAGGAGAGTCTGGGTCGGGCAAAAGCACGCTGGCGCGTTGCCTGCTGGGCTTCGAGCGGCCGGATGCCGGGCAGATCCTGATCGACGGCGTCAACGTTATCGGTCTCAGGGGCGAAGCGCTGCGTCAGTTTCGGCAGCGCATTCAGCTGGTTTATCAGAATCCGTTCAGCTCGCTCGATCCCAAACAGACTCTCTATCGGGTGATTGAAGAACCGCTGCTGAATTTCGCGCCGATCGGCAAACCGGAGCGCGATCGGCGGGTGCGTGAGCTGTTCGAACGGGTTGCGCTGCCGCCCGATTTGCTGAACCGCAGGCCGCACGAGTTGTCCGGCGGCCAGCGTCAGCGGGTGGCGATTGCCCGCGCGCTGGTGCTGCAACCGCGAATATTGGTATTGGATGAGGCCACGTCGGCGCTCGACGTCACGGTGCAGGCGCAGATCCTGCATTTGTTGCAAGAGTTGCAGCAGGAGCGGGACCTGACCTACCTGTTTATTTCTCACGATCTGGCGACGGTGCGGCGGATTTCGCACAGCGTTTCGGTATTGCACCGCGGTGAACGGGTGGACGGCGGCGCCACCGCCGAGCTGTTCGCCATGCCGGGGAACGATTACACCCGTCAATTGATCGCCGCCATTCCCGGCCGCGCATCGCATGCCGGACAGCCAAAATTCGAGGAGGCGATATGAGCGGAAAAAGACTCGGTTTCTTCACCCGATTGCTGGATCAGGGCAGCGCGCAGGAGCGCTACCGGCTGGCGATCGAACAGATCGTGCACGCCGAACGAGCCGGGTTCGACACCGCTTGGGTGGCGCAACACCACTTTCATGCTAATGAGGGTGGTCTGCCATCACCGCTGGTGTTTTTGGCGCAGGCGGCGGCACGCACCCGCCGTATCCGGCTGGGCACCGGGGTGATCACGTTGCCGATGGAGTCGGCGCTGCGGGTGGCGGAAGACACTGCGGTGCTGGATCTGTTGTCCGACGGCAGACTGGAGGTGGGCGTGGCCGGCGGCGGCACGCCGTCTTCTTTCGCCGCTTTCGGTCTCGACGCCGGTCAGCGCAACACGGCATTCGCCGAGAATTTGCGCGCGTTGCTGAGTGCCTGGCGCGCAGAGGCGTTGGGCGGCGAAGACAACCGGCTGTACCCGGCGGCGCCGCAGCTGGCGCAACGTGTCTGGCAGGCCACGTTCTCGGTGGAAGGGGGGGAACGGGCAGGCCGCGCCGGTGACGGCCTGATGCTGTCGCGCACGCAACCGCGCCCCGCGGACGCGCCTGACCTGCCGCTGGACGAACTGCAGAATCCGATCATTGACGCTTATCTGGCGGCGCTGCCGCCAGGGGTGGCACCGCGCATCATGGGGTCGCGCACCGCGTTTGTCAGCGAGAACGGCCAGCAGGCGCGCGACTTCGCCACGGCCGGGTTGAGCCGTGGGCTGGAGCGTATGCGCGCCAGCGGCCACCGGTTGGCCGATACGTCGCTCGACGGCCTGATCCGCGCTTTCGACGTGCACTTGGGCACGCCAGATCAGGTGATAGCCTCGCTGCAACGGGACAGCGCGCTGGCGCGCATCACCGATCTGGCGTTTCAAGTGCACTCTATCGATCCACCGCACGCCCATATTCTGCGTTCTATCGATCTTATCGCCCGCCACGTGGCCCCTGAACTGGGCTGGCGGCGCGGCACGCCTGCCGCTGCTTATGAATATCACGTTGAGGAAAAGCTATGACGACATTATCGCACCAGGTCGATCTGCTGGCCGAACTGGCCGAGATTGCGCCGGATTCCACGCTGGCGCAGGCCAGAGCCACCCGTCAGGCGGCGACCGATGCCGTTCAGTCCAGCTATCTGGCGCTGTTTGCGCCTGCGGACGCCGGCGATTTTCCGCTGGCGCAGCGGCGGCGCTTGGCTCAGCGCATCAGTGAATGGCACGGCGAGCCGCGCTTGGCCGCGCACTACGCTGCTCTGCTGGAACGTCAGGGCGACGCGCCGGAAGACGAGCGGCTGCCGCTGGCGTTGGCGCATGCAGAACGGTTGGCGTTTCAACCGGCCAACGCCAACGCCCAGCACTTGCAGGCGCTGCGGCAGGCCGGCTGGTCGCTGGACGCCATCGTCACATTGTCGCAGTTAATCGCCTTTGTCAGTTTCCAAAGCCGCTTGCTGCGGGGCTACCGGCTGTTGGGCGGCAAGACGGACGACGCTGCGGCGCATCAGCCGGTAACGGCCGGCCGCTGGCGTACGGAGCGCACGACGCGAGGCGGCCGTCACGCGCCGCCGGCGTTTACCCGGCAAGAACTGGGGTGGGAGCCGTGGATCGCCGCCAAACCGTTGGCGGAATTCGATGACGCCGGCCGGGCGTTGCTAGAGCGGTTTGGCCACGCCGATTCCGATTACTTCCGCCTGTTGGCGCGCAACCATCCGGTGCTGGAACAACGCACGCTGGCGGATCGGGCGATTTTTTATACCTCCGGCGGGTTGGCGCGGCAGGATCGCGAGCTGGCGGCAACGGTCGCCAGCAAGGTGAACGGCTGCATCTACTGTGCCTCGGTGCATGCGCGCAAGGCGGCGCAGCTGTCGAAGCGCGAAGCCGAGATAGATCGGTTGCTGGCGGTGGCGCCGGGCGGCGCGTTGAGCCAGGGGCAGGATGACGCCTGGCAAGCGCAGATAACCTTTGCCGCCGCACTATCCGCAACGCCGCCGCAGGCCGACGCCGGGCAGCTGGCGGCGTTGCGCGCTCAGGGCCTGGATGAGCTGGCGCTGTTGGATTTGGTGCAGGCGACGGCGTTTTTTGCCTGGGCCAACCGGTTGATGTTGACGCTGGGCGAACCTTATCTCTGATCCCTGCCATCTTTCAGGTGGCGGCATTGTCGGCTGCAACCTGGAATCCACCGGACATCTGGCGTTGGCGCTTTCGGCAGGGAGTCACATCGGCCAAACCGCCTCGCGCACGGCGATCGCTCTGGGCAGCAGCCCGAGGGCGTAGAAGCGGTCGGCGATGCTTTGCTGCTGGCGGATCACCTGTAAATCCATGGCGCGAACCTCGTGGCTGCGGCGCGACAGCGCGAGTTCCAGTGAGGCGCTCGCCAGCCCCAGTTCGTTGGAAAGGTGACGAGCGGCTTCTCTCGGCTGCGCGGCGATGTAGCGGCCGGTGTGCTGCAGCGCCTGCATCAGCGGCCGCAACAGATCGTCCGAACGCTCGGCGAAGCCGCGGCGCGCCAGGTAGAATTGCTGATTGAGCACCCGCTGGGTGCCGTCGGCGAGCACGCGCAGTTCCCCGTTGCGCTGCGCGTCGCTGAGCAGCGGATCCCACATCATCCAGGCGTCTACCGCCTGCAGGTCGGTCGCCGACAGCGGATACTTCGGCGGCGCGTAGACGATACGCACGTCGTTCAACGTCAATCCCTGTTCGTCCAGCATCTGCAACAATAAATAGTGCACGTTGGAGCCTTTGTTGAGCGCGATGCGTTTGCCGCGCAGATCGGCGGCGCTGCGTATTGGGCTGTCTTGCGGCACCACCATCGCCACGCTCTGCGGCGCAGGCGGCTCAAAACCGACGTACACCAGCGCATTGCCCTGTGCCTGGGCGAAGATCGGCGGCACTTCGCCGGTGGTGCCGAAGTCTATCTCATCGCCGTCGAGCGCGTGCAGCAGCTGCGGCCCGGCGGGAAACTCGCTCCACAACACGCTGATGCGCTGTGTGGCGAAGAGCTGTTCCAGGCTTTGCCGCGCCTTGAGCACCCCGAGGTTGCCGAACTTTTGATAGCCGATGCGCAGTTCGCGTTCGGGCAGAGACGCTGCGGCGATGGCCGGTGAATGTGCGGGTGCGCCGGCGCTGCGACGGCGCGGTTTGATCAGACCAAGATGTGCCAAATGGGTGCGCAGGGTATTGCGGCTGACGCCAAGCAACGCCGCCGCTTGCAGCTGGTTGCCGCCGCTGCTTTCGAAGGCGTTGCGCACCAGCGCATCCAGCACCCGTTGGTAAAGCTGTGCGCTGTCGCCTTGCAACTGCCGCTGCACAAAGCGGTCGATGGCGTCGTCACTGCTGCCGTCGTTATCCGTCAGGCGATGGGTGAGCTGCAGTTGCTGCGGTGCGATCGCCCCCTCCTGGCTCAGCAAGACCGCATTATGCAGCGTGTTCTCCAGCTCGCGCACGTTGCCAGGCCAAGGGTAGTCCAGCAGCGCCTGCTGCGCTTCCGCCGTCAACCGCGGCAGTGGCCGTTCCAGACGGCGGGCGTACAGCGCAAGAAAATGTCTGGCCAGCACCGGAATATCCTCCGGCCGCTGGCGCAAGGGCGGTAAAGTCACCGCCGCCACGTTCAGGCGGTAATAGAGATCTTCACGGAACCGCCGTTGGCGAATCGCGCCGGCCAGATCGACGTGGGTGGCGGCGATGACCCGCACATCGATCTTCAGCGGTTTGCGCGAACCGACGCGGGTGATCTCCCTTTCCTGCAGCACGCGCAGCAGCTTGACCTGCAGCGACAGGTTCAACTCGCCGATCTCGTCCAGCAGCAGGGTGCCGCCTTCCGCCGCTTCGAACCAGCCCTGATGAGTGCCGACGGCGCCGGTGAAGGCGCCTTTCTCATGGCCGAACAGTTCGGCTTCCGCCAGGCTTTCCGTCAGCGCGCCGCAGTTGACCGCCAGGAAAGGTTGATGGCGGCGCGCGCTGTGGTGGTGCAGATAGCGCGCCACCACTTCTTTGCCGGTGCCGGTTTCACCGACGATCAGCACGGTGGCGTCGGTGGGAGCCAGCCGATCGAGCACGCTTTGCAGAGCGAGCGACGCCGGATCGATCAGCACCGGCTTGTCGGCGGCGAACGGTTGGGGATCGTACATGGGCGTCTCCTGTCTACGACGATGGGAAAAAAATCTTATCCCAGCCAATGGGCAGCCGCGAGAGGATAAAAGGCGCACGGTGCTGCATTGGCAACAGCTTTCCGCCGCTGCCTGCTGCCAATGCAGCAGTGTTTTGACGTCGATATTTCATCAATATATTGATATTTATTGGTTTTTTAAAATCTGCAATGTGGCATGCATCCTGCTTTTCTTTTTATAACCAAGCAAAGTTTTTCTATCGATAAATACTGAAAATAGTTATATAGGAAAGGCATAAATGACTGAGTCAGTGAAAGAGCGCATCAACGTTTTCTGGTTTCTGCCGACCCACGGCGACGGCCGCTATCTGGGCACGGCGCAGGGCGGGCGCCCGGTGGACCTGCCTTATTTGCAGCAGGTGGCGCTGGCTGCCGACAACCTCGGCTATTACGGCGTGCTGATCCCAACCGGTAAAAGCTGCGAGGATTCCTGGCTGGTGGCGGCGGCGCTGGCGCCGATCACCCGCCGGTTGCGCTACCTGGTGGCGGTGCGCCCCGGCCTGCAGCCGCCGAGCCTGGCGGCGCGCATGGCGGCGACGCTGGATCGGCTGTCGGACGGACGCCTGCTGATCAACGTGGTGACCGGCGGCGATCCGGTGGAAAACAAAGGGGATGGCATCTTCCTCAGCCATGCCGAACGTTACGAAGTGACACAGGAATTTCTCACGGTGTATCAACGGCTGCTGCAAGGGGAGAAGGTGGATTTCAGCGGTAAGCATATTCGCGTCGAAGGCGCCGAATTGCTGTTCCCGCCGGTGCAGGAAAACGGCCCGCCGCTCTATTTCGGCGGCTCATCGCCGGAAGCGATCGACATCGCCGCTGGGCAGATCGACACCTACCTGACCTGGGGCGAACCGCTGGCTCAGGTGGCGGAAAAGCTGGCGGCGGTGCGCCAGCGCGCCGAGCGGCAGGGGCGTAAACTCAGCTATGGCATTCGCCTACACGTTATCGTGCGCGAAACTGAAGACGAAGCCTGGGCGGCGGCCGAGCGACTGATCGCGCATCTGGATGACGACACCATCGCGGCGGCGCAGCAGATCTTTGCGCGCATGGACTCCACCGGCCAGCGCCGCATGAGCGAGCTGCACGGCGGCTCGCGCGAGAGTCTGCGCATCGGCCCCAACCTGTGGGCCGGCGTCGGCCTGGTGCGCGGTGGCGCCGGCACCGCATTGGTGGGCAATCCGCAGCAGGTGGCGGCGCGCATACGCGAGTATCAGGCGCTGGGCATCGACAATTTCATCCTTTCCGGCTATCCGCATCTGGAAGAGGCTCACCGCTTCGCCGAGCTGGTGATGCCGCTGCTGCCGCTGGCGCAGTCGGCTCATCAGACGGCTCGCACGATCAATACCGGCCCGTTTGGCGAAACCATCGGTGGCGATCGTCGTCCCGGCCCGGCGCAGCGGGAGGGCTGATGGCGAAGCGTGCCCATATTATCGTTATCGGCGGCGGTTTCACCGGCGCGGCGCTGGCGATCCAGCTGGCGCACGGAGCGGTGGATGTCACGGTGATCGAACCGCGCGCCGCGCCGGGCTATGGCGTGGCGTATTCGACCACCGAGCCGACCCACCGCATCAACGTCCCGGCCGATAGGATGCAGCTGGCGGATGAGCCCGCGGGGGATTTTGACCGCTGGTTCCGTCAGGGCGGCGGGCTGACGGCCGATCCGCAGGCGTTATGGCGCGACGGTAAGGCCTATCCGCAGCGCGGTGCCTTCGGCCGTTATGTCGAGGAGCGTTTTCATCAGGCGGCGCAGTCCGGCCAGGCCCGCTTGCGGCACCTGCGCGATCGGGCGCAGTACCTGCAGCCGCAGGCGCAGGGCGCGTCCGTCATCACCGCCGGCGGCGAACGGCTGTGGGGCGATTATGTGGTGTTGGCGACCAGCCATCCGCCGCCCGCGCTGCCGCGGCAGATCGCCCCGGAACTGGCGCGCGACGCGCGGTTAATCGCCAATCCCTGGGCGGAGGGGGCGCTGGATGAGATTGAACCCGATGAATCATTGGCGATCGTCGGCAGCGGGCTGACGATGGCCGATGCGGTGGCGGCGTTGCACCGCCGCGGGCATCGTGGGCCGATTACCGCGTTCTCTCGTCATGGTTTGTTGCCGCGTGCCAATGCCGAAGAGGAGTACCCGACGTGGTCGTTTACCCCGCCATCCGGACTGCGTGACGGGGTGCGGCAGGTGCGCCTTGAAGTGGCGCGCGCCGCTGGGCAACGGGTGCCGTGGCAGGCGGTGTTGGACGAGGTGCGCGCCCAGGGCCAGCGTCTGTGGCAAGCATTGACGCCGACCGAACAGCAGCGCTTTCTGCGGCATCTGCGCGCCTATTGGGACGTGCACCGCTATCGCATTGCACCGCAGGTGAGCACGTTGCTGGCGGAGCAACAGGCGGCGGGCACGCTGCAGGTATTGGCCGCTCGTTTGCGGCGGGCAGAACCCACGCCGCAGGGCGTGCGTTTGACGATTCTGCCGCGCCAGGGCGCAGAGCGGGCGCTGCAGGCGCAGCGGCTGCTGATCGCTACGGGTCCGGCCCATGCTGGCCTGATCGCCGCCAGCCCGTTGCTCAGCTCGCTGGCGGAGCAGGGGGCGCTGCGCGCCGATCCGCTGGGATTGGGGCTGTGGGTCAATGCCGACAGCCAGGCGATCGGCGGCGACGGCCTTGCCAACCCGCGCCTGCTGGTGGCCGGCCCGGCGGCGCGTGGCCGCTTCGGCGAACTGATGGGGCTGCCGCAGGTGGCGGAACACGCCCAAAGCGTCGCGCAATATCTGCTGGCGCGATGTCCGGCTGCAAACTGATCGTCCATTCCCGTTTTTAACACCCTAAGACCCCCCATCCGGCCCGGCTCCGCCCGTGGCCGGCAGATAATTGTGGAGCTCGCTATGTCATCGCAACGTGAAATTCGTCTTAACGCTTTTGATATGAACTGCGTCGGCCATCAGTCGCCGGGGCTGTGGGCGCACCCGCGCGACCGTTCCTGGCAGTATAAGGATCTCGAATATTGGACCGATCTGGCGCGCCTGCTGGAACGCGGCAAGTTCGATGGATTGTTTATCGCCGACGTGCTGGGGATTTACGACGTGCTTAACGGCAGCGGCGACGCGGCGATCCGCCAGGCGACGCAGGTGCCGGTTAACGATCCGCTGGCGCTGGTGACGCCGATGGCGCTGGTTACCGAACATCTCGGCTTCGGGTTGACCGCCTCGCTGTCATTCGAGCACCCTTATCCTTTCGCCCGCAGATTGTCGACGCTTGATCACCTGACCAAGGGGCGTATCGGTTGGAATATCGTCACTTCTTACCTGGAGAGCGGCGCGCGCAATATTGGCCACCGGGCGCAGACCGATCACGATGCGCGCTACGACTACGCCGATGAATACCTGCAGGTGGTTTACAAGCTGCTGGAGGGCAGTTGGGAAGACGGCGCGATTTTGCGCGATCGTCAGCGGCGCATCTTCAGCGATCCGGCGAAAATTCATCCGATCAACCACAAAGGCGAGTTCTTCCAGGTGCCGGGCATTCACCTGAGCGAGCCTTCGCCGCAGCGCACGCCAGTGTTGTATCAGGCCGGCGCTTCCAGCCGTGGCAAGCAATTTGCCGCGGAGCACGCCGAATGCGTGTTTGTCGCCTCTCCTTCGAAAACCTTGCTGAAAAAAACCGTGGCCGATATCCGCCGCCGCGCCGCCGAGGCCGGGCGCGACCCGCGCAGCATCCTGATCTTCAACCTGCAGACGGTGATCGTCGGTGAAACTGACCGGCAGGCGCAGGAAAAATGGCGGGAATACAAATCCTATACCAGCTACGAAGGCGCGCTGGCGCTGGTGTCCGGCTGGACCGGCATCGATTTCGGTCAGTATCAGCCGGATCAGGTGCTGAAGCATCTGCACACCAATGCCATTCAGTCGGCGGTGGAAACTTTCTCCAGCGCCGATCCCAGCCGTGAATGGACCGTACAGGGCATCGCCGAATGGGTCGGCATCGGCGGTTTCGGCCCGCTGTTGGTGGGCGGCCCGCAAACCGTGGCCGACGAACTGCAGGCGTGGGTGGAGGAAACGGATGTTGACGGTTTCAATTTGGCCTACGCCGTTACCCATGAAACCTTCACCGACGTGGTGGAACTGCTTATCCCCGAGCTGCAAAAACGCGGAGTGTACAAGCGCGACTACACAGCGGGCACTCTGCGAGAAAAATTGTTCAATCAGGGGCCGCGCCTGGCAGAGCCGCACCCGGCGGTGGGCTACCGCTGGCCGGCCGGCGCGCTCTTGGCCGATGCACTGAGCGTCAAGTGAGGATGCGATGATAGAGATTGAAGGATTGCACAAGGCTTACCGCGCGCCGGACGGGCGACGGATTGAGGTGCTGAAGGGCGTTTCGCTGCAGGTGCCGGCCGGATCGATTACCGCCGTGGTCGGCCCCAGCGGGGCGGGCAAATCGACGCTGGCGAAATGCATCAGCCTGCTGGAGCGGCCGAGCAGCGGCAGTATCCGGGTGAACGGCCAGGACTTGTCGCGGCTTGCGGGCGAGGCGCTGCGCAGGGAGCGGCGGGCGATAGGCACGGTGTTCCAGTCTTCCGCGCTGCTGCAGCGTAAAACCGCCTGGCAGAATGTGGCGCTGCCGTTGACCTATCTGGGCGTGGTGCCGCGCGATATCGACAAGCGGGTAAAGAGCCTGCTGGCAGCGGTAGGGTTGGCGGACAAGGCGGCGTTTTACCCGGCTCAGCTGTCCGGCGGCCAGCGCCAAAGGGTCGGCATCGCCCGCGCGCTGGCGCTGAATCCGTCGGTGCTGCTGGCGGATGAGGCCACCTCCGGGCTGGATCCGGACGCCACCGGGGCCATTCTCAGCCTGCTTAAACAGCTGCGCGATCGGTATGGCCTGTCGATCATCCTGATCACCCACGAGATGGATGCGGTGCGCGACGCCGCCGACGCGGTGGCCGAGATCCGCGACGGCGTGATTGTGCAGCAAGGGCCGGTGCGCGAGCTGTTGGCGGCGCCCGATTCCTCGCTGGGCCGCCAGCTGTTCCCGCTGAAGACGCTGGCGTCCGACGCCGCGTTGCGGTTGCAGGTGACCTATTCCGCCCGTCAGCCGGCGGCCACCGACTGGATCAGCCGCATCAGCCGCCAACTCGACCTGCAGATCGATCTGCTGGGCGGCCACGTTGAAGTGGTGGGCGGCAGCCTGGCCGGGCGGTTAGAGATTGCGGTGCGTTTTGGCGGCGGTTCGCGTTCGGTCGCTGAACTGCAGGGCGAGCTGCGGCGGTTGGGCATTCTCGCCGAGGTGCTGGAACAGCCGGCGGCCTTGCAGGAGGCGGTATGAAAAATCTGTCTGACAGCATGATGAGCCAGGACACACCCTGGCGCGAGATCCATCGGTTGATGCTGCCGGCCTACGGCGAAACCTGGCTGATGGTCGGCATTGTGATGCTGTTTGTGGTGGCGATCGGCGGCGCCGTCGGCGTGGTGTTGTTCAATACCTCATCGCGCGGCTTGTTTCCGCGTCCGGCGCTGAATCGCGCGCTGAGCTGGTTAGTGAACATGGGCCGTTCGCTGCCGTTTCTGGTGCTGATGGCGGCGATTATTCCGTTCACCTTCTGGTTGACCGGCACCACCATCGGCATTCCGGCGGCGGTGATCCCGATGATCGTCGCCGGCATTCCGTTCTTTGGCCGGCTGGTGGAGAACGCGCTGCGCGAACTGCCGCCGGAGGTGACGGCGGTGGGGCTGGTGTCCGGCGGTTCGATCTGGCAGATAGTCACCCGCGCGCAGCTCAGCGAGGCGCTGCCGGCGATCGTCGCCGCCATCACGCTGAACGTCATCTCGATGATCGAGTATTCGGCCATCGCCGGCACCATTGGCGCGGGCGGCATCGGCTATCTGGCGGTGGTGTACGGTTACCAGCGTTTCGACAATCACATCATGATCGCCACCATTGTGGTGCTGATCGCCACGATTCAACTGATTCAGTTTATTGGTGACCGCCTGGTCGCCGCGTTGCGTCATCATCAGGAAACCTTTTAATCATGCCTAATCACGATTTTGAGATAGTGAAGAAGAAACGCTGGCCGTGGCCGGTGGGTATCGCGGCGGTGGCAATTATCGCCGCCGCGGTTTGGCACTTTAGCGCCGGCCAGCAGCAGACGGTGCAGTTCGGCAGCACGCTGAAAGTGCACTTTGAGCCGGCGATGGCCGGAGAGCAGCGGGTGATCGAGTACGTCGGCGACCATATCGCGCCGGATTACGGCCTTAGGCTGGAGGCGGTTGGCCTGCAGGATCCGGTGCAGGCCGATCGTGCGGTGGCGCAGGGGCAGTACGCCGCCACGATCTACCAGCACCAATGGTGGCTAAAGCAGGTGGTAGATGCCAATGGTTTTAAGCTGACCCCGACGCTGCCGGTGTTTCAGTGGGCGTTTGGCATTTATTCCGACCGCTATACGTCGATCGCGGAGTTGCCGGACGGCGCGGAGATCGTGGTGCCCAACGACGGCGCCAATCAGGGGCAGGCGTTGTGGCTGCTGCAGCGCATTGGACTGATCGGGCTGGATCCTGCGATCGAGGCGCGCACCGCCAGGCTGAAAGACATTCGCGAGAACAAACGCCATTTTAACTTCAAGGAGTTGGATTTGCTGACCATGCCGCGCGCGCTGAATTCGGTAGATGCGGCCATTGGCTATGTGTCGCAGTTCGACGCCGGCAAGGTGCCGCGTGAGAAGGGCATCTTGTTCCCACCGGCGCCGAAGACCTTCGCCTCGCAGCTGGTGATTGGCACGCCCTATCTGCAGGACGAAAATATTCGCAAGCTGCAGCGGGCGTTTGCCGATCCCAGGTTGCAGGCGTGGCTGAAAAGCACCGACGACCCGCTGGTGAAAGGCGTGCTGGTGCCGGTATCGGCAGAATAATCCCCGCCCGAAATGACCGTGATAAAGACCGGATTAACGCGCGTTAATCCGGCGTTTTTGTTACGCTGTAACAATGTTTAATTTATTGATATTAATGATATTTATAGAAGAAATTGTTGTTTGTCGGCGTAATTTTTTCACCCTATAAACGAGGTGTCACCTGCCAATTACAACGAGGAAGCTATGAGTACCTTAAATATCGATACCGCGCCGCCGTTATCTGCGCCCATCGGCTCGGCCAGCGATGTGGCACGTTTGATTAACCAGCGCAGCGAGAAAAATACCCATGCGCGCATGATCGTGCTGTTGGCGCTGGGCGGTGTTTTTCTCGATGCCTATGACCTGACCACGCTGTCTTACGGCATCGATGACGTGGTGCGTGAATTCAGCCTCAGCCCGCTGCTGACCGGGGTGGTAACTTCTTCGATCATGGTCGGGACCATTCTCGGCAACCTGGTCGGCGGCTGGTTGACCGATAAGTACGGCCGCTATCAGGTGTTTATGGCCGATATGCTGTTTTTTGTGGTTTCCGCCATCGCCGCCGGGCTGGCGCCCAACGTCTGGGTGCTGATCGGCGCGCGCTTTTTGATGGGGATCGGCGTCGGCATTGATTTGCCGGTGGCGATGGCCTATCTGGCCGAATTCTCCAAATTCACCGGCAAGGCCAACAAGGCGTCGCGCCTGGCGGCCTGGTGCCCGATGTGGTACGCCGCTTCGTCGGTGTGTTTTCTGATCATCTTTGCGCTCTATTTTCTATTGCCGGCCGAATATGCGAACTGGCTGTGGCGCGCCTCGTTGATTTTCGGCGCCGTGCCGGCGTTGCTGATCATCATGGTGCGCAGCAAGTTTATGAACGAGTCGCCGCTGTGGGCCGCTAACCAGGGCGATCTGAAAGAGGCGGCGCGCATCCTGCGCGAGTCATACGGCATTGCCGCCCATGAGGCGGAACCTGACGCCGCCCAACCGGCGGCGCCGCCGAAGGTCAGCTTCCGCGTGCTGTTCCGCAAGCCGTACCGCGAGCGCACGCTGGTCGCCAGCGTGATGAACGTTTGCATTTCCTTTGAATACACCGCCATCGCCTTCTTTCTGCCGTCGATTCTGGCGCAGTTTCTCGGCGCCGGGGTGTTTGAAACTATCTCCGCTTCGCTCGGGCTGAACGTGCTGTTCGCTTTTACCGGTGGCCTGCTCGGCATGCGTCTGGCATGGAAGTATCCGTCGCGCCAGGTGGCGATCGCCGGATTCGCGCTGCAGTTTATCGCGCTGATTGCCCTGGCGTTGATCGGACATCCGCAGGCGGCGTTCGGCGTTGGGCTGGCGATCCTGATGTTGGGCCTATGGCTGTTCGCCGAAGGATTCGGCCCCGGCGCGCAGATGATGATTTATCCGGCGCTCTCTTACCCGACGGCGATCCGCGCCACCGGCGTCGGTTTCGGCCGTTCGCTGTCCGGTATCGGCAGCGCACTGGCGCTGTTTATTCTGCCGATTTTGCAGGCGCGCTTCGGCACCGACATGTTTTGGATTGTTTCACTGGCGGCGGCAATCCCCATCGTCTTCCTGCTGATCATTCGCTTTGAACCGACGGCGCACGATATCGACGATCTGGCCGATCGCGCTTAACCACAGAGGACACTGACATGACGCAACACCTGTTATCCACCGGAGCAGACTACGCACAGCTGGCCGCGCGTTTTCGGCCGATCTTCGCCGAAATCGCCGCCGGGGCGGTGGAGCGAGAGCTGTCGCGCACGCTGCCGCATGAACCGATCCGTTGGCTGAAAGAGGCGGGGTTCGGCAAGGTGCGCCTCCCGCGTGAAAAGGGCGGCGACGGCGCTTCGTTGCCGCAGCTGTTCGAACTGCTGACCGAACTGGCGGAGGCGGACTCTAACCTGCCGCAGGCGCTGCGGGCGCATTTCGCCTTCGTGGAAGATCGGCTGAACGCGCCGGACGGCCCGGAGCGCGATCGCTGGTTCGAACGCTTTCTCGACGGCGAGCTGGTCGGCAGCGGTTGGACCGAGATCGGCGGCGTGAAGCTGGGGCAGGTCAATACCCGGGTAACGCCACAGGCCGACGGCTGGTCGCTCAACGGCGAGAAATTTTACAGCACCGGTAGTCTGTTTGCCGATTGGATCGACGTGTATGCCGAGCGCAGCGGCGGCCCGGTGATCGCTTTGGTGAACGTCGCCCAGCCGGGCGTAGAGCGCGACGACGACTGGGACGGATTTGGCCAACGCACTACCGGCAGCGGCACCACGCGTTTTATTGATGCGCGGGTCGAGCAGGCGCACGTCTATGACTTTGCCGAGCGCTTCCGCTACCAAACTGCGTTCTATCAGCATGTGTTGCTGGCGACGCTGGCGGGGATCGGCCGCGCGGTGCTGCGAGACGTCGGCGAGGGCGTGAGGCAACGTAAAAGGATCTATAGCCACGGCAACGCCGGTTGGGTGAAGGACGACGTGCAGATCCAGCAGGTGGTGGGGCAAATCAGCGCCTGGGCCTATGCGGTTGAGGCGACGGTGCTAAAAGCGACTTCCTCGCTGCAGCAGGCTTATGAGGCGCATCGTTCCGGCGATGAAGCGCTGCTGCAGGCGCTTAACGTGACGGCGGAACTGGACGCCGCCAGGGCGCAGGTCATCGCCGGGGAGTGGGTGCAGCGCGCCGCCGGTGAATTGTTCAATGCGCTCGGCGCTTCAGATACCCGTACCGGCAAGGCGTTGGATCGCCACTGGCGCAATGCGCGCACGCTCTCTTCACATAATCCGGTGATCTACAAGGCGCGCAATATCGGTGACTGGGAAATTAACCGCCATACGCCGACCTTTATCTGGCAAATCGGCAGTGGCGGTTGAGGCCGTGGCTATTCCGTCCAAACCTGCGTGCTACGCGGGCTGTCCATCTGATAATCCGAGTAGGGGCGGGTGAAGAACTCGCGCCCCAACTCGCGGGCGGCCTGCAGCGGGTTGCGCGGATCGCGGGCGATCTCACCGCGCTGGTTGCCGGCGCCGTGCACCAGCCCGACGAAGGCGGAATGGGTGTAGCGGCTGAACTCCTGGATCTGATGCACGATGCCCAGCGCCGAGCCGGGATAAGTTTCTTCCGACGCCACCGCCAGCCCGATGCGTTTGCCGCTCATGCGTTGGTGCACCTGTTCCGCCTGAGGGTAGGCGTTGGAATAGAAGCTGAACGAGCGATCGAAAAAGGCCTTGGTTTGCGCCGACATGCCGTACCAGTAAATCGGCGTGCAAAATACCGCGCCGTCGGCCGGCAGGAAGTGCTCCAGGAACAGCTCGGCGTAGCGATCGGCCGACGGCGGCGTATGGCGTTCATCGCTCAGAAAACCGCTCAGGTAATCATCGAGAAAATGCAGGCTGGCGACGGTGCCGGCTTCGGCGGCGCCCACCAGGATCGCCTGCGCCAGCGTGGCGCTGTTGCCGTCGCGGCGCGGGCTGCCGACCAGCACCACCAGACGTTTGGATTGATGAGTTGTATTCATGTCATGTTCCTTGGTGTGAAGTGGATTCAGTCCTACTCTAGAAACAAGCACCGGCAGGCGACAAATGACGGCTTTTCTGCCAGGATGAACTCAACTCATCTCAAGAGGATTCGCCATGTTCGCCACGCTGCCCGTCAACGCTTTACGCACCTTTGAATCCGCCGCTCGCCTGCGCAGTTTCAAGCTGGCGGCGGCCGAGCTGGCGGTGACGCCAACGGCGATCTCGCACCAGATCAAAGCGCTGGAGCAACAGTTGGGGTTTGCGCTGTTCGAGCGGGTGCCGCGCGGCGTGCGGCTGACACCGAAGGGAGAAACCCTGTTTGCCGGGGTGCACGGCGCGCTGCTGGACGTCGCCGCCACGCTCGAGGGTCTGCGGCCGCAGCCCAGCACCGGATCGCTGTGCGTCTCGGTCACGCACTCTTTCGCGGCGCTGTGGCTGGTGCCGCGCCTGGGGCGTTTCTACCAGGCGTACCCGCACTATCTGGTGCGCCTGGAGGCCTGCGCCGAGGTGATCGATCTGCAGCAGGACGCCAGCGTGGACGTGGCGGTGCGCTACAGCCGCGCGCATTATCCCGCGTTGCATCAGACGGCGCGCCTGGAGGAAAGCTTTGGCGTCTATGCCGCGCCGGGGCTGGCCGCCGCTCCGCCGGAAAATCCGGTGCTGATCACCGTCAAATGGGGAGATTCGGCGCTGTACGACAGCGGCTGGCATGACTGGTGCCGGGCCGCCGGCGTGGACTGGTGGCAGCGCCATGCGGCGATGCGCAGCTATCACGAGGAACATTACGCCCTGCAGGCGGCGGTGGCCGGGCAGGGGTTGGTGCTCGCCAGCTCGGTGATGGTGTCCGAGATGGTGGACAACGGTCTGCTGGTGGCGTACCGGCCGGAGGTGCGCGTTCCGGGTGCCGCGTACAGCGTGTTGTGCGCGCCGGGACGCGAGCGGCACCCGCCGGTCAGGGCGTTTCTCGCCTGGCTGCAGCAGGAACTGCCGCAAGGCAATGGCACGAAATAAAAGTTTTACCGTCCTAAGCTGTGGGAATATCAGCGAACTTTTGTTTTTACTTCACTGCGAGAACCTATCATGAGCCAGCCAAGAACCTCCGATTACCCGATTGACGCGCAATTTATCGAGCGCTGGTCGCCGCGCGCGATGACCAACGACGCCATCGACGATCAAACGCTGCTGAGCTTCTTTGAAGCGGCGCGCTGGTCGCCTTCGGCCTACAACATTCAGCCGTGGCGCTTTGCCTACAGCAAGCACGGCTCCGACAGCTGGGAGAACTACCTGGAGTTCCTGATCGACTTCAACCGCGGCTGGGCGCAGCACGCCTCGGCGCTGGTGGTGATCGTCTCCAAAACCACCAGCTTGAACGGCGAGCGGCTGGTGGACAACCCGACCCACGCGTTCGACACCGGCGCAGCCTGGGCCAACCTGGCGCATCAGGCGCACCTGAAAGGCTGGCTGACCCACTGCATGAGCGGCATTCACCACGACAAGATCAAAGCGGCGTTGCAGCTGCCGGACGACTATGCGGTGCACGCCATGGTGGCGATCGGCAAACCGGGCGACAAAGCCCGCCTGCCGGATTTCCTGCAGGAAAAAGAGGCGCCGTCGGGCCGCCTGCCGCTGGGCAATACCGTCAGCGAAGGGCTGAATTTCACGCTGTGATTGCCCGCGTTCTCGCCGAGGCCCGCTTGGCGGGCCTTTTTTATGCGGCGAGTAAAACTTTGGGAGTATGTTCGCGTTCGCTTATTCGCTGTATATTTTGTTATATAGCGATTGCGTAATGAGGAGGAACCCGTGGGAGATCATTTTGGCAAAGGGTTGTTGGCGGGGTTAAAGGCGGAGAACCTGAAGCCGGAGGCGGAGCTGTCGCGCTTTTGCTCCGACTACAAGCGCGGCTTCGTGCTCGGCTATGCGCACCATTTAGCGCAGCGCTGCGGCGACGAGAACCGGGCGGCGTTCGAAGCCGGTCAGCTGAGCCGTGCCTATGGCCTTGGCAGTGAGCCGATGTGCGAGTTCTTTTCCGGCGGCGACAGCCGGCTGGCGGAGAAGTTTTTCCGCGCCGGCTATAACCGACCGGCGCAGGGGTAGCGCAGACGAGCCGTCAGGCGGCGCTCAGCACCGCCACCATATACACGCACGGTTGGTCGCTCTGGTTTTCAAAGCGGCAGTCCGCCGGTGGGCCGAGCTCCAGACAGTCGCCTTCGGCCATTTCATGGCGCGCCTCACCCTCAAGAAAGACCAGCTCGCCGGATAAAACCCAGATCAGCTGACGTTTGAACGCGTACACCGAAGCCGGCATCGGGATCGCCGCGCCGGCCGGCAGTTCAATGCGCACCAGATCGAGCGGCAGATCGGTACGCGGCGACACGTGGCGCCGCACGTAGCCGCTCTCCGGATCGACCCAGACCGGTTGATCTTCCCGGCGCAGCAGCCGGCCTTCCTGCGTTTCCGCCCGGGCGATCAGCTTGGACATGCTGAGGCCGAACGCCCCCGCCAGCCTGCCCAACAGCATCGCCGTCGGGCTGCTCTCGCCGCGCTCGATCTTATGAACCATCGCCCGTGAGACGCCCGCCCGTTCGGCCAGATCGGACAGCGACCAGTGGCGCGCCTCGCGCTCAATGCGAATGCGTGCGCCGATCAGCTGATTTAGATTGTCTAATTTAATATTCATATCGTAGTATTATAGTGGACAATTGGCCGGGGTAAACCATGATTATACGAAATGCGACGCTCAACGATAGCGCGGCGATTGCCGCTATCTATAACGACGCGGTGTTGAACAGCACCGCCATCTGGAATGAACAAACCGTGGATGCGGCCAACCGCGCGGCGTGGATCGGCGAGCGGCAGGCGGCAGGTTACCCGGTGCTGGTGGCGGTGAACGGCGCGGACGAGGCGATCGGCTACGCGTCGTTCGGCGATTGGCGCGCCTGGGACGGCTATCGCCATACCGTAGAGCACTCGGTGTATGTCCATCAGGCGCATCGCGGCGCCGGGATTGGCAAGGCGCTGTTGATCGCCTTGATTGCACGGGCGCGGGAGATCGGCAAGCATGTGATGGTGGCCGGCATCGAATCCGGCAATCAGGCGTCGATTAAGCTGCATCTGGCGCTGGGGTTCCGCGACGTGGGGCGCATGGAGCAGGTGGGCGCCAAATTCGGCCAATGGCTGGATCTGACGTTCCTGCAGCTGACGCTCGACGAGCGGGTAGCGCCGCCGACGCGCTGACCCCGGGAGGCAGGGCGATGAATATGCTGTTACTGCTGATCGCGGCGGGGATGGGGCTGGTGGTGCAGAATCTGTTGATGGTGCGTATTACCGAAAGCGTTTCGACCATCCTTATCACGCTGGTGATCAACTCCAGCGTCGGTTTGTTGCTGCTGGTGGGGTTGCTGCTGGCCAAAAACGGCCTCGGCGCGGTGGCGGAAGTGACCGGCGCCGCCAGGTGGTGGATGCTGTTACCGGGGCTGCTGGGATCGCTGTTCGTGTTCGCCGGCATCCTGGGCTACCAAAAACTGGGCGCGGCGGCCACCATCTCGATCCTGGTCGCCAGCCAGCTGTGCATGGGGCTGCTGGTGGACGTCTACCGCGCCGGCCCGGCGGCGCTGCGCGAGAATCTGCCGGCGCTGTTCGGCGCCCTGCTGCTGGTGGCGGGCGCTTATCTGGTGGCGAAACGCAGCTTTTGACGGCGGCTGACATGCAAAAAGCCCGCTCAGGTTTCCCTGAGCGGGCTTCTCTAAATATGGCTCCTCTGACTGGACTCGAACCAGTGACATACGGATTAACAGTCCGCCGTTCTACCGACTGAACTACAGAGGAATCGTGTGAACGGGGCGAATAATAGCGGGGCGGTTGCGGCTTGTAAAGCGCGAAAACGTCCGAGGCGCCCGTTTGCTGCAAGATTGCCCAACCTGCTGCTTTTTCTCGCTTTTATCGCTTATCCCGCGCGCAGCACCGCCGGGTTGCCCGTTGTTTGGCGCATTTGCCTGCCGATGGTGCAACGCCTGCCCTACGTTGTGGCGCGCGCCGTCCGGCGAACGGCCGTTTGCCGCCGTGTATCCCGCCTCCGTGGCCGTTTACCGACTCTGGCCCGGATCTTGCTGCGCTTGAATAACCGGATTTCGGCATTCTCAATTTAGCGGCTCGCTGGAGGCACTATGAATTTCAGACGTCTGAAGTACTTCGTGAAAATCGTCGATATTGGCAGCCTGACCCAGGCGGCGGAAGTGTTGCACATCGCCCAGCCGGCGCTCAGCCAGCAGCTGGCGACGCTGGAAGGGGAACTGAAGCAACAGCTGCTGATCCGCACCAAGCGCGGCGTGCAGCCGACCGAGGCCGGCAACATTTTGTATGCCCATGCGCAGACCATTCTGCGCCAGTGCGAGCAGGCGCAGAGCGCGGTTAACAGCGCCGGACAGGCGATGAACGGCCAGGTGTCGCTCGGGCTGGCGTCGGGCAGCACCGCGGCGCAGCTGGCGCTGCCGTTGCTGCAGACTCTGCGCGATCAGCAGCCGGGCATCCTGCTCAGCCTGCATGAAAACGGCGGCACGACGCTCACCGGGCAGGTGGCTAACCAGACGCTGGACATGGCGATGGTCTACGGCGCCAAAATGCCCGCCGGGCTGCACGCCATCGCGTTGATGCGGGAAGATCTCTATCTGGTGGCGACGCGCGCGGTGCCGCATCCCGGCAACAGCGTCGAGCTGCTGGACGTGGCGCGGCTGAACCTGTTCCTGCCGCGCGAGGGCGATGCGGTGCGCAACCAGCTGGAGGAGGCGATGGCGCTGCGCAAGCTGGCTGCCAACGTGGTGGGGGAGATCGAATCCTCGGGTGCGTTGAGCGCCGCGATCGCCAGCGGGCTGGGGGCGACCGTGCTGCCGGAATCGGTGGCGCGCGCGATGATCGGCCCGGCCAAGGCCTGGATGGCGCGCATCAATGCGCCGACGATGTCGGTGCCGCTGGCGCTGTGCATGTCGGGTCAACAGGCGCTGTCCGCCCCGGCGCTGCTGGTCAAAGACCTGCTGCTGTCGATCGCCGGCGGCCGCAGCCAGGAAAAACGCGCACTGGCACTGGTGCGTTGAGGAAAAAACGGCCCGCCGCAGCGGGCCTGAGCACCGTTACCGGAACGGCGGTTCGTTGAAGGTGCGCAGCTTGCGCGAGTGCAGACGATCGCCCTCGGCGCGCAGCAGATCGATGGCGCAGATGCCAATCTGCAGGTGCTCGGAGATCGCCCCTTCGTAGAAGCGGTTGGCCTGGCCCGGCAGTTTGATCTCGCCGTGCAGCGGTTTGTCGGAGACGCACAGCAGCGTGCCGTACGGCACCCGGAAGCGATAACCCTGAGCAGCGATGGTGGCGCTCTCCATGTCGACCGCCACCGCGCGGCTGAGATTGAAGCGGCGCGCCGAAGCGGAGTAGCGCAGCTCCCAGTTGCGGTCGTCGGTGGTGACCACGGTGCCGGTGCGCAAACGCTGTTTAACCTCTTCGCCGGGCATGCCGCTGACCATCTTGGTGGCGTCGTACAGGGCGCGCTGCACCTCGGCGATGCTCGGGATCGGGATATCCGGCGGCAGCACCGCATCCAGCACGTGATCGTCGCGCAGATAGGCATGGGCCAGCACGTAATCGCCGATCTTCTGGCTTTCGCGCAGGCCGCCGCAGTGGCCGATCATCAGCCAGGCGCTCGGGCGCAGCACCGCCAGGTGATCGCAGATGGTTTTGGCGTTGGACGGGCCGACGCCGATGTTGATCAGCGTGATGCCCTGGCCGGTGCGCGAGATCAGGTGATAGGCCGGCATCTGGTGGTTTTTCCACGCCAGATCGGACACCGCTTGCTCGGGCGCGCTGGTTTCCGGCGTGATGTAGGTGCCGCCGGCGCTGGAGAGCGCGATGTACGGGCTGGCCGGATCGGCGATCTGCGCGCAGGCCCAGCGCACGAACTCATCCACATAGCGGGTGTAGTTGGTGAACAGCACGAACGGCTGGAAATGCTCCACCGGCGTGCCGGTGTAGTGTCGCAGACGCGCCAGCGAGAAATCCGCGCGCAGCGCATCGAAATGCGACAGCGGGAAATGGTTGTCGGTGGCGTGGTACAGGCCGTCGGCGGTCTCGTCACCGATCTGCGCCAGCTCGGTGGTGGGGAAATGCTGCGCGATGCCGGCGCTCATTGAACGATCGAGCGCCAGGCTGGAGCCGTCGATGACATAAGGGAACGGGATCTCCTGCTGCGACGGCGCCACTTCGATATGGGCGGCGTAGTCGTGTTCCAGCATCGCCAGCTGTTCGGCCAGATAGTGGCGGAACAGCTGCGGCCGGGTCACGGTGGTGCTGTAGCTGCCGGGATGGGTAAAGCGGCCGAAGGCGCGGGTTTTGCTCGGGCCGGATTGCTGCCCGTCCCAGCTGACGCGCAGTTCGGGATACACGAACAGTCCGGCGGCGCGCGCTTGCGCATCCGGCAGGGTGCCGTGGCTGATAAAGTCACTGACCGCCTGCCGCAGCGCGTCTACCGCGGCGTCATACAGGGCTTCCAGTTGATCGAGTGCCTGATCGGCGCTGAGGCCGCTGCGAGGTGGGGCATAGCTCATACTTTCTCCTTCGATGTCCCGGCTCTGGCGGGATTGGCGGCGTTTCACCGTCACAGGTTAGCCGAAGAAGGGCGTAAAAGCTTGGTTGAAATGACGGGCGCGGCAAAGAAATTACCGCGCCCGTGAAGGCGGAGAGATCAGGAGGCGGGAGCGGCCGCTTCGACCTTCAGCGACACCAGGCCGATGCCCAGCTTCTTCGGCGTGAAGCCGCCGCTGGCGCTCTCTTTCGGCTCGGTGGGGGCCGGCGGGGTAATGCTGATCTTCTGCGCGCCGCGCGGGTTGTCGAAGCGCAGGGTGACGGTGCTGTCCTGTTCGCCGAGCGACACAAAGCGCTCTTCGTCGCCGACGCGCACCGAAATCGGTTCGCCGACGTTGTTGCCGTAGGCGCGGGCGCGCAGCACCAGATCGAAGCTTTTCGGCAGCGGGTCGACGTAATCGATGTCGACCGCCGGCGCCAGATTGGCGTCGGACCAGCGGCCCCATTCCTCGACGGCGGAGACGCCGGTGATGGCCTTCACCTGTTCCGGCATGCCGGGCAGCATGAACTCGATGGCGTCCGCCCGGTATTTCACCGCCGCGTCGTCCACCTGCAGGCGGGCGACGGCGTTTTGGTAATCGGCGACGCTGTCCGCCGCCGGGCCGGTGAAGTTCACCTTGCCGTTGAAGCGTTCGCCGCTGGCCTGCGCGATCTGCGGCGGCGAGGCGAGGGTGCCGGAGGCCACGCAGATGTCGGTGCTCAGCGCCAGCTGCGGCGCCCAGACCCGGCCGATCTCGTAGCATTTATCGACCCAGACGAATTTCTCCCCCGCCCCCAGTCCGGCCAGCTGTTTGCGCAGCGGGGTGGAGAGGTAGACGTTGAACATCGGTTCGAGGCGGTTATCGCCCACCCGCAGGATGAACGGCACCTTGTAGGTGATGCCGGAGAAGCTGAAGCTGCGCTGGCGCGTGTCCACGCTGTAGTCGCTGATGCGGTTCGGTAGGCCCCACTGGTTGATCACCGCCGGTTTCCAGCCATTGATCTTCTCTTCGATATTCAGGAACACCGTAGACAGCGACGGCGCCGACAGGCTGCTGCGGCCAAGGCCGATGTAGTTGTCGCCGCCCATCACGTCCAGCACCGTGGCGCCGTTGTCCAGCGTGCTGCGTTTCTCGTTGCGCTGTTCCGCCAGCGGCCGGGTGCCGTCGATGATGAAGAACAGATTGCGGCGCTTCTGTTTGGTCAGGATGTCGTAGGCGGTGTTGTTCATCGCCAGATGATCGGAGGACACCACGATCACGGTGTTGCTGAAATAGGGCGAGCGTTTGATTTTGTCGATCAGCGCGGCGATGTGTTGCTGGCTGCAGGCCACCGCGCTCAGCGAGCGGTTTTCCTTGTTCTGCCAGGCGTAACTCTTCTTGCTGCAGCCGGCGGAGATAAAGCCGTCCGGGTGATGGGTATCGACGGTCAGGGTAAACAGCGAGAACGGCTGGCGCTGTTTGGACAGCTCGACGAACTTGCCGTACACCACGTCCAGCACGCTATCGTCGTACCAGCCCCAGTCGTTTTTGTAGCTCGGATCGGCGACCTGTTCGCGCAGCTCTTTGAAGCCGTAAACGTGGTCGAAGCCGTGGGATTTCAGGAAGGTGTCTTTACCGGCGAACGCCAGCTCGGCGCCCTGATAGAAATAGTTGCTGTAGCCGGCGGCCTTCAGCACGTCGCCCAGGCAGACGTTCTCCGGGTAGAAGGTGGAGACCGCGCTGGAGGCGTTGCCGTCGAAGGGCGCGAACAGCGGAATGCCGCACTGTGAGGCGACCATGCCGGCGATGGTGTAACCGGTGCCCGGCAGCTGTTGGGTGTTGCTGAAATCGATGCTGTCCGCGCGCAGGGCGTTCAGCTCGTCGGCCAGGCCGGGAAACAGCTCGGTATCGAAGTAGGTGCGCTCCAGGCTCTCGGCATAGATGTACACCAGGTTCGGCCGCTTGCCCTGCACGGTCTTTTTCGGCGCCTTGTAGTAGGTGGTGAAATCGGCGGTATCGCCGACGATCTGGCTCTTGACCAGCAGCGAGATGTCCTGAAATGCCGGGGTGGTGCCGACCGAAAACAGCGCCAGCAGCACGGCGACGAGGCTGTAGGCCACGCTGCTGCCTTTGGCTTTGCGGCGCAGCAGGCTGCGGGCCAGCACCGCGAAGATAAGCCCCAACGCCGCCAGCAGGCCGATGAACGGCAGCACGTATTTGCTGATGCCCGCGCCTTTGAGGCTGCTGGTGACGGTGTAAATCACCGCGTCGGTGATGCCGTCGCCGGTGAAGTAGTTGCTGGCGATCAGGATGACGTTCAGCACCAGATAGCTGCCGAGCAGCGTCAGCAGAATGGCGAACCACCAGCGGTTGGCGGCGGCCCGGGTGCGATAAATCAAAATCGACGCCAAAAAGAGAACAAAAGAAACGACTGCTAAAACCATCCGCCAAACCCTGTCTGATTGAAAAAACGTTGCTGCCCTGGTCTGCGCCGCCGACCGTGCCGCGGCGCGAAAAGTGAAGGGTATAGCCTATTGCCGGCGGCGGAACAACGCGCGATCTCCCGCTACGGCCGACGAACGGCGGCTATTGTACATTTTTATGACAATAGTGTGACGTTAATCACGCCGACGGCGGCCTCGGCGGCGAAAGCTTGCTGGTCGGAGGTTTCGCTCTACGCTTAATGAGCGCCACGACGGTGCGCCCATCAGCCTTTCACAGGAGGAAGTATGCAGACGATTCCCGCCGCGGTACTCGACGATCTGGCCCCGCAAGGCGTGTTGCGCGCGGCGATCAACTACGGCAATCCGGTGCTGGCACAGGCCGGGGCCGGCGGTAAACCGCAAGGCGCTTCGGTGGAGCTGGCCGCCGCGCTGGCCCAGGAGCTGGGCGTGGCGCTCGAGCTGGTCACCTATGACGCGGCGGGCAAGGTGTTTGCCGACCTGGACAGCGGCGCCTGGAACCTGGCGTTTATGGCTATCGAGCCGGTGCGTGCGGCGCAAATCGCCTTCAGCGAACCCTACGTGATCATCGAGGGGACTTACCTGGTGGCGAACGACGCACCTTACTTTGAGGTGGCGCAGCTCGACCGGCCGGAGGTGCGCATCACGGTCGGCCAGGGGGCGGCGTACGATCTGTTTTTATCGCGCACGCTGCAGCAGGCGCAGCTGGTGCGGGCGGCAACCTCCGCCGAGGCGATCGCGCTGTTTTTCGAACGGGGGCTGGAGGCGGCGGCCGGCGTGCGTCAACCGCTGCTGGCCGCCGCGGCCGCCCATCCCGGCTACCGGGTGCTGGACGGGCATTTCACCGCCATCCGCCAGGCGATGGCGGTACCGCGGCAAAAAACGCAGGGCGCCGCCTACGTGAACGCGTTTATCGAACGCTGCAAGGCCAACGGGTTGGTGAAGGCGGCCTTGCAGCGCAGCGGCCAGGGTGAGGTGACGGTGGCGCCGCCGGCCGCCTCGGCGTGATCAGTCGAGCTCCACCGCGTACTGTTCCACCGGGGTGATTTTCTTGATCAGCTTGTTGTCGAACAGGAACTGTTCGTAAGCCTCATAGCGGGCCCGATCCAACTTGGCCGGATCGCGCGCGAACAGCGGCAGGCTGGCTTGCCACGCCTGTTTGTTCAGCTCGGTATTCAGCTCCGGGTGCGCCTTGGCGAACGCCAGCCAGGTCTCCTGCGGGTGGGCGTGCAGGTAGTCACTGCCTTGCTTCAGCGCGGCGAGGAATTTGCGGATTTTCGGCTCGTTCACCGCATCGCGGTTGGCGACGATGATCAGCTCGTCATAGGCCGGCACGCCGTAGTCTTCGACGTTGAACACCACCGGTTCTTTACCCTGTAGCTTCAGCTCCAGCGCTTCGATGTTGCGGTAGCCGCCGATCACCGCATCGACCTGGCCCGCCAGCAGGGCGCTGGTCAGCTGGAAGTTGACGTTGATAAGCTTGATGTCCTGCGGCTTGAGGTGCTCGTGTTCGACCATGGTGGCCAGCGTCGCCTGTTCGATGCCGCTGACCGAGTAACCCACCGTTTTGCCCTTGAGATCCGCCGGCGACGTGATGTTTTTGTCCAGCGCGATCACCGTATTCAGCGGCGTGTTGATCAGGGTGCCGACGCGCATCAGCGGCAGGCCCTGATCGGCGAAGAAGTGCAGCTGCGGCTGATAGGTAATGGCGAGGTCGGCCTGTTTGGCGGCCACCAGCCGCGGCGGCAGCGCCGGATCGGACGGCGGCACGATCTTGACGTCCAGCCCTGCGGCCTTGAAGGCGCCGATCTGCTCGGCCACCATAATCGGCGCGTGATCGGGGTTGATGTACCAGTCGAGCACCAGCGTCAGCTTTTCGGCCGCACCGGCCTGGCCGGTGATGGCGGCGCCCAGCAGCAGCCCGCAAACGGTTTGTTTGATCATGGTCGTTCCTTTATCCCTGGTTATGGTTGCAATCATCAGTCGTTTTCCGGCGCCCAGGCGATCAGACGCCGCAGCAGCGCATCCACCGCGGCCCACAGCAGCACGGTCATCAGCACCAAAATAAACAGCGCGGCGAAGCAGACGTCGGTCTGCATGCGCGCGTTGGCGTTCAGCATCACGTAGCCCAGCCCTTCGGCCGAGCCGACCCATTCGCCGATGATGGCGCCGATCGGCGCGACGGCGGCGGCCATGCGCAGGCCGGAGCCGAAGGCCGGCAGCGCCGCCATCAGCCGCACGTGCCGCAGCTGCGCCCAACGCGAAGCGCGCATCGTGCGCGCCAGATCGAGATAGTCGTTGTTGACCCGGCGCAGCCCGTCGAAAAAGGCCGACACTACCGGGAAGAAAATCACCAGCACCGCCATCGCCACCTTGGCGCTCATGCCGAAGCCGAACCACAGCACCAGCAGTGGCGCCAGGGCGAACACCGGTATCGCCTGGCTGGTGAGCACCAGTGGCATCAGCCAGCGCTGCAGCCGCGGCGAGAAGATCATGCACAGCGCCAGCGCCGCGCCGAGCAGCACGCCCAGCACCAGCCCGCTGACGATCTCCGAAGCCGTGACCAGCGTGTGCCAGGCGAGATAGCCGCGCCCGTCCCACACCGCCTGCGCCACCGCGCCCGGCGTGGGCAGCAGAAAGGCCGGAATGCCGCTTTGCGCCGCCAGCCACCACAGCAGCAGCAGGCCGGCAAACACCGTCAGCCCACGCCGCAGGCGGGTGAGGCCATGCTCTTCGGCAATCTTCATTGCGCGGCCCTCACCAGCTGTTGCAGCAGCTCGGCCTGGCTTTTCAGCAGGTCGGCGTCATCCGGCGCGCGCGGCGGTTGCCCGCTGATACGGTGGGTATCGTCGAGGCCCAGCGGCCAGGGCGACAGTACCAGCAGCCGGTGGCTCAGGCGGCAGGCCTCCATCGGATCGTGGGTGATCAGCAGTACGGTATTTTGCGCCAGCAGCTCGGCGGCCAGGCTTTGGATCTCGGCGCGGGTAATGGCGTCCAATGCGGAGAAGGGTTCGTCCATCAGCACGATCGGCTGGCGTTCGTAGAGCGTGCGGGCGATGGCGGCGCGCTGGCGCATGCCGCCGGACAGCGCGGCGGGCAGGCTGCGGCCATGCGCGGCCAGGCCTACGCGTTCGAGCAGATGCGCCACCCACGCCCGATCCGCCACTTCGCCGCGCAGCCGCGAGCCGAGGGCGACGTTCTCTTCGACGGTCAGCCACGGGTAGAGCAGGTCTTTTTGCCCCATGTAGGCGATGCGCCCGGCGATCGGCAAACCGTCGCTGCCGGTCACCGTACCCGAACTGGCCTGCGCCAGGCCGGCGATGATCTTCAGCAGGCTGGTTTTGCCGGCGCCGCTGGCGCCGAGCAGGGCGACGAAGCTGCCGCCGGCGATGTCGAAGCTCAGCCGGTCGAAGACGATTTGCTGACCGAAACGCAGGCTGAGATCCCGCACCTGGATGCCGGGTGGGAGAAGCGGGGAGGTCATGAGGCGTTCAGCCCCATCTGCCAAAATGCCGATTCCAGCTGGGTGGCGGTGGTGAAAATCTGCGCCAGCTCGGTGAAGCGGTCTTGTGCGCCGCGCTGGTGGCCGACGGTTTCCAGCAGTTCGATGGCGGCACGCACGCCGGCCAGATAGCCCTCGTCGCCGTAGTTGCGGATCCAGGAGGCGTAAGGATTGCCCTCCATCTGAGTGGCGGGATCGTGCAGCAGCCGCAGGCCGATTTCGGCATAGCCGGCCACGCAGGGCAGCAGGCCGGCCAGCAGATCGAGGGCGTCGCCGGCATGGCCGATATCCAGCACGTAGCGGGTGTAGTTCATGGTTTCCGCCGCTTCCGGCTGGGCGGCGATCTGCGCTTCGCTCAGCCCCCATTCGGCGCAGTAGGCCACGTGCAACGGCAGTTCGGCGACGATGCCGTTGAGCGAGGCGGTGGCGGCGCGCATCTCCGGCAGGGTGCGTAGCTTGCTGACCAGCAGCGCGTAGGCGCGGGCGAAGTGCAGCAGAAACAGATAGTCCTGGGTCAGGTAGCGGCGAAAAGCGCGTTCAGGCAAGGTGCCGGCGGCCAGCTGCTGCAGAAATGGATGATCGACATAATCTTGCCAGTGGCTGCCGGCATGGTGGCGCAGCCGGCCGTAAAGACCGCTTTCGAACAGGGTGGTGATGGACATGGGACCTCCTTGAGTCAGTGGAGATCCGGGCACGCTGGGGTATGAACAGGCAACGGGTGAGAGCGTTGTTGCCTAACCGTCCCTTCGCTGGCATGACCCAGATCAGGTTCAAAGGGTTCGGCTTGCGCCATCTCAGCCCGTAACAGGACACCCCTCGGAGCTGCTTGTTATACGACATTTGTTTTTTGATTACAATCGCCGGGCGGTGCGGCGGCAATCGGTTCGTTTAGTGCGATCGAGGGTGATTTTGCTGGCGCAAGGCGCGCGGTTTTTGTCACTGTAGGCCCATGTTTTGCCTCTGAGGATGATGCCCGATGAAAAAGATTGGTTTTCTCTCGTTTGGCCACTGGTCGCCTTCCGCCCAGTCCGGCACCCGTTCCGCGGCGGATGCGCTGCTGCAGTCCATCGATCTGGCGGTCGCCGCCGAAGATCTGGGGGCGGACGGCGCCTATTTTCGCGTGCACCACTTCGCGCGCCAGCTGGGATCGCCGTTCCCGCTGTTGGCCGCCATCGGCGCCAAAACCCAACGCATCGAGATCGGCACCGGCGTGATCGACATGCGCTATGAAAATCCGCTGTACATGGTGGAGGACGCTGGCGCGGCGGATCTGATCGCCGGCGGGCGGCTGCAGCTCGGCATCAGCCGCGGCTCGCCGGAGCAGGTGATCGACGGCTGGCGCTATTTCGGCTATGCCCCGGCCGACGGCGAAACCGATGCGGACATGGCCCGCCGCCATACCGAAGTGTTCCTGGAAGCGCTGCGCGGCGAAGGGTTCGCCGAGCCCAATCCGCAGCCGATGTTCCCGAATCCGCCCGGGCTGCTGCGGCCGGAACCGTTTTCCGCCGGGCTGCGCGACCGCATCTGGTGGGGCGCCGGCTCCAATGCCACCGCCGTCTGGGCGGCGAAGCTCGGCATGCACCTGCAAAGCTCGACGCTCAAGAACGACGAGACCGGCGAACCCTTCCACATCCAGCAAGCCAAGCAGATCCGCGCCTACCGCGCCGCCTGGCAAGAGGCCGGCCACACGCATGAGCCGCGGGTTTCCGTGAGCCGTAGCATCTTCGCGCTGGTGGATCAGCGGGATCGCAACTACTTCGGCGGCAGCGGTAAGGAAGGCGACCAACTGGGTTATATCGATGCGCAAACCCGGGCGATCTTTGGCCGCAGTTACGCCGCAGAACCTGACGCGCTGATCGAACAGCTGGCGCAGGACGAGGCCATCGCCGAAGCGGATACCTTGCTGCTGACCGTGCCTAACCAGCTGGGCGTGGATTACAACGCCCACGTTATCGAATCGATTTTAACCCATGTCGCGCCGGCGCTCGGCTGGCGCTAAACGGAGGAGCTGCATGTCACGCATTTTCATTACCGGCTCGGTGGACGGGCTGGGCCGCGCCGCCGCGCAAACGTTGTTGGACGAAGGACATCAGGTGATTCTGCATGCGCGTGAGCCCGGCCGTCTGGACGCGGTGCGCGATCTGCTGGATCGCGGTGCACAGGCGACGATCGGCGATCTGTCCGATGTGCAGCAGACCCGGCAGCTCGCCGAGCAGGTCAATCGCCTCGGTCGCCCGGACGCGGTGATCCACAATGCCGGTATGTTTACCGGACCGCAGGTGATGCCGGTGAACGTCATAGCGCCCTACCTGCTGACGGCCCTGATCGAACGCCCCAAGCGTATCGTCTATCTGAGCAGCAGTATGCACTTTGACGGCGTGGCGGAACTGAACGGCGTGGATTGGCTTGGCGGCGCCGCAGGCTCTTATTCGGACAGCAAACTGTTCGTCACCGTGCTGGCCGCCGCCGTGGCGCGCCTGTGGCCTGACGTGATCAGCAGCGCGGTCGATCCCGGTTGGGTGCCAACCAAAATGGGCGGCGCGGACGCGCCCGACGATCTGGCGCTGGGGCATGTGACGCAGGCGTGGCTGGTGAGCAGCGATGAACCGCAGGCCCTGGCGTCCGGCGACTATTGGCACCATCAGCAGCGCCTCGAACCCCATGCAGCGGTACACGACGAGGCGTTTCAAACGGCGCTACTGGCGCAATTGGCGCGCGCCGGCGGGGTGAGCTTGCCGCAGGTTTGAATGGCTATTCCTTCCAGGCCCGTCGAGGTTATCGGCGGGCTTTTTTATGCCCGCAGGGTGAACCCGCGGCGCTTTTCTTATACAGTGGTTGTCTGGCCTGTTTTGCTCTTTCTTGTAATTATCGCCATGCATACATTCCTGATTATCGTCCCTGAAGGGGGCATGCTGTTCGAAGCGGCGGGCATCGCCGATATCCTGATGCAGGCTAATCGCCTGAGTTCCGCCGAGACGCCGCTGTATCAGATCGCGGTCGCCACTACGCAATCTCACCGGGTGGTGCACGGTCTGTCCGGGCTGAGCCTGTTGGCTGACCATCGCCTGGCGGATCTCGATCCGGCCCAGCCGCGCGATACCGTCATTGTTGCCGGCAAGGGGGCAACCGAAGAAGAGGGTGCCCTGGTGGCGGATTGGCTGCGCCGCGCGGCGCCGCAGACGCGCCGTATCGCCTCGGTTTGCGGCGGGGCTCTGCTGCTGGCCGAAGCCGGATTGCTGGACGGGCGGCGGGCGACTACCCACTGGCGGCTGGCGGAAACGCTGCAGGCGCGCTTCCCGCGGGTGCAGGTTGAAAACGGCCCGATCTACGTGCAGGACGGGCCGATTTGGACCTCCGGCGGCGTCAGTTCCGGCTTCGATCTGACGCTGGCGCTGGTGGAGGATGATTACGGCTTCGTGCAGGCGCGCGAAGTGGCGCAGGATCTGGTGATGTTTCTACGTCGCCCCGGCGGGCAGGCGCAGTTCAGCCGCTACCCGCTCAACCAGGCCAAATCGCCGGGCCCGATCCGCGACCTGCAGTCCTGGATCCTGGAAAACCTCGCCGACGATCTCAGCGTCGAACGGTTGGCCGAACGCGTGGCGATGAGCCCGCGCAACTTTACCCGCGTATTCACCCGCGAGACGGGCATTTCTCCCGCCAAATTCGTCGAAGAAGGCCGGTTGCATACCGCCAGGCAGCGCCTGGAGCAGAGTGCGCAAGGCATCGAGCAGATCGCCCTGGCCACCGGCTTTGGCAACGGCCTTAACCTACGGCGGGTGTTTGAGCGCAAACTGCAGCTGACCCCGAGCGAATACCGCGAACGCTTCCATGCGCGCAATTTGGCGTAAATTGATCGGTAAACGTCATTTACGCCGCCTCGGGGCAGGGCTAGAGTCGAGGCAAAGCCCAAAACGAGGAGTGCATCATGGTGAGAGTAGGCATTAATGGATTTGGCAGGATCGGACGCAACGTGCTGCGCGCGGCGCTGGGGCGCAGCGATTTTGAAGTGGTGGCGATCAACGATCTGACGGACAGCAAAACGCTGGCGCACCTGCTGAAATACGACACGCTTTCCGGCACGCTGGCGGCCAGGGTGGAAGCCGGCGACAACCAACTGCTGCTGGACGGCCGGCCGATTCAGGTGTTTTCGCAGCGCGACCCCGCCGAGATCCCCTGGAGCAGCGTGGGCGTTGACGTGGTGATCGAAGCGACGGGCTTCTTTACCGACAAGGCCAAGGCGGAAGTGCACATCACGCACGGCGGCGCCAAGCGGGTGATTATCTCGGCGCCGGCCAAGAACGACGACATCACCATCGTCATGGGGGTTAACGACCAGCTTTACGATCCGGCGCTGCATAAAGTGGTCAGCAACGGCAGCTGCACCACTAACGGGCTGGCGCCCGCCGCGCAGGTGCTGCATCAGGCGTTCGGCATCGAATACGGGCTGATGAACACTACTCACGCCTATACCAATAGCCAGGCGCTGCACGATCAGCCGGAAAAAGATCTGCGCGGCGCGCGGGCGGCGGCGGAATCGATCGTGCCTTATTCCAGCGGCGCGGCCAAGGCGCTCGGCAAGGTGATCCCGGATCTCGACGGCAGGTTGACCGGTTACTCGCTGCGGGTGCCGGTGCCGGTCGTCTCGATCGTCGATCTGACGGTGACGCTGAAACGCCCGGCGACGGTGGAAGAGATTAACGCCGCTTTCCGCGCGGCGGCGGCATCCGGCCCGCTGAAAGGGATCCTGGGCTACAGCGATGAACCGCTGGTGTCGAGCGACTACCGGGGTGATGCGCGTTCGTCGATCATCGACGGGCTGTCCACGCTGGTGATCGGCGGCAATCTGGTGAAAGTGCTCGCCTGGTATGACAACGAATGGGGCTTCTCCAATCGGTTGGTCGATCTGGCGCTGCTGATGGAAAAACGCGGGCTGTAAACGCCCCATAGCAAAAAGCCCGCTTAAGTTTCCTTAAGCGGGCTTCTCTAAATATGGCTCCTCTGACTGGACTCGAACCAGTGACATACGGATTAACAGTCCGCCGTTCTACCGACTGAACTACAGAGGAATCGTGTGAACGGGGCGCATGATATCCAGCGGCCCCGGGTGTGTCAACGCTAAATTGCCCCAGGCGGTGCGACTGCTCGGTATCTGAGCAATAAGCCCGTCAATCAGCCCATTGCGCGTCGTTTTCCACCTGGCCGCGCAACAGGCGCGCCAGCGGATCCTGGCGGTAGAAGCGGCAAAAGTGCTGATACAGCGCCGGGAAGCGTTCGGCCAGCAGCTCGGGAGCGCTGAAGAAATACTCCGACAGCACGGCGAAGCACTCGGCCGCATCGGTGGCGGCATAGGCATCCATGCTGGCGGCCTCTTCACCGACCATGTCGATCTCGTCCTGCAGGCTTTCCATCGCGGCGTGCAGATCGTGCTCCCAGGCGGCCACCTCGCGCAGTGGGATCGGCGGTACGCCGGTGGCGACGCCGCCGTTGCGCATATCCAGCTTGTGCACCGCTTCGTGGATCACCAGATTGAAACCAGAGAGATCGAAAGAGTCCTGCACGTCTTGCCAGTTGAGCACGATCGGCCCCTGTTCCCAGCTTTGGCCAGACTGCACCACTGGCCCCGAGTGCACCAGGCCGATCTCGTCCTGCCATTCGTCTTCCACCACGAACGGGGTGGGGTAGAGCAGAATTTCGTTGAAGCCGTCGAGGCACTCCGCGCCGAGTTCCAGCACCGGCAAGGCGAACAGCAGGGCGATGCGCGCCTGCATTTGCGAGGTGAGCTGCAGCCCCTGCAGCGGCACGATGCGCTTTTGCTGCAAGATCTGCCCGGCAACGGCCACCAGCCGCTGCTGCTCCTGCTCATTCAGCGGCGAGAGCAGCGGGATCGCCAGCGCGTCCTGCCACTGGGCCTGAGTGTCTGCCTGGGGTTGAGAGGGTTGAGTCGCTTTCCACGGCCATTTAATCATCAGGTTGCTCGTAAAGTCGTCACTTGAACGTTCAGCGGTGTGCTAATGCTGTAAAAATGCCGTAAAAGCGGGCATGATAGCAAGCGTTGTTAGGAGAGATGCCGGAGCGGCTGAACGGACCAGTCTCGAAAACTGGAGTAGGGGCAACTCTACCGGGGGTTCAAATCCCCCTCTCTCCGCCACTTTACCCCTCGTTGTTCCCTATCGAATCAAAATCCTTTTCTTTCGCTAATGCTTGTAAACCGTTCGATCTGAAACCGGTTTGCGTTGGCCGAGATCCTTTTCCGCATTATAACCCGTGCAATATCAACGAATAGCATTTTGCGATTATGTTCTTCATTTTGTGAGCCATGTTGCGCTTAAACCCGGTGCGGCGCTTGTGGTAAGCCCAGTGCCAGGCGCAGGCCAATCATGCTGAAGGTGTGAAACCGCCACGGTGATAATGCCTGCCGGCAGGGGCGTGCATGGCCTGACTCCGCTATCCCTTGAAGAGTTTGCCAGACTGACAACATGCCCAACATCTCCAGGGTAGCGTGTATTTACACGCGATTTTTCGTGCACTAATATGTGTGCACATGCACATAAAAACGGTCTCCTCTCCGCCGCGATGGGAATAGAAGGGACTGAACGCCCGGAAACTGGAGGATTTGCCATGAGTTTGCTCGATTGCGCACTGGATTTTCGTCACTTCATTGAGGAGTTGCGTCGCCGAAACGATTTGGTCGACGTGCATCAGCAAGTTTCCGCCGACCTGGAGATAGCGGCTGTCTGCCGCCGGGTCTATGAGCAACGGCTTTCGGCTCCGCTATTTCATCATGTGGCGGGCGCGATGCCGGGGGCTCGCATTCTTGGCGCGCCGGCCGGCATGCTCGCTTCTGCGGAACATGCCTATTCTCGCCTCGCCCTCCATTTTGGCCTACCGCCAGAGAGCTCCCCGCGAGATATCGTGGCGGCGATTCGCCGGGCGGTGAAGGCGGAACCGCTTGCCCCCGATTACTGTTCGACCGGCCCGGTGAAAGAGAATATTTGGCGAGGTGACGAGGTTGATCTGGCACGCTTCCCGGTGCCTCTGCTGCATGAACGGGATGGCGGGCGCTATTTCGGCACCTACGGGTTCCATGTCGTGCAATCCCCGGACGGGAAGTGGCACAGCTGGGGCATCGGCAGGCTCATGATGCTCGATCGCAATCGTCTCACCGGCCCGGCAATCCCCACCCAGCACATCGGCATGATCCGTGAAATGTGGCGTCGGGAAGGGAAACCTACGCCGTGGGCGATGGTGCTCGGGGCGCCGCCTGCCGCGGTGGCGGTCGCGGGGATGCCGTTGCCGGCCGGCGTCAGTGAGCCTGACTATGTCGGCGCGTTGCTCGGTAAAAGTGTCACGCTCACCCAAGCGGAAACCAACGATCTCTGGGTGCCGGCCAATGCGGAAATTGTGCTGGAAGGTGAAATCAGCCTGACGGAGACGGCGCTGGAAGGGCCGATGGGGGAGTATCACGGCTATCAACACCAGCAGGGCCATGAACAGCCGGTGTTCCATGTGCACGCGATGACGTTTCGCGATGACCCCATTTTGCCGATTTGCGTCGCCGGCACGCCGCCGGAGGAAAATCATACGATCTGGGGCACCATGATATCGGCCCAACTGCTGGAAACCCTGCAGAGCGCGGCATTGCCCGTCGACTTTGTCTGGTGTTCCTATGAGGCGGCAACCTGTTGGGCGGTGGTGTCCGTCGATATTGAAAAACTGGCCGACATGAGGACCAACGCGGCGGATTTTGCCGGTAAGGTGGCGGAAGTAGTCTTCGGTTCGCATGCGGGCTACCTGATCCCCAAACTGATTCTGGTCGGCAATGACATTGATATTGTCGATATCAATCAGGTGGTTTGGGCGTTGGCTACGCGCTCACATCCGGCGCGCGATCATTTTATTTTCCCGGACGTACGCGAGTTCCCGATGGTGCCGTACCTGTCGGAAGAAGACAAGGCGCGCGGCAGCGGCGGCAAAGCCATCATCAACTGCCTGTTCCCCGAGCAGTTCAGCGGCGTAACACGTGCGGGTACCGCCTCTTTCAGGCACTCGTATCCGGAACAGGTCAGGGTAAAAGTCGAGGCTAATTGGAAACAGTATGGGTTCTGAAAAAAAAGACAGGCATAGCGGCCGACAGGGAATGGGATTGCCCGACGGTGCGCTTTACAGGATGACGGAGGTGGTGCGTCACCGCGAAAAACGGCTGTCTGCGTTACTCGCATTGCAAGGGCTCAGCCTCCATGAGTGGCGCGCGTTGCGTATTCTCTACAGTTTTCCGGGCGACGTGGCCATGAGCGAGGTGATAGCGCATTCGCAGACCGATCGCACCGCGCTAGGCCGTACGATCACCCAACTGGTTAATCGGGGGTGGGTCGCGCGCTTCCCCGATCCGGAAGATAAGCGCGCGGTATATCTGCGCGTCATGCCGGCGTCTCGCCCCATTTTTGACCAGGCGAGGCAATGGGTGGCGGATTATGACGCCCAGCTGATGGCCTGCCTGGATGACGCGGGGCTCAGTGCCCTGGATGACGCTTTGCAACGCATGATGTTGTTTATCGATACCCCTTAGCTATTCCGGTCCCAGTTGCGGAGAAAACGCTCGGTGGCGGGGGCGCCGTTTTATCCCGCTTGACCGCATTCTGCTGCACGATGCGGTGTTGTACTGTTGACCGCAGGTAAGGTAATTTGCTGATGGCAATGATGACTGACGCGGGGGCAACGGACATGAACGAAAGAATCGACTACCACATCGAGAAATACCATTTCGCGCCGCTGGATGAAGCCCCGCGGCTCGCGCACCAGTGGAGCGAGGTGTTGAACGAGTGCCGCGAGACGCAGGCCGGGGCGGAAGAGCGTCTGCGCATTGCGCTGCTCAATGTGGACTACGTGACCAGTTTCGAATTGCCATTTCGCTTATTGCTGGTGCGGGCACCGCAGCTGATTGCCGGCCTGCGTGATGAGTTGTCGATCAGTCAAAAAAATGTGGTGTTCAACGGCAAGCGCTTTGGCTGTGTCTACAGCCTGAAAAGCGATTTGAGCGGCGTGCCGGAGGCTTTCCAATACGGCCTGTCGACCCGTATTCACCGAACATCTGCGTCGGGCGTGGATGCGCTGCCTTACCGGGAAATTGCCAAAGCGCTCAAGGCGCCGCGTGAGCGGCTTAAGCTGGCGCTGGAGCAAGGGTTGCCGGTGACGGCGCTGGATGGCTTGTTCTGGTTCGGCATCCAGCGCATTGCTGCCGAGGTGCGCAGGCTAAGAAAAACTGGCATGGCGATCGTGACGGCGGAAACGGAGATCTTCGACACCCTGACCGGCACGACGCGCAAGGTCCCAGTGTACCGCCTGGCCGAGAGTTAAACGCCGTTTCCGCACCGAGGAGGTTCAAACCAAGAACCTCCTTATGGAATGCGCGGCTTACCGATAGGCTTCATTACGCGCGATCGTGTATTTGCCGCTGCCCAGCAGCAGAATGGCGAGCCCGCCCATAAAGAACACCAGTTCGTTTTCAATGCCCCAGGCGCCGACGTCAGTGACGCTGAACACCTTGCCGGTGCCCACCATCAAAAATGCCACCACCAGCGTAAAGGCGTAAACCAGCGCGGCGGGGCGGGTGAACAGCCCCAAAATGATCAGTATCGGCGCCAGGATCTCCCCTACATACACGCCGTAGGCGATGAAGGCGGGCAGCCCCTGTTCCTGCAACGCACCGGCAATCCAGCCGACGCCGTGCTGAATTTTCGCCACGCCGTGAAACAGCATCAGCCCGCCGAAGGTCAGTCTGAGTGCCAGCTTGCCGGCGTCCGGACGATCAAAAAGGCGCGTGAACAATGCATTCAATGACTTAACCATGGCCCTTCCTCCTGAATAGGAATGATTTTCAATCAATATATCAATAAGGTGAATGCGAAAGATGTTCTGGATCAGTAAAACGGCGGACTTTACGCCGAATCACCGGGTGAGATTTAGCGGGTGCTTCACACGGCAACGCAGGCTGTCCCCGCGACCCAAATCGCGGTAAAATGCAGCAGTTCACCTTATCGCACGTCATCAGGCCGTCGTACTCGCTATGAAAATGCGCAAACCCCGTCGTCCGCCCGGGCGGTGGATTTATTACATCCTGCATGAAGACATGCTGTGGCCCTGCCCGGTCAAATGGGAGTGGGAGAGCGGCTATAACGCCTGGCTGCCGTTTTATTATTCCCCTACGCTGGAATTCGTCGCCGGCAACCCCGCTCGCGCCACCAAGGTCAGCAGCGGCCGGCGCTAAGCGCGCTGCCCGCCTTGCCGCCCGGCATCCGCTCACCTAAGATAATTGCATCACCCACAGGTTTCCGGGAGCGCCCATGTCTACTCTGTTTCGCACGTTTCTTTGCGGCGCGGTGGCGTTGCTGCTGCTTGCGGGTTGTCAGCAGACGGCGCATCGACCGGCGCCGCCGCTGCAGGCGCAATTGGATCACATCGCTCTGATGCTGGCCGGCGGGCATTTCCTGCGCGTGGACTGCGGGCGCAGCGACGTGCCGGACGACGTGAAATTGCAACGCACCGCGATGCGTGCGGCGCAGCATCGCGGCTGGGATACGCATGCGGTAGGGTATCGACAGTTGCCGACGCTCACCCAGGCGCGTTACCTGACTCTGCAGCAGGACAATCAGCTGCTGACGGACAAATGCGCCACGCTCAGCCGCAGTACCGCGCGTTTTATCGCGGCGGCGCAGGCCGATCAGGAAGACTACATGGAGTAGCGTTGGGTAAGCCTGTCGGGCGCTCGTTACGGGCGCCTAAAAATTCTTTGCAGGATAACGATTTATCGATCATCATTTGAAATGATGTTTCACTTTTATCCATCGAGCCCACCTTGAATCTGTATGCCGCACTGCGTCAGCGCGTGGAAAATACGCCCTGGTACGCCAAACGGAAAAGCTACCGCGTGCTGTTCTGGCGCGAGATCACGCCGCTGGCGGTGCCGATCTTTCTGGAGAATGCCTGCGTTTTGCTGATGGGGGTGCTGAGCACCTTTCTGGTGAGCTGGCTCGGCAAAGAGGCGATGGCCGGGGTGGGGCTGGCGGACAGCTTCAACATGGTGATCATTGCCTTTTTTGCCGCGGTGGATCTCGGCACCACCGTGGTGGTGGCCTTCAGCCTCGGCAAGCGCGATCGCCGGCGTGCGCGGGCGGCGGCGCGTCAGTCGCTGGTCTTGATGACCGGCGTGGCGGTGCTGTTGGCGGCGGGCATTCACCTGGCGGGCGAATCGATCATCGATGTGATCGCCGGCGCGGCGTCGCCGGAGGTGAAAGCGCTGGCGCTTTCTTACCTGCAGACCACGGTGTGGAGCTACCCGGCGGCGGCGATTGCGCTGATCGGCAGCGGCGCGTTGCGCGGCGCGGGTAATACCAAGATCCCGCTGCTGATCAATGGTGGCATGAATATCCTCAATATCATCATCAGCAGCATCCTGATTTACGGCATGCTCGGCTGGCACGGGCTGGGCTTTGTCGGCGCCGGGCT
Organism: Serratia sp. CY47280; assembly: GCF_052168655.1. Lineage (NCBI taxonomy): Bacteria > Pseudomonadati > Pseudomonadota > Gammaproteobacteria > Enterobacterales > Yersiniaceae > Serratia > Serratia sp. CY47280. Next base: position 1,437,461 of record NZ_JBJNMG010000001.1, on the reverse strand, counting down.
GGGGCTGACGATTTCCCGCTATATCGGCGCCATCGCCATCCTCTATGTGCTGGCGATCGGCTTTAATCCGGCGCTGCACATTACGCTGAAAAGTTATTTCACGCCGCTCAAGATGAGCATCCTGTGGGAAGTGTTGGGGATCGGCATTCCCGCCAGCGTCGAATCGGTGCTGTTCAACGGCGGCAAGCTGTTGACGCAGATGTTTGTCGCCGGCATGGGCACCAACGTTATCGCCGGCAACTTCATCGCCTTCTCCATCGCTTCGTTGATTAACTTGCCGGGCAACGCATTGGGATCGGCCTCGACCATCATCGTCGGTCGGCGGCTCGGCAAGGGCGAGATCGGTCAGGCGGAGCGGCAACTGCGCCATATTTTCTGGCTATCGACCCTTGGGCTGACCGCCATCGCCTGGGGCACGGCGCCGCTGGCCGGGGTATTCGCCGCGTTTTATACCTCGCAGGATGATGTGAAAACGGTGGTGAAAACCCTGATTTGGCTCAACGCCGCCTTTATGCCGATCTGGGCCGCTTCATGGGTGTTGCCTGCCGGGCTGAAAGGCGCGCGCGACGCCCGCTTTGCCATGTGGGTGACGATGCTCGGCATGTGGGGCTGCCGCGTGGTGGCTGGCTATGTGCTGGGTATCGAACTGGGCATGGGCGTGGTGGGTGTCTGGTTGGGGATGTTCTTCGATTGGGCGGTGCGCGGCGCCTTGTTCTACTGGCGCATGATCAGCGGGCGCTGGCTGTGGAAATATCCGCGGGCCAAACGCCGGGAGGCCGAGTAACGTCGGCCGCGGGGCACCGGCGAGATGGCCTCAGTATAAAAGCGTCATCGCGCTGAAGAACAACAGCGTCAACGCGATAATGATGACGTTTTGCGTGGCCTTGCGCACCAGTCTGCTGGCGCTCAGTCGGCTGTCGATGACGTAGAGCAGCGGCACCATCAGCAGCACGTAGGCGAACATCAGCATGGCGGTAAAGGGTTGCAGGTTCATTTATGCTTCTCCTGTACGTCATCATGGCCGACCAGGTGCACCAGCACCGCCTCCGTCTGATGGGCCAAGCCAATAAAGGGCGGGGCGACAGGGGGATCCGCTGCGAACGGCAGGCCGGCGCGCCGCGTGTTCACCGCCGCTTGCAGAATTTTCTTTCTATGCTTCCGAGTATGGTCGACCATGCGCCTCCGAATAAGGCCGCCCGCAAGCGGCTGATCGTAGTATTACCATTAAGCTGGAGTAGGATTGCAGGCCGCTGCCGGGGCCATGCATTCATAATATTGCGAATGATAACCATTATCAATAATGAAAGTGAAAAAATTAAGGGTATTGCGAGAGGGGTGTCAGCGGGGAGGGAAAAGAAAAAGCACGCCTTGCGGCGTGCTTTGCGAGGTACTAACGGCGGTGGTTACTTCTGATCGGGCAGGGCGTAAGCGATCACATAGTCGCCCAGCTTGGTGCCGAAGGAACCGTGGCCGCCGGCGTAGATCAGCACGTACTGCTTGCCATTGACCTCATAGGTCATCGGCGTCGCCTGGCCGCCGGCCGGCAAGCGCGCTTCCCACAGTTTTTCACCGTTGGTCACGCTGAAAGCGCGCAGGTAGTTGTCAGCGGTGGCGCCGATGAAGAACACGTTACCGGCGGTGGTTACCGGGCCGCCCAGCATCGGCATGCCCATTTTGAACGGCAGTGGCAGCGGTGAGCTGTCGCGCACGGTGCCGATGCGTTTTTTCCACACGATGTCGTTGGTTTTCAGATCCACGGCGGAAATGTAACCCCAGGCCGGCTGTTTGCACGGCAGGCCGAACGGTGACAAGAATGGGTTCAGGGTAACGCCGAACGGCACGCCATATTGCGGCTGTACGCCGGACTCGGTGCCGCTGCCGCCTTTGTCGCCTTCCGGCGGCTCAATCGGGTTGCCTGGGCCGCGCGGGATCAGTTTGGAGACGAACGGCAGCGCGATCGGGTTGGCGATGGCGATTTCGCGATCGGTATCGACGGCCAGGCCGCCCCATTCGAACATGCCCAGGTTACCCGGGAACACCAGCGTGCCCTGCTCGGAAGGCGGGGTGAAGGTGCCTTCATAACGCAGGCTGTGGAACATCACGCGGCAGACCAGTTGGTCATAGATGGTCGCGCCCCACATGTCCGCACCGGTCAGCTTCTTCTCAGGACGGAAGGTCAGCTCGGAGAACGGCTGGGTCGGTGACAGGCGGTCGCCTTTGGCTGGGCCCTGCGGTACCGGTTTCTCCGGCGCCGGCACCACCAGCTCGCCGTTGGTGCGGTTCAGCACGAAGATGTTGCCGGTTTTGGTCGGCACATAGATGACCGGCACTTTTTTACCGCTCTTGTCGGTAATGTCCGCCAGGGTCGGCTGCGCCGGCACGTCCATATCCCACAGGTCGTGGTGGACCGTCTGATAGAACCAGGCCAGTTTGCCGGTGGAGGCGTTCAGCGCCAGCAGGCCGCTGGCGTAGCGCTCCATTTCCGGGGTGCGGTTGCCGCCCCAGATGTCCGGCGTGGCGACGCCCATCGGCAGATAGACGATATCCAGCTTGGCGTCATAGGCGGCCGGCGCCCAAGAGTTCGGCGAGTTCGGCACGAAGTGGTGCTCGTCCGCCGGGATGGCGTTCGGATCTTTCGCGCCCGGATCGAAGGCCCACAGCAGCTTGCCGCTGTTGATGTCGAAGCCGCGGATCACGCCGGAAGGCTCACGGTTGGAGTAGTTGTCGGTCACGGCACCGGCAACGACGATCACGTTATCGGTGATCACCGGCGGTGAGGTCGGCTCGTAGTGGCCCGGCGTCGCATACGGCATGTTGCTCTGCAGGTTCAGCTCGCCGTTGTTGGCGAAGTCCGGGCACGGTTTGCCGGTTTCGGCGTCCAGCGCGAACAGGCGGCCGTCGTTGACCGGCAGAATGATGCGGCGTGCGCACATCGCCGGTGCGGCATCGCCGGCGGCGCCCGCGGCTGCAGCGGTTTCGTGGTAAGACACGCCGCGGCAGGTGATGTGCTGGAAGGTCGGGTTATACTTCAGCTGCGGATCAAATTTCCACTTTTCTTTACCGGTGGCGGCATCCAGTGCGAACAGCTTCTGGTGCGGCGTACACATGTAAAGGGTATCGCGGATCTTGATCGGCGTGACTTCGTTGGTGATCTCACCCGGATCGTTGGCGGTCTTCAGATCGCCGGTCTGGAAACGCCAGGCTTCTTGCAGCTGGCCAACGTTTTTGTCGTTGATCTGGCTCAGCGGCGAGTAACGGGTGCCTTCCTGGGTGCGGCCATAGGCCGGCCAGTCGGCGCCGGTGGCGTCTTTCGGCTGGACCTGCGCGGCGTCAAGGGTGCCGTTGATCTCTTGCGGATCGTTGAATACGGCATATGCCAGTGCGATGACGGTGATCGCCAGCGCCGCGCTCAGCGCACCGTAGGCGAATTTGCCGTTGGCGACCAGCTTACGGTAGATAAACGGCAGCACCAGCCACAGGCCGAAGAAGAAGGTGACGTCCAGGCGCGGCGTCAGCGCCCAGAAGTCCGGGCCGACTTCCCACAGGGCCCAAATAGTGGTGCCCAGCAGGAACACCGCGTACAGCAGCAGCGCGGTGGCGCGGCGGCGGAACAGCAGCCAGGAGGTCGCCAGCAGCACCAGCCCGGCGATGATGTAATACAGCGAACCGCCCAACTTGGCCAGCCAGATGCCGCCGCCGAGCAGATAAAGCCCGCTCAGCGCGGCAAACAGCGCCGTTATGACGATAAGCGGCGATAGTGACGCTTTATTTTGCATAGCAATACCCTTACCAAAAATGAAAGTCCCCGATTTAGAGATTAAGCCAAATCGGAAAAAACACGCGGTTTCTCCCTATTATTTCAGCGGGAAGCCGCTAGGGTGACGTAAAATCCATCCCGTCTTTTAACCTTAAGGTGCTTTGCCTTATTCAAAGCGGTAAGACAAGGTGGCGCCGCCACCCCAGTTGCGACCCGGCGCCGGCTCGAAATAGCGGCCATTGCCTTCGTTGACGATCACCGAACCGACGTAACGGCGGTCGAAAATATTGTCCACCCGGCTGAACACGTCCAGCGCCCAGCGGTTCCAGGTAAAGCGATAACCGGCGTTTACGCCGGCCACGGTGTAAGAGGGGGCCTGCGCGCTGTTGGCGTCGTTGGCCTGAATGTCGCTCATGTAGCGCAGCTCCGCGCCGGCGTGCCAGCCTTCCGGCGGTGCAAAGGCCAGCGAGGCGTAGCCCATGTTGCGGGCGATGCCTGGCAGGTGATTGCCGGCGGGGGTACAGCCGGATTTACCGCACATATCGCTGCGGTAGGTGGCGTCCAGCAGCGTCCAGGCCATATGCAGGCGCCAGTCCAGTGCGAACTCTTGATCCAGCGCCAGCTCCAGGCCGCGCCGCCGGGTTTTGCCGGCGTTGGCGTAGCTGGTGCGTCCGCCGCTGCTTTCCGCCACCACCAGCTCGTTGTCGGTATCGGTCTGGAACAGCGCAGCGCTCACCAGGCCGTTGCCGAGGCGCAGCTTGCTGCCCAGTTCGACGGTATCGCTGGTGGACGGCTGCAGGCCGATATTGAGGCCCGTCTGGCCGTCGGGGCGGTAGGAGAGTTCGTTGATGGTCGGGGTTTCAAAGCCGCGGCCGGCGGAGAGATAGACGTTCCACGCCGGGTTGATCTTGTAGTTGAGCGAGCCCATCGGCAGCCACTGGTGGTAGCGTTTGCTGCCGCTGTCGTCGCCGTTGCGCGGCGTGATGTAATAGTCGGTCGAGTCGAAGCTGACGGTGCTGTAGCGCAGGCCGGCGTCCAGCGTCCAGCGCGGCGTCAGTTGCCAGGAGGTTTGCAGGTAAGGATCCAGGTTCCAGATACGGTTCTTCTCGTTGCGCCGCTGGTCGCCTTTCTCGCCGTAGTCCACAGTGCCGTCTCGCAGAATAAAGTTTTCGAACCCCTGGCGGCGTTCGGTCATGGTTTCATAATCCAGACCGCCGATCAGTGTTACCGGTAACGATGCGAGAGTATCCTCATGCTTCCAGCGAGTGTCAATGCCCTGATATTTTCTTTCCAGCACGATCACCCCGCCGGCGTGGGTGGGATTGAGCTGCGGCCCCATCGGGATGGACTGGTACTGCGTGGTGTGGCGCTCGCCGTGGTAGGCAGTCAGCGTCAGTTCGTCGCGCTCGCTCATCTGGCGCTGATAGCGCAGGCCGGCCTGGGTCTGATCGAGCGACTTGCGGGTGTTAAATTGATCCGCGCGCGGCGCCTGGCGCGGGTTTTCCTTCCACTCTGCCTCGGTCAGGCCGCCCGGATCGCCGGCATCGATTGAGACGCTGTTGAACATCAGCGTCAGGGTGCTGACGTCGTCCAGCCGCACACCGAGCTTGCCGTTGCCGAGGTTTTTCCGCGCGGCGCTGTGATCGCGGTAGCCCTGAGTGGTGAAGCGGGTGCCCGAGATGGCGTAGTTGACGTCGCCGGCCTGGGTACCGTCGCCGGTGGCGCCGGTCGCTTTCACCCCATAGCGCCAGGTATTGTCGCTGCCGAAATAGCCGCCGGCCTCCAGCGTTGGCGGCTGGGTGCCGGTCTGGGTGTCAACGTAGATCACCCCGCCCGAAGCGTTGCCGTACAGCGCGGAATAGGGGCCGCGCAGCACCTCGATGCGCTCGACGGAGTTGATGTCGATGTTGGAGGTTTGTCCCTGGCCGTCGGGCATGGTGGCGGGAATGCCGTCGACGTACATGCGCACCCCGCGCACGCCGAACATCGATCGGCTACCGAATCCGCGTATCGACAGCTGCAGATCCTGCGCATAGTTTTGCCGGTTTTGGAGCTGCAGGCCCGGCACGCTGCCGAGGTTTTCCGACAGGTTAATCTGCGGTGCGGCGTTGCGCAGGTCCTGGCCGTCGATCACGCTGACGGACACCGGCGATCCCAGCTCGGTCAATCCGGTGGGTTGCGCCATCACCACCAGGGTGTCGCTTTTCTCTTCATTATTTTCTGCCGCCAGCGCCTGGCTGGCAAACATGGGATGTAGCAATAGCATTGCAGCCGGGGTAAGCACGGCGCTTTTCTTATTGGTCATGGAATAAATCTGCCACTGGTATTGAAAGGGAATTGCAAGTCGATTCAGAGTTAGCCATCTGTCGCTCCATCTACATGACGCTAAACGAAAAGGGTAAGGCATCCTGATATCAGTATAGAGTATCTCGGGCAGGAACGTTCCCGCAAAAACTCCGGTCCCAGCGACGGTTAACGGATTCATGAGCCTGGCTCATAAGCTCAAGCGTATTTCGCCCCATAGTCATGGCGGCAGTCGCGTTTTACAGTCACCACACCGGAACGGCTCCGCGTCAGGCGGGGCCGGTATCAATCAGTGGGAGAGTGAAGATGCAAACACGCAAATTGGGGCGCGAAGGGCTGGAAGTCTCGGCGTTGGGGTTGGGCTGTATGGGACTGAGCTTTGGCTACGGCCCGGCCACCGACAAACGGCAGGCGGTCGATCTGATCCGTGCCGCGGTTGACGAGGGCGTGACGTTCTTCGATACCGCCGAGATTTATGGTCCGTTCACCAACGAGGAATTGTTGGGCGAAGCGCTGGCGCCGGTGCGCGACCGGGTCGTCATCGCCACCAAGTTCGGTTTCGATCTGCCGCAGCCGGCGGGGCAGCAGGTGTTGAACAGCCGCCCGGAGCATATTCGCCAGGCGGTGGAAGGTTCGTTGAAGCGCCTGCGGATAGAGACGATCGATTTGCTGTATCAGCACCGTGTCGATCCTGAGGTGCCTATCGAGGAGGTGGCCGGTACGGTGCAGCAACTGATTCGCGAAGGGAAAGTGAAGTATTTCGGCCTGTCGGAAGCCGGTGCGCAAACCATTCGGCGAGCTCACGCGGTGCAGCCGGTCACGGCGCTGCAAAGCGAATATTCGCTGTGGTGGCGCGAGCCGGAGCGTGAAATCTTGCCGACGCTGGCAGAGCTGGGCATCGGTCTGGTGCCGTTCAGCCCGCTCGGCAAGGGCTTTCTCACCGGTGCCATTACCGAGGACACCACCTTTGACAGCGGCGATTTTCGCAACCTGGTGCCGCGCTTCAGCGCCGAAGCGCGCCGGGCCAATCAGGCGCTGGTGAGCGTGCTGGGGCAGATAGCGCAGCGCAAAGGCGTGACGCCGGCGCAGATCGCCCTGGCCTGGCTGCTGGCCCAGCAGCCGTGGATCGTGCCGATCCCGGGAACCACCAAGCGTCACCGGCTGGAAGAAAACTTTGCGGCGGCGTCGGTGGTGTTGGCGGCGGACGAACTGGGCGCGATCGAGCGTGCGCTCTCCGCTATCGACGTGATCGGCGATCGTTACCCGGCGTATCTGCAGAAGAACGTCGGGCGTTAAGCCCCGCGTCGCAGCGCCTCAATCAGCAGCGCAAAGGCGGTAGTGTGTTGCCTGCGGCTTGGATAATAGAGGTAATAACCGGGAAACGGCGGGCACCAGTCGTCCAGCGCCATCAGCAACCGACCGTCGGCCAGCGGCTCGGCGACGGTATCTTCCGGCACAAAGGCGATGCCGAGGCCGAGCTGCGCGGCGTCGATTCGCTGGCGCAGGCTGTTGAAGGTCAGTTGCCCCTCCACCCGCACTTTAATCTCCCGGCCATCGCGGGCAAATTCCCAGGCGTACAGCCCGCCGAGGGTGGGCAGGCGCATGTTGATGCAGCGATGGTTTTGCAGCGCTTGCGGCGTAGCGGGGAGGCCGTAACGGGCGAAATAGTCAGGGGAGGCGACGGGCACCATGCGCATGGCCGGCCCGATGCGCACCGCGACCATGTCCTTCGCCACCTGTTCCCCCAGCCGGATTCCGGCGTCGAATCGCCCGGCGACGATGTCGGTCAGGCTGTTGTCGACGGTGATCTCCACGTTGATATCCGGGTAATCGACGAGAAAAGTGCGCAGCACCGGCCACAGTACCGCATCCACCGCGTGTTCGCCGGCGGTGATGCGGATGTTGCCGGCGGGCCGATCGCGCATTTCACCCAGCGCGTTCAGCTCGCTTTCAATCTCCGCCAAGCGCGGGCCAATGCTGTTGAGCAGCCGCTCACCGGCCTCGGTGGGGGCGACGCTGCGAGTGGTGCGCGTGAGCAAGCGCAGCGCCAGGCGTTCTTCCAGGCCGCGAATAGCGTGGCTGAGTGCCGATTGGGAAACCCCAAGCTGCGCCGCCGCTTTGGTGAAGCTGCGCTCCCTGGCCACCATCAGGAAAGCGATCAGATCGTTAAAGTTTTCTTTCAACATACCGGCACCGGAGAGCAAAGTTGGGGCGCTGCCGCGCGTAGATTTATGAATTGAGCTCATAGCTCCTTGCGCATTTTACCCGCTAGTCACCGGAAAAGCATGGCGCTATCTTGGCATCGCTGACTCATAACTATCAGCGTCGGTTGGAAAGCCGACGTGGAGGACACGACAGATGAAAATACAACGCAGCGGTTCTATCCCATCACAGCGCGGTTCGGCGGATTACTTTACCGGGCAGGTACGCATCGATGCCCCCTTCGCCGGTGACGCGCCGGCCAGGGTGGGCGGCGCGACCGTCACCTTCGAACCCGGCGCCCGCACGGCCTGGCATACGCATCCGCTCGGCCAGACGCTGATCGTCACTCAGGGGCGCGGGTGGATCCAGATGTGGGGCGAGAAGACGCAGGAGATGCATCCCGGCGATATCGTTTGGATACCGGCCGACGTCAAACACTGGCACGGTGCGACACCGGACACCGCCATGACCCATATCGCCATCGCCGAAGCGGTGGACGGCAGCCCGGTGACCTGGCTTGAGCCGGTCAGCGAGGCGGAATATCGGCCATAACGCCGATCAGGCCGAGGGGCTCTGTTCGCAAAACCGCAGCCGGTTGCCGAACGGATCGGTGAGGTTCAGCTCTTTGCCCCAGTCGACAATCTCCAGGCCCGGCCGGGCATAGCGATAGTTTTTGGCCGTGAGCTCCCGGTGCAGCGCGTCGATATCGTGCACCGGGATGAAAATGGCGGCGCCGGGCGTGCTGTCGCCGTAGTGTTCGCTCAGGTGCAGCGTCAGCCCGGTGCGGGTCACCTGCATGTACAGCGGTAGGTCTTCGCTGAAGCGGTGCTCCCACGCCAGCGTGAAACCGAGAAAATCCAGATAAAACTCTTTGGCCTTGTCGACGGAAAAGATACGCAGGATCGGAATGGCGGGGGAGAGCGTCATCATTGTTGACCTCACTGTCGCGTTAGCGGCAGCCGATATGGATATCGACCGCGTCGGGGCCGGTATAGGCTTCGAAGTCGGTCAGGAAGCGACGTTCGATTTCCGGGTGTTGCTCGAAGTAGGCCCAGATGGCTTGCCAGCCTTCGATGACCGCCGCCGGCATGGCGCCTCGGGCCTGGAACACCAGATAGCGGCCAGGTTGGATGTGCAAACCGCTCTGTGCCTCACTGCCGGCGGTGACATCAAACGGCCCGCTGGCGTCGGAGGCGTAGTTGGAGTAGACCCCGTAAACCGGCATGGCGGGCGAGGTGGCGAAAAAGTCTGACCACAGCGCGGGGATTTTAGCCGTCTCGGGCTGGGTTTCGTCCTGATTGGTGGTTCTGATTGTGTGGCCGGCGACGTAAAAATCGGGCAGGTGTACCGAGAGGGGCTGCATAGAGGCAATTCCTTTTAACCGCTGAAAAGATGCCTAAAGGTAGCAAAGGCTCCCCAAAACCGCCAGACAGGGCCCCCGCAGGCGCGGGGGCCCTCACATCAGGCGCCCAAACCGCCGAGGCACAGGTATTTGATCTCGAGATAGTCTTCGATGCCGTATTTTGAGCCTTCACGGCCCAAACCGGAGTGTTTCATGCCGCCGAACGGCGCCACTTCGGTGGAGATCAGCCCTTCGTTGATGCCGACAATGCCGTACTCCAGCGCTTCGGCCACGCGCATCACCCGGCCGATGTCGCGGCTGTAGAAGTAAGCGGCCAGGCCGAACGGCGTGTCGTTGGCCAGTTCGACGGCGTCGGCCTCCTGGCTGAAGCGGATCAAGGGCGCCACCGGGCCGAACGTCTCCTCACGGAAGATTTTCGCCGTGCGCGGCACATCGGTCAGGATAGTCGGGGTGAAGAAATTGCCGCCCAGCGCGTCAGGCTTGCCGCCCAACAGCACCGAGGCGCCGTGCTCGACGGCGTCGGCGATATGCTCGCGCACTTTCTCCACCGCGTCCGAGTTAATCAACGGGCCGATGGTGACGCCATCATCCAGGCCGTTGCCGACTTTCAGCTTGGCGACGGCGGCTTTCAGCTTGGCGGCGAACGCATCATATACGCCGTCCTGCACCAGAAAACGGTTGGTACAGACGCAGGTCTGGCCGGCGTTGCGGTATTTTGAGGCGACCGCGCCGGCCACGGCGGCGTCCAGATCGGCGTCATCAAACACGATAAACGGCGCGTTGCCGCCCAGCTCCATACTGGTTTTCTTGATGGTGGGCGCACACTGGGCCAGCAGCTGCGCGCCGACTTCGGTGCTGCCGGTGAAGGAGAGTTTGCGCACGTCCGGGTTGGCGGTGAGTTCGCCGCCGATGCCTTTGCTGGGGCCTGTTATCACGTTGCATACCCCGGCTGGCAGCCCGGCGCGCTCCGCCAGCACGGCGATCGCCAGCGCCGAGAACGGGGTCTGGCTGGCGGGGCGGATCACCCCGGTGCAGCCGGCGGCCCAGCCGGGGCCGGCTTTGCGGGTGATCATCGCCGCCGGGAAGTTCCACGGGGTGATGGCCGCGAACACGCCGATCGGCTCTTTTTGCACGATGATGCGGCGACCGGCCTGCGGCTGCGGAATGGTGTCGCCATATACCCGTTTGCCTTCTTCGGCGAACCATTCGATAAAGGAGGCGGCATAGGCGATTTCACCGCGGCTTTCGGCCAGCGGTTTGCCCTGTTCCGCCGTCATGATGCGCGCCAGATCTTCCTGATTTTCCATCATCAATTCAAACAGCCGCCGCAGCTTGCCGGCGCGCTCTTTGGCGGTCAGCGCGCGCCAGGCGGGCAGCGCTTTTCTGGCGGCGGCGATGGCGCGAGCGGTTTCTTCGGCGCCGAAGGCCGGTACGTGGCCGACCCGTTCTCCGTTGGCGGGGTTATGAATGGCGATCGAACGGCCTTCCTGGGCCGGCAACCATTGCCCGTCGATGTAGTTGGCCTCGCGGAACAGCGTGGGATCCTTGAGGGTAGCGCAGATGCTGGTGCTCATGAGTCTCTTCCTTCTTTCCTGAGTTCAACAGAGTGGTCTATCCCATACGGCTACCCTTTACCCTAGCAAATTTTGCCGCCGCCGTTTGCCCGCGCGGCAACAAGATGGTCGTTTTCTTTATGCGCACCTTCTGTACAAAAAATATCCTCCGTCGGGCCGATACTGAAAGAGCAGGCATATGACCCTTTTCGATGTAATTAAAAGGAGTGTGCGAATGATGAAATCAGTGGACAGACATCTCGCGGCCTACGGCAGCGAAATGGATTTTTTGGCGTCGAGCATCGCTCTGATGGAATGGCAAGGGCGGCAGATTGACGCCGGGCAGGTGGCCGGCAATATGTCGGAGCAGCAAAGCCGCCTGTTCTTTGCGCGGTTGAATTATTTTCGTCAGCTTTATCAGGCCGCATCGGCGGCCGAACACAGCCTGTAATTTCCGATCCAGCCCCGCCGCAGCGGGGCTTTTCATTTCAGCGGTGCCACACCCCGGTCGCCAGCGTTGCCGGCGAATACTCCAGATTTCGTCCCCGCCACGGCAGCGCTGCCGCAAAACGCCAGGTGCGGCGCACGTCAAACCGCCAATAGCGTTCTGCGCCTTCAACGGCGGGATGCCCCTCCGTTTGCCAGAGGATCTGCGTTTCCCCCTGCAGATGCAGCACGTCGCCGCGTTCAAAATCGATGAACAGCAGCGCCGCCCGCGGTTCGGCCAGCAGATTGCCCAGCGTGTTCATGTAGCGGTTGCCGCGAAAATCCGGCATCCACAGCGTGTCGCCTTCCAGATGGATAAAGCCGGGGCGGCCGCCGCGATGGGAAATATCCACGCCGCCCTGCGCCAGTGCCAGGTGCGCGCCGCTGGCGACGAAGCAGGTGTCCGCGGCGCGGATCAGCGCCTGCGCCGCCGCATCCAGCGAGGCTAAATGCTCAACCGGCTGCGGCCGGCTGTCCACCGGGTAGAGTTCTCGGCGCTGAATGTACTGCGGGCAGTTGCCGAAGCTTTGCTGAACGAGGATTTCCACCCGGTTTTTGTCGGTGCGGCTGACGGCGCCGTTGGCGCGGTTGCGCCGCCGGTTGCTGAAATCCAGCCCCAGCGCGCCGACCGGCTTGCCGGGCAGCAACAGCGCCTGGGCGGGATCGTCGCTGCGGCGCGGCGCGCTGATGCGTAAATGCGTGTCGTCCGGCGTGCGTAAAAATCCGGGCGGGCCGGTAAACAGGGTGGCGATGGGCCAGCCTTGTTCATCCAGCGTGGCGACGAACAGGTAGGGCAGCGCGGCGAAAAACGCGCGGTGCTGATCCGGCATCGCGGGGTAGATGCCGCCGCCTACGCCGCCAAACCCGGCCAGCGTCTGTGCGCGCAGCTCATCCGGATGGAACAGTTGCGGGATCATGGCGTCAGCTCGCCGCCGGTTCCGGCAGGGCCGGCATGGCAAAGAAGCCGGGCAGTGCAACGATGCGCGCCGCCCAGCGCCGTATCGCAGGGTAAGGCGCCAACGAAATGCCGCCTTCGGCCGCGACCGCTACGTAGCTGTGGCAGGCCAGATCGGCGATGGTGGGCTGTTCGGTGGCCAGGTAGTCCCGCTCGCTCAGATGCTGTTCCATCTGCGGCAGAAAACGATCGCTGACCGCCCGCGCCGCCTGATAATCCTCCGGCACCGCGAATTGGGCGATCAGTCGGCAAGAGGCCGGGCCGTAGCGAACTTCACCGGCGGCTTTGGAAAGCCAGGCCTGCACCCGCGCGGCCGCCGCCGGCTGTTCCGGCAGCCAGTGGCTGTCCGGCGCATAGCGCTTCACCAGATAGACCAGAATGGCGTTGCTGTCGGCCAGCGTCAGATCGCCATCCTGTAAGACCGGGATCTGGCCGAACGGATTGAGCTGGCGGAAGGCTGCGCTCTGCCGTACGTCCGCCGAGGCTTCGACCCATGCATAGGGCAGCGCCAGCATACGCAGCAGCAACGCCACGCGATGAACGTGGCCGGAAAGCGGGGTGCCGTAGAGTGTGATGGTGGACATGGCGTTTCTCCTCAGTGCTTTTTGTCAGCATACTCTTGCGTTGAACGAGCGAAATCCGGCAATGTGGAAATTGATAATTTCACTTTTCGGAAGAATCTATGGATCGGTTAGACGAGTTGGCGATCTTCGTGGCGGTGGTGCAGCAAGGCAGCCTGGCGGCGGCCGGGCGCAAACTGCGGCGTTCGGCGCCGGCGATCACCCGGGCGATCGCCGCGCTGGAACAGCGTTTCGGTACCCGATTGGTGGAGCGAACGACCCGGCGGCTGGCGCCCACCGAAGCGGGTATGCGGCTGTTGGAACGCGCGCAACAGCTGCTGCAGGATTATCAGGCGGTGGTGCAGGATACCGCCGAAGCGCAGCTGAGCGGCTTGCTGCGCGTCACTTCGCCGGTGCAGTTCGGCCGCCGCTATGTGGCGCCGGTGGTGATGGCGTTTCTCGATGATTACCCGCAGATGCAGATCGAAATGGTATTGAACGATCGCAATCTCGATCTGATTGACGAAGGATTGGATATCGCGGTGCGCATCGGTCATCTGCAGGACTCTTCGCGCGTGGCGCGGCGGCTGGGGCAGGTCAGCCGGGTGACGGTCGCCAGCCCGGATTACCTGGCGCGCTGCGGTGAACCGAGCTCACCGGCGCAGCTGGCGGAACATGCCACTATCGTCGGCACCCAGCGGCCGTCGCTGCGCGAATGGCGCTTCGGCCCGCAGGAAAACGGCGAGCGGGTGCGATTGGCTCCCCGGCTGTTGCTCAACGACGTGGAAGCGCAACTGCTGGCGGTGCGCGCCGGCAAGGGCGTCGCCCGGTTGCTCTCGTATCAGGTGGCGGACGATTTGGCCGCCGGTACGCTGGTGCGGCTGTTGACGGATCACGAGCCGTTGCCTATGCCGGTACAGCTGGTGGCGCAGCAGGCGCAGCACATGCCGCTGAAGGTGCGCGCCTTTTGGGATTATGCATTTGAACGGCTCAGCGCCTTGCCGCAAATTCATCCGGGTGGGCGGGGGAAATAAGCGCAAAAAGTTTCATGGGTTAAACTTTTTCATTATTCATCAGGTTTTATTTTACCGGGCGCGCATTGCTGATGCGCCCGTCTTGACAATAATGTTGCCGGTGCTAATAGTTAATTCACATCTTAAATAATAAACTAAGTTTAATATATGAAACCACTTGCGGGGAGTTATGACAACGGCGCCACGGTGGATAATGAAGCGGCTATTTTGACTTCATTTCAAACCCGCAGTGCGGCTGTTTATAAACAGACGCGCCATGAAAACAATATTGCTTATGGCAACGGCGAACGCGAAACATTGGATTGGCTCTATTCTGCAAAGCAGCATCAGGGGACGTTAATTTTTATTCACGGCGGCTATTGGCAATTCTGCGATAAGGCAGATTTCGCCTTTATCGCCGCCGGGCCGTTGGCGTTGGGTTTTGACGTGGTGTTGGTGGAATATGCGCTCGCGCCGGCGGTGGATCTCGACGAAATATGCCGACAGATCGGTGTGGCGTTGAATGCCATTCAGCGCCGCCTACCGCCGCACTATGCCTATCCGGTGCATCTGTGTGGCCATTCCGCCGGCGGCCATCTGGCGGCGTTTTGGCAGCAGCATGCGTTGGTGGATGCGGTCTTTCCCATCAGCGGCCTGTTCGAGCTGGCGCCGCTGCAACAAAGCTATGTCAATCGGGCGCTGCAGCTGACTGCGCGGCAAATTGAAACGCTCAGCCCGGCGCGCCACCTGCCGACGCGCGGCAAGCCGCTTACGCTGTATTACGGCGCATTGGAGCTGCCGGAACTGAGAGGCCAGTCGCAACACTATCATGCGGCGCTGCGCCAACGCGGGTTGTCGGCAGAACTGGTCGCGGTGCCCGGCGCCAATCATTTCACCATTCTGGATGCGTTGTTCGCCGCCGACGGCGCGCTGCTTCGCCAACTTAACCACCACGGGAACCACTGACATGCGCGAGATCGTAGATACCGGGCTGCCGGAGATCGGCCAGCCTTTTTCCTGGGCCACCCGGGGCGGCGGCATGCTGTTTACCGCTCACGGCCCGGTGCGGGCGGACGGCAGCATCGACACCGGCGCGCCGGAGCGACAGATTACGCTGACCTTCGATAATCTGGCGCAGACGCTGAAGGCGGCGGGCAGCCACAGCGATAAGGTTCTGCAGGTGATCGTGTATCTCACCGACGTCAACGACGTTAAATGCCTCGATGATATTTACCGGAAATACTTTAATTATCCTTATCCCAATCGCTCCACGGTCATTGTCGAAAAATTGGTGGTGCCGGGGATGAAAATAGAAATTACCGTCAGCGCCATCGCCTGATTTAATTTCTTCTTAAGTTCGCCTTTATATTAATTCAATAACGAGTTAAGGATGTGTCATGTTTAAACAGATTGCACCTTCCGCGGCCGATCCTATTATGTCGCTGATGGAAGCCTATTTGCAGGACCCCAATCCGCAAAAAGTGAATTTAGGCATTGGTCTGTATTACGACCGACAGGGGAATATTCCGCTGATGCGCGCGGTTGAGGCGGCCGAACAGCGATTGTTGGCGCTGCGTCGCCCACATGGCTATCCGCCGATCGAGGGTTCGTCGCAGTTTGCTCGCCAGGTGCAGACGCTGCTGTTCGGTGAGCAACAGGCGGCCGAGATCGCCACGGTGCAGACCGTCGGCGGCTCCGGCGCGTTGAAGCTGGCGGCGGATTTTTTGCGCCACTTTCTGGCGCGCGGTGAAATTTGGGTGTCCGATCCCACCTGGGCCAATCACTGGGCGATTTTCGAAGGCGCCGGGCTGCGGGTGAATACCTATCCCTACTTTGATGAAGCGGCGGGCGGCCTGCGTTTCGCCGCCATGCTCGACGCGTTGGACAGCCTGCCGCCGGGCAGCGTGGTCCTGTTGCATCCTTGTTGCCATAACCCGACCGGCACCGATCTGACGGCGGAGCAGTGGCGCGCCACGCTCGCCGTGCTGCAGCGACGCAGCCTGCTGCCGCTGTTCGATATCGCCTATCAGGGCTTCGGCGACGGGCTGGAGGAGGACTGCTTTGCGTTGCGCGAAGCGCTGAAAACCGATCTGCCGTTTTTGGTCTGCAATTCGTTTTCCAAAAACGTCGCGCTGTACGGCCAGCGTCTGGGCGCGCTGTCGGTGCGCTGCGCCGACGCGGAAAATGCCGCCAACGTCAAAGGGGCGTTAAAAACGCTGATCCGCCGCAGCTACTCCTGCCCGCCGACGCACGGCAGCCAGATCGTGGAAACCCTGCTCGGCGACGCCGAACTTGGCGAGCTTTGGCGCAATGAGCTGGCAGAAATGCGCTCGCGCATCAAGCAAATGCGTGAACAGCTGGCCGCCGGGCTGGCGCAGGGTGGCTCTTCGCTGGATCACCGGCGTATTCGCGATCAGCGCGGCATGTTCAGCTATACCGGCCTGAACGAAGCGCAGCTGCAGACCCTGCGGCAGCGCTATGCCATCTATCTGGTCTCGCCCGGCCGCATGTGCCTGCCGGGGCTCAATCCCGGCAACATTGACTATGTGACCGCCGCCATTCTCGACGTCACCCGTACCGCCTAACTCCGCTCGGGAACCCAGCCATGCCACAGATGAATGATTTTGAGCATATCGCCCGCCGTCAGGGCGGGTTGAACAAGCATCTTACCGCCGGGCAGATGTCGATGCTGGCGATCGGCGGCGCCATCGGCACCGGGCTGTTTCTCGGCAGCGCCTACGCCATTCAGATGGCGGGGCCGTCGGTATTGTTGAGCTACCTGATCGGCGGCGTCATTGCGCTACTGCTGATGGGCAGCCTGGCGGAGATGACCTCCGAACACCCGACGCCCGGCTCGTTCGGCGACTACGCCGAATTCTATCTCGGCCCGCTGTTCGGTTTTCTGGTGCGTTATTCTTACTGGTCCTGTGTGGTGCTGGCGGTGGGTACCGAAGTCACCGCCATCGGCATGTACATGCAGTTCTGGTTCCCGGCGACGCCGACCTGGCCGTGGGTGCTGCTGTTCTCGGCGGCGGTGATCGTCGTCAACGTGATCGGGGTGAAGTCGTTCGGCCAGGTGGAATACGCGCTGTCCACCGTCAAAGTGACGGCGATCGTGGCGTTTATTCTGATCGGCATCGGCATTCTGGCATTCTCGGGCAACCCGGCCTACGGCCTGCGCAACCTGACCGCCGGCGGCTTCATGCCGTTTGGCGTCAAGGGCATGTGGTTCGCGGTGATCGTGTCCATCTTCAGCTACCTGAGCATTGAAATGATTGCGGTGGCCGCCGGCGAGGCGAAAAATCCGGTGATTGCGGTGAAGGCGGCGTTCAAGGGCACCATCGTGCGGCTGTTCATCTTCTACATGCTGTCGATCGCCCTGATGCTGGCCATCGTGCCCTGGCGCCAGTCCGGCACCGGCGAAAGCCCGTTCCTGATGGCGATGAACGTGATCCATCTGCCCGCCGCCGCCGGTATTTTCAACTTTATCGTGCTGGTGGCAGCGCTGTCGGCAATGAACAGCCAGCTGTACATCACCACCCGCATGATGTTCTCGCTGTCGCGTGCCGGGCAGGCGCCGGCGGCATTGGGGCGCGTCAGCCGGCGCGGCATTCCGGTCAATGCGTTGGCGATGTCGTGCATCGGTATCGTGGTGTCCATCGTGCTGAGCCTGGTGGCGCCGGAAACCTCGTTCGCCGCCATGATGTCTATCTCGGTGTATGGCGCCTGCTTTACCTGGCTGATGATTTTCGTCACCCACCTGTTCTTCCGCCGCCGGCATCGGCAGACCCACCTGAAGTTCCGCATGTGGGGCTTTCCCTATACCACCTTGCTCGGCGCCGGGCTGATGGCGGCGCTGATGATCTCGACGGCGTTTACCGAATTCTTCCGCATGACGCTGTGGTTCGGCATTCCGTTCACCTTGCTGCTGGTGGTGGCTTATCACTTCCAGAGCCGCCGCGCGGCTACACCGTCGCCGTTCAAGGCGCCGGAGGTGGAGTAATGAGGTGGAGTAATAAGGGGAGGGGCTGAGGCGCATCTCAGCCCCGGGGATTAAAGCTGGCTTTTCGGGATCAGGTGGTCGCCGAAGCTCAGGCGTTGGCGGCCCGGTTCGATTTCGGTCAGCGGCGCCACTTCGTGCAGCGAGGATTTGCAGCGCTGTACCAGATCCTGATACTCGCGGGTGCCGGCGATCTTCCAGGCCAGCTCCTGTTCGGTCAGATCGCGCAGCACGCGCGCCGGGCTGCCGACCACCAGCTTGTTGGCTTCGATCACCGCCGCGGCTTTGACGAACGCCATCGCGCCGACGATGGTGTTCTCGCCGATCTCCGCACCGTCCATCACCACCGCGTTCATGCCCACCATCGCGTTGCGGCGAATGCGGCAGCCGTGCAGGATGGCGCCGTGGCCGATATGGCCGTCTTCTTCCACCACCGTGTCCTGCTGCGGGAAGCCGTGCATCACGCAGTTGTCCTGAATGTTGGCGCCGTCGCAGATTACCAGGCGGCCAAAATCGCCGCGCAGGCTGGCGTTCGGGCCGATATACACGTGTTTGCCGACGATCACGTCGCCGATCAGCACCGCCGTCGGGTGTACGTAACTGCTGGGGTCGACGACCGGCGTCAGGCCGTCAATCTGATACACAGGCATAGCGTGAGTTCCTTAAAATGTAGGGTCGCGCGGCAGGCCGCCGAAGCGCCGATAGTAGCCGGCGGCCGGTGCGGGCAGGGCGCCGATGGTGGTCTCCGCCAGCGCGCTGACGTACTCCGTCGCGGCGCGATCGACCTGCTGATAAAGATTGATGCACAGGTTGCGGGCGATCTGGCCCTCCCACTGCGCGGGCAGCAGCGCGTCCGGCAGCAGCGGATCTTTCAACACCACGCGACGGAAGAAGTGAATCAATAATAGCTTAATCTGGAAACCGCGCAGCGGCGTCAGCGCCGCCGGGTCAACTTCGCGCAGCAGCGCCATCAGCGGCCGGAAGGAGACGATAAACTCGTGATAGCCGGCCGCCACGTCGCTTAGCGACCAGCAGTCGGCCACCAATTTTTGCAGGGTTTGCTCGGAGCGATTGTAGGGGTAATCGGCGCGAAAGTAGATCACCTGCTCGCTGGCGTTCAGTTCGCCGAGCAGCGCCGTCACGTCGGTCTGCGCATGGGTGGGGGCGGCCATCAGGTTGTTGGCGATCTGCCCGAACCCGAGCCAGCCCAGCTCTTTTTTCAGCCGTGCGCGCGCGTTTTTTTCGGCGCATTCCAGCAGCAACAGCTCCCACTTGCCGTCCCAGGCAGGCTGCTCGCGCAGATAGATTTTCGACTCGGCGTGGCGGAACTGGCGCATTCCCTGCTCGGTCACGCGGTAGAAGCTGCGGCGGCCTATTTTCTCCACCGCCAGCCAACCCTCTTTCTGCAGGCGAAACACCGAGGTGCGCACGAAGCGATCGCCGAAACCGAAGGCCTCCAGCAGCGCGCTCAGGCTGCCGAGCCACACTTCGCCGCCGCGATGGCTGAGCGCGTCGCCGTACAGCGAAATGATCAGCGAGGTACCGCTGATCGGCTGCGCGTCGACGGCATGGCGAATGAACTCATCCAGTTTATGTTCCATATTTTTCCATGGGTTAGCCTTCGATGAGCCATAACATTACCATAATTTAAGGCGGCGTCATCCGTGACGCCGTGCGCTTCAGCGCGGCCGCAAATCGACCACGCGCTGCGCCTTGCCTTCTGAGCGCGGGATATCGCCGCAGTTGGCGATGCTGACGTCGGTGCTGACGCCCACGATCGATTTGATGTGGTGGCGCAGCTGGTGGCAGATATCGCAACGCTGCTGGTGGCTGAGGCTGAGCGCCGATTCTTTCAGCTCGACGCGCACCGCCAGCGTGTCCAGATGCCCGCTGCGGCTGACCTGCAGCTGGTAGTGCGGCGACAGCTGCTCGAACTGCATGATCTGCTCTTCCACCTGCGACGGGAAGACGTTGACACCGCGAATGATCAGCATGTCGTCGGAGCGGCCGGTGATCTTGCCCATGCGGCGCATCTGGCGCGCGTCGCCCGGCAGCAGCCGAGTAAGATCGCGGGTGCGGTAGCGGATAACCGGCAGCGCCTCTTTAGTCAGGGTGGTGAACACCAGTTCGCCGTGCTCGCCGTCCGGCAGGGCAATGCCGGTTTCCGGGCAAATGATCTCCGGCAGGAAGTGGTCTTCCCAAATGGTCGGGCCACCGCCGCTCTCCAGACACTCCATCGCTACGCCCGGCCCCATCACTTCCGACAGGCCGTAAATATCCAGCGCCTTGATGCCCATGCGGGTTTCGATTTCGTGGCGCAGGGCTTCGGTCCAGGGTTCGGCGCCGAACACGCCGAGCCGCAGCGAGCAGCCGCGCGCATCGCCGCCCATTTTGCGCTCCAGTTCGTCGATCAGCGTCAGGCAATAGGACGGCGTCACCATGATGATGTCGGGCTTGAAGTCGAGGATCAGCTGCGCCTGGCGCTCCGTCTGGCCGCCGGACATCGGGATCACCGTCGCGCCGAGCCGCTCTGCGCCGTAGTGCGCGCCGAGGCCGCCGGTGAACAGGCCGTAGCCGTAGGCGACGTGCACCTTGTCTTTGGCGGTGGCGCCGCCGGCGCGCAGGCAGCGGGCGACGATATCGGCCCAATTATCGATGTCGCGCTGGGTGTAACCGACCACCGTCGGGCGGCCGGTGGTGCCCGAGGAGGCGTGGATGCGCACCACCTGTTCCATCGGCACCGCGAAGGTGTCGAACGGGTAGTTGTCGCGCAGATTCTGCTTGGTGGTGTAGGGGAAGCGCGCCAGATCGCTCAGCTGTTTGAGATCGTCGGGGTGTACGCCGGCCTGGTCGAATTTGCGTTTGTACATCGGCACATTGTCGTAGGCGTGGTGCAGCGTCCACTTCAGACGCGCCAACTGCAACGCTTCAATCTCATCGCGCGAGGCGAATTCGATCGTTTCGAGGGGCTGTGGATTTATTGTCATGGTTAGCCTCAGGGGTCAGACACGCTCAATGATCATGGCGATGCCTTGGCCTACGCCGATGCACATGGTGCACAGGGCGTAGCGGCCGGCTCGCCGTTCCAGTTCAAACAGGGCGGCTAGCGCCAGGCGCGCGCCGCTCATGCCCAACGGATGCCCCAGAGCGATCGCGCCGCCGTTGGGGTTAACCTGTGGGGCATCGTCCGGCAGGCCAAGCTGGCGCATCACCGCCAACGCCTGGGCGGCGAACGCTTCGTTCAATTCGATGACGTCCATCTGCGCCAGGCTCAGCCCGGCGATCTCCAGCACCTTGCGGGTGGCCGGCAGCGGGCCGATGCCCATCAGCCGCGGCTCTACGCCGCAGGTGGCGGTGGCGACGATGCGCGCCCGCGGCGTCAGCCCCTGGCGTGCTGCCATCGCTTCAGAGGCGACGATCAGCGCCGCCGCGCCGTCGTTCAGGCCCGAGGCGTTGCCGGCGGTGACGCTGCCGGGCTGACGGAACGGGGTTTTCAGCGCCTGCAACTGCTCGAAGGTGGTGTCGGCGCGCGGGTGTTCATCCTGGCTGAACAGGGTGACCGCGCCTTTTTTGCCGGTGAGGCTGACCGGCGCTATCTCCTGCGCCAGGTGGCCCAGCGCCTGCGCCCGGGCGGCACGCTGCTGGCTGCGCAGCGCAAAGGCGTCCTGATCGGCGCGGCTGATGTTGAACTGCGCCGCGACGTTTTCGGCGGTCTCCGGCATCGAATCGGTGCCGAACTCGGCCTGCATCCGCGGGTTGACGAAGCGCCAGCCGAGGGTGGTGTCGTACAGCTGCGCCTGGCGGCTGAAGGCGCTGTCGGCCTTGCCCATCACCAGCGGCGCACGGGTCATCGATTCCGCGCCGCCCGCCAGCAGCAACCCGGCGTCGCCGGCCTTGATGCTGCGCGCCGCCATCGCCAGCGCATCCAGGCCCGAACCGCACAGGCGGTTCACCGTGGTGCCGGAAACGCCGATCGGCACTCCGGCCAGCAGCAGCGCCATGCGTGCCAGGTTGCGGTTGTCTTCCCCGGCCTGGTTGGCGCAGCCGAGGATCACGTCGTCCAACTGCGCCCAATCCACCTGCGGATGGCGTTCCAGCAGCACGCGCAGCGGCAGGGCGGCGAGATCGTCAGCGCGCACCTGGGCCAGCGCGCCGCCATAGCGACCGATCGGGGTGCGCACGCCGTCGCAGATAAATGCCTGATTCATGCCTGATCTCCTAAAATACTGTGGCCGAGGCGGTGCGCGCGGCCGCGGAACCAGGCGACGGTTTTGCCCAGTTGGTTGACGATCTCGACGTCGTACAGCCCGGTGGCTTTGCCTTGGTGGCGCACCGCCGCGCTGGCGGTGAGGCGATCGCCGGCCAGTGCCGGGCGGACGAAATCGATGCTGCAGCCGGAGGCCACCGCCGCCAATCCCTGGCTGTTGCAGGCGTAGGCGAAGGCGGTATCCGCCAGGCTGAACAGCTGGCCGCCGTGGCAGGTCTGGTGGCCATTGAGCATCTGCGGGCCGACGGTCATGCTGACCTGTGCGTACCCTGCATCGACGGCGTCGATATGCATCCCCATCGTCTGAGCGCAGGTATCTTGCTGGAACATCTGTTCGGCGCAGCGCTGAGCCAGCGCGCGCGGCGTATTGGCGTTCATCGTTCGGCTCCTGAGAAAGAGGCGGGGGAAGCGTAGCGGCGCAGCAGTGGCATCGGGCGATAGCGCGCTTCGCCGTAATAGCGTTGCAGGTTTTCCAGCGTCGTCAGAATGTGGCGCCAGCCGAGTGCGGCGCCCCAGGCCAGCGGGCCGCGCGGATAGTTGACGCCGCGCAGCATCGCCAGATCGGTATCTTCGGCGCCGGCGACGCCTTTATTCACCACGTCGAGCGCTTCGTTGGCCAGCATGGCCAGAGTGCGCATCGTCAGCAGGCCGGGATAATCCGGCAGTTGAATGACCTGCTTGCCGAGGGACTGCAGCAGGCGAATCGCGTTGGCATTGTGTTGCGCGCCGTTTTGCGCAGCGCAGCTGATGGCGATGGCGGAGGCATGCGCATAGTCGGCACAGAGATCGAACAGCACCACGGGCGTTCCACGTTCGTCGGCCAGTTGGCCGGCGGTTTTACCATTGGTTAACATCATTGTAACGTCGTCGATCGTGAGGTACGGGCTGGTCTGGCCAGGTTGTTTGATCGCCCCCGCATTTTCGATCAACAGTTCCGCCAAATCGGCCAGCGAAGACCAGTCGCCGTGCAGCGTGACGCGTTGCGGCGGCGCGGCCTGCGCCGGCGGCGCAAAGGCGATCATCTCTGCGGCGGGCCGTTGCGCGTCGTAGCGGTAGAAGCCGCGGCCGGATTTGCGGCCGAGGCGCCCGGCGGCCACCAGCTCCTGCTGCACCAGTGAGGGGGTGAAGCGCGGATCCTGGTAGAAGGCCTGATACACCGAGTCGGTCACGGCGTAATTGACGTCCTGGCCGAGCAGATCGGTCAACTGCAGCGGGCCCATGGCGAAGCCGCCGGCGTCGCGCATGACTGCATCCAGGGTGGCGGCGTCGGCCACCCGTTCCTCCAGCGCGCGCAGGGTTTCGGCGTAGAATGGCCGCGCCACGCGGTTGACGATGAATCCCGGCGTCGAGCGGCATACAACGCTCTGCTTACCCCAGCGCTGCGCCAGGGCCTGCAGCGCGGCGAGGGTCTCGACCCCGGTCTCCAGACCGCTGACGATCTCCACCAGCTTCATCAGCGGCGCCGGGTTGAAGAAGTGCAGCCCGGCCATGCGCGCCGGGCGCTGCAGTGCCCCGGCGATGGCGGTGATTGACAGCGAGGAGGTATTGCTGGCGAACAGCGCCGTGGGCGAGCAGACCGCTTCCAGATCGCGGAACAGGCTCTGCTTGATCGCCAGATTTTCCGCCACCGCTTCAATCACCAGTGCGCAGTCGGCCAGCTGCTCGAGCGAATCGGCGCGTTCGAGGCGCGCCAGCAGCGCTTCGGTGGTCGCGGCGTCGGCCTTGCCGCCGTCGACCCGCTGGCGCAGGCGGCGAGCGAGATCGTCGATCGCGCGCTGGGCGGCGGCGGGCGCGATATCGAACAGCCGCACCGGATGGCCGGCGGCAGCGGCCACCTGGGCGATGCCGATGCCCATAGTGCCGGCGCCGATCACCGCCACCTGGCCGTTAAGAAGGGGCGCGTTCATGGCTATTTCCCGCTGAAGTTTGGCGTGCGTTTGGCGAAGAACGCGCTGACGCCTTCGCGGTAGTCGTCGCTGCGGCCGCCCAATCGCTGCAGATCGCGCTCCAGATCGAGCTGTTGATCGAGGCTGTTGGTGGCCGAGCTGTAGAGGGCTTTCTTGATTAGCCCCAAACCGTAGGTCGGCTGGGTGGCCAGATGGCGCGCCAGCGTTTGCGTGCGGTCGGCCAATTCATCCGCCGGCACCACCTGCCAGATCATGCCCCACTCCAGCGCCTGTTGGGCGCTGATTTTGTCACCCAGCAAGGCCATGCCCATCGCGCGGGCGTGGCCGGCCAGCCGTGGCAGGAACCAGCTGCCGCCGGAATCCGGCACCAGCCCCAAACGGCAGAACGACTGAATAAAGCCGGCGTTGTCGGCGGCGATGACGATATCGCACGCCAGGGCCAGCGCGGCGCCGGCGCCGGCCGCCACGCCGTTGACTGCGCATACCACCGGTTTCGGCAGGGCGGTCAGGCGGCGGATCAGGGGGTTGTAGAAACGTTCGACCGACAGGCCGAGATCCGGCGCCTGTTGATCGGCGCTGACGTTGCGATCGTTGAGATCCTGCCCGGCGCAGAAACCGCGCCCGGCACCGGCGATCAGCAGGCAGCGCACGCTGTCGTCGCGCTCGGCTTGCGTCAGCGCTTCGCTCAGCTGGCGATGCATCTCGTCGTTAAAGCTGTTGAGCCGATCCGGCCGGTTGAGGGTCAGCGTCAACACGCCGGCGTCGAGATGGCTGAGAATCAATGCGTTATCCATAAATCAGCGCCCCTGATAGTTTGGCGTACGTTTTTCGAAAAAGGCGGCGATGCCTTCGCGGCGATCGTCGGTGGCGGCCAGGGTGACGAACTGCTGACGCTCCATCGCTAGCCCCTGGCTAAGGCCGGTTTCCTCGGCCTGTTTCAGCGCCTGCTTGGCGGCGCGCAGCGCCAGCGGCGCCTGACGGCTGATGCGATCGGCAATCTGCTGCGTGCGCTCCAGCGTCAGGGCATCGACGCACACTTCGCTGATCAGGCCAGCCTGCAGCGCGGTGCGGGCGTCGATGGCTTCGCCGGTCAGCACCATCTGGCTGGCGCGCGCCTTGCCGACGCAGCGGATCAGGCGCTGGGTGCCTCCGGCCCCCGGCATCAGGCCGAGGGTGATCTCCGGCAGGCCGAAGCGGGCGCTTTCGCCGCCGATAACGATGTCGCAGGCCAGCGCCAACTCGCAGCCGGCGCCCAGGGCATAGCCGTTCACCGCCGCCAGCAGCGGCTTGCTGAACTGCGCCAGCCGCTGCCACAGCTGCGGACGGCGATCCGCCAGCGCGGCCGGCAGATCCTGCTGTTGCAGTTCGCGCAGATCGGCGCCGGCGGCGAAAAAGCGCGCCGCGCCGGCGATCACCACGGCGCCCACGCCGCTGTCGGCATCTGCCTGCTCCAGACGGGCAACCAGCTGTTCCAGGCACGGCGTGCTCAGGGCGTTGCGCGCCTCCGGGCGGTGCAGCGTCAGCGTGACCACGCGGTGTTGCTGCTGATGCAAAATAAAGGGGGTATCCATCGCGGCTCCTAGACGTCGAAGTCCAACACCACGCCGTCGCCTTTCGGCCACGACTGGCAGCTCAATACGTAGCCCGCCGCCAGCTGATCCGGCTCCAGGCTGTAGTTGACGCCCATCTCCACCTGGCCGGCCTTCAGACGGCATTTGCAGGTGGCGCACACGCCGCCTTTGCAGGCGTAGGGCAGATCGGCGCCCTGGCGCAGCGCGGCATCGAGAATGCTGTCGTCCTGTTCGCCGATCTCGATATCCAACCGGCGGCCGTCGAGCAGGATCGCCACCCGGGTAGCGTTGCGATCGCCGCTGTGGCGCGGGCGGGTGACCAGGCCGCTGGTGTTGAAGCGTTCGCTGTGGATGTGATTGGCCGGTACGCCGGCCTGCTCCAGCACGGTTTGCGCGTCGTCCATCATCGATTCCGGCCCGCAGATAAAGGCGTGGTCATAGTCGCGGAAATCCAGCAGCGCGCCGCCGATCGCCGCCAGGCGTTCACGGTCGATGCGGCCGCTGAGCAGCGGGCTGTCGAGACTTTCCTGGCTGAACAGGTACAGCGGCTGAAAACGCTGCGGGTAGCGGTTTTTAAGGTCCGACAGCGCCTCTTTGAACATCATTGAACGGCTGTTGCGGTTGCCGTAGATCAGGGTGAAGCTGCTGCCCGGTTCGAGCAGCAGCGTCGCCTTGATGATCGACAGCATTGGCGTGATGCCGGAGCCGGCGGCGATCGCCAGGTAGTTGCCGTGGCGCTCTGCCTGCGGCTGGTAGCCGAAGCGCCCCTGCGGCACCATCACCTCCAGTGCGTCGCCGACTTTCAGCATGCGGTTGACGAAGCCGGAGAAACGGCCCTGATCAATCGCTTTTACGCCGATCTGCAGCAGGCCTTCCTGCGGCGAACTGCAGATGGAGTAGCAACGCCGCAGTTCTTCGCCGTTGACTAGCGCCTTGAGCGTCAGGTGCTGGCCGGGGGTATAGCGGTATTGGTTTTGCAGCTCTTCAGGCACCCGCAGGGTGATGGCTACGGCGTCAGGCGTTTCGCGCTCGATGGCGGCGACGCTCAGGCGATGAAAGACCGTCATGGTGTCAGCGCTCCTATATGCATTTGAAATAGTCGAACGGTTCCCGGCAGTCGCAGCAGCGGTACAGCGCTTTACAGGCGGTGGATCCGAACTCGCTGATCTTCTCGCTGTGGGTGCTGCCGCAGCGCGGGCAGGCGACCGGGCCGTGGGCATGCGGCCGATCGCAGGTGTGGCCCTGCGGGGGCGCTACGCCGTATTGCCGCAGCCGCTCGCGGGCGTCGGCGTTCATCCAGTCGGTGGTCCAGGCCGGGCTGAGGCGAATGTCCACCTGCACCGGGCTGAAACCGGCGGCCGCCAGCCGCTGCTCGATAGCGTTGAGCAAAAATTCGGTGGCCGGGCAGCCGGAATAGGTTGGGGTGAAGGTCACGCGCCAGCCGCTGCCGTCGCGTACCACGTCGCGCACCATGCCCAAATCGGTGATCGACAGCACCGGCAGCTCGGGATCGCTGATCTGCTGCAGGCAGTGCCAAATCTGCGGGATTTCGGCGGGTTGCAAACGAGTGACGTTCATCGCGGCCTCCTACCACTGACTGTTTGGGTAGGCGCGCTGCAGGAACTGCATCTCCGCCAGCAACGGGCCGAGGTGTTCGCTGTGCTGACCTTGCTTGCCGCCGTGACGGAACGCCTGCTCGGCGGGCAGCGCCAGCGTCGCCTGCCGCAGCGTCTCTTCCACCTGCGCTAGCCAGGGGGCCTGCAGCGTGCGCGGATCGACGGCGATGCCTTGTTCCGCCAACGCCAGTTCCAACGCGTCGGCGTGGAACAGCTCGGCGGTAAAGCGCCACAGGTTATCCAGCGACTGTTGGATCTTGCCGTGGCTGATGTCGTTGCCGTCACCGAGGCGGATCATCCAGCCGTGGCTGAAGCGCAGGTGATAATCGGCCTCCTTCAACGATTTGGCGGCGATGGCGGCGATCTGCGCATCGCGGCTGCGGCTCAGCGCCTGGTGCAGCTGCACGTGGTAGGCGTCGAGCAGGAATTGGCGCACCAGCGTGTCGTTGAAACCGCCGTTCGGCTGTTCCGCCAGCAGCAGGTTATGGAACTGGCGCTCGTCACGGCCGAAGGCCAGGCTGTCTTCGCTGCAGGGCGGCCCGGCCAGTTCGGCGGCGTAGCCCAGGAAGTGGCGCGCCTGGCCGAGCAGATCGAGACCGATGTTGGCCAACGCCAGATCGATTTCCAGTTCGGGCGCGTGGCCGCACCAGGCGCACAGACGCTGGGCGAGGATCAGAGGCGTGTCGCCCTGGCGGAGCAAATAGCTGATGCGCGGATCGTTAACCGTCATGGTCGCCTCTACATGTTCTTGATGCCGTCGGGGATGGTGTAAAACGTCGGATGACGGTAGATCTTGTCTTCGGACGGATCGAAGAACGCGCCGCGATCTTCCGGCTGCGAGGCGATCAGATGGCGCGATTGCACCACCCAGATCGAACAGCCTTCGTTGCGGCGCGTGTAGGCGTCGCGGGCGTTTTCCAGCGCCATTTGGTCGTCGGCGGCGTGCAGGCTGCCGACGTGGCGATGCGCCAACCCTTGTTTGCTGCGGATAAACACTTCATACAGCGGCCATTCAACGTGGCTCATGATCTCGGTTCCTTATGTTGGCTATGCGGCGGAAGCGGCGTTTTTCGCGGCGTGGGCCATGGCGCCGTCGCGCACCCAGGCGCCGTCTTCCCAGGCGCGGCGTTTGGCCTGCAGGCGTTCGTGGTTGCATTGGCCGCGTCCTTTGATCACTTCATGCAGTTCGCTCCAGTCGATCTCGCCGAAGCGATAGTGGCCGGCGGCCTCGTCCCAGGTAAGACTCGGGTCTGGCGCCGTCATGCCCAGCGCCTCAAGCTGCGGTACGGTGTTGTCGACGAATTTCTGCCGCAGCTCATCGTTGCTGTGGCGTTTGATTTTCCACGCCATGCTCTGGGCGCTGTGAGGGGAGTCGGCGTCGCTCGGGCCGAACATCATCAGCACCGGCCACCAGAAGCGATCGATAGCGTCCTGCAACATGGCACGCTGCGTGTCGCTGCCGTTGGCCATCGCCATCACCGCCTCGTAGCCCTGGCGCTGGTGGAAGCTTTCTTCTTTGCAGATTTTCACCATCGCCCGCGCATAGGGGCCGTAGGAGGCGCGGCACAGCGCTACCTGGTTGACGATGGCGGCGCCGTCGACCAGCCAGCCGATCACGCCGATATCCGCCCAGTTGAGCGTGGGGTAATTGAAGATGGAGGAATACTTCATCTTGCCGTCGAGCATCTTTTGGTAGATGTCCTGGCGCGAACAGCCGAGGGTCTCGGCGGCGCTGTAGAGGTACAGACCGTGGCCGGCCTCATCTTGCACTTTGGCCAGCAGCACCGCCTTGCGGCGCAGCGTGGGGGCGCGCGTCAGCCAGTTGGCTTCCGGCAGCATGCCGATGACTTCCGAGTGGGCGTGTTGGCCGATCTGCCGAATCAGGTTCTGACGGTAGGCGTCCGGCATCCAGTCTTTGGCCTCAATGGCGATATCCGCCGCGATCTTGTCGTCGAAATGCTGCTGATATTGTGCGTCAGTTGTCATGCTCGCCTCTTGGTGATTCGTGTTTTTCACATTAGATATAAAAATGTGAATCACTTTAACTAACCATAAGGCTACAAACTGATAACAAAAAGATCAAACGAGATTCATGTGGTTTTGCGAGTTCACTCACAAGGTTTTTTGTTATTTTGTTGATTTAATTTGATAAATAAAACCATCAATTTCGTATTAATGACAGGGTAAGCGGCTTGAAAACGGGTTTTGTTCTGTTTTTGTTAAAATTTGATTTGGCGTTGACTGGCATTTATGTGATACGTAATTAAGCTGTAGGGTGAAAATTTATGAATTTTGGAGGGCACATGCAGCAGTTACACAGTTATCTATCTGGCGCCTGGGTGTATGGGCAGGGAGAGGGCCGCGAGATCCGTCACGCCGTGACCGGCGAAGCGCTGTACCAGGTCTGCTCCGACGGCCTGCCGTTAGCGGCGAGCCTGAGCTATGCCCGCAGCCACGGCGGCCCGGCGCTGGCGAACATGACATTCCAGCAGCGCGCCCAGATGCTGAAAGCGGTGGCGAAACACCTGCTGGCGCATAAAGAGGCGCTGTATCAGATTTCCTATCAAACCGGTGCGACGCGCAGCGACGGGTGGGTCGATATCGAAGGCGGCATCGCCACGCTGTTCGCCTATGCCGGCATGGCCGGCCGCGATCTGCCGGATGATACGCTGTGGCCGGAAGACGAGTTGATCCCGCTGTCGAAACAGGCGCAGTTCGCCGCCCGCCACGTGCTCACTTCGCGCCCTGGCGTGGCGCTGCACATCAACGCCTTCAACTTCCCGTGCTGGGGCATGCTGGAAAAACTGGCGCCGACCTGGCTGGCGGGCATGCCGGCCATCATCAAGCCGGCCACCGCTACTGCGCAGCTGACGCAGGCGATGGTCAGGCTGATCGTCGACAGTGGGCTGGTGCCGGAAGGGGCGCTGCAGTTGGTTTGCGGCGGCGTCGGCGACATGTTTGCGCACCTGGATTATCAGGATGCGGTGACTTTCACCGGCTCGGCGCAGACCGGGCAGCGGCTGCGTGCGCATCCGCGCCTGCTGGAAAAATCGATCGCGTTCACCATGGAGGCGGATTCGCTCAACTGCTGCGTGTTGGCGGAGGACGTGACGCCGGAGATGCCGGAGTTTGCGCTGTTCATCAAAGAAGTGTGCCGTGAAATGACCGCCAAGGCGGGGCAGAAATGTACTGCGATCCGCCGCATCATCGTGCCGGCGGCGCAGGTGACGGCGGTGCGTCAGGCCTTGTTGCAGCGCCTGGCGGGGGTGACGGTGGGCGACCCGCAGCTGGAGCCGGTGCGCATGGGGGCGTTGGTCAGCCACGAGCAGCGTGAGGATGTGCAAAGCAAGGTAGAGTTCCTGCTGCGCAATGGTTGCGAACCGCTCTGTGGCGCGGCGCTGGATAAGCTGGAGATCCTGGGCGACGGCGCGCGCGGTGGGGCGTTTTATCCACCGACCCTGCTGTATTGCGCCGATCCGTTCACCCATCAGGCGGTGCACGGCACCGAGGCCTTTGGGCCGGTGGCAACGCTGATGCCGTATGCGGATACCGAGCAGGCGATCGCGCTGGCGTTGCTGGGGCAGGGCAGCCTGGCGGGATCGCTGGTGACCGCCGATCCGGCGTTGGCCAAGCGCTTCATTCGCGCGGCGGCCTGCGCCCACGGCCGAATGCTGATTTTGGATGAACAGGCGGCGGCGGAGTCCACCGGCCACGGTTCGCCACTGCCGATGCTGGTACACGGCGGCCCGGGGCGCGCCGGTGGCGGGGAAGAGCTGGGCGGACTGCGTGCGGTGAAGCACTATATGCAGCGCACGGCGATCCAGGGCAGCCCGGCGATGCTGGCGGCCATCGGCGGTGAATGGGTGCGCGGCGCGCCGGTCGCCGAGCATCCGGTACATCCGTTCCGTAAATACTTCGAGCAGCTGCAGCTGGGCGACAGCCTGTTGACCGCGCGCCGCACCGTGACCGAAGCGGATATCGTCAACTTCGCCTGCCTGAGCGGCGATCATTTCTACGCGCACATGGACAAGATCGGCGCCGCCGATTCCCTGTTCGGCGAGCGAGTGGCGCACGGTTACTTTGTGGTGTCCGCCGCGGCCGGGCTGTTTGTCGATGCCGCCGTCGGGCCGGTGATCGCCAACTACGGCATGGAGAATCTGCGCTTTATCGAACCGGTGAAGATCGGCGACACCATTCAGGTGCGGCTGACCTGCAAGAAGAAAATCCGCAAGCCGCAAAAAACCGCCGAGGATCGGCCGCACGGCGTGGTGGTGTGGGATGTGCAGGTGTTGAATCAGGAACAGCAGCCGGTGGCGCTGTACAGCATCCTGACGCTGGTGGCGCGCCAGCAGGGGGACTTCGAGGCGTAATACGCGTTTGCCGCCGCCGGCAGCCCCGGCGGCGGCAATCTATTCAGATCAGCGGCTGACCGCGCAGCTGTTCCAGCACTTTCAGCGGCGAGCGCTGCGGATCCTGCATCTTGTTCACCGGCAACAGGAAGGTCTGTTCCAGCATAAACTGTCCGCCCATCGCGGCGTGCGGCGTTTGATCCGAGAAACAAATCCAGCTGCTGCCCGGCGGAAACGCCAGCGCCAGCTGCGGCCCCTGCTGCTGATAATCGCCGTCGGCCTTCATGGCGTCGTGCAACTGCAGCATCAGGTGGTCATAATGGCTGCGGCGGGTCTTGGTGATGCGCACCTGATGCTGCAGCCAGCTGCTGAGGGCGGAGTAGCGTGCGAGGCGCGGCATAAAGCGTGCCGCCAGCTCAGGGAACGGTTCACCGACACGCCATTGGCGGTGCTCGCCGTGCGGGTTGATGTTGGTAAAAATGCGCAGAATGCGTTCGCCGTAGTTCGGGCGCGACGGGAAAGCGTCAACGTGCAGGCGGCTGTCGTCTTTGCGCCAGGAACTGGTCGCCCGCCAGGCGGAAACCGGGTGCAAACGCAGGCTGCCGGTCGGATGGTGCAGCGCCTCCTGATACTCGGGCAACAGCCCGGCGATCAGCTGGCGGCACGACTGGTAATAGCGCTCCAGCAGTTGCTGAACCTGCTGCCGGCGTTCCGCGACGGCGACGCCGGTCAGCTTGCCGGACAGCGGCTGATAGCTGATGTTTTTGCGCTTCGGATCGACCAACGTCGGATCCAGCAGTGGCATTTCCTGTTCAGACAGGGTGAAGGCCAGCTCGGGCAGAAACAGTACCTTGCCCTGTTCCAGTTCGCTGACCGCGCTGGATGCTTCCGCTGCCGCCCATTGTCGCAACGGCAGCGTCAGGACGGCCTGTTCACGCATAATATCGCCAGTAGGCATGAGATCTCCTCGCAAATCTATATCGCTTTATTCCCGTCTTTCAGGTTGCCGCGTGATTGGCTGCACTGGCTTGCGCAGTGGCTGGCTGGAGCGGCGTCAGCAGGCCGCTCAATTGCAACGTGAAATTTGTGGGTTCTATTATGGATGTATCAGCAGGGCGCAGTGCGCCGAAGCGTGCGATGGCTTCCTGATAGAGAGAATATTCCCAATAAGGATATCACCGGCAATACCAATGAAAAGTAAACGAGGGCTAAACGGGGCTGCACGTAGGCACGAATAATCAAAAATGGCACGAATTGTCTGCGGAATGGTGTATTTTCTATCTTATTGAATTGTAATGGAAATAAATATGCTGCTTATTTATTGGCGTTATTTCATTCAAATAGCAGAGCAAACCGGGGAAATAATGTTGCGGAGTGGAATTATTTCATCTTGTCGGGAATAAATCGGGCCGCCAAATTTGGAGACCCGATTATTGATTAAGCACCGTAAATGCAGTTTTTGCCTTTTTTCTTGGCCTGATACAGCGCGCTGTCCGCCTCATTGATAAAGCTGATCGGCGTATCGTTATACATATGTGGCACTTTGGCGCAGATGCCGATGCTGATGGTGACGATGCCGTGCGGGTTGCCCTGATGCGGGATCTTCAGATCGCGTACCGCCTGGATGACGCGTTCGGCGAAAATCAGTGCGCCCTGAATGTCGGTATCCGGCAGGATAATCCCCATCTCTTCGCCGCCGTAGCGCGCTAAAACGTCGTTGCTGCGGCACGCCAACCCTTTGAGCGTTTGGCCGATCTGCTGCAGGCACTGGTCCCCGGCGACGTGGCCATAGCTGTCGTTGTACTGTTTGAAATAGTCGATATCCAGCATCAGCAGCGCCACGCTGCGGTAGTTGCGCGAAGCCCGCGCCAGCTCGTTCTTCAGCGCGATATCAAACTGGCGGCGGTTGGCCAGCCCGGTCAGGCCGTCCAGCAGCGCCAGTTCTTCGAGCATCTGGTTGATGCTGGTCAGCTGATCGCGGGTGCGCATCAGCTCGGCTTCGGTTTGCATGCTGTGCTTGATTTGCCGCAGCAGCACCATGCCCATCGCCAACAGGATCATCAGCAGCGAGAGGCCACCGGCGGCGAACAGCCCGGCGTCGGTGCGCCAGTCCGCCAGCGCGTCGCGTTTCGATAGCCCGGCGGCGATCACCAGCGGAAAGCGGTTGACCCGCGAATAGCCGTAGATGCGCTCCACATTGTCGTACAGCGAGGTGATGGTGGCGTTGCCGAATTCCGAATGCGGCAAAATTTCGCTGAACAGCACGCCCTTGGCGATGTTTTTACCGATCGACGCCGCCGAGTAGGGGCGGCGGTAAAGGATGGTGCCGTCCGCCAGCAGCAGGTTCAGCGAGGCGTCAGTGTTGAGGGCGAAGCTGTCGTAAAACTGGCGGAAATAATCGACGTACAGCGTCGCCAGCACCACGCCGCCAAAGCTGCCATCCGGGTGGTTGAAGCGCCGCGAAACGGGAATGATCAGATCGCCGGTGGTGCGGCTGCGGATCACCTTGCCGATGTACAGGCCGCCGCCGTCGCGGTTTTGATGGTATTTGAAGTAATCGCGATCGGCGTTGTTGGCGTTCTTGATGAATTTGCCCGAGGAGGTCGCCAGCCAGCGGCCGCGCGCATCGTAGAGAAACAGCCCATGCAGCTGCGGCAGGTTGCCGACCTGCGTCTGCATGACGCGCTGCAGCCGCGTCAGCTGCGATGGACCCAGCCCGTCGTTCTGGAGACGTTCGGTCAGATCGAGCAGATTGCCGTCCACCTGCATGAAAGTATCGTCGGCATGCTGCGCCAGCGAACGGGCGAGGTTGGCGGATTCATGCTCGGCGCTGCGCAGATCGCGCTGGTGCGCGTTCCAGATTTGCCAGCTGTTAAAGAGGATCAGCGTGGCGGCAACGATGATGACAAACACGCCGGCCTGAAATAATAATGGGGAGCTTTTAACGCTGCGCGGCGGCACGGCATCCTG
The DNA here is from genome assembly GCF_052168655.1 of Serratia sp. CY47280. NCBI lineage: Bacteria > Pseudomonadati > Pseudomonadota > Gammaproteobacteria > Enterobacterales > Yersiniaceae > Serratia > Serratia sp. CY47280. The sequence continues at coordinate 1,402,588 of NZ_JBJNMG010000001.1, read as the reverse complement.
TATGGGTTGCTGCTGAGTCATGTCACCCTTGTTGTTTGATTACTATTTAGTTCGAGTTAAGAGCAATCTTATATTTTATGCATAAACGCGCCAGACCTCTAGCCCTTAACGAGGCGATAAGGCGAAAGGGCGATCGCAACCCGCATTTGCGGCGGCGTGAACGCGAAGGAGTAAAAGGGCCATGTCGGATTACATCATTATCGCTTTACTGACGCTGGCGGTGTATTACCCCCTCACGCTGGGGGGGCTGGCGGTGATGATGTTCTTCGCCTGGCGGCGGCGCCGGTCGCCCTATTGGCGGTTGGGGTTGGTGCTGTTGACGGTGCTGTTCGTGCTGTTCGCCAAGGTGGCGTATGACTGGCACCGCTACAGCTAGCGGCGCCATGACGGGTTATTCGACGTTGATCATCCAGTTGACGCCGAATTTGTCGGTCAGCATACCAAAGCCTTTGGCCCAGAAGGTGGCTTGGTAAGGCATCGTCACCTGGCCGCCCTGCGCCAGATTGTCGAACAGTTTGCGTCCTTGCTCCGCATCGCTGGGGTTCAGCGACAGCGAGAAGCCTTTGTGAGAAGCGCCGCCGCTGTCATCTTGTGGGCAGCCATCGGAGGCCATCAGTACACCGTCGCCGATCAGCAGACGCGCATGCATGATCGCTTCAGGATTGGCGTCCTGCGGCCCGCCTTGGCGGGCTTCTTCGGGCATGTCTTTGAAGCGCATGACCATTTCAATTTTGGCATTCAACTGCTGTACATAGAAGTTAATCGCTTGCTCACAGTTACCGCTGAAAAACAAATAGGGTTGTACCAGCATGACATTGACCTCGGTTGTGGCCCGACAGGCAACGACCGGCCCTCGGGCAGGAAGAAATGGTTGCTGGCGGCAATAATTGCCGTCGGTGACTTATTAGTGTAGTTCCCCTGACGCAGAATGCTCGTGCGAGGTGAGCGCCTTCGCCGCCGGCAGGGCGGGCGAAGGTGCGAAGGCGGTTAATACAGCGAAGGTTCGCCGGGTGGGCGGGTTTTAAAGCGGCGGTGCAACCACATGTATTGATCGGGTGCCAGCAGCACCTGTTCTTCCACCACGCGGTTCATCATGGCCGCCGCGCGCGTTTCATCGTCCAGCGGGAAGTCCGTCAGCGGTGGCTGTACGATCAGCTCATAACCCTGCGCATGCGGCAGGCGGCGCGGCACGAATGGCACGATCGACGGCCGCCCCATGCGCGCCAGGATATAGGTGCCGGTCGTCGTGGCGGCGTTTTCCACGGCGAAGAACGGTACGAACACGCTGCTTTGCGGGCCATAATCGTGGTCCGGCGCATACCACAGGATTTCACCCTGTTTCAGGTTGCGGATCATGCCTTTGATATCTTTACGATCGATCATGAATTTATTCGAGCGTAGCCGGCCGCGGGTCTGCACCCATTCCATCAGTTTGTTATTGTGCGGGCGATGCACGCCGATGCCGGGGTTTTGCATGCCGAAGATGCGCGCACCCAGCTCCAGAGTGAGGAAATGCAGGCCGATCAGCAGCACGCCTTTCCCGTCCTGACGCGCCAACTGCATGTTTTCCATGCCGCTCACCTTAAACCAACGGGCGATGCGCCAGTCAGGCCAGAACCAGGCCATGCCGACTTCGAACAGGCCCATGCCGACGGACTCAAAATTTTTGACAATCAGCGCCTCGCGCTCGGCGGAGAGCATCTCAGGGAAGCAGAGTTCTACATTGCGGCGTGCTATTTGTACCCGGCGTTTCATCAGGCGCATGGCTATTCTGCCAAGGCCGTGTCCGAGTCGATAAATGAGCGGGTAGGGCAGTAACACCAAGAGATAGAGTATTCCCAGCCCTATCCACAGCAACCAATAACGAGGGCGCAAGAATTTGCGCTCAAAGCGTTGGTTAGAAAGCATTTTTTCTATGATTCCTTTTCTTTCCCAATGGGACCTTAACCCAAATTTTTATAAGGCGAATAGTAGAACATTTCGTGCTAAATAGGATTTTCCATTAATGCTTTTTTTTCACTTTATTTAAGCGCAGGCGAAAAATGGAGTGAGATAGGATTTTTACCGAGGGAAGGGAAGATATTTTCCGCTATTTCAACCGGCTGGTGCAATTGAAAAATAAAGACACAATTAAGCGCATCGCAAAAGTGACAACTGCTATGTAACCTTAATGAAACAGTAACGCGACGGAACCGTCCCAAACGGCGGCCAGTGCGTACAGTAGCGCGAGAATCAGGACAAGGGGGGCATTGAACATGGTTGTTTCCTCCATGAGGATTTGTTTAAAGTTTAGCCTCTCGAGATGACGGCAGGATGAAGTTAGATCGTTTTTTGTACGGTGAAATTCAGACGGACGGAAATGGGTAAACCGCTGATTTTTTACTATAGTCATAGTGTGAAGTTGTGCGTTTGTCGGCGTACGCCTCTGCATTGAGCGGCAGCGGGCAGGTTGCCCAGAGCAAGATCGCGGAGCGGACGGCGCCTGGCGCGAAACATGTGACGAGATTCTCAGAGGGTTGGTCTGTAAGGATTTGACATGTCATATGAAAATGACGAACTAAACGGTGTTGAGCAACCGAGCGACTACGTGAAAGCCACCGCCTGCGAAGTGCGCAGCGGTGTAAAAGCGGCGCTCGAGCAATCATGTGCCTGCCTTAAGGATAACCCTTGGGCGGGGATAGGCGCCGGCGCCGTCGTGGGCCTGGTAATAGGATTTCTGTTAGGCAAAAGGTAATAGGGAGAGTAAAGATGGGCATCATTTCCTGGATCATTTTTGGTTTAATCGCCGGTATCCTGGCCAAGTGGATTATGCCGGGCAAAGACGGCGGCGGCTTTATTGTGACCGTTATATTGGGGATCGTGGGCGCCGTCGTCGGCGGCTATATCAGCACCTTCTTCGGTATGGGCCGCGTTGACGGTTTTAACCTGGGCAGCTTTGTGGTGGCGGTAATCGGTGCCCTGGTGGTGCTTTTTGTCTACAGGAAGATCAAAGGCTAAGCAGCCGTTGCTCAACAGGGTCGCCGCGGCGGCCCTTTTTCGTGAAATCAATCCGGCGGTGCGGCGCGGGCCGTACCGGCTGAAAGGGGAATATCATGGGTCTGTTCGATAGCGTATTGGGTAACATTCTGGGCGGCGGCGCCAACGGTAAAGGCATCGACTACATCGCCATTATGCAGTGGGTTGAGCAACAAGGCGGCCTACAGTCCATTTTGGACAAATTCCGTCAGGGGCAGTTCGGCGATATCGTCGGTTCCTGGCTCGGCAATGGCGAAAATCAGCAGATTACCGGCGATCATGTGCAGCAGGCGTTGGGTAGCGATGCGATCAACCAACTGGCTGAAAAGCTGGGTATCGATCCTGCACAAGCCTCCAGCACCATTGCACAGTTCTTGCCAACGGTCGCTGATGCCGCCTCGCCAAATGGTGAAGTGCAGCAAGACAGCAACGAACTGGGCGACATGGTCGGCAAACTGTTCAAATAATGATTAGGCTCCCGGCATCTGGCCGGGAGCATTCACTCCGCTAATTCCCTCGATCGCCGTCAACGCTTGCTGCAGATGCGCCACCCAGGCGCGCACTTTCTCCGGAATAAATCGTAAGGCGGGATAGACCGCGTGCAGCGCCATGGGCGGGTAGCGGTATTCCGGCAAAACGGGCACCAGCGCCCCCGTCGCCAACTGCTCGGCGATTAAAGGCCGTTGGGCGCCGCCGATACCCACTCCAGCCTCGATGGCGGCCAGCAGCGATAGCGTATTGTTGGCGCGGAACGTGGGCCGCAGAGCAACCATCTCGGGGCCGTGCGGCCCGAACAGAGTGAGCGTATCGCCGTCGTTCAAACCGCTGTAACGAATGTGCGCATGTTTCGCCAACTCCGCCGGCGAACGGGGCGTGCCATGCTTGTCCAGATAGGCCGGCGATGCCACCAGCAGGCGTTGCAGCTCGCCCAAACGTTTCGCCACCATGCCGGGAGCATGGAGTTCACCGAAGCGCAGCGCCACGTCGATGCCTTCGCCGATCACGTCGGCGCGGCGATCGTCCAGCAGCAGTTCGATGGCGAGGTTCGGATGACGTTGCTGGAAAGCGATGGCCAGCGGTGTGACGTGCAACTGCCCGAATCCGGTAGGGGCGTGAATGCGCAGATTGCCCTGCAACTGGTGGTGCTGGTCGTGCAGTGCGTCTTCCGCTTCGTCGACCGCCGCCAGAATCGGTTTGAGGCGCTGATAATAACCGCTGCCGGCATCGGTCAGCGTGACCGCCCGGGTGCTGCGAAACAGCAGCTGGGCCCCCAGTTGCTGCTCCAGGCCGGCGATTTGCTGACTGACCGCCGGCTGCGTCAAACGCAGATCGCGAGCGGCGGCCGATAGACTGCCCAGTTCGGCCACTCGCATAAAGGTTTTCATTGCGTTCAGCTTATCCATGTCGATCTTGCCTATAGATTTTTCTTATAAGTGTTAGTGGAAAGCCTCTTCTACCGCAAGCATTACTAATCAATAACACTCAGGGTATCGATAACCTGAGGAGTGGCAAGATGAATGCAAAGCGACAGGCATTGGTGATCGGCGCCAATGGCGTGATTGGGCGCCGATTGATTGAGGAGCTGATTGATCAAGGTTGGCAAGTGGTGGGCGTCTCGCGCCGGGGGGGCGAACCGGCATCTGGGGTGCGCCACCTTCAGGTTGATCTGCTGGATGCGGCGGCGACGCGGGACGCGCTGCGGCCGCTGAGCGCGATTAGCCACGTTTTCTATGCCGCCTATCAGGATGCGCCGGACTGGGCGGGGCTGGTGGCGCCCAATCTGCAGATGTTGCAACACGTCGTCGAGGGGCTGGAGCCGGTCGCGCCGGCGTTGGAGCATATCAGCCTAATGCAAGGTTACAAAGTGTATGGCGCGCATTTGGGGCCGTTTAAAACGCCGGCGCGCGAAAGCGACGCCGGGCATATGCCGCCGGAGTTTAACGTGGCGCAGCAGCAGTATCTGGCGCTGTGCCAGGCAGGCAAGCGCTGGCGTTGGAGCGCCATTCGTCCGAGCGTGGTGGGGGGCTTCTCTCTTGGCAATCCGATGAACCTGGCGTTGAGCATCGCGGTTTATGCCTCAATCAGTAAAGCGCTCGGGCTGCCGCTGCGCTTTCCCGGTAAGCCAGGCGCTTACCACAGTCTGCTGGAAATGACCGACGCCGGGCTGTTGGCGCGCGCCACGCTTTGGGCGGCGACCGAGCCGGCGGCGGCCAATCAGGCGTTTAATATCAACAACGGCGATCTCTTTCGCTGGAGCGAGATGTGGCCGAAAATCGCCGCTTACTTCGGGCTGGAATGCGCGCCGCCGCTGCCGATACCGCTGGAGAGCACGATGGCGGACAAAGCGCCGCTGTGGCGAGAGCTGGTGCAACGGCACCAATTGACCGAACCAGACTATCGCGCGGTGGCCGGCTGGCGTTTCGCCGACTTCGTCTTTTCCTGGGACTATGACATGTTCGCGGATGGCAGCAAGGCGCGGCGTTTCGGTTTCCATCAGTTTGTCGAAACCGAAGCCATGTTTTTCTCGCTGTTCGAGGAGTTCCGCCGCCGCCGCATCATTCCCTGAGCGTGGCATCGGTTTCCCCGCAGCACAGGCTGCGGGGAATGGCCTCAGAACGTCAGCATGATCTTGCCGATGTGCTCGCTGGACTCCATCAGCGTATGCGCGGCGGCGGCCTGCTCAAGCGGGAAGGTTTTAAAAATTTGCGGTTTCAGCACGCCGCGCTCCAGCAGCGGCCAAACCTTCTCGCGCAGCTCGGCGGCAATCTGCGCTTTGTCCGCCACGCTGCGCGAGCGCAGCGTCGACCCGGTATGGGTCAGGCGTTTCAACAGCAGCGGCATCAGATTGAGCTCTTTTACCACGCCGTTTTGCGTGCCGATTTGCACGATGCGGCCTTCCATCGCCGCAGCCTGATAGTTTTTGGCGACATAATCGCCGGCGATCAGGTCGACGATGACGTCGGCGCCTTTGCCGTTGGTGGCGTCTTTGGTGCGTGCGACGAAATCTTCGCTGCGGTAATTAATCGCCACGTCGGCGCCCAGCGCCAGGCTGGCCTGACGTTTCTCTTCGGATCCGACGGTGGTGATCACCTGGGCGCAGAAGGCTTTCGCCAGCATGGTGGCGACCGTGCCGATACCGGAGGTGCCACCATGGATCAACACGGTTTCGCCGGCTTTGAGATGACCGCGCTGGAACACGTTGACCCAGACGGTAAAGAAGGTTTCCGGCAGTGCGGCGGCCTCGGTCAGGCTCAGACCCGCCGGTACCGGTAGCGCATTGCTTTCATGCACGGTGCAGTATTCCGCATAGCCCCCCCCGGCGATAAGGGCGCAAACCCGATCGCCGAGCGCGAAGTGGGTCACGCCTTCACCGATGGCCACCACTTCGCCGGCAATTTCCAGGCCGGGGATATCCGAGGCGCCGGGCGGTGGCGCATAGTTCCCCTGGCGCTGCAGCACGTCGGGGCGGTTAACGCCAGCGGCGGCGATTTTCACCAGCAGTTCGCCCGCCTGTGGCTCGGGTACCGGGCGTTCGGTGACAACCAGAACCTCGGGGGCGCCCGGTTGGCTAATCTCAATCGCTTCCATCGTGCCGGGCTGCGCTGCATTTGTTGACATGGTCACTCTCCTCATCGTGGCGGACGTGGTTATCAGGCTGAACGCCCGCAATAAAGTCTGCTGTTAGCTTAGCGAAATCGAAGGAGGTGCGCGTGGTCGAATAGAGCGGTTTTGCGAGGAGGAGAGGACGCCGCCGCGATGGGCGGCTGGATATCAATCGTTAGGGGGGATGCGGAAGCCTTTCAACGAGACGATAAAATGTTCTTTCCCTTTGGAGATCTTGGCGCCTTTATCGCACCACAGGCTGGCAAGCTGGAAGAAGTCATCGCTGCCGATATCGTAGGCCAGTTCGATTTTCTTGGCTGTGCCGGCGCGGATGAGCTTTTCTGCTTCCTGATGGTTTGCAGCTTTAATTATGGTCATGGGCGAAATCCTTGGTGTTAAGCCAGAGCGGATAATCGCGAATCATCATATGGCCATAGTGTGACAATTTTGTGATGAAAACATGACGGTCCACGAAGGTGCGGCGTGCGGCGTGCCGCGCCTTCGCGGTGAAAATGCGTTATCGATTACCGATCGTGCGGGCGAACGAATGTGCTTTTTTTCTGAGATTTGAAATGCTTATAGAGCGAATAGCCCGCAATGCCGGCTAAGACAGCCAAGAGGGCAAGGGATCCTGTGGCCATGAACATCACCTCCGAATAAGAATGGCAAGGAGGCGTATTTGTGACATTCATCACTTTACGGGGCAATGAGAGCAATCTGTAATCGGGAAACTGGCATGAGGGAGGAGCAAAAAAAAAGCGCCTATAGGGAGGCGCATAAAGATTTGCAACACAGCTTGTTGTGTTCAACACCAGGAGGAGTGGTGAACTGGCGCTATTCTATGCAGCGGCGAGGGCGGCTGATATAGGTATTACTCCGAAAGCGGCGCTACCACTCATAGCCCAACTGGATGTTGTAATCGGGATCCTGGTTGGTGGAGTAAGGATCGGATTGGCGGCGGCGATCGGTTTTCTTCACCGGGCCTTCATACGCGGGATAAGGTTTGGTGCGCGGTTTGCTGCAGCCCGGATGATCGCATTCGATATCGACGCGAAAGCCGTTCTTGTCGCGTGCCTCTGCCCAAGTAATCGGCGGTTTCGCCGCCTTAGGGGCTGGCCCTGACGGTGCTGTCGGCTTGGGAGCGGGAGTCACACTGGGTTCTGGAGCTTGATAATTCAGCTCCAGTGCACTCTGCGGAGCGCTGTAAGCGGCAAAGGCCAGCAGGGCGGCGGCACTGGCAGTTGGTAAGGTAAGCCATCTCGGCATGATGAATCTCCCTGAATGATTTCTGTAGGCAACTATAAAACAGCAGAACGAGAATTACTATCATTTACCTTGGCTGTTACGGGGGGCCAGGCGGTGATTCTATCGACCGACAGGGTCAAATCCTGTGCGTTTAGCCGAGATTCACGCCCCATCACGGCGAAAAAGGTTGCTATTGCCGCTCGCTCATGAGTTAATGATGTCGGCCTGTGGTACAGACCTATTTATGCACGACATTTTGAGTAAAGTAGTTCAAATTTAAAGCGTTATCCCGGATAGCCCTTCTCTGACGAATTTCCTTTCCAGTGCCTCCATAAGTAACTGATGACCGGCTATCTCGCCCATGGCGGCTAACATTATTATTGAAGGAAATTAGACATGTCCAACATGATCAAAGGTCAAGTGAAGTGGTTCAACGAAGCTAAAGGTTTTGGTTTCATCACCCCAGCAGACGGCAGCAAAGACGTATTCGTACACTTCTCTGCTATCCAGGATCAAGGCTTCAAGACCCTGGCTGAAGGCCAGAACGTACAGTTCTCTATCGAGAACGGTGCGAAAGGTCCATCTGCGGCTAACGTTACCGCTATCTAATTGGCGTCTACCGCTGATTGAAAAGAACCCGCTGCGGCGGGTTTTTTTATGCCTGCAATTTGGCAGCGCGTAAAAAAAGCCCGCAAGTCTGCGGGCAAAAGTTCCTTGTTACTTCATTTGCGAGCGCTTCTCTGGGGGGGAAACGCCTGAAGACAGGCTACGCGAGACCGGCTTAAGATTCTGCGGCCAAACCGTTAAGAAAGTGAAAATCCAGGCGGCTGCTACGCTGATAGCAGAGGCCGGCAGGGCTGGAGTGGTGTCCATCGCCCTCGCTTTTGTAATACACTGACGGCAATCGCAAATAATGGGGAAGGGTATGCAGGTTAACGATCGAGTGACGGTAAAAACAGACGGAGGCCCGCGGCGTGAAGGCGTGATTTTGGCCGTAGAGGTGTTCAACGAAGGCACCATGTATCTGGTTTCTCTTGACGACTACCCGGCGGGCGTATGGTTTTTTAATGAAATCGACAGCCGTGACGGCACGTTTGTGGAGCCCTGCCGCGAGCACGGGCAGTAACTTAGGTTAATCTCATTAATTTGCTAATGAAATTGTCCATTTTGAGATTATTTCATTGCGGTAAGATTTTTTTTATCGGCGGCAAAAAAATACCCGTTGCGCTAGCGGGGGATAACGCAGCAGGTATTTTTTTGTGGTTCCAGCGGCTGCTATCCAGATGACATTATCACCGGGTATTTAACGGCTGGTAAAACAGAGCGGGGGCGTTCTCTGTGGTTCAGCGGCTATTGACGAATATTCCACTGGTCAATGTATCGGTCAAACGAACAACGTGATAAATGATCTGCTTGTTGTGCGTTTTTATTTTCCGCTTGATGTTTCCCTTGTGGGAAGAGACCGTTTTGGCCTTTATTTGCATCTGGTCTGATATCTGGATGGTACCTTGACCGGACATCCACATGCGTAGCATGTTTGATTCAGTCTGGCTCAGCGTTACCGGCGTTTGATCCAGAGAGGATTTCTCCGTACGGAGGGACGTTCTCTCGAGATAGTGACTAAGTAGCTGATTCATAGTCTCTGGTTTGATGGATTTTGACGATATGATGACGTTCTTGCGAACATATAAATAATCGTCGAAATGTACGTTGGTAATGGCCATGAAGATGAAGAATAACGTATCCGGGTGCAGTGAAATCACCCGTTTTATTCGCTCGGTGGCGTTTGCTTCGTGGATGAAGCAGTCCTCGTTAATAAACACCAGGCTCGGATTTAACTTGCTGCATTTTTCATGCAGGCTGTCAATGTCCTCGATGGCATTAATATGGCGCCTCTTCACGCCATGCGAAGTCAGATAGTCGGTTAACCCCAATCTGGTATAGCTACATGAATCCATGATAATCGTTGGCATATCGCACCCCCACTTAAATCCGTTTTACTGCGGTAATATGAGAAAAAGCCTAAAAAGCCGAAAGGCAAAATGGAACAATAATTCAGTGTAGCGAGTGTTCTATCAATAAACACGACGGCACTCAATGATATTTTCATACTAAACTTATTAATTGCATGAATCTATAAGTTTGGCTTAAGTCAGGGCGATCTGCTGCTCGTCCAGCTTAGGCATGTTGAGCCTGATTTGCGCTTGGCGCCCGTGCCTGTCTGCATTGCTTGCCGCTAATCTGTTCATCATGTCACGAAACAAAATTTTAGTTTGCTAGGAAAAGTCTTAAAAAAAATTCATGTGTCGTTTTTTTGATGTCTTTCAGCGCGTTTTTTGAGTGGTCAAAAAGCGCTCCCTCTGGTGTTTTTGACTTTTTACATATAAAAATCATTATCTTATAGGTGTTTTTGCTCTCCATGCTAATGATAAGCACTTCTTTTTTTATCATAACAACAAACAAAAGTTAACATTATGACCGGAATGTGTAGCTTAATTGTTGCTATAAATCACCGTTTTACAATGAGTTATATAGATATTTATTTCGCATGAAATAGTTTTCGTGAATGTTTAACGGTGATTGAGTGATTTCTCTAAACTATCATCCTGCAGTCCGATCCACGGGGAGGAATGGCAGGTCGGAGTTGTCTCTGGCCCGCGTTGGTTTTAACTTGCCTCTCCACCTTTCAAAAACAGGATGTCGCGGTGAGACAGAATCAGTATGGGCAGCCGATAGGTGAGGCCCTTCCTCATTGGCAGCCGGCAGGCATACCCGGGCACACGCCGCTGCAAGGGCGGTTTTGCCGCCTCGAACCGCTTAACCTCGCGCGCTGGGGGGATGCGCTTTATCAGGCTTACCAAACCGCTGAGGACGATCGTGACTGGACCTATCTGTTTTGGGAACGGCCGCAGTCGCACGCAGATTTCCAGCGTTATCTTCAGGCGCAGGTGTCCAGCGCAGACAGAAACACGATGGTGGTGATCGATCAGACGAACGGGCACGCCGTGGGAACCTGCGCTTTTTTACGCATCGATCCTGGCAACGGCGTGGCCGAACTGGGCACCATCAACTGGTCGCCGCTGATGAAGCGCAGTGCGCTGGGCAGCGAGGCGATTTTCTTGATGCTGCGGCATCTTTTCGACGATCTTGGCTACCGGCGCTGCGAATGGAAATGCGATAGCCTCAATCTGCCTTCACGCCAGGCCGCCGAGCGCTTGGGTTTCCGCTATGAAGGCACGTTCCGCCAGGCCGTCGTTGTTAAAGGACGCTCGCGCGACACCGACTGGCTGTCGATCGTTGATGGAGAATGGCCGACACGATACGCGGCGTTTGCCGCCTGGCTGTCGCCGGATAACATCAGCGAAGACGGGCGGCAAGAACGTCGTTTGCAGGCCTTCCAACGCGGGTAATCGCCGCGCGTGTTAGGCCGTTTCCGCCAGGCAATGGCGCAGCGAGTCCAACGTCAAGCGGATGTCCTGTTCCTCTGTCATCCAGTTGACCAGCGCGGCGCGGATCCCCGGCTGGCCGTTGTAACGCGTAGGGGTGCAACGCACCACGCCATGCCGGCTAAGGCGTTCGAGAAAGCGATCGCGCGCCGCTTCGCTCTCACCCTGTGGATGACTGAGGGCGAAGCACACCACGTTCAAATTCACCGGCGCCAGTAGATGGAAACCGTCATCGGCCGCTAACGCCGCCCCCAGCGCCTGCGCCAGTTCGACGTTGCGCTCGACGATATCTCGTATACCGCTGCGGCCATAGGCTTTCAGCGTCAGCCAAAGCGGCAAGGCGCGGAAGCGGCGCGAATTTTCTGGCGTCAGATGCAGATAGTTGTCTGGCCGCAGCGTCGGTGCTTCCAGGTAAGCCGAATGGTTCTGAAATACCTGCATTTGCAGATCCAAATGGCGGGTAAATTGGATCGCGCTGTCATAAGGCACATTCAGCCATTTATGCGCATCGACGGTGATGGAATCGGCATGCTGCCAGCCCTCGAGCTTTGAGGCGTATAGCGGTGAGCAGGCCGCCACGCCGCCGAATGCCGCATCGACATGCAGCCAAAATGGATAACGCTCCCGCAGCGCCAGCAGCTGCGGCAGATCGTCGAAAGCGACAGTGTTGACCGTACCGGCGCTGGCCAGTACCAACGTTGGCTGGCCAGCGCCGGCGGCGAGCTGCCGCGCCAGCGCTTCCATATCCATGGCTTCAGACTCCGGCAGGCTCGCGACGATCGTCAACGCCTCGCGGCCGATGCCGAGCATGCTGAGCGCCTTCACGCTGCTGGAATGCGGATTGGCCGCCAATACCCGGATGGGGCCCAGCGCCGCCAGGCCTTGTTGGGCGATATCCACGCCTTGCTGTTGTCCCAGCCACTGCCGGCCAATGGCCAACCCGGTGAAATTGGCCATGGTCGCGCCGCTGACCAGGCTGCCGCTGAACGTTTCCGGCAGGCCCAGCAGGGATTTCAACTGCGTCACGGCCGCCAGCTCGATCGTGGCTGCAATGGTATCATGGCTGAGCAGGCTATTTTGGTCTGTCACGCTAACCAGCCAGTCCGCTGCGACCGCCGCCGGGGTGCCGCCGCCGGTGACGAAGCCGAAATAACGCGGGCCGGCGCTGGCGGAAATGCCGGCCTGATAACGTTGCCAAAAGCGCTCCAGCGCTGCCAGGGCGCCTTCGCCGTTTTCCTCCAACCGATCGTCGCCCGGTTGCAGCTGCTGATGCTCGAGCGGTGGGCAGACCGAGCGTTGCTGCAGCCCGGCCAGGAAATCCTCCGCCAACTGGCGGGTGTGGTCGAGGATCTGCGGAAACTGCGCGAGGTCCTGTTGTAAACGTGGGTGCATGGTGGCTCCGAAAGCGTCAGGGATGATGGGGTAAACATAGAACATTTGCCTGCCGCTCAAAATCGATGAAAAATAACCTTTTTGGATAGCCTGGTTAACCAATGATGAATGAACGCATTCCCTTGCATGTCTTGCCGACCTTTGCGATCGCCGCCAGGTTGGAAAATTTGCGCGCTGCGGCACAACAGGTGCATTTGACGCACGGCGCGGTCAGCCAGCAAATTCAGTTGCTGGAGCAGGCGGTCGGCTATCCGCTGTTTGAACGGCGCGGGCGCGGTGTACGCCTGAATGCCGCCGGGCGAGAGTTGTTGGCGGCGGTAGAGCCGGCGTTGCAGGCACTGCAGCAGGGCGTCGCCCGCGCCCGGCGTGCGGCGACAAGCCAGACGCTGCGTATCAGCGTGTTGCCGTCTTTTGCCCATTATTGGCTGTTGCCGCGTCTGCCTGCTTTTCATGAGGCCTGCGCCGATATTGCGCTGGATATTGATGCGTCGCTGGCGCTGCAGGATCTGTCGCAGCGAGGGTTCGATGCGGCGATCCGTATCGGCAGCGGTCAATGGACGGGGCTGCAGGCGCAGCGCATCGCGTCGGGTGACGTGCTGCCGGTCGCTTCGCCGGATATGGCGCGAGAATGGAGGGCGGCGTTCGAGAACGGTGGCGATATTCCGTTGCTCGAGCACGACGTCAGTCCCTGGCGCGACTGGTTCAACGCGCAGGGGCGGCCGTTATGCGGGCGACAACAGGCGTTATTCAACGATGCCGGATTGTTGATTCGCGCGGCGGAGCAAGGGTTTGGCATCGCGTTGGCGAAAAAGCTGCTGGTGCAGGATGCGCTTGACGCGGGGAGACTGGTGGCGTTGGCCGCGCCCCGTCGTCTGAGCGATGACGACGTTTACCTGGTGTGGCCGCAGACCGCCGGGTTGACGCCGGCGGTTACCCGCTTGCTGCAGTGGCTTCAGCGACAGTTGGCGGCGATTTAGCGGCGTAGCCATTCCGGTTGCGAGGTGCCGAGCGTAGTCGCCGGCAGCGCCCATTGCAGCGCCGTACCCTGCAGGCTTAACGGGGCGCGCAGGCGTTGCGCGGCCCCCCAGTAAGTCAGTTCTGTTTCCGGGTTCTCGTCGGCGGGGCCGGCCGGTGCCAGCGGTTCCGGTCGATAATCTGCCGAACAGGGGTGCGCCAGCAGCAGTTGCGCCGTGCGCGCCAGCGACAGACGCGCGTGGTAGCCGGTACCGCGGCTCAGGCGCTGTGTCATACCGGTCAGCACCGCTGCCGCCATCAAATAGCCGGTGGCGTGATCCAGAGCCTGTACCGGCAGCGGCACCGGCAAACTGGCGCTGCGCCAAACCATACCCGCCTCCGCCAACCCGCAGCTCATCTGTACCAGGCTGTCGAAACCGCGCCGGGTCCGCCACGGCCCGCTCCAGCCGTAGGCATTCAGGCAGACGTCGATCAGGCCCGGCGCCAGCGCGCGTCTTTCCTCCGCGCCATAGCCCAATTTCTCCAACGCACCGGCACGGTAGCCGTGCACGAGCACGTCGGTGTTTTTCAGCAGATGTTCAAACGTATGGCGATCGCGCGCATTGGTCAGGTTGAGGCGTGCGCTGCGCTTGCCCAGCATCACCTCGTGCTCGACGCCGGGTTCATCCCAGCCGTAGGGATCGATGCGCAGCACGTCGGCGCCCAAACCGGCAAGAAAACGGGTGGCGATCGGCCCGGCGAGAATGCGCGTCAGATCCAGCACCCGCACGCCGTGCAGCGGCCGGGCGACGGGTAGCGCCCAGCCCGGCGGTGGCGCTTCCGGCTGCAGCGAGGCGTGGATAAGCGGTTCGAGCGCTACGCTTTTGCCTTGAATATGTTGTCGCCACGCGGCCGCCGAGCGCATTTGGGCCGCGCAGCCGCCGGCCTCGATCACGGCTTCCTCCAGCTCGCTTTTTTTCCAGTCCAGCACACGTTCCGCCAGCGTGCCTTTATCCGATGCCGAACCCAGCACCTGTTCCACCGCTCGCCGATGGTGCGGCGCATTGGTATGCAGACGTATCCAGCCATCCGCCGTCGCGTAGTCGCCGGCCAGTGCGTCCCAGGCCGCAGGCAGCGTCCATCCCAGCGGCCGCAGCGTCCAGCCAAACCAGAGCGAGGCCAGGCGTTGATCGATCCAGACCTGCGGCGCGTCGGCGGCCTCGCAGCGAAGCAACTCGGCGCAGGCCAAACCGGCGGCGCTCCAGGCGGCGGTCGCCAATTCTGTGACGGGAAAAGCCGAAGGCAATGCGCCGACGCCGCTAACGGTTAACCGGTCGGTAGGGGCGGGGCGCTGCCCCAGGCTTTGCCAAATCTCGTCGAGCAGAGTGTGGATCAGAGGCGTCATCGGCCACTCCTTGCGGATCGTCGGAAATATAGCCTAGCGTAGCCCACCGTCGGCGACCTTGCTAAGGCGTAACGTCGAATGTGCGGCCGTCGGCCAGTTTGGCGCGCAGGCTGTGGGCCGCGATGACAGTGAAAGGCTGCGCGTAAAGTTGGCGGCCAGCGTCGAACCGTCGCTGAAGGTCGTCTGCTGCACCCAGCCGTCCCGATCGAGCCAGCGGAAGTCCAACAACGCTTTGTCCCACAGAGCCTGATGCAGCGGCCGGAAGGCGGCGTCGGCGCCCAATGTTGGCACCTTCTATTTGTGACATCGAAATATAATCGCCGTATTCCAGTTTATTTTTCGTTTAATAAATTAGCCTTTACTTCATTATCCGACGTCACTATACTCAGCCAAAATTTCGGTGGAGAAACTCAATTGGACAGTTGTAGTTGTAATAAAACAAATAAGGCAAGCTGACCAATTCTCTTCTGATTTGTTGCTTGCCGTTATCGGCGGGCAGCACCCCTCTCCAGTTATTTCTGAGCTGTGCATACCCGAGTAATAAACGTTTCCTGATGCCTGACGGTTTCAGGTGAATCGAGTTGGACGTTATTATGGTATTTTGCAGCCACAGCCTTTTCCCTCCAGGCACGACACGCTGATTCGCTGATTTATTTTCAGCGCGCTTTCGCGTGTGCTAAACAGCACATGATTTTATCTCCTGCGGTTAATTAAGGGGACAGTCATGGCTATGACTCCTTTCGTTTTAAATTTATTGCTGGCGATGTGCCTGGGCGCGGTCATTGGCGCCGAGCGCCAGTGGCGCCAACGCATGGCCGGCCTGCGCACCAATGCACTGGTGGCGACCGGTGCTGCGGTCTTTATTCTCAGCTCCATGTCCACCGATCCGGCCAGCGCCGGCCGGGTGGCTGCGCAGATCGTATCCGGTATCGGTTTCCTCGGCGCCGGCGTTATCATGCGTGAAGGGCTGAACATTCGCGGCCTTAACACCGCCGCCACGCTGTGGTGTTCGGCGGGGATCGGCGTCCTGTGCGGCCTGGGCCAGCATTGGGATGCGGTGGTTGCTACGCTGGTGATCCTGTGCGCCAATATCCTGCTGCGCGAAGCCGCGCAGCGTATCAATCTGCAGCCGCACCAGCAGGCAACCGATCTGGAACTGTGCTATCGCATTCAGGTGACCTGCGGCGAGCAGGACGAAATTCTGGTGCGCACCCTGATTCTGCAGGCGCTGAACGGCGTGGCCTTGCGGCTGCAATCCTTGCGCAGCGCCGATATCTCCAGCCCGGGGCAATTGGAAGTGTGCGCGGAAATTACCGCCACGCCGGCCGCGCAAAAAGAAATTGAGGGTATTGTCTGCCGCGTCAGCCTGGAGAAAAGCGTGAGTGCCGTTCGCTGGCGCGTCGCGTCCGAATTACCGGTCTGATTAATTATATAAATATTTATTAACTTGATTATATGCTCAGGTTATTCGGGCTCGCCTGAATAACGCGGAGCATTAAGGAGGCGTTATGGACGATGACCCCGGAAGGAAAATGATTCCAGCGTGGCTGACAGGGTAATTCCGCCATTTAGTCACGCTAATAAAAAATTCCAAGCTGCGCAGAGTCACCTGTTTATCGGGCGGGGCTTCGCTGTGCGCAGAACGAAAATAAGAGAATAGCGTTATGACTCAGATTAATGAAAGAACGCGTCGCCGTGATAAAGACGCGGTGACCTACGCCATTGCGCAAGAGGCGACCAACAGCATCGCTCAAACGCTGGCGAACCTGAAGTGCAACCGCAACGGCTTGACCCAGGACGACGCCGATGAGCGGCTGGAACAGTTCGGCGCCAATCAGGTCGCCCATGACAAGGCGCCGCATGCCCTGATCCAGCTGATCAAGGCCTTCAACAACCCGTTTATCTTCGTGCTGATGGTGCTGGCTGCGATCAGTTTCTTTACCGATTATTGGCTGCCACGCCAGAGCGGTGAAGAAACTGAACTCACCGGCGTCATTATCATCCTGACCATGGTCACGCTGAGCGGGCTGCTGCGTTTTTGGCAGGAATACCGCACCAACAAAGCGGCGGAAGCGTTGAAGTCGATGGTGCGCACCACCGCCACGGTGCTGCGCCGCAGCAGCTACAGCGCGCATCCGCTGACGTTGGAAGTGCCGATCCGCGAACTGGTGCCGGGGGATATCATCCAGCTCTCCGCCGGTGATATGGTGCCGGCCGACGTACGCCTTATCGCCTCGCGCGATCTGTTCATCAGCCAGGCGATTTTGACCGGCGAAGCGATCCCGATCGAGAAATACGATGCCATGGGCAACGTGGCGCAGAAGTCGAGCGAAGGGGAAGTGTCCAGCGAGAACGCGCTGCTTGAGCTCTCCAACATCTGCCTGATGGGCACCAACGTCGCCAGCGGCACCGCTACGGCGGTGGTGGTGGCGACCGGCGGGCGCACCTACTTCGGCTCGTTGGCCAAGTCAATCGTTGGTTCGCGGGCGCAAACCGCGTTCGATCGCGGGGTGAACAGCGTCAGCTGGCTGTTGATTCGCTTCATGCTGGTGATGGTGCCGGTGGTGTTGCTGATCAACGGTTTCACCAAAGGTGACTGGAGCGAGGCGGCGCTGTTCGCGCTGGCGGTGGCGGTCGGCCTGACGCCGGAAATGCTGCCGATGATCGTCAGCTCCAATCTGGCGAAAGGGGCGATCGCCATGTCGCGTCGCAAGGTGGTGGTGAAGCGTCTGAACGCCATTCAGAACTTCGGTGCTATGGACGTGCTCTGCACCGACAAGACCGGCACGCTGACCCAGGACCGCATCATTCTCGAGCACCACATCGACGTCACTGGCGCCAGGGATAACGAAGTGTTGCACCTGGCCTGGCTGAACAGCTTCCATCAGAGCGGCATGAAGAACCTGATGGATCAGGCGGTGATCCGTTTCGGGCGCGGCAAACCGGGGATTGAAGCCCTGGGGCGTTTCAGCAAGGTGGATGAGCTGCCGTTCGATTTCGTGCGCCGCCGTCTGTCGATCGTGGTGGCGGATGAGAATGGCAAGCAGCAGCTGATCTGTAAGGGCGCGGTGGAGGAGATGCTGGAGATCGCCACCCACGTGCGTGAAGGCGACAAGATGCTGGAGCTGGACGACGCGCGCCGTGCGGCGTTGCAGGCGCTGGCCCGCGAGTACAACGAAGACGGTTTCCGCGTGCTGGTGCTGGCGACGCGTGAGTTGGATGCGCAGCGCCCGGCCGAACCGCTAAGCGTGGCCGACGAGCGCGATATGGTGGTGCAAGGGCTGCTGACCTTCCTCGACCCGCCGAAGGAGAGCGCGCAGCAGGCGATCGCCGCGCTGCAGGAAAACGGTGTGACGGTGAAGGTGCTGACCGGCGACAACCCGGTGATCACCTGCAAGATTTGCCGCGACGTCGGGCTGGAGCCGGGCGAGCCGCTCTCCGGGCTGCGGATTGAACAGATGGATGACGAAGAACTGGCGCGCGAAGTGGAACAGCGCACGGTCTTCACCAAGCTGACACCGCTGCAAAAATCGCGGGTGCTGAAAATGCTGCAGGCCAACGGCCATACCGTCGGTTTCCTCGGCGACGGCATCAACGATGCGCCGGCGCTGCGCGACGCTGACGTCGGCATTTCGGTCGACACCGGTACCGATATCGCCAAGGAATCGGCGGACATCATCCTGTTGGAAAAGAACCTGATGGTGCTGGAAGAGGGGGTGATCAAAGGGCGCGAGACCTTCGGCAATATCATCAAGTACCTGAACATGACCGCCAGTTCCAACTTCGGCAACGTGTTCTCGGTACTGGTGGCGAGCGCCTTCATCCCGTTCCTGCCGATGCTGGCGATCCACCTGTTGATTCAAAACCTGATGTACGACATTTCCCAGCTGTCGCTGCCGTGGGACAAGATGGACAAAGAGTTCCTGCGCAAGCCGCGCAAGTGGGACTCCAAAAACATCGGGCGCTTTATGCTGTGGATTGGGCCGACCTCGTCAATCTTCGATATCACGACGTATGCGCTGATGTGGTACGTGTTTGCCGCCAACAGCGTGGAACACCAGGCGCTGTTCCAGTCCGGCTGGTTCATTGAGGGGCTGCTGTCGCAAACGCTGGTGGTGCATATGCTGCGCACCCAGAAGATCCCGTTCATTCAGAGCACCGCGGCGCTGCCGGTGTTGCTGACCACCGGGTTGGTGATGGCGCTCGGCATCTACATTCCGTTCTCGCCGCTCGGCGCCCTGGTTGGCCTGCAGCCGCTGCCGTGGGAATACTTCCCGTGGTTGGCCGCTACGCTGGTCAGCTACTGCGTGGTCGCGCAGTTGATGAAGCGTTTCTACATCCGCCGCTTCGGCGAGTGGCTGTAAGCCGCCTCGGCGTTCACTTCGGGGGCGAAATTCTTCGCCCCTGCACTACTACAGCAGTTTGTTGACCAGCAGGCCGAGCATGATGGTCAGCGTGAAGGAAAACAGCGTGCCGAGCAGCACATACTCGGTGCGCATCTTATCGTCGCTCTGGCGCAGATCGCCGAAACGGAAGATAGATTTGGCCGCCAGCAAAAAACCGATCGCCGGAATTTGCCCCAGCAGCACGAAGGTCAGGATCAGCGTTCTCTCCAGATAGCCAATCTGTTTGCCCGCGCGCAGCAGCGAATCGTTGTCGGCCTTGGCCGAAGGCGGCATTTGCGGCGTCCAGTGCGCCAGTAGTTGCCCGATCAGCAGGCTCATCGGCAGATAAATCAGGCTGTAGGCCACCAGCACCAGGCCAATTTGCCAACGCCCCAACTGCTGCCCCAGCGCGGCGAGCAGTTCACCGGCATTCGGCGTCAGCCCCAGCCACAGCAAGGTGATCACCGCCAGATGCAACCCCTGATCGAGCAGGAAACTGCGGGCCGGGCTCAGGCGGGTCATGACGGTGACTTTCAGCAAATCGATCAGGTAGTGGCTGACGGCGATGACCAGCAGGCTGACCAGCACCTGAAGTGAAGAAAGCCCGCCGTGCAGCAGGCCGAACCCGGCCACCACCCAGGCGGCCAGCACCCCGTGCAGCAACGCGTGCAATACCAGAAAACGCGAACGCGCGCGATGTTGGATTTTGTCTTCCACCCAACTCAGCGGCTGCAGCGGAAAATCCGCCAGCAGATGGACGAGCAACAGCCAGGCCAGCAAAGGCGCATAGGTCAGATCCATAGTCAGACGATCCTGTTAATGGCGTGAATAAACCGCATGATTTCCTCGTAGGCCGCGCGTTTCAGTGCGGCGGAGACCGTGGAGGCGGCTTTTTGCAGCTGGTCCGCCACGGCGGCGCCGCTGTCGGCGAACATTCTCATCTGGACGATGCGCGCTTCGGTCTGCGACAGGCGGCCAATCACATGATCTAACATTGGCAGCAGATCGCTGACAATGGCGTTTGTCCGATCGTTGTCGGTTTTCAGAGCCAGGCGGCAATTTTTCGCCATGGCGTCCAGCGCGCTGCCGGAGTTGATAAAGGCACTGCCGTAACCCGCGGCGTCGGGCCGTTGGCTGCCCAGCCCGACGGCGACGCGCGCATCCCAGTGCGCGGCGCCCATCGCTCGCAGCGCGAGGCGAATATATACCGCCAGCAGCAGCCCGTCCTCCGGGGCGGCCTGCGCCTGGAAGGCGTCACCGCGAAAGATTTCCACCTGATGAAGCTGCCCGTCGCGCTGCAGCCGATCGAGCAGGCTGTGCAGCTCGTTGAGGTAGTTGACGGTGTCTGATCGGCGAGAATCGACCAGATCGCCGCTGATTACGCTGATTGGCGTCGACATAGCGTGTTCCGTTGCTTACCGAGGGATGACTATAAATTCGCACCTGGATACGAATATGTCAATAATTCGTCTTTGGATACGAATTTGTAGGGAATTCGCCTGTGAGAACGAAATGCGGTGGCGTGAGGAAAGGGGACGAACGGCCGGGAATGCGCGGGCCTGTCAGGCTCGCCACCGGCGGTGTAGAGGGAAAATGGCCGGCAACCGGCCGTTCAGAAACTTTTAACCAGCACTTCACGCGGCATTTCGCTGCCGTGCTTCAGCAGGTGCTCAAACGATCGTTCGCTGCTTTTCAGCTGTTGCAAAAACTCCTGCGGCGACAGATCGTGTTTTTTGCCGCTCATGTAAGCCAGCGCCAGTTCTTTTGCCTGATAGCGGGAGAAGTTGTACATGGTGTCCTCGATACGGTGAATGTCAGTGCTCACGATTGTAGCGAAAGAGCACATAATGAACAGTGGCTTTGGCGTATGGAATCGATAGCCGAAACTTAACTTGCCGGTTGCAACAGCTCATCGCACAGGCGTTTGATCACCTGAGCCTGCGGCAGGCCGTTGTGCAACATCTGACGGATATGCTCCGAATCGCTGATGCCCTGGCGGACATGGCGCTCGACGGCCTGTAACACGGCCCGATCCTCCCGCTGCTCGGCGAAATCGCTCAGCGCCTCGAGGGTGTGCAGGATGTGGGCGGTCAGGCTGCTGCGGCGCAGCGTCGTGGGATCGACGTATTCGGCGGCGAAACCGCTGCGATAGGCGTTGATCTTGTTGTAGTGGGTGAAGGCATCGTATTCCGGCGCGATCGGCGTCCGGCGTTGCAACAGAAAATCGGCCAGCAGACGGCAGTAACCGACCAGCAGCACGGCGTGCGCGAGGCGCAGCGGCGTATCGCAGATGCGGATCTCCACCGTGCCCAGCTCCGGTTTCGGCCGTGCATCCCAGTAAATATCCTTGACGCTTTCAATCACGCCGGCGGCGTTCAACCGTTCGTAGTAAGCGTTGAATTCGCGCCAGCTGTAGATGTGTTCCAGGCACCCGTAGTTGGGGAAAGAATTCTGGGCGCTGAAGCGGGAACTGGCAAAGCGCGTGTCGACCCCCTGATACAGCGGCGACGAGGCGCTGAGCGCGATCAGCTGCGGAAAATAGGGCGTCAGCGCATGGCACAGGTACATCGCCTCGTCCCCGTCGTTGACGCCGAGGTGAATGTGTTGGCCGAATACGCAGGCCAGCTTGGAGAGATAGCCAAAACGGCTGGCCAGCTGCCTGTAGCGCGCGCTGTCGCTGATAACCTGCTTGCGCCAGTCGTTGCTCAGGTGCCGGCCACCGCCGCAGACGTCGCAGCCCAGGCGCTGCGCGCTGCGCCGGACGGTATGGGTCAGGGCGCGCAGCTCGGCGTGCAGCTCATCGAGATCGCGGTGCACCGAGCTGTTCAGCTCCACCATCGATTGGGTGAGCTCATGCTTGACGCGCCGGCGGTCGCCGACCGCGCTGACCACCCGGTCGGCCCGATCCGCCAGATCGTAGTGCTCGGCATCGACCAGCTGTAACTCTATTTCGGTGCCGATGGAGAGCCTTTCCGAACGTTTGAATGTGAGCGGCATGGTACCTCCTTCCTGCAAGAACGGCATAAAGATAAGTATATGTCTCGGTGAGGAGGGCAACGTTTTGCATTTTATATTTGTTTTTTCGAATATGAAGATGGTATCTTCACGAGCGATTTGTGGAGAAGATAAAGGTTAACGGGAGTGCGACATGACGTCATTGACGCCGCTGAAGCTGTTTAAAAACCTGTCTGACGAGACGCGTCTGACGCTGGTGCTGTTGCTGCGCCACGCCGGCGAGCTGTGCGTTTGCGAGTTGTCGGGCGCACTGGCGCTGCCGCAACCCAAAATCTCAAGGCATCTGGCAATGCTGCGCGAAAGCGAGCTGTTGCTCGATCGGCGCGATGGTAAATGGATACATTATCGCCTGTCGCCACATATGCCGGCTTGGGCCGCGGCGATTATTGAGCAGGCTTATCAGTGTCGGCCAGAACAGATGACGAAGTTAGCGCAACGTGTGGCGAAAGGTTGTCCGTAACGGTAAAAAAATTTACGTAAATACATATGAAAAATCGAATATGTAAACTTAAAAGGGCGAAAGAGCAGCGATGATAGTGGCAGGGGCGATCTTTATTCTGACGTTGATCTTGGTCATCTGGCAACCGAAAGGGCTGGGTATCGGTTGGAGTGCGTCGTTCGGGGCGGGATTGGCATTATTGAGCGGCGTGGTGCACGTCGGCGATATTCCCGTGGTGTGGCAGATAGTCTGGAATGCGACCGCGACCTTTATCGCCGTCATCATCATTAGCCTGTTGCTGGATGAAAGCGGCTTCTTCACCTGGACCGCCTTGCATGTCGCACGTTGGGGCAACGGCAAAGGTCGATGGCTGTTTACCTATATGCTTCTACTGGGGGCCGTAGTGGCGGCGCTGTTCGCGAACGATGGCGCCGCGTTGATTCTGACGCCGATCGTGATCGCCATGCTGTCGGCGCTCGGTTTTCGACCTGCTGCCGTGCTGGCTTTCGTCATGGCGGCGGGCTTTATCGCCGATACTGCCAGCCTGCCGCTGGTGGTGTCCAACCTGGTGAATATCGTTTCCGCGGATTTCTTCCAACTGGGCTTTACGGAGTATGCGGCGGTGATGGTGCCGGTCAACCTTGGCGCCGTCGCGGCGACGCTGGTGATGTTGCATCTGTTCTTCCGCAAGGATATTCCGCAGCGCTACGCATTGACGCGTTTACCGGTGCCACGGGAAGCGATTCGCGATCGTGCGACTTTCCGAACCGGCTGGGCGGTATTGGCACTGTTGCTGATTGGCTTCTTCGCCCTGGAACCGCTCGGTGTGCCGGTAAGTTTGGTCGCTGCCTGCGGCGCGCTGGTTCTGTTGGCGGTGGCGAAACGCGGGCTAGCGATCGATACCGGTAAGGTGTTGCGCGGAGCGCCCTGGCAGATCGTCATTTTCTCACTGGGCATGTATCTGGTGATCTACGGGCTACGCAACGCAGGCTTGACCGATTGGCTTTCCGGTGTGCTGGACGCATTGGCGCGGCAGGGGCTGTGGGCAGCGACGTTTGGCACCGGCTTCCTGAGCGCATTTCTCTCTTCCATCATGAATAACATGCCGACGGTATTGGTGGGGGCGTTGTCTATCGACGGCAGCAGTGCGGAAGGCGTCATCAAACAGGCGATGATTTACGCTAACGTTATCGGCAGCGATCTCGGCCCCAAAATTACCCCGATTGGCAGCCTGGCGACGTTACTGTGGCTGCATGTGTTGGCAAAAAAGAACATCGTCATTACCTGGGGCTATTATTTCCGCGTGGGACTGGTGATGACGCTGCCGATCCTGTTCGTCACCCTGGCCGCGCTGGCGCTGCGGCTGTCCGTTTTGTCCTAACCGGAGAAACCGTCATGAGCAGTATCAAGATTTACCATAACCCGGCCTGCGGCACGTCGCGCAACACGTTGGCGCTGATCCGCAACAGCGGCGCTGAGCCTGAGGTGATTTTGTATCTGGAAACGCCGCCCAGCCGCGAACGGTTGATTGCGTTGCTGGCCGAGATGGGCATGACGCCGCGCGCGTTGCTGCGTAAAAACGTCGCGCCTTACGCCGAGTTGAAACTGGACGAGACTCGTTGGAACGATGATCAACTGATCGACTTCATGCTGCAACAGCCGATCCTGATCAATCGCCCCATTGTGGTGACTCCGCTTGGCACGCGTTTGTGCCGTCCGTCGGAGGCGGTGTTGGAGATTCTGCCGGATCCGCAGCGTGGCGCTTTCAGCAAAGAGGACGGAGAGCCGGTGATTGATGCGCAGGGCCACAGGATAACCAACGGCTAATCGCTGTGGCCCCGCATTTCATTCAATCAGTGCAGTTCGGCGCCGCTGCGGTCGGCCAGCGCTTCCAGCAGCGGGGCGGAAGGCACGAAGAACAGGGTGCCGGTCACCGCGTGGCTGAAATCGAGCAGCCGATCGTAGTTGCCGGCCGGGCGGCCGATGAACATGTTTTCCAGCATCTGCTCGATCGGCTGCGGGGAGCGTGCATAGCCGATAAAGTAGGTGCCGAATTCGCGCAGGCCGGGGCGGCCGAACGGCATGTTGTCACGCAGAATTTTCACCTCGTTGCCTTGCTCGTCGGTGATGGTGGTCAGCGAACTGTGCGACGACGACGGTTTGACCGCTTCATCCAGCTCGATGTTGGACTGCTTATGGCGGCCGATGATCTTCTCCTGCGTTTCCACGCTGAGCGAGTTCCAGCCCTGCATGTCGTGCAGGTATTTTTGCACCAGCACATAGCTGCCGCCGCTGAACGCCGCGTCTTCGTCGCCGATCACCGTGTAGTCGAAGGCTTCGTGCCCCTCCGGGTTCTCCGTGCCGTCGACGAAGCCGATCATGGCGCGCTGATCGAAATAACGGAAGCCGTGCACCTCTTCTATCACCGTCACGGCGTCGCCGAGCTTGGCGGTCAACTGAGAGGCCAGTTCAAAACACAGATCCATTTCATCGGCGCGGATGTGCAGCAGGATGTCGCCGGGCGTGGCGACGGCGACGCGCTCCCCGCTGCCGATCGGGCTGAACGGATGCAACTGGCGAGGGCGCGGCGCGCCGAACAGCGTATCCCAGGCTTCGGAGCCGAAGCCGCAGACGCAGGTGAGATTGCCTGCCGGCGCGCGTTTGCCGACCGAACGCACCACGGCGGCAATGTCGCCGCACCAGGCGCGCACCGCCGCCAGATGGGCGGGAACGGGCGACAGGGTAGCGACGATGAAGATGGCATGGCGCGTCACCGGTGTGAATACGGCTTGCGGCAGAGGGTTATTTGCATTCATTGCATTCGGCTCCAGTGTGTTCGGGTGAAATAGATCAGATCAAATTAAAGTGCTCGTCGGGTTTCATCGGCGGTGGCAGCGGGCTTTGGTCGTTCATTTCCAGCAGGTTGCGCTCGATGGTGTTGCAGATGGCGTTTAACGGCAGATGGTTAGCCGACACGCCAAACGGATCCTCCAGCTCTTCGGCCAGTGAGTCCCAGGATAAGAAGGTATAGGAAATGAACACTGAAACAAACGGTGTCATGTAATGCAGGTCGGTCACCAGGGCAAAAGGCAACAGGCTGCAGAACAGATAAACGGTGCGCTGCAGGATCAGGGTATAGGCGAACGGCACCGGCGTGCTGGCGAGCCGTTCGCAGCCGCCGAGGGCGTGGGACAGTTCGCTCAGCTTGTTGTCGAGCAGCTCGAAAGTGATGTCGCTCAGCAGCCCCTGTCGGCGCAGCTTGCCGATCTCCTGGCCCAGCATCAGCAGGATGCGGTTGGTCGGCATCGGGCTGGCGATCACCTCGGCCAGCTCTTGACTGCTGAGATTGTGGTACAGATCGGCGGTCGGGTCGGTGCCGCGCAGCTGATGCTTCAGGCTCCAGCTGAAGGCGATCAGCAGCTTGGCAACCTTTTGCTGCACCGCCGATTCGTCCGGCAGCAGGCTTTTGATCTGGCGCAGCAGGGAGCGCTCGGTAATCAGCAGAGAGCCCCACAGGTTGCGCGCTTCGACAAAGCGGCTGTAGCCGGCGTTATTGCGAAAGCCGAGAAAAATGGCGATGGCGATGCCCAGCAGGCTGAACGGTGCGATGGTTAAATGCACGCCGAGCTGTTCGTACCATTGGTAGCTGATCACCGCCACTATCGACATCAGCACGTTCAGCGATAGGCGAAAGGTGATCTTTGATAGCACGGAACCGTGCCAGGCGAACAGGCGAAAAAACCAGTTCTGATTCGGGCGAATTATCATGACGTGGGTGCTTCCTGGTGTCCTGCTATTGAGAATAGTCGATTCTTATTCGGCGGCGTTAGGCCGCCGTTGTCGATTGCCAGAGCCGCTGCGGATGCGTATAGACGGTGGCGCGCCCCGGTTTGCTGAAGCCCACCAGCGTCAGGTTGCTGCGTTCGGCCACTTCCACCGCCAGGCGGGTGGCGGCGGAAACGGCGAACAGGATCTCGACGCCGCACATGGCGGATTTTTGCACCATTTCATAGCTGGCGCGGCTCGACACCAGCGCCACACCCTGCAGCCACGCCTGTTGGCTGCGGTAGCCCAGCAGCTTGTCGAGCGCCACGTGGCGGCCGACGTCTTCACATCCGCCGCTGAGCGCGCCGTCCGGCTGGATCCAGGCCGCCGCATGGGTGCAGCCGGTCAGTTTTCCTACCGTTTGCACCTCCTGCAGCTGCGCTAACGCCCGGTCGAGCAGCGCCAAATCGAAACGTTGCGTGAAAGGCAGTGGTGCGATGGGCTGAGCAACCTCCTGCAGCTGTTCCACCCCGCAGACGCCGCAGCCGGTGCGGCCGGCCAGGCTGCGGCGCTTCTCTTTCAGCTGCATAAAGCGGCGGCTCGAGAGTTCCACATGCACTTCAATGCCGTTGCAGGCCGGTTGCTGGCGGATGTCGTAGATGTCGTCGGGGGAGGCGATAATGCCTTCGGACAGCGAAAAACCGATGGCGAAGGCCGCCAGATCTTTCGGCGTCGCCATCATCACCACGTGGGAAATGCCGTTGTACACCAGGGCGACCGGTACTTCTTCCGCCAGCCAATCCTGTTGCGCCTGAGCCAGATCGTTGCGCTGCCAGACCGCGTGGCGCGACAGGCATTCCTGTTTGATATCGTCGGTTTCTGCGAGGAGTAGGTGCTTGTTCATAACGTTCTCGTGACTGTCGGTGACGAGGCGCCGACGGGGATGAATTCTTATTAGCAGGTGTGGGGATTATACAGGATTCTGATCCCGCTCGCGTAGGGAATCACGCCCTGCAGGTTATCCACAGTTTTGGTGGATAACGTGTGTGCAAGGCAGAGTGAAACCGTTAGCAGGCGTAAAAAAATCGCTAAGAAAATTATTATATTACGCAGAGGACTGCAGCGTATGGCGACTTTTGGTGATGGATGCCGCTTTGCGCCACGAACACAATGACGGTATTAAAATACAGTGCTTTAGAAAGTCAGGGGGCATGGAGAAGAGGCGCATTTTTTAATCAGCAGGTTTATTCCTGTCGTCGTTTGCTCTGGCAATGAGCCTTACGTGATTAAGCGCCGGTGCAAAAATGTCAAAATTGGTACTCGACGATGCGGCATTGCGGCGAGTCTGCGCTTGAACAGCCGCGGCACTTTTTCTTCTGACAAGCCACCAGAGTGAACATAACCCTATCGATATATTCACCGTGATTTCAAATGAGCCGCTGACTTATCAAATTGAAACGTTGTCGGCATTTTATGTGGGTTTTTACGTCATGGAATTTTTTGGCGTTATTAATAATGACTTGTGACTTGTTATTGGTGTAAGTGATTTTTTTATTATCGCTGAGGTCAGCCTCTGTCTGATTGCTGCTTCTGTCTTTTTCTCATCGCCCCCTATTGTTGTTGTTTAGTGAAACAATACGTTTATATTTTTGCTATTTATCGCAAACAATATCCTTACTAGTATCCATCTCAGCTAAGCAATACAGCGCATCTGCGAACTATTGATTAACTAATATGCACTTTAACCAATATATTATAAATGGAGCACAATATCATGACACAGACAACGTCTACGCCAAGCCGTGAAGAAGCCGATACCATCGTTGAAAGCATGGTTGCTATTTTCAGTAAACCTATCCGTTCTCCGGTCATCGGCAAACCCACTGACTTCGGCTTGCAGTATGAAGACGTCTTTTTCCCAGCGTTGGACGGCGTGCCGCTGGAAGCGTGGTTCATCCCTTGCGTAGGTTCCGACAAGGTCATCATCTGTAACCACCCTGTGTGGTGCAGCCGGACTGGCCTGCCTGCCGACCGCGAGCCGTGGCGTTCCATCGGCGCTGCAGGCGGTAACGATTTTGCTTTCAGCTTCCTGCCGGACTATAAAATTTTGCACGATGCAGGCTACAACGTACTGGCTTACGACCTGCGCAATCTGGGTCTGAGCGGCGAAGCTAACGGCGGTATCGGCAGCATCGGCGTGCTGGAAGCGCGCGACGTCGTGGGGTCATTGAACTATGTCCGCAGCCGTCCTGACCTGAAAGGAAAGAAAATCGGTTTGTTCAGTCGCTGCATGGGCGGTAACGCGACGTTCTTTGCGATGGCGAAATATCCGGAGCAGTTCAATGATGTCCGTTGTGTGGTTATGCCACAGCCGATTTCCATGCGTGCCGCCGTCGGCGTCGCGACGGAATTGGCCGGCATCCCGGACCGTCTTGATGAAATTGACGAACGTCTGGCGATGGTCACCAGTTTCCATCTGGATGAGATGGACCCTTCCGTGCCTGCGCGGACCAACACCAGCGTTCCCACTTTCATCTATCAGGTACATGACGACGTGATGACCCGGCCATCCGATGTGCAGAACATTTTCGACAGCATGCCGGTTAAAGAGAAACAGCTGCACTGGATCCGTAATACCACCCACCGCTGGGATGGTTATCTGTACTTCCAACGCGAGCCAAAGCTGATGTTGGACTGGTTCAATAATTACATGAACTGAGGGTGAATGGATCTTTTAAGCAATATTTATTTTTAATGTGATGAATAAGTGAGTGTGTCCACATGGAGTTATAAAAACTGCATTTCACCATCACCTTTTTATTTCACGGAATTCTCCTAGGGCATCGCTCGTTTTGGCGGTGCTTTTCTTTCTTTTTTTTGTTATTCAATTAATATATTTATTTCTGGTTGTGACGGAATAGTCGTTCTGGATAATATTTTGCGGTGGCATAACGTCTGGACCTCCCCATGAATATGCAAAACGTTAGGAGATATCGCATGAATACCCTGGAAAATCTGAGGATTTTTTTGCGTGTGGCCCAGACCTGCAGCTTCACAAAAACGGCAGACGATCTGGGGGTGAATAAGAGTCGAATTTCCATTGTTATCCGCCAGCTGGAAGACGTGCTTGGCGTACGCCTGTTACATCGAACCACCAGGGCAGTGCATCTGACGGAAGACGGCTTGGCGTTTTACGAACGCGCAGTAGAAATACTCTCTTCGGTAGATGACCTGCAGACGATGTTTGTCGAAAGGACGGAACTGAAAGGCAAGCTGAGGGTGGATATGCCTACGGATATAGCCAACAGCATTATTATCCCTAAACTCCCCGATTTTTTTTCCCGCTATC
Organism: Serratia sp. CY47280; assembly: GCF_052168655.1. Classification (NCBI taxonomy): domain Bacteria; kingdom Pseudomonadati; phylum Pseudomonadota; class Gammaproteobacteria; order Enterobacterales; family Yersiniaceae; genus Serratia; species Serratia sp. CY47280. Next base: position 1,372,575 of record NZ_JBJNMG010000001.1, on the reverse strand, counting down.
CCGGCATTACGCTGGAATTATCTTGCACCGACCGGCGGGTGGATCTGGTACAGGAAGGCTTCGACTGCGTTGTCCGGGCGGGTGCCGTTTACGATAAGAACCTGGTGGCGAAACTGATTGGAGAAATGCCCGTATTCAACCTCGCCAGCCCGGATTATCTGGCGAGAAAAGGCACGCCATACAGTATCGATGACCTTCTCAAGTATCAGCATGTGGCCGTGCACTATACGCCGAATATTGGTAGTAAGCCGATGGGCTGGGACTACCTGAAAAACGGTAAATATGAATATTTAAATCTGCCAGGATCGCTGAAGCTGAACAATGCGCAGTCGTTTATTGCTGCTGGGTTGGCGGGGATTGGCTTAATCCAGTCACCGATGCTTGGCGTGCATAACCACGTCGAGCGTGGCGAGCTGCTGCAGATTCTGCCTGATTGTGAGCCTGAGCCGATGAAGTTCTGGTTCGTCGTCGCGCATCGTCATAATTTGTCCCGTAAAGTTAACGTATTCATGGATTGGATAACCGAGCAGCTCGCACCGTGGCTTACGAAGAAGGGCGCGGTACGGGATAACACGCCGATTAATCGCTGAATATCACGGTCTTCGGCACCGTTCGCCATGACAGTGCATGACTCACCATGGCTATCGATATGCCGTGGGGGCGAGTGCCAGGTTATCCACAGTTTTGGTGGATAACGTGTGTGCAAGGGGCAGTAAAACACTTAGCAGGCGTAAAAAAAAATCGCTCAGAAAATTATTATATTACGCGGCAAAGCGCGATCCGCAGGGGGATAGGGGGGTTGCACGCGTTCGCGTTTTGTTTATGCCTTACTGTATAAATATACAGATTGGTTGTGATTATGCTGAGTACTTTAAGGTTGTATGCTTTTTCACCAGGTGAGCCCCTGACGTTACCGCTGTTTGCCGATCGCGTGGCCTGCGGTTTTCCCTCCCCGGCGCAGGACTATGTCGAGAGCCGGCTGGATATCGGCAAACTGCTGGTGCGGCATCCTAATGCCACTTATTTCGTGCGCGCCAGCGGAGAGATGGAGCGAGCAGGATGGATCAGGCACTGAATTTTTCACTCAGCTATGCGCAGCTGACCCGGGAAGCAGAAGATGCGATTAAAAAATGCAATCTGAACCAGGGCGGGATGGGTTACACCCTAGAGTTGGGTAAGGCTTCTGTCATTCTGAGTTTCTGGTACGGTCTGGCGCTGCAGGGCTATCCGGGCACAATAATGGATGAACGTGTTGATGCCGACCGGCTGCGCCTGCATGTCCTTATCTATAAGAGAGAGGAGTGACATCGTGGCAACGGTTAACGTCCGCCGGCCGTCGCCGCTGCAGCGACGGATGCTGATTGTGCTGGCCGCCCCCAAACGGTAACTGATATTTTGCTGGTTGAGCAGATAGACCGCCTGACCCGTCTCAGCAACAGTGACTGGATGACGTTGAAAAAGCAGATTGAGCAGCATGAGTTACGGATTGTCAGCCTGGATGTCCCTACCTCATGGCAGGCGCTGTCAGAGAAAGATCCTGCACAGGCGGGCCCGATCACCCGTGCAGTAATAACCGCCATCAATAACATGCTAATCGACCTGATGGCCGCGATGTCACATAAGGACTGGTTGAGTCGCCGCCAACGGCAAAAGCAGGGAATTGAACGGGCGCATACGTTGGGTAGATACCGGGGAAAGCAGGCAGATCAGGAACGACATCAGAAAGTCCTGTACTACCGACAGATTAAGAAACTGAGCATCCGAGAAACAGCAGACGCGACAGGCTACAGTACTTCCCAAGTTTGTCGCATTCAGGCCTTCTATAAAGAAGTTGAGACTGATTAAAAAGCAGCCTTAATGTACAATAATTTTCGATATCCCAACTGACCCCATGAACAATCAATGAGTTAGAGGTGAAAGATGATTTCATACAAAAAAATCATACCTGCTCTTGTCATATTCGCTTTATCTAATGCTGTGGCATATGCGAATGATTTCGACAAATCAAATGAAGCGATGGCAATTTCAGCAATAGGTTTTTCTGGCTCAAATGCTCGTGTTGCACATGATGTTTGTGGGGCAACCAATGAGAAAATTGATAAATATAAAAAACAAATAAAAGACTCATTAACTAGAACATTAAAGTATGAACAGTCAGGATTCGATACGCATTGGGATAATGGTTGGAAAAATGCTGATTTTTTGGTTAAGTCATTAAGTAATGATGAAGCCTATAAAAAAGAATATTGCCGAGAGGTTTTAGATGGAATTAATAATCCTGAAATGAATTAAGGATTATTCCTTATTCGGGGTTCTACGCCGGAACCCCAGATTTTTCCGTCCGCTAAAATTATCCCCGGTTGAGCAGCTTTATACCGTCAGCTCGCAGTGGATCATCAGGGGAAATGTGGCGGTACAGCGTTTGTCGGGTTATCCCAAGCTCCTGGCATAACGTACTGACTTTCGTCTCTGGCCGTCCCATTGATGCCATTGCCAGTCGCAATTTTATTGGCGTCATTTTGTAAGGCCGTCCGCCGTTCCTCCTGTGGGCTCTTGCTGAGGCAAGGCCTGCCGCTGTTCTTTGCGGCGCTGTACGCAGCAGAGACCGACGGCCGCGCGCGACTGGCTCGACACCCGCTTAGTCCCGCCCTCTGGTCAAATGCAGGCTGACGTGTGCAGCCTGCAGGCAGAGGATTTCGTCTGGCAACCGGTATCGCCCGCCGTCGGCGCCGTTCGCAATGACAACCCCTCACTCATCCTGCCCATCGATACGCCAACGGTCTGAGTGCCGCATTATCCACAGTTTTGGTGGATAACGTGTGTGCAAGGGGCAGTAAAACACTTAGCAGGCGTAAAAAAAAATCGCTCAGAAAATTATTATATTACGCGGCAAAGCGCGATCCGCAGGGGGATAGGGGGTTGCACGCGTTCGCGTTTTGTTTATGCTTTACTGTATAAATATACAGTTTGGTTGTGATTATGCTGAGTAATTCAAGGTTGTATGCTTTTTCACCAGGTGAACCCCTAACGTTACCGCTGTTTGCCGATCGCGTGGCCTGCGGTTTTCCTTCCCCGGCGCAAGACTATGTCGAAGGTCGGCTGGACATCGGCAAGCTGCTGGTGCGGCACCCCAACGCCACCTATTTCGTGCGCGCCAGCGGCGAATCGATGATCGACGGCAATATCCGGGATGGCGATCTGCTGATTGTCGACAGCGCCCTGACGCCGGAGCACGGCAATATCGTGATCGCCGCGGTGGACGGCGAATTCACCGTCAAAAAACTGCAGCGTCACCCCGATGTGCGGCTGTTGCCGATGAACCCCGCCTACGCGCCGATCGTGTTCGACGACGAAGCGCAACTGGAGATCTTCGGCGTGGTGACCTTTATCGTCTACGCGGCCCGGTGACTTCGGCCCTTTTTTTCATTTTTTTTCTGCCCGATCTTTTCGTTGGCGTGACCTCTCTACTGAGTTTCCAGTTCATTACACTCAGGGGAATCCTTCATGGCCATAAAAAACAAGAACGGCGCAGGGCGTACGTTCACATCAGCCAAACGTACCGCCGGGAAGCGGGTCGCTATCGGGGTAGGGTGCGCATTATCGGGCATGCTCACCTCCGCGATGGCGGCGCCCGGTGCGTCGGTGCCACCGGCGGCGGTCGAGCAGTCCGCTATCCTGCCTTTCGCCATTCCCGCCGGTGACCTGGCGCCCGCCTTGCAGACGGCGGCCGCTAAGGCCGGCGTGATAGTGATTTTCACGCCCGAACAGACGCGTGGAAAAAACACCGCGGGCCTGCAGGGGCATTATCGCCTCACCGACGCGTTCGATACGCTGTTGGCGGGCAGCGGATTGCGCGCTCAGCAAACCGCACAGGGATATCGGTTGGTCGACGCCGGGCCGGTTCAGCCGTTGACGATACCGGAACTGTCGGTGGTCGGCGGTTTGTCCGACAGCGTCGCCGCCGGCCGTTCGGTGTTGGATAAAGAAGACATCGAACGCGTGCAGGCTGACAATATCGCCAGTTTGCTTGATCGCTTGCCTGGCGTAGGGATGGCGGGCTCGCCGCGCCCGGGCGGCCAAAGCCTGAATATCTGGGGCATGGGGGACATGGAAGATGTGAAGGTCGTGCTGGACGGGGCGCCGAAGGGATTTGAGAAATATCGGCAGGGCTCGGTATTCATCGAACCCGAACTGCTGAAAAAGGTTGAGGTCGATAAGGGGCCGCACAATCTGTTGAACGGCAATGGCGGCTTTGGCGGGACCATTACGCTGGAGACCAAAGATGCTGGGGACATGCTGCTGCCGGGCGAAGATTTTGGCGGCTTGCTGAAGTACAGCTACCACACCAACGATCGTCAGGGCATTTACAGCGGTGCCTTGTACGGCCGTACGCCGGAAGGATCCGCCGACGGTTTGCTCTACATGAGCAAGCGTGACGGCGGCAACCTGAAGCGGCCGGACGGCACGCGTTTTGCCTATTCTGCCAACGATCAGGCTTCCTACCTGTTAAAAACCAATATTTATCTGAGCGAGGCGCAAACGCTGACGCTGTCGGCGATGCGATCCGATTCCGATGGCTGGCAGCCTTTTGCCGCCAAGCGGGACGATATCGCCGCGCCCAGCCAGGCGGATATCGATAAATATGGCCGGGAAGAAGCGTGGCGCCGCATTCTGGTGTATCGCGACCAGACAGACACCAATTACTCGGTGAAATGGAATCTGGCGCCGGAAGCGCAGCCGTTGCTGAATCTGACGCTGTCTTACGCCTATTCGAAGACCGAGCAGCATGACAAGCGGCCGGATTCCGCTTCAAAGTTCAGCTATCTCGGTACGCTGGGCAATGAAAGTTGGGTGAACTATACCGATCGGCAGTTTGACGTCAGCAATGAAAGCCGTTTCGCCAGCGGTCCGCTGGAGCACAAGCTGTTGCTCGGTGCGCGTTGGCATAAACATCAGCGCGATACCCTGATGTATTACCCTTCGCAGGTGAAAAACGCCAGTTACAACTACGGCTATTTCCAGCCGTACTACATGCCGGCGGGCGAACAGGAAACCCGCAGCGTTTATCTGCAGGATGCGGTCAGCTTCGGCAGCCTGACCGTGACGCCGGGCGTGCGTTACGATCATGTGACCAATACCGGGCAACCGAACCGGGCGCCGCGCTATAACGACAGCGATCCGCTCGTGGGCCATGATTACAGCAGCGTGACCTATACCGGCTGGTCGCCGCATTTGGGCGTGATGTGGAAAGCGACGTCGAATCTGTCCCTGTTTGCCGACGTTAGCCGCACCTGGCGCGCCCCGGTGATCGACGAACAGTACGAAGTGCAATACGCCGCTTCCAGCGTGCCCGGTACCAGCCGCGGCCTGCAGGTGGAACGCATGACGGGCGTTCGTCTCGGCGCGGTGCTGGACTTCAACGATGTGTTGATGGCGCGGGACAGCCTGCAGATCCGCACTACGCTGTTCCGCAATCGCGGCAAGGACGAGATTTTCTATCGTCGCGGCGTAGTGTGTGACGCCGCACGGCACGGGGGCCAATGTGGGCAACCGTTGTCGAACTATCGCAACTTGCCGGGCTATACCATTGAGGGCGTGGAGCTCGAATCGTTTTATGACAGCGAAAGCCTGTTCGGCAGCCTGTCGTTCTCCTCGATCCGCGGCAAACGCGACGCTTCACCGCGCGATCCGTGGGGCAACGAAACCTGGATTGCCGAAATTCCACCCGTTACGGCACACGCGATGCTGGGCATGAAAGTGCCGCAGTGGGACATGGCCTTCGGCTGGACCGGCGATTTCGTACGTAAACAGGATCGTTCACCGGCCGACGGCGATCCGATGGCCGTTGTCTGGGCCCTGCCGAAAACCTCGGGTTATGCATTGCACGGCCTGTTCGCCTCGTGGCAGCCCAGCGGTTTGCACGGCTTCGAAGCCCGCGTGGCGGTGGACAACCTGTTCAACCGCGATTATTACCCTTACCTGGGCGAATCGGTGTCTGGCGTAGGGCGCAACATCAAGTTCAGCGTCAGTCAGCGTTTTTGACGATCCTGTCTGCAGGGGGCCATTTAGGCCCCTTTTCACGTTTCCTCCCCCGTATTTCCCTACTTTTTCGCCGTTTATAAATCATCAGCAATCGCTTGACACAGAAGTTACAATTTTAAAATAATAATAATTATCATTTTCAATCTCATTATCAATTGGTGTCACCGAATGGCAAGGAAAGAGGCCGCGGCAGCCAACGGGTTTGCTCAACAGCTTTACCTTGAGCATCACAGTTGGCTATGCCATTGGCTGCGACAGAAGGTTGGGTGTGCGCATCACGCCGAAGACCTGGCGCAGGATACTTTCATCAGTATTTTACTGAGCCCGCAGTTGCTCGCCATTCGGCAACCACGCCCCTTCCTGGCGACCGTAGCGCGCCGGCTGGTGGCGAATTATTACCGGCGTAAAACAATCGAAGAGAGCTATCTGCAGGCCTTGAGCGAGTTGCCGGCGATCGAGGCGCCCTCGCCGGAAGTTCGTCAACAAACCCTCGAAATGCTCGAACAGTTGGATCAGGCGTTGGACGGATTGCCGGCGCACGTCCGCGAGGCTTTCCTGTTGGCGCACCTGCAGGGCATGCGTTATTGCGACATCGCTGAACGTTTACGGGTGTCGACCAGCTCGGTGAAACAATATCTGCAGCGCGCTAATTTGCACTGTTTCTTTGCATTGGCGGCGTAACGGCAGGTGCGGAACCCATGATGGAATCGGATATCGATCGGCAGAGCGCGCGAGAGGCCGCCGCGTGGTTAACGCAGCTGATGTCGGAAGAGGCAAGCGACGCGGATAGGGAAAACTGGCGACGTTGGTATCAGGCGAAACCGGAAAATGAACGCGCCTGGCGGCATATCGCCGCGTTTTCATCCCGTTTTTCTCTGCTTAACGGGGCGGCGGCGCAGCGTAGTCTGTCGCAGTTGCCGAACCCGCAACGTCGCCGGTTATTGAGAAGCCTGGCGGCCATCGGCGTGGTGGGGACGGTTGGTGTCGGTTCGGGCGCGCTGCCATGGCGCCCCTGGCTGGCGGATTACCGTACGGCGGTGGGGGAACAGCAAACCGTCGCGTTGGCGGATGGCGCGCAGTTGATGCTGAACACGCAAACGGCGGTCAACGTCAGCCGTCAGCAGGCCACATTGCTGGAAGGCGAAATGATGGTGAATCTGCCGCCGGAAAGCGGTGCGTTGACGGTGAGATTGCCGCAGGGCGAGCTCATGGTGCAGGCTGCTCGCTTCAGCATTCGCCTGTGGGACACTTACAGTGATATCGCCGTTTATCTTGGCCGGGTCACGATCCTTTCACCAGCGCATCGGAACGCGGTGCTCAACGCCGGTCAGGGCGGCAGATTAAGCCGGCAAGGCATTGGCGAACCGTATCGCGTGACGCAAGAGCCCGGTTGGCGGCAAGGCATGCTGCTGGCCGACAACATGCGGCTGGACGACTTCCTGATGGAACTGGGGCGTTATCGTCAGGGCGTTATTCGCTGCCGGCCGGAGGTCGCCGGCCTGAGGCTCTCCGGTGCGTTCCCGCTGGCTGACCCCGAGCGCGTCATCGCGGCACTGCCCGGCGCGTTGCCGGTTAGGGTAAATATGCTGTCAAAATACTTCATCACCGTATCCTAAAGTTTTTTACTCTGCCATTAGGGCATTTCCTTTTCTATTGACCTGTTCTTTTTCGTTACCTGCCCGGTGCCGCGTGCCTAAACGACCTTTCTGACATACCCCGACTGCCGTTGACCGCTGCGTACGTTGGTCTGTTTTACGCTTAACCTGAGTACCGTTCCCTATGTTCAATCACAACGTATTATCTGGCGATTTCTCTTTACCCCCTACAGGCGGGCGATGGCGCTGGGCTACCGCCAATGTGTTGGCGTTGGGTCTGCATGGTGCGTTGTGGTTTGGGCTCGGTTATCACCTGATGCCACCGTTGCTGCCTGCGGCACAACCGATGGTGTTGATGATGGTTGCCGAGCCGGCTGAATCGACACCCAACACGGAGCCGATGCCAACCGGCGTGCGCCAGGTGCAGGCGGTGGCGCAACGGCAGGCCAATCGGGAACCGGAGGCGGCGATGCCTCCGCTGATTCATGCGCCGCGTGCAACGGAGCGGCAGAGCAAGGCCAAAGGGCAACGGAACGACCCCATCAAACCGAAGACGGAACCGCCGCGCCCAAGGCAAGAAGAACAGGAAAAAATGGCGTCTGCAAACTCAAGAGCATCAAGCACCAGCGCGCCGCCGTCTCTGGATGGAAAGCGTGTTGCCGCGCCGCAAACCAGCGTGGCGTCGCAGCCGAGTCAGGATGCCTCGGTCTGGAGCGGCCTGCTGTTGGCGCATTTGAGCCGTTTCAAACGCTATCCCGCCCTGGCGGTACGCCAGCAGCGCCAGGGTATTGTTCAGGTTGCCGTGACGTTGGATCGACAGGGAAACGTGCTGGGCGTGAAGCTATTGCGATCGAGCGGCGTTGCTTCGCTCGACCGGGAGGCGCTTCAGTTACCGCAGCGCGCTTCTCCACTGCCCACACCCGGCAACGAGATCGCAGCGGGGCAGGCGGAATTCAGCGTGACCATTCCGATTCGTTTCGATCTGCGTGAAGTTCGCCGTTAATGAAAAACTCGGCTCCAGGTAAACGGAGGGCTGAGTTAAAAGCCAAAGTGCATCAAACGGATAGCAGCGATGAGGTGGTTTCTACTTGATCGTCGCCAGAAAAATACAAATACTGTATGCATGAACAGTAACCTGGTGCCGTTATGAATAACAACCCACTGACGATAACGCCAGTCTGGCCTCTGGCGATGAAGGGGCAGTAGCCATGTTCGCCCTGGTAGACGTCAACAGTTTCTATGCTTCCTGCGAGACCATCTTTCGGCCCGATCTGCGGGGACGGCCGGTGATCGTGCTGTCCAACAACGACGGTTGCGTGATCGCCCGTAGCGCCGAGGCGAAGGCATTGGGCGTGCCGATGGGGGCGCCTTATTTCAAAATCAAAGAGGAGATGCGCCGCCGCAACGTTGCGGTGTTCTCCTCCAACTACGCGCTGTACGCCGACATGTCCCGCCGGGTGATGGACACGCTGGAAGAGATGGCGCCGGCGGTGGAGATTTATTCGCTGGACGAAGCCTTTCTGCGGCTGGACGGCGTGGCGCACTGCGAGGCGCTGGAGCCATTCGGCCAGCGGGTGCGCGATCGCATCCGGCGCGAGCTGCATTTGACGGTCGGGGTCGGCATTGCGCCGAGCAAAACGCTGGCCAAGCTGGCCAACTTCGCTGCCAAGAAATGGCGCGGCACCGGCGGCGTGGTGGATTTATCCGATCCGGCGCGCCAGCGCAAACTGCTGGCGTTGCTCCCGGTGGAAGAGGTGTGGGGCGTGGGGCGCCGCCTGACTCGCCAGTTGCAGGCGATGGGTATTCACACCGCGCTGCAGCTGGCGGACTGCGATACCCGGCTGGCGCGTAAAACCTTCAGCGTGGTGCTGGAGCGCACGATACGCGAGCTGCGCGGCGAATCGTGCCTGCAGTGGGAAGATGAGGCGGCCGCCAAAGAGCAGATCATCTGTTCCCGCTCGTTCGGCCAGCGGCTGACGCACTACCCACACATGCGCGAGGCGATCTGCAGCTACGCCGAACGCGCCGCCGAAAAGCTGCGGCAGGAAAAGCGCTATTGCCGCAACGTGTCGGTATTTATCAAAACCAGCCCGCATTCGGCGGGCGAAGGGTATTACAGCAATATGGGCACCGCCCGGCTGCAAACCCCGAGCAATGACAGCCGCGACATCATCGCCATGGCGGTACGTGCGCTGGAAAGCATCTGGCAGGAGGGGCGACGTTACCTGAAGGGCGGCGTGGTGCTGGGAGATTTCAGCGCCGCCGCCATGGCACAGATCGATCTGTTCGACGACTGCCCGCCGCGCCGCAACAGCGAGCGGCTGATGGCGACCCTCGATCGCCTGAATCAGGAAGGGCGCGGGCGCGTGTGGTTCGCCGGGCAGGGGATCGTCAAGCCGTGGCAAATGAAGCGCGACATGCTGTCGCCGGCCTACACCACCCGGCTGGCGGACATTCCGGTGGTGCGGCTGGGGGAGCGGGCGCCGTGCTCCGCCGAATCGAAGGAAGAAAAACGCCGCGGGTGACAACCGGCGGCGTGGGTAGGCTGAGTGTTACTTCACCGCCGCCGGATCCGGCTTATCGGGGGCGATGCCATACAGCGCCATGGCGCGGTTGACCTCGCTGCGGGCGATACGGCCTTCGTCAGCCAGCAGTTTCAACGCGGCGAGCGCGATGAAATGGCGGTTGACCTCGAAGAACTCACGCAGCGCCTCGCGGGTGTCCGAGCGACCAAAGCCGTCGGTGCCCAAGGCGATAAAGGTGCGGTCGGGCAAGAACGGTTTGATCTGATCGCCGACGATCTTCATATAGTCCGTCACCACCACCACCGGGCCGGGATGCGCCGCCAGCAGGCTCTGAATATAAGGAACTTTCGGCGGATCTTCCGGATGCAGCAGGTTCCAGCGTTCGGCCGCCATGCCGTTGCGGCGCAGCTCGCTCAGGCTGGTGGCGCTCCAGATATCGCTGGCGACGCCAAAGTCCGCCGCCAACAGCTCCGCCGCCGCCAGCGCCTCGCGCATGATGGCACCGCTGGCGACCAGCTGAGCGCGCGGGCTCTCTTGGTTTGTCGTTTCGCTCTGTTTGAGCAAATAGGCGCCCTGGATAATCCCGTCCTCCACGCCCGCCGGCATCGGCGGCTGCGGGTAGCCCTCGTTGAGCAAGGTGATGTAGTAGTAAATATCCTCTTGTTCAACGAACATCCTGCGCATGCCGCTCTGGACGATCACCGCGAGTTCATAGGCATAGGTCGGATCGTAGGAGACGCAGCTGGGGATCACCGAAGACAGCACGTGGCTGTGGCCGTCGTCATGCTGCAAGCCTTCGCCCATCAGGGTGGTTCTGCCGGAGGTGGCGCCGAGCAGGAAACCCTTGGTGCGTGCGTCGGCCGCCGCCCAGGCGAGATCGCCCACCCGTTGCAGCCCGAACATGGAGTAGAAGATATAGAACGGGATCGTCGCGACATCGTGGTTGCTGTAGGCGGTGCCGGCGGCGATCCAGGTCGATATCGCACCGGATTCGTTGATGCCTTCCTGCAAAATCTGGCCGTCTTTGGCCTCTTTATAGTAGCTGAGCTGCCCGGCGTCTTGCGGGGTATACAGCTGGCCGAGCCAGGAATGGATGCCAATCTGGCGGAACAGGCCTTCCATGCCGAACGTGCGCGACTCGTCCGGCACGATGGGCACGATCAGTTTGCCGATGTTGACGTCTTTGAGCAGCGTGCCGAGGATATTAACGAAAGCCATGGTGGTCGACATGTTGCGTTCGCCGCTGCCCTTCAGGAGGCCGTCGAAGCGCGATAGTTCCGGTATCGTCAGCGGAGCGGATTGGCCGAAGCGGGCAGGGATGTAGCCGCCCAGCGCGGTGCGCGTCGCGGTGATGTACTTCGCCGCCGCGCTGTCGGGTTCGGGCTTCAGGTAAGGGATCTCTGCCAGTTGGGCGTCGGAGATGGTCAGCCCTAAACGGTCGCGGAAGGCTTTCACCGCATCCTGGCTCATTTTTTTCAGCTGGTGGTTGATGTTCTGCCCTTCACCGGCTTCCCCCATGCCAAACCCTTTGACGGTTTTGGCCAGCACCACCGTCGGCCTGCCCGGGGTATGCACCGCCTGATGGTAGGCGGCGTACACCTTTTGCGGATCGTGGCCGCCGCGGTGCAGCGCCCAGATCTCATCGTCGCTCAGGTCGGCGACCAGCTCGAGCAATTCCGGATACTTGCCGAAGAAGTGCTCCCGCACATAGGCGCCGCTTTGCGACTTGAAGGTTTGGTAATCGCCGTCGACGCACTCCATCATGCGCTGCATCAGCAGCCCGGAGCGGTCTTTTTGCAGCAGTTTGTCCCAGCCGCTGCCCCAGATCACCTTGATCACCTGCCAGCCGGCGGCTTTGAAGGTGCCTTCCAGCTCCTGAATAATCTTGCCGTTGCCGCGCACGGGGCCATCCAGCCGTTGCAGGTTGCAGTTCACGACGAAGATCAGGTTATCGAGTTTTTCTCGCCCGCCCAGCGCAATCGCCGCCAGCGATTCCGGCTGATCCATCTCGCCGTCGCCGAGAAACGCCCACACCTTTCTCCCCTGGTGCGGTTTCAACTCGCGGTATTCCAGATAGCGCATGTAGCGCGCCTGGTAGGCGGCGGTCAGCGGCCCTAGCCCCATCGAAACGGTGGGATATTGCCAGAAATCCGGCATCAGCCGCGGGTGCGGGTAGGAGGAGAGGCCGCGGCGCGCGGATTCGCGGCGAAAGTTGTCGAGCAGCTCCTCGTCGATGCGGCCTTCGAGATAGGCGCGGCCATAAATGCCGGGGGCGGAATGGCCCTGGATATACACCATGTCGCCGGCGAAATCATCGGTGCGCCCACGGAAGAAGTGCGTGAACCCCACATCGTAAAGCACCGCGGCCGATTGGTAGGTGGCGATATGCCCGCCGACGTTGGAATGTTTGCCGGCACGCAGCACCATCGCCATCGCGTTCCAGCGAATAAACGCATTGATGCGCGCTTCAGCGGCCAGATCGCCGGGATACGTCGGTTGCTTATAGGCCGGGATCGTATTCACGTAGGGCGTGGTGACCATGCTGAAGAAATCACCGTGTTTTCGCTGATCGGCTTCGGCCATTCTTTCCAACAAAAAATGCGCGCGTTCACGGCCGTCGATGTCAGTGACACCTTCAAATGCCTCAAGCCATTCAGCCGTCTCTTGTGGGTCGAGATCTGCTTTTACCGCAGGTTGGTTCATAAAAGCTCCAAATGTACTTACCTGATAAGGCGCTGAGCGATACAGGGATTCAGTGAATTGCAAGTGCAAGAGTTGCAAATGCAACAATAGCGAAACCCACTCTATCCCTTTACAATTGCAATTGCAACTCACCGGTTTTGACGAGAAAAATGACATGACAGATAAACAACCCGACCTGTGGTTCTCCTTTGTGCGCGCGCATCGGGCGATGATCAGAAAGATAGAGGCGAAGTTGTCGGAAGCGGGGCTGCCGGTTTACGCCTGGTATGACGTGTTATGGGGATTGGAAAGCGGGGAAAACGGCACACGCCGCATGCATGAGCTGGCGGACGTGTTGGTGATTGAGCGTTACAACCTGACCCGCCTGATGGATCGCCTGGAAAAAGAGCGGCTGGTCACGCGTTTTCGATCGGATGACGATCGCCGGGCCTCCTTCGCGACTATCACCGAGGAAGGCAAGGCCCTGCGGAAAAAGATGTGGGAGATCTACCGTTCGGTGGTCAACACCCACTTTCTCAACCAGTTCAGCGAAGAAGAGGTCGCACGCTTCTCCGACGCGTTGAACAATGCGATGCAGCTGGCCAGAGAGTGATCAGGCATCGGGCGTGATGTGCAGAACGCGCAGCGCATCGGCGATCAGCGCCGAAGGGATTTTCTGCTCGTCGGCCAGCAGTTTAAGGGCGCAGAGCGCAATCCATTCCGCCTGCGGGTAGTGGATTTCGCCACGCACCCGTGAATCTGAGCCCACCGCGGCAAAGCGCGCGGGAATGAATCGCCTGAGCTGATTGGCAATCAGGTGCGAGTAGTCGGTAACGGCGACGACGGGGGCATTCCCGGTACCCAGGCACGTTTTCAGATGGCATTCGCCGCCGCTGTCCTGGCGCTGCATGTCGGCGAGTTCGGCGTCCTGCGCCAACCGCGTGTAGCTGGGGCAACTCCAGATTTCAGACGCAATCCCCCAGTTTTTCAACACCTTGGCCGCCTGCTGAACGCGGGCGAGCGCTCGGCCAGCGCCGCACAGACGAACCTGCAACGGCGAGTCTGCCGCGGCGGCGACACGATACATTCCCTTGAACGCCTGTTCTGCGACAAACGGTTCCCCTGAAGAGAGGGGGCCATTGTCTGCGTTGGTCGCGAGATACACCATCTTCCTCGTTCCCTCCAGATAGAGCGCGTGGAGGGCGTGATGGAGTATCGCGCCGGTTTCTCGGGCATTGGCCGGATCGAAAGGCAACCAGCCCGGCATGGCCGTGAGCTGAAGCGGGAACCAGGCCTGAACGCCTTTGGGCAAATCGGCACTGCCAGTATCCGCATCGCTGATGAAAATCCCTTTACGATTGGTTTCCGGCTCAAGCCCGCGAAGCATGTCCACCGAGGGCGTGTTGACGAAGTAAAACAGCGGCTTCTCATAACGCTCTGATTGATGGCCAAACCAGAGCGGCCAGGCGGTGGCGTAGTGGGAACTCGGTGGCTCGGCGCGCCTTCTGCCGTCGATAAGCCAGATGTCGCCGCTGGCGTTAAGCTCGTCCAGCGTTTGCGCCGTCCAGGCGCTGGAAGAAGGGCGCGAGGCGCCGGCTTTTTGGCTGACGGAGGTCATCTTGCGGATACAGGCTTCGGCCAGGGTTTGGGTTCTGGCCGAAGCGGCGGGCAGTGTTATACGTTGAGGCGACATGCGGAGTACCCTTTTTTAGTTGCAATTACGATGATTGTAATTGCAATTCATGGCGTATGCCAATGACTTCTGAACAGGCCGCCGCCGTCCAGGCATGACCTGCGCCGGTATATTCAGGTTCTGCGGAAGGGAGCCTATTTGTTTCACCGACCAGACAGCCGTCATCCGTTGTCCTTATTTCTGCGGTTTTTTATAAATGGCGGGCAGCTAAAAACGGTTTGCCGATATTACTCAGGCACGCGTTAGTGAACGCTAAACGAGGATATCGGCATCTTAAAAATAAAACGAAATAAGGATGAAAGCATATGCCTGGATTTAATTATGGTGGTAAAGGGGATGGAACTAATTGGAGTTCTGAACGCGGTACGGGCCCAGAGCCGGGGGGCGGCGATAAAGGCCATTCCGGCGATCGCGATCGCGGCGGCGCCGGCGTTGGCAGCAGCCCGGAACAGCAACAGATAGCGGCGATCCAAAACGATCCGGCGCTGCGCATGAAGCTGGCGGCGGTGATTAAGGCGGCGCGCAGAATTAACCCGGATGCGAAATTGCATATTGAAAGCGTCAGCCCATCCGGCACGCTGAGCCTTTCCGCCACCGGTTTGACGGCCGATCAGGCGAAGCACATTGGCCTGGGGGGACTGGTGATGGGAGTCAACGCCAAGGGGGTGACAGTGGCGATCGGGGATATCGAAACCGGCCATGCGCGAAAGCCCTCAACCCCTGGCAAAGGCGGCAACAATGGCCTGAATGCCGGGCAGATCGGCGCCTCTTCGTTAGGCAGTTTCGTGACAGACTCGCATCGCGATCGGCCCGTCAGCGGCTGGCATGGCAACGGCAAAACCGGCGAATTCTCGACGACCCGCACGACCGGGAGTTACTACGGTTTTCATCATTTGAAGGTGGAAAAGCAAGACGGAGTGGCGACCTACAGCCTCTACTATAAGGCCAATAAGAACCGGCCCGCGTTTATCGCCGTGGTGAGAGGGGATAACCTGAATGCCATGGAGGTGAAATATGCCAACGGCAAGCCGGTAAAATCGCCCGGCTCGGTAAAAACGATCGTTAAGGACTTCGTCGAATATCAAAATGCGGAATTAAAAGCCATCAAGGATGGCGTCAGCCTGGCCGCAGGTATCAATAAAGATATCGCGGAAAAGATCGGCGCGAAATACGCCAAACTCTATTGCGCGCGAAATCTTTTGATACCGCTTTGAATTACATTTGATACTAGCGAAATGGCATAAAATGAAAACTTTTGATACCAATAAGGAATGCCATTCGAGCGATAAGATGCGTGAGAGCCAAATTGAGTGAACCCCGCGGACGCGGGGTTCACAGCTATTTACGCTGGATCAGCCGTCCAGGTATCGCCATAGTATCGGCCGCCGGACGATTTCAGCTCTTTGTTATAGAGCTGTTTGTCAATCTCGGACACGGCGTCAAAGGTGCGGCCTGATACCGTCAAGTCTTCGATGTACAAGCGGTACAGTACCCAGCTTTGCAGGCGCTTCGCCTGGTCAACCGCAGAATATTTCGATTCGGCGTTCGCCGGCCCCATCGACACCAGCGCCCGGAACTGTGCATCTGTATAGTCCGACGCCTTCATGGTTGGATCTGCGGCAGAGGACGCTGCGTTAGGTGTCCCGGCAACAGCCATCAGCCGCGAGCCAATCGCATTGAGGTTATCAGCGAAGAAACCCGAGCGGTTGCTGTCTTTCGGCTCGACGCGGGAACTGATTGACCCTAGCGAGAATACACCACCACGCGGGTACGCTGCGCCGCCGTAGTTGTAGGCGCGGTGGATTTGCCCCTGTACCTCGGCGGTAGAGGTCACCGTTCCTGGTGTTGTCACATACGACCACATCGAAACGTAGAACTCATGCGACTGGTTCGCCACCATGTACTCAATAATTGAGGTGGGTGCGACCATATTCAGCCCGCTCTGGGCGGTCTGGGTAGCGCCGACCCGTGCATGAAGACCGCCCTTAGTGGTGCGCTCAAAGCCCCCGCTCATCCCGGCAGCCGTCACCAGTGTCGGCCCAATGTTGCCGCTAATCAGCTTACTGGCAAACTCAGCCGCAATGTTCGGCAGCGCGACATTATCCGCTGGCACGCCGGTCGGCCAGGTTTCCAGCGGGTGAGTCGGGTCAATGAGCAGCAGCGAGCCTTTTGACAAAATGGCATCGTTACTCAGCACGGGCAGACTGCTGTCAGTAAACGTCATCGGCAGCACAATTTTTAAACCTTTGGACATCGCCATTATTTCCACCCCAGTTGTTGGATCAGTTGATAAAGCTGGTTGGCAATCAGCTGATAGCCCACCGCGTTAAAGTGTGTGTTATCAATACGCAGCGAGGACGGGATAATGTCCTTGCTGATATCCGTCAAATCCTGCGCTGTTGGCGTAATACCGGCATCGCTCAGGCCGTGGTCAATCAGATAGCGCATGGCGTCGAAATAGCGCCCCGGGTAGGCGGCGGCCAGCTCGCTGTTAACGCGCAGGATGGCGTCATAGTTGGCGCTGCCGCGTGGCTCGTCGGCGGTGTTGGTGATGCCAATCACGATTTGCTGTTTGTTCAGCGTGGTGATCCACTGGGTGAATTGCTGTTGGTCGCGCATCACTTCCGCGAACATGGACTCGTAGTTATTGCGGCCCATCCAGGTGATGACCATGCCGTCATTGGCCGTTGGGTAGCCGTTATGCAGGTATTCGCTGCCTGGGGGGCACGGAACGGCACTGCCCGCCGTTTTACGGGTAAACGTCCAGACGTTGCTTTCACTGCGGGACAGCGTGCCGGTGACGCCCGCCAGGGTACCTTCGGGATAATTGTCCAACATACCAGAGCGATAGCCCGTTGCCGGGTCAACCAGCGTGACCACCACAGCACCGCTGGCCGGGATAGTGTTGCCGGTGACCGTCAGTTTAACCACTGTAGCCCCCATGCGCAGGGCGATATCACCACTGGCACGGCCAGACCAACCGCGCTTTTCCACCGGGATATTGAGCAATGCACCCAGCTTGAACGGGTACGCATCCGTATCAACGCCATTGATATAGCCATTGGTCAGCGAGTCACCGATGCAGCTCAGTCGCATAGACGGGAAGCGCTTGAACACCTTGCCGTCAGGCAGCGCAGCATAAAAATCATCACTACCCACGTTGAACACGACGTGTTCGCCTTCAATCTCGGCAGACGTGACACCGCTGTCTTTAATGAGATAGCGCTTTTGCGTATTCAGGTCACGGGCATAGAGCGCTCCCGAAACGAGTTGAATATCGAAATGACCTTTCGATTCTTCACCACCTTGCGATAAGGCATCAGCAAGCGTGCGACCATCTGAAAGCACGGTCTTGTCTTCGTTGATTGCCAATTTTTGAATATCAACCGTACCGTCATTTTTAATTCTGAGCGGATATTTATCCTTCTCATCAACGATGGCAAAGGCCGTATCAATCACTTCAATTTCTTCAGGTAGATAATCCTGAAGCGTTTTGTTATTTTCAAATGTCATGCTCGATGGCTCCTTTAATTGCAGTTTGACAATGTGAGTTGTACCGTCAAAATCAATCTTCAGAGCATAAGCGTTCGATGAATCGGCAATAGCAAAGGCTGCATCGCCTGAATCAAATATCGTGTTGACCACATCGGCCAATACACCGCCGTTTTTCAGCCTTACCTTGCCCGCACTGACCAACAGGTTGAAAATTTCCACAACGGCATTTTCATCGATGGTCAGCGCTGCTTTGCCTTCACTATCGGTAATAGCGAAGGCTTGCTGCCCAGCGAGCAACGGTTGGAGGACTTGCTCTGAAGTACGGAGATCATAAATCTCATTGCGCAACTTCTGTAGCGCAGCCTCTCCTGCCAGCGCTGACACAACATCTGCAATTCCATCATTGTTTCTGTAGTAAATAAATGCGTTTTCGCTCTCCACCCCCTGAGGAACGGAGAAATACTCACCATCAGCGGTTTTAGCTAATCCCTCATTAATAGAGGCAACAATGCGCGATTGTGCTGCCATTAGCTCAGCAAGGACTAGCGCAATTTGGTTGAATTTAAACTTATCTGGTGAGACACCACCGAGCTTCAAAATATTAATCAGCTCGAGCGTAACAATATTAAACCAATCGGCTCCAGGGTATGAGGGAGCATCCTTATCTTCAACAAACCACAGCGGTTCATCACTGACTTTATCCTGTGGCGTCGGCATGGTTTTCGAACCACTTTTGTTATCTAAATAGAACATTGTGATTTACCTATGGTTTGATTGGCCAGGTAATGTCTGGAGCGTGTTCCGGGTCAATACGCATCAACGCTACACGGTATCGCTCCCAGGACTCTAACTGACTTTTCTCATCTTCAGTGGCCAGGCCGAATTTGACAGCATCTTGCAGCGGCGCGATGACCGAGTCAGCTTCTGTGCGTAATGCGTAACGCCGTTGCATTGCATCCTTCACTTGCTGGTCTTTTTGTGCCTGAGCGTTGGTAACCCACTGTTTACCATTCCATTCGTCATACGGGGTCGTCGGGCGGTCAAAGGTGTACTGTTCCGCCAACGGGCCGAGGTCGGCCACGATAATTGCGCCGCCGCTCTCTTTGACGTAGGCAGTTTGCCCCCGGAAGTCCTCCAGGTAGTTCCATGCCAGGCCGTTCCAGTAGGCGGCATATCCGCTCTTAGGCTCGGGTGGCGCTTCCAGGGTGCAATCCGGCGCTAGCTCGAACCAGGCATCCGGCACGGTATATTCTGTACCGTAGCGGTCGTAATATTTTTTGCCGGTATTGTCGGGAATAACCTGCCAATGGTCGTCCTGGTAAATCACTACATGACCGGCTTCCTTTTTCGGTGGTTCAATATAAATGGCGTCCGCCGGAATAATGTCATTCACGGAAAGTACAACCGTCCCTACGCCATACTTATTCCAATAACGCAGGCCGCGATTATCATCGACATAATCCCAACTCGCGCCGTTCCAGACCCCCGTTTTACCGTCGTTGGGTTTACATGGCACGATGGTGGTGTTGGCAGGCAAACCGGTCCCGGCGGGAACCGTCATTAGGCCGCTGCCAATAAATACCCCTGTGCTGTCAAAGTGATAAACCCACAAAGCCTGGTCAGTGTCGGAGAAAGAGAAATTACTCATTACGCGAGCCTCACGATGTAATTAAATGCGATGTTCTTGACGGTGGTTTCTGGGTTGCCGTCGCCGTTAACCCGCCCGGTATGGCCGTGCCAGCCCAACACAATGGTGTGAAGGTGTTGCCCGGCCCAGCTCGTTTTATTTCTGGTACGCGACTCTGAGGCATCTGTACCTAACACATAGTTTCCGTCCCAGACGGCTCCTGGTGCATTCAACCCCGCATCATGCTCGTGGCCTGGGTCGTTTGAGGTCTCTTTAGTTCCTAAATCGGTACTGTCGATTTCCAGACCATGGGCATGGTATTTGTTGCCGTCAGCTTCATAGCTCAGCAGCGCCCGATTTGAAGCCGGTAACCCCTTGATGGTCTGACTGCGCATATCGGGGATGACCTGGTCAGGATAGGCTTGTGCCAGCTTCGGATAGGCTGCTCCGTCGAACGCCTGGCCAACCATCAACGCGAACCCCGCAGGCGCCGACGAACCCGGCCACGGGTATGGTATACCGACCGGCATCATGTAGTCGGTGGACATAAGACGAATGGCCTGGGCAAACTGATCCAGCTTGGTTTTGTCCGGTGCAATGCCCGCCAGCGTCAGCACGTTGAGCATTTCGGCCTGGATGATGTTGAACCAATCGCAGCCGGGATAAGTTGGCTCTATGCCGTCACCGCCTTCGGTAAACCACCTTGGCTGAGTAAATAACTGCGGGTGAACCGTGGGCATTTCAGCCACGCTGCTGGCATTATCGATATGGAACATTAATTCACCTCAAATATATATTCGTAACCAAAGCCCGCAAGGCGATATTTCGTTAATACGCACTCCAGCATTTGGGTGTGGTATTCAATGAGCGGCGTCAGTACATCTTCCACCACGGTAAACCGAGTGACCGGCGTATCATGTACCGTAATGCGTAATAAAAACCGGTAGCGCTTAGGGTAAATACGCGCCATGCAATTACGCAGGCAGTGATGCGGCAATATTTCACTCACTGTGATATCGAATCCCAGCGCCCGAGCAACGCTCTCTATTTGCCATGGAGCTAGCCCGCCTTTGCGGTGATATTTCTCAACCACCGCAGCCCGGCGCGATAAAAAATCACTATTGGGAATATTGCACTCCGGTAATCCCAAATAGTTTTCCCACTCAGGCAGGAGCTGAACGGTAGTTTCCGGGCGCATTTCCGCCAGCAATAAGTCAGCGTTAATTTCAAGCCGGTTTAAACGGTGGCTAACGCCCCTTATCAGCGCAGTTAAATTGGCGGTTTCTTCACGCGGCCAGGCACGACCGCGCGGCATCATCTGCTGCAAGGCATCCTGCCACTCGGTTACGCTGTGGGCCATACCACCTCCGTCAGGGTGATCAGTTCGCCACTGGCGCTGGTGATATCGCTGTTGATGTCGAGCTGGTAATCAGTCACGCCGGTGGCGGTACCGATAGCGGTGCGCAGGCTGGACAGCAACAGCGTTGACCCGGGCGACAGGGTCTTTTGCAGTGCGATGAGGTTCGCCAGCGTGGCTTTGCGCGTCTCGTCGGTGTCCGGCACAAGTTTGATGGCGGGCCTGACTGGCTTGAGCGTCAGCGTGATGATCCACACCTCGATGCCGCCGGGCTTGCCGACAAAGTTGCCGGTGGCCGGGTCGGTGTGGCGGAACAGGTAGGCATTCATCGCCATGCGGTCTGCTGCCGTAGGCGTAATGTCCGGGCGGCTGTCGTACACCCAGGCAAGACCTACCGTCCCGCCGCCGTGCCAGGCATCCCACGCCCAGGCACGGGACACCCCAGCCACTTCGCGCGCCCAGATGACAAAGTCATGGACAGCACCGCCCACCGGCGGGTTGCGCTTGCGGAACAGCAGCCGGTCAAGCAACTCGCTAATGGGTTCAATATCGGTGCCGCCGGTGAGGCCGTTGGCGTCCACCACGCCGGTGCTCTCGACGCCAGGAATGGGGGAAACCAGCGTTAGCTGGGCGTCGGCATCCAGGTTGCCGGAGGCGCCGACGTCGTCAGCCTGGATAGTGACGGTCTGCACGCCATTCACTGGCGCACTCGCGGTGATGACGTGGTAAACGTTGCCATTTCGCGCCTGCATCTCGGTGTTGAGCGGGATGGGCTGAGACCCTTTGAAGACGGCCTTGCCGGTGGCATAGGTCGCTGCCTTGCGGATGACGCCTTCGGCGTTGGCGGTGTCGATGATGGTCTGATCGTCGGACCGGGGTGACGGTACCACTTGATCGGCAATCCAGGTCTGGTGGTCGTACACGTCCCGAACGGCACCACTGAACGCGATGTTCAGGGCACGCTCAACGCCGACTGGCGGTAACTGCTCATCGAGTTCAATCTCAATATCCTGCTCGCCGGTCTTGATGATTTGGCGCAGGCTCTGCACGTTAAAGGGCATGGTCTAAGGCCTCCCAGCGTTTTTTAATGTCAACGGTCAGGGTTGATTTATCTGGGCGGGTCAGGACGACAGTGAAGTCAATGCGCTCGGAAGAGACGATGGCGGCGGTGACCTGGGCGGTGCGGACATAGCCGTTTTGGATCAGGGGCTGCATCGCCAGACTGGCGTAGTTTTCCACGCGCAGGCGCACGCTCTCTGTGAGCTTCTCGCGGCCGAGCAGCCACAGTTTGGAACCCCATGAGAAATCACTGAAAGAATCGCCCGGCCAGCCCCGACGGTCATCGGTGCCGTCGGGGATGACGTCGCTGTCTGCGGCCGGGGCGTCGGTGAAGAGACAAATCAGCACTAAAGTAACAAGGCCTTCGTCAGACGAAAGGCCATTGTGGGTTACTTCGATGTCACCGCCTGCGGGGAGGTGCCAATTTATTCTGATGGTCATAACGGTTTCGTTGTATCAGCACCGTCGCCATCCTTGTGGATATGGTCAAGGAAGCTTTTTCCCTGAACCTGAATATCTTCACTGAAGTTGGCGGGTCCGGTGAAATTAATGAGTTTACTCACAATGTCACAGGATTCTTCAGCAACCAGATTAACCGCTTTCCCCCTAATTTCGATGATACCGTCTTTCTTCAGGGTGATGGTGTGGCCATCACGGTGATACACGCAAACGTCGCCGGGGTCCAGCCCTTTCGGGCGCGCGGTCTTGTCCTCGACGGCAATGGCGACCATGCCCGAACGCCGCCCCCCAACGGCCACCACAATCGCTTCCGAACCCGGAGGCGGCACCGATGACATGCCGTAGTTCTGGAAGCGTTCGACGCTGTCGTTGGTCTCGTTCGCCAGGGTTTGGACCTGGAGATTTTGCCGCCCCAGGCTGTCGGTCACGATACGCACTACGGCGCGGTCCACCATCAGGCGCACGCGGCGGCCCACGGCGGTGATAGAGCGTGCAACGTTTGCCGGGTTCAGTCCCATGTTGTCTCCGTCTTGGCGGTTTTCTTCTTGCCTTTCTTGCCCTTGGCCTTCTCGGCGGGCAAGTCCATTGACTCCGGTGGCACCAGGCTGAGCACGGTGATACGGCCATTGCTGCCGTGAGAGAACGACACGGTCTTGACCAACCAATCCGCCTTCAACTGCTGAATGGGGTCATCGACGGACACCAGAATGTTGGTTTGCCATAGCGGGCCTGTGTCGCCGTTTTCCCGCCACCCGGTCACCGTAATTTCAGTGGTGTTGGCCTCGCCCAGGGCGCTGGCCTTGTACCACTCCCCGCGTGCGCTCGCGCCGCCCACCGTCAGGTTATCTTCATTGACCAGGATTTTGGGGCGATAGCGGTTGATCTCCGGGTCGCTGACCACCGTTTGCCGTCCACCGACGACCTTCACCGGCTGGTCATCCCAGGTAGCGCCACCGGCGGCCACCGAGCCTTTGACGATGTACTGGCTGGCGCGCTCGCGCCAACTGAAGCGGCCCCGCGCTGCCAGGATATTTCGCCCGAGCACCAGCGAGACGGTGGCACGCCGGGTGGAGGCGCGGGTAATGACCAGTCGCCCCAGGGCGTCGGAGGTCATCAGCACCCCACGCTGTTTCGCCAGGCGATCGAGCAGCTCGAAGGCCGTTTCGCCCTGTTCCAGGGTGACGCCGCCAAATGCGTCGCCGGTGTCAGTCTCGGTGATGACCTGGATACCGTAGGGCTTGCATATGACCGTGGCGATTTGCTCCAGCTTCTGGCCGCTCCACTGGCCGGATTTATCCACCACAGAACTGTCCACCAGGTCACCGGTCTTGTCGCGCCCCATGACCCGTAGGGAAACGTTCCTGTCGTCGTAACTCGGGATAAAGTCGTCGATGTAGCCGGTCAGGACGCGCTCCTGGCCGATATTGACGCTGCACGCCATCCCCGGCTTGATAGAGCGCGGTGCCGCCTGCGACCACTGTGCCGTCACCTCCAGGTCGAACTCTCCGGCAATGCTGTCCAGGCTGCGGTTGATGCTCATCTCCGTCCAGCCGCCCCAGATTTTGTTGTCCACGTTGAGGGTTAACTCATCAGACATTGTCGATCACCTCGATGATTTGCCCGGGTTGAATGAAGGATGGATGGCGCAGTCGGTTACGCTGCACCAGGCTGTCCCGCTGCTCGGCATCGCCGCGCTCGCGCCAGGCCAGCAACATCACCGGCGTGGTGCGTGCCGGCGACACGCGGCGCAGCTCCGGCAACTGGACGCTGCGCAGGCGGACGTCGTTGACCACGGCAAAGCGCAATTCACGCAGCGCACGCCACAGATCACGTTGCCCGGACTCCACCGCCACCGTGGCCTGTGTGCCCAGCAGCGCCGCCAGGTCGTCACCGGCACGGCGGGCTTCCTGGCTGGTCTCAAAGGTAGCGGTGGCGATGGTCTCCGCCTTGGCAATCAACGCAGCGGTGACCACCATCAGGGTAAAGTCGTCGATGTTGGCGGCCATCGGGGCAGAAATATCGACCAGGGCGGTGGGCGTCACGCTGCTGGCAAAGCCGGTATCCGCATTGACGGCCACGTTATCCGACAGGGACTTGGTCGCGGCCCGCGCGGCGCGGTCTCCGGCCCACTTGTCCCGGAGCTGGTCATAGACGCGCAGCGCCCAAGGAGCTTCGGTGACCAGGTCTTTGATGTCGCTGACAAGGTTCGTGACATCGCGGATCAACTCGCCGGGGGTCGCAACGATGATACCGGCCATGTCTTTGAAACGGTTGAGGCGGTCCATCCAGTCGTTGAGCGCATCCGGCAACGTGGGCAAATTCGCTACCAGCCCCTGCATATCATCCAGCAGCGTATCGACCATGCTGCCCAGGCCGTCTAGAGCCTCGAAGTAGTCACCGTTCGCCAGGGCGGCTTTAGCCTGATCGGCGGCGCTGAGCGTGGTGGCCGTGGTGTCTTCCTGGGCAGAAGGGAACAACTGCTGACCGGCTTCGAAGACCTCAAAGCTGATATAGGCAATGCCGCCTTCCTCAGTGCTCAAACGGTGGGTGACCTTGCCGACTTGCACCCGTTGCACGCCATACCAGGGATGCACCAGCTCGCCCGGGCCGGGGGTATTGAGAGCGGCCAGCAACTGCTTGAGCTGCGTCAGGTAGTCGCTGCCTAGGAGAATGCCGGTGACCTGCTGCTGAGTCAGCTCCGCGCCGTTGTCTTCCGTCCAGCCGACTTCCTTGCGTGGGTAGGCCCGGGGAATGGCGCGACGGCCGCCGTTGCCCTCAATGTCCTTGACGTAGAACGCCACGCCCCGGAACGCGGCATCATGCAAGTCTTCCCATTTAGCGTTCATCAGTCTTGCTCCACATTACGCACGCCGCTGGCGGCACTCAGGGTGACGCCGGGCGCATTCACATTGACCTTAGTGACCTGTACTCGGTCATCTTTCACCGTCACCTCAATGCTGCCCTGAAGCTGCTGGGGTACCATCGGGTAGGTCGGGTTCTGGTTCTGTGGCTGGAGGGAGGCCCAGGGGGACGGGTCATGAAATTCTGGCGCTGACGTAAACCAGTTTTTGACGTCATCCCACATGGTCGAACGTTCGGCGTTCTCTTTGGCGCGCTTGAGAATGGCGGCACGCTTTTCATCGGTATCCGGGAAGTCGATGAGGGAGGCAATTTCAGTGGCGGTGTTGATCGCCACCCCAAAGAGGCCTCCTTTATCATGCCTATTTTTACCTGGTGACTCAGGAAGCCCCAAACCGCTATCACCGCTCCCCATACCGCCCTGCATATTGGTGACGTACACTGGCATCACACCTGAACCAAACACGTCGGCGATACCGGTTGGGATACCTTTTTTTCCGGGGCGCAGAAAGTCATAGGCACCTTTACCAATCTGGAAGGCTTTACGGGTGGCGACCAGGCCTGCGCCAGCGATCGCGACGTTCTTTCCTATCTCCAGCCAGTTCTGGACCGTTTCCTGGTCAAGAGAGTTCAACGCATCAGCTAGTTCCTGAACGGGGTGGGCAAGATTACTATTGGCAAATTTTTTCCAGGTTGTATTGAGTGCCGACATCGCGGAAGTAAAGTCCTTAGACGCATACTCGGCATCTTTCATAATCCCTTGCCCATCGGCCACCACGCCGTTGTAGCGCTTGAGATTCTCCGCTCCCTTGCCTGACGTCACGCTACTTAACAGCAGAATACTGTCCTGATTAAAACCAGCGCCAAGCAATCGAGCATTCTGTTTCTCTGCACCTTTACTACCTGACTTTTGGGCTATTTCCCCCATCAGCGTGGGTAAGTGACGCATTTTCCCTTCTTTGTCGTAAACACTGATGCCATTCTGTCGTAACGTCTTAACAACCTTCGGAATCTGTAAGTCACGGATCAGGTTTTCAACCGCTGTGGAAGCCGTTGTTGTGTCGCCTGTGGCATCAACAGCACTCTCCAACGCCACACCAACACCCTTGATACCTTTAACCCCGGTTGCGCCTGCGGCGGCGTACATAGAGAACGCTTTAACACCGCGCTCGGCAATGTCTTTCAGCTCAAACGCGCCTTCCTTACCGAGCTGATTAAGCGTATCCATTGCCTGTAAGGTTTCTTTTTCGCTGCCCAGATTAAATTTGGTGAACTGTGAAAACAGAGCGCCGATGCTTTCGCCATCAGCGCCGGATGCAGCAATCGACGGTGCGATGATGTTGCGGTTTTTGTAACCGAAATCAATGTCGCCGGTAACGGTACCGACCTTCTCGATAGCGCTCACCACCTCAGAGTCATCGACCCGAAACGTGATCGCCGAATCCTGCATACCGCTGTAAATCTCGGCCATTTCTTTGCGTGTCTTTTCCGCAGCCAGCCCCATGCGAGTAATGCGGCGGTCGGTGGTGGCGAAGTCCCTCAGCATGGCGCTACCCGCAAAACCCGCGATTATCCCCGTGTAACGGTTACCGAGCGCATCCAGTCCACGACCCGCTGCGGCACTGGTGGCCTTCACCACGGACATGGCCCGCTCGTTACGGCGGGCAAACTCGGACATGTTGGCCCCGTACTGGCGTGCCTTGGCGGTCAAGTTGCCCGCCAGATTGATGATGATTTCAGTATCAAGGCGCTTTGCCATGCTGCTTCCTCAACTGAGCTGTAATGCGGAACAGCTGCCGCAAGGGCAACTGTTCCAGGTAAGACACGCTGAACCGTGCAGAGAGGTTGACGAGAAGGTTACTGAGTGCCGTCGCCATCGGCATCAGGTCGCCCCCGGTCAGCGACCTCCGTCAGCAAGTCGTCCAAGGCATCAGCCTTTGCCGTCAGCAGCTTCAGGTCTTCGGGGTGAAGCTGGTAAAGCTGCTTCAGACTCAGCGGCCCCGGAATGCTGCCGATGGAGGCAATCTGACGGCGCAGCAGTTCCAGGCCCATCAGAACCTCGGAGCAATAGGCTACCGCCTTGCCGTTCTCCCCAATCACCACGCGCTCAGCCGCCAGCTGCGCATCAACGATGTCTTTCGACCCCAGTTCACGCAGCGTCACTTCCTTATGGGTGGTTTCATCCGTGGTGCCTTTGCCGGTCACCAGGCCGTGGATCAATGTCTCTGTCATCTGCGCCATGCTTACACCTTCACGCACTTGGTGCCGATAAACGTCACCTCAATCTGCCCGTTATCTTCCGACAGCGATGCCGGGTTCTCCGCCGCGGCCCCCGTAACCATATAGCTCTGGCCGTTGTCGCCCTCGAACATGACGGTAACCTGCTCCCACTGGCCAATCTCAATCACGTCCACGTCATCCCGGGCCGCCAGCGTGACCTGGACTGTCGGGTGGGTGGTCTTGCGGGAGTAGCCCCAGTTCTTGCCACCGCCGCTGTGCATCGTGCGGTTGTAGCCGCCGGGGTTCAGCGTGGACGTCCCTTTGGTCGGCAGTTCGCGTCCGTTAACGCGAATCGATGCTTCACCTAAAATCATGTTGCCCCCTTAGAGCTTGAACGGGATGAGGCCTGCCAACACACGCAGTTGGTTCACCAGGTTCGGGTGGATGATGAAATTCAGCCGGTTCTTGTCAGCGGTATCCCGCGTGACCTGCAACGTAGCTTTGTAGTCGTCGAAGTCCTCGACCAGCCCGGCAGGCTCCAGCTCGGTGATGAAGATATCCAGTAACTCCTGGGTGCAGAGTTTTGGGGTCATCACCGGCTGACCCGGCTCCAGCGTTGCCAGGACATCATCGTCGGCCAACTTGTGGCGCGGGTAGCGCGTGGTGAAGCGGTTCTTGATGACGTACCGGATATGACCCAGCGTCGCCGGTGACGTGATATCCAGGTACGACACATCTGCATCGCCGAAGCGGTTGACGCGATAGGTGGTAATTTCCCGCTCGATACAGACGTTGCCGCCCGCATCCACGTAGTGTGTCGCCACACCATCAAACAGGTGCAGGTTGCGCTCCGGCATGTCCCAGCGCACGGACTTGTCCGGCGGCAGGATACCCGGCAAGGCCAGCGTCTGGAGCGGACGCGCCGGATCAATCGCCAGGTGGTACGCAGCAATCCCCGCATAGGCGGCTGCCCACAGGTACGACGGTTGCGGCGCGATATTGGTACCCATCGCGGTGATGAGGAAGTCATTGCGCGTGCTGCCCCAGGTGCCGGTTTGTGCATGGGTACCGCGCACGGCGGTGTAGGCGATGGCCTCAATCATCTTGAGCGCCCCCCAACGCTCCAGCAGTTCGTCACGCAGCGTGTTGAGGCTCGCCACGTCGTTGAACGGACTGACGATATGGTTGAACCACTCATCGCCCAGGGCGGCGACCACCGCCGTGAGGTCCGGGGTGCCGGTGCCGCCGGTGAATGGCGCAGCGGTGACGACGAGACCCGCCGGTGTCTGCTCTCCCGGGTAGTAATTGACGCGCACGTCCAAATCGTTACCGGTCTGCCCGCGCCAATTGGCCGTCAGGGTGAGTGTCTCGGGGGCATCGGCCTTGACGGCTGCGGTGATCGGCAAGGTGGTGTCCGCATTCACGGCCGACAACACGGCGGCTGCAATGGTGGCGGCGCTGTCGTCCGCCTTGATGCCGACCTGGAGAGATTTGCCGCAGACCAACAGCGCCAGTGTCCCGGCCGCGCTCGACTTGCCGGTGACCGTCAGCGCAGACGTCGCCGCCGCGCCAGTCTGGTCACCCGGCTCGGCAATGCCCATTGCCCAGGTCTCGGTGTAGGTGTTGCCCTTGCGCAGAGCCTTAAGCATCTCCGCCAGCATCGAGCCACGGCCATACAGCACCTCGGGAGCGCTGTCGCTGGTAATGCGGTTTTGCGTCAGCGCCGGAACGCTTGCGCCTTGACCCTGGTAGCCGATCACCAGGATTTTATGTTGTTGCGCCGGAGCGCCGTCCAGCGCCTGCGAGTTGTCGATCTCAATCGCAACCAGCGGCACGCGCAGATCATTGGGAATAGAGCCTAATGACATCGGTTACTTCTCCGCTTTGGTGGGTTTGGTGGCCAGGGCATTAACCTCGGCCGCATCGGTTTTGGGTAACGGGATGTCCTCGACCGTCACATCGCCTTCGGCGTAACGTCGCCGCCAGAATGCGGTTAACATCAGTTCCTCGCCATCCGGCGACAGTTGGGTGCCGTCCGGTTTACGTACTTGCAGCGCCTCGGCACTGGGCTTAATCAGTTTCTTTTTCATCGTCGTTTTGCTCTCGCACGTTGATCACGCCGTTGATTTCTTCGCCGCCGTGGGCGGAGACCGTCATGCCCAGGCGGAGGAAGTCCGGCAGTGTGGTGATATCCACTTCCTCATCCAGCCTGAATGCCTGGTTCCAGGTCACCGTCCAGATGGTCACCCCCAGACTGTCGAGACTGCCGCTGTAGATGTTGTCGGCGGTCATGTCCGTCGCCTTGCTCTCCGCCCCCAGGCTTTTGGCCGCGCCTGGATGCGTTAACCGGCGCGCCACTTTGCTCACCATGACCTCCGCCCTCAGGTCACGGCCATAGGCCCAGGCATCGGTGGTCATCACATACGCCGCCCAGGTCACCAGGCCGACCATGCCGCCCGATTGATGATGGATGTCCCGCACCCGCAACGCTGCCAGGCGAATACAGCCATCACGCCCCGACAAATAACGCTTCACGTCCTCCGGGCTGCTGAACTGGCCGATATGACGCTCGACCATCTTCACCTGGTCAGGGTCGTCTCCCAGCAGCTCAGGCTTCAGCCAGGCAACAATCCGCTCGGCGGCACTCACTGTGCTGCCGAGGGTCACCAGGCTCGGGCGTTCGGTACTCATGGCAATACCTCCTTCCAGAAATCGCCAATCACGTGCAACAGCTCATTGCTGTTAGCGTTCGACAGGCCCAGCCATTCACGCTGGGGAATGTTCATCATGCGGCTATGTGCGCCAACGCTTTGCCACACCGGGTGTTTCAACGCACGGCCAAACGCCTGGCGGATAAGACGTTGATGTGCGCCGACTGACACGCTACCGCTGAATCCTTCCTGGTGAACGCCCGCATAGCGCAGCGGCGTCCCGACGTGCACCCGGTCGCGGTCGACGACAAAAGTGACGCTGTCGAGCAGATCGCCGTTGCCCTGCAGCAAGCTTTGATTCCCGTGGCGGGTTTTGGCGTAACGGGCGCTCCAGTCCTGCCACGGCTCGCCGCCGGGGGAGGCTTTCTCATCGGTGATGCGGCGGCGGGTTTGGGACTCCGCCACCGCACCGATGCTGTCGAGTAGCTCCGCACGCAAGCCGCTGTCGGCGAGGCGCTCCATGGCCATCTTGATATCGGCAAGCTTCGCCGTGCCCAGGACTTCAACCTGAATGCCCATCAGAGCACGCCTTTCAGGGTGTTACGGGTGAACAGACGTGTGTTCTCGCCGACCATGATGACCTTGCCGCCGGTACCTTCCGTGGGTTGATCCGTTGTTGGCAGGCCCAGGTCGCGCTGGCCGTTGGCGATATCCTTCAGCGTCTTGACCGCCTCGTCATAGCGCTTTTGCACCAGCTCGGTAACCTGGTTGTCTCGATCGGCCAGCCAGTAAAAGGCGATGGACACCGCCACCCGTTGCAGCAGACGCGGCACCGCTGTTTCCAGCGGTAACTTGAAGCGACGTGACAACCAGGAGTTGATCTCCTCATCGGTGTCGTCCAGCGCCTGGCTGATGGCGGCTTCGT
Source organism: Serratia sp. CY47280 (assembly GCF_052168655.1). NCBI lineage: Bacteria > Pseudomonadati > Pseudomonadota > Gammaproteobacteria > Enterobacterales > Yersiniaceae > Serratia > Serratia sp. CY47280. Next base: position 1,341,386 of record NZ_JBJNMG010000001.1, on the reverse strand, counting down.
CAAGCTGCTCCGTCTCCGGGTTCATGGCGACGTTCCAGACAAAAGAGCCGTCAGCCGTCAGCAGGTCTTCTCGGGTGGCGTATCTCATCATTCCCCCTTGTCGTCGGTGCTGACCGTTTCGACGACGGTGACATGGAGGTTTGGCTCTGCTTTCAGCCGTTCGGCAGTCGCAACGCTAATGAACGGAGCTGCGCCGTCTTCCGCCAGGCTGGCAGCATTATCGCCATCCGGATCATCGCTGACGAAAGCATGGACACCTTCATGCGGCCAGAACCGCCCGGCACGCCAGAAGCCGTTGCCTGACACGGCTTTTACCAGCAACACCTCAACGCCTGCCGGAGTAGCATCGCCGGACGTTGCCAGCGTCTCAGTGGTCAACGTCTGTGCCTGATTGAGCTGCTCAGCGTCGAGTTGAGTACCAGTGGTGTCACCTGTTGCGGTTCCGGGGGTACCTTCGCCGGTCAGCTCAGGTGCTGGCGTATCCGGTTGCGATGGCGCACCGGGCTGGGTAACGGCCTGATAGTGTCCTGCAACAGTCGGAGTAATAACCGGCGCTTCAGGCGCTTTAACTTCTGCTGGAGCTGCCGCACCGGCTTGCTCCTGCTGTTTCTTGTTTGGCTTCCCACTCACTTTTCCATCCTCTTTCTGGTGGCTTTATCGGGTGTTTGCACACCCGATAAAGAGGGTGTAAACGCTGGTTAACCCGGCTTAGCCGCCGGACGGTGGCGCAGCTGGCGTCACGATGAACGGGCTGTTCACAATATCCACGTCTTTGTAGTAGATGTTGGAGTCACCGCCATTGACCAGCATGGCGTCGATTAGCTTCTTCGCGGCCGCCCGGTTGGATTTGCCGACGACTAATGCAGTCGGGTTGATACCCAGTGGGACGCCGTTGTCTTTCTTCATACCCTGGAGGATCTCCACGGCTTTTTCGTAGTTTGCGACCGTCAACGGAGCACGGGAACCTACCGCGGTTTGCCAGAACCCAAAACCAGCTTCACAACGGCCGTCCACACCGAACAGGAACTCATTGTTCTTGAAGGTATGCTCCCGGCTGTAATCGTCCAGCGCTGTGAATTCAAACTCACGACGTGGCTGGAAGATGATAGGTTTGAGCACTTGTGAGTTATCGATCAGGAACCATGGCTCACCAGCTTCAGCACCTGTCCCTACAATGTTGCTGTAGGTGCCGCCTGCCATCGGATGGTCGGTATCAAAGAAGTTCTGACCGTCGTAACACAAGGTGCTGAATCCATTAACAAGTAATGGGAAAGTCAGCTTGTCAGGGAAAATGGCAACATCTTGGCCAATACGCTGCGCAATAACGCCATATTGACCCACCTGATCATCTTCAATCGATTCACGTTTGACCTTGACGGAGCTTTCCCACGTCTTGTTGACGATCACGTAACCGTTCTTAGCCAACTCAGCGAACTGGCGCTCACCAATCCACTCCTTGATCTCCGGCCAATCACCTAACCAGGCGTAAGTGTTGGACGCGCCACTGCTCGGTATCACGGTGGCAATTTGCAGGTACTGCGGCTGCGCACCGTTAAGCCCTTTGGTGTACGCGGCGCTCAGTGTGGTGCTGATAGCGTGTAAGATTTCTGCATTAGGTGTTGGCATTACGGTTATTCCTCAGTGGCGTTAGGTTTGGCGGCCAGGAACTCCGCCTCGGTGATACCCATGGAACGGCACATGGCCACCTCGGTTTCGGTCAGCGCCTGCTTGTCCTTCTGGCCTAGCGCTTTCTTTTTCTCCGGGTCGGTGTTCACAATCACCGGTGCGGCCTCGGTGAACGCGCCAAACTGCTTGCGACCTTCCTCGGTGCGGCAGGTTGCCAGGTACATATCACGGTTGGCCGGGGCGATTTTGCCTGCGGCAATCGCCGCATCAACCAGGCCTTCCGCGTCTTTCTCTGCGCGTTCTTTCAACGCGGTCTCCGCTGTTTCCGCACGATTGAGCGCCAACTGATGGGTCTCTTTCGGCACCCAGGACGTCAGATCGGGATTTTGCGCACGGTTCAATGCAACCTGTTCGGCGGTCTTCAGGCTCTGGATAGCAGTGACACCGGATTCCACGGTGGCGTCTGCGCCCAGGCCCAAGGCTGCCGCAATCAGTTCAGGCAGTTTCATGTCGGTGTTCTCCGAGTTAAGGGCAGGTACAAATAAATTGGGTTTGTTGGTCAGGCCGACGCTGGACAATTTCGTGACCAGGCCGCTGGCGGTGAAATGGAATGCCGGACTGTAGTAGAGGTACTTTTTCCCCTGGATGAGCGCAGCACCCTCGGGGGTCCACTCAACGCGTGCCCAAATTTGATCACCGTCGATTTTCAGGTCGGTGATCCAGCCGTAAGCGGGCGCAGGGTCGCCTTGCGGACCTTTCAGCTCGGTGGCGTGCTCCATATCGAACGGCAGCTTGTTGTATTGCAGCGACGCGGCAATGACGGCTTCCGGTTCGTTGGTAATCCACGAACGGCCATCGCGCCCGGTGAACGAACCGATAGGCAGCATCGGCAACCATTCAGGCAGCTTGTTGTCAATGGTGTCCGGCAGCTCGAAACAGAGCGCCAGCAATTCAACGGACATGGGGTCATCCACACAAAGAAATCGTATGGACAGTGTGCGGGGGAACGGAGGGAAAGGTGGATTAACCGCTTTCCCTCCAAATGCGGGAGAGAACCGTGTTTAAAACACGTTTAAAAGCGCACAGGAACGTTTAACAAATTTTCTATGCGCCATCGTACCACAGAGCGCGTTAGCGTCACTACGCGCGTTACAGCGAGGTTACCCGCCGGAGTTAGCGGCCAGCATCAAATGCCTGCTGCTTGGCCTGGAGCTGGCGCTCCAGTGCGCCCTGGCGGCTGATGCCGGGATTGTAGTTCCACCCTGGGTCAATACCCTCCGGCACCAGTTCCTCCTCGCCGGTGCGCTTGTTCAACCATTTGACGTTTTTGACTGGCGGAGCCTGCGTTTTCAACGGCACCCTGGAGCGACTGACCTGGCCGTTGGGTTGGCCGTTACCGTCGAATACCGGCGCGGTCTCCGTCACGCCATTTTGCACCATCTGGTCGTACTCATACTTACTAACCTGGCGCACACCGCATTTGCAGCCCCAGCCGTTCGGGCCGATGTGAGTCAACCAGAACGGGTGATCGACAGGCAGGCAAGTGTTGGCCCATTGGAGATGATCCACGCGGTGCTCCCTGGACGGCCCCAGGGTATAAATCAGGTACGGCATCGCGCGCTTGGTTCGCTCAATACGCTGCCACTGCCCGGCACTGCGGGCGGTGCGCATGTTGGTGTTGTAGATGGTGCGCAGGCGGCTATCGCTGCCGAGCTGCACGACGCGGGTTTCGCCGGTCAGCGGGTCGTCCATCTCCCGCACTCCCCACCATCCGCGTTTGACCAACAGCGGCTCCAATACTTTCTGAAAGTCGCGGAAGGTCTGGCCCTCGGCCAGCGCCTGGGTGACCAGGGCTTTCACATCACTGAGCAAATCGAGTTGCGTCATCTTCGCCACGGTAAATGCGGCGCTGTGTTCCTCCAGCCACACATCACGATAATCAAAGCCGGGTCTGAGCTTCTTGGCCCTGAACCAGGCCAGGGCCTCCTTGGGGACAATGTCGTTATCAGCCATCGTTCATATCTCCCAGGCCGCGCGCCTTGAAGCACAATTGCGTCAACCCTTCGATAAACTCGCTGGCATCCAGGCTGGCTTGCAGCTCCGGCAATCGCGCCAGGAACTCTTCATAGCTGCCAACCTCATTGACCAGCGCTAATACCGGATTGGTGAACGCCGTGCCAACGCGCTGCCAGTCGTTGATCCCCTCGTTGGCCAACAGGTCAATATCATCCGGTGCAGACTCGCGATTCAACGCCAACTGTTCGCGGTTAAGGGCGGGCAACATGGCATAGCCACTCTGGCTCCCGGCAGGTTGCAGGATATCGGAACCTTCTTCCGGCTCGTCCAGGCCAAACTTGTCACGCAGCGCCGACGACTGGATCTTCATCCCTCGGTCAATCAGCGGAACCAGCGCCTCCACCATGGCCTTCAGGTCTTCCGGCTCATTGATACGCAGGCAGACTTTCGGGTAATTGGCCTGCGGGCCATAGTTGAGCATGATGAACGGCCGCACCAGGAACTCATTGAGGGTGTTCTCCAGTTGGCGAGCATCCCACCTGGCGATATCCATGCGCACCCGGTCATGCACGTTGGCCTGGCTCTGACTGCTGCCGTTGTCGGTGGTCATCGTCTGCCCCAGAACCGCCTTACTGGTCTGTGCGTCACACCATTCCGCCATGCCCTTGAACAGGTCGCCGCCGCCCTGGCGGCTGGCGGTCTCGACCATGTCCACCTGCATGGTGGACGGGATGGCGCACCCGGCATCGGAAGCCAGAGACGCGATGGCGTCAATCAGGGTCTGAATATCTTCTGCGCTGGCGTTGTTACCATATTTGCCGATGGTGATCGGCAAACCGAACTTCTCACCGAACGCCCACCAGTCGCGCACCGTGAATGACTTCAGCATATACATGACCGCCACCAGACGCGCCAGACCGTTGCGCAGCGGCAAGCCGGATTTAAGGCGGGGCTGATGGATGATGTATTTGTACGCGGCCAACGGCTCGCCGTTGAACGGCTCCGCTTCGGTCAACACATGCACCTGGCGCAGCGTATCCGCGTCCATCTTGAGGAAGCGTGGATCAACCCAGGAATAATCACGCGGCATCCATGGTACGGTTGAGGTGTCCCAAAGGATCTCCGCCACACCAATGCCTTTACCCAACCCGTCAAGGAGGTCAAACAGCAGCTCAGGGAGCTGCGGGCGCTCAATCATCACGCGGACAGCATCGGCCAGCTCGACGTCGCGTGCATCATCGCTGGCGGCCTCGACCGTCGGGATAATACCGGCGACGGTGAGCTTACGGGTACGCAGCACGCTGGAGTAATGGAGATCGCGCTCCTCCATCTCTTCGGCCAGGATGAAATAATCCAGAGCATTGCCGTCGGCCGCGTTGCGCAGCACCCCCGCCAGGCGTTGCGGCGTGATGGTGCTGGCGACGCTGATACCGGCATTGGCGCGGCGGGTGCCGGTGGCGCGGGCACGGGTTTGTTCTTCTTTCAGAAGGTCTTGACTTACCTCTACCTTGTCACCGGTGGCGGGGTGAAACAGGTTACGGATGGCTCCGGTCAGCTTGTTTAACATTACAGTAGCCCTCGTTGATTTTTCAGCCCGCGCGTGATGCGCATTTGGCGGCGCTCATCGCGCTCCTCCGGCCGTTTGGGTTGATTGAGTCGGTGCAGCTCATAACGGCGGCAATCCTCTTTACTGGCCAGATAGGCCAGGAAAATCGCATAGGCGCTGTCACCGTGCCGCTTGTGGCCATCGCTGCCGGTATTCTCCCGGTCATCGATACCCGGCACGCCGCGCAAGACGACAATCTGGCCCAGGTCGTTGACAACATCCTCATGCTTCGGAACGACCAGTTCATCGTCTTCAAACGCTGCCTTGAAGCGCGGCATGTTCTCGCGGTAGTGGGCGACAGACGGCATCACGACTTCCACTTCGGCACCGTAGCGTTCGGCGGCCTGCTCGGCCAGGTAGTTGCCGTTGCCGCGCCCATCAAGCTTGATGCCGTCACGATGCGGCAGACGGTCGCAGATGAAGAACAGCGCCTGCTCCTGCTGCTTGTAGGGGACGTTCGCCAGCTCGACCAGGAACGGCACCGTTCGCGTGGTGTCGTCGTTGACAGTGATCGGCGCAAAGACCGTCAGGTGACCGGAGCGCGCGAAGTCTTCGCCCAGCGCGTGACGTTTATCGGGGAGCTGGTTAAGTACCGGCAGCACGGTTTTCTCCAGCCATTCCCGCATATCCAGCGCCCGCATCCCTTCCTGCAGGGCGTTGAACTCCGCCGAGCCGGTAAAGCGCAGAACAGGGCCGTCACCGCGTGCGGCACGCTCTCGGATTGAGCGGGCCAGATAGGTGCCGCTGCCGTTCTTCGGCACGCAATAGTATTCCTCCAGCGCATCATCTTGCGTGGCAGTATCGCGCAACAGATCGGCTTTCCATTGGTCTTCTGCGGGCTGGCTCCATTCGCGCTTTTTCACCTGGCAGATGCGCTTGTACAAACCATCGCGGCACGCATCATCAAGGGTGATGGTATGAACGGAATAGCGTTTCTTCCCGGCGCGACTGTCCTGGATCAACTCGTTGAACAGATTGTCCGTGCCGTTATGGGTGCTGATAAGGCGGACTTTTGCGCCCCACATCGTGAGCGCCAGCGCCGCCTTCAGCACCTCCGCCAGGCGTTCATGGAACGCCGCTTCGTCGATAGTCACGTTGCCTTGCATACCGCGCAGGTTGCTGGGGTTACTGGACAGCGCCTGCACCTTGAATCCGCTGGCGAAGTAGATGACAAACGTCAGAATGTCCTTATCGTCATCGGCCAGGACTTCTTCGCAAACGTCAGCCGCTGCCAGGTCGTAGGCCTTGGCCCACATCGCCGCCGCATCGATAAACTCGCGTGCCATCTCCTTGTTGGAGCCGACGTAAAAGTGATTGGTGCCACCGGCGGCTTTGGCTTTCGACGCCGTTAAAGCGGCATCCGCCGCCTCTGCCCAGGTGATACCGGTTCGGCGGGATTTTTCCGCAATCTTCAGCGGTGAGTCGTCGGCGATCCAGCGCCGCTGATAACCAAGGAGGACTTCGTTTTCATCGAAGTCCTCCCCGCCGTTAATGCCGGTCGCAATGGCGTTTAAGCTGGCTGTTAGCATCATGCAATCCCCAATATCTGGCGTTTGATATCTGCTGCCTTATCCGAAGACAACCCCGCCTGTGAAACGATTTTCTCCGCTGTGGCCGCCGCTTCTTCCGCGAACGCCTGGCGGATCTCTTTCTCGCGTTTGTGGCTGACCATCTGCGCTGCTTCGATACGCTGCGCGACCAATGCCAATTGACCTAGTGCCTTAGGTTCAACGGTTTTCTCGGTCTCGGCCAACGCCATTGACGTTTCAAACGCCAGGGTTTTCACAAACTCCATCAACAATTTGCCGACGTCAGACGTCGGCGCAGAACCCAGTTTTGCGGCCCAGATCTCCGCCATCTCCCTCGACGCCCGGATTTTGGAACCGATGGCCTCCATGCGGCTGGCGTAGCGATTCAGGCCAGTACGGCTGAGCTGCATGTCGTCCGGCAATTCATGCTGGTCAATCAGCGCGTTGATAGCCTCGCGGATTTCTTCCTGGGTATGGCGTTTGTCTCGCAGCATCTGGTGCAGCGCATCACGGATGCTTTCCGGCAACAGGTCAATCTTTGACGGACGGCCACGGGTCGGCTTGTCATCGGGCATGCTTCGTTCTCCAGGCAGATATCTGCGCTTTACGCTCTTTGCCAATGGCCCGTCGTAGCGTATCCATGGCGCGCTTGTAAGACGGGTTGTTGTTCAAGAACGTGTTGGTGAAGCTGTCTGGTGACTCGCGGTCATAGGGCTTGCCGGTGGCCTTCTCAAAGGCTGGCGCAACCACATCGGACTCTATCTCCAGACAGACCATAACGGCGGCAAGGTGGTGGATCAGCCGCCGTTGTGCATCGGTATAGGGCTTAAGCTTTGCCATCCGTTACCCCCGTGCCCGTGGCTTTTTGACTCCAGGCACGACGGCCCGGCCGTTGGCCACATCGTCGCCGCGTCCGGTGATCGTCCCGACATAACATCCAGCCACATCGCGCAGGCTGACAAGTCGCTGCTCCGCCAGCCAGGCCAGATGCGTGCGTACGACATCACGGGATGTACTGTGCCCATACGCCTCAAGGCAGGTTTGCAGCACGGATTCGTTCGCGCTGTCACCGCACTCCAGCAAGGAACGCAGGATGACCAGTCGCTGATCGCTATCAAGAATTTCTCGCATGGCCATGGCCTCACTTATCCTTCAATTCGTTTTCCAGTAGGAGATCGCTGACGTGTTTCACCTGGCGAATGGCCGGGCCGAGTTCACGTAGGTCTCCCCGTAAATTGCTCATTTCAAGCTGCAACTGGTGCAGGTCTTTTTGACTCGGTAACCCGGCGATGGTGTTCTCCATGGATTGCAGACGGGTGCGGAACAACTCCAGCTCCTCACGCTTCACATAGGTTTTTGCGAGCAGTAACTGGATCACGTTGACGGCAGACATGAACAACGCCCAAATGATGGCCCAGTTGCCTCTAACGACCTCCCAATCCACGCTGGGCCTCCCGTTGTTCTCTGATTTGTTGGCAGGTCACGCAGCAGACTGCATCAGGTAGTGACGCCAGCCGCCGCGCGGGAATGTCATCCCCGCAGTCATTGCAATAGCCATACTCGACAGGCGCCTCTTTAACCCGGTTTAAATGGGTATTTAACGCTCGTTTACGGTCTTCCATTTCCAGTTCGCTGGCGCGGTCGAACGCATCACCCATTACTTCACCACCGGCAGTTTGTGCTTGCTGGACTTGCTGAAGCGGGCGAACCCATCCAGCGTGCGGAAACCGAGATACCCCAGTGCAGGGGTCGCCAACATCAGGGCGATATCCCAATCCGGCGCGGGCATCGTCAGCACATGACCGGCAGCGGTGGCAATCGCCGCCGCCTGCTGTCCGACAGCCAGCAACAGCACATAGGCGATGGAGCTGTAGAGTGAAAGACGCGCCATCAACGGGCGGGTGCGGCGCACATAGTCATCAACGGCGTTGTCACCGTTGCGGATAGTCTCCTGCTGTTCGTGGTGCGCGGCCTGCTGATCGGTAAACCTGTTACGCTCACGTTCGGCGTTAATCTTCTCCAGCTCAACCTTGAGCCTCTCCAACTCAACGAACTGTTCCGGGGGAAGCGCCGCCAGCTTTTGTTCAAGCACACGCTGGCGGTCTTGCGGGTTGACGGCACTGTTAACGGCCTCCACCATCCCGGCGACGGTGTCCGCTGTCTTGGCTGATGCACTGCCGAACAAACCGCCGATGGCACGCAGCACGGATGGACCAGCTTTCATCAGCACCCCGGCAACGGTAGAGACGGTTATTGGATCCACGGCAGCAGCCCCTTATAGCAAGCCAGACGTACAGCCAGCAGACCGGTGGCAAAGGCCAGCAACTGGATACCGCCGAATGGCGCGATGAAGAAAGCCACCATCCCCAGGAAGTTGCCGAGGGTGCTGAGCAATACGGAAAGCATCTCCCGGTGGGAAAATGCATTGCTTTTGTCCTCGAGCCAAATCCCCAGGTAAGCCAAGCCACCGCCGAGCAGTGCCAGCAGCCAATACCACAATGAGGCCTGCGGTAATCCGCTGGCCAGAATCAGGGAGATCAACAGCAAGATGCCGACCAGCCAGGCAGAGTTAACGATGTTGTTCACGGTGTTCATGGTTATCACGGTGTTGTTCCTTGTAGCGCTGGCACTGCCAGGCAATATCGCGTGGGCCGACGGACTCCCAGCCCTTCATGTAAAAGCTGGCATGAGTGCCGTCACAGCCCCGATAGTTAACCGGCTCCGGTTTGGGGCCACCGGCCATGCGGTGGAGCACCTCTTTTTTGAGGCGGTCCCGCTTGCCCTGGCGAAATGACTCATCCCAGCCTTTACCCATGGTGCTTAGCTCCGAGCGACCGACGCCGAGCCGCCGACGACTTCCCAGGCGGTATTCGCCACACTGTCCAGGCGGTTGAACCACCCGTTGAGGTATTTACCCTGGGACGGATTGGACTTGATGATGTCGGCGTAATAGCGGGCGCGGTAGACCAGGAAGCGGGCCAGTAGCCATTCAGGGTCGGCACTGACAACGGCGGTTCTGGTTTTGGGGCCAACGATGCTGTCAGCGGTTACACCTGCTGCCGACTGCAACAGGGAAATGGCTTTCTTGACGCCATGCTGAACGGCGGCATCAAAGACCAACAGCGAGATGCCGTCCGGCCAATCCGGGCAGTAGGCCGGATACCAATAGTCACGGAAATAAATCTGACTGGCCTGTTCAAGGGTCAAGTCTTTGATGCGGGTGTCGGGCTGGCCGTCACCGTTAACGTCGGTCATGCCGTCGGCGACGCCGTCGCGCTTGTCGGAAATGCCGTACTTGGTCTCACCGCCCTTGTCGGTAGGGTCATTGACGTAGCCGCCTTCTTTGCCCAGGACAAAGGCAACGGCATGGGTAAACGCTGGGGTAGGATTGAACTGACTCACATTTGCACCTCTGGAAAGCTCGCTGCAAGAAATAAGCTGAGGCTTCCATAGTGCGACAGGCATAAAAAAAGCCGGATTAACCGGCTTCATTGAAAATCATAAAATTAGTCCCACGTGGACATGACTGAAATCTTACATGCAAGAACAGGATTATTTCCAATAAACGTTAACTGAGACTCAAACCAGAAATCATCAATTGAATCGGCAAACTCCCTGTCTTTTGCCCTTGCTGCGCCTGCAACTATGTTTAGAACTTGCTCCTCTATGCTTTTATTTTTACTTCCGATAACACCGTAAGCTAGGTTCACGCAAACATTTTCAGAATGACTAAATTCAGCCTTGTGACGCTCACCTTTAGTTATAGAAAGAGATGAGGCAAAATCTTTGTTAATGGAGTAAATATCTCCGACATTTCGAGATGTTAATACTGGAACACCATCAGGTGACGTTCCCTTTTTCCAGCTTTCTTTTTTTGCCACTCCAACTCTATCAAAGTTGTTTATCAACTCCTGAGGTGATGGTAGTGCCGTATCAGCCATTGAAATTGGAGATAATAATATTAAAGAGAGAATAAATAGCCTTTTTGTCATTACCTGTCCTTAAAAAAGTGGAATTTGGTGCTTCCGATGCTCAAGCCTACGCATCCGCTTGATGGCTTTATACACCGTTTTGTAAGTCACATGGTAGCGCTCAACCAGCTCGGGAACATTGTCGCCAGTGAAGTCTCGCCAGATATGCATGTCACGAACAAGATATTCTAACGCCTGGCCTCGTGGAAAATACACCTGCATACCGCCAATCTGTTTACTGATGGCGACAACCAACTCAAGCGAATGGCGTGGGTCATAGCCTAACCGGACCAATTCTGTACGGAGCAGCGCATTAAGCTCAGCTAATAGTGCAGGAAAACGACTGCCTTCATCGGCGTCATCAAGATGGCTTAGCAGACTATCATCCTGGCCGTCGTCGAAAAGCTCAAGGTTATCAGCCATGGTTCCCCCCTCCATTACGTTCTAGCCACTCTGTACCGCCAGGCAATTTTGACACGTCCTGACCCAGGCGGTGCATATGGGCCAGATAATCGTCGCGGCTCTTATCTTGGTCAGTCTCACGCTTGCTTTCGTCGCGTTCACGTGCAGCGATATTGCTGGTCTGCGCGAACATCTGTTCAGAAGTGCGGTAAACCTCTCGCAGATAGCTGTGGCCGCTCAGCGGCTTTTTGTCACCCTTGATGCGCTTTGCCCGTATACGCTCAACGGTTTCGCTCAGTGCATGGGTCAGCACTCGACCCGGCTGATGCTGTGCAAGCACTTCGTTGATGAGTTTCACCGCCCGGGAATGGGACAGGTTAGACTTCTCAGGGCGGAACAATCCGATATACGCCACCATCGCTTTGGCAGCTCCACCCGGTAGTTTGGTTAACAACGTCAGCAACTCACGCCCAGCGTCGTCTTCCAGGATGGCGTCGAGATGCAAATCAGAATGACAGACAGGACAGCGGCCTAGCTTCATAGTGAGTCCTCGTAAGCATCAAAGATAATGTCATAGCTCCGTGCCTCTTCACCGGTCAGCGGGTGTTGCGGCCGGGGCTTCTTGCGAGCGTCCAGCGTTGCCAGCATCATGCGGATATGCCATTGCTTCAGGCATTCCAGCACGCGAAACGCCAGATAGCCGTCGAGCCAGCCCACCTCATCCACACCGGCACCGCCATTGAGCTGGCGACTCATGCGCTTGACGTAGTTGTTCAATGCGGTCTCTTCACCGCTTTCGACAAAGCCGTGACGGTGCATGGTGGCCCAGATGGCTCGAAGCTTACTGATCTCCTCCACACGCGGTGCGCCCTTGGCGTTCTCACGCACACGCTTTGTGGTTTTCTTGAAGCTACGTTTGAACCCTTTTCCTTGCAGCTCGGCATAGACGTCACGCAGCTCCATAACCGACATCTGGCTGCAACTTGTTTTCCCGTTAGCGGTGTTCGCCAGCAACGCACGATAGGCATCGTCAGGGATACTCAGCTTTCCCTTGGCTACATGAATCAATCGGATTAATTGCGGTTTATTCATATTAACTCCGAACCCATAAAATAAAGATTAAGCCCAAGGCCCAAAAGCATAATGAAGCGGCAAAAGTACAAATCCAGGCTGTCCGTTTCATTTCTGTCCCCCTCGATTTAGGCGTGAGCGCCCCCTGGCGCGACCACGCCTGATGAATTTGTTGAATTAATTAAACTGGGATAAGTGCAGTTACTTTGACGAAATATGGCGCCTTGTTTATTTCAACAACAGTGCCAGATTTTTTAAAGTCTCGTGCAGGCCCCAGTGTTTTAACCAGAATGAATAAAATTTCCTGTTCAGGCTGATATCTAAACACCGCCCCAGTTTTATACTGCCGATTAAACTCGCTAGCGTTGACTTTCTTCATATCAGACCCCGGCAATATCCAGGCTAATTTGCTCGTACTTGCCATTTGGCTGCCGCTCGTAAATCCGCAGATACTGGCTGGTGCCGGTAACCCGGATGGAATCCGCGATGGCCTCCATCGCTTCCTGCCAGCGCGCATCATCGATATCAATCTGGCGCAACCCCAGCACCTCGTTGACGTCAATACGGCCTTGCTTGTTGACGCGGAAGGCATGATCAACCAGCGCTTTCAGGTTATCGTTCGCACCATCAGACCAGGCGATAACGCACTCATCAATCAGCTTTTTCGCTGCCTGGATACGCTCATCAAATACGCGATGGTCACCCACGGCACGCAGGATTTTGAACTGTCCGTCAAAGCTCGGCAGAGTGACGTTACCCTTGGTGCCGCCGTATTCCACGCCGTACTCCTTCGATGATAGGTCGGTAAAATCACCGATTTTTTGCATGGAAGCGGTCTTGAAATCTATCATCGCCTGGCGCAATACCTTGGCGGCTTCGACAATATCCAGTACGACATCATCACGCAACTTATCGACCGGGCGAATCAAGTCTTCCGGAACGAGATAACCCTGGGCGTTTTTGCGGTAGCCGGTTTGTTCAATCTCTTTATTCATAAACACCTCAGTGAAAACTCTTAATATCATTGCCAATTACAGCTTTGGAAACATCCGCAACCAAGCCACCTTGTAACTCCACAAACGCTTTAATATATTTTTCGCTAAATTCCTTAGCCATTTCAGTTTTCATAAACTTCGAATCAATATCTTGTTTGATGGCCCCGTCCTTTGTCACATAGAAGCGGATCTTCATCTCCAGAAATTTCACTTTTTCCATAATTATCTCCAGTAAATAATGCAGCCCTGAATAGTGGCGGCGGATACAGCATGGTAGTTATGCGCTTTGCGCTTCAGGTCAGCGTCTGGCGCGGCGACTTCAACGATAGGTTGAGCACGGCTGATATTCACATGCTTGATTTCGACGTTGCGGCGTTGCAGCCAGCCCAGCGCGTTTACCAACTTGGTCGGGTTAATCATGGTGTTAGCCTCTCAACAGGGTGGAAACATCAACATCCAAATCCAGATCGCGGAAGGCTTTCAGGATGTAGCTTTCGTTCACGGATTCACCGGCCCCGTGGGCGGTCATAGCAGCAAGGCGCAAGGAATGACTGAGGATGCGTAGCGCTCCCGGCTTCTGAGCAATCTGTTGCAGTAACTCCCGCTCTTTCTCACCATGGATGTGCCAGGCGTCAGCAATAGCAGCCACATCCGCCTTTTTGGTTTTGTTGATGGCGACACGTTTGGCGATACGGGAGAACAGACGGGCGAACTCCACGGTGCGGTTGCCGCCGGTCATGTTGGAATAGACACGATGGTTTCCCATCAGCACCAGTCCGACACGGGTGGCTTCCTGCATCAGTCGCAGTTCTTCGAGGGTTTCAGCACCCAGGTGGTCGGCCTCATCGATGATGATGAGGCCCTGCGTTCCCTCCAGGCGACGACGCAGCGCACGCGCCAGCGGTCCCTTACGTCGTGGGGCATCATTCATGCCCAGCTCATAGGCCAATTCGGTCAGACACTCAAGCACGCTGGCACAGGCTGGCGTGATGGTAATCATCCAAACGTTGTCGTTACTGCGACGGTATTCCCGCGCAGACTCAGATTTACCGACGCCGGGGTTACCGCAGACCACGCCGATACATTCCGTCAGGTGTGCATAGCGGAAGGCTGTCCATATCTGCTTGACGGTCGGCGTCTCAATAAAGCGCGGAGGCTCCGGCAATTCTGCTACGGTGTGTTGCTTTTCGACCCAGCGCTGAATGGCTTTTTCCACACGGTCATTGTCACCGGCATATTTGTTATTCATAAAACCGCTGACCACACTGGTGGACAGGCCGATTTCACGTGCCATACGGGCGAAAGTTACACGCTCACCATCCACCAGGTTGCGGACAGCCTCGCGAATATCAGTAATATTCACTTCAGACATAATTAACTCCATTATTTGAACTGTATTTAATTGCTGTTAAATCGCGTTCTTGCGCTTATTTGATTCAAGAATATCCAGCGAGTTATTGAGATATTCATCTTCGCTGTACTCAGCATCCTCCACGTCTGCCAGCATCACAGGTGCTGTTCGTCGCACCGGTTTATAGACATTGCCTGGAAGCCAGTCCTGCTCTGCCGGTGCTGCCAGCGTATGCACGTTCTCAGCTTCAGCCAGGCGGACCTTCTCTTCTCCACGCTGCCGCATCCCTTTGATGCGTTGTTGACGCTGGTGATATTCGGCAGTAACCGGGAATGCCTGTTGTTTGTTGCCATCCCAAATGGCTTCGCAAATAAACGAGCCATCCAGGCGACGGACGATAACTTTTGAGGCATCGTGCAGGTCATAATTCACCAGCACCTGATTACCGTGTTCATTGTTCAACTCTGGTGAGTAATAGAAGTTATTAAACAACCGAACTTCGCAGCGGCTTACATGGCGCTCAATCTGTGGCATGAACATTTCACGCAGTTCCAGGTCAGACAGCCATTCGATCGCCGTGGCTTCTTTTTCCAACTTGTAGCGACGGAACTGTGCCGGAGTGAAGTGTTCGCCGTCCCCCCGCAGAGGCAAGGAATCGTGGGGGCGATTGTTGTACCACTCCACGCCAGCCTCAATGGCGTCAATCAGCGCCTCCCATGACGGCAGATCACGCAGGGTTTTCTCTTGCTTCGCACTCAACTCTTTACCCTTGTTGGCGGCATTCGTTGCCGATTGCAGGGCCTTTGTCATACGGCGAACGGTGCTACGATCTGCACCGGTGCCGTAATAAGTGGCAAACTGACGGGAGATGCGCATAGCCAATGAGCGGTTGAGACGTTCGATGATGCCGCGACCCTGCGGATTCTCGGGAATACCCAAGCGGTGATCGATTCCCAGTCGGGGTAAAATACCGGTCAGCTCAGCATCGAAGGTGTTGTTGGTTTCACCGCCGCCGTTATCGGAGTAGTACAGGAAAGGCTTCCCGTGATTTTTGATGCCATGGCGCAGCGCATCAGCAACGGCAATGACACTTTCCGACAGTGCCAGACTCCACCCGACGATAAAACGACAGCTACCATCCAAAATGAACGTCACCTCTGGTGAGAACGGGTTGCCGTGGTCAGGGTGTGCAACCTTCATTTTCATGCCGTGACCGTCACCAATCCAGACGTAATTCACCGGCAGAGATTCCCAGTCACGGCGAATAAACCCCTCATATTGACGGAACTCACTGCCGGTAATACGGCCTTTTTGTTTGACGACAACAGGTAACTTATTCATGGCATAGCACACCTGATCATAAGAGGGGATGGCATCGCGCATCAGGGGATCATCCTGATAACGCTCGGCCCACTCTTTTGCGAAATCATCATAGGCTTCTTGAATGCCGCGCCCATCCGGTCGGCGATAGAAGCTAAGGAACTCGGGCAACCACTTGATTTCCTCCGGTTTAACGACTTGACGCTTACCGGGAGCAAGCAACAGCAGGCGCTCAGCGGCAGAACTCGTTTTATTGAAGTCTGCCACCCAGCGTTTGAGGGAGATTTCGCTCAGGGAGCGTGATGTTCCTTTCTTGGCATTTGCGGCGGCGGCCGCATTAGCCAGGCGTTCAGGCAACTCGCTTGCCTGAGCTTGACGCACGATCTCCCGGATAGCTTTAGCACGGCTGAATCCCGGCAAATCCCCGAGACGCATCACCTCAACAACCAGGGCCATACGGGCATCAGCGGTTTGGCGTTGGGCTGCCGTCAGAGTGTTCAGTTTCTGTTCCAGCAACGCCGGACACTTACGATAGACCGCGATTTTACTTTCGTCAGCGCCTTTGGCACGGGGTGTAGCTGGAGACTGAGGTTTCGCCGCTGGTAGTTCTTTTGCGGAATCGTTCATCAGTTCTTTAATCTGGCGTGCCCGTAGCGATTGCTGCGCAACATCCGGCAGGCAATCGATGTGATATTCGAAAGCCTTGCTGCCGGTACGCTTGCGGACAAGTGACTCTGAACCGGCAGAGAATCGGCACAGCGCTTCTCTGATGCCTTTCGCCGTTTTTGGCAGGCCTGGAATACCGACCAACTCCTTAGCAACAAAGAACATGATCAGACCGCCTTATTGATGTAACTGGTTGTTGTGTAACGGCTCGGCCAAATAGCTTCCGGAGATACACCGAGAGCGTCAGCAACGATCTGTTGGTAGGGCTTGCAGGGAGTGCGCAGCACGCTCTTCAGCGAATCCTTACTGTATCCAGCCTGAAGGGAGAGCGCCCGGAAGGACAATCCACGCTTGTGGATCTCGGCTTTGATGGTCTCAGGATGCCAGTCGGCATTCAGATCTTCATTTCGGCTCATGATTCCTCTATCCTAAAAAGTTATCCGCGCGGATAACTGCGCGGGTATCCGTATGGATAAATCATAAGAACACAAAGAACACAAGTCAATGTTCTTTTGTGTTTTTCACGAACATCGAATTTAGTTCACTGATATCAATTGGTTGCATACAAAGGAACATGGAATGAGAAAAGAACACGAACGTTCTTTACCTGATGATAGAAAAGAACCGATTATCGAGCGGATCTTTGCTTTGGTAGAGCGCTACCCTTCACGGAATGAAGCCGCAAAAGCTTGGGGTATTAATATCAATACATTACAGAACTACTATAAGAGACGGGAATTAGCACCTACACCTAGGCATCAACTACTTGAAGTGATTGCCAATCATGAGGGTGTATCACTCGAATGGCTTACTGATGGTATTGGTGAGGCTCCGGTGAACACAAAGAATGAACACAGCAAAGAACACAAAAAAGAACACATCTCAACCGAGGTCGTTGATCCTGATGCAAGACTTGCCACTTTGTTTTCGATTCTGTCAGATCGCGAAAAGCAATCCCTGTTTGAAATCATTGTTCGCAAAGGTGTTGATACAGTGTTACGTCTTAGTGATGAACGGAACATCAGGTTGCTTCAATGCAATGATATGGAAAAGGAAAAATTCTTGGCTGGACTTGAAGGGAATATCAAAAAAGAGGCACTTACACATAGTCAGGACGTAGTAGCATCGAGCCTTTCAAACACTGGTAAGAAGGCCGGTTAATCTCTACATAGCTGTGTCAACCAGTACCGATTTTTTAACCGGCCTTTGGTTCTAGAAGTGTGTTAGAATTGATTTTGAACGCGGTACTTTAGTTTTAAACGTTAGCAACCAATAGTATCAAAAGTTTTGCCGATCGGCTCAATTTCCCCCTGACTGGTATCAAATGCCTAAACCAGGCGAAGCCAGTAAATCCGCGAATTTCCGCCAAATCCCTTTTCTTTCCGGTAATATCAAATGATTTCCTTCATCACAACTCGCCAAGGATTTGGAGGCGGGAATTCAAGGAAAATATATCCGCAACGTGCAAGATGCGGAGAAAACCTACGAGCAATTGACGAAGGGCCTGAACAAAAAGCTCAAGGCGCAGGACAAAGCGGCGATTGTCGCCTGGCTGAAAATGATCGATGCGGAACAGTATGCCCGCAATGCGCGGGTATTGGGCAAGGTCTTCACCGGGGTGGACTGGGCGATCAAGGGCGCGGATCTGGTAAACGCTGCGATTGAAGGTTTCTCTACCGGCAACTGGAAAGCGTTCCGCAACCAGCTCGAAGCGCTCGGGTTGTCGATCGGCGCAGGGTATACGCTCTCCGTTATCGCCGCGTTTTTCGCGCCGACGCTGGTGTCGTCGACGGTGGGCATTTTCGCCTTCGCTTACCTGTTTGGCTGGGCCACCAGCTATATCGATGCGGCCCTTGCAGGAGAACTGGAAAAATTCATCCTCGAGATGTAACAAGCTCATGACAGAAGAGGGGGCATGCCCCCTCTTTTATGGGGTATGAACGCGCCCTGAACAATGCATTAGCATGTCTCATGTAGTTCTTAAGTTGATGATTTTTATCTGTGTAGTTCGTCTTATGCAGCCATCTCCCCGTCATCGGATAATTTCATTATTTTTCTTCCTGTTATGTGATTTTCTTCACGTAAAACACTATTTATCATCCTTTATTCATTAGTGATATTTACATATAACAATTGTTCTCCTAGTTTGTTCATGGTTATTAACATTCGGATTAATGTTCTGTTGGAGTATGGATATGTTGACAGGAAAGTGGGTGCCTCTGCCCTTTATCCTTGTGGTTTCCTTATTGGCTGGGTGTATTGAAGTGGATATGTCCGTTCCCAGCTTTCCGGATATGGCTGCCAGTTTCGGTGTTTCTGAAGGGCATATTCAGCGTACGATCACCTATAACTTCTTGGGATTTGTGTTTGGCGCGTTGATTTATGGCCCACTGTCAGAGTCGATTGGTCGACGCAAAACCATGTTGATCGGTGGGGCTATCATGCTGTTAGGTGCTCTGGGATGTACCTACGCCACTTCAATCGATCTTTTGATGTTGTCCCGCTTTATTCAGGGGTTGGGGGCTTGCACGCCGGTGGTAGTGGCTTACGCGATCATCGCAGACCGTTATCAAGGGGCGGCCATGTACAGCATGATCGGTCTGGTTAATGCCTGTATCTCGATTTTCATGTCGCTAGCGCCAATCGCCGGTGGTTGGATTAATGAGCATTGGGGGTGGAGAGGAAACTATGCGGTTGTCGCGGTGATCACCGCAGCGGCGGTACTGCTGGAATTGTTGTTCCTGCCGGAGACGAAGAAAGAAAAAACGCCATTCGATCTCAAAGCCATTGTGGGAAGCTATGCCCGGCTGACGGCGAGTTTCCAATTCATGCGATTATCGTTGATTCCTTCACTTTTCTTTGCTGCTTATATGGTATTCATCGCCTCCAGCGCTTTTCTTTACCGTGAAACCTTTGCGTTCTCGCTGTCGGCATTTGTCGTTCACTTTTTTATTATCGTGGCGTCATTTTCAATCCCTAGCCTCTTTTCCGCCCGTATTATCGCCGCGTTTGGTGGCGATCGGCGCGCTGAGAAAATCGGTATGGCGTTAGCCATCGTCAGCATTCTCGCTCTACTGACGGCGACAACACCTTGGGCTATTACCCTGCTGATGAGCCTGTTCTGCTTCGGTTTTTCTATCTGCTATCCGACGCTGTTCGCACGTTCCATGAGTGTCTACCCGGAAATTTATGGTGTGGCGGCCTCCTATATCATGAGCATGCGCTCGCTGCTGGTTGTGGCTATCACGGGGATGGCCAGCTACGTCTTTATCGGGCGGCCGGAGGAAATGAGCTATGTGATGGCGAGTGTGATAGGCGTTGTCGTGTTGTTGTCTATGTTGAGTATCGTGGCATCCCCAAGCAAAGTTGAAGAATAAATAATCGTTTTCGCGTGACCCCCGGCTAAATATTTATATTTGGCCGGGCTCGGCATGACTTTTTTAAATACATGTATTCCTTCATCTGGAGAATATCTATGGAAAATGAAACCATGGTTTCGAAGGGCGGTTTGTCTGCCGCCTATACTGATAAATGGGAACAGCGCGCATCAATAAGAACTCGCCCCGGTAAATTTATCGACTTTACTATTCCTGGCGCATTTTTCCCCGAGGAGAATCAGCCGATATTTTTGGCTGACATGATGAGCGGCATGGACAATGAGAGGAAGTCAAAAATACTTACTCAGTCATTGTTTAAATACCTCAATGATATCGTTAATCTTGAGATCAAACTCATTAACTCAGCATGCAATAAAATTATCTACGGCGATCTCGCTGTCAAATTTGACGAACAGATTAAATTGAATGCCTATACCGTCATCATCGATGAGTATTACCATGTTTATATCGCCAGACATATGATCAATCAACTTAGAGAGCATGATGCCGATCTCGGTGCGCTGAGTTACCCGGATTCTGACGCCTATGTGGCCGTTACAGAGGTGATGAAACGGTTACCTGAGCGCTGCCATGACATTTTCGAGATCATTGCGGTGTGCATTTTCGAAACGACCCTGGTGAGAGAGCTGGTGGAGTTCTTTAATAGTGACGGCGTTCATCCATCGATTAAATACTATGTTAATGACCATATGAACGATGAGTCCAGACACTATATTTTCTTTCTCGAATTACTTGGCTATATCTGGACGAGGTTGGATGAAAACGATCAGGCGATGATCGGCGGGCAGATCGCTGATTTCGTAAAAATGTATTTGAATGTTGAATCAGAGAAACAGTTTAACATTGAGCTGTTATCGAAGATAACTCATGATTGCGAAGCCAGCCGGGAGTCAATCAATAAGGTTTATCGCGGTTTTGAAGTGACGCCTGATGTCCCCATTGTTAAAAACGTGCTAATGGCTTTGAAACGAACCGGCATTCTGAATTCGCCGATAGTGCGCCAGGGATTCGAAAATATTGGTTGGATAATTTAATCATGGAGATGGGTATGGATAGTTTCGCCTCGCATAAAACACATTCTAAACTGGCCTATTTGACTGAAACAAAGATGTTGGCCGATGAAATAAAAGCGCGTTTACGGAATAGCAATTCGCTTATTCTTCCATTAGAGAGAAATCTTGAACTGGTCGATCAATTGACGGAGTTTGAGCTTGGTCGTTTCCTCCTGCATAACCGCGGCCTCAATGGCTACTGGACGTCTTACATTTTCCAGCATCCCGCTGGAAAACCCGCCGAACATGTTTTGGAAGACTGGCTTCTGAATCGCTCGTTGCTGTGCCGGGCGCGCGAGCGTTACTACCGTTATCAGACCTTGCTGGCTGAGTTGATTACGCAGGCGGAGACGCTGGCTTCAATCCCGTGCGGGGTGATGGATGATTTATTGGATTTGGATTACAGCGGCCATGGCGCGGTGCAATTGACCGGCATTGATCTTGACCCGGAGTCACTTTATCACGCCAACGAAAAGGCCAAGCGCGTTGGCATGGCGAACCGTTGCCGATTCTCGCAGCAGAATGCCTGGGAGTTAAAAGAAAAAAACGCTTTCGATGTGATTACCAGTAACGGCCTGAATATGTATGAGTCTGACCCGGACAGGCTGGTGGCTTTGTATCGTCGGTTCTTCGAGGCATTAAAACCAGGGGGAACCTTGTTGCTCAGTTTCCTCACGCCACCGCCGGAAAAGAACGCGCCCACCGGTGAGTGGGATAAATATGAAACGCCAATGGCGGACCTTTTGCAGGAGTTCGCGATCTTTGGCGACATTATTCAGGCTACCTACCTTAATTTCACTTCAGAAGCAGAGATCAGGCAACAGATAACCCAGGCAGGGTTCACGGTTAAAGATATCAACTACAGCTCACGCGGCGTGTTGCCGATCCTCGTGGCGGTAAAACCCTGATAACCCAAAAGAGTAATATCCATGAAGATTCTGAACATTCTTGTCAACCACACCGTAGAACCGTTGCGCAGCCATATTGTCCGTTACTTGCTGGATGCCGGCCACTTTGTCTACTTAATCGGTCTGAGCGACGCTGAGCGAACGCGCTGGACAGGTTCGCAGCACAACCTCTTTTGCTATTCCGACGTTGGCGATCAGCGTATCGACTATGAGCTCTGTCTCGAAGAAAGCGCCTCGGTGAGAGGCCCCATCGTCCGGTTAGCCGTTTTCGCCGATCGACAAAATGTGTTGTTCCAGATTCATGCTGAAGAAGACGGGAATATCAGGGCGTTAGCTGAGCGTGAGCTGCCGTGGCGGGAAGCCCGCCGAGCGTTGTCGCAGACGGTGTTGGGCGAGTTGTTCATCGATGGCGTGGTCATGCTCAGCCGTGAGGCGAAAGATCTGGATATTGCTCTGCCCGAAGGGCCAAACCGAGTTACGGATTGGCTGGTTGCCCAGCAGAGGGTACAGCAAGAGCAGCGAGCGCTGGAAAACGATGAACCGCGTTATGGCTGCTTCAACCTGAGGGATGAAGTGTCTGCCGTTAACGATGCTGCAGTGGTTCAACGGACCATCGATGGCGTTGCGCAGCCGCAACAGGCTTTGCTGTTGGCTTTCCAGTTGCAGTTTCTGCTCAACGCACGGCGGCCTGGGCTTTATGCTCTGCAATTGCAAGATAGGCAACGCAGCAGCAAAGTATTACGGTTACTCAACGGAACGGAAACATACGCCGAGCTCTCTCCTTGGTTAGTGCGGGTACTGCAGGGGGACCCGGCGAACCCATTCTACGAATCCCATCATGACGGCCGTTTTTTATCTGTGGTTGGTGTAGATGTCATCATGGATGAGGGGGATGTCGACGCGGCAGCGGCCCCGATCAGGATCGTATGGAACAGCACGCGCTGTACGCTCAGTTTGCAATTTTACGGCGAAAACCCATTTTTCGACGTTGTAGCCGCAAATATCGATGAGTTTATGGCGGCGCTCGCCACATTCATGCGTAATGAAGGGGATATAGATGCGTTGACCGGCGTGTCTGAAAATAGCTACCAACGTTATTATGCGAAAATTAATGCCACGCAATGTGAATATCCGAGACAGACTATCGTCGGGATGTTTGAACAACAGGCAAGGGCGCTTAACGATCACCCTGCAGTGATAACGAAAAATGAAACGCTCAGTTATCGAATGCTGCAGCAACAGGCCAGTCGCCTGGCCGACTATCTGCAACGGCAATATGGGGTAGCGGCAGGCGACAAAATTGCCTTGATGATGCCGCGTGAGGCGGAGTTGGCAGTATGCCTGATGGCCGTGCTTAAGCTGGGATGCGCCTATATTCCGATCGACAAAAATGCGCCCGTAGTGAGGACCTATTCTATTTTGGCCGATGCCCAGCCGGCGTTAATCATCGGTGCGCATGCTCAGTCAGCTGGCAGCCTGCCGCAAGGGCTGAGTTATTTGGATTGGCGTGAATATGCCGCTTCTCCTTTCGCTGGGGCTGACGGTTGCAACGAATTCCCCTCCCAGGCTGAGGCTTCAGCATTGGCCTATATTATTTACACCTCGGGAACGACAGGTAAGCCTAAAGGGGTTGCCGTAGAACATCGCAGCTTTGTGAATATCGCCAGCGATATTTCTCGACGCATGTCTGTGACGCATCAGGATCGTTTTCTGGCGATCACGACGTTGGCATTTGATATTTCAACTCTGGAAATATTTATGCCGCTCATGTTTGGCGCCACGGTGGTATTAACCGACCAGAAGACGTTGTTGGCGAATAATGACTTGCCGCACTTTATCGCGAGTCATTCCGTGAGCCTGATGCAGGGGACGCCTTCTTTTTGGCATCAGGTCGCGCAGCAATATGCCGAGACAACGCTACCCGTTCGGGCATTGTGCGGTGGGGAAGCGGTGCCGCATGCGGTGGCGCGTTGGTTGTCAGAAAACACCGAGCGTGCGTGGAATGTGTATGGGCCAACCGAAACGACGGTTTGGTCTACCGCGGATGAACTGTTGCCTGGGGTTGATAGCGTCACCATTGGGCGCCCGCTGGCGAATACCCAGTGCTTTATCTTGGACGAACGGCGGCGTTTACTTCCTCCCGGCGTGATCGGGGAAATGTATATTTCGGGGTTGGGCGTTGCGCGCGGTTACTACGGCAATGCGCGTCAGACGCAAGCAAGCTTTTTGCCGAACATATGTTCCAGCACGCCGTCAGCCTGGTTCGGTCGCATCATGTACAAGACGGGCGATCGCGTGCGTTGTTTGCCCGACGGCAGATTTGAATACCTCAGCCGATGGGATAACCAGATAAAATTGCGGGGACATCGGATCGAACTGGGTGAAATAGAGTCGGTTTTGCGAACCTACCCCGGGATGCAGCAGGTTGTTGTAAATTTACAGCCGGCCAAGGAAGAACAACAGGCGTTCCTGGTTGCCTATTATCAGGCCAAATCGCCGGTGGCACGCCAGCAACTGCAGGATTATCTGGTGACGCAGCTTCCGGACTACATGCTCCCCAGCGCTTATATGTACCTGCCTGAGATCCCCTTGAATATGAATGGCAAAGTGGATCGTAAAGCCTTGCCGCAGGTACAAGCGCAAGATAAAGCGCATTACGTAGCGCCGGGAAACGAGTTCCAGCGATGCCTGTGCCAGCTATTCCAGGATGTATTGGGGAGCGAAAGCGGACGAATCGGCATTACCGACGACTTTTTTGCTTTGGGAGGCAACAGCCTGTCGGCCATTCGCTTGGTAAATCGCATAAACGGTACGCTTCAGTGCGATCTGAAAGTTAAAGATATTTTCGAAAGAAAAAATGTGGCCAGGTTAACGCCATTGGTGGCCGCCGGGCGCGGCAGTTTTCTTTACCAAGACTACCAGATTGCACAATGTGATGAGACCCATCTGTACCATCCTTTCCCGCTGAATAATGTTCAGCAATCTTATTATCTGGGACGAATGAAAAGTTTCGATCTCAGCGAGGTCTCTACCCATATTTATAATGAATTTGTTTTCGACCATATTGATCACGAAAAATTGGAGCGTGCCTATAATCAACTTATTGCACGCCATCCTGCGTTGCGCACCGTATTTGAAGAGGGAGAACAGCGATTTTTAAGTGCGGCAGCGCATTACAAAATAGGCTACCACCCCCTGAGAAATGAAGACGAGCTATTGGCTTTGCGCGCCGAGTACTCGCACAAGGTTTACAAACCGGATTGTTATCCGCTGTTCGATATTTTCCTGAGCGAGTATCAAGGGAAATACCTTCTGCATGTCAGCTTTGATGCCATTATCATTGACATGACCAGTTTTGAAATATTATTCGGCGAGTGGATTGCGTTATATCACGACGAAAATCTGGCGCTGCCGCCGCTGGATATCAGCTACCGCGATTATCAGCTGCAGTACGAGCGCCTGCGCGGCAGCGCATTATTTGAGCGGGCGCAGCAATATTGGCTGCAGAAAATCGATGATTATACGCTGGAGGTCGGATTGCCGCTGGCCGCGCATCCCGCCAGGATCGATAAGCCGAGCTTCCGGCGTTTGTCTGCGACGATACCCATGTCGAGTTGGCAAAAGATCGTCGACAAGTGCCAGCGCTTCAATATTAGTCCGACCGCTCTGATCCTTGAGCTCTACAGCAGAACGTTATGTTATTGGTCTGGTCAAGAGAGCCTTTGCCTTAATTTAACGCTGTTCAACCGTTTGCCGTTACATTCTCAGGTCGAGCAAATTATTGGCGATTTTACCGTTTTAAGCCTGTTCAATTACCAACGTCAAAATGGCGTTGCGATGAGCGAACAGCTATCGGCTATCCACCGCACCTTGCTTAATGACGTCGATAATAATTTATTTGACGGCATTGACGTACAGCGTTTGTTGAAACAGCGGCGGAATCTGCCCGCCAATACGGTTATCGCGCCGGTGGTGCTGACCAGCGTGCTTGGCATGAACAATAAAGCGAGCATGTTTGAATTGCCGCTTAATGAAGGATATCGCGGCGTTCAATACGCAATCTCCCAAACGTCTCAGGTGTGGCTCGACCATAAAGCCTACGAAAACGATGAAGGGTTCGTTGCCGAGTGGGATTATGTCGAACAATTGTTTGATGAGAAAACCATCAAGGCCATGCACGAAGGCTATTGTTCTCTGATTCGATGGGTGGCAGAACACGATTGGGAAACCATGTCATTCCCGCAGCCTGAACTGCCGGCGGAACATGCGGAAGCGGTCATGCGCTGGAATGCCACGCAAAGTACGGTGTCGGAGCAAACGCTGCACGGGTTGTTCCTTTCCAGTCTGGCAACGCCGCAAACGGCCGAGCGCATTGCGGTGATCGAAACCGAAGGCGAACGCCACTTTACCTACGCCAGGCTGGAACAGGACAGCAACACGCTGGGGCGTGCGCTATTGCGGCATACCAAGGGCGAAAAGGGACATATTACCGCTATTCTGCTGGAGAAAGGGTATGCGCAGGCCGTCTCAACCCTTGGGATCATGAGAAGCGGCGGCGCTTATCTGCCGTTGCACATCGAATGGCCATGGGAGCGCATACGCGACATTCTGCAGCAAGCCCGGTGCGATATCTTGCTGCTCTCTGCTCAGCAGCGTCATGACCTGGCACATGAGCTGTCGGCGTTGCCTTCGGATATCACGATTTTGGTGTTCGACGAGATAGTGGCGCCGGCGCAGGAACGTGCGTCGACGGAGGTTGCCTGGCCGATCGTCAGGGCTGACGATCTGGCCTACATTATTTTTACCTCTGGCTCTACCGGTAAACCGAAAGGGGTAGCGATCGATCACCAGGGGGCGGTCAATACCATCCTGGCTGTTAACCAACGTTGGTCGGTCGGCCGGGAAGACCGGATACTGGCGCTGTCCGAGTTGAGCTTTGATCTGTCCGTTTACGATCTGTTTGGCTTGTTGGCCGTGGGGGGCGGTGTGGTGATCCCTTCCCAGCGAGAGACCAAAGCGCCGCAAGCTTGGGTGGCCGCGCTGCGCCGACATAACGTGACCCTCTGGAACTCGGTGCCGCAATTAGCGGGCCTGCTGGTTGACGAAGTCGAACCTGCGACGCAGGCGCTAACCCGGTTACGGCTGTTCCTGTTGAGCGGCGATTGGTTGCCGCTCAATTTGCCTCATCGCCTGAAAACCCAATCGCCAGACAGCAAGATGGTGAGCCTGGGGGGCGCGACGGAGGGCAGCATCTGGTCCATTTGGCATGAAATCGATCGGGTAGACGCGAGGTGGAAAAGCATTCCTTATGGCGTCGCCATGCCGAATCAACAGATGTGGGTGCTGGATGAGTGGGGGAGTGCTTGTCCTTTCGGCGTAACCGGAGAAATACATATCGGTGGGCTCGGCGTTGCTCAGGGATATTGGCAGGCTGAAACGCTGACTCGAGAACGCTTCATTTATCATCCAACCTATGGACGCCTGTACAAAACCGGCGATCTGGGCCGCTGGTCGGCGGAAGGCTATATCGAGTTCCTCGGCCGAAGAGATGCCCAGGTCAAGCTTAACGGTTATCGCGTGGAGCTGGAGGATATCGAGAATAACTTGAGCCAATTACCTGGGATCCGGCAGACGATCGTGCGGCTCAGCGAGGGTGACCTCATGGCTTACGTTGTTCCCGAGGCGCAACAGCCGGTGCCGCTCTATTTTGCTAACCGCGACGCATTCGTGCTTTCGCTGCCGGCGTTACGTCAAGATCTGCAACCTTCGCGAGCGATACCCTATCCGCTGGATGAAGCGGTTTACCGTGCCCGCAAGAGCACTCGCCAGTTTACCGCGGAGGCGTTATCCGCCGAAACCATCAGCAGTCTGTACGAAGCGCTGCCGGGGTGGTTGACGCAACAGATGGCGCAAGAGGGAAGCGCGCTGCCGCCTGCATCTTTGGCCGGGCTGTTGGCCGTATGCGCCGCTTTCCGTTCGCCGCAGCGCGCGTTGCCAAAATATCGCTATCCTTCGGCCAGCAGCCTCTATGCGGTGCAAGTGTATCTCGGGCTCCCGGCGGCGATGGGAGAATATGCCGCGGGTTATTACTACTACCATCCGCTGGAACAGCATTTGTACCAGGCAGAAGCGTCGGGAGAACACACCGGGCCTTATCTGGACTTGGTGGTTCGGTGGGAAACCATCACCGCGTTATATGCCGAGCGCGCATTCGCTTTGGCGCAGATAGAAGTCGGCCACATGTTGGCCTTGCTGACTGAGCATCTCCAGTCTTTGGGCGTCGCTTATTACGTCAAGCCTGCTGACGCCGTTTCACCTGACGAGGGGGCATTAGCGTGTCGGATCCACCTCGGCGTTTGCGCCGTCACTTCACCACCGCAAGTCAGCGTCGATTTCAGCGTGATGGAAAACGAGGGGGGAACCTATGTCGCTCGCGCGTCAGGGCGACACTATTGCCTCGGTGAGACCTCCGTGCTGGCCGAATCATCAGACGTGTACGGGGTGTTGCAGTCGTCTCAGGTGTTGTTGCAGGCCCATGGCGCTAAGAACGCGTGCCATTATCAGGCCAGTGGCTGGATGATGCAGCGATTTGGCGCGCTCGCCGCCCAGCGGCGAATTGGCGGCTGCATTCTTGGCGTCACGCCGGCCGAGGACACGTTGTGCAGCATGGCGATAGGGTATGCGCGGGCCGAGGATGAACCGGCCTTTGACGTTCCTGCGCTCACTGTCTCGATGACCCAGGCGATCAGACGGCATTTGGCGCGTCGTTTGCCGGACTATATGTTGCCGCAGCACGTTACTTTGATCCCGGAAATCCCCTTGTCTAACAACGGTAAGGTCGATACATCACGCTTGCCGAAAGTCGTCAAGCACAGCGAATGTCTGGCTCCGCGCAGCGATGATGAGATACGGATGCGCCGACTTTGGGCGGAGCTTCTGGACAAGCGTGAAGAGCGAATCGGTTGTGACCAAAGCTTCTTCACTCAAGGGGGGAATTCGCTTCTGGCTATGCGACTGGTACGCAAGATCAACCTCGCGACGGGAACCGAGATGCGTCTGGAAGACCTCTACAACAACAATACGATTCAGGAAATGGCGGCGTGGGTCGCCGGGCAACCTTGTGGCAACGGCAGAGAAGAAGGGGCGCTGTAATGATGTTGACGGATTTATTGAACAACCTGAAAAAAAATAACATTTTATTGTGGGCTAAAGCGGACGATCGGTTGGGTTTTTCTGTCGACAAGGATATCGGCTTTGATGCCGATCTGAAGGCTGAAGTGGCGGCACGCAAAGACGAATTGTTGGCGCTGTTACAGGACAATGGCGTGACCAGCGAACAATTCGCGAAGGAAACGTCTTTTCTGAGGCTACCGCCAAGTAGCTGGCCACTTGCGCTGGACTCAATTCAGCAAGGCATGTATCTGCAAAGCGACATCGACGGCTTGCCGTATACCTATACGGTACCGTTGTTCATTGGATTGCCGCAGGTGGATATCGCGCGGTTGCGAAACGCGCTGCAAACCTTTTTACGGCATCAGCCCCTGTTGCGTCAGTCGATTGATAGCGATATGAAGCGCGTTTTTCTGGCGCCTGAGCAGTTTGCACTGGAAGTAGAAAGGATTTCCTGGTCCGAGCTGGAAAGTAAGAAACGGGCGTTGGCACAACAAACCTTCCCTATGCCGGAAGGGCAGTTTGCGCGCTTTGTGCTGCTGGTGCGGGCTGAGACGCAAGAGGCCGTTTTGGCGTGCGTTCACCATCATATGCTGTCTGATGCCCCTTCCGTCCAGCATTTTGCTCATCAACTGTTGAGTGCGTACGCCACACCGTCTGTATCGGCGCAGCCTGAAGCGGGGTACCTGGATTACTCCGCATATCAACAGTGGCGGGTGCGGCAAGATGATGTTCAGGCGTTCAGAACATCGTTGGCCGCCCGTTTGAATCAGGCGGAACCGCCGGCATTGCGACAGCGCCATCTCTCTGGCGTGGAGAATCGTGCCTTTGCCGTGCAGGCAGGATTGACGTCGGAGGTTGTCGAGCGTTTGACGCAGGCATGCGGCGAACGGGGACTGACGCTCTATTCTCTGTTGTTTACGACGTTCGCCCATGTATTACGGACCTTTAGCGGCCAGGACAGCGATTTCCCTATTGGACTGACAGTGATGAATCGCCCCGAGGCGTTCAGCCGCGCCATTGGGCCGTTTATCAGCACCCTGCCGGTCATCGCCGCATTGCGCGCAGACCAAAGCGTGTTGAGCAATGTCAAAAGCATTCAGCACGATATTTTGCAGTTGCAGGAACATCCGTGGGTGAACATTGGGCACTTGGCGCCGGAGATCGACGGTGGCGCGGTGCGCATCAATGAACTGGTTCAGCTGCTATTTACCTTCCATAACTTTGAAAACGGCGATATCGCCGTCCCCGGCGTGGAATATCGTCTGGAGCCTTATCCCGATCTGGCGGAAAAGTTTGGCATGTCCTTATTTGCCGCTCAACGAGACGGTCAAATCGATTTCACGTTAACCGCGGCGGAGAATCGTTACGAAGAGGACTACGTTCGCAATATTCTCGAGGCGTTAGTTTATGCGCTGGGCCAGTTTGATCGGCAATCCTGGGAGACGCCGCTCGAACAAATCGATTTAATCACGCCAGCCCAGCGTCGGCAGGTGCTGTCTGAATGGAATGACACGCGCTGCGATTATTCAGAAGATGAGCATATCGCGTCTTTATTGGAAGCGCAGGTAGCGCTGACGCCGGACAATATCGCCTGTGCGGATCGGCATCGGCAATTGACGTATCGCCAGTTGAATCTACAAGCCAATCAGTTGGCGGCCGCCTTATCGTCACGTGGGGTGGGGCATGGCGCCTGCGTTGCGCTGTGTCTGGATCGCAGCGTCGAGCTGTTGGTCGGTATTTGGGCGATCCTGAAATTGGGGGCCGCCTATTTGCCTGTCGACCCGGCATTCCCCGACGATCGTCTCGATTACATTCTACAGGATAGCCGGGCCGACGTAATTATCTGCCATCAGGCCTACCGACACCGGGTGGCGGCGCCAGGGCGGCGGCTGGTGGTGTTGGATGATGAATCGCTGCGCCACGAGCTTGAGTTGTTGAGCGATGAAAACATGGCGCGTCAGATATCACCGAACGATCTGGCCTATGTCATCTATACCTCCGGGACCACAGGGCAGCCCAAGGGCGTGATGTGCACGCACCGCGGTTTGATCAACCGTATCCAATGGATGAATAAATCCTATCCGCTGACGGCAGCCGATCGGGTGTTACAAAAAACGCCGTACATTTTTGACGTCTCCGTATGGGAACTGATTTGGGCCTCTCTTTACGGCGCCAACATCGTTTTTGCCGATCCGGATGGCCACAAGGACGCGGATTATCTGATTGAGCTGATCGAGCGCGAAACCATCACCGTACTGCATTTTGTGCCATCCATGCTGGCGGCTTTTACCGAGACATTACAGGGCATTCAACGCGATCGAAACGTCAGCTTGCCGAGCTTGCGCTACGTGTTCTGCAGCGGTGAAGAGCTCAAACTGACCCAGGTCAAAGGGATTAAGCAGTGTTTGCCTCATATCGCCCTGCACAATCTTTATGGGCCAACCGAAGCCTCCATCGATGTGCTGTATTTCGACTGTAACGGTCCGGATATAGATAACGTCCTGATCGGGCGGCCGATTGATAACATGAAAGTGTTGGTCCTGGACAAAGGGCAGCGGCTTTTGCCGCCCGGTGCGGTGGGTGAACTCTACCTTTCCGGCGTCGGACTGGCGCGCGGCTATCTGAATAAAGCGGCGCTGACGGCGGAGAAATTCATCGTCAATCCGTATTGCACCGAATGGGATGAGCGGGCGGATGACTATGCCTGTTTGTATAAAACCGGTGATTTGGTGTATCAGCGGAATGATGGGCAAATCGTTTATGTTGGCCGCAATGATTTTCAGGTGAAAATACGCGGATATCGCATTGAGTTGGGTGAAATCGCCCAGCGTCTCGAAGCGTTTGACTTGGTGCGCCAGGCGGTGGCGCTGGTTTATCAACAGCCCCATCCCCGCCTCGTGGCCTATTACACGGCGCAGGCACCGTTGCCGGAGGCGACGCTACAACACTTTCTTGCCGCCGCCTTGCCCGAGTACATGGTGCCGGAGACCTTTATCTGGTTGAAAGAATGGCCCGTCACGGTGAATGGCAAACTGGATCGGCGTGCGCTTCCTGAACCGTCTCTGCCGGTCGTACAGGAACGTGTCGCACCGCAGTCGGAGAGGGAAGCGCAGATCGCCGCCATTGTTGCGGAAATGATGGGGATCGATGAAGCGCATTTCAGCTGTGAGGCTAACCTGTATCAGTTGGGGCTGGACAGCATCATGGCGATCAAGCTGGTGAGCAAATTGCGCCAGGCGATGGGCGTATCGATCCGGGTGAAAGACGTGTTCGCCAGCAAAACCGTGCATGCACTCCATTTACGTCTCGCTCAGCATCAGCAGCAGGTGATGATTGAAGGCAAACGGGAGCAGGGCGTATTGGTTGGCGAGTTGCCGCTGCTGCCTGTCCAACGCTGGTTCTTTGACTGCGCATTCCCTTATCCGAGTTATTGGAACCAGGCGTTTCTGCTGGATGTGCCGGCGCTGGACGTCGAACGCCTGCGCGAAGCGCTGCACGCATTGATTCAACATCACGATGCGCTACGCCTGACGTTTACGTCTGAGGATTCGTCGCATTGGCGCCAAGGCTATCAACCGATGACGGACGCCATCGAACTGCGGTGTCATCATGTCGAACGCTCGGCACCGCAATGGCAAGAGGCCCTGTCCGCCGTGCTGACCGAATGGCAAAGCGATATCGATCTGGCCGACGGGCCTCTTTATCGTTTTGGTTATGTCACGGGGTTCGACAAGGGGCGAGCCCGTATTTTCTGCGCTTGCCACCATTTGGTGCTCGATAGCGTCAGCTGGGGCATTCTGGCCCGCGATCTGGCGAACGCCTACCACGGTGAAAGCCTTGGAGATAAGGGAACGAGTT
Source organism: Serratia sp. CY47280 (assembly GCF_052168655.1). Lineage (NCBI taxonomy): Bacteria > Pseudomonadati > Pseudomonadota > Gammaproteobacteria > Enterobacterales > Yersiniaceae > Serratia > Serratia sp. CY47280. Next base: position 1,308,444 of record NZ_JBJNMG010000001.1, on the reverse strand, counting down.
ATCGTCAGTGGACTGAGCACTTCGAGCAATATTGTGCCAATCACGCGGAAGAGGCGTCTTACTGGCGGGCCAGGATGGCGGACTACCGCCCCGTTGCGTTGCCGGCTGCGCGCGGCGCTACGATGGCATGCAGCCGCCTCGCGTTATCAATAAAAGTGACGCAGGCGCTGCAAACCGAGGGTTTACGTGCCTTCAATGCGAAAGTCGACGAATGTTTGCTGGCGTGTGCAGACGGCATGCTCGCTCACTGGTTTAACGGAGAGCTGACCCATGTCACCGTTGAAGGGCACGGACGCGAAGAGATTGATGCCACTCTGGACGTTCATCGTTGCGTCGGGTGGTTCACGTCACTTTATCCCTGTGCGCTCTCATCCTCTCCCGATCCGGCAATGCGTTTGCAGGCGGCCAAAGCGCAACTGCGCGGCGTGCCTCATCAGGGCGTAGGATTTGGCGCGTTTGCCCGTGAGCTAGGGTTGCCGCTGCCCAATGTTTGTTTCAACTACCTGGGACAGCTGACTTCGCCGGATGAAAAGGATTGGGCGCTGGTCATGTCGCCGGTCGGTGAGACGCGCCATCCTGACAACGGCTTGCCTTTCGGTATTACGCTCTTTAGCTACATAGAGCAAGGTCGGTTGCAGCTCGAAGTCGTCAGCGGTCTGTCCGGTGAGCAAAATCAACAGTTGCTGGAGGCCTGGGAGGCGGCTATAGACACGCTGATAGCGTGCTGTGAACGGCAGGGAAGAACCCAATACGGCCTTGGCGATTTCATCAATGTTGCGGATGAACGCGACTTACAGCATTTACCTCTGCAGGGCGGTGCCGAAAACGGCGACTGCTTTGCCATGACCGAGATTCAGAAAGCCTATCTGGTTGGGCGCTTTGAAAACTATGAGATCGGCAACGTCGCCAACCACATCTACAACGAGTTCGTGTATCCGCGCCTTGATGACGAACGTCTGGAGCTGGCGATTAACCGATTGATCGCCCTCTGTCCGGTGCTGCGCACCGTGTATGACGCGGAAAGCATGACTCAGCGCTTCATTTCGGTGTCGCAGGCCGGCCATTATGCCTTGGCGGTGAATGACCTGCGCCTCGACGATGAGGCTACCGCGCTGGCGCGCGTGCGCAAGCGTCTGTCCCATCAGGTCTATCAGGTCGACCGTTTCCCGTTGTTCACTTTTGAAATCAGCCGGCTGCGCGATCGCGACGTGCTGCATATCAGTCTCGATCTGATTTTGCTGGATGTGCAAAGCCGTCTGGCGCTGTATCAACTGCTTAATGCGCTGTATCGGGGAAATGTCTTGCCGCCGCTGGCAACCGTGAACTTCAAAGACTACCAGGAGCATCTGGCCCATCTGAAGGCCTCCCGTTGGTATCAACGAGATTGCGCTTATTGGCAGGACAAGCTGGCCGATATGCCGCTGCGGCCAAACTTACCGCTCAAGGTACCGTCGGCCACGGTTGAACACCCGCGCTTTGCAGAGCATACGCTATATATAGACAAACAAATTTGGCAGGATTTCAAACGGCAAGCGCAGCATTATCAGGTCTCATACTCGTCGGTATTGCTGAGCCTCTATGGCTACCTCATCGCGCGATATTCCGGCAACAGCGAGTTTCTCATTACCATGACGCTGTTCAATCGCTACGCGGTTTGCGAGGACGTAAACGACATTTTAGGTGATTTTACCTCGACCAACCTGTTCCACTTTCGCGATGCCGGCGAGGATCTGTTCACCACCATCGAGACGACGCATAAGCGCATGTGGGACGACATTCAGCATGCGTTGTACAGTGGGTTGGATGTGCAGCGCGATCTGGTGAAACTGCACGGCCTGGATCGCCATTCGGCGGTGTCGCCGTTGGTCTTCACTGGCGTCGTAGGGCAACAAACCGGCGATTGGGATAAACAGGCGTATCTGGAAGACAGCGAGGCGCGCGAGCAGCGATATTGGTGTGCGCAAACCTCTCAGGCTTGGATCGACCTGCAGGCTATTGAAGTCGATGGCCGCTTTATGAGCAAGTGGCTTTATGTCGAACAGCTGTTTGATGAAGAAACCATTGCGCATCTGAATCGCGCCTATTGCCGTCTGATCTCGCTATTAGCGCAGCAGCCTTGGGAAACGCCGGTGGGATGCGAAAACTATTTGCCTGAAGCGCAAAGAGAAATGATGCAGCGGGCAAATGCCGTCACTCAGCCTCTCAGTGAAGAAACCCTGTTCAGCGCGTTCGATCTGTTGGCGACGCAAGCACGGCATCGAGAAACGATCGCGGTGTATGACGGGGAAGCGGCGATCGGCATGACCTATGGCCAATTGAAACAAGACAGCGATGCGTTGGCGCAGCAGGGGATGGGCTCATCTGCGCCGCTGATTGCCGTATTGGCGGAAAAAAGCTACGCCCAGGTCTGTGCCTGTCTGGCGATCATGAAGGCCGGCAAGGGCTATCTACCGTTGCATGTGGAGTGGCCGGCGGGGCGCATCGCCGATATTTTACAACAGGCCGGTGTAGAACAGCTCTGGCTGACCCGGGCACAGTCGGCGCGTGCGGATATCCGGACACTGAGCGAAGCGGGTTATCAACTGCTGGTCATCGAGGATATGCTGGATGAGGCGACCGCTTTGCCACCGTGTTTCGGCTTGCCGCACGTCAGCGCCGCCGATGTGGCCTATGTCATTTTCACTTCCGGTTCCACCGGGCGGCCAAAAGGGGTCACCATCGATCACCGTGGCGCAGTGAATACGCTGCAAGCGGTAAATCGACGCCTCTCGCTGACCGCTGAAGATGCCCTGTTCGCGCTGTCTGAATTGAGCTTCGATCTCTCCGTCTATGACATCTTCGGCGCGCTTAGCGTCGGTGCGGAGATCGTCTTACCGGCTCAAGAGAGCGTAAAAGATCCGGAGCGGTGGTTGCCGCTGCTTGCTGAGCGTGAAGTCACCGTCTGGAACAGCGTTCCACAGCTTGCCGGGCTGCTGGCCGATGCCGTGGCACGGCAGGGATGCTCACTGCCAAGGCTGCGCGCATTTTTAATGAGCGGTGATTGGATCCCGCTGAATCTGCCGGAGACGTTGCGCACACTTTGGCCGCACGCTGACTGCATCAGCCTGGGCGGGGCGACTGAGGGCAGCATTTGGTCCGTTTGGTACCCAATAGAGGCGATCGATCCGGCCTGGCGCTCCATCCCTTATGGCACTGCGATGCCTCATCAGGCGCTTTATGTTTTGGATCCGCAGGGACAGATGTGTCCGGTTGGCGTGACCGGTGAGCTCTATCTTGGCGGGATGGGGGTGGCATTAAATTATTGGCGAAATCCACAGCTCACGGCGGAGCGTTTCATTTCGCACCCTCGTCACGGACGCCTCTACAAGACGGGCGATTTAGGGCGCTGGCATGCGGCAGGTTATGTCGAATTCCTGGGGCGCAACGACTTCCAGGTCAAGCTGCGCGGGCATCGCATTGAGCTCGGGGAGATTGAAAGCCGGCTTCTGCAATGCGGCGGGATTCACCAGGCCGTGGCACTGGTGATGGCGCAGCCGGCACCGATGCTGGTGGCTTATTACGTCGGCGAAGCGAACGCTGACGAGAAAATGCTCCGTTCGCGACTGGCTGAACAATTGCCGGAGTATATGGTACCGGCGCATCTTATCGCTTTGGATGCCTTGCCGCTGACGGCGAATGGCAAACTGGATCGCAACGCCTTGCCGCTACCCGCAGCCGAAGAGCAGGCGACTTATTGCCCGCCGCGTGACGACCGTGAACATCAACTGTGTCGGCTGTGGGGCGAGATCCTGCACGTGCCGGCGGATGAACTCAGTACCCAGGCGGATTTGTTCCAGTTGGGCATCGACAGTATCGCCAGTATCCAAATGGCGGGGCGGTTAAGGCGCGAATTGCAGCTGGATGTCACGCTGAAAGAGTTGCTGACGTATCGCACCATCGCATCGTTCTACGACACTCTGCTCGGCCGTCAAACCGTTGGCGGCATCCAGACCGTGCAGCGCGAAACAGGGGCCTTGAGCGGCGCAGTTCCGCTGCTGCCCATCCAGCAATGGTTCCTGGCACATGATCTGCCGCATCCGCAGCAGTGGAACCAGTACGGGCTGTTGGTGGCGCCTGGCATGACAATGGCCCGTCTGCAATGCCTGTTGCCGCGCCTCGTGGCGCAGCACGACGCGTTCAATCTGCGCTTCGAAAAAGATACCCAGGGAGAATGGCGTCAATGCTACCAGCCGCAGGCTGCGCTGCCGCCATGCCACGCTTTGGACATTCGCGCATTGTCGCTGCCGGAAGACCACCCGGGTTTTGACGCCGCGCTGTTGCAGCGTTTTGCCGATTGGCAGCAGGCGTTCGATCTGCAGAGCGGGCCTTTGGCCGCGTTCGCCGTTCTTGAAGGGTACGCGGACGGCAAGGCCAGGGTGTTCGTCGCTTGCCATCACCTGATTGTCGATGCGGTCAGTCTGCAGGTGATCGTCGACGATTTACGACGCCTGAGCCAAGAGGAAACGCTGCCGGAGAAGGCCAGCAGCTATCGCCAATGGGTGAACCATCTGCGGCAACGTGCGCAAATTACCTCTCATGAACGTGAAGAGTGGCTGGGGCAATTGCCGGGCAGCGAAGTTCATGCGTTGCAAGCGCTGGGCGGAACCGCGACGACGCGTCATGCCCTTGCGTGGGGAGAAGGGCCATCCTGTCGCTTGATGCAGCACCTCGCCATGTTCGGCATGCAGCCGCAGGACATGGTGGCCTGGGCGGTTGGCCGCGTTTTGCATGATTTGACCGGACAAACCGCCTTTAGCCTATGGTTTGAGGGGCACGGTCGGCAAGCGGATGAGCGAACGCTGGATATCTCCAGGACGATGGGCTGGTTCACCAGTCGTTATCCCGTGCGTTTTAGCTATCAACGCGATGCCAGGGAGCATTTGCTCGCGGTGAAAAATAATCTGAGACGTTGGTCGCAGCGGGCGGAAAACTTCGGTGTCCTGTGTGGTTTGCCCGTGGTGAGAGAGGACGGCATCAGCATCAACTACCTGGGCAAGATGGAGGCGGCGGGAGACTGGGCGCTGGATCACCACTTTGTGGGGCTGCATCGCCATGCCTCCCAGGAAGGGACGCATCTGATCGATATCGTCGTGTTGAACGTTGGCGATCGTCTTGAATTGCGGGTCGAAAGCCGGCTGCGGGAGCATGACGCGGCCTGGTTGACGCAGCGGCTTATTCGAGAGTTGGAAGATGGCCTGGTATCAATGAATTGGCCATCCTGGCGTTGGTTAACCGAATCGGATGTCGATTTCGCCCTCCCGCAACCCCATCTGGATCGGCTGCAACATGCGCAGGCGGTTGATGCGGTCTTCATGGCCAATAGTCTGCAGCAAGGGATGTTGCACCATTCGCTGGCCTTTGGCGACGCCGATCGGGTGTATCGCGTGGCTACGCGCTGGGATTATCACTGTGCGATCGAGCCCGAGACGTTCAAGCGGGCGTGGCAATGGGTGCAACAGCAGTTCTCCTGCCTGCGGTTGCGGTTCGACTGGCGCGGTGAAATCGTGCAAGTCGTGGATCATGAAGGGCGCTTCCCTTGGCACGTCCATGACATCAGCCATCTGTCGCCTGAAGAGCGGGAACACGCCTTGCACAGGCTGCAGGAAAGTGAGCAGCAGGCCAGCTTCGATCTCCAACAAAGCGGACTGTACCGTGTCTGCCTGGTCAAACTGGCGGATGATCACTTCGCTTGCCTGTTCTGTGTACATCACGCCATCCTCGATGGTTGGAGCAGTCCGCTGCTGGTGGGGGCGCTGCATGACGCTTACCTGGCGTTTTCTCACGGACGTGAGCCGGCGGACAGACCGGATCTCTTTGCTTCAGTGCAGCGCTACATTCAACGGCATCGCGATAGGGACACGGATTTCTGGCGCGACTACCTGAGCTCGGTCGACACCTCGCCGGATCTGAGCGGATGGCGCCGTCCGGATGCGAAGTCATCGGCGTTAGCAGCCATTAAGAGCGTCTCTGCTGCAGGGATTTGCCGCTGTGAACTGAGCGCCGAAGAGCGCCGGTGCGCGCTCGAAGCTGCCCAGCGCCAAGGCATGACCCTGAACGCCTTGCTGCAATACGCCTGGCACAAGGTGCTCGCACTCTACTCCGGTGCTGCCGTGACCGTGGTGGGCACCGTGGTGGCGGGAAGGATGCTGCCGTTGAATGGTATCGAAAACACGCTGGGCATGTTCCTCAATACGCTACCGTTGAAGGTGGAGCATCAAAGCGATGTGCCTCTGATTCAGCAGGCACATCGGTTGCAGCAAGATATTAATGAAGCCAATACCCGATGCCTGGTCGATCTGGCTCATCTGCAGCCTGCGGGCCAGCGCCTGTTTGACTCGTTGTTCATTTATGAAAATTACCCGCAGCCTGATGAAGACCGCCACCGCGAACTGCGTCATCAATTCGTCGGTCGCAATGAGCAGAGGGATTATCCATTGGTCGTCAGCGTGGAGGAGGAGCCGGACGTTCTGCTGATTAAGCTGGAATATGCGGCAGAGTACTTTGATGCGGCGATGATGCGGCAAGCGATGGCACTGTTAAAGGACATCGTCGGCCACATGGCGAAAGACGCGAGTACGGAGACGGTGGCGATAGCTCCGGTTTATTGTGAGCCGGAGCAACCCTTGTTGCTTCCTGCGCCGGGGAATGCCGCCACCTTATCGCAAGTGTTGGCGCACTACGCATGCAGCCGGTCAGACGCTCCGGCGCTGAGTGACGGCGAGCGCAGCTGGAGCTACGCCCAGCTTGACGCAGAAGTGACGCAACTCGCCAATCTCATCGCCGGCCGCCTTGAGAAGACGCCGCACGCGCCTATTGCCTTGCGACTGCACAGCAAAGTCTTGACGGTCATGGCCTTGTTGGCGATAGGACGACTGGGCGCAGCTTATGTGCCGCTGGACAAAGACTATCCGCAGGAGCGTATCGATTTCATTCTGCGTGACAGCCAGGCTATCGCCGTATTGACGATGTCTGGGGATGAAGGGGCCGAGTACGGTATTCCGTCTATTCCCTTGTTCGGCACCGCGGGAGAAGCGCTGTGGCGCAAACAGGCCACGATGCCGACGTTCACACCTGCGGCGGAGAAGACCGCCTACATACTTTACACGTCCGGCACGACGGGTAAACCCAAAGGGGTTAGCGTGGGGCATGGGGCGCTGCTCGCCACATTGCGAGGTTTCTGGCAGCAGTACTTCCAGGGCAGGGAAGCGCTGAAAACGTACAGCATGACCAACCCCGTTTTCGACATTTTCGGTCTTGAATACGGTTTGCCGTTATTGAGCGGCGGCTGCGTTACCTTGGGAACTCACCATGTCACTGGGCTGGATTGCCGTAAGTTCGATTTCATCCAGTCAACGCCCAGCATGCTGGAAATTGTCCTACCGGTATTGCAGGGGGACGAGGATTGTTTACTTCTGGTCGGCGGTGAAAAGCTTGAGCCGCATTTGGCGCAGAAGGCCCTGGCTGTTTTCACGGCGCTCGTCAATGTCTACGGTCCGACGGAAACCTGCATTTGGTCAACCGGTAAACATTATCGGCGTGCCGCGACGGATCGCGTTTTAACGATAGGCCGCCCTTTGCCGGGAGAACGTTGTCTGGTGTTGGACCCGGCCGGCAGACCTTTGCCTGTCGGGGCCATCGGCGAGCTCTATATCGGGGGCAGCGGCGTGGCCGAGGGTTATCACAACCAGCCTGAGCTGACCGCCTCACGCTTTGTCTCACTGTCGTTTGCTGAGGGGATATGGTATCGCAGCGGCGATCGCGCGCGCATTTTGCCAAATCGTGAAATAGCATTCCTTGGGCGGCAGGATCAGCAAGTCAAGTTGCACGGCCATCGTATTGAGAAGGGCGAGATTGAGCAGGTTATATTGCAGCACGAGTCGATCTTGCAGGTTACCGTGCAAATATGCCAAGTGGCGGGGGATGGGAACGTCGGTCAGGCGTTGGTTGCCTATTATGTGGCGCAGGGCGAAATTAACGCCGGGCAGTTGAATGAACACGTCGGTCGACAACTGCCGGATTATATGGTGCCTGCCTATTGGATTGCGTTGTCTGCCTTGCCGCTGAACGCTAACGGCAAACTGGATGTGCGTGCGTTGCCGTCGGTTGACGCCGGTGAGGCATCTCCAGCGGCGCAGAGCGAAATCGCTACGCCGCTGGTGAAGCAGTTGCAGGTTATCTGGCAAGAATTGCTCGGTTGCGAGGCGGTGGGCGTCAATACCTCGTTCTTTGAACTGGGTGGGAACTCCATCATGTTGACCCGGCTCTATGGCATGTTACCCGACCAGGTTCAGCAAAAAATCGGTCTGATAGATCTCTTCCGTCTGCCGACCATTGCCCGCATTGCCGCGCATATCGAAGGTCGCCAACATGAAGCGGCGCCGGCACCGACGACTGGACCGATCAATGCCCGGGACGATATCGCCATTGTGGGGATGGCGGGCCGTTTCCCAGGCGCGCAAACGCTGGCGGCATTCTGGCAACGGTTATGCGATGGCGAGGCGTTTATTACGCATTACTCGCGCGAGGCGCTGGCGGCATCGGTTGACTCCGCACTGCTGGATCATCCGCATTATGTTCGCGCCCAGGGGATGCTCGACGATATCGATCGCTTTGACGCCGATTTCTTCGGCTGTACGGCTCAGGAAGCGCGTCTGATGGATCCGCAGCAGCGAATTTTCCTGGAATGCGCCTGGCATGCTTTGGAAGATGCGAACTGCGATCCGCAGCGCTTTGCCGGTGATATCGGCGTCTATGCGGCCATCGGCAACAGCAACTACGAAAGAGACGTTGTTCTACCGAACATGCCTCAGGCTGATTTGATCGATCATTACCAGTTGATGATTCATAACCAATCCCACTTCCTGGCGACAAAAACGGCGTACAAGTTGAATTTGACCGGGCCGGCGATGACGATCCAAACGGCTTGTTCATCCTCGCTGGTCGCTGTTCATCAGGCTTGTCGCGCCTTGCAGGCGGGCGACTGTCAGGTCGCATTGGCAGGCGGCATCTCCATTGGTCAATTAGCGCGCGGTGGTTACCTGTACCAGCCAGGGATGATCTTCTCACCTGATGGTCACTGCCGTCCGTTTGATGCGCAAGCGGCGGGAACCATTGAAGGACAAGGGGTAGGTGTTGTCGTGCTGAAACCTTTGGCGCAAGCGCTGGCGGACGGTGATGCTGTGTATGCCGTTGTGAAAGGGTCGGCCGTAAATAATGACGGGCGGGATAAAATGGGATTCACTGCGCCAAGCGAGAGCCGTCAACAGGCGGTGATTGCCAAGGCATTGGCCGATGCCGATGTCACGCCGGCGGACATTTCCTATGTCGAAGCGCACGGCACCGGCACGCCATTGGGCGACCCTATTGAAATTGCCGGGTTGAAAGCGGCCTTCGCCGGACAACAGGCGGAACACGCCTGCGCAATCGGCTCGGTGAAAAGTAATCTGGGGCATTTGGATGTCGCGGCAGGCATCGCCGGCTTGATTAAAACGGCGTTGTGCCTGCAGCATCGCACGTTGGTTCCCACGCTACATATGCAGCGTGAGAATCCGGCATTAAAACTGGCTGAAGGGCCGTTTTATGTGAATGTTGAAACCCGCAACTGGGAAAGCGCCACAGGGCTCCGCACCGCCGGCGTCAGCGCTTTCGGCATTGGCGGCACCAACGCGCACGTTATCCTTCAGCAGGCGCCGAACACGCCGACAACCGCACCTCAGTCCGCTCAGCGCAATATGCTTTGCGTTTCTGCGGCGGATGACGCAGCTCTCGAACGGATGAGTGAGGCTTTGGCCGATCATTTGGCAACGCATCCTGAGCATTCGATGGAGGCGGTTGGCTATGCCCTGATGGCGCAGCGACACCGCTATGCATGCCAACGGTGGGTATCCGGAGATTCACGGGAAGCGGTCGTCGCGCGGTTGCGCGAGAAGGGCGAAACGATGGCCCGACCTGCGTTCGAGGCGCAGGTGGCCTTTATGTTCCCGGGCCAGGGCGCACAATTCGTCGGCATGACACAGGCGTTATATGACGCCGAACCGCAATTCCGAGTGGAGGTCGATCGTTGCCTCGCATTGCTCGAGCCGATGATGGGCGGTGAAATAACGCGGGAAGACGTATTGGCGAACGGGGAGAGCGTACACCACACCGCAATCACTCAAGTGGCGCTGTTTGTGTATGAATATGCGTTGGCGCAGTGGTATCGCTTCCTCGGTGTTGAGCCGACGGTGATGATTGGTCATAGCCTGGGCGAATATGTTGCCGCATGTATCGCCGGCGTATTTTCACTGGAGGATGCGCTCAAGTTGATGCTCAAACGCGGTGCGCTATTGGCGCACACCGCACCGGGGGCGATGCTGGCTATCAAACAGTCGGCGGAGGGCGTAAGCGAACAGGCTGCCGCGTTGGGCGTCGATATCGCCGTCGTTAATGATTCGGGAAGCTGTGTCATTTCCGGCGCGGCGTCGGCAATCGCCTCTTTGCAGGCGAGCTTGATCGCCCAAGGGGTATCTTGCCATCCGGTTAAGGTTTCGCACGCGTTCCATTCGCGTTTATTGGAGCCTGTGTTGGCAGAGTTTAAGGCCGCGCTGCAAGAAATTGCCTTCAACGAGCCGCAGTTACCGTTTATCTCCAATTTGACCGGCCAGTGGGCAACGGCGGAACAGGTTTGTCAGCCCGAATATTGGGTGCAGCACCTGCGGCATACGGTGCAATATGACGCCGGCCTGCGTACCTTGCTTGAACGCCGTGCCGATGACAACTGGGTATTGCTGGAAGTAGGGCCGCGTCAAATTCTGAGTACGCTGGCGTCGCGCCATCCGGCATTGGGGAATGCGGCCGTTGTCGTTTCTTCACCGCGCAACGCTACGGATGAGCGGCAGGCTGCGCAGATGCTGTGGCGTTCCGTTGGCGTGCTGCATATGTCAGGTGTGGAAATCAACCAGGAGCGTTTCTGGCGGTGTACGGGGCAAGCGTCTTTGCGTCTACCGGCATATCCTTTCGCGCCTCAGCGGCATTGGTTCGGTGTGATGAATGCACCCGCTCATTCGCGGCCGGCCCCGGTTCCGGCGGAGGCAGCCGTGCACCAAGGAGATATGCAACAACGGGTGGCAATGTTGTTCAACGAGGTTCTGGGGTGTGAGTCGGTCGATCCACAGCGCGGGTTCTTCGAACTGGGCGGCGACTCGCTGAGCGCATTGCAACTGATTGGCCGCCTGCAAAAAATGACCGGTATACGTCTTGAGCTTATGGCCATGGAACAGCCGAGCGTCGTGCAAATAGCGCAATCGCTGGAGGCTCATGCGACAGCGAAGCCTCAGGGCGAAAGCGGTTTGGTGAAGCTGCGCGACGGTGAGGATGAGGGGATGATGCCACTTGTGTTGATCCACCCCATCGGCGGCGACATCTATTTCTACCGGGAGTTGGCTCAATGCTTGGGAAGCAGCAGAACGATTTATGCCATACGTTCACCTCTGCTCAATGGCTCGGGCGCCTTCGAGAGCATCGAACAATTGGCGGGAGAGTATCTGGCTTTGCTGAAGCCGCATCTTGAGCGAGGCGAATGTTGCCTGGCCGGTTCTTCGTTCGGCGGTATTATCGCGTTTGAAATGGCGCGGCAGTACCAAGAGGGAAAACATGTGTCTCTGCCGGTAGTGATGATTGATTCCCCAGGACAGGGAAATCTGCCTGCGGCCATGACGGATGAACAGATTTTGGACTACCTGCTTTCATTTGGCCTGGTGTCACTGGACATTGATTGGGATGCCTGGAAGGCGATGACCCAAATGGCGGATAAAATCCATTATTTATCTGAGATCACCAAAGGAACTGCGGCCGAAACGCTCTTTTCCTCGGCGTTCTTACCTCGTTACTTGAGCACCTGGCAACGGCATAACGTGATGATGCAGCGTTACCACCCGCATGCGTTGATGAGTGATGTGCTGTTTTTCTCTCACCGTGAGGTGATTGCAGATTTTCCTGAAAATCAAAGCAAGTTCTGGCATCCCTGGGTGTTGGGCCGCTTCGAGGTGCAGGTAATTCCGGGGAACCACCTGACGATGAACGCGGGAGAAGGCGCGGCAATGATGGCGGAAAAAATGACTTCGTGGTTAGGGCATTGGACGCTGGCTTGATGGCGCAGCGTGTTCGCTATACCTGAGGGGAAATCAGCGGGATAAACTATCCCGCTGATCCCGCTACGGTATTGATTTTGATTACGCCGCTCCCGTTCTCCGCGGTGGCGGATAGCGTCATATTCTTGCAAAGCAGAGGAAGCCGTATGTGGTTTGAGCAAATAAAAAGGGGTACCGGTGGGGATGATGAGCATATTTTATTTTGTTTCCCTTATGCCGCCGGAAATGCCGAGGTATTCGTGCCATTCTCTCACTACGTCAATAGCAATACGTCCGTGTACGCCATGCAACTGCCCGGCAATGGGCGCCGCTTTTCAGAGGCGTTGTGCAATGATGTCTACAAAATTTTGGATGAGGTTGAACGAGAAGCCACGAGCCTGATGTCGGGAAAACCGTACTCATTTCTTGGTCACAGCAATGGCGGATTATTCGCCTTTGAATTGGCGAGTCGTTTTATCGCTAAGGATAAACCGCCGGCGCGAATTTTTATCGCCGCAGAAGCACCGCCGCACATTACGGATTTTAAGCATGATCCGATGCATTCAGATGATGATGAAATGGCCGAAGTATTGCGTCGTTATGGCGGAACTCAACCTGATATTTTGGATGACGTTGATTTCAGAAGCTTATTTTTTCCTATTATACGCAACGAGCTGTCGATTAATTTTCATATGAAACGGGCGTTGAAGGAGAAGACAATCAATTATCCTTTGGTGTTGATTCACGGCAGCCGCGACAGCACTGTTTCCAAGACGGACATGGCGGCTTGGGCGCGCTATACAAGCGCGCATATCGGTCTGCACACCGTTTCGTCGGATCATTTCTTCATCAATCATCAGCCGAAAGAAGTGGCGGATATCGTGAATCAGCAGCTGGCGTAAAGCGCAGGTATGGCGGTTGGGGCACAACCGCCATTAACGCAATGGCGTCATCACACCACCGGCGCCACCGTCAGCAGCAGGTTGGCGAAGCGGCGCTGTTCGCCGGAGGCGATCACCAGCAACGTCCGATCCGATTTGACCGCGGCGTAAAACGCCTCGCGCGGCAGGTATTCGATCGGACAATGTTCTGGCAGCAGCTGCCGGTATTCGGCTTCGATAGTGTTGGTGAAGTCCGGCGGGCAGGCCATCAGCGCCGCGCTTTCCACGTTGATGCAGGCCAGCAGTTTTTCCAGGATCGGCGGAGCGGCGAGCGTGCCGGGCGCCAGGTTCAGATAGACCACGGTGGCGTCTTTCGGCGCGTGGGTCATGCAGGCGTAGTTGCCGTCGGCGATCAGCACCTGGGTTTTATGCCCGCATTGCGCCAGCGCGGCGAGCAGCGGCGGGTGGGTGATGGCGGATTTAATCATAAGGCGATACCTGAATAGGGGGCGGCAGCCGTGCCGCCCGCAGCTGAATTACATGCGGTAGATGCCGCCGTTGATATCAAGAGTGGCGCCGGAGATGAAGCCGTCGTATTCCGCTGCCAGAAAGGCGATGGCGCGCGCCACGTCGTCCGGCGTGCCTGCGCGGCCCAGCGGGATGGCGCGAACGGTTTCCTCCGCCGATTCTTGGGTGGTGTGGCGATTATGGAAGCGGGTGCCGAGGATCAGGCCGGGCGCCACCGCGTTTACCCGGATGCCGTGCTCGCCCAGCTCCGCCGCCAGCGAGCGCGTCCAGGTGAGCACCGCGCCCTTGGTGGCGGAATAGACCAGCGAGCCGGAGTGGCCGCCGGCGCGGCCGGCCTGCGAGGCCAGGTTGACGATGCTGGCGCCGTTTGCCGCCGCCTTCAGGAACGGTAGCGCGCTCTGCGTCACGTTCAGCATGGTGGTCATGTTCACGTCGATCACGGTTTGCCAGAAGGCGCGGTCGATCTCGCCCAGCCATTTGCGCCCGACGATGCCGCCGACGTTATTGACCAGAATATCGATGCCGCCGAGAAACTCGGCGCCGGCCGCGACGCAGCGCAGCGTTTCGTCGGTATCGATGAGATCGGCGTAGCCGTAAGCGGCTTTTTGCCCCAGAGAATGGGCCAGCGCCACCAGCGCCTTGGGGCCGCTTTCGTCGCTGTGATAGTGAAAATAGATGTCGCAACCGGCCTTGATCAGCCGCTCCGCAGTGGCGCGGCCAATGCCCTGTTCCGCTCCGGTGATAAAGACCTTTTTGCCCGCAAGATCGCCCATGATTGACTCCTTATTGGTTCGTTAAGAATTGATGACGCCTTCACGCTGTTTGGCGCAGTAGAAAATGCAGATCAGCCCGGTGGCCAGCAGGCACGAGGCCAGGAAAAACAGCCCCGGCGCGCTGCTGCCGGTCAGATCGTTCAGCACGCCCACCGCATAGGGGGCGACAAAACCGCCGATATTGCCGATGCAGCTGACCACCGCCAGCCCGGCGGCCGCAGCCGCGCCGGTGGAGATATTGGCGGGCATGGATAAAAACGGCGGCACGGCGGTGTAGATACCGATGGCGGCGATGCACAGGAACGACAGCGCGACGAGCGGGTCGTATTTAAAAAACGTCACCGCCCCCATCAGGCCGATGGCGGCAACCACCATGCTGAGGCCGGCAAATACGCCGAGCTTTTTGGTTTTGCTGGCCCACAGGCTCCACGGATAGACCAGCAGCGCGGCCAGGCCGTAGGGAATGAGCGCCAGTAGGCTGACGCGGAAGATATCGCCGCCGGAGAGGGCGCTGATGATCGACGGCAGCCAGGTGCCGAAGCCATAAATGCCGCACACCATGCCGAAGTTGAGCAGCGCGTAGAGCAGGTATTTCTTGTTTTTAATCCCCTTCAGGAAGTCAGCCAGCGTGATTTTAGAGCCGGATTTGGAGCGGCCGGCGTTGCTCATCAGCCAGGCTTTTTCCTCCACGTTCAGATAGCCGACGTCTTTGGGGGAGTTCTTGATCAGGAACGGGATCAGCAGGCCGATGACGATCGGCGGCAGCCCTTCGAGGATAAACAGCAGCTGCCAGGGGGCGAACCCGAACCAGTCATGCTGAATATTGAGAATAAAGCCGGAAATCGGCGAGCCGACCGCGTTGGACAGCGGCTGGACGATGATAAACATGCCGAGAATTTTGGTGCGGTATTTCTCCGGAAAGAAAACCGTGAAGTAATACACCACCGAGGGAAAGAAACCGGCTTCGCACACGCCCAGCATAAAACGGCAAATATACAGCTCCAGCGGCGTGCGCACAAAACCGAGCAGGGTCGCGAAGATGCCCCAGGAAATTAATATTCTGGCGAACCAGATGCGCGGGCCAAATTTAATGGTGCCGGCGTTGCTGGGTATTTCAAACAAGAAATAGCCGATAAAGAAAATCCCGGAGGCGAAGCCGAAAGCCGAGGCGGTCAATCCCAGATTATCTTCCAACGCTTTAGCGGCGTAGGCCATATTGTTGCGGTCGAGAAAGGCCAGGAAATACAATAAGATCATGAGGGGGACAATATGCAGCGTCAATTTCCTGATGGCGCTGCGTTCAATATCCGTTGGCATTGTTTTTTTCATCATGGTTTTTCCCATGTGGTTAATCGGAATAATAGCGGCCCAGCCCAAAGTCATGAGCGGCGTGCTGAATAACGACGTTGCGTGCATAAAAGCGTCGCGCCGTTTATTTATTGCGACGATTCTATTTTTTCTGCTTTTAGCTGCGACGATCCGGACGATGCCGGCTGCGCATCGTCTGGGAAAGTCGTTTTTACCGTATTAACCGGCGGTTTTGACCGAGCGCCGGCTGATGACCGACGGCGGGAAGAGAAACTCGCCGGGCGGTTGCAAATCATTGTTGATACGGCCGATCAGGCGTTCGACCATCAGCTGCGCCATCTCCGCCAGCGGTGGGCCAATCGACGTCAACCCCGGTTCGGCCAGGCCGGCCAGCGCGATATTATCGATGCCGATCACCGAGATGTCTGCGGGCACCTGGATGCCGGCGGCGCGCAGGCCCACCATCAGCCCGATGCCCAGCGCATCGTTAATCGCCACGATGCCGTCCGGGCGCGGTGCCAACGCGAGAACGCGCGGCGCCAGCGTCAGCCCCAATTCGAACATTTCCGTGTCGCCGTAGGCGCTGTTGGCTTTGCCTTCGATCACCCGTTGGCGTTCGCTCAGGCTGTGCCCCAGCGCGCTCAGAAAACCGTCGATCTTGTGGCTGCGCCCGACGGTTAGCGTCGCTTCGGTGGCGAACACGATGTGTCGGCAGCCGCGCTCGAGCAGGTGCTGCGCGGCCAGGCGCCCGGCGGCGATATTGTCCATCGACACGCTGTCGAACAGTCGGGTATCGGTGGCCATCGGCTCGGCGAACGGGCTGTCGTAGCTGACAATCTTCATGCCTCGCTCGGCGGCCCGAACAAAATGAGTCTGGCGAATGTCGCTCGCCGCTACGATGATGCCGCGCACGCCGTGCAGGAACATATCGTCGATAAACGCGGCTTCTTCCTGTTCCTGGCGGTAGGCGTTGCCGAGCAAAACGCGGTAACGGTGAACCCGCGCCGCGCCGTCGACCGCATGCGCCAGCGCCGAAAAGCTCGGGTTGACGATCGACGGCAGCAGCAGGCCGATGATCTTCGCCTGCGGCGCGGGCACCGCCGCTCGGGCCGGCCGGTATCCCAGGGTTTCCATCGCCCGTTCGATGCGCTCACGGGTCTGCGCGCTCATCTGGTGGCTGCGATTGTTCAGCAGGTTCGACACGCTGCTGATGGACACGCCGGCCAACCGCGCCACATCACGAATATTTGCCATTTGCCGATACCTTGCTGCCTGCCGTTAGCCTGCAATCTATAAGGGAAGCCGGCCGCAGGCAAGCTGGAACCGGGGCGCTGCGCACATGGGATTGCGCATTTGTGAGAATCGTCAGGCGGCAGCCGTGTTGTTTACTAAACAACACAGGGGGAGAGGGGCAATGTGTTAACGCAGATGAGTGAGATCTGCGAAGCACCTCTCGTTTATCGCCCTTCGGGGCGGCGGGTTCTGTACTATTGTTTTCTCTTTGCGGCACGTTCCAGGCCGATGGGGCGCTGGGCGCAACGGAGAGAACAGATGAACAAACGGGAATTAGAAAGCGCGATTGTCACCGATTTTTCCAAACGCATGAGCTATGGCGACTACCTGTGCCTGGACTCGCTGCTGGACTGCCAGCACCCACTCTCCAACCCGCCGCATCATGACGAAATGCTGTTCGTGATACAGCACCAAACCTCCGAGCTGTGGATGAAGCTGATGCTGCACGAGCTGCAGGCGGCGGTGCGGCTGGTGCAGCAGGACAAACTCAGCCACTGTTTCAAAATCCTCGCGCGCGTCAAACAGATCCAGCGGCTGCTGTTCGAACAGTGGGCGGTGCTGGAAACGCTGACGCCGTCGGAGTACGTCGAGTTTCGCGACGTGCTGGGCAGCTCATCGGGCTTCCAGTCGCACCAATACCGATCGATCGAGTTCCTGCTCGGCAACAAGAACGCCGCCATGCTGGCGGTGTTTAGCAGCGATGCGGAAAAGCACGCCGCGCTGAAGGCGATCCTCGAAGCGCCGAGCCTGTACGACGAATACTTGCTGTACCTGGCACGCCACGGCCTGCCGATCCCGCAGGAGTGCCTCGAGCGTGACTGGACGCAGCCCTACCAGCGCAACCCGGATCTGCTGCCGGCGTTCAAAGTGATCTACGACAACCCGCAGACCTACTGGGAAGCCTATGAAATGGCGGAGAAGCTGGTGGATATCGAGGAGAGTTTCCATCTGTGGCGTTTCCGCCATATGAAAACGGTGGAGCGGATCATTGGCTTTAAGTCAGGTACCGGCGGTTCCAGCGGCGTCAGCTTCCTGAAAAAGGCGTTGGATCTGACCTTTTTCCCCGAGCTGCTGGACGTGCGCACCGAAATCGGTGCCTGAAATAACGTGGGAGGATAAGGGCGATGAGCGTGAGGATTATCGATAAAGCGGCGGAGAAGGTGGTGGGAGTGAGAGTCGTGGGGCCGTATCCGCAGACCATCCCGCAGGGCTCGCAGCAACTGCTGGCATGGCGGAAACGCCAAGGCGTGCCGTTTGGCAAATGGCTGGTGCTGTATTGGGACGATCCGGCGGAAGTGGCGCCGGAAAAGCTGCGTGCCGACGTAGTGATAAGCGTGGCGGACGATTTCGCGCTGCCGGCGGGCAGCGAGGGCGTGACCGTGCAGACGCTGCCCGCCGGGCAGTATGCGGTCTACCACGTGCGCATCAGCGATGGCGATTTCGAGCGGGTGTGGGGCGAGTTCTATCAGAAGCTGCTGCCGGCCAGCGGCTACCAGCCGGTTGAGGGGGTGAGCTATGAGCACTATCTCAACGACTGCGAGGCCGACGGCTATTTCGACCTCGAGATTTACCAGACGGTGAAGAAGTGGTGAGGGGGCTAACGGCGCGGTAGCATATCAAAAGGCTCTTTGGGAGCCTTTTGATGGGATATTTAAAGATTCATTTAAAAGAGGAACAGTCATAAGATAATTATTCCATGTCTATATCATAGAATGTATATTTAAGGTTTTTATAAACCTACTGTTTTCAGCAAGCGCCCCTAATAGAGCGCTAGTGAAAAATGAAACCCAGCAACTTTATCTTATATCTTGCTGGTTGTGATTCACCCGTCGCCGTGATTATTGTTATTCTGTTTTTGTGCATTTCCGACTCTACTTTCTGAATATAGATATCCAGATTTTCATTTTTATATGAAGGTATTGGGTCATATGGGTACTCTATGACTTTTATCCCGCTTATTTTTTCTGCGATCGCCTTCCTGATGTTTTCATCTATATCCCATATGGGTATCGCAGAGCTGTTATCATAAAGTACTTTTTCGTTAGAGTTAGGGATGGATACTTCTTTTTTAAATAAACGAAACTGCTCTTCGTTACCATTAAACAGTTGGCTGTTTGATGGGGTAATGACAATTTTCTCTTTGTTCATAATATTTAAATAGATCTAATGAATAAATGATTCATGCCTTTATTGATTGTTAGTGTGCGAAGTGAAGATGTAATTATTTGCGATATTCGAGGGGGGGGTGAAAAATCACACACACTCTGCATTATGGAATGAGTGTGTGAATTTTATATAATATTGTGGATGAGTTTCCTCTTTTTTAATAAATTATGTTATTCCTTTTGCAATATTTTCGCCATTCATCCTCAGTATGAAATGCACTGCGATAGTTGCACACTATTGTTCCCGTTAAATTATGTGGGTCATAAGCAGCGTCAATATGCCCCCATGAACCACTAACTGGAAGTTGTATATGAGTTTTTTCATAAAACCATGTTCGAAGATTTTTGGTAATAGCACCTTCTACTTTTTTTTGTATTCCCATCATGAGTTTTTCAGGCGCAAAACGCCAACTGCAAAGCACTGCATCTGTAATGAAGGCCCCGGAGAAGTCGGCAATTATATATATATCGCCGGCTTTTTCTTTTTTTGTACTGATTATTGTTCTGTATGATGTAGTCCTACCATCTGACTTTTCTGGCCAACCCTCCCACAATCTGGAGCCTTTTATTAGCATTTCTCGGGTTGTCGCTGTACCTAGCGTTATTCCCGCGAGTTCTAGTGTTCCGTCATAAGTATCTAGTTGCATTTTACAATCCAATTTCAAAAGGCTTATCAATTGGCTCAAGAACAGTTTTATAGTTAGAAAGGAAAAATTGAGTTCCTCCGCCTTCGCCGAATCTCGTTGGGTCTTGAGATATCGCTTTACCTGTTCCTGCAATCGTTTCTCTTTTTACTCTATATGCTTGTATTTTAGATCTATAACCAAATTTTTCATGTGGAAGCACCTGCAAACTTTCCCATAGCTTGGCTCTACTGCCACCTGCAGCATCTAGCGTCGCCTTGTTGAAGTAAAAACCAGATTGCCCTGGAGCGCCGCCATAAACAATGTCACCTTCTTTCAACATGATATTTGACCAAGAGTCTCGTCCTTTGTAGATACCTCGACCTTGCCATTGTCGACCAAAAGCTGCCTGATTATGATCGTTGGCTTTGGTTGCTGCGCATCGTGGCTTCCATCCCCAAGGATCCACCCAACCCAGCGGATTCGGCGCGTATTGGTACAGGTTGATCCCGCCGGCCAAACCTATCGGATCGTGCTGGGTAAATCTGCCGATATCCGGATCGTAATAGCGGAACAAATTGTAGTGCAATCCCGTTTCCCGATCCAGGTATTGCCCCTGCAGGCGCAGGTTTTGGGAATAATCCAGATCTTGCTGATTTTCCTCATACTTTATGCGGCCCCAGGCGCTGCTGTGACTCTGCCAGCGCAGCGTTCCGTCGCTGTCGGTCAGGCTTTCCGGTTCGCCGTTCGGCGCCGTGTGGAAGTAAAATACTTGGGCCGGCGTGTGGCCGTCGATGCGCGCCAAAGGTTCATAGCTGCCCTGATCGGCATAGACATAGGTGAGGGGCATGCCGTCGCGAGTTTCCTGCAGCAGCCGGAAACCTTCCCACAAAAACGTGGTGGTTTGGCATTTGCCGGCCGGTTGGCGCAGATCCTGACTTTGCTGCCACACCCGCTTTTGCGTGCGCCGCCCGAGCGG
This sequence comes from Serratia sp. CY47280, assembly GCF_052168655.1. Lineage (NCBI taxonomy): Bacteria > Pseudomonadati > Pseudomonadota > Gammaproteobacteria > Enterobacterales > Yersiniaceae > Serratia > Serratia sp. CY47280. The sequence continues at coordinate 1,287,748 of NZ_JBJNMG010000001.1, read as the reverse complement.
ATCATAGTGGAACTGCACATGCTGCTGGGCTTCGCTGCGATGTTGGCTGTAGCGCACCACCTCGCAGAGGCGATGATCGGCGTCGTAGAGATATTGCCAACGGTAGTGGCCTTTGCGTTTTTCCACCGTGCGGCCAAAGACATCGTATCGGTAATCAATTCCCTGATAATGCAGTACGCGGTTGTGCCGCTGGCGGAATTGCCCCTCATCCAGCAGGTTGGATGCCGGATCGTACCGGTAGCGCTCGGTATCCGGCAGCGTGCCGTCCCGGCTCAGCAATCGACAGGTGGCATCGTACTGATAACGCTGGTAGGAGAACGGGTTGGCGTTGTGTTCTTCGCGCGTCAGGTTGTTTTGATAGTCGTAGGACCACTGGCGCGAGCTGCTGGCCGGCGCCGGGCGCTGGCGGTTGTCATTGAAGATCTCCCGCCGGTCTTTGCGCCCCAGCCGATCATAATGCACTCGGCTGGTCAGGCGACCCTGCGTACGGCTCAGCTCGCGGTGCAGATTGTCACGCTCGAACTCGCTGAGGGTGATATCGTCCAGCGCCAGCTGCAGCAGGTGGCCGCTGCCGTAGTACAGCGCGCGCAGCGCGCGTCCGTCGGGCAAGGTGGTTTGCGTGCGGTTACCCATCGGATCGTAATCATAGCGCAGCGTACCGTTGGCACCTTGTTCACGGGTTACCCGCCCCAGCAAGTCATAGTCAAAACTGACCTCGCTCTGAGCCGTTGTCGGCTCGTCATGCCATGCGTTGCCGCGGTCACTGGCGGCATGCAGCAGTTGGCCGAGCGGACTGTAGCGGTAGCGGGTTTCTCCATCGGGCGTCTGTTTGCTCACCAGTTGGCCGGCGCCGTCATGGTTGAAATAGTGCGAGAAGGCGGCGGAGGTATTGGCGGCGAAGCGGCGCTCGACGACCCGGCGGCATTCGTCGTAACGATAGCGGGTGCTGACGCCGTCCAACCCGATTTCTTCCTGCAACAGATTGCAGGCCGTCCAATGGAACAGGTAACTTTCGGCATTCTCGTTGCGCAGCGCCGTTAATCTGCCGCGGGCGTCGTAGTGGCGCACCACCTCGCCATCGAGCGGATTGCGCGTGGCCAGCAGGCGGCCGGCTGCGTCATAGCGATAATGCGTCAGGCGCCCATCGGCCCCCTGATAGCGATCCAGCTGGCCCTGCGCGTTCCAGCTCAGCGTCTCTTGCCAGCCCTCGGCGCGCTGCAGCTGTGTCAGGCGGCCGGCGGCATCGTAGCGGTAATGGACGCGTTCGCCGGCGGCGTCGGTCACCTCGCTGAGCCAGCCTTGAGCCGTATATTTGTAGAGGGTTTGTTTGCCGGAGCAATCGCGGGCGCGCAATAATTGCCCGTGCTCATCATAAGCGAAATGGCTGATGCCGCCGTTGGCGTCGACGGCTTGCACCACCTGGCCATAGCCATCGCGCAGGTAGCGCTGGGTATGGCCGAGCGCATCGATCTCGGCAATCAAGGCATGGCGCTCGTCGTAGTAGAAATGCTGTGTGGCGCCGTTGGGCTCCTTGACGCTGATCGGCAGTGCGCGCTGCGGTAGCCAACCGGTGAGGCGGATATGGCCGAGCGGATCCTCTTCCTCGACCAGATTACCGGCTTCATCGTAGCGGAAATGCCAGCCGTGGCCGAGCGGATCGCGCGTGGCGATCAGCATGTCTTCGTCATTCCATTGGTAATGCCAGACCTCACCACGCTCGTCGGTATATTCGACGATCAGCCGTTGGGCGTTCCAGCGGTGCTGGTGCCGCAAGCCGTCATTCTCGGTGACCGTCGTTAACCCGGCGGCCAAATCGTAGTCGATTGTACAGCCGCCGCCGGCGCTGTCGCGGTGTTCCACCACGCGCCAGTCGTCGAACATCGCCCAGTGATACTCGAAGCTGGGCCCACCGGCCTGTTGGTGGCGGGTCAGCAGGTGTTGGGCGTTATAGTGAAATTCGCGTGTGACCAGGCCGCCGGCGTCGATCACCTGATGCAGATCGCCGCCGTCGTCATAACGGTAGCGCACGCGTGGTTCGTCGTTATGCCGCAAGGCGGTGACGCGATCGTCGAAGCGCGGATCGCCGTATTCCAGCCGCAATGTCATGGTGCCGGCGCTGTCGACGATGTGGCTCAGGCGCTGTCGTTCGTCGTAGTTCAGCAGCAGCGCATTATCGTACTCATCGCTCAACGACACCAGCCTCAGGCGGGAAGGGGTCTGCGGCAGCGGCACGAACAGCCGCCAGACGCTGCCGTCGGTGTCGGCGATCAGCAGCTGTCCCTCTTCACCGCGGCGGAACATCAGCCCTTCACCGGCGCTGAAGCTCGGCTGGTTCACCTCAGGCAGCGGGAAGCGTAGCTCACGACCGGTTTCATCATGCAGGCAACACTCAATGACGCCGTCCCGGTCGTTAAGATCGACCCAAATTTCAAAAGGCGTGCGCCAGCCGTGGCCAAACAGTCCCTGATAGCCATTGCGGCTGTTGTAATTGCGCTGCCAGATCAGCGGAAAGCGCGCCGGCAGCAACAGGTCCAGATCTTCTTCGTCGTTCAATACCTTGGCGCCGGTGGCGGCATGCACCGGGTTAAAGGCGGCGTGGATCGCTTCGCCGAGGGCGTTAACGCCCGCCGCCGCCAGACCGCCGCCGATCATGCAAGGCAGGTTCTTAACCAGCTTGGCCGGATTACCGAGCAGCAGCGGCAGCACGGTCAGCGCCAAACCGATACCCGGCAGCTTGCCGCTCTTGATGTCGCGTACCACCACCGTGCCGCCGCCGATCTGCACATTTTTGGAGACGTCGGTCGAGACTTTCGCCTCGCAGGTTGAACGGTCATTGCTGCGTACGGCCGGTTGGCCGTTGATAAATACTTTACTGGAGCCTTCCGCCAGGTATTGCGGAAGCGGGTGTTTGTCGCAGCTGATTTTATCTTCTTCCAGCGGTTGGCTGGGCTGGCTGGGGCCGGCGACGCCGGGCTGCCATAGCTGCGAGAGGATATTACCGCCGGCGGCCAGCAGCTCGGCGCCATAATCCCAGAAGCTTTGCGGCGGCTGTGGCGCCGGTAACGCTTTGATCTCTGCGGGCGTGAGTAAACGACCTGCGGCGCGTGCCGCCGGTTTGGCGTTGGTGAAGACGTTGGGGGAGCCCGTGAGAATGACGCCGGAGACGGAAGGCGGGAAGAGCCAGTTGGCCACGGCGTCGCAGCCGTTGCTGATATGTTCTCCGACGCCGGTCAGGCTGGTGGCAAAACCGACGATCAGCCCGGCGCCGACGCAGCCGGAGGCCGCCGTCGCCGCTGCGCCGAGCACCGCCACCCCTGCCAATGCCGGCGCTGCGGCGGCGGCGGCTGCGGACACGGCGGCGGTCGCCACCGCATACACCGCGACTTCGGCGACGGCGCTGGCGATGTCCGCCAACGCGCTGGTGTGGATCAGTTCATCATCCTTTCTTGCTGCCCAGATCTCAGCCATGGCTATTGTTCACTGTGTTCGGTCAAGACCAGCGACGCTTTCACCTGCTGCCAGTGAGCGTCATCCTCGGGGGTGAAGGGGCGCATGGCGGCATAGGTGACGATCAGTAACGTCTGGCTCTCGTCCGGCTGCACCGCCAACTGATGCTGATGATGGTGGTGTCCGGCGCGGATAAAGCGACTGGTGACTTCAATCGCCTTGAGATGGCCCTGCGGCCCGGCGCTGATGCGCCGGCGCGGCGACTGTTGCAAATCGCTGATCTGTGGCAGCAGTGCTTGCCACTGCTTCTCGAATTCGTCCTCCAGCGTGGCACCTTGCGGAATGATGCCGCGGGTGATGACCAGCGAGGCGCCGGTTTGCGGGTTTTTGAGAATATTGACCGTGCAGTCCTGCCAGGCGATGGCGGGGAGGGTGAAATGGCCTTCCTGGAAAAGGTAATCCATGGATGTCCTTGCAAGTAATCAGGGGAAAGGACGCGGCGCAGGGCCGCGTCGGCATCAGGATTTCGGGAACAGCTGATCGACGGCGCTCCGGATTGCCGCCTGATGGCCACCGCCCGGTGCGGCGGTGCGCGCGGCGCCGCCAGGCTGGTTGAGATCCAGCTGGCCGCCGGTATTGATCTCTCCGTCCTCTTTCACCGTGATATTGAAGCTGGTGCCGGTGATGTTGATTTGGCCGTTCGCCAGCAGTTCGATCACGCTTTCGCCGCACTCGAGCCGCAGCGATTCGCCGGAGCCGAGGGTAAAGGCGTTAACCACGGCGTCGCTGCGCGTTTTGCCGGTCAGCGCGGAGGATTCGCCTTTGACGCCGGTTGCCTGATTGAGCACCACCCGTTTGATCTGGTTACCGCCCACCAGATGCGTGTGGTCGTTAGCGATGGTGTGGCTTTCATCGTTTTTCACCTGGGTGTCCATGTTGCGCTCCGCCTGGATCCACACTTGTTCGGCGCCGGCCTTGTCTTCGAAACGCAGGGCGTTGGCGTTGTCGGCGGTGCCGTCCTTGGTGCGGCTCATAAAGCCCATCTGGGTGGCGGCGGCCGGCAGCGCCCACGGCGGCATGCTGGCTTCGTTATAGACGCGCCCGGTGACGATCGGCCGATCCGGATCGCCGTTGATAAAGTCCACCACCACTTCGTCGTTCACGCGCGGGATCTGCACGCCGCCGTAGCCTTGGCCGGCCCAGGCGCTGGAGACGCGCACCCAGCAGGAGCTGCCGTCGTCTTTCGGCCCGAAGCGGTCCCAGTGGAACTTCACCTTGATGCGGCCGTATTTGTCGGTCCAAATCGATTCGCCGGCCGGGCCGACCACCCGGGCGGTCTGCGGCCCGTGGGTTTTCGGCCAGGTAGCCTGCTGCGGCGGGTGCCAGGGCACGTCCGCCGGTAGCACGATGAAGTCGATACGGTGTTCGCTGCTCTGATCGTCGCCGCTGGCATAGCGGTTCTCTTTCAGATGGTAGTTGGCCTGCAGCGTCAGGTACTCGCGGTTGTCGTCGGCGTGCGGGGCGTTATACAGCGTAAAGGTGCTGCCGGGAGCAATGCCCAGCGCGGTGGCGGTACCGCGGATCTGCTGATGTTCGGCCTGCCAGGCCTCCTGGCGCACGCGGGCGTAGAACTCCCCCTGCTGATGCTCGGTGTAGCGGCCCGGCCAGTCGTAAACGTCGATCTGCCCCGGCGTCGGCGAGACCGGGTTTTGCCGTGCCTGGAACAGCCAGGCGTTCGGCTTGCGGAAATCGTAGTCGTCCAGGCTGTAGATACCCGGCGTGACGCGATCGGACAACGTCCACTGGCTGATGCCTTCCTCGCTGGTGCTGCCGCCGGACGGCGTCAGGTGGTAGGGGATCATCTCATAGCCGGGATAGGGCTGGTGGTGGTGGGGGGCGTCCCCGAGCACCAGCGTGTGTTTGCCCATCTCGTGTTTGAAATAATAATAGATGCCCTCCAGCTCCATCAGGCGGCTGATGAAGTTGAAACTGCTTTCGTTGTACTGCACGCAGTAGCTCCACAGGCGATAGTCGCCGGTCAGCTGATCTTCCAGCTGCACGTTGTGCTCCGCCAGCAGGGTCTTGACGATCTGCGGCACCGTCTGTTCCTGGAAGATGCGGAAGTTGCGGTCCTTGGTCATCGGCCAGAGATCCGGCTGCACGTGCAGGTTATACACCGCGTAGCGCGTGCCGCCGATCTCTTCGCTGCTGACGGCGATGGCGGTGATCTTGCCGTTCAGGTAGCGCGGGGCGCTGAGGAAGCCCTGGGTTGGGATCTCCAGCGTCAGCGGTTGGCCGAGCAGCGCTTTGCGATCGAGCCGCGCGTCGGTGCTCAGCAATTCAATAGAGAAGTCAAAAGGGGTGGAAAGCGCTTCGATACCGTCCAGTGAGCGGAACAACAGTTGCTCCTGGCCCAGCGGCGTGTGCGCAATAATGCGGTCCAACATGAGAACGTCCTCTGTGATTGACGTCATGCCCTGCATACTCCGGCGTTGCAGCGGCCTTGCCGCGCGGCCAATGAGGATGGGCAGTGGTGCGTCAGTCTCATGAAATAGGGAAACCCCGCCGCGGCGGAGTTTCAGAACGGGATTAACCGGCGGTGGCCGGATTGACCAGCCAGGTGCCGGCGGTGTCGATGCTGAGTTGCTGCCGGCGGAGTCGATCGTCGTGGCGGATTTCCAGCTGATAGCGGCCCGGCGCCAGGTTCAGGCTGGCGAAGCCGTTTGCGCCCGGCGTCACCTGCTGCGGCTTGCCGTCGAGGCTGACCTGTTCGCCCGGTTGCAGTTTGAAGTACACCAACGCCACCGGCTGCGGTGGCGGTGCCACCTTTTCAGGTTCCGCGGCTGCAGGCTGCGCGGTTTGCGGCGCGCTCGGCTGTTCCGCCAGGGTTTTCCGCGCCGGTGACGCCTCAGTGTTTTGGGTCACGGCCTGGGTATCGTCCTCGCCGCCGCTCAGCCAGGCGACGGCACCGATCACCAGCAGCGCAGCGACGCCGGCGCCGGCCATCATCGGCCGCGAGAATTGGGTGCCGCGCGCGGTAACGGCGCCGGCGGCGGCCGCAGCGGCAGCCGGGTTGGCGGCGACCAGCAGGTTCTCCGGTGCAGCCGCAGGGGTGCTGATGATTTCGTTCTCATCGGCGATTGGCAGATGCAGCAGCTCGGCCATTTCATCGATGGTCTGCGGGCGGTCTTCCGGCTTCAGCGCCAGCGCGCGATCGACGGTGCGCAGCAGCTCCGGCGAGTAACCGGCGGGGCGGCGCTCGGCCAGCGGCTGGTAGCTGTCTTCGATGCTGCGCACCACGCTGACCGGCGGCGGCGAACCGACGATCAGCGTGTGCAGCACGGCGCCCAGCGCGTAGATATCGGTCCAGGGCCCCTGTTCGCCGTCGCTGTTCTCGGTGTACTGCTCGATCGGCGCGAAGCCCGGTTTGAGCATGATCTCCGTTTCGTCTGACAGGTTGCCGATCTCTTTACGCGCCGATCCGAAGTCCAGCAGCACCGGCAGTTGGCTTTCCTGGATCTGGATGTTATCCAGCGAAATGTCGCGGTGCAGATAGCCTTCCTGGTGGATGGTGTTGATGGCGCTGAACAGCGGCGGCAGCAGCCGCCGGATCCACGCCTCGTCGATTTTCTCCGGTTGCTGCGCCTGCAGGTTCTTCAGCGTGGTGCCGCTGTAAAACTGGGTGCCCATGTAGGCGGTGCCGTTCTCTTCCCAGAAGCGCAACACGTGCAGCAGGCCGGGGTGCGAGAAGCGCGCCAGCAGACGCGCCTCCTGAATAAAGCTGTTCAGCCCGGCCTGGAAGGTTTTGCTGAAGCGTTCACCGCGCAGCCCGATGCTGAGATCGTCGTTGCGTTTCGCCAGCGAGGTTGGCATGTACTCCTTGATGGCGATGGTGCGTTCCAGTTGGTGATCGTAGGCGCGGTAGACGATGCCGAAGCCGCCTTCGCCGATCGCTTCCTGGATCTCGAATTCATTGAATCGATAGCCGCTCGGCAGGCTGTTCGAATTCGGTTTGGTTATCCCGGTTCCCGACATAGTGATGACTCTCTGTGTTCAAAGGGCCGCCGTCTCGGCGGCCGCGGCGTTATGCCTGAAATTGACAAATGAATTCGTGGTTCTGCAGCGCGATATGCAGCTGGCGATAGCGCTGGTCGTTGGCGCTGCCTGTCAGCAGGGTGTGGCTGATCTGCGGCAGCAGGGTGTTGGTCAGGATGGCGTCGACCATGCGGCCACCGGACTCCACCTCGGTGCAGCGGCTGACGATCTGCTCGATGACCGCGTCGTCGAAGGTGCAGACGATGTCGTGATTCTCCGCCAGGCGACGCTGGATGCGCCCCAGCTGCAGGCGCACGATGTTGCCCAGCGTGGCGTCGGTCAGCGGGTAATACGGCACCACCAGCAGGCGGCCGAGCAAGGCGGCCGGGAACACCGACAGCAGCGGTTGGCGCAGCGCGCCGCTCAGCGCTTCCGGCTCCGGCAGCAGCTCCGGATCGCTGCACAGCCCGGCGATCAGATCGGTGCCGACGTTGGAGGTCAGGATGATAATGGTGTTGCGGAAATCGATATGGCGGCCTTCGCCGTCCTCCATCCAGCCCTTGTCGAACACCTGGAAGAAGATCTCATGCACGTCCGGGTGCGCCTTCTCGATTTCGTCCAACAGCACCACGCTGTAAGGGCGGCGGCGCACCGCCTCGGTCAGCACGCCGCCTTCGCCGTAGCCGACATAGCCGGGGGGCGCGCCTTTGAGCGTCGAAACGGTGTGCGACTCCTGGAATTCGCTCATGTTGATGGTGATGACGTTCTGCTCGCCGCCGTACAGGGTTTCCGCCAGCGCCAGCGCGGTTTCGGTCTTGCCGACGCCGGACGGCCCGGCCAGCAGGAACACCCCGACCGGCTTGTTCGGATCGTCCAGCCGCGCCCGCGAAGTGCGCACCCGGCGGGCGATCAGATCCAGCGCATGGCGTTGGCCGATCACACGCTGGTTCAGGGTGTCGGAGAGCTGCAGCACCGCCTCAATCTCGTTTTTCACCATGCGGCCCAGCGGGATGCCGGTCCAGTCGGCCACTACCGCCGCCACGATGTTGGCGTCGACGGCGGCGAAGATCAGCGGCGCCTCGCCCTGCAGCGCGTTCAGCTGCTGCTGAAGTTCACCCAGCTGGGCGCGCAGCGCGTCGGCGTCAGGGGCCGCCTCTGTTTCTTCGCCGGTAGGCTCCGCTTCCTGCTGATGCAACTGGGCGCGCAGCGTGATGATCTCTTGGATCAGCGCCAGCTCCTGCTGCCAGCGGTCGGTCAGCTGTTCCAGCTCCTGGCGCAGCGCGGCCAGCTGAGTTTCAATCTCCTGCGGGCGCTGGGGATCGCCGATGCCGACTTTGGCCTCGCGGCGGGCGATATCCAACTCTATCTGCAGCGCATCGATGCGGTGGCGGCAGTCTTCGACCTGGGCAGGCTCGGCGTGTTGGCTGACCGCCACGCGCGCGCAGGCGGTATCCAACAGCGCCACCGCTTTGTCCGGCAGCTGGCGGGCAGGAATATAGCGATGCGACAGCCGCACCGCGGCGTCCACCGCTTCATCCAGCAGCAGCACGCGGTGGTGTTGTTCCAGCGGACTGACGGTGCTGCGCAGCATCAGCAGCGCCTTGTCTTCGCTTGGCTCGTGCACCTGCACCACCTGGAAACGGCGGGTGAGCGCCGGGTCTTTCTCGATGTATTTCTTGTATTCCGACCAGGTGGTGGCGCCGACAGTGCGCAGTTGGCCACGCGCCAGCGCCGGTTTCAGCAGGTTGGCGGCGTCGCCGGTGCCCTGGGTGCCGCCGGCGCCGATCAGGGTGTGAATTTCGTCGATAAACAGGATGATCGGCGTCGGGCTGGACTGCACTTCGTCGATCACCGCCTGCAGCCGTTTTTCAAACTCGCCTTTGACGCCGGCGCCGGCCTGCAGCATGCCGATGTCCAACAGGCACAGTTTCACGTCGCGCAGCTGCGGCGGTACGTCGCCGGCCACGATGCGCAGCGCCAGGCCTTCCACCACCGCGGTTTTGCCGACGCCCGCCTCGCCGGTCAGCAGCGGGTTGTTCTGGCGGCGGCGCATCAGGATATCGATGATTTGCCGGATTTCCTCATCGCGGCCGGCCACCGGGTCGATCTCGCCGTTGCGCGCTCTGGCGGTCAGATCCTGGGCATACTGCGCCAGCACGCTTTCACCGCTGCGCGGCGCGCCGGATACGTTCTCGGCGCCGCTTTCCGCCGGCGCATCCTGGGCGTTTTCCGCCGAGTGAGCGGTGATGGCGGCGAACTGATCCATCAACAGATCGGCGTTGATGCGCTCGAACTGCGGGGAAATGGCCTTCAGCAGATGGCGCAGGCTGTAGGTTTTCAGGATACCGAGCAGCAGGTGGCCGCCGCGGATGCGCGCCGCGCCGAATTTCAATGAGCCATAGACCCAGGCGCGTTCTACCGCGCTGTCGATGTGCTCGGACAGATCGGAAATGGCGCTGGCGCCGCGCGGCAGGCGATCGAGCGCCTCGACGATGTCGCGCGCCAATTGCGCCTCGTCCAGCGCGAAGTGGCGAACGATTTGCTGCAGATCGCCGTCCGGCGATTGCATCAGCTGATGCAGCCAGTGCGCCAGTTCGACGTAGGGGTTACCGCGCAGCTTGCAAAACGCCGTCGCACTTTCCAGAGAGGTGAATAACAGGCTATCCAGTTTGCCAAATAATACCGAGCGGCTGATTTCAGACATGGTTTTCCTCAGGTCTCAGAGTGGCCTGGCGCCGCAGGGCGCCGGCCGAAATAGGGTCAGAACGGGTTTTCCAGCGGTTCAGGGCTGAAGATCAGATCGTCGAGATCGCGCTGTCGCCGATGGTCGGCCAGCCAACTGCTCAGGCCCAACCGCTGCGCGCCGCCGAGCTGGATGCCGTGCGCCTGTTCCTTCGCCAGGATCAGGCGCACTTCCCAGACGAACTCGATGCCCAGGTATTGGCGCACCCAGTCGCGCAGTTGCCGGCACAGATCGGCGCCGGGCAGAAAGCGGTCATAGTCCCGCTGCGGCATCGGCCCCAGCTCGATGCGGAACTTGTGCTGGATATCCCGCACCGCGATGCCGAGAAAAGCCGACTCGCCGAGCCGTGGCGCGCCGCGTCCGGCCTTGAGCCGCGCCTGCTCGCGCGGTTCTACCCGCAGCCAGTGCGGCACGTTCTCGACGATGCGCACCGGCACCTTGAAATACTGCTGCAAAATCTTGCTCAGGCCTTCCGGATCGCGGCTGTGGCGAATCAGATGACCGGCCATAAAATGTTTGGCGTGGGCGTTGATGCTGTCGCGTTCCTGCTGCGCCGGCTGGCCGAGGCCGATCAGGCTCGACAGGTACTCGTCGAAGCGCCGGTTGTCCGGGCGATCCAGCGATACCGTCGGTTGCGCGTCGGCCCAGGCGCGGTAAAACAGCAGCGTCAGCCGGTGATGGAACAGATTGGTGAACGCCAGCAGGGTGGTGTCCTGATGGTGATACACCCGTTCGCGCACGTATTCGGTCAGGTGCAGCGGCAGCGGCCCGTTGGGGCCGAACAGACCGAAACTGAAGATCGAAACGTCGTGCAGCGGGCTGTTGGCGCGCGGCGTCACCTGCGCCAGCGTGGAGGGTGCGAACGACAGCGAAGGTTCCTGCCCCAGGCGCAGCATCTCGTGGCGCGGCAGCGGCGCGCGTCCCAGCAGGTAGGGCTGGCCGCCCTGGGCGTCGATGCGGCGCAGCAGCTGAAACAGATCGTGCTTGTAAGGCGCGCTGCGCAGCCGCGGCCAAAAGTCGTCCGGCAGGCGATACAGCGCGTTGATCTGCGGCGGCGCCAATTCGGTGGCGATCATCTCCGCGTTCATATCAGCGTCCTTTTGCCCATGCGCGCCTGCCAGTAGGCGATTTCGCCGCGTTGCTGGCTGGAGAGCGTCATCTCGGTGAAGGTGTTCATCGCCACCAGGCGCGAGAACAGGCGCTCCAGCACGCTGCCGAGCAGGTAAGGGCTGTTGCCCGAGAACGCCTGCTCATCGACCGTCAGATCGATGGCGATGCCGCGCGCGAACACGATGGGGCCGGGTTCAGGCACTCGCCGATAGACCGGCCGCAGGTTGCAGTGGCGCACGCCCTGGATCTGTTTGGCGATCGCCGGCTCGCTCAGGTTGCCATACAGCCCCAGCAACTGGCGCAGGCTGGCGGCGCCCTGTTCCGGATCGCCGTCCATCATGCTGAGGTAATTCAGCTGCAGCTGACTGATCAACCGCCAGGTGATCATCCCTTCGGCCAGCGCCGGGCGTGGCGGGGTGGGGCCTTTGCGCAGCGAGACCTGCTTGATCGGGATTGAATCGGGCATCACGAAGTTGCCCTGATCCTGCTGCAGCAACATCAACGGCAGGTCGCGGCTGGTGCACAACACGTCGGCGGTGAGGTATTTCAGATCGCTGTGCCACGGCGATTGCCGTTCGTCCACCAGCGATACGAACACTTCCGAACCGGCATAGCCGGTGCGGGTGCCATAGCGGCGGGCGTGTTCCGACAGGGTGCGCTGTTCGCGCCGCAGCGAGAAGTAGGCGCCATAGTTGCCGTCGTCCGCGCTCAGGGTGCTGTAAAACGGCCGAAACTCTTGCTCGTAGCGTTTTTCGCTGGCGCTGCCGCCGAGCCGCTGCACCGAGAACACTTCGTAATCCAGCGGCCGGATATTGTCGACCACCAGATGGTATTCGTGGTTTTTTTCGTTGATCGCGATGCGTTCGGCGATCTTCGGAAACAGGTTGATCACCGGCGTGCAGTGCAGCGCCAAATGGGCAACGTCGACCACCCGTTCTAGCGCGGCGTCGTGCCGATCCAGCAGCACCACGATCTCGAACTGGCGCAGCGCTTTTTTCCCTTCGCGCACGCTCTGCAGCAGCGGACGCAGGCCGTTGACGCTGAAAAACTGGAAGCGCGCCGGGAAGGCGAAATACTCCTGCAGCAGCCGGTAGCCTTCAAAGTTGCGCAGGTCGTTGGGCAGCAGCGCCTGCTCGGCGGCGAAGCCCTCCTGCCGCAGCCCGTCCAGCGCCAGCGCCCGCCGCTGCGGTTGCGCCTCCACCGTTTGGCAGACAAGCCCGACGCTGTGCTGCATCAGCAACTCCAGCAGCTGCTGCGCCTGCATGTCCGGCCCGGCCAGGTAAAACATCAATTGGTCCAACTGCAGGTTGTTGAGCGTTACGCTTTCGTAGCACTCGAGCCGAATGCGCAGCGCGCTGACGCAGCCGCTGTGCTGCAGCCCCAGCGAGGCCAGCGGGATATCGGCCGGAATGCCACCCAGCTCGACGCCGGCGATGCGCACCGGCTGCAGCGTGACGTCATGGGCGGTGGTGTAGCTGCAGGTGATGCCGCTTTTCTTCAGCGTCTGGCTGTCCATCATGGTGCCGCGCGGCACCACGAAACCGTTGCTGATGTCGCCTTTGCTGCTGTCCGGCTGCAGCTCGGCGATCGCCATCGACGGCGTCGGCGACAGGTAATTGGGGTAGATGATCTCCAGCAAGCGCTGAGAAAAGCGCGGGAACTCGGCGTCCATTTTCAGCTGCACGCGCGAGGTGAGGAAGGCGAAGCCTTCCATCAGGCGCTCGATATAAGGGTCCGCCACGTCGATGCCGCGCATGCCGAGACGGCCCGCGACCTTCGGGTACTGTTCGGCGAACTCGGCGCCCATCTCACGCAGATAGGCCAGCTCGCGGTTGTAATAGTCTAACAGTTTACTGTCCATCGCCTTACCCTATGTCTTTCAGATCGAAGTGGCCGTTTTCCAGATCCACGTCGGTACGGAACAGAAACTCCAGCGGATAGGGCACGCACCACAGGCGGCCCTTGATTTCGATCGACAGCACGTTGTGCAGTTCCAGCGAACCGGTGTCCGAGATGCAGCGCACCTGCAGCCCTTCGGGCAGAATGCGCGGTTCGAAATGGAGGATGGAATCGGTCAGCGCGCGCTGAATGTCGAGCCATTCGATGTCCGACATGCGCTTGCCCGCCAGCGAGGCGATGCCGTAATTCAGCGTGGAGCGCCGCACCTGCGGAAAATCGCCGAGATCCAGATTGGATTCGCTGTTGACGCAGTTGAACAGCCACTGCAAATCGCGCAGCACCCGACGGCGCAACTCGCTGTGCGACACCAGGTTGCGCACCTGCGCCTCCTGTTTTTTCTGCGGTTCGTCGTCGGTCAGCATGTCGAGCAGCACCGGCTGCATTTTGTCGCGTGAAGTCAGGCGCTCGCTGTCCTGACGATTGCGATAGCCCTGGCGGCGCAGATCGCCGCCGTCGTAGTGGGGTGGGCGTTTATCGTTCATGTTCAGGCGCTCGCGTCGAAGCTCAGCTGCCGCAGGCTGTGCAGCGGGAATTCGTCGCTTTCGCTGAGCCAGGTCTTCAGGCCTAGCCCCGCATAGTGGGTGCCGTCGCCCAGCGGTTGCCATTCGGTGCGTTTGCCCAGCAGCAGCGCGTCGTCGCTGCCTTCGGCCAGCGGGTAACGGGCGGGCAGTTGGCATACCTGTTCGCGGCCGTCGGTCAGGCGCACCAGTGCATGGCTCCACACCAGATCGATGGCGCTCTGCGGCGCCTGGAACTGGATCGCGGCGATATCGGCGAACGGCAGCCAGTAGTAAACGCCGTTCAGCGCCAGCTCGCATACCGGCCCGAGGCGGCCGTCACCGTCGGTCAGCCAGTCGAAACTCAGCTGCCGCTCTTGGTTCCCTTCAGCCAGCGTTAACTGCCCGGCGCCGGCCGGTGCGGCCTCCAGCGCTTCGTCGCGCAGCGTCTGGGCCTGTTCGGCCGCCCCTTGCGCATCCTGATGCAGCGCCTGCACCAGCAGTTGCAGCCAGGGCTGATCCTGCCGCAGCAGCGCCGGCGCGGCCGCGCCGGCAAACACCGCCTGGCGTTGCAGCTCGGCGTTGACCGACTGCATCAGCAGCAGCGTGGTCGGTTGAGCGATCGGTTTCAGCGCCTGCCAGGATTTCAGCTGCGCGTTGGCGCGCGTCCAGTTGCCGCTCAGGCACAGCAGTTGCACCAGCGCAGCGCGCAGGTCGGCATCCGCCGGTTTCGCCTTGATATCGTTTTCGACGGCGGTGATGGCCGCGGCGATCGACTGGCCTTGCAGCATGCTTGCTAATGATTTCACAGGCTTTCCTTATAATCAGTGAGTGGCGCCGTTAACCGACAGGTAGCTGCCGCTGGCAGGATCGACGCGGTCTGCGGCCAGCTTTTCCACCAGCTTGAAGGTCAGCGGGGCGGGGGCGCTTAGCAGCGGCTGCCAGGCGGTTTGCGCCTGCTGTACGCGCTGTTTGACCTTGTTCTCGTCGGCGGCATCGACGCGCGGCATTTCAACGATCGCTTCACCGTTGAACGCCCAGGCGTGCAGCTTCGGTTCGAAGCTCAGCAGCAGGAAGCTGCCCGGCGCCTGCGGGTTGCCGCCCAAAACCAGCCGTTGGGCGTTGGCGCTGACGACGGTCAGCGCGCGATCGCCGCCGTTCACCTTCGCCAGCGGGTAACCTTGCAGGAACCACAGCGTCGGCGAGAGGGTTTGGCCGCCCTGTTGCAGCGTGACCGCGCCGCTGCCCTGCAGCCAGCCGTCCTCGCCGCAGCGCAGCGCTTCACCAGCGGGAATGAATAGCGCGCCGCCGTTGGCTTCGTCACCCCAGAAGGTGCGGAAGTGGCAGCCCTGCGGCAGGCTGAAACGCTGAGGCGGCGCGGTGTCCGCCTGCGGAGAAGTCACGGCCACTGCAGCAGGGATAGCCGGCTGCGGCGGGGTTTCCGGCTGCTCGACGGCCTCCTGTTTGACCACCGGTTTCCAGCCGCGCGCTTTGGCGGCTTCGCCGCTGGCCAGCTTCTCACCGCGCTTGTCGGTCAGCGTCCAGGGCAGGTGGCCGGCTTTCGGGCACTGCTTTTCCAACAGATTGCCGACGCGCGGCAGGAAGTCGTTCAGCACCGCCGGATCCTGGCTTTGCGCCGAGACGATGCGCAGCGGGATGCTCTTGCCGCACCAGCTTGCCGGATTGCTGTTTTTGACGTCATCGATAAACACTTCCAGCTTCTGGCTGGGGGAGTAAACCAGGCGATAGTTCATCGCCTGCGCGGTCGGCACCGCCATCAGGGCGACGAGCCCCGGCATCCAATATTTCATAGTGAACCTTGCTGTGAATGTGCGCTGCTCAGTCGCGGCTCAGAAACCGCTCCGCATCCGCCAGCGAATGCAGCAGGGTGGTTTCCTGCGGTGAGCCAATCCAGACGGCGATAGCGCTGTAGTTATCGCTGTTATTGTTTTTCTTCCATGCCTGCTGCATCAGGGCGATCCACTCGCTGGGGGAGTTGACCATATGCAGCGACTGTTCCAGTTCGGCCTGGCTGAAGCTGTGCCAGAAGCCGTCGGTGCACAGCAGGAAAACGTCGCCGTCTTCCAGCTGCAGCACGTCGCTGTAGGTGGCGTCGCGCTCTTCGTTGAGCCCCAGCGCGAAATACAGCAGGTTGCTGTTGATGCCGTTGGTCTGGTAGCCGGCGTCCTGCATCTGTTGGATCAGGCTGTGGTCGGTGGTGACGGTATGCAGGTAGCCGCGGCGGAACAGGTACAGGCGGCTGTCGCCGGCGTGCGCCCAGTAGGCCAGCTGGTAATCGCGATCGATAAACAGACTGACCAGCGTGGTGCCCATCTTGCTGTATTCGTCCGACTGCCGCTGCTGCTGGTGGATGGCGGCGTTGGCGCTGGTGATGTGCTGGCGAATGCTCTGGGCGTTCAGGTGCTTTTCGCCGTCGAAGTTTTGCAAAATGGTGTCGCGTGCCAGTTTGGCGGCGATATCGCCGCCCGGAAAACCGGCGATGCCGTCGCACACCACGAAGCAGGCGGCGCGGTTGCCGAGCACCTCGCCGGTCTGATCCTGGTTGGAGGCGCGGCCGCCCTGGTTGGAGGTAGAGGCTATGGTGATATTCATTACGCGTCCGGTTTGGTCTGTGAGTCTTTGTATTGATTCACTTCAACGTCATAGGCGTGCAGGAAGGCTTCGCCGAACAGGGTGTGGAAATCGTCCTCGATTTCGCCGGAGGTTTGCTGATAGTTCTTCACGAAGTAGTCCCACAGCGCGGCCTTGCGGTTGGCGGGCAGCGACAGACGCGGCGCCACGCCTTCCTTGCGCGCTTCTTCTTCGAGACGCTCCGGGTTGAACGACTGCAGCATGGCGGCGATGATGGCGCGAATACCGGCGATCATCCCCAGCTGGTGCGCCTGCAGGTCGATCAGCGCGTCACGCACCGCCTGTTCCGGCGGCATAAAGCCCGGCATCTGGCTACCGAACATCTGCATCAGCACCGTTTTTCCCGAAGGCAGCAGCTTGAACGGGTTGTTGGCTTCGTCGAGGATCATGGTCATCTCGGCCTTCACGCCGCGCTTGAGGATCGAGCGGGATGAGAGCAGGGCGACGGTGCCTTGCGAGAACAGGCTCAGCAGGCGACCGGCCTGGCGGATCTGTTGTTCGTCAAAGTGAGGCTGCGGTTGCAGATCGTCGAGACCGATGCCTTGCAGCAGCGCCGCCAGCAACGGCCCTTCCAATGCGTCGCCACTTGGCGCGGCGGCGTGCTGCCGCTGGGCAGACTGGTAGGCAACTGGATCGATGCCCAGGCGGTTGCCCTGGCGCGGGCGCGGCGGCTGTGCAGGCGGTTCCTGCTGGCTGAACTGCGGCGCAGGTTGGGGCTGTGGCTCAGGCGTCTGCACGGGCGGCGGCGTCGGCTGTGGGCGCAGCGCCTCCGGTTGTGCGGCGATCGGCGCCGGTGACGGCGGTGCGGGCGGCTGTACCGGCTCCTCCGGCTGGGCCAGCGGCACGGCGCCGCCCATCAGCAGCCCCAGCGGATCGTTGCTGTTTAACGTCTCTGGCGAAGCGGGCGCGGATGAACCGCCGAACAGCGCCAGTGGATCCAGCTCTTGTTCCGGTTGCTGCGCATTCTGGACGGGGGGAGCCGGGCGCGGTGGCGCAGCCTGCTCCGCCAGCAGCGCGCTGGGGGTGGTGTCGGCCAGAATGTGTTCGCGCTCAAAGGTGGTGTCGGTGTTGAACAGCGCCGCCGGATCGGTTTGTTGCTGCTGCAGCTGGCGCAGATCGACCTCGCCCGCCAGCTGCGCCAGCGGATCGGCCGGGTTCAGCTCGCGAGCGGGGGTCTCCAGCAGCGGATGATTGTCCGGATTGGTGATCGGCGACGGTATGACGGCGGCCGGCGCGTTCGGCGTAAATTCTTCCACCAGGCTGTCCCAGATTTCGTTGGGGATCGGCGCGGCGGATTTTTCTTTGGCGGCGGCTGCAGGGGCCGCAGCCGCGGCAACGGCCTTGGCCACCGGTTGAGCCTGCGGCGCGGCGTGCTGTTGCAGCGCGCTGACTTCAATCTGGTAATCGTCGATGCCGAGCACGTCGCCGTCCTGCAGTTCAACCTGGCGGCCACGTTCCAGCGGAATGTCGTTCAGCAGCACGCGGGTAACGTTGCCGCGATTGGTGATGCGGCATTCGCCGTCAGCAGAAATGTGCACGATCGCCTGCAGGCGGGAAATGGCGCGCTCTTCGTCCGGCAGCACCAGGTTGTTGTCCACGCTGCGGCCGATGGTGCCGCCCGGCGGCAGAAAATCGCAACTGCTCTGCGGCGGAACCTGGCCGCTTTTATTTTTTACAATGGAAAATCGCATAAGGCATTCCTGCTGATGGGGATTGTAGACTGCTTTGGGCGTATGTTGATTTAGTCATCTAATCTGATGGCTAACTTCTATTCTGTTCTTTTTTGTAATAGGTGTTTTTTGGTAGTTGAGTTAAGTAGATAAAGGTGAATATCAAACTGCCATAGTGTATAGAGTCATAGTCATCGTTGCCTAGTGGGTAGAAGAGATTAAGAAAATCATTCCCGTATGCAAAAATTGAGAGCTGTATGACGCCCATGACAACTACAATGAGACAGTTGAAAACAAAAAATGGATAATTGTGTTTGCGAGCCGATAATTTTTTTAAGTAATATAATGCCACTAAAATTATGAGTGACAATGAAAAATAGGAAGGTAAGAATCCATATGAGTAAGTTGATAGCGTGACGTCTGGAGTCATGTTAATAATCAATAAGTTTTAATTCTCTTGAGTTGATAACTTTATGAA
Organism: Serratia sp. CY47280; assembly: GCF_052168655.1. NCBI lineage: Bacteria > Pseudomonadati > Pseudomonadota > Gammaproteobacteria > Enterobacterales > Yersiniaceae > Serratia > Serratia sp. CY47280. Next base: position 1,269,157 of record NZ_JBJNMG010000001.1, on the reverse strand, counting down.
ATTGGATTCAACAATCCTGACTATTACTTAGAGTAACGTTCAAAAATGGTTTCAGCTTCACTGGCGTTCTGCAGTGAAAGACAATCTAAAGTATGGTAAGTCCCTTGAACTGAGCCTTGGCTATTTTTATTTGCGTACTGTTCAGCCAGTTTTTCACCTTGTTCAAATGCATCCATCGGCAGTTTACTCAATTCTAAATAGGCGGAAGCGGAACGGAAGGCGTCTTGCTTGGTTCTTTCTGAGTCAGTGGACTTCCCAATGCAGCGGCTGGTTAACCAATTTTTATAAAGTGCCTCTTGCGATAAAGCATTGAGCGAGTTTTCAGCAAGGACTACATGGCTTCCGAGCAGCAGAGACATTAAAAAGTACGTGTATCTTCTCATCCGAGATAACCTTTGATATGAGCCGTCGTTTGAGCAACTCTGATATCAGTTGTCGTCTTTTCCTTGGTATTTCTTGATGATGGCTTGCAGCTCTTGGCTGTGTACAAGATCGATGCACTTGGCCATCGTCATCGGCTCCCCTGACATACTGTCATAGGGCTTTGCCAGAAATTCTTTTGCCAGCGCCCTGACGGCGGTATGCGCTTCCAGAGAATAATCGCCGAATTCCGTGTAACCCCGAGCGGCGGCGGCGGCATCGTTTTTGACTTCTTTTGCTGAGTACCCCTCGGCGATGCAAACGCTAAGCGCGTAGTTTTTTAGGTACTCTTCGGGGGTATAGGTTTCTTTGGCTTGAGCCGATTGAATACATCCCAAAAATATCATGCTTGCAACACACAGGGATTTTATTTTAGTAACCATATAGATGCCTCGCTGGATTTTGGAAAGTAACAATGATCTGAGCAGGTTGTACCGTTCCATAATGTTGCGTGTCCGCTGGCATCATTCCATCCTGGAACAGTGAAAACCAATATCCCTTTGTCTTTTGAAAAATCACTAGGGGTAGGGTTTTTAATCGTTTTATCAGGTTTGCCGAACTTATAATTCAAAAAGTTAATAATATCTCTGACGCGATAAATGTACCAATTTTTATCTTTGCCTGAAACGGTCTTCCACGCTCCTCGTTCAACTTTAAAACCAGAATAATTGAGCGTGTAACTCATGCGTATTGCGCAGGCATTGGTGAATCCTTGCAATGGGTCATTGACGCCAAGCTCAATGTTAAGACCTACATTTCCACCTATCTTTTTGCCAACGTCAGTAATATCTACGTTGATTTCGCTAAATCGTTGCCACGCTTGCTGGAATGAAGGGCGACTCATTATAACGTCCTCTGTTGATAGATGCCCCTAAGTCGGGGCATCTGTGTGGGAAGATTAAGCTTCGCGGTTTTCCTTGATGTTCCAACCTGCGCTGCTTTCGGCGCCTTTGCCGCCTTTGTCGCTCTGCTCCCAGTATTGCTGTTTCACTTTCGCCGCCTGGAAGGAGTAGGTGACGCCCACGGTGTCTTCGCCGCCTGCGCCGGTGTACTGCACGGCGGTGACCAGCACGTCGTCCAGGGTGATTTTAACGTACTCAACCTGAGTACCGCCCGCCTTGCAGACAGACAACTCAACCTTGGTCAGATGCTTACCGCTGGAGCAGTGCTTCAGCAGCGCCGGGGTTGACTTGTCGACCAGCGCGTTAACGTGCAGATCGTTGAAGCACACTTTGCCGGCGCCACCGCCGCCGCCAACGCCCATATTGCCCGGTTGAGAAGCGCCCCAGGAGAAAGAAGTAATGTCGGTCCAGCCTTTGTGATTCGAATCTTTGGATTCGCCGCTGGCACCTTCAACTTTCAGGAACATATCAATAGCCATAGTTTCTTCACTCTTTATTAAGGGTTAACAGTAGTATTAACGTTACGTTGAAAAACTCAGGTAATAGCAGCAGGAATTGCAAGTGTGGTAATGCATTACCAATTTATATCCTTGTGCCATGCACCTTCTTAAATACCGAAAACTATCGGTACGGGTTACCGAGCCACTATTAAGTGCTAATGGCTCAATGCTTAATTATTTCGCGTTATCTTGATTCCACGTGCGATCTGGGTTGCCTGCTATGAGCTGTCGAGAAAGCTTGTCCAATTCAGGGCTATGGTACAACCGCAGGCAGTTTAGGGTGACACCTTGACTCTTGTCTTTAGTTTCGCTGTGAAACTCATTGATTCTGGATTTATATTTGTCGATGAGAACATTGATTTTCTCATCACCTGATTCGATATCGAATGGCATCCATTCTCTCATCGCATTCGCCGTTCTGGCTGCATCAAGAGAGAATGCTTTATCCGAATCGGAGACCTGTGCCAGGCAGCGTGACAATGCCAGTTCTTTTACGACCTGGTGATAAGGCATCTGTTTGATAAATGCCACCGGATCCTGAATCGGCGCTGCTTGCAGCCTTAATGAGGTGATAAGCAAGCATGCAGTTAAACCAAACCTCATGCATTTACTGATAAGCCGATGGAACACTAGCTCAACTCCCAAAACCAGACCTCTTTGCAGTTAAAATAGCAATGGGAATGGCAGGTTAATAGCGAGTTTTCTGGTTCGATAAGATCAATGTGTCCGCCATCATAGTTGGTGATCTTATTGAAGAACACGACTCCTTTTTTATTGCCAATACCTTTCTCTGCATCTGGAGCATTAAAGAAAATTTTGGCTTTGCCAAAACTACTGGAGCGATGCAACTGATCGGCCAGCAATTTGGCTCCCGGTTCAATCGTTTTACCCTTATAGGCGCCTTTCTTGATTGGCAGGCGGCCTTTGAAGCTGATACCGGTTTTCAACAGCGCCAGGCTCATGCGGACGGCACAGGTATTGGCATAACCAGGATTTTGCTTTAGAAGCGTATCAAGCTCATAGCCAATCTCAGCGTAAACGGCTTCTGCTGCCAAATATCCCGGGCTAGAGTAATCAGAGGAGTAATGGCTGCTTTTTAGCTGACGATATAAAGGTTTCATGCTTTGCCTCCTTTGCAGGGGAAGCGAGTCGCCAGAGCCTCTTCAATCAGGGGGGCAGCCCTTTCGTGCAGGCGCGCAGCGGGAAGTTTATTAAAGAATTCGAACACAAACTCCTGCAGAGTGACGGTTTGTAGCTGGCTGTATTGGCACCAGCTTTTTCCTTCCGTCGCGTCCAGCACGCCCAGCAAATAAATCCGCGCTTTCTCTTTTTCCTGTTTATCTGCACTGCGATAGAAACGGAAAAAGTCGCTGCCTGGCAGATTGACATCATCGGACGTCAAATGCGCTATCGATGTCTGCTCTGCGAAAGCTGGCGGCGCGGCGGAGAGCGAGCAGACGACTGCCAACAGCGATGCCAGATAAAACCGTTTTGTCTTCATCTTTCTTTCCCTGTGATGAGGTTAATGTATCAGCCAGGCCGCACTACCGCGGCCTGACTTCAGCCCATCAGGACGCGTCGTTTTGTTTCAGCGAAGGCAGCTTCGACACCAGGCGCAGGGAGACGGTCAGGCCTTCCAACTGGTAGTGCGGGCGCAGGAAGAACTTGGCACTGTAATAGCCCGGGTTGTCTTCGATCTCTTCCACCTGCACTTCCGCCGCGGCCAGCGGTTTGCGCGACTTGGTTTCCTGCGAGGAGTTGGCCGGATCGCCGTCCACGTAGTTCATGATCCAGTCGTTCAGCCAGCGCTCCATGTCGTCGCGCTCGCGGAAGGAACCAATTTTGTCGCGCACGATGCACTTCAGATAGTGCGCGAAGCGGCAGCAGGCGAACAGGTACGGCAGGCGCGCGGAAAGCTGGGCGTTGGCGGAGGCGTCGGCGTCGTAGTATTCCGCCGGCTTCTGCAGCGACTGCGCGCCGATAAAGGCGGCGAAGTCGGAGTTTTTGCGGTGCACCAGCGGCATAAAGCCGTTTTTGGCCAGCTCGGCTTCGCGGCGATCGCTGATGGCGATCTCGGTCGGGCACTTCATGTCCACGCCGCCGTCGTCGCTCGGGAAGGTGTGGCACGGCAGATTCTCCACCGCGCCGCCGGATTCCACCCCGCGAATGGCGGTGCACCAGCCGAACTCTTTGAACGAACGGTTGATGTTGGCGGCCATGGCGTAGGCGGCGTTGGTCCAGGTGTAATTGCCGTGGGTCGCGCCGTCGGTGTCTTCTTCGAAGTCAAACTCGTCCACCGGGTTGGTGCGGATGCCATACGGCAGGCGCGCCAGGAAGCGCGGCATCACCAGCCCCAGGTAGCGCGCGTCTTCCGATTCGCGCAGGCTGCGCCAGGCGGCGTACTCGGTGTTCTGGAAAATCTTGGTCAGATCGCGCGGGTTGGAGAGCTCCTGCCAGGACTCCATCTGCATCACGCTCGGCGCGGTACCGGCGATGAACGGGCAGTGCGAGGCGGCGCCGATCTTGGCCATTTCGCCCAGCAGCTCCACGTCCTGCGGGCTGTGATCGAAGTAGTAGTCGCCCACCAGGCAGCCGAACGGTTCGCCGCCGAACTGGCCATACTCTTCTTCGTAGACTTTCTTGAAGATCGGGCTCTGGTCCCAACCCACGCCTTTATAGCGCTTCAGCGTGCGGCCCAGCTCCTGCTTGGAAATGCTCATGAAGCGGATCTTCAGCATCTCGTCGGTTTCGGAGTTGTTGACCAGATAATGCAGGCCGTGCCAGGCGCCTTCCAGCTTCTGGAAGTCGTCGTGGTGAATGATCTGGTTGATCTGCTGCGACAGCTTTTCGTCGATTTCCGCGATCAGCGCCTGGATGGTGCGATAGGCGTCGGAAGAAACGGTGACGGTGTTTTCCAGCGCCTGCTGCGCCAGGGTTTTCACCGCGTTCTCGACCGCTTCTTTGGCCTGATCGGTCTTCGGCCGGAACTCTTTGTTCAGCAGCGCGCTGAACTCATCGCTGGAAAAAGTCTCGGTGGTTTGCAACGCATTCTGTTGCTGAGGCGAGTTGCTCATCGATTAATCCTCACGCTCGTTGTTGTCGTCGTTAACCGCCGGCTTCGGCGCGTCGGTCAGGGATTGCAGCAGCGCCGGGTTTTGCAGGATCTTGGAGATCAGCTCTTCGGCGCCGTTCTTGCCGTCCATGTAGGACAGCAGGTTGGAAAGCTGGGTGCGGGCGTCCAGCAGATTGTCCAGCGCGTCGACCTTGCGGGCGATAGCGGCGGGGGAGAAGTCTTCCATGCTTTCGAAGGTCAGATCGATGTTCAGCTTGCCTTCGCCGGTCAGGGTGTTGTCGACCTGGTAAGCGACGCGCGGCTTCAGCGATTTCATACGCTCGTCGAAGTTGTCGACGTCGATTTCCATGAATTTGCGCTCTTCCACGCTGGCTTGCGGGTCGACCGCTTTCCCCACCAGATCCGCCATCACGCCCATCACGAACGGCAGCTGGATTTTGCGCTCTGCGCCATAAATTTCGACATCGTATTCAATCTGTACGCGCGGCGCGCGGTTGCGGGCGATGAATTTCTGCCCGCTGCGGGATTTCGAGTTTGACATGATTTACTCCATCTAATGGCGATTGGGAACGCGCCTCGTCCGGCTGGGAGAGTCAGGTTCTGATTCGGGTCTGCGCAGGGCAGACGGTATCGGATGCGTCAAGAGAACAAAGGTCGGCGGCTAGCTGTTCTCCTCGTTGTCGGGGCGACCGAGAATGGTCTCCAGTTGGTTAAGCCCATCGGGCGCCAAATCGCGGACGATTTGCATAAAGTCCAGCGTAATCAGTCGCTGGACTCGATCGATCATCAGTGGCGCCGGGTGGCTCGGCTCATGAAGACGAAAATAGTTTTTCACCTTGTCCAGCATCAACTGGGCGTCGTCGCGCGACTGGATCTGCGCGCTGCGCCAGTTGAGTGGAGCGGTGGCGCTCTGTACGGCGGCCGGTTGCTGCATGGCAGCCGCTTCAGGCGTCGCGTCTGGTTCGTCGGCGGCCGGGGCATCGCTCTGGCCGGCGAGCGCCACCAGAGAAAACACCTTGGTCAGCGCGCTCATTTCCGGCAGCGCGCTTTCCCCCAGATGGCGGGTCACTTCGCTGCGAATGGCGCTCAGGGTGTTGGCGATGCGCGTCACCAGGGCGCCTTCGGGGCGATCCTGCTGCGCCAGTTCATCCTGCAGCCGCGCACGGCCGCCGGGAAAGTTGGGGCACTCCTGTTTGCTGCCGTCGAGCAGGGCACCGGCATCGCGCAGCGAGATTTCTCCGGCGGCGCTTTTCAGCAGCGGCGCGGCGCGTACGCTGGCGGCCAGCGCCGCTTTGTCGCCAAGGTCGGCCAGCGCGTTGATGCGAAACAGCGGATCGGCTTCTCCATCGAACTCCAGCGGCGGCTGCAGGGTGTTCCAGTAACGGGTCATCGACTGGTGGACCAGCGTCAGCCCGTCGGCGTAGCCCGGCAACCCGCGCAGCTGGGTCCAGGCGCGGGTGAGATACAGCATGATGCGCAGGTCTTTGGTGCGCGTTAGCAGCGAGGTCGCGAGGCGCTCGACCTGCACCCAATCCGGCGCTTCTTCCGGAATGATGGTGCTGCCGAACTGTTGTTCGGCCTTGCCGGTGGCGGCTTGTTCCATCGCCAGAAAGTCGGCGTCGTATTCCAGGTTGTCGCCGCAGGGATTGTCCGCGTCAACCGGGGCCAGCAGGGTATCGGTATCGATAGCCATAGAATTTCCTTCAACGAACGATGTTAATCAAACATTTGCGGGTACTGGCCGCCGCGGCCGGGGCGCGCCCAGCCGTTGGGTTCGAACAGCAGTGAAAACAGCTGCACGGTGAGGTTGCCGCTGTGCACGTGGGTGTAGAGCGGATGTCCGTCGGCCTGATTGGTCCACCAGAAGCTGGTGTACTGCGCCGGATCGAAGCAGTCGGCGGCCTGTTGCCAGCCGAGGCCCGGTACGTCCGGATGCTGGAAACCGATAATCGACAATATCTCGGAATCCGCTTCCGCCGGTGGGCTGGGCAGCGCCGGGATCGCCTGCAACGTGCGGTCGATCTGCTCGGCGGAGAAACCGTTGCGCACGCCGTTCAGCAGGGTATGGCCGAGCTGTTGATACCAGCTCGCCGCCATGTTCAGCTGTTGCGGGCGCCATTCTTGCAGGCTGAACAGGCGCAGTGCGCAGATGGGGTAGCGCCGCCCGACGCGATCGCGCGCCGGCAACAGGCAACCCATCTGCACGTACGGGCTGCCGAGCGTGGCGGGGATCACGAAGTTCCACACCGGTGCGTTGCTGAACGGGTGGCCGTTCGGCCCCTGTGCATCGCGCTGTAAATTCACCAGCCCGTTATGGAACCAGTGGGCCCAGTTGTTGACCACCGGGTCAGGCAAACGGCGTTGCAGGAAGTCACCGGCGGAAGGAAGTTTGCCGTACCAGCCGATGCTCGTCGGGGCGCTTGAATCAGTGCTCATGGTCATGTCCTTTCGGGGCTACGGGCACGAGAAGGCCGGCAGTTGGAACGGATTGCGGATGCTGTTGGGCGTGAACTCCAGCGTGATGCGGTGGCCGTCGAGATTAAACGTCGCCTGGCGGCCGAGGCCGCCGGTGCCCGACGATTGCGCCATGTCGACCAGGCGATTCAGCGCCCATGGTCCGCTGGTCACCAGGCTGGCGGTGGTGCCGTTGGCCAGCGCCAGCTGCAGATGCACCTGGTTGGTATTGCGGGTGCCCGGCCAACTGACCACCAGCGGTACCTGTGGGCCGTGGCTGTATTTGAACAGCTGCCCGTCGATATCCAGCGTCAGGTTGAGGATGTCGTTATCCATCCGCACCGGCCGCACGGTCACGCGGTAGGAGGGCGTCGCCGTGCCGTTGGCGAAAAAGGCGTCGCGGATGCGCTGCGCCTGCTGGAACGACCGCAGGATGCCTTCGCCGCCGGGCAGCGTCTTGCCGTCCACGCCGGGCGTGAAACGCCAGTTGGCGCGGGTGGTATCGACCTTGCCCTGCAGATTGTCGCGGAAGAAGCTGTCCATCAGCCCGCTGTTCGGCGCGAACATGCGCGCCAGATCGTCCGGCGTCACTTCCTGCCGCGCCCGGGCCACCAGCGGATAACGGCCGGCGATCGCCTGGCGGCAGAAGCTACCGACCTCGAAGCTGATGCGCTTTTTCACGTTCTCCATCTCTTTGCGCTGGGTATCGCTGCTGGCGCCGATCGCCAGCGACAGCAGCATCTGTTTGAACGGCACCGGCAAGCGGCCGGATTCGGCCTGCAGACGCGGGATAATGTCGCTCGGCGGCGCCGACATGCCGCTGTTGGCCGCGCCCTGCACCGCCGTCAGGTAACTGTACAGTTCATCGACCTGTTTCAGCACGCTGTCGAAAGGGATCGCCTTATTGCCTTCGCCCTGGCTTTGCGCCAGCTCCAGCAGCGGCGCGAAGTGCGCCATCACCAGCTGTTCCGGCTGGGCCGACACGTCACCGTCGGCGTTGGCCGGTCGGTTGGTGAACAGCGCTTCCAGCGTGCGGTTGGCATTTTGGTTCAGCTTATCTTCGGTTTTTGCCAGCAGCGAGCGCGAATCGGCGTCGTTTTTTTCGTCGCGCAGGGTGACGTTTTTGCTGACGTTGACCAGCAGATTGCGCATTGGCGACGGGTTGCCGGACAGCAGGCGCGCGCTGCTGATGCGCTGGGTCAGGTTGCCGATGTTGGCCAGTTGGATATCCCCCAGCAGCTCATCCCAGGCGCTGATGAAATCTTGCATGTACAGCTGGCGGATGGTCTTGGTCAGATCGGCGCTTTTCTGCTCCGGCGTCTGGCTGTTCAACACCCAGACGTCTTCCTTGCGCAAGGTGTCGGTCACCGGGTCGATGTTGTCGTTGAACGCTTTCCAGTACCCTTGTGAGGTGAACAGGCCCGGTACGCCGTCGGTGACCGGTTTGCCGCTTTTGCGGCTGAACGCCAGTTCGGTCTGCGGGCCGGCCAAATCGACCAGGCTGACCGGCTTGATGTCGGTCTGTTTCAGCAGCAGGCGCTTGAGGCGGCCATAGACGCGCTGCGACAGCGGCGCCCGATTGAGTGCGGCCTGCGCCTGCGCCACCAGCTGTTCGTCTTTGGCGTAAGGCGAGGCCTGGATCTGCGCATCCAGCAGTTGGCTGAGGTGCCATTCGATCTGCTGCAGCTGTTTCTGCGTGCTGCCCTGCGGCAGGTTGCGTTGCAGGTTGAGCATCACCCAGGCGCGCAGGAATTTACCGTCGTACTGCTTTGGCAGATACAGCATCTGATAGGCCTTCAGCGCTTCGTAGCTGAAGTCCGCGTCGCCGTGGTTGTCGTTGCGCAGCGTGGTGGCGATCTGTTGCGCCACCTGCGGCAGCAGCAGCTCTTTCAGCGCTTTTTGGTACAACGCATTGCCGGCGTCGCCCACCTGATCGCCGCGGAACAGCCCCATGCGGTAGGTGAACGGCGGATCGTCCAGCGAAAAGTTCTGGCTGTCCGGCAGATGCAGCAGGCTGTTGAGGAACGGCAGCAGCGAGAACATGTCGCCGTTGCCCAACGGGGTCAGGCTTTGCCCCTGTCGCTCGACGCCGGGCACCTTGGCGGCCACTTCCGCCAGATAGGCCTTGTTGTTGCCGTAGCTGGTGAACCACAACATCGCCAGCACCGCCAGGATCACCGCCAGCGCGATGTACCCTGCCCAGTGCAGGGCGCGGTTGCGGTATTCCCACCAGCGGTTGCTGCCCGCCAGCCCGGACTCCTGGAAGACCACCGATTCCAGCGTCTCTTTCAGGAAGAAGCTCTGGCCTTTGGCTGCCGGGATCGGCGTTTCCTGCCCCACGCTGTCCCAGGCCGCGTTGGCCTGCACCCCTGAGTTGGCCGTCGGCAGCTGCAGGTAGCGGTTCAGTTCGCCCATCACCCGGTCAAACGGCAGACCTTCCTGCGTGCCGCTGGTGAAATAGATGCCGCGCGGGGTAAAGCGGGTTTCAAAACTGGAGGTGGCGAACACCTGTTCCAGATATTGGCCGAGCAGCGGGCGCAGCGCGGCGAACTCCTGCGGGAACAGGTAGCTTTCGGCGCGTTGGCGCGCGTCGTGCTCCATCAGCAGCGTATCCGGCAGCGCCGCATCCAGCCGTTGTTGCAGCAGGGCGTATTGTTGTTCGAAGGCGGCGTTCAGGTTGAAGTCCGGCTGCCGTGAGCGCTCGTAAGGGAAGGTGAATCCCCAGATCTGGTCGCGCTGCGCTTTATCGAAGCTGCCGAAGTAGGCCATAAAGCCGTTGAGCAGGTCGGTTTTGGTCACCAGCACATAGACCGGGAAGTGAATGCCCAACTGTTCGTGCAGTTCAATCAGGCGTTTGCGCAGTGCGCTGGCCTGGGCGGCGCGTGCTTCGGCGCTGTCGCTCAGCAGATCGGCGACGCTGATGGTCACCATCACGCCGTTGATCGGCTGGCGGGTGCGGTATTTTTTCAGCAGCGCGACGAAGCTTTGCCATTCACCGGCGTCTTCTTCGCGCTGGCTTTCCTGGGTGGTGTAGCGGCCGGCGGTGTCGAGCAGCACGGCGTCGTTGGTAAACCACCAGTCGCAGTTGCGGGTGCCGCCCACGCCGCGCAGCGCGGCTTTGCCGAAGCGATCCGCCAGTGGGAAGTGCAGGCCGGAGTTGACCAGCGCGGTGGTTTTGCCGGCGCCGGGTGCGCCGATGATCACATACCACGGCAACTGGTACAGATATTGACGGCTGAAGCGGGTCATCCAGCGATGTTTACCGTCGCCCTGGCCCGGTGCGAAGCGCGCCTTTTTCAGCAGCTGCGCCGCTTCGTCGAAACGCTGCGCCAACTGATCGTCTTGTTTGACCTCGGGCTTGCCGTCTTCCGCCGGCACCGCTTCGGCGGCGCGCAGATTGCTCAGCAGGCGGCTGTTGAACCAGGCACTGTAGAGGCGCGGGATCAGGCGGCACAGGAACCAGATCAGGTAAATCACGCCGATGGCGATCTGGCGGTTGAGTTCCGGCTCCAGCGGGCGATAGTCGCCGATGGCCACCAGCGGGCCGATCGTCCAGATGATGAACGCCAGCGCGGTGATGCCGACAAAGCCCCACAGCAGGCGGCTGGTGATGATGGAGAATAACGTACTGAGCATTACTTTCCGGTTCCTTGCGGCAAGCCGTTGATTTCCGCCTGGGTATTTTCAGGGGCGACCAACAGCGTAATTTCTACCCGGCGGTTCAACGCGCGGTTCACTTTGTTATCGTTCGGCGCGACGGGGTTGCTCTCGCCGCGGCCCTCGGCCTTGACTCGCTGCGGGTTGGCGAGGTGTTTTTGCAAGCGGGCGCTGACCGCTTCGGCGCGCGCCAGCGACAGCTCCCAGTTGGAGGCGAAACGGGCGCTGCGGATCGGCACGTTGTCGCTGTAGCCGGTGACCAGGATCTTGCCGCTGACGCCGTTCATGGCGGCGGCGATGCGGTCGATGACCGGAATATAGTTGGCGCGTACCGTGGTGGCGGCAGAGTCGAACAGCCCGTCGCCTTTGAGGATCACCACGCTTTGCTGCGCTTCGTCGCGCACCACCACCAACCCCTCGGCGATCTCTTTACGCAGGAAACTTTTCAGGCTCAGCGTCGGCGGCGCGGCCGGCGCCGGGTTACCGATCGCCACCTGCGGCAGATTGGTTTGGTAAATCGCCGCCAGCACCGGGCTGGTGTTGTCGCCCAGTCGCCAGTTGAGGGCGATGAACAGCAGCGAAGCCAGGAAGCCGGTCAGCGCCACGCAGGCCCACAGCGGCACCAGCGGCCGCCACAGCTTCTGCTGTACCGGCAGATCCAGCGCATGAGGCGACAGCGGCGGGGCATAGCCGCCACGAACCGACCGGATCAGTTGCAGCAGGCGCTGCTTCATGGTTTCCAGCTGTGAGCGGCCGTTTTCCATCACCCGGTAGCGGCCTTCAAAGCCCAACAGCAGGCAATAATTGATCAGCTCCAGCAGGTTGATGTGCTCGCGCGGGCTTTGCGACAGCTTGGCCAGCAGCTGGAAAAACTTCTCGCCGCCCCAGGTTTCGTTATGGAAAGTCACCAGCAGCCCGCTGCCGGACCACACGCTGTTGCTGCCCCACGGGGTCAGCGCCGCCGCTTCATCCAGCGCGGTGCACAGACAATAACGCGCGCCGATGATCACCTCGTAAGGCAGGTTGGCGCGTTGGCCGCGGATCTCGAAGCGGCGCATTTCGTCAATCAGCTGTTGGCGCAGCTGCGCCGGGTTGGCGTGCGTGGCCGATTGGCGGATCTGCGAAATGGCGTTCAGCAGCGGGTTGGCGGCGTCTACCAGCGGGTTGGCCGCCGGCGCCATGCTATTTTCCTGAGTCATAGGTTACCGGTCCGTATGGCTGCGAATCGCCCAAAATTCCATGTCCAGCCCCGGGAATTCGCCGGCCAGGTGCAGGGCGAAGGCGCTGGATTTTTCCATCTGTTTCCACAGGTCGCCGCCTTTTTCCAGCTCGAAGTAGGTGTAGCCGGCGTGATAGGGGATCTGGCGCGGCGCAGCGGGCATGGTGCGCAGACCGATGCCCGGCAGCTGCAGCTGCACCAGATCGCGGATGCGCGTGACCGGGGCGATCTTCATCTGCGCCGGGAAGTGGGTCAGCAACACCTCGGCGGCCACGTCGGCGCGCACTGCCAGCACGAAGCCAAAATCGCGCATCATTTTGGCGTCCTGCACGGTGGCGACGTTCAGCCCGTGGGAGCGTTCGACCAGCGTCAGCTGAATGGCGTTGTCTTCCAGCACCACCGACAGCCCCTGACGCAGCAGCAGCATCAGCTTGCCGAAGCACAGCGCCAGGTTGTCGTGGTCATACACCGGCAGGCGGCCTTCCGGGGTGCGCTGCGCCGAGAAGCTGGCGAGCTCGGTGGCGAACTGCAGCCAATCGGCGAACAGGCGCTCCGGGTGCAGATGATCGAGGTGGTAGGCGTGGCTCACCTGGCCGAGATGGCGGTTGATCAGCTGCAGCAGCATGAAATCGACCATTTCGGAACTGCCGCCGCGGCCCGGCTGCAGCAGGCGCTGGCTCATCTGCTGGCTGCGCTGTTGCAGCAGGCCCTGCAGATCGTTGATGAAGGTTTTCAGTACCGGGTTGCCCTGGCAGTTCAGCATCGGCGGGATCTGCGTGGTATCGAGACGCAGGCTGTTGTCGCCGCGCTTTTCCAGCACGCGGGTAACGCCGAGCGCCGTCCATTCGGCGTTGAGCTCACTCTCCAGCATCAGCCGCAGGCGCAGGCGACCGAACTGCAAGGCCGCGCTGCCCACCGAGACGGCGTTGAGATCGTCGACTTCGTTCTCATAAGCCAGATAGCGCGCCAGCGCCTCCGGGCTTTCCTGAAAGATCACGTCTTCACGCCCCGCGCGGTAGGTCGGCAGAGCCAGCACCACGTTTTCACCGGTCTTGTTTTCAGCGATGGTCAGCGGCGCGGGCGCCTGCTGGGCGCCGGAGAAGCGAAACGGCGTGCCGTCCGGCATGATGCCGCTGGCGGCGTTGAGCGCAATCTTGCCCTGGCGCAGCAGCGTTTGGTCCAGATCCAGGGTGAGGAACCCCCAGAAACAGCCGCTGTGGGCCTGGCCCCAGTTGCGCATATAGCCTTCGAGATAGTTTTCCGCCTGCTGGAAATGGTGAGGGCGCAAAAACATCCCCTCAGTCCAGACAACCTTATGAGCATCTTTCATCATCACACCTATAGTTACTTCGCTTCAGCGCAGCGGTAGGTCAGTCGACCTTTTTTACGGGGCGCAGGCCACTCACGCCCGCGACGATATGCGCTTCCAGCTCATCCGGCGAGAATTGCCATACCTTGTAGAAATTGGTTTCGGTAGGTTCCGGCAGCGGCAGTGACATGCGCCAGGTCTTGCCGTCCAGATTTTGATATTCGGCGATCACGCCGATGTAACGTGCGTCCAATGCGCTTTGCCCACCGAGCTTCTTGCCGGTCTGGCCTGGCGTCAGGAAGAACTGATCGCTGTCCAGCAGGCTGTTGCCGAGCACGCTTTTGGCGTCGTTTTGCAGACTGAAGAAGTCGGCATCCATGAATTCCGCATCCGAGCGCAGCAGCAGCACGCGAATTTTGATCGGCGCAGGTTGCGCGCCGGCGGCGGCGTTGACCTGGCGGTCAGCGTCAAACACCAGACTGTAACGCGATGGCACGCTTTTGGCGGAAGACATGCAGCCGCCGAGCGCCAGCGCGCCCAGCAGCAGAAACAGCATCCCGCACCAGCGGGAAGCGATAGGGGTCGTCATCATAGGAATCTCGTCGCCCGCAGGCGTGCTGACTACTGGAGGATCCAGGTGGCTGAGCCGGCGTTTTTACACGCCTTGCTGTCGCCGCCGACTTTGACGCAGTCCTGTTTGGCGGCGCGCGCGCGACGCGGCAGATCTTTGCGCAGCGTTGATTTGTAGCGCGCTTCCGGCACGCCGGCGTTGGCCTGGATATACCCCATCAGATCGCCCCCGCGGATGGCGGAGATCGCCAGCCAGTTGTTTTCCACTTCGCCCAGCGCATAGAACGCGGCGGCGTTGTCCAGGCTGCCGACGGCGGTGCCGGTATAATTCGGGCTACTCATGATGCTGGCGGCATACAGGCTGCGGTACTCCTCACCGATCGGCTTGAACTGTTTCGGCGCGCTTACCGCGGCGCGGTGCTGCAGGGTGACGCCGTTGACTTCACTGCTGATGAGGGCGTCGTTATTGAGCGCCGGCGGCGGTGGCGGCGGGGTGGAACAACCGGCAAGCGTCAGGGCGGTCAGCAGCGTCAGGGTAATCCGTGTTTTCACAATGTCCTCTTTTTCTTGATTGAATGGCTGTGTAATAAGGCGCCGTCATCAGGGCGCAAGCAGCAACACTTTTAATTGGCTCGGCACGATGCGCATGCCGAGCGCGTTGGTGGAATTCTGCAGGCTGAGGCTGGTCAGCCGGGTGGCCGGAGTGCCTTTGAGCAACACGGTAAAGGCGCCGGTCAGGTGGCGGGATGGCCCCATCACCGTCCCGGAAGCGACACCGGTGGCTACGCCGGGGTTGTCGCCGTTGGTCAGGGGCGTTACCGTCGCCATGTTGTGCGCCGGGGTACCGACGAACAGAATGTTGAACGCGTTCGGGATGGCGGTCGGCGCGAGGGCGATATCCGGGTAGGGTACGGGCACCGGCGCCGGGCTTGGCGTCAGACAGACGTCGGGAAACGCCAGGTCCACGCCGATCATTTGGCTGTTGGCAAACATAAAAGGCCTCCGCAGGTTATCCGACGTGGATTTGTTCCGAATCCAGCTTGGTGATGTCTTTTGAGGTAATGAGCGTGTTGCGGGCATGAATGCGGGCGTAATCTTCCGCCTGATAATCCAGCTGCCCGGCGCGCACGTGCTCGGTTTGGCGCACTTTGCGGAACAGCGAATGGCTGATCTGGCTGACCGAATGCCACAGCGACTCGCAGCGTTTACCGACCAAACGGCTGATGCTGACGAAGGCCGACAGCTCTTCGCCGCTGTATTTCATCTTGTCGACGTGGCAGTCGCCGCTGTTCGCCTGCAGCGTCATGGCGTCGCCGCTCAGTTTCAGCGCCTGCGCGCTGTGCAACGACAGCGAGCCGTTCGGCGTTTCAATCTGCAGATCGCCTGCGACGCAGAGCCGCGCCGTGCTTTGCGGCTCTGCCCGCTCGAGGACGGCGATCGCCCACAGCTGGTGGCCGCAGCCGGCGACCAGCACGTTATCGCCGAGGGCCGGCGTCAGCAGGCAGCTCGCCGCCCGGCGACAATGCCAGCCACGACCTTCACATTCCACCACCAGACTGCCGTCCGGCAACAGGTTGACGACCTGGCCAGCGGCCTGTTGGGGCGGTGCGATGTTGACGGCGCGAGTTGTGTTGGCAACGCTCATGGTGATCCCCTCGTGAAGTGGTCAATGCATTCAGATTCGGCTCTGGCGCTGTGCGCTCCAGGTTTCGGCGGCGTACAGCTCTTCGTCGCTCTCGAGGATCCCGCTGCGATCGCTCCAGCGCGTTTGCTGCTGGTGGGCGCGATGCATACGGGTGCGCATAAAGCGCGCGCGCCGGAAATCGGCGGCGCCAATGTCGGCATAACAGAAGTCGGCGTAGGTCAGGTCGCTGTCGCTGAAATCACAACGCGCCGATCGGCTGTGCTGAAATACGCATTGATACAGGCGCGCCTGGCTGAAGTTGGCGGCATCCAACGTCGCTTCGCTGAAGATCGCCTGATCGAACTGCCCGCCGCGACACTGCGCCTGAGTCAGATTGGCCTCCAGCCACAGCGACTGCTGCGCCTGTACGCTGGTCAGGTTGGCGCGCCGCAGCGAAGCGCCCTTGAAATTGCTCTGGCGCAGCGTCGCCTGGCTGAAGTCGACGTCGTCCAATTGGTTATCGGTAAACTGGCAGGCGATCAGGCTCTGCCCGGCGTAACTTTTGCCGCGGTGGTCACATTCGAAAAACGTGACGCGGTCGAAGTTCACGCCTTCAAACTGCGTTTTACAGAGATTTAATCGAAAGAACGTGACAAGGCATAAGCGCGCCTGATTCAACATGACGCCGTCGAGCGGGCTTTCGTAAAAGGTAGTGCGATCGTGCTGAGTGGCGGAAAAATTCGCGCCGGCCAATTGGCACGACATCCAGTGACTTTGGTTGAGCGACAGCCGGCTGAAGTCGCTCTGTTCAAGCCGACAATCGTTGAACATCGTCAGTTCGATATGGCTCTCGTTGAAGCGGCTGGCCGACATGGCGCACTGATTGAAGGCCGTTTGCTTCAGATCCGCCCGCGTAAATTGTGCGTGTTCGAGCTGGCAATCGCTGAAAACGCTGTCGCGCAGATCGCAGTCAGAGAAGTTCACGCCGTTCAGGTTCAGTTCGTTGAACATGCCGCCGGCCAAATCCAGACCGGCGAATGACAGACCGTGCAAGTCCTCTCCGGCGATCGGCTCGCCGCGTTTTACGCGCTGGCGTATCTGCTCTGGTTTTGAGGTCATACTTCCTTCCCGTTGTGGCGAGGCAATGTTTTCACCCTGGCGGTATAGGCGCTCTCGAGCCGGGTTGCCTGATCTACTTGCGACTGCGACAGGTCAGCCCGGAACAGATTGGCGCCCTGCAGGTCGGCGCCTGACAGCACGCATTTTTGCAGGATAGCCGCAATGAAATTGGCATCGCGCAGGCTGGCGCGAGACAAATCGCTGCGGATGAACAGGCTGCCACTGCCGTTGGCCTGGCGGAAATCGGCCTCGTTCAATCGGGTTTCCGACAGATCGCAATTATTGAGACGCGCCCGACTAAAATTGGCCCGCTGCAACGGCATCTGGCGTAAATTGCACTGGTTTAGCGTCGCGTCGCTGAAATCCGCCTGCGGCAACAGTGTCTTCGCTGCAAAGGCGCAGGCCGTGAGACGTGCGGCGTGGAAGCTGAGGCTTTGCGTCTCGGTGTCAACCCAGGCGCAACTTTCCAGCCGCGCCTGACTGAAGTTCACCGCCAGCAACCGGCATTTGACGAAGCTGACTTTGTCGAGCCGGGCGTGGCTGAATGTCAGCTGCTCCAGCTGCAGTTCCATCAGGGTAATGTTGGCCAGCGTGGCGCGGCTGAAATCACATTGTCCGAGCAAGGTTTCGTATCCCAGCAAATCGCGTAATGACGCCATCGTGAAATCGCAGCGTTGAAACAACGTTTGCTGAATATTGGTCTCATGCAGCTGCGCGCCGCCGAAATCTGTCGCTTCGCATTTCGCCAGGGCCAAAGAGGCGTGGCTCAGATCGGCCTGCTGCAAGACGGCGCCGCTGAGATCGGCGCGCGCCAACATCGCCTCGCGAAGATCGCAACCCACCAGTCGGGTTTGGCGTAGATTGGCGTTTTCCAATAAAGCGCCGCGTAAGTTAGCCTGGCAGAGATCCATGCCGGACAGATCGGCGCCGGTGAGATCAAGGCCGCTGAGATCTTTATCGCGCAGCATGGCGGCGGCGACGCGTTGGCGAATGATTTGCGCCAGATCGCCACTTAAGCGCAGTGCAGGGCTTTGCGCCTGCGCTGACATTAAATACATTTGGTGCAGCGCGCGCTCGCTTTCCCCCAGCTGCTTCTCGCTGAACGCGTCGGGATGCTGGCGCGCCTCCTGGAACAGCAGATCGCGCTGCTGCTGGTAGCTTTCCGCACCGGAGGGCGACACGTGATCCCCTCCGGGGTTAAGCGGGTCGATACCCTCGGCGTGCGCCAGCTTGAGCATGTCCTGATACTGCACCTCGGCCTGGCTTTCCAGACGCTCGACGAATTCGGCGAGTTGGTCCAGCTTCGGCGGCGCTTCTTGCGACGGTAGCGGGAACAGTTCATCGATGTCCTGGCCTTCACGCAGCAGGCGCTGGCGATGCTCTTCGCGCTGCTGGTGCTCGTAGGCGGCGATATTTTCCGCCATTGGGCTTTGCTGCGTCGGCGTTTCCGTATCCAGCCAGGCACCGATGCACGCCTCCGGCAGCAATTCTTGTTCGCGAAAAGCGTGCAAAGCACCCTGTTCTTTATCCAGCCGCTGGGCCAACACCTGCCGATAATGCGCGGTGGAACGGGGCTCCCCTTCGGTTTCCAGGGCCGGCATCAGTTGCATCACGTCGGCGGCATCGTCCTCATTGATGCGCGAGCTACCCTGATAGATCAACAGCATCTGTTCCCGATGCGGGAAGAACCAGACGGTGGTATGGCGCATCGCGATCTCTTCGAAATGCGTTTCACCGCCGCGCAGTCGGTTGATGAAGCAGCGCGCGCGCCACGGCGGTAAATGCCCTTGCTGCACCGGTTCTGAAGGGTGCATATTCCAAATCCGATAGGCAGCCCGCGGCGGCAAGCTATCACGTTGAGGAAACTGCTGATCGCTTTCTGCCATGTTGAACAGGCGCCAGTCGATATCGTTGGCGAAGCCGGGAAAGCCGTGCTTCAACCAGTCGGCGTCGTAGTTTTTACCGATGCGGGAGAAGCGACGCGGCCAGGTGATATCCAGCGCGTCAAAGCTTGCCGGCTGGGCGCTTTGCCGAGGAGACGCAAGGCGTCCCTGCAGCGGTTCAACATTGGGTAGGCGATGGATGCGGCCCTGTGGAAATGTTTCGGGAGTGGCGCCGATGCCGTGCGGATTATCGGCGAACTGAGTACCGCCGTAAGCCCGGCGCCAGTCCAGACGCATTTCTGCAAAGGGTAGAGGCGTGGAGGGACGATCGTTGATCCAATGGCGATCGCCGAAAACCACCAGCGTTTTCTCCAGCGAATCAAACTGGATCTTCACGGCGCAGGCGGTTTTGTCTTGTTGATGGTGGGTGTAGGCGTTGCCAGTGGCGAGAAACTCCGCACAGGCTTTTGGGATAGCCAGATCGAGCACGCCGCCACTTAACGTAAGTTCGTCGGCGGCCAACTGCCACAGTTCCGGTTCGGGGCGCAGACGCGGGGAGGCCCCCATGTCGGCCAAGGCCAAAACGGAAACGCCCAGATGATTTTGCCCTTGCCAAGAGAAGGGGCGATGAAGCGCGCTGAGGCGCAGAGGTTTTACGACTTTCATTGTGTGTGTAAAGCTTCCTGTGGATATCAGCTGGCAGCCAGGCTGCTTGCTCAAAAACAATCCGTTTTTCGGTTTAATAGATATCAGGCTATGTCACAACAGATGAAGAAAACGATGCGGCGTTCAGCGCCGATCGCTAATGCGGGGAGAGTCCCACTTCGAAATGGATGATCAAGAGGACAGTGCGTTGTCCTTCCCGTTTATTCCGCGAGCCAGCAGCACGGCGGCGACGGACAATGACGCGGCGATCGCCTTGGCGGTAAATTGGCCGGTGCTCTCCAGGTGATAGGGCGCAAAAAATCCGATGCCGGCGGTGCTCAGAACCAGCAGCGCGACGAGCGCCGCAAAACAGGGCAACTCTATCGCCAGCGTCAGTCTGCCGGGTGTCGCCGCACCGAGGTAACGCATCAAAAAACCGGGCAAAATCAGGAACCCGATCAGCTCTGCGGGAGCATTCACCGCAGACATCACCTGCTGATTGTATTTCAGGAGCGCCAGCATCAGCGCGACAAAGATCAGCAACCGCATGGGTAAGGCGGCCGCTCGGCTTGCCGACAAAAAGGTTTTGCCGATCGCAGCGAGCAATACGCAGCCGACCAGGATGCCAAAGACGGTAAACAGGATCTGTCCCCAGAGGCTGTCCTGCGTCGAAAAGGCAATGAACGCGCCCATCGTGACACTTCCTTATGCAAGGTGATTTAGCGAACTGATGAACGATAAGCCGTTTGCAGAACGTTGAAATCGGATCGCGTGATTGAGGGATCCTTTTCGCTTAAAGCCGGGAAAGCTCTTCGATCACCGCTTTTTTGGGGTTCTTCGGGTCGTACTTTATCGCGGTGAAATGGCCCGGTTGATAACGCGGCAGATCCACGACGCTGATCGGGCCTTTCGCCACGGCCGTATGGTTTTTTCCGTCTTGGGCGATGTACTTGACTTCGACTTCGCAGACCGGCCGATTTCCGTCCCACAGGTTGGTCTGGCGAATGCTGACGATTTGCCCGGAAGCGGAAATACCGTTCTCCATCACGCTGAGGGAAGAACCGATATGTTTGAAATAACCCCAGATATCGACCGTGATGAATTTGAAAAAACCCACCAGACTGAGGATGGGAGCCAATAAAATCAACCCGATAACGGTGAAAACATTTTTGGCCTTCGACATGGGAGTCCCTTTACAAGAAGATCGCCAGCGCCTTGGTGCTCAATCGTAAGGCACCGTTGGTGACCAGCGCGCCAAGCTGAGTGAACGTCATGGGATCATTACTGAGCTTGAAATTGGTTTTGCTGATCGACAGCGGGTTATGCGAGATATCCAGCATCGTGTGTTTAAGGCTGGTCGCCGTCAACGACAGATTGGAGCCGTAGAAGGCAAAATTGGCCCCGGTCGCCACCCATTTCCAGCCGTGGCAGTTATCTTTCCAGTTCGGCGTTTGTACCGAGACGCCGTCCGCACTGGTGATATCAATGGTTTTCGCCTTGATGGTCAGCGTGCCGGTGATCGTCGTGTTCTGGTTATTATTATAGGTTTCGGTGACATCCCCGGTCACGGTAGCGGTCTGGCCGCCCGCTTCAATCGTCAGGACTTGCCCGCCGGCAGTAATGGTGGTGTGCTGACCGCCGGCGGTGATGTTGACGGTCTGCCCCTGCTTGATGGTGCTGGTCTGTTGCCCTTCGGTAATGTCGAGGGTCTGGTTGCCTTTCACCGTGACATGCTGGGTTTGCGTAATGTTTTGCGTCTGCGCGCCGTCAAGCTTGAAAGACTGATTGCCGGTGATGTCGATTTTATCGCCGCCGTCGATAATCGTCAGGTCGCGGCCGCCTTTGATGTTCACCGTCTGGTGAGCGTTCAGGTTGGCGGTGTCCAGCCCATTGACGGTCGTCGTGCGTTTCGCTTTGTACAGGAACGTGGCGTCGCCGGTGACGGTGTCGTCCTGCTGGCGGCCGATGGTGGTGGTGCGACTGCCGTCAATATTGACGTTCTTGTCGTTTTCCACCGTCATGTTCATGTTGCGTTCGGCATGCATGTCGAACGATTCGTTGCCGGGCGAGTCTTCCAGGAACAGGAAGCTGGCGTTGTCGGCGCCGCCGCCTTTACTGCGGCTCATAAAGCCCATTTTAGTGGCGTCGCCGGGCAGATCCCACGGCGGCATGCTGTCTTCGTTGTAAACGCGGCCGGTGATGATAGGGCGATCCGGATCGCCGTTGATAAAGTCGACCACCACTTCCTCACCCACGCGCGGGATCTGGATCCCACCGTATTTCCAGCCGGCCCAGGCGCTCGAGACGCGCACCCAACAGGAACTGGTTTCATTGCCGCTGCCGTGGCGATCCCAACGGAATTTGAGTTTCACCCGGCCATATTTATCGGTCCAGATGCTTTCGCCTTCCGGGCCCACTACTTCGGCAGTTTGCGGGCCGTGGGTTTTCGGCCAAGGCGTGGTGCGCGCCGGGCGCCAATTGATGTCCGCCGGAACGACCTGAAATTCGGTTCGCTGCTCGCCAACATCATTATCGTTGCTGGCGTAGCTGTTTTCCTGCATGAAGTACTGCGCGCTGACCACCAGGTAGGCGCGGTTGTCTTCCATACGCGGCGCCTGGGTCAGTTGAAAACGGTAGCCGGGCGCAATGCCCTGCGAATTGCCTTCGCCGCTCATCTGCTCGTGCTGCGCTTCGAACTCCTGTTGGCGAACCTTGACGTAAAACTGGCCGTGGGCGTGATCGGTATAGCGACCGGGCCAGTCGAACACCTCGGCTTTGTCCTGCGCGAACGAGGCGGGATTCTGCCGGGCCTCCAGCAACCGCGCGCGTGGCTTACGAAAATCGTAGTCATCCAGGCTATAGAGGCTGGGCGTGATGGCGTCAGAAACGCTCCAGCTATTGATGCTGTCCTTGTTTTCCACCAGGCCGCCTTCCGCGAGCTGGTAGGGAATGCTGGCGTAGCCGGCGAGTTCCTGATGGGCCGCCGGCGCGTCAGCCAGCACCAGCGTATGGCCGTCTTGCTGGTGCGTGAAATAATAATAGATGCCTTCGTGTTCCATCAGACGGCTGATGAAATCGAAATCGCTCTCCTGATACTGCACGCAGTATCCCCAGATGCGGTAGTCGTAACTCAGGCGGTTATCGATTTTCACCTGATACTGCCCCAGCACCTGAGTCAGGATGTCGGGAACGGTTTTTTCCTGGTGGATGCGAAAATCGCGGTTTTGCGTCAGATACCACAGCGTGGGGCGCAGCACGGCGCGGTAGATATAGTAACGGTTGCCGCCAGCTTCTCGGCCGGAGAGGGTCATGCGCGTGATATTGCCGTTGAGATAACGCGGTGCCAACGGATTGCCCCGCAGCTCCAGCGTGATTTTTTGTCCCAGCAGCGCTTTCAGATCGAGCCGATTGTCGGGGCTGAGCAACTCGACGTCGAACTCGAACAATCCGGCCAGTTTTTCCTCGCCGGAAAGGCTTCTGAACAACAGCTGATGGGAGGGCAAGGGCGTGTGCGCAATGATAAGACGATCCATACTATTCCCCGCTTTAGGCATAGCTACCGCACGAGAATTGACGCGCGATCCCGATGGCGTATCTGTCACGAATAGAGACAGGAACTGACGAAAGATTTAACAAAGTTTACACAAAGGCACGATTTGTGCAGTCTACAATAGAGCTCTGCATTTGCAAAATAGCCTTGTGGATCAATGCTCAATTCGTTAACTTGCTCACGATCTTGTTTTTTATTATCTAAAACATATAGATGCGAGCAGATCATTTTTTATCTCAAATTATTGGGAAATTGGTAATACCAAAGAATAAATGTGTAACACATAAGTCAACGTGCTTATAAAACAACTCTTTTTTTACGTAAAAAAAGTCGCTGACTGTTTTTTATCCTTACCATTTGCCAGTTAAAGATGATCAAATATATAAATTTGGCGAATGTTAATTCGGATGATTCCTATTTGGTGGGCGTCCCAGGGCCCACCGACGGGCCTGGGAACATGCGTTTGAACGGTTGAAAATGCAGCGAATACCGTCGTTAACGTGGAGAGGAGTCGAAGGAGAGTTGACCTACCAGCTCGCAGAGCCAGATTAACGCCGGGTCGCGTTGCGCCTGCCGGCCGGCGATCAGCTCAATGGGGAAAGGCGCGATGGCCAACTCGTCAGGCAGCGGGAGAATGCGTACGCGTTGCGGATCGGAAAAATGCCGGGCCGCGCTGGCGGCCAGCGTGGCGATCAGATCGCTGTCGGCGACCACGGCCGGCAGAGCGGCAATATGTGAAAAGGTCACGGCGACGCGCCGCTGACCGCCGATTTCCGCCAGACGCCGGTCGACCAGCCCTCTGGCAGAGCCATCGTCTGCCGGTGCGTACAGCCCATGCGGCAGGCTGAGGTAGCGTGCCAGATCCCAGCGGCCATCCGCCAGCTGGGGGTGTGAACGGCTGGCGATACACACCAGGTGCTCTTCAAACAACGTGCGCACATAGTGGCTTTCCGCACCGGAAAGGTGCCCTCCCAGCGCGATATCCACCTCGCCGCGATCCAGTTGCCGATAAATATTGTGGCGATCCAGACGCGAAACGCGAATATCGATGCCGGGGGCGGTCTGACGCAACCGGCTGATGAGGGTGGGCAGCAGCAAGATATCGGCATAGTCGCCGGCCGCCAGCGTAAAACGCCGCTGCCCGGCGGTGGCCGGATCGAAACGGGCAGGGGGGGCCAACGCCAGATGGATCTGTTCAAGCACCTGCTGTATTTGCGGCATCAATTGGTGGGCGCGCGGCGTGGGTGACATGCCGCCGCCGCTGCGCACAAACAGGGGATCGTTGAGAAGAATGCGCAGCCGCGCCAATGCATTGCTGACGGAGGGCTGAGCGCGGTTAAGACGCCGGCCTGCGGCGGTGACGTTGCGCGTCTGATACAACGCCTCAAACACCACCAGCAAGTTGAGATCGACGCTGGCTAAATTCATTTTATGAATACTCTATATACAGATAATCCATTTCCAGAATCATACTGTGTTCTTTAGGCTGAAAGCACACAAATTTAGCCTTCAATCAGGGGAAATGATGAACAAAGTCTTGGTCACCGGCATTGAGCCGTTCGATGGCGATGCGGTGAATCCTTCCTGGCAAATTGCGCAGGCGCTGGCCGGTGAACATATTGCCGGCGCGGAGATCGCGGTGCTCGAGCTGCCCTGCGTATTGGGCGTGGCCAATCAGCAATTGATCGCGGCGATTGAGGCGCTGCAGCCGCTGGCGGTGATTTGTCTGGGCCTGGCCGGCGGCCGGGCCGAGATTTCGCTGGAACGGGTGGCCATCAATCTGATCGATGCCCGCATTCCCGACAATGCCGGTAAACAGCCGATCGACGTACCGGTGGTGGCGGGCGGGCCGGTAGGGTATTTTAGCACGTTGCCGGTGAAGGCCGCAGTGCAGCAGCTGCGCCGACAGGGGATCCCGGCGGCTGTCTCTTATACGGCAGGTACCTATAACTGCAACCATATTTTTTACGGTCTGCGGCACTATCTGGAGACGCAGCACGTGAGTGTCAGGGGGGGATTCGTACATATTCCGTACAGTCATGAACTGGCGGCGTCCCATCCGGGCAAGCCGAGCATGGCGCTGGCGACGATGGTGGAAGCGGTGCGCACGGTCGTACAGGTGACGCTGACGGTAGAGGAAGATGTGCGATTCGGCGACGGCGCCGTACATTAAAAGCAGGGCGTGGTGTACCACGCCCTGCTACGGGTTATTCGTCGGCGACGCGGATCACCAGTTTGCCGAAGTTTTTGCCCTGCAGCAGGCCGATAAACGCCTGCGGCGCCTGCTCCAGCCCATCAACGATGTCCTCGCGGAACTTGATTTTCCCCTGTTCGACCCAACTGCTCATTTGTTGCAAGAATTCGTCAAAGCGTGAGCCGTAGTCGTCGAAGATGATAAAGCCCTGCATACGGATGCGTTTGCGCAGGATCAGCCCTTCCAGCAGGGGCAAGCGGTCCGGCCCCGCAGGTAATCCGGTGGCATTGTAATGGGCGATGATGCCGCACACCGGAATGCGTGCTTTGGTGTTCAACAGCGGCAGCACGGCGTCGAACACCGCCCCACCGACGTTTTCGTAATAGATGTCGATGCCTTTTGGGCAGGCGGCCGCCAGCTGTTCGGCAAAGTCAGGGGCGCGGTGATCGAGACAGGCGTCGAAACCCAACTCTTCCACCACATAGCGGCATTTTTCCGCACCGCCGGCGACGCCGACGACGCGGCAGCCTTTCAGCTTCCCGATTTGGCCGACCACCGAACCGACCGCACCGCTGGCGGCGGCGACCACCAGCGTTTCACCTGCCTGCGGTTGGCCGATGTCGAGCAACCCCATGTAAGCGGTAAATCCCGGCATGCCCAGCACGCCCAGCAGGCGGGAAGGATGCGGCAGGTGCGGGCCTAGGTTGCGCAGGCCGCTGCCGTCAGACAGGGCGTAATCCTGCCAGCCGTCATAACCCAACACCCAATCGCCGACGTTGAAATCGGGATGCTGTGAAGCCGCCACGCGCGATACCGTACCGCCCACCATGACCTGACCGATCTCCACCGGCGGCGCGTAGGAGGGGGCATCGCTCATGCGCCCGCGCATATAAGGATCCAGCGACAGATAAACAGTGCGCAGCACCAGCTGCCCGGCGGCGGGCTGCGGTGCGGGGACGGTATCGAGACGGAAGTTGGCCGCCGTCGGTTCGCCGTGCGGACGCGAAGCCAGCAGGAAGCGGCGGTTCTGTTGAGAAGGGGACATCGAAAGCTCCTTTGCGTTGCGACAAACAAGATTCGTTAAGCCTAGTCCAGGGGCGGCAAGGCAACGTTACCGAATGTGCTTAGCCTTAGAGCGGAACGATCAGCACGTCGATATGGCTGATATTGATAAAGCGGGCGGCGGAACAGGAGACCTTATTCATCATGCCGTCGCGATGGTTGCCGCAGAGCAGCAGGTCGAACGGCTGACGGCGGCTGGCGTATTCCAGGCTATCACCCAGCTCGCCGTGCACGATCAACGTATCGGCGATCGGGTAACCGGCGCGTTGACGCAGTTCCTCCATAAACAGCCGGGTTTCCTCCTCCATCAACGTGCGTAAATCGCCCAGCATTGGCCCGGCGAAATTATTGTACATTTCCGGGTTGGCGAGCGTGCTCAGCAAGGTGATGCTGCCGCTGTAAGGGCGGACGATGGAGACGGCCTTTTCCACCAGACGGTGGCTGTCAGGGGCAACGGCAACGGTGACCAGAACGTTTTGATACCCCATATCCTACTCCTTGTTGTATCCATCGTGTTTCAGGCTGCCGCATCGGTGGCCTTGGTGGAAGTCTTGCGTCGGATAAAGGGTAGAACCTGGCGGGTGGAATAAATGTGTTTCGCATCACGCGCGGCAATAAAAGCTGAATTTGCACCGGTTATATAGCAATAAAAGATAAAACCGTTGCCGCACGTAATTTCACTGAATTAAAGCACCTGCGTCCACAGCGTTTTCGGCACCTTGCCCAGATCGAACAGTTTACCGGCAACCAGCTCAGCGCGACGGTGGTCGGCAGCGCGGTACATATTGCTCATTTCTGTATCATTTTCAATGGAGTAGTTCAGTTTGTCGTACACCTTCTCCAGGCTGTCCAAAGAGGAGCATTTACGGAATGTCAGCAGATATTCGAGCGTATCGGTCATGATTAAAATATAGCCTGTTAATAGTTAAAGCCGGGTGAATAACACATCGGCGGCTCACGGCGACGCCGTCGAGGTAGCGATGTACGACCTGACAAAAATCATTTCAAGTAGATAAATTGCACTGGGTAATGATGTCACGCCGCCCGTAGCGACGCTTTGATAAATCATAATATGCCCGTGCGCCGTCAGCAATCTCATCCTGCTGATAAATGGAGAAATAGGGAAAGTCTCAGGGTGGCTGACGGCAGACGCGTCGTCGTCGCTGCTGTGCACAAGCACGCGCCGCCGTGCCAGGCCTCATTCTGCAGTGATTTTTTCACCCAGCCGCGGCATTGGGGGGTGTTTTTCGCCGCCGCTGACGTTAAAACGCCGTTTTTCTCTATGGAGAAATATGAAGAGTAAAACAAAACTGCGTTTTATTTTATGACCATAAGGGGATGAAATCGTAAGCCATGTAAATAATCATCTGGGGATGAGGGGAAATTATCACGACGACAAAAAAGAAATAAAAAGCATTAAAGTTTTATGGCGTGCTGCCGATATATCGTTTTGGCGGAATTTAACGCAAAAAAAGTATTCTTGCATCGTGCTAATACGGAAACATATCGTTACGTCTGTGAGCTTGTTCACTACGCCCGCGAGTCATTGATAAGCCATAATCACCTGATGTTGAAAATTAAAACAGCCTCAGGCTGGGGGCTTAAGTCAAATCCGATAGCTAATAACCTTATAGTTTACACTGGTTATTTTTCAGCTTGGATATTTTTTAGTAACTCAACTGGTTATTTATACTGAGTTTGTTGCCTATATACAGATTTTTGTTCTGTTATTTTGGTTTGGTGATGCTTTTGTTCGAATTGATCTAAAAAAGATAATTTTTTGGCGGATAAACATTGTTTTTAAGACGTTTTTTTACCTATGGTTGTTTTGTGTACAAAATGGCGGTCAATAAGTGAGCGTATTTGGGGGTGTTTGGCTTAATTATTTTTTATTTTTGTGATCTATGTCACATTGTATTTAAAATTGCCTCTCACTTACATTGTGTGTGCTAATGGTTCGGGGGTAGAGTTGCGCTGCTTTAGGAATAATCTTATTAAATTTGTAAAAATAGTTTCATGGTGACTAAACACTATCGAAGCAGAATGCTGTACATCCATACACGTAGGTTTACGCTCGTAGCAAATACTGAACAGTGGTCGAATTTAGCGATTGTAGAAAATTATAGCAGTCGTTTTTGAGAGATTAATTTGCCAACTTTGGGAAACAACCCAAGTCACGGGCGATAAAATTTATCACCCAGCGTATGTTTTTAAACATAGTCTGTCGGGATGGGGAATATGGGTACGTCTGAATTACTTAAGCATATTTATGACATCAATTTGTCATATTTACTTTTAGCACAGCGTTTGATCAACGATGAAAAAGCGTCCGCGATGTTCCGCCTGGGTATTGATGAAACCATGGCCGATGCGCTGGCGCAGCTGACTTTGCCGCAAATGGTCAAACTGGCCGAGACCAACCAGCTGGTTTGCCACTTCCGCTTTAACGAAAGCCAGACCATCGAACGCCTGACCAAAGAGTCGCGCGTCGACGATCTGCAACAAATCCATACCGGCATTTTGCTATCAAGCCATTTACTGCAAGAGCTATCGAGTAAAGACGCTAGCCCGACGAAGAAAAGAGCCTGATGATGGTTGAGAAAAGTATCGTTCAAGAAGCCAAGGACATTCAGCTCGCTATGGAGCTGATTTCGCTGGGAGCCCGACTGCAGATGCTGGAGAGTGAAACTCAGCTCAGCCGCGGGCGCTTGATTAAACTTTACAAGGAGTTACGCGGCAGCCCGCCGCCAAAAGGAATGTTACCGTTCTCAACCGACTGGTTTATGACCTGGGAACAAAATATTCACTCGTCGATGTTTTACAACGCCTACCTGTTTCTGATGAAAAGCGGGCAGTGCAGCGGAGTGGAGGCGGTGATCAAAGCCTATCGCCTCTATCTCGAGCAGTGTCCGCAGCAGGCCGGTGAGGCGCCGCTGCTGGCGCTGACCCGTGCCTGGACGCTGGTGCGTTTCGTCGATAGCGGCATGTTGCAGCTCTCCGCCTGCAGCTGCTGCGGCGGCGCATTTATCACTCATGCGCATCAGCCGCTGAATGGTTTCATCTGCAGTTTATGCCAACCTCCATCCCGCGCCGTAAAAAGACGTAAACTTTCGCCGCAACTGGCCGATATTATTCCTCAACTGCTGGACGAGCAGGTCAAACGCGCCATTTGAGCCGCCACGTTGCCGGCTCTCGGCAATGAATACCGACGTGTGATACGCAGGGGCGGCATGCCGCCCCCAGACACGCAGCCTGGTCTGTCGCGCCAGGGCGCGTTTGCCCCACCTTCCATCCACATTGTTAATTTAAGGAATGCGTGTGCTAGTTATTTTGGGTTATCTCGTGGTATTGGGTGCGGTGTTTGGCGGCTACCTGATCGTGGGCGGTCATCTCGGTGCGTTATACCAACCGGCGGAGTTTCTGATTATCGGCGGGGCGGGTGTCGGCGCTTTCATCGTCGGCAACAACGGCAAGGCGATCAAGGCCACGCTGCGCGCGCTGCCGCGGCTGATGCGCCGTTCCAAATACAACAAAGATCTGTACATGGATCTGATGGCGCTGTTGTTCCGCCTGCTGGCCAAATCGCGTCAGCAAGGCATGCTGTCGCTCGAGTTCGACATCGATAATCCGCAAGAAAGTGAAATTTTCTCTAATTATCCGCGCATCCTTGCCGATAACACCCTGGTGGAGTTCATTACCGACTATTTACGGCTGATGGTGAGCGGCAATATGAATGCGTTCGAGATCGAAGCGCTGATGGACGAAGAGATCGAAACCTACGAGCAGGAAAGCGAAGTGCCCGCCGGCAGTTTGGCGATGGTGGGTGACTCCTTGCCTGCGTTCGGTATCGTCGCGGCGGTGATGGGGGTGGTACACGCCCTGGCTTCGGCCGATCGGCCGGCTGCGGAACTGGGGGCGCTCATCGCTAACGCCATGGTTGGTACTTTCCTCGGTATTCTGCTGGCCTACGGCTTCATCTCGCCGCTGGCCACGTTGCTGCGCCAGAAGAGCGCCGAAAACGTCAAGATGATGCAGTGCATCAAGGTCACGCTGCTGTCGAGCCTGAACGGATACGCACCGCAGATCGCGGTCGAGTTTGGCCGCAAAACGCTGTATACCACCGAACGTCCTTCTTTCGTTGAGCTGGAAGAACACGTGCGCCGCGTGAAAGCGCCGGCGCAGCAGGCGACGGAAGAAGAAGAAGCATGAAACAGAATCATCCGGTCGTTCTGGTCAGAAAGCGCAAGTCGCATCATGCCGCCCATCACGGCGGCTCCTGGAAGATCGCTTATGCCGACTTTATGACGGCGATGATGGCGTTCTTCCTGGTGATGTGGCTGCTGGCGATCGCCAGCCCGCAGGAGCTGACGCAAATCGCCGAATATTTCCGCACGCCGCTCAAGGTTGCCCTCACCAGCGGCGACAAGAGCAGTTCCGAAAGCAGCCCAATCCCGGGCGGCGGCGACGATCCTACGCAACAGCATGGCCTGGTGAGAAAGCAGGTCGACTCGCCGGACTCGCGCGCCGAAGAGCTGCGCCTAAACAAGCTGCGCGAAAAGCTGGATGAGTTGATTGAGTCCGATCCGCGCCTGAAGGCGCTGCGTCCGCATCTGTTGATCAACATGATGGATGAGGGGCTGCGCATTCAGATTATCGATAGCCAGAACCGGCCGATGTTCAAAACCGGCAGCGCGCAGGTCGAGAGTTATATGCGCGATATTCTGCGGGCGATAGCGCCGATCCTCAACGACCTGCCGAACAAGATCAGCCTGTCCGGCCACACCGATGATATCCCTTACGCCACCGGCGAGCGCGGCTACAGCAACTGGGAACTGTCGGCCGATCGCGCCAACGCCTCCCGACGCGAGCTGATTGCCGGCGGCCTGGCGGAAGGCAAGGTGCTGCGGGTGGTGGGCATGGCGGCCACCATGAGCCTTAAACAGCACGGCGCCGATGATGCGATCAACCGTCGTATCACCGTGCTGGTGCTGAACAAGCAAACGCAAGAGGGCATCGAACACGAAAATGCCGAAAGCAACGCGATGGATATCGCCCAGCCGGATAGCCTGAAGCAGCTGGCGCCGTCGGCGACTGCGCCGGCCAGCCAAACGCCGGAACCCCAGGCGGTAACGCCGACCGATCAAGCGACGCCGCCGGCGATGGACCCTGCCGCCCAATCGCAGACATCCCCGGCGATAGCCCCGGCCGGCCAAACGCCGGAACAATCGGCGGCTGCGCCCGCACCGACTAACCGCGACTCACAGCCAGAGGTGACCCCGTGAGCATGGACATTAGCGATTTTTATCAGACCTTCTTTGATGAGGCGGACGAGTTGCTGGCCGACATGGAGCAACACCTGCTGGAGCTGGATCCGCTGGCCCCCGATATCGAGCCGTTGAACGCCATCTTCCGCGCGGCACACTCGATCAAGGGCGGTGCGGCGACCTTTGGCTTTTCGGTGCTGCAGGAAACTACCCACCTGCTGGAGAACCTGCTGGACGGTGCAAGACGCCAGGAAATGAGCCTGAGCACCGAGATTATCAACCTGTTTCTGGAAACCAAAGACATTATGCAGGAGCAACTGGACGCCTATAAAACCTCGCAACAGCCTGACGCCGAAAGCTTTGAATACATTTGCCAGGCGCTGCGCCAGCTGGCGTTGGAAGCGCAACAGCAGCAGGAGGCGCCCGCGGTTCAACCGGCCGTTCAGCAGCCCGTTGTTCAGCACGCAGCCGCGCCGGCGGCGATCGAAGGCGGCATGCGCATCAGCCTGAACGGGCTAAAAGCCAGTGAAATCCCCTTGATGTTGGAAGAGCTGGGCAACCTCGGCGAGGTTAAAGACCCGCATCAGACGGAACACAGTCTGGACGTGACGTTGCTCACCTCCGCCAGCGAAGACGACATCAGCGCCGTGCTGTGCTTCGTGTTGGAACCGGAACAAATCAGCTTCTCGACGCCGACGCAAAGCGAACCGGCCGCCGTGGAAGCGAGCTTACCGGAAGCGGTCGCCGTGCCGGAACCTGCGCCAGCGCCGGTCGCCAGCGCCGTGCCGCCCGCCACTAAACCGGCCGCCGCAGCGGCGGAAGCGCCAAAAGCGCGCGCCAAGGCGAGCGAATCCACCAGCATTCGCGTGGCGGTGGAAAAAGTGGATCAGCTGATCAACCTGGTGGGCGAACTGGTGATCACCCAGTCGATGCTGGCGCAACGCTCCGGCACGCTGGATCCGGTGAACCACGGCGATCTGCTGAACAGCATGAGCCAGCTGGAGCGTAACGCGCGCGATCTTCAAGAGTCGGTCATGTCGATCCGCATGATGCCGATGGAATATGTCTTCAGCCGCTACCCGCGCCTGGTGCGCGATTTGGCCGGCAAGCTGAACAAGCAGGTGGAACTGACGCTGCAGGGCAGCTCCACCGAACTGGACAAGAGCCTGATCGAACGGATTATCGATCCGTTGACGCACCTGGTGCGCAACAGCCTCGATCACGGTATCGAAGAACCGGCCACCCGCATCGCCGCCGGTAAATCGGCGGTGGGCAATCTGGTGCTGTCGGCCGAACATCAGGGTGGCAACATCTGTATTGAGGTCATCGACGATGGCGCCGGCCTGAACCGCGAAAAAATTCTCGCCAAGGCCGCGTCGCAAGGGCTGGCGGTCAGCGACAGCATGAGCGACGAAGAGGTCGGCATGCTGATCTTTGCTCCGGGCTTCTCTACCGCCGAGCAGGTGACCGACGTTTCCGGCCGTGGCGTCGGCATGGACGTGGTGAAACGGAATATTCAGGAGATGGGCGGCCACGTCGAGATCCGTTCACAGGCCGGTAAAGGCACCACCATCCGCATCCTGCTGCCGTTGACGCTGGCGATCCTTGACGGCATGTCGGTCAAGGTGAACGACGAAGTCTTCATTCTGCCGCTGAACGCGGTGATGGAATCGCTGCAGCCGCAGGCGGAAGATCTTCATCCGTTGGCCGGCGGCGAACGCGTGCTGCAGGTGCGCGGCGAATACCTGCCGCTGGTAGAACTGTATCGGGTATTTGAAGTGGAAGGCGCCAAAACCGACGCTACGCAGGGCATCGTCGTCATCCTGCAAAGTGCCGGCCGCCGCTATGCGCTGCTGGTGGATCAGCTGATCGGCCAGCATCAGGTGGTGGTGAAGAATCTGGAAAGCAACTACCGCAAAGTGCCGGGCATCTCCGCCGCGACCATTTTGGGCGACGGCAGCGTGGCCTTGATCGTCGATGTCTCGGCGTTGCAAACCTTGAACCGTGAAAAGCGTCTGACGGACGCCGCCGCATAATAATGAGTTTATTGATTTAAAAGGTGAATGATATGGCAGGATTGGCAGCCGTCAGCAAATTGGCTGGCGAAACGGTAGGGCAAGAGTTTCTGATTTTCACCCTGGGCAACGAGGAGTACGGCATCGATATCCTCAAGGTGCAGGAAATTCGCGGCTACGATCAGGTGACCCGCATCGCCAACACCCCGGCGTTCATCAAGGGGGTCACTAACCTGCGCGGCGTGATCGTCCCGATCATCGATCTGCGGGTGAAATTCTCCCAGCAAAGCGTGTCTTACGATGAGAACACCGTGGTGATCGTACTGAACTTTGGCCAGCGCGTGGTGGGTATCGTGGTCGACGGCGTTTCCGACGTGCTGTCATTGACCGCCGAGCAGATTCGCCCGGCGCCGGAGTTCGCGGTGACGCTGGCGACTGAATACCTGACCGGCCTCGGTTCGCTGGGCGAGCGCATGTTGATCCTGGTGGATATCGAAAAGCTGCTGAGCAGCGAAGAGATGTCGCTGGTCGACAGCGTGGCGAAAAGCGTCTGATTCATGACCTCAGGGGGGCAGGGCGCTGCCCCCTTCATCCATCACTCTTCCTGACCTGTCGCGATGCCGCAGACCGTGCCCGGAACCCCCACTAAAAATAGTTACTTTCCCGCATAAAGTTTTGCCGCACGGCGCCGATAACTCTCACATTCAACGTCATCAGAGCCTGTCTGCGCGGGCTTCAACAAGGGAAATCATGTTAAATCGTATGAAGGTGGTCACCAGCCTGTTGCTGGTGTTGGTGCTGTTTGGCGCCTTGCAGTTGATTTCGGGCGGACTCTTTTTCTCCTCGCTGAAAAGCGATAAGGAAAACTTTACCGTCCTGCAAACTATCCGCCAGCAGCAGCTGCAGCTGAGTGAAAGCCGCGTTGACCTGCTGCAGGCGCGCAACTCCCTGAACCGTGCCGGTATTCGCTACATGATGGATACCAACAAGATCGGCAGCGGCGCCACCATTGATGAACTGCTGGCCAAGGCGAAAGAAGAGCTGGGCGAAGCGGAAAGACACTACGCCGCGTACGAGAAAATCCCTCAGGATCCGCGCCAGGATCCTCAGGCGGCGGAGCGCCTCAAGCATCAGTACGATGTGCTGTACGGCGCGCTCTCCGAGCTGATCCAACTGTTGGGCGAAGGCAAAATCAACGCGTTCTTCGATCAGCCTACGCAGAGCTACCAGGACAACTTTGAGCAGAGCTACAACGTTTACCTGGAGCAAAACGGCAAGCTGTACCAGATCGCAGTCGACGGCAGCAACAGCTCCTATAACTCGGCCATCTGGACGCTGATCGTGATCCTGGTGGTGGTGCTGGCGGTGATCGTGCTGGTCTGGACCGGTATCCATCACATCCTGGTGCGCCCGCTGAACCGCATGATCGATCACATCAAACAGATCGCCGCCGGCGACCTGACTCAGCAGATCGTCGTCAACAGCCGCAACGAAATGGGCGTGCTGGCGGCCAGCCTGAAACACATGCAAGGCGAACTGATTGAAACCGTCAGCGGCGTACGTCAGGGCGCGGATGCCATCTACAGCGGCGCGTCAGAAATCGCTGCGGGCAACAACGATCTCTCCTCCCGCACCGAGCAGCAGGCAGCGTCGCTGGAAGAGACCGCCGCCAGCATGGAACAGCTGACCGCGACGGTGAAACAGAACGCCGAAAACGCCCGTCAGGCTTCACAGCTGGCGTTGAGCGCCTCCGAAACCGCACAGAAAGGCGGCAAGGTTGTGGCCAACGTGGTGCAGACCATGCATGACATCGCCGGCAGCTCGCAGAAAATTGCCGATATCACCGGCGTGATCGACGGTATCGCCTTCCAGACCAACATCCTGGCGTTGAACGCCGCGGTGGAAGCGGCGCGTGCCGGCGAGCAGGGCCGCGGCTTCGCGGTGGTGGCCGGCGAAGTGCGTAACCTGGCGCAGCGCAGCGCGCAGGCGGCGAAAGAGATCAAAGGCCTGATCGAAGATTCGGTCAGCCGCGTCGATATGGGCTCTGTGCTGGTCGAAAGCGCCGGTGAAACCATGGGCGACATCGTCAATGCCGTCACCCGCGTGACCGACATCATGGGCGAAATCGCCTCGGCGTCGGACGAGCAGAGCCGCGGTATCGATCAGGTTGGCCAGGCGGTAGCGGAAATGGACCGCGTCACCCAGCAGAACGCCTCGTTGGTGGAAGAATCCGCCTCGGCGGCGGCGGCGCTGGAAGAACAGGCCAGCATGCTGACCCAGTCGGTGGCGGTATTCCGCCTGAGGCAGGAAGGCCAGGAAGAGTTTAAAGCGCCTGTCACCAGCAAGGCGACGGTAACACCGGTAATCAATCATAAGAAAATGAACGCCAGCGATCTGCAGGATAACTGGGAAACGTTCTGACCGGTATCGGGCCTCTCTCGCAGGGGCCCTTTTCCCTACGTAGGCCGGTCGCCGGCCGGCTGCAAGGAGGTTCACAGTGTTTAACCGAATCCGTATCTCTACCAGCTTATTCCTGTTGTTGATGACCTTCTGCGTTCTGCAGTTGGCCAGCAGCGGCCTGTCGTATTCCGCGTTTCGCTCCGATAACCACAACCTCGACATCATCACCCTCGGCAGCCAGCAGCGCGATTCGCTCAGCCTGAGTTGGGTGTCGCTGTTGCAGGCGCGCAATACGCTGAACCGCGCCGGCACCCGCGCGGCGCTGAAGCTGCCGCAGGAGCAGGTGAACGAACTGATGAGCAGCGCCCGCAGTTCGCTGCAGAAGGCCGATCTCTATTTCAATCAGTTCATGGCGGTTGAACGCAGCAGTGAACAGCAAAGCCAGCAGACGGCCACCACCAAGGCCAGCTACGAGCGGCTGCGCGGCGCGCTGCGTGAACTGATCGGTTTCCTGGAAAAGGGCGAGCTGCAGGCGTTTATGGATCAGCCGACGCAGAAAACCCAGGACCTGTTCGAGGCCGACTTCGTGCAGTACCTGCAGTTGGTCAACGGCGACATCAGCGAAGCCAGGGACGCCAACCAGTTCTCCTTCACGCTGGCGGGCCTGATGCTGGCGGGGGCGGTCTTGATGCTGATCGTGGTGACCGGCAGCGCCATGTGGTGGTTGCGCACCATGTTGGTACAGCCGTTGAACCAAATCCGCAGCCACTTTGAACGCATCGCCGCCGGCGATTTGGCGACGCCGATTCAGGTGTACGGCCGCAATGAAATCAGCATGCTGTTCGCCAGCCTGCAACGCACGCAGCAGTCGCTGATCGGCACCGTCGGCGCGGTGCGCGACGGGGCGGAGTCGATTCTGATCGGCCTGCAGGAAATCTCCGAAGGCAATAACGATCTGTCTTCCCGCACCGAGCAGCAGGCCGCTTCGCTGGAAGAGACCGCCGCCAGCATGGAACAGCTGACCGCGACGGTGAAACAGAACGCCGACAATGCGCGGCAGGCCTCTCAGCTGGCGCGTGACGCCTCGGCCACCGCGGCCAAGGGCGGCGAGCTGGCCGGCGATGTGGTCACCACCATGCACGATATCGCCAACAGTTCGCAGAAAATCGGCGCCATCACCAGCGTGATTGACGGCATCGCCTTCCAGACCAACATTCTGGCGCTCAATGCGGCGGTGGAAGCGGCGCGCGCCGGTGAACAAGGGCGCGGTTTCGCCGTGGTCGCCGGCGAAGTGCGCAACCTGGCGAGCCGCAGCGCGCAGGCGGCGAAAGAGATCAAGGGGCTGATCGACGAATCGGTCAGCCGCGTCAAACACGGCTCGGTGCTGGTGGAAAACTCCGGCGCCACCATGCAGGACATTGTGCGTTCGGTGACCCGCGTGACCGACATCATGGGCGAGATCGCGTCGGCGTCGGATGAACAGAGCCGCGGCATCGAGCAGGTGACGCAGGCGGTGACCCAGATGGATCAGGTCACCCAGCAGAACGCCGCGTTGGTGGAAGAGTCCGCTTCTGCCGCCACCGCGCTGGAAGAGCAGGCCATTACCCTGGCCGACGCGGTCGCGGTATTCCGTCTGGCGGACGATAACTTCGTCGCGCCAGGTAACAGCAGCAACGCAGTTTCACCCGTGGTAAAGGAAGCCCAAGATTGTTAAACCGCATAAGCAGCACGTTTTTCTCCGGTGAAGCGGCATGAAACAGGCGCCGTCAACTTCTAACCGGGATACAGCGTCGATGTTGACGCAAATGGTGCAGCGTCTGCCGCTGTCGGACGTGCATTTTCGCCGTATCAGCCAGTTGATTTATCAACGCGCCGGCATTGTGCTGGCGGAGCATAAGCGCGAGATGGTTTACAACCGCCTGGTGCGCCGGCTGCGGCTGTTGGGATTGCACGATTTCGGCGACTACTTGGCGCTGCTGGAAAGCGATCCGAACAGCGCGGAGTGGCAGGCGTTCATCAACGCGTTGACCACCAACCTGACGGCCTTTTTCCGCGAGGCGCATCACTTCCCGATCCTGGCG
Organism: Serratia sp. CY47280; assembly: GCF_052168655.1. NCBI lineage: Bacteria > Pseudomonadati > Pseudomonadota > Gammaproteobacteria > Enterobacterales > Yersiniaceae > Serratia > Serratia sp. CY47280. The sequence goes on along the minus strand of NZ_JBJNMG010000001.1, from coordinate 1,231,216 downwards.
GAGCATGCGCGCTCGCGGCCGAACGGCTACAGCGTCTGGAGCACCGCGGCCTCGACCGGTGAAGAGCCGTATTCGATCGCCATCACGCTGAGCGATGCATTGGGCCAGCGGGCCGGCAGTTGCCAGGTCTGGGCCAGCGACATCGACACGCAGGTGCTGGAAAAAGCGGAAGCGGGCGTTTACCGCCAGGAAGATCTGCGCACCCTGACGCCGACCCAAATGCAGCGCTATTTCCTGCGTGGCACCGGGCCGCATCAGGGGCTGGTGCGCGTGCGGCCGGAGCTGGCGGCGCGGGTGAACTTCCAGCCGCTGAACCTGCTGGCGCCGGAGTGGGCGCTGCCGGGGCAATTCGACGCCATTTTTTGCCGCAACGTCATGATCTATTTCGATAAGGCGACGCAGGAGCGCATCCTGCGCCGCTTCGTTCCCTTGCTTAAGCCGGGGGGGCTGATGTTCGCTGGCCACTCCGAGAACTTCAGCCAGATCAGCCGGGATTTCTACTTGCGTGGGCAGACCGTGTATGGGCTGACCAAGGAGAGGTAATGAGTAAAATCAGAGTGTTATGCGTAGACGATTCTGCACTGATGCGTCAGCTGATGACGGAAATCGTGAACGGCCATCCCGACATGGAAATGGTGGCGACTGCGCCGGATCCGCTGGTGGCGCGCGATCTGATCAAAAAATTTAATCCTCAGGTGCTGACGCTGGACGTCGAGATGCCGCGCATGGACGGGCTGGATTTCCTCGAGAAGCTGATGCGCCTGCGGCCGATGCCGGTGGTGATGGTCTCTTCGCTGACCGGCAAAGGCTCGGAAATCACGCTGCGTGCGCTGGAGCTGGGCGCGGTGGATTTCGTCACCAAACCGCAGCTCGGTATCCGTGAGGGCATGTTGGCCTACAGCGAACTGATTGCCGAGAAGATCCGCACCGCCGCCAGAGCGCGCCTGCCGCAGCGTTCCAACAGCCCGGCGCCGGCGATCCTCAGCCACGCGCCGCTGCTGAGCAGTGAAAAATTGATCGCCATCGGCGCTTCCACCGGCGGTACCGAAGCGATCCGCCAGGTACTGCAGCCGCTGCCGGCCACCAGCCCGGCGCTGCTGATCACCCAGCACATGCCGCCCGGTTTCACCCGTTCGTTCGCCGAACGGCTGAACAAACTGTGCCAGATCACGGTGAAAGAAGCGGAGGACGGCGAGCGCGTGCTGCCGGGCCATGCCTACATCGCACCGGGGGACCGCCACCTGGAGCTGGCGCGCAGCGGCGCCAACTATCAGGTGAAGCTGCATGACGGTCCGGCGGTCAACCGCCATCGTCCGTCTGTCGACGTGCTGTTCCGTTCGGTGGCGCAATATGCCGGCCGCAATGCGGTGGGGGTGATCCTCACCGGCATGGGGAACGACGGTGCGGCGGGGATGCTGGAGATGCACCGCGCCGGGGCCTATACCCTGGCGCAGAACGAGGCGAGCTGCGTGGTGTTCGGCATGCCGCGCGAGGCGATCGCCAGCGGCGGCGTCAGCGAAGTGGTTGAGTTGGACAGGATGAGCCAGCGCATGTTGGCGCAGATTTCCGGCGGCCAGGCATTGCGCATTTAATTTTAGTCCGCAGGGTTTACCCGGCGGCGATATGACCCTGGTTCGCCGCGCGGCGGCCTGCGGTTTTGCATCATTAAACGGTTAACTATTTCAGGAGTAACAATGGCAGACAAGAACCTCAGATTTCTGGTTGTGGACGACTTTTCCACCATGCGCCGCATCGTCAGAAATTTGCTCAAAGAGCTGGGCTTCAACAACGTCGAAGAAGCTGAAGATGGCGCGGATGCGCTGAACAAGCTGCGCGCCGGCGGTTTCGACTTCGTGGTGTCCGATTGGAACATGCCGAACATGGACGGACTCGAACTGTTACAGACCATTCGCGCCGATAGCGCGCTGGCCGCGATGCCGGTACTGATGGTGACGGCGGAAGCCAAGAAAGAAAATATCATCGCGGCGGCGCAGGCCGGCGCCAGCGGTTATGTAGTGAAACCATTTACGGCGGCGACGCTGGAAGAAAAGCTCAACAAGATTTTTGAAAAATTGGGCATGTAAGGAGAGGGCGATGAGAGACATTCCAATGCCTGCCAGCGATGCAGCGACCGCGGGAGAGATCATCTCCCGCATCGGCCAACTGACCCGAATGCTGCGCGACAGCATGCGCGAACTGGGGCTCGATCAGGCGATCGCCCAGGCGGCAGAGGCGATCCCGGATGCGCGCGACCGTCTTGACTATGTCGTAACCATGACGGCGCAGGCGGCGGAACGGGCGTTGAACTGCGTGGAGGCAGCGCAACCGCGCCAGGCGGAGCTGGAATCCGGCGCCAACGCGTTGAAAGGGCGCTGGGACGAGTGGTTCGCCAATCCCATCGAACTGGACGATGCGCGTTCTCTGGTCAACGACACGCGCCAGTATCTGGATCAGGTGCCGGGCCATACGGCCTTCACCAACGCACAGCTGCTGGAAATCATGATGGCGCAGGACTTCCAGGATCTGACCGGTCAGGTGATCAAGCGCATGATGGATGTGGTGCAGGAGATCGAAAAGCAGCTGCTGATGGTGCTGATGGAAAACATGCCGGAGCAGCCGGTGAAGGAAAAACGGCCGAACGACAGCCTGCTGAACGGCCCGCAGCTCGACCAGAACGGCGTCGGCGTCATCGCCAACCAGGCGCAGGTCGACGATCTGCTCGACAGCCTCGGTTTCTGAGGCTTTTCGGGGCGCGCGACGGCGCGCCCCGAAAGTTGCGCGGTGTCCCGCAAAGATTAATGTATATAGCATTACTATATACATCATGGCGGTTATAATTTGTACTCCAATTTAAGGAGGTCGCCATGACGTTAGGTTCTGTCTTTACCAATAATCGGACACAGGCTGTACGCTTGCCCGCAGAGGTGCGTTTCCCTGATACCGTTTCTAAAGTGACCGTTCGCGTAGTGGGCAAAGAGCGCATTCTTGCCCCCCTGGAGAATACTTGGGACAGTTTCTTCTGTGCGGCAAATGAGGTGAGCGATGATTTCCTCAATGAACGTGCAGGACAGCACCAGGGTGAGCGGGAAGATTTTTGATGTTCAGTCATATGCTGGACACCAACATTGTTATCTATGTCATCAAGCGCCGGCCGCTGGAAGTGCTGGAGGCATTCAATCGCTATGCAGGTAAAATGGTCATTTCGTCGATCACCTATGGCGAATTGGTTCACGGGTGGAGAAAAGCGCTCGTCCAGCGGTGAACGCCAGAGTCGTTGAAGATTTTGTCTCCCGATTGGACATTCTCGATTACAGCGCCAAAGCGGCATCGCACTATGGCAATATCCGGGCTGCGCTGGAACGCCAGGGAACGCCTATTGGCGTAAACGATCTACATATCGCCGGGCATGCGCGCAGCGAAGGATTGATCCTGGTGACCAATAATCGACGCGAACTTGAGTGCGTTGAGGGGTTGCGGCTGGAAAATTGGTTGTAACGTCTCCCTGATGGGCTCATCCCCTAAATAACCCGCCTTTTTCCCCGTTGTTCCGCCAATGACATCGCCAATTTTTTGGCATGCTGACCGCCATTCTTTACCCTCCCGACACAGGAACGGCGTTTCGTGGCTGAAGACAGCGATCTGGAAAAAAGCGAGGCCCCCACGCCCCACCGGCTGGAGAAGGCGCGTGAAGACGGCCAGATCCCGCGCTCCCGCGAGCTGACCTCGGTACTGATGCTGCTCTCGGGCCTCGCGATCATCCTGATGTCCGGCAGCAACATGGCGCAACAGCTGGCGGCGATGCTCACGCAGGGGTTGAACTTCGACCATGGCATGGTCAGCAACGATAAACAGATGGTACGCCAACTCGGCATGCTGCTGCGCCAGGCGGTGCTGGCGCTGTTGCCGATCATGGCGGGGCTGGTACTGGTGGCGCTCGCCGCGCCGATGCTGCTGGGGGGCATTTTGTTCAGCGGCAAGTCGATTAAATTCGACTTGAAGCGGTTGAACCCGCTGTCCGGGTTGAAGCGCATCTTTTCCACCCAGGTGCTGGCCGAGCTGCTGAAAGGGATCCTGAAAGCGACGCTGGTCGGTTGGGTGACCGGTCTTTATCTGTGGCACAACTGGGCGGCGATGCTGCATCTGATGACTCAGCAGCCGCTCGACGCGTTGGGCAATGCGCTGCAGATGATCCTGTTCTGCGGTTTTCTGGTGGTGCTGGGATTGACGCCGATGGTGGCGTTCGACGTGTTCTACCAGCTGTGGAGCCACTTCAAGAAGCTGAAGATGACCAAGCAGGATATTCGCGACGAATTCAAAGACCAGGAAGGGGACCCGCACGTTAAGGGGCGTATTCGCCAGCAGCAGCGGGCGATCGCCCGGCGCCGCATGATGGCCGACGTGCCTAAGGCGGACGTGATCGTCACCAACCCGACGCACTACGCCGTCGCGTTGCAGTACAACGACAAAAAAATGAGTGCGCCGAAAGTGCTGGCCAAAGGGGCCGGCGAAATCGCCTTGCGCATTCGTGAGCTCGGTGCGGAGCACCGCATTCCGATGCTGGAGGCGCCGCCGCTGGCGCGTGCGCTGTATCGGCACAGCGAGATTGGACAACATATTCCGGCCACCCTGTATGCCGCCGTCGCCGAAGTGCTGGCCTGGGTGTACCAGCTGCGCCGCTGGCGGCGCGAGGGCGGCCTGATCCCGAAAAAACCTGAACGTTTACCGGTGCCGGAAGCACTGGATTTTGCAAGAGAGAGTGACTCTGATGGCTAATTTGGCCTCCCTGCTTCGTTTGCCGGGCAATTTTAAAGATACGCAGTGGCAGGTGTTGGCCGGCCCGGTGCTGATCCTGTTGATCCTGTCGATGATGGTGCTGCCGCTGCCGGCGTTTATCCTCGATCTGCTGTTTACCTTCAACATCGCGCTGTCAATCATGGTGCTGCTGGTGGCGATGTTCACCCAGCGCACGCTCGAATTCGCCGCCTTCCCGACCATTCTGCTGTTCTCCACGCTGCTGCGTTTGTCGCTCAACGTCGCGTCGACGCGCATCATCTTGCTGGAGGGCCACACCGGTTCCGCCGCCGCCGGGCGCGTGGTGGAAGCCTTTGGCCACTTCCTGGTGGGGGGCAACTTCGCCATCGGCATCGTGGTGTTCATCATCCTGGTGCTGATCAACTTTATGGTAATTACCAAAGGTGCAGGGCGTATCGCCGAAGTGGGCGCGCGCTTCGTGCTGGACGGCATGCCGGGTAAACAGATGGCGATCGACGCCGACCTGAACGCCGGGCTGATCGGTGAAGACGAAGCGAAGAAACGCCGCGCTGAAGTGACCCAGGAGGCCGATTTCTACGGCTCGATGGACGGTGCCAGTAAATTCGTACGTGGCGATGCCATTGCCGGCCTGATGATCATGGTGCTGAACGTCGTCGGCGGCCTGTTGGTCGGTGTCGTGCAGCATGGCATGGAGCTGGGGGCGGCGGCGGAAAGCTATACGCTGCTGACCATCGGTGACGGCCTGGTGGCGCAGATCCCAGCGCTGGTGATCTCCACCGCCGCCGGCGTCATCGTCACCCGCGTCGCGACCGATCAGGACGTCGGCGAGCAGATGGTGGGCCAGCTGTTCAACAATCCGCGCGTGATGTTGCTGAGCGCCGGAGTACTGGGGCTGTTGGGCCTGGTGCCGGGCATGCCGAACCTGGTGTTCCTGCTGTTTACCGCCGCTTTGCTGGGCCTGGCCTGGTGGCTGCGTGGCCGTGAACAACAGGCACCGAAAACGGTGGAAGAACCGGCGATGCCGGAGAATCCGCAGGCCGCCGAGGCCAGCTGGGCCGACGTGCAGTTGGAAGATCCGCTGGGGATGGAAGTGGGCTACCGGCTGATTCCGATGGTCGATTTTCAACAGAACGGCGAGCTGCTGGGGCGTATCCGCGGGATCCGCAAGAAATTCGCGCAGGACATGGGCTATTTGCCGCCGGTGGTACACATCCGCGACAATCTGGAACTGCCGCCAGCCAGCTACCGCATCCTGATGAAAGGCGTTGAGATCGGCAGCGGTGAAGCGCAGCCGGGCCGTTGGCTGGCGATCAACCCCGGCAATGCCGTGGGCGAGCTGGCGGGAGACAAAACCGTCGATCCCGCCTTTGGGCTCGAGGCGGTATGGATCGACAGCGCCTTGCGCGAGCAGGCGCAGATCCAGGGCTTTACCGTGGTGGAAGCCAGTACCGTAGTGGCGACGCACCTTAATCACCTGATCGGCCAGTTTGCCAGCGAGCTGTTTGGCCGCCAGGAAACTCAGCAGCTGCTGGACCGTGTTTCACAAGAGATGCCGAAGCTGACCGAAGACTTCGTGCCGGGCGTGGTGTCGCTGACGACGCTGCACAAAGTGCTGCAAAACCTGTTGGCCGAACGCGTTTCTATCCGCGATATGCGCACCATCGTCGAAACGCTGGCGGAACATGCCCCGGCGCAAAGCGATCCTTATGAGCTGACGACCGTGGTGCGGGTGGCGCTGGGCCGGGCGATCACGCAGCAGTGGTTCCCGGGCAACGGCGAAATTCAGGTTATCGGTTTGGATACCCAGCTGGAGCGCCTGTTGCTGCAGGCGTTGCAGGGCGGCGGCGGTCTGGAGCCGGGGCTGGCCGACCGCCTGCTGGAACAGGCGCGTCAAGCGCTGCAACGGCAAGAGATGCTCAGCGCGCCGCCGGTGCTGTTGGTTAACCATGCGCTGCGTCCTTTACTGGCGCGCTTCCTGCGCCGCAGCCTGCCGCAGCTCGTGGTGCTGTCCAACCTGGAGATTAACGACGATCGCCAGATTCGCATGACGTCGACCATTGGAGCCGCCTGATGAAACGCTGTCTGTTCGTGTTGTGTTTGCTGGCGCCGTTAACCGCCGGCGCGGTGTCCGGCTCCTGGGTGGCCGAAGGGGCGGGCGTGACGTTGGAACAGGGCGGCATGCGCGATGAGTCCGCCGGTTTGCGGCCGCCGAACGCGTTGCCGGATGCCAATGCGCGCATCACCCGCGTCAGCTGGCGCTACCGTTTGCTGGGGCCTGAACCAGTGGGGCTGCAGGCGCAGCTTTGCACGGTCAACCGCTGCATTCCGCTGGGCGGCGGCAGCGGCAGCAGCAACGGTCTGCAGGGCGAGCCGGCCAATGCGGAATTGCGTTTCGTCTATTACGTGCAGTCGCAAGGCGGGTTGAACCCGCCGCTGCGGGTGATTGGCAATCAGGTGATCGTCAATTATCAGTAAGATCAGGCCAGAATTTGCAGGCCGTTGCGTTCCACCAGCGTCAGCAGCTTCATCGCGGCGGAGTTCGGTTGCGCTTCGCCGCGCTCCCATTTCTGTACCGCCTTTTTGCTGACGTTGAGATACAGCGCAAACACCGGCTGACTGACGTTTTCCCGTTCGCGCAGCGCGCGGATCTCGGCCGGCCCGAACTGCTTCACCGGCCGCAGGCACAGCATGTCGAAGGTACGCATGGTCACGTCGTCGACGAAACCGGCGCGGTGCAGGCCCTGAACTTCCTGGTGGATCTCGGCAAGAATTTTACTCATCGCTTAGCCTCCGTAACTCCCTGTTGTTGACCAGCTGGTAGAGTCTGAATGGCGAATAATCCAGATACAGCGCAGCCAGATGTTTCAATCCCTGTAACTCATCCGCACTGATGTTTTCTCTCTCGCTTTTGGCAAAGCCGCGCATAAAAAACAGGCGGTCTTCATCGCGAAAAACGATCAGCACCCGATAGCCGCCACGTTTGCCCGCACCAGCCCGAGCGATGCGCTTTTTGTATACGCAACCGCCAAGATTGGCGTCGTACCGCTGATGCTGCATTTCTCGCGCCGCTTTCACTATCGTGGCGTCGCTAATGCGCTCGCGTGCGGCAAAACCCTGAAAGGTTTTGGTGAGATAGATATCAGCCATTCGCTCTCCCTGCGAATCTATACCCGTTAAGGGTATATTTCAAGTGATTTAAAAATCACCACAGGGTGACAAGTGGCCAAAGGGAAAGAAACAGCTAAATTCACGTTCTGCGCAGCCTGACGCATAACGTTAAGGGAACTCAGGAGGTGATGAGGTGAAAATGCGAGGGGATGCGCAAAAGTCGGCTAACGCGTGCCCGGTGATAGGCTCACCGGGCGAAATGAGTCAGGTCAGACGCCGATTTTTCTGCCGAGCAGGCTGCCGGCGTGCGACTGGCCGTCCGGGCCATACAGCGATTTGTTGTTCTTACTGAGGATAGCCAGCGCCTGAGCGTTGTGGTCGATCTGCTGATTGAGCAGCAGGCCGTTGTGCTGGTTCTTCTCACGCAGCGTTTGGCTCAGCAACTGAACGCGTTGCCAGCGATCGGCCAGAGGCGCATGGCTGGCATAGGGCGCGCGTTGCCCGCAGGTTTTTTCCTGCCCCAGGCGCTGTTGCTCGAGGTAAGCGACCGTCGCCAGCAGTTGGCTTTTGGCATCGGTGACGCGCTGCAAGGCCACGCCGGGCAACTGGCCGGAACACAGCAAGTCGTGCTCTTCCTCCAGCACGCCATTGAGCGCCTGCAGTGTTTCCAACAGTTTGTCCAGCAGTTGTACCAGCTTTTCCATAGTGATGACTTATCCTTTATCGCTACCCGCCGCCGCGTTGTCAGTCGCGTCCGGCGATCCATTGAACATCGCTCTGCGCGTCTTGCAGCAGTGCGTCGGCGATTTTGCCGGCGTCCATCTTCAGTTCACCGTTGCGGATCGCCTGTTTGATGGCCTCGACCCGGCCCATATCGATATCCTGGGTGCCCGGTTGCATCAGGCGCGCCTGCGCCTCGCTCAGTTTGACCTGTGTGCCGCTGACGGCGGTTTCGGCCACGGCGGCCTTGCGCGGTTGGAGCGGGTTGTCGGCCGGGGTTTCACGCGGTTGCACAGTGGAAACCGGCTGTAACCGCTGGGTGCGATCGATACTCATGGTCCATCTCCGTTTACGCCGTGGCCGCTCGGGGGCGACGACGCTGCAATGAAAGTTTTGCGGCCCTGGTGGCCAATAAAATGCTGCTTGATTTGTCTTATCGGCAAGGTTTGCGGAACCTTTACTTTTTTATAACGTAATGCGGATCGCGCCGTCGTCCCCGACCACGCCGCTGACGATCTGCCCGGACGCCATGCGCACCCGCACGCTGTCTTCGGCGGCGGCGTTGTTCATCGCCTTACCCGCACCGCTGATGCTGAATCCTTCGCCCTGTGCATTGACCTGTACCGATTGCCCGGCCTTGATAATCCAGGCGCGGCGCAGCATGGCGAGGGTCAGCGGCTGACCGGGGCTAATGTTGCGCAGGCTGACGGCACCTAACGCTTTGCTCGCTTCGGTCAGCGCACGCGGCGGCAGGGTATCGAGCCGACCTGCTTTCAACGTCAGATCCGCCGCCGTCAACCGGCTGCCGGCGCTGATGCCGCGCGCCGAAACGAGATAGCGGCCAAACACCTGCACCTGCGTCTGGATAAAACGCCGCTCCTGGCCACAGCGCGCCGAAATGCTGACGTTGCCGCCGATCCGCGCGTTGGGCGGCAGCGACAGCTGCGGCAGTTCGCAAGCGGGCCATTGGTTCGGCGGCGTGCGCACCCGCACTTTTACCTGTACCGGTTCGCCGCTGAACTTGCCTTGGATGAAGCTTTCGATTTGCGTCGCCAGATCGTCGGCGCGCGCGTTCAGACTGCACAGCAGGCCGATAAGCAGCAGCATTTTACCTTTCATCGTCATCTTCTCAAGCTTCATCGGGATACGCGTAAGTGTACCCGCAGCGCGCGCAGGCTAAGCAGATAAATAGCGCCCCATTTTGCGTTTATTCCCGCGATAGGGTAGCGCGGGGGGCGTTTATGCTGTCGACTCCAAATTCTAACCTCGCGGAGGGAGCATGCTCGACAAACTGGACGCGGCTCTGCGCTTTGGCCAAGAGGCGCTGAACTTGCGCGCCCAGCGGCAGGAAATTCTGGCCGCCAACATCGCCAACGCAGACACACCGGGTTATCAGGCGCGGGATATCGATTTCGCCAGCCAATTGAACAAAGTGATGGAGCAGGGGCGCGTCAGCGGCAACGGCATGTCGCTGAACCTGACGGCGGCGCGCCACATCCCGGCGCAGACCCTGCAGCCGCCGCAGCTCGATCTGCTGTTCCGGGTGCCTGATCAGCCGTCGATGGACGGCAACACGGTGGACATGGATCGCGAACGCACCAACTTTGCCGATAACAGCCTGAAATATCAGACCGACCTGACGCTGCTCAACGGTCAGATCAAAGGGATGATGTCCGTGCTGCAACAAGGATAAGGCGCATGTCTTTACTGAATATTTTTGATATCTCCGGCTCGGCGTTATCGGCGCAATCCCAGCGCATGAACGTCAGCGCCAGCAACATGGCCAACGCCGACAGCGTGACCGGTCCGGACGGCGAGCCTTACCGCGCCAAGCAGGTGGTGTTCCAGGTCGCGGCGGCCCCCGGGCAGCCGACCGGCGGCGTACGCGTCGCTCAGGTGGTGGACGATCCGGCGCCCGAGCGTCTGGTCTATCAACCGGGCAACCCGCTGGCGGACGCCAAGGGCTACGTGCGCATGCCGAACGTCGACGTGGTGGGTGAAATGGTCAACACCATCTCCGCTTCCCGCAGCTACCAGGCCAATGTCGAGGTGCTCAACACCACCAAGTCGATGATGATGAAAACCCTGACGTTGGGTCAGTAACCGGAGGTTCCCATGGCTATCGCCGCAACCACGAACGAGTCGTTGGACAACACCGTCATCGGTAACAACAGCAAAAATACCAACAGCCAGGATCTGCACAACAGTTTCCTGACGCTGCTGGTGGCGCAGTTGAAAAACCAGGATCCGACCAATCCGATGCAGAACAACGAACTGACCTCGCAGCTAGCGCAGATCAACACCGTGCAGGGCATCGAAAAACTCAACACCACGCTGGGGTCGATCTCCGGCCAGATCAACAGCAACCAGTCGCTGCAAGCCACTGCGCTGATCGGCCACGGCGTGATGGTGCCGGGCAATAACATTCTGGTCGGCAGCAAGGACGGCAAGGTCAGCACGACGCCGTTCGGCGTGGAACTGGAGCGCGCCGCCGATCAGGTGACCGCTACCATCACCAACGCCAGTGGGCAGGTGGTGCGCACCATCGAAATCGGCGGCCTGACCGCCGGTGTGCATGCCTTCACCTGGGACGGTTCGCTGGATGACGGCTCTACCGCACCCGACGGCGCCTACAAAGTGGCGATTAACGCCAAAGGCAATGGCGAGCAACTGGTGGCGCGCAGCCTGCACTTCGGCCTGGTGAACGGCGTGATCCGCGACGGCAACGGCGCCAAGCTGGATCTCGGTCTGGCGGGCAACGCCACCCTGGAAGACGTGCGACAGATCTTATAACCCTAAGCATCAGGCTCAATCGGACGATAGCCTGACCACTATTCGGAGAATAACATGGCCTTTTCTCAGGCAGTCAGCGGCTTGAACGCGGCAGCAACCAACCTGGACGTGATCGGTAACAACATCGCCAACTCCGCGACTGCGGGCTTCAAATCCGGCAGCGTCTCCTTTGCCGATATGTTCGCCGGTTCACAGGTCGGTCTGGGCGTCAAAGTGTCCGGCATCACCCAGAACTTCAAGGGTGGCACCACCACCGGTACCAGCCGTGCGCTGGATGTGGCCATCAACGGCAACGGTTTTTTCCGCATGCAGGATAAAGACGGCGGCATCTTCTATACCCGCAACGGTCAGTTCAAGCTGGACGAGAACCGCAACCTGACCAACATGCAGGGGCTGCAGCTGACCGGCTACCCGGCGGCCGGTTCTCCGCCGACCATCCAACAGGGTGCCAACCCGGTGCCGTTGAGCATTCCTGAAGGTATGATGAACGCCAAGGCATCCACCTCCGGCGAGATGGTGGCCAACCTGAAGTCCACCCATAAAGTGCCGGAGAACAAGACCTTCGATCCGACCAAACAGGACAGCTACAACTACGTCAACACCATCACCGCTTACGACTCGCTGGGTAACGCGCACAACATCAACGCCTACTTCGTGAAGACGGAAGACAATAAATGGCAGGTCTACACCCAGGACGGCAGCGCCGCGCCAGTGAACGCCGGCACCATGGAGTTCAGCACCAGCGGCAACCTGGTGAAAACCACCAGCACCAACGGCGCGCCGGGCGAGTTCAGCATGGTGATCCCGATGACCGCCAAAGACGGCGCACCGGCGCAAAACTTCACCCTGAGCTTCGCCGGCAGCATGCAGCAGAACGTGGGCAGCGACTCGGTGAGCAAGGTATCGCAAGACGGCTATGCCGCCGGTGAATACACCAACTTCCAGATCAACAACGACGGCACAGTGGTGGGCATCTACTCCAACCAGCAGACTCAGGTGCTGGGCCAGATCGTCATGGCCAACTTCTCCAACCCGGAAGGGCTGGCGTCGCAGGGCGATAACGTGTGGCAGGAAACCGGTGCGTCCGGTCAGCCGCGCGTTGGTCTGTCGGGCGGCGGCGGCTTCGGTAAGCTGACCAGCGGCGCGCTGGAGTCTTCCAACGTCGATCTGAGCCAGGAGCTGGTGAACATGATCGTCGCACAGCGTAACTACCAGTCCAACGCCCAGACCATCAAGACGCAGGACTCCATCCTGCAGACGTTGGTTAGCCTGCGCTAATAAGGCCGAGTTATGGATCACGCGATTTATACCGCGATGGGCGCGGCGCGCCAAACGCTGGAACAGCAGTCCATTACCGCCAACAACCTGGCCAATGCGTCGACGCCGGGCTTTCGCGCCCAGCTCGCCGCATTGCGCGCGGTGCCGGTCGACGGGCCGAGCATGGCGACGCGCACCTTGGTGACCGCGTCGACGCCGGGCGCCGATATGAGCCAGGGGGCGCTGAACTACACGGCGCGTCCGCTGGACGTGGCGCTGCAGCAGGACGGTTTCCTGGCGGTGAGCCTGCCGGGTGGGGGGGAAGCCTATACCCGCAACGGCAACATTCAGATCTCCTCCACCGGGCAGTTGACGGTGCAGGGATTGCCGGTGATGGGTGACGGCGGCCCGATCGAGGTGCCGCCGTCGGCGGAGATCACCATCGCGGCCGACGGTACCATTTCGGCGCTGAACGCCGGCGATCCGCCGAACACCATCGCGCAGATTGGCCGTCTGAAGCTGGTGAAAGCCGATGCGCGCGAAGTGATGCGCGGTGACGACGGGCTGTTCCGCCTGACGCCGGAAACTCAACAGCAGCGCGGCAATCAGTTGCAAAACGATCCGCAGGTGCGGGTGATGCCGGGCGTGCTGGAGGGCAGCAACGTCAAGCCGATGGAGACCATGGTCGACATGATCGCCAACGCCCGCCGTTTTGAAATGCAAATGAAAGTCATCCACAGCGTGGATGAAAACGAACAGCGTGCCAACTCACTGCTCTCAATGAGTTAAGCAGCAAGGAAATAACCGATGATTCCATCCTTATGGATTGCCAAAACCGGTCTGGACGCGCAGCAGACCAACATGGACGTGATCGCCAACAACCTGGCGAACGTCAGCACCAACGGCTTCAAACGCCAGCGTGCGGTATTTGAAGATCTGCTGTACCAGACCATGCGTCAGCCGGGGGCACAGTCCTCCGAACAGACCACGCTGCCTTCCGGTCTGCAGATCGGCACCGGCGTGCGTCCGGTGGCGACCGAGCGTCTGCACAGCCAGGGCAACCTGTCGCAGACCAACAACAGTAAAGACGTCGCCATCAAGGGGCAGGGTTTCTTCCAGGTGATGCTGCCGGACGGCACCCAGGCCTACACGCGCGACGGCTCGTTCCAGATCGATCAGAACGGCCAGCTGGTCACATCCAGCGGTTTCCAGGTGCAGCCGGCGATCACCATTCCGGCGAACGCGCTGTCCATCACCGTCGGCCGCGACGGCATCGTCAGCGTCACCCAGCAGGGGCAAACCGCCGCCCAGCAGGTGGGTCAACTGACGCTGACGACCTTTGTCAACGACAGCGGTCTGGAGAGCGTGGGCGAGAACCTGTATCAGGAAACCGAAAGCTCGGGCGCGCCGAACGAGAGCACGCCGGGGCTGAACGGCGCCGGTCTGCTGTATCAGGGCTACGTGGAGACCTCCAACGTTAACGTGGCGGAAGAGCTGGTCAACATGATCCAGACTCAGCGCGCTTACGAGATCAACAGCAAAGCGGTTTCGACTTCCGATCAGATGCTGCAAAAGCTGACGCAACTGTAATCTGTCATTGACGGGCCCGGCTTGCCGCGCCCGTCATTCTCTTTCGTGAAACAAAGGCGATACCCGTGGTAACCACATATTCGATGGCAATCCTGCCGCGGCAGGGACAACGCTGGCTGGCGGGAATGGTGATGCTGACGCTGAGCGGCTGCGCTTATATTCCGCATAAACCGCTGGTGGACGGTGCGACCACGGCGCAGCCCGCGCCGGCCAGCGCGCCGATGCCGAACGGCTCGATCTTCCAGACGGTGCAGCCGATGAACTACGGCTATCAGCCGCTGTTCGAAGACCGCCGTCCGCGCAACGTCGGTGACACCCTGACCATCGTGCTGCAGGAAAACGTCAGCGCCAGCAAGAGCTCTTCCGCCAACGCCAGCCGCAACGGCGCCAGCAAGTTCGGCGTCGCCACCTCGCCGCGTTACCTCGACGGTCTGTTGGGCAATGCGCGCGCCGATATGGACATTTCCGGCGACAGCACCTTCGGTGGCAAGGGCGGCGCCAACGCCAACAACACCTTCAACGGCACCATTACGGTGACGGTCAACCAGGTGCTGGCCAACGGCAACCTGCACGTGGTGGGGGAAAAGCAGATCGCCATCAACCAGGGCACCGAATTCATTCGCTTCTCCGGCGTCGTTAACCCGCGCACCATCAGCGGCAACAACTCGGTCACCTCGACGCAGGTGGCGGACGCGCGTATCGAATACGTCGGCAATGGCTATATCAACGAAGCGCAGACCATGGGCTGGCTGCAGCGCTTCTTCTTAAATGTTTCACCGTTCTAAGGATTGACTGATGCTGAAAAAATGGTTTATCGCGCTGTGCGTCGGGCTGGTGTGCTTGCCGGCGGTGGCGGAGCGCATCCGCGATCTGGTGACGGTGCAGGGCGTGCGAGACAACGCCCTGATCGGCTACGGCCTGGTGGTGGGGCTGGACGGTTCCGGCGACCAGACCATGCAGACGCCGTTCACCACCCAAAGTCTGAGTAACATGCTGTCGCAGTTGGGCATCACCGTGCCGCCGGGCACTAACATGCAGCTGAAAAACGTGGCGGCGGTGATGGTGACCGCCAAACTGCCGCCGTTCTCGCGCGCCGGGCAGAACATCGACGTGGTGGTTTCATCGATGGGCAACGCCAAGAGCCTGCGCGGCGGCACCTTGCTGATGACGCCGCTCAAAGGCGTGGATAACCAGGTCTATGCGCTGGCGCAGGGCAACGTGCTGGTCGGCGGCGCGGGCGCGGCGGCCGGCGGCAGCAGCGTGCAGGTCAACCAGCTGGCGGGCGGGCGCATCAGCAACGGCGCCACCATTGAGCGCGAGCTGCCGACCACCTTCGGCAGCGGCGGCGTACTCAACCTGCAGCTGAACGACGAAGACTTCACGCTGGCGCAGCAGATCAGCGACGCCATCAACCGCCAACGCGGCGGCGGCACCGCGACGCCGCTCGACGCCCGCACGATCCAGGTGCTGGTGCCGCAGGGCAACAGCTCTCAGGTGCGTTTCCTGGCGGAGATTCAAAACATCACCGTCAACGTCGGCGCGATGGACGCCAAAGTGATCATCAACTCGCGCACCGGGTCGGTGGTGATGAACCGCGATGTGATCCTCGATTCCTGCGCCGTCGCCCAGGGCAACCTGTCGGTGGTGGTCGATCGGCAGAACACCGTCAGCCAACCGACGACGCCGTTCGGCGGCGGCCAGACGGTGGTGACGCCAAACACCCAGATCTCGGTGCAACAGCAGGGCGGATCGCTGCAGAAGGTGAACGCCAGCGCCAACCTGAACAACGTCATTCGCGCGCTGAACGCGCTGGGCGCCACGCCGATCGATCTGATGTCGATCCTGCAGGCGATGCAGAGCGCCGGCTGCCTGCGCGCCAAGCTGGAAATCATCTGATGGCCGGCGATCTGATGGCAATGTCGGGTGCGGCCTATGACGCCCAGGCGCTGAACGGTCTGAAGCGCGATGCGGCGGCCGACCCGCAGGGCAACCTCAAGCAGGTGGCCCAGCAGGTAGAAGGCATGTTCGTGCAGATGATGCTGAAAAGCATGCGATCCGCCTTGCCGCAGGACGGGGTATTGAGCAGCGATCAAACGCGGCTCTATACCTCGATGTACGACCAGCAAATCGCCCAGCAGATGTCGCAAAAAGGGCTGGGGCTGGCCGACATGATGGTCAAGCAGATGAGCAACGCCAACGCGGTGCCGAGTGAAACGGCGGGCCTGTCGCCGATGGCGCTGGACAACGAGGTGCTGCAAACGCTGCCGAACCAGGCGCTGGAGCAGATGGTGCGCCGCGCGATGCCGAAAGCCCCGCCGGCCGCCGCGCCACTGTCGCTCAACAACGGCAACTTCGTCGCTCGCCTGTCGATCCCGGCGAAGGTCGCCAGCCAGCAGAGCGGCATTCCGCATCAGCTGATCGTCGCGCAGGCGGCGCTGGAGTCCGGCTGGGGGCAGCGCGAGATCCCGACCTCAGACGGCACGCCGAGCTACAACCTGTTCGGCATCAAGGCCGGCGGCAGCTGGAACGGGCCGGTGACGGAGATCACCACCACCGAGTTCGAACAGGGCGCGGCGAAGAAGGTGAAGGCGAAGTTCCGCGTCTACGGGTCGTATGTCGAAGCGATTGCCGACTACGTCAAACTGCTGACCAACAACCCGCGCTATGCCGACGTGGCCGCCGCGCGCAGCCCGGAGCAGGCGGCGCATGCGCTGCAACGCGCCGGGTACGCCACCGATCCGCAGTACGCCAGCAAACTGGTCAGCGTGATTCAGCAGATGAAGAGCGCGGGGGAACAGGCGGTGAAAGCTTACACCCACGATCTGAAAGATTTGTTCTAAATCCCCGTCATTCTTGACGCCGCAGCGGCGTTGACTGCACAAGCTCGCCCCGGTCACTTGGCTTAACCAAGCGCTCGGGGACGCCCTTGCTTGTCGCCTTGCTGCGACGCCAATTATTTAGGGGATAGGCGGTAACGAAGGCTAGCTGGATGCTGACCGCGTTGCCGCTTTTTTTCCTCAAGTTCTTCTCATTTTGGCCGATAACCGAAACAGGCTGAGCGAACAGGCTCAGCAGCTCAATTAAGAACCCTGTGGGCCACCGGCGCCGCAGCATAAGGAATTCCGATGTCCAATAGCTTAATCAATACCGCGATGAGCGGGCTGAATGCGGCTCAGGTGGCGCTCAGTACCGTCAGCAACAACATCTCCAACTACAACGTGGCGGGCTACAACCGCCAGACCGCGATCCTGGCGCAGAACGGCGGCATGGCCACCATGAGCGGCTTTATCGGCAACGGCGTGACCGTCACCAGCGTTAACCGCGAGTACAACCAGTTCATCACCAACCAGCTGCGCGGCGCACAAAGCGCGTTCGGGGCGCAGAACGCCTATTACGAGAAGATTTCGCAGATCGACAATCTGTTGGCGAGCAAGACCAACCCGCTGTCGACCAACATGCAGGATTTCTTTACCAACCTGCAGAACCTGGTGAGCAACGCCGGTGATGATGCCGCGCGCCAAACGGTGCTGGGCAAGGCCAACGGCCTGGTGAACCAGTTCAACAACACCGACAAATTTCTGCGCGACATGGACAACGGCGTTAATCAGCAGATCAGCGATACGGCGCAGCAGATCAACAGCTACGGCCAGCAGATCGCCAAGCTGAACGATGAGATCACCCGTTTGCGCGGCAGCGCCGGCGGCGAGCCAAATGCGTTGCTGGATCAGCGCGATCAGCTGGTCACCGAATTGAACCAACTGGTGGGCGTACAGGTCACGCAACAGGACGGCGACGCCTATACCGTCTCCTTCGCCAACGGCTTGACGCTGGTGCAGGGCAGCAATACGTATCAGGTGGAAGCCGTGCCTTCCAGCAGCGATCCTTCCCGTCTGACTATCGGCTATAACCGCGGCAACGGCGCCAGCGAAGTGCCGGAAGGCCAGATCACCAGCGGCACGCTGAGCGGCGTGCTGAAATTCCGCAGCGAAACGCTGGACGGCGTGCGCAATCAGCTGGGCCAGTTGGCGCTGGCGATGGCGGACAGCTTTAACCAACAGCATCGCGCCGGCTTCGATCTGAACGGTGACGCAGGCGGCGACTTCTTCAGCTTCAGCGGCGGCCGGGTGGTGGATAACACCCGCAACACCGGCGACGCGTCGCTGTCGGTTTCTTACACCGATACCGGCAAGGTGAAGGCTAACGATTATCGCGTTGAGTTCGACGGCAGCAACTGGCAGGTCAGCCGCCTGCCGGACAATGTGAAAGTCAACGCCACGCCGGGCACCAGCGCCGACGGCAAACCGACGCTGAACTTCGACGGGTTGGAAGTGAGCATCGACGGCAATGCGCAGGCCAAAGACAGCTTCACCGTGAAGCCGGTCAGCGACGTGGCGGGCAACCTGAAAGTGGCCATCACCGATTCGTCCAAGATCGCCGCCGCCGGTAAAGACGACAGCGGCCGCGGCGATAACGAGAACGCCAAGAAGCTGCTGGATCTGCAAACCAAAAACCTGGTGGACGGCAAAGCGACCCTGAGCGGCGCTTACGCCGGCATCGTCAGCGGCGTCGGCAACCAGACCGCCGCCGCCAAGGCCATCGCTACCTCGCAGGCCAAAATCGTCACGCAGCTGGGCGCGCAACAGCAGTCGATGTCCGGCGTCAACCTTGACGAAGAGTACGGTGAACTGCTGCGTTTTCAGCAGTACTACATGGCCAACGCGCAGGTGATTCAGACCGCCAGCTCGCTGTTCGACGCGCTGCTGAATATTCGTTGATTTCATTGTTAATCGGCGCCGATAACGGCGCCGGTCGCTCAGAGTAAGGAACCCACAGCATGCGCATGAGCACCAGCATGATGTACCAACAGAACATGAACGGCATCACGGGCAACCAGTCGCTGTTCATGAAGGCGGCCGAGCAGCTTTCCTCGGGCAAGCGGGTGATCAACCCGTCCGACGATCCGCTGGCGGCGTCGCGCGCGGTGATGTTGTCGCAGTCGCAGGCGGAAAACAGCCAGTACACCCTGGCGCGCACCTTCGCTCGTCAGAACGTGTCGATGGAAGAAACGGTATTGGCCGGCGCGACGTCCACCATCGCGGATATGAAGGCGCTGATCGTCAACGCCGGCGGCACCGAAAGCGATAACGATCGCCAGTCGCTGGCCACCCAACTGCAGGGGCTGAAAGATCAGCTGCTGAACCAGGCCAACAGCACCGACGGCAACGGCCGCTATATGTTCGGCGGATACGTGAACGACAAGGCGCCGTTCGTCGATAACGGCGGCACCGTCAGTTATCAGGGCGGGGACAAGACGGTTCAGCAGAAAGTGGACGCCAACCGCACCATGACCATCGGCCATACCGGCAACGCGGTGTTCATGTCGTTGACCAGCAATCCGAAGCCCGAGCCGGACGGCAGCGCGCCGGTCAGCAACGTATTCGAGAGCATCGATATTGCGCTGAACGCGTTGAAAACCCCGCTGCAGGGCGCCGATGAGGCCACCAAGCAGCAGGTGAACGATGCCTTGGCGAAAGCCAACCGCGGTCTGGACAACTCCTACAACAACGTGTTGAGCGTGCGCGCCGAGCTGGGCAGTCAGCTGCAGGAAATGGATCAGCTGGACAGCATCGGTAAAGAGCGTGACATGACCAACCAGATCCAGATGAGCGCGTTGACGGATGCCGATCTGGCCGAGTCTATCTCGTCTTATTTCATGCAGCAGGCAGCGCTGCAGGCGTCGTATAAAACCTTCAGCGATATGCAGGGCATGTCGCTGTTCCAGATGAATCGTTAAGAGCAATACCCCGTTGCCTGACCGCGACGGGTTTCCCTTTAGTGCGCTTAGAAAATGCCTTCTCCGCCTCGCGGGGAGGGAGGCTTCTTGAAACCGGGTGCACTCGTTTGGCGCGTCGCTCGTTCTCCCACTACTGACTGAGTGACGCGCCTTTTTTTCATCAGGAAAGAAATAATACGATTGTCACCCCTGTTTAATGCGCAATGGCATTATTGAAATCAGCGGTGGAAGAATCGCGATGGATATTATTTCCCTGACGATAAATAGCGCTGCTATTTCTTTTTCTTCTCCACTTTCCATTTTCCGCCGTCGGCCGTCTCGGTAAACGAAACTCTAAACTTGTTGCTTTTCCAGTGGGTCAGACCGAATAACCGGCGTGCTTTGCGGTTGCTTTTCGCTTTAATCATGAACTCGCTCCTGTGGTTAGCAAAGGTCGATGCTGCGCCCTGCAGCCGGTAGGCGCCGGACGCATTTATTCAGGGTGTAAGTTATCTGTCGCGCATTTTACCCTGCGTGACTGCGTTATTTTTTATTTCCAATTGGGAGTCAGCGTTTTTATCGCCGCTGATGACTAGCGTGGTACAAGCGATATTTCTGTTGCCGGGTCTATTCTAGGTCGGGGTTTTATTTATTCAAGCCGCCGGAGACATTTGAACCTTAATCCGGATAAAAGGCGTTTCTCAGGCTTTTGTCCCAAGAAAGCGTTTTTATTGCCATTTTGTCTCAGGCAGATAAGGGGGAAAGGGAGGGGCGTTGCAGGGGCTTAGAAGGTCATGCCGCCGATCACCGCCGCCAGTCGATCGAAGATTTCACCGAACAGATGTTCACAGAACGGCGCCAGCATCGGCATCATCATACCCAGCGTCATGATGCCGAAGGTCATGGTGACCGGGAAACCGATCACGAAGACCGACAGCTGCGGGGTCATGCGATTGAGCAGGCCGAGCGCCATGTTCAGCGTCAACAGCAGGCAGATCAGCGGCAGCGCCAGCATCATGCCGTTGATGAAAATCAGCGAGCCAACCTGGGTCAACACCAGGAAGCCGTTGCCGTTCAGCGGCTGCGTTTGGATAGGCAGGGTATGGAAGCTGTCCGCCAGCAGTGAAATCAGCCACAGATGGCCGTCGAAGCTGAGGAACAGCAGCATCGCCAGCAGGTTAAGCAGGCGCGCCAGCACCGGCATGTTCGGGCCGCCGCTGGGATCGAAGAAGGTGGCGAACGACAGGCCCATCTGCATGCCGATCACTTCGCCCGCCAGGCGCACCGCCGCGAAGGCGAACTGCATGGTCAATCCCAGCGCCACGCCGATCAGAATCTGTTGAACCGCCAGCCACAGGCCGGCGGCGGAGAAGATCGGGATATTGCTGGCGGGCAGCGTCGGCGCGATCAGGATGACGATCAGCCCGCCAAGGCCGATTTTGACCTTTTTGCTGATTTGTTTTTCGCTGAATATCGGCGCGGTGCTGATCAGCGCCAGAATGCGCAGCAGCGGCCAAAAATAGTGGCTGAGCCAGACGGTGAGCTGGGCGCTGTCGAAGGTGAGCACGGTCAGCCGATCAGGGTGGGCAGGTTGCTGAACAGAGTGCGCATGTAGTCCAGCAACAGATTCAACATCCAGGGACCGGCGATGATGATGGTGGCCACCACCGCCAGAATTTTAGGGATGAACGACAGCGTCATTTCGTTGATCTGGGTGGCGGCCTGCAGCAGGCTGACGACCAGGCCGCTGATCAGCGCCGCCAGCAGCAGCGGGGCGGCCAGCGCCAGCGCGACTTTCATCGCTTCGGTGCCGAGCGCCATAACCGATTCAGGTGTCATCTCGCGTTCTCCGGTCAGGGGTTACGAATAGAAGCTCTGCGCCAGCGAGCCGAGCAGCAGCTGCCAGCCATCGACCAGCACGAACAGCATCAGCTTGAACGGCAGCGAGATGGTGGCGGGCGGCACCATCATCATCCCCAGCGCCATCAGCACGCTGGCGACCACCAGGTCGATAATCAGGAACGGAATGAACACCGTAAAGCCGATCTGGAAGGCGGTTTTCAGTTCGCTGGTGACGTAGGCGGGCAGCAGGATGCGCATCGGCACCGCCTCCGGGCCGGCCAGCGGCGGCTGATTGGCCAATCTGGCGTACAGCGCGAGATCGGTTTCGCGCGTTTGGCGCAGCATGAATTCGCGCAGCGGCTGCGCGCCTTTATCCAGCGCGACTTCCAGCCCGATTTTGTCCTGGCTGAACGGCAGGTAGGCATCCTGATAAACCTTGTCGAACACCGGCGACATGATGAAGAAGGTCAGGAACAACGCCAGCCCCAGCATCACCTGGTTCGGTGGCGCCGACGGCGTGCCCAGCGCGTTGCGCAGCAGGCCGAGCACGATGATGATGCGGGTGAAGCTGGTCATCATCAGCAGCATGGCCGGCAGGAAGGTCAGCGAGGTCAACAGAACCAGCGTCTGCACCGGCAGCGACCAGCTTTGGCCGCCGTTGGCCAGCGGCTGACTGATCAGCCCCGGCAGTTGTGCCAAAGCAGCCGGGCTGATGAACAGCAGGGCGGCAGGGAGCCAAACCGCCGGACGGCGGACGAGGGTATGAAGAGTCGAGGTCATGCCGATTTTTCCGGGCGTTTCAGAACTTTTTGCATCAGTTGGCGGAAGTCCGCCGGCGTCGCCACGTCGGCCGCGCCCTCGTCTTTCGGCGGGGCGGGCAGGGTGTGCAGCGGGGTGATCTGCTGGGCGGTGACGCCCAGTACCAGCAAGGTGTCATCGACTTCCACCACCACCACGCGCTCGCGCTGCCCGACCTGGCAACTGGCGCGCAGGTTGAGCAGCTTGTTGTTGCGCGCCTGCGGGGCGAAACCCAGCCGACGGAACAGCCAACCGGCCAGCAGGATCAGCAGCAGAATGCCGCCGAGCGCGCTGCTGACCTGCATCAACACCGAACCGGCCGGCAAGGCCGGCGCGGCGGGGGATTGGCTGCTTTGGACGGTAACGGGCGCCGCAACGGTCATCAGCGGCTCAGTCGACGCATGCGTTCGGACGGGGTGATAATGTCGGTGATGCGCACGCCGAACTTGTCGGCCACCACCACCACTTCACCTTGTGCGATCAGGTAACCGTTGATCAGGATGTCCAGCGGTTCGCCGGCCAGGCCGTCCAGCGCCACCACCGAGCCTTGCGACAGGCGCAGCAGCTCTTTGATGGTCATTTTTGTGCGCCCCAGTTCCACGGTCAGCTTGACCGGAATATCCAGGATCAGGTCGATATCCTGCAGGCTGCCGAGCGCATCCTGAGCTTCCAGCGACTTGAACACCCCTTCGGTGCTCGCGCCGGATTTCTCTGAAGACTGCTGCTCGTTAAACGCATCAGCCCACAGATCGTCTACGGATTCCTTTCCTTCGCCAGACGGTTGCTTAGGATCACTCATTGGGCTGTTCCTCACTCAGAGCATTCAAAATAGGGTTAATCAAATGTTCAACACGCAGGGCATATTGCCCGTTCAACGTGCCGTATTGGCTGGTCAGAACCGGTACGCCGTCCACATGGGCGATCAGGCGTTCCGGCTTGTCTATCGGTAATACATCGCCCGGTTGCAGCTTCAGGACTTTCGACAGCCGCATCGGGATATCGACGAAGTTGGCGATCAGCTCCAGTTCGGAGTGCTGCACCTGCTTCACCAGCGTTTCGCGCCAGTGGCTGTCTTCCTGCCGCGAATTTTCCAGCGGCGGGTTGGTCAACAGCTCGCGCAGCGGTTCGATCATCGCGAACGGAATGCAGATGTTGAACTCGCCGGTCAGCGCGCCGATCTCTACCTGGAACGGCGTGGTGACCACGATGTCGTTCGGCGAGGTGGTGATGTTGGTGAACTTCACCTGCATTTCGGCGCGCACGTATTCCACGTCGATCTTGTAAATGGCGCTCCAGGCGTCGCCATAGGCGTCCAGCGCCAGACGCAGCATGCGTTTGATCACCCGCTGTTCGGTCGGGGTGAATTCGCGGCCTTCGACTTTGGTCGGGAAGCGGCCGTCGCCGCCGAACAGGTTGTCGACGGCGATGAACACCAGACTCGGCGCGAACACGAACAGGGCAGTGCCGCGCAGCGGATTCAGATGCACCAGGTTCAGGTTGGTCGGCACCGGCAGGTTGCGGGCGAACTCGTGATACGGCTGGATTTTGATCGGGCCGACGGTAATGTCCGGGCTGCGGCGCAGCAGGTTGAACAACCCCATGCGGAACTGCCGGGCAAAACGTTCGTTGATGATTTCCAGCGCGTGCAGACGCTCGCGCACCACGCGGCGCTGGGTGTTCGGATCGTAAGGCTTGACCTCGCTCTCTTTGCCGACTATCGCTTCGGGTTCATCACCCGCGCTGTCGCCGTTGAGCAAGGCGTCGATCTCTGCCTGTGAAAGAATGCTATCGCCCATAGTGATTACCGCAGTATGAAGGCGGTGAACAGCACGTCGCTGACCACCTGCTTCGGTTGTCCCTTAACCAGCGGCGGGCTGAGCACGTCCTTAATCTGCGCCACCAGCTGTTGCTTCCCTTGTTCATTGGCCAGCTGGCCCGCTTCCTGACGGGAGAGCAGCATCAGCAAGCGGCTGCGCACTTCCGGCAGAAAATCGTTCAGCTGACGGCGGGTACTTTCGTCCGGCAGACGCAGCGTGAGGCCGATATACAGCACGCGATCCGGGTTGTTGTCCGGCGTCACCAGGTTGACGGTAAAGGTGTCGAGCGGCATGAACACCGGCGCGGCCGGCGGTTGCTGTTTGACGGCGGCCGGTTCGGCGCCGTTTTTATGCTGTTGCAGCAGCCACCAGCTGTAGCCCGCGGCGCCACAGGCGACGACGCTGATCAATACCAGCAGGATGACCAGAAGGGAGCGTTTCGGTGCTGCCGGAAGGGTGTTCTGAGACATAGCCAAATCTAATTCCTGTTGTTCCACCCGCAGCCTGCGAGGCGGCGGGCATGGCGCGCGGCAAAGCCGCACGCATGACATGTAAAGGTATTATCGCGTCTATCACGGCGTGCAATAGCCTGAATAGACGCGCAAATGGGTGCCAGCTTGGGCGTTTGCGGCGGCTCAGGCGAAAATATCGACGCCGTTGACCGCACTGGCCATGCGCTGCAGCGCCACCGGCGCGCTGACGCCGTCGGCGGCCGCAGCCTCACCGCCAGCATGTTCAGCATAGCTGGAACGCCCCTGGCCGTTGGACGCCTGCTGCTGCCCCTGTTGCCATTGCGGGGTGGACTCGCCGCCCACGCTGCTTTGCCCCAGGTTGATGCCGCTCTCCGCCAGCGCGTGACGCAGCTGCGGCATCGCTGCTTCCACCGCCGCGCGCACCTGACCGTGGGCGGAGGCAATGTGCAATTGCGCCTGCTGATCGTCCAGTTTCAGCGTGATCTGCAAGGCGCCCAGCTCCTGCGGGTGCAGGCGCAGCTCGGCACTTTGCTGGCCGTTGCGGTGGAACATCAGCACCTGTTGGTTCAACGCCTGCTGCCATTCCGGGCTGCCCAGCTGCGCGTTGAGCTGCGGCGTAGGCGGTGCGGTCACCAGTGCGCTGGCCGGTGCGGCCGTTTGCGTTGGGCTGGCGGCGGCCAGGGCGACGGCGTGGTTGAGCGTCGGTTGCTGCTGTGCATCGCTCGCCGGCAGCGGCTGTGCGGCACTTGCGCGCTCACCGCTGGTCGGTTGCGGGAGCGCCGCCTTGGCATTATCGTCGCCGGTGGCCGGCGTTTTCGCCCCTGTCAGCGACGGAGCAGGGGATGCCGATGAACGCGCGGCGGTTTTATCACCGGCCGCCGCAATGTTCAGCAGGCCATTGCCGGGCTGCAGTGCAGTCGCCTCGTCAGCGCTTTCCACCGGCAGCGAACGTTGGCCTTCGGTCGGTTGCGCCTGGGCGACGAGCGCGGCCGGCAGCATGGCGTACAGCGCCTGCAGCGTTGCGGCATCCAGCTCTTTGGCGGCGGCGATCGGTGGTTGCGCCGATTTGTCGCCGGCGATGGGCGCCTCGGCTTCGGCGCCTTCAGGTGAAAGCGCATCGGCTGGGGTGGCCGGGTTCTGCAGCAGGCCGCCGCGCTCGCCGAAGGTGGCTAGCAGTTGATTGAGCTGGTTGCGGCTCAGGGCCGGGGCGCGTTCCTCGTCCGCGCTCAGCGCGACCGGCGGCTGTTTGCCATCGGCGGCGGGCGCGAAACGTGCGCCGAGCAGCTGGGCGAAGGCCGATGACAACTGGCTCTCATCCAGCGCCGACGTCAGTTCGGCCAGGCCGCCGGCATCGCCGGGTAAGGCCAGGCCGGGCAGGGCGTTCAGATTCATGGGTTGATATTCCTTTGTGCACTGCGTTGAGCGAACTCATCCATCAGTTTTTGATCCCGTTTGTTCTCCTGCTGCTGCTCCGCATTTAAGGCGCGGGTATGCAGGGTCTCGAAAGCGTTCAGCCGCTGTTGTTTGTCTTGCCATTGCTTCACCGCATGATCCACTTTCTGCCCCCACTGCAGCAGCTGCTGGCGGTGCTGGTCGATGGCCTGTTCCAGCGTGCCGATAAACTGCTGGTAGTTTTGCCAGCTAGAGCTGTCCATGCCGTCGCAAAGTGTATGATTCAGCTTCTGGCGGTATTCGTCCTGATAGTTGAGCAGCATCGACAGCTGTTGCTCTGCCGCCTGCTGCGCCTGCCGTACCTGGCCCAGCTGTTGCGCGGCCTGTTCCACCGCATCCTGCGCCAGATCTCGCAGGGTAATCAGGGGAGATTGTGATTTCATCGCTGTGCGCCTCTGGTGACGTTAAACAATCAACTGCTGCAGCTGTTGACAGGCTTCATCGTAGCCGCTGCGTTCAAAGATGCCCTGTTGCAGGTACGCTTCCATCTGCGGGTACAGCGTCATCGCTTTGTCCAGCAACGGATCGCTGCCGGCCGCGTAGGCGCCGACGCTGATCAGATCGCGGTTGCGCTGATAGCTGGCCAGCATCTGCTTGAAGGTGCGTACCCGGCGATAATGCTCTTCGTCGATCAGCGACGTCATGGCGCGGCTGATTGACGCTTCGATGTCGATAGCCGGGTAATGGCCGGCTTCCGCCAGGCGCCGGGACAGCACCACGTGGCCGTCGAGGATGGCGCGCGCCGAGTCGGCGATCGGGTCTTGCTGATCGTCCCCTTCGGTCAATACGGTGTAGAAGGCGGTAATGGAACCGCCGCCGCTGATGCCGTTGCCCGCGCGTTCCACCAGCGCAGGCAGTTTGGCGAAGACCGAAGGCGGATAGCCTTTGGTCGCCGGCGGTTCGCCGATGGCCAGGGCGATCTCACGCTGCGCCATGGCGTAGCGGGTAAGGGAGTCCATGATCAGCAACACGTGCTGCCCGCGATCGCGGAAATCTTCGGCGATGCGGGTGGCGTAGGCCGCCCCCTGCATGCGCAGCAACGGCGATACGTCCGCCGGCGCAGCGATCACCACCGAGCGCGCCCGGCCTTCGGCACCGAGAATGTTCTCGATAAAGTCTTTGACCTCGCGGCCGCGCTCGCCGATCAGGCCAACGACGATCACATCTGCCTGGGTATAACGGGCCATCATGCCGAGCAACACGCTCTTGCCGACGCCGGAGCCGGCGAACAGGCCCATGCGCTGGCCGCGACCGACGGTCAGCAGACCGTTGATGGTGCGCACCCCCACGTCCAGCACCTGCTCGATCGGCGTGCGCTGCAAGGGGTTGAACGGCGCGGTGATCAGTGGCGCGCGGTAACCGGTTTCCGGTGAAGGCAGGCCGTCGAGCGGTTTGGCGCTGCCGTCCAGCACCCGTCCCAACAGGGCTGGGCCGAGCGGCAGCTGTTTGCCGGCGCTTTGGCCTTCCGGCGCGATGCGGGCGTAAACCCGCGCGCCCGGCACGATGCCTTCGACTTCTTCCAGCGGCATCAGGAACAGCCGCTGGCCGTTGAAGCCGACCACTTCGCTTTCCACTTCCTGCACTTCACCGGCGTCGTGCCGTTCGATGAGGCAGGTCGCGCCGAGCGGCAGCTGCAGGCCGGTAGCCTCCAGCACCAGCCCGGTGGCGCGGGTCAGGCGGCCGTAGCGGCGCACCGTCGGCGCGCGGGCGATGCGTTTTTCCAGCGTATCCAGAGAACTCAGCCAGCGGCCGAGACGCGCGGTCATCAGACTTCTCCCGGTGCCGCCAGGCGGCACAGTTCATGCCAGCGCGTCGCCAGGCTGGCGTCGAGATCGCCTTCCTCGGCGCTGACCTTGCAGCCGCCCGGATGTAGTTCGCCGTCCGCCAACAGGCGCCAGCCGTGCAGGCTGAGGGTAACCCCCAACTGTTGCTCGACGCGGGGGTAGTCGTCCGGGTGGACCCGCAGCTGCGGCTTGCCGTTGAACATCGGCTCCTGCTGGATCAGCTGTTGGATCTGCGCGAGCAGGGCGGTGCCGTCGCACACCGGCGGCTGGCCCAGCACCTGTTTGGCGGCGGTCAACGCCAGCTGCGTCAACCGTGAAGCGATCACGCTGTCGAGCGCGTCCAGCGTGTGCTGGAATTCGGTAACCAACTGCTGCCAGTGGGCGGTCAGCGGCTGTTGCCGCTGCTGCGCTTCCAGCAGCCCTTGCTGACGGCCTTCTTCCAGACCGGACTGAAAACCGGCTTCATAGCCTTTTTGCTGGCCGTCGGCATAGCCCAACTGCTGGCCCTGTTGCTCAGCCTGCAGCCGCAGCGTCGCCAACTGCTGTTGCAATTCGGCCTGCGCGTCCGGCGACGGATCGCTTTGTTCGAGATCCGGCAGCGGCGGCAGGTCGAACGCCGGTTTCTGTTCGCCCAAATCGTTGAGCGACCAGGGCTGCCAGGGCAGGGTGTTAATGCG
This sequence comes from Serratia sp. CY47280, assembly GCF_052168655.1. NCBI lineage: Bacteria > Pseudomonadati > Pseudomonadota > Gammaproteobacteria > Enterobacterales > Yersiniaceae > Serratia > Serratia sp. CY47280. Next base: position 1,202,359 of record NZ_JBJNMG010000001.1, on the reverse strand, counting down.
ATCAGACATAGGTGTCCTCGCCGCCGCCAATGATCATTTCGCCGGTTTCCGCCAGGCGTCTTACCACCAACAGGATGGCTTTCTGCTCGTTCTCCACCTGCGACATGCGCACCGGCCCACGGTTGGCCAGATCGTCGCGCAGGATGTCGGCGGCGCGTTGCGACATGTTCTTGAGGAACTTCTCGCGCAGCGGCTGTTCGGCGCCTTTCAATGCGATCAGCAGCGACTCGCCTTCCACTTCCTGCAGCAGACGCTGGATGCTGCGATCGTCGACTTCCACCAGGTTTTCGAACAGGAACATCTCGTCGATGATCTTCTGCGCCAGCTCGCCGTCGTATTCGCGCATCGCGTCGATGACCGCTTCTTCCTGCTGGGTTTTCATCAGGTTGATGATCTCGGCGGCGGTGCGCACCCCGCCCATTTTGCTGCGCTTGAGGTTCTGGCCGTCGAGCAGGTTGTTCAGCACTTCGGTCAGCTCCGCCAACGCCGCCGGCTGCACGCCGCCGAAGGTGGCGATACGCAGCATCACGTCGTTGCGCAGACGTTCGTCGAACAGGGCCAGGATATCCGCCGCCTGGCCGCGTTTGAGGTGCACCAGAATAGTGGCGATGATCTGCGGGTGTTCGTCGCGGATCAGATCGGCAGCGCTCTGCGGCTCCATAAAGTTGAGCGTTTCCATGCCGGTGGTGGTCTCGCGCGATTCGAGAATGTCTTCCAGCAGGCTGGCGGCGCGCTCTTCGCCCAGGGCCTTGACCAGCACCGAGCGCAGATAGTCGCTGGCGTTGACGCTCAGCGCCGCGTATTGCTCGGCGTCGTCTTCAAACTCGGTCAGTACTTCGCCGAGCTGTTTGTGCGAAACCTGGCTCATGCCGGCCATGGTGCCGCTCAGCAGCTGTACTTCGCGCGAGGAGAGGTGCTTGAACACCTCCGCCGCGCGATCTTCACCCAGCGTCATCAGCAAGATGGCGCTTTTGTCGGTTCCGGTCAGGCTCATATCTCGTTACTCATCCATTGGCGGATTACCAGAGCGACCACGCGTGGGTCTTTATCAGCCAGATCGCGGATCCGCTGGCTCTGGACTTCTGCGCTGACGCGCTGCTGCGATTTACGACGCTGCGCCAGCTCCTCGTTGCTCGGTTTGCCGCTGTCGGCCGGTTTGGCGGCAGGGGCATTGGCGGCGGCGATGGCGGCCTGTTGCGCCGCCTGGCGCTGTTGCAGCTGTGGCCGCACCAGTTTGCGCCACAGCAGCCAGGCCACCAGCAGCACCAGCAGATAGCGGCCCGCGTCGATCAGGCGATCGATAAACGACTGGCTTTGCCAGAACGGCAGTTCGCCACCGGTCACCTGACTGTCGGTAAACGGCGTGTTGACCACGTTCAGGGTATCGCCACGGCTGCTGGAGTAGCCCATCGCTTCACGCACCAGCGCTTCGATCTGCGCCAACTGCTCTTTGCTCATCGGCTGCGGTTTGCCGTCTTTATCTACGCCGAGGTAGTTGACTACCACGGCGACCGACAGACGCTGCACGGTGCCGGCTTTTTGCTGGGTGTGGCGAATGGTGCGGTCGAGTTCGTAGTTGGTAGTCGCGTCGCGACGGGTATTTTGCGGTACGCCGTTGGCCGCCGCGCTGCGGGTGGTTGCGGCGTTTTGCGCGGTGGCATTGGCATTGTTGCCTGCGGCGTTGGCCGGCTTGGCGGTCTCAATCGGCGCGGTGGCCGGTGCGCTTGGCTGATTGGACAGCGCGCCTGGCACGCCGCCCACCTGTGGCCCGCCGATCTGCTCGCTCAGGCTGGTTTGCTGAGAGCGAATAGCGGCTTTGTCAGGCTGTTGGTTAGGTTGGTACTGTTCATCGGTTTGTTCGCGCGTGGCGAAGTCGATCTGCGCCGTGACCTGCGCGCGCACGTTGGCGCTGCCGACCACCGGGGCGAGGATCGCCTCGATGCGGCGCTGGAAGCCGTTTTCCACTTCGTTGGCGTATTTCAGCTGCGAGGCGTTGAGATCGCGCCCGGTGCCGTCGGACTGCGTCAGCAGGCGGCCAGCCTGGTCGACCACGGTCACGTTGCCCGGCGGCAGGCCGGCGACGCTGCTCGACACCATATAAACGATGGCGTTGATCTGGCCGTCGTCCAGCGCACGGCCGGGTTGCAGGGTCAGCGTCACCGACGCGGAAGGGGATTTCTGTTCGCGTACGAACAGCGAAGGTTTCGGCAACGCCAGGTGAACGCGGGCGTTTTGCACCGGCCCCAGCGACTCGATGGTGCGCGACAGCTCGCCTTCAAGGGCGCGCTGATAGTTGATCTGCTCGCTGAACTGGCTGATGCCGAATTTTTCCTGATCCAGCAGTTCGAAACCGACGGCGCCGCCTTTCGGCAGCCCTTGCTGCGCGAGGCGCAGACGGGTTTCATGCACTTTTTCCGCCGGGATCAGCAGCGCTGCGCCATTTTCGGCAAAGCGATAAGGGATATTCATCTGCGTCAGCTGGGTGACGATGGCGCCGCCGTCGCGGTCGTTCAGATTGCTGTACAGCACGCGGTAGTCGGGGCTTTTCACCCACAACAGCAGCGCGACGACGATCGCGATCGCGGCGGAAGCGGCGACCAGCAACGGAATTTTCGGGTTGGCGCGCAGACGATTCCAGATGGCTTGCAGGCCGTTGTCGCGGCTTTCGCCGGCGGTTATCGAAGCACTCATTTTAGGTCTCGTCCTTCAATGGCGCTCACGATCCCGTATGGGCGGCTGAGCAGCTCCCTGCCAGGCTGATGAACGGTATGGTTAGCGTTGTGTGACAAAACAGACTCCCTGATACACATATCTTCTAAATAGCGGCGCTCCCATTTCTGGGCAGGCCATTATTCGCCTTATCAGACGATTCCGATTGCCCGATAAGCCGGGTTTTTTGCAGTTAATTAACCGCTTTAGGTCTGAAAACGCTGTGCTAGGGTGTGCATCATTGGAGAAGTGCAGGGTGAAAACGTTACCCGGCGAGACGAGATGATTGAGGATCAGATGGCGATTCAGGGCATTGAAGGGGTACTGCAGCAGATGCAGACCATGGCGGTTCAGGCCGGCAAGATGGGGCAGAATGCGGCGCCGCAGGGCGTCAGCTTCGCCAGCGAACTGACCGCGGCGCTCGGCAAGATCAGCGAGACCCAGCAAACGGCGCGCAAACAGGCGCAGGATTTCGAACTGGGCGTGCCGGGCATCAGCCTGAACGATGTGATGGTCGATCTGCAGAAATCGTCGGTGTCTTTACAGCTGGGCGTACAGGTGCGCAACAAGCTGGTGGCGGCCTACCAGGATATTATGAATATGCCGGTGTGATGAACGTGCCGATCATTTTTCAGTGAAATTTGGGTCGGCGCTGTTACCCTATAGCGACGGTCATTTATCGGGATAGGATGATGTACAAATCGCTGTATCTTGCTCTGGGTATCATGGCGTTGTCTGGATGCGCCGGGCAAAACGATGACTATTCATCGGCACAAAAAAACGCGGCTCATCAGGACGCCGGCAAAGAATGGAAAGCGTTTGTCGCGCCACTGTCGGTGAAAACGCAGTCGCCCGGCGAGCGAGAAATGAAACGCGCTGCCCGGCAATACTGAAGTCACGACTTCAGCCAATAGGCAAAAAAAACCAGCTATCGAAATAGCTGGCTGAAGGTGCGATAAAACATTTATGTATGTGATGTAGGAGCGTCGACGCCCGCTCGAAGTGGTGCCGACGCGGTTATCATATTTGTTATGTTATAACAAATCAATGCTGCTGTGCGTTTGCTTCAGCCTGCCAATTCTGCGATCCGCTCGCGGGCGTTCGCCAACCCCTGAGCGAGGCCGTGCGGTTTCATATCCAGCCCTTCGGCATAGATAAATTGCACGTCGCCGATCCCCATCAACCCCAGCACCGATCGCAGGTAGGGTGTCACGGCATCGGTCGGCTGGCCGGCGTGTACGCCGCCGCGTGAACTGAATACCAGCGCATTGACGCCCTCGACCAACCCGACCGGGTAGGTGGCGGTATAGTTGAACGTTACCCGGGCGCGGGCCACCAGATCGAACCAGTTTTTCAGCTGGGTTGGTACATTGAGGTTGTACATTGGTGCCCCGATCAGCAGCATATCGCTCCCTTTCAGTTCGGCAATCAGCCGATCGGAAAGCGCCACCGCCGCTTTGGCGCGTTGACTGGTGTTTTCTGCGCCTCGCAGCGCATCGAACAGCTCGCCGTCCAATACCGGCAGATCCAAGGCCGTCAAATCGTGTTCGACGATCTGATCTTCATATCCTTTGGCCCGACGCGCCGCCAGATAGTGGTCAATCAGGTTATTGGTCTGCGAGTCGTTTCCCATAATGCTGGATTTGAGTACCAGTATTTTTTTCATGCTGTTGTCCTCTGACGGTAATCTGTGGTTTTCACCGGGACTCCGGAATGACTGCAGGTTACCATTGCCTGATGCTCACCAGTGGTGATAGGTTTTCACTTAATTGATTCCAATTTGGAAGCATTAAGATGAAAAGCGATCTCAGCGCACTGCCGGCGTTTGTTGCCGTAGCGGAAGGCGGCAGTTTTGCCGCCGCCGCAGAAAAACTGCATCTGACACGTTCTGCGGTCAGCAAAATCGTGTCGCGTCTGGAGGCGCGGCTGGGCGTGATGTTGTTTATGCGCACGACGCGCAGCCTGAGCCTGACGGATGAAGGGGCGTTGTACTACGAGCACTGCCGGCAGGCGTTGGCGAACGTTCAGGCGGCGGAAAACCAGTTGGACAGTGGCAAGATGCAGGTCCGAGGCCGGCTCAGGATCTCGATGCCGGTGTTGTTCGGCCATCTGTGCATTGCACCCTTGATGACGGCACTGGCGAATGAGCATCCCTTACTGACGCTGGAAATTTCGTTCAACGACCGCAGGATCGATCTGATCGATGAGGGGTTCGATCTGGCGGTTCGCATCGGCGAACTGGCGGACAGCGGCAGTTTGGTTGCCCGGCGCTTGGGCGAACACGGCATGCTGCTGTGCGCCTCGCCCGACTACCTGCGGCGCAGTGGTGAACCGAGCACGCTGGACGCGTTAAGCCAACACCAGGCGGTGGGGTATCTGCACGCCGGCGCCGTGTTGCCCTGGCAACTTCGCGGCGAAAACGGTGAGCTGCAGTCGTTCAGGCCACCGGCCAAGATGATGATGGATGACATGCAGGGGATCGTCGATGCCGTTTCCGCCGGAGCCGGTATTGCCTGGCTGCCGGAGTGGCTGGTGCGCGAGCGGCTGATGGCAGGGACGCTGGTGGAAATCATGCGCGGTGGATCCAGCCTCAGTTTTCCGGTGAATGCCGTGTGGCCCTATATGCCTTACCAGCCGCTCAAGGTGCGGCTGGCGGTGGAAAAACTGGTGGCGGAGCTACCGGGGAAATTGGCGCTTGTGGCACCACCGGTATTGCCGTGCTAATGGCCGGTGTCGCAACCGACAAGGAATGGGCGCTAATCTACCGAATAGAGGGGCGAAAACGGTGCTGTCAGGCTTATTGAATACGCAGGTGACCGTTTATTATAGCCTGATTAGTAGGGTTATTATTCGAGGCAGGTCAATGAGCACGAAAAGCGAATCCAGATGGCGTCTGATCAGTATTTTAATGCTGACGGTACTTGCCGTATTAATTGGCGTTCTGGTTAAACTGGACTGAAGTCTGACCAGGCGATAAAAAGCCTGGCCGTTTTATTGTGCGGCAAGTAAACGCATCATGTCTTCTTCATACAACAATACCAACAGCCACAGCCCCAACAACGTGATTGCTAGAGAAAATAATCGCTTTTCATTACGCATCATTTATTTCGCTCTTCGGCGGATGAACGTTGCGTAGCGTATCTCGGCGGTGTGACAATCGTTAGGGATCTGTGTCAAATAAAGCCATTTTGTTACGCGTCTATTTAGGTTTCTCCGGCGACCAGCGACTCAATGCCTTGAGAGCCGGGTTCCATAATCCTTTGATGACCGCGAATAGCGGTAGGGGCGAAACCGAAACGTTTGCGAAAACGTTCGGCGAAACGTGATGCGCTTTCATAGCCGACATGTTGCGCAATGGCGGAGATCGGCCAGTCGGTCGACTGCAGCAGGGCCAGCGCGCTACTCATGCGCACGTCGATCATCAGATTACGCAATGCGGTATTTTCCATCGACAGTTTGCGGCGCAGCATCACTTCACTCATCGACAGGCTCTCCGCCACTTTGGCCGCCGTCCAAATGCTGTGCGGATCGGTTGCCAGGCAGCGACGCACGCGTTGGGTGAGGTCTTTGGCTTCGTTGTGGATGAAGCGAATGCCGAACTGGGCCAGCCACAGCAGAATTTCCAGCATTTTGTGCCGCACGATGATGGTGGGAAACCGCTGCCGGAGCGCCAGCGCCAGGCTGGTCGTCTCAAAACTGTGCTTCAGGGCGCAAGGCAGGTTGCGCAGCGCCAGGACGGCATCGAACGGCATTGGCGTCGGCGCTTCCTCAGCCGGAGGCTGAATCGTGAGCAGCCGTGGATCGCAGGTCAGCAACTGGCAGCTGAAAACACCTTCTGCGGATGGGCCATTAATAATATCCACCGTTTGCCCCCCGTCGATAATCAACAGCTCGCCGGCATGAGCCACCACCTCGTGTTGTTGCCAGCGTACGCGCTTATGGCCTTGTTGTATCAGATACAGATGTGGTTGCTCAAAATAGACTGAAGGGAATAATAATTCAGTATGCTGAATGATGTGCGCTGAGGCGCCAATTCCTGGACAGAGATTAATTGTACGTTCCATCGATATTCATTTCGCAGCCATTATCTGAGAATATCTTTACGCTTTGATCCGCGTTGGAGCAACATTTTTCCATGGGCCGTGAAACACAGCGGCGTGTTTTATCTATCAAAAATCAATTTCCTGCTGAACAGAAAACGTCCGTGTCGGGATAATGTTTATCCATTAAAGTGAGAGCCAGGCTCGAAGCGCGCATTTTACCAATTACCCATAAACTGAATAATTCAAATGCCATAGATTAATATCCTAACGTAACCCGAGAGTAATAGCGCATAGTGCTATTTAATCCATTTTCGTCAGTATTGTCGATCTTATCGGACCTGTGGTTCCCCCAGCAACAGCGCACGATCATGAAACTGGCCGTAGGTATTGTTGACCACGTTCTGGCGCGTGGACTGTTCGATCAGCATCTTCAGCTCATCCATCCGCTGCTGTAACAGACGTTTGAGCTCGGTTTCGTTGTCGAGGATCTGTTGCAGCTTATTGCGCAGCATTTCCTGCAGCGCCATTGACGGGCCGGCTTGCCCGGTGAAGGCGGCGGTTTTTTCCACCGCCGTCACGTAAGCGAATTCGAGCTCGACGAGCTCCTCCCAGCGCCCGGTTTGCGCCAGCGCGATCATCTGGCTGCTCAGGCTATAAATTTGTTGATAAGCGGCTAACAGCTGCTGTTGACGTTCCATTACATGGCGTCCTGCGAAGGTTGGTAGTTAGGGCCAATCTGGCGCCAGGCGTCGGCGATGTTTTCCAGCAGTTTGACCACTTCGGCGATCGCCGCTTCGTCGTTGTGCAGGTTGGCCTGCATCAGCCGACGCTTCATATAGTCGTACAACGCCGCCAGGTTTTCGGCGATCTCACCACCCTGCTGAGGGTCGAGGCCGCTTTTCAGGCCGTTGTCGATGATATTGATGGCTTTGGACAGCGCCATACCTTTGCCGGCGATATCGCCCTGGTTCATCAGGATGCGTGCGCGAAGCAGGGCGCTGAGCGCCCCGTCGAACAACATCACGATTAACTGGTGCGGGCTGGCGCTCATGGCGCCGCTTTCCAGACTGACCTGCGCATAGGCCTGAGTGCCGCTTCTGTTATACATGTTGTTTCTTTACCTGTTACCTGGTTAAGGGATCACTTTGCCGAGAACTGCTGTTGTAAATAGTTACCTGTGCTGCTCAATTTGGACATCATGGTATCCAACTGAACGAACTGCTGCTTATAGCGGTCGATGGTGTTCTGAATGCTGGCCGTGACCGTGGTTATCTGGATGTTCAGGCGATCGAGATTGGTATTGATGCTCTTGGTCGAGTTCTCGATGATGCCGCCGGCCTTGATGTAATTTTGGATCTCGTTGTGGATCTCGGTGGCCATACCGGTGTCTTTGCCGTTACCGGCGAAGAAGTTGGCGATTTGTTCCGGTTTTTCGTCGATGGCTTTGTTCAGCTTGGTGCTGTCGATTTCCAGCTTGCCGGTTTTGGTGTTGGTGGAAATGCCGAGGTTGCCCAGGCCTTTCAACTCCGGGTTGTCTTGAGCCGAGCTGAGAGCGCTTTTGATCGAGGACTGAATACCGCGCAGGGTGTTGTCGCCCAGCAGCGCGCCGTTCTTGGCATTCTGTGCTTCACCGGGTTTGACCGGAGTGTATTTGGTTAACGAATTAAAGGTGTCCAGCAGCGAGTTATAGCTGTCGACCCACTCTTTAATCTTGTTGGCGCTGCCGCTCTTGTCGATACCGATCACCAGGTTTTGCGGTTCACCGGCCTTGGTGGTGGTTTTCAGGTCGAGCGTGACACCCTGCAGGGCATCGGCGATCGAGTTGGTGCTGCGCTTGATGGTGGTGCCGTTAACGACGATTTCCGCATCCTGGCCGGGCACCGTTTGCTTCATCGCGGTGCTGCCATCTTTCGGCGGGTTTTTAGGATCGTAGTTGAGGATAGCGCCGAGCTTGTCGTCGTTATTGACCTGCACTGCAATGGTGCTTTTTTCGCCTGGCGTGGTGGAGCTCAATGCCAGTTGATAGTCATTGTCGCCGACGCGCATGATGCTGGCGGTAACGCCGGATTTCGATTTGTTGATGGCGTCGCGCATTTCGACCAGCGAGGTCTGATCGTCGCCGAGCGGGATCTTGGTTTCTTTCGGCGGGTTGCCGGCGGTGATGCTGATGGAACGATCGCTGCTGCCCGGCGTGCCCAGCTTGGCCTGTTGATCGGTAATCGTCGCTTTAGTGGTCAACGTTTGCGGCTGCGCCAGTTTCAGCACCTCGATGGAGTAGTTGCCCGGAACCGACTTGTCGGTGGTGGTCACGGTAAACTGATCGTGCTTGGTGGCGGTGGTACTGTTGAAGAACTCTGGCTTGGCCAGATCTTTGCTCAGATTGTCAAACTTCTCCAGCGCGCCCTTCAACGTGCCGTAACCGGTCAACTGGGCGTTATAGCTAGTCTGCTGGGTGGTGTAAGGCGTAAGGCGCTGCTGTTCCGCTTTGGTCAGTTTGTCGAGCAAACCGTTAAGGTCGAGTCCTGAGCCGATGCCTAATGAACTGATCGATGCCATTCGTGCTTCTCCTTGGTAATGACTTTATTCGCTTTACGCGTTATCGGCTCAGTGATGAAAAAGTTTACCGAAAAAAACAAAAAATCGATGGCGCAATAGAGGAGGGAAAAACCGCGTTATTTCCGCCATTGCCGGCGATGCAAAAAAAATTAAAAAAATTCTAAAGGTTGTTAGGGGAGGGCCGATACCTGAGGGGACGGTGGTTGACGCCGTGGGCAAACAAGCCCGAACCTTTTAACCGTGTTGCGAAGAACGCAACTGACTCGTAAGGAAAGCAAACAATGGCACAAGTAATCAACACTAACAGCCTGTCGCTGATGGCGCAGAACAACCTGAACAAATCTCAGTCTTCTCTGGGCACTGCGATTGAGCGTCTGTCTTCCGGTCTGCGTATCAACAGCGCGAAAGACGATGCTGCGGGTCAGGCGATCTCCAACCGTTTCACCGCGAACATCAAAGGCCTGACTCAGGCTTCTCGCAACGCCAACGACGGTATCTCTCTGGCGCAGACCACTGAAGGCGCACTGAACGAAGTTAACGACAACCTGCAGAACATCCGTCGTCTGACCGTACAGGCGCAGAACGGTTCTAACTCCACCAGCGACCTGAACTCTATCCAGGACGAAATCACTCAGCGCCTGAAAGAGATCAACCGTATCTCCGAACAAACTGACTTCAACGGCGTGAAAGTGCTGAGCAGCGAGCAGAAACTGACCATCCAGGTTGGCGCTAACGACGGTGAAACCATCGATATCGATCTGAAAAAGATCAATGCCGAAGAACTGGGTCTGAAAGACTTCAGCGTTGCGAATGCAGGCAACAAAGTGGGCGCTGCGATCGCCGACAAAGCTAGCATTAAGTACGACAATGGTACTACCGTTACTGACAATACCACTGTTGATGCATCAGGCTTGGCTACAGGTGATAAATTAGTATCTGGCACGGATAAAAATGGTAAGACCATGTATATGGTTGAGTCTACTGATGCTGATGGCAAAAAGACTTACGCCAAAGCGGAAGCCGCGTTTACTGCGGCAGTAGCTGCCGATCCAACCGCGACTCCTCCTGTCGTTGCCGCTCCTGCAAAAGTAGTCTTTACTAAGGGTACTGACGCTGTAGACATGTCGACCCCGACTGCGAACCCACTGGATACTTTGGACAAAGCGCTGTCTCAAGTCGACAACCTGCGTTCTTCCCTGGGTGCGGTACAGAACCGTTTCGATTCTGTTATCAACAACCTGAACAGCACCGTGAACAACCTGTCCGCTTCTCAGTCCCGTATCCAGGATGCTGACTACGCGACCGAAGTGTCCAACATGAGCCGTGCCAACATCCTGCAACAGGCTGGTACCTCTGTTCTGGCACAGGCTAACCAGTCTACTCAGAACGTTCTGTCCCTGCTGCGTTAATCGTCTCTCCCGATTAACTGTCGCAAAGAAACCCCGCTTCGGCGGGGTTTTTTTATGCTCGCGCACCGCGCGGTTATTACATGGCGCAAATAAAGCCTGTTTTGTGCGACTGTTCAGCCGATTGGCATTTCGCCCCCTACGCATAATAGCGCTGACTCTCTTATCCGCAGGTTTAAGACATAGTGAGCGATCTGTATACCGCCGAAGGCGTGATGGACAAAAATTCTCTCTGGCTGCGCTACGTGCCGTTAGTGCGCCACGAGGCGTTGCGCCTGCAGGTCAGGCTGCCCGCCAGCGTGGAGCTTGACGACCTGCTGCAGGCCGGGGGAATCGGGCTATTGAACGCCGTTGAGCGTTATGACGCCCTACAGGGAACCGCCTTTACCACCTATGCGGTGCAGCGCATTCGCGGCGCGATGCTCGACGAGCTGCGCAGCCGCGACTGGGTGCCGCGCAGCGTGCGACGCCATGCGCGTGAGGTCGCGCAGGTGATGCGGCAACTGGAACAGCGTTACGGCCGCCCGGCGAGCGAGACGGAAGTGGCGCAGACGCTGAATATCTCGCTGGATGAGTACCGTCAAATTCTGTTGGACACCAATAACAGCCAGCTTTTCTCCTACGACGAATGGCGCGAGGAGCATGGCGAGAACGCGGAACCGATGCTGGAAGGGCATGAAGAGGCCAACCCGCTGCATCACCTGTTGGAAGGCAGCCTGCGCCAGCGAGTGATCGACGCCATCGAGGCGTTGCCGGAGCGCGAAAAAATGGTGCTGACGCTGTATTACCAGGAAGAGTTGAATCTCAAAGAGATCGGCGCCGTGCTGGACGTCGGGGAATCCCGCGTCAGCCAACTGCACAGTCAGGCGATCAAACGGCTGCGTGCGCGGCTGGCGAACGATACCTGACGGCGGCCCGCCGCCCCTCAACTTGATGACCCATGCGACAACCGGACTGCCCCTTATGCCAGGAATACTGTTAAAGAAACGGCCGCTTAGCCGTTACCTGAAAGACTACAAGCACAGCCAGACCCATTGCTCCCAGTGCGGCAAACTGTTGGACCGCATGGCGCTGGTGTTTCGCGGCAAGATTATCAATAAAGAAGCCATCGCGCGCATGGATCAGCCGATCGACGATGCGGTCTGGCAAAACGTGCAGCACGAGCTGACCGCGCTGTGCCGCTTTTGCAGCGAGATCTCCTGTAACAGCCACCCGAGCTATTTCGACATCATGGCGTTCAAGCAGTATCTGTTCGAACAGACCGAGATGAGCCACAGCACCATCCGCGAGTATGTGGTGCGGCTGCGCCGGCTGGACGAAATGCTGGTGGCGCGCAACTATCCGGCGGATAAATTCGCCAGCAGCGCCAGCCATCAGCGCATTATCGACGATCTGCCTACCGCGGCGCACAACAACTACCGCATTGCGCTGCGCAAATACGATCAGTATCTCGCCTGGCAGCGCAGCTACTGAGATTTTCCCCGGCCGCTGGGCCGGGGTCTGCGGATCCCCCCGTGATAAAGGATGATTATTCAGTTCACATCTGCTAAATCTATCGGTTATCAGATGTTGATATTCGATTCCCTGGGGGGAAGTAGTGAACCTGCAACAACAACTGGCGCAATTTCCGCGTCTGGATCTGGTTGGCACCGCCACACCGCTCGAAAAGCTGTCCCGTCTCTCCGATTACCTCGGCCGCGAAATCTACCTTAAACGTGACGATGTCACTCCAATGGCCATGGGCGGCAACAAGCTGAGAAAGCTCGAGTTTCTGGCCGCCGATGCGCTGAGGCAAGGCGCCGATACGCTGGTCACCGCCGGCGCCATTCAATCCAACCACGTGCGCCAGACGGCGGCGGTGGCGGCGAAACTCGGCCTGCACTGCGTCGCGCTGCTGGAAAACCCTATCGACACCCGCGCGGAAAACTACCTGACCAACGGCAACCGCCTGTTGCTCGGCCTGTTCAACGCCGAGGTGGTGATGTGCGAAGCGCTGCACGATCCGCAGCAACAGCTGGCAGAACTGGCGACGCGCCTTGAGGCGCAGGGGTTCCGGCCTTACGTGGTGCCGGTGGGCGGCTCCAATGCCCTGGGCGCGCTGGGATATGTGCAGTGCGCATTGGAAATCGCCGAACAGAGCCAACGCAGCAACGTGGCGTTCAGTTCTGTGGTGGTGGCGTCCGGCAGCGCCGGCACTCACGCCGGGCTGGCGGTGGGGTTGCAACAGCTGCTGCCGGAAACCGAGTTGATCGGCGTGACGGTCTCGCGCACCGTGATCGATCAACTGCCTAAGGTGGAGCAGATCCAGAAAGCCCTGGCTTGTTCGCTGAATATCGACGAGCTGGCGCCGATCGCGCTGTGGGACGATTATTTCGCGCCGCAGTACGGCATGCCGAACGAAGAGGGCATGGCGGCCGTGCAGCTGCTGGCGCAGCAAGAGGGCGTGTTGCTGGATCCGGTATACACCGGCAAAGCGATGGCCGGTTTGATCGACGGCATCGCCCAGCGGCGCTTCCGCGATGAGGGCCCTATTCTGTTCGTTCACACCGGTGGTGCGCCGGCGCTGTTCGCCTACCATCCGCAGGTGTAAAAACCGCTTGTTATTCCATTTTGAACTATATTTATAAAGTTATATTCCTTTATGCGGGCGGTCGCACTGTTAAAGTGCTGATATCAAAAAAGATAAATAACACACAGGGGTGTTTATGATGTTTGCGAAAGTTCGTCGTCAATGGTTGTTGGGCGTGGTGGGTATTGCGTTGGCCGCCGGTGTGACGACTCAAACCTACGCCGCTGATAACCTGCTGCTGCAGGTGAAACAGCGCGGCACGCTGATCGTCGGGCTGGAAGGCACCTATCCGCCGTTCAGCTTCCAGGGTGAAGACGGCAAGCTGACCGGTTTTGAAGTGGATTTCGCCAACGCGCTGGCGGAACATCTGGGCGTGAAAGCCAAGCTGAACCCGACCAAGTGGGACGGCATGCTGGCGTCGCTGGACTCGAAACGTATCGACGTGGTTATCAACCAGGTGACGCTCTCCGATGAGCGCAAGAAGAAATATGACTTCTCCACTCCGTATACCGTTTCCGGTATTCAGGCGCTGGTGAAAAAGGGTAACGAAGGCACCATCACCAAGCCGGAAGACCTGAAGGGCAAGAAGGTCGGCGTTGGCCTGGGCACCAACTATGAGCAATGGCTGCGCGAGAACGTGCAGGGCGTAGACGTGCGCACCTACGACGACGATCCGACCAAGTATCAGGATCTGCGCGTTGGCCGCATCAACGCCATTCTGGTGGATCGCCTGGCGGCGCTGGATCTGGTGAAGAAAACCGGCGATACGCTGGCGGTAGCCGGCCCGGCGTTCTCTCGCCAGGAATCCGGCGTGGCGCTGCGCAAGAACAACCCAGAGCTGCTGGCCGCGATTGACCAGGCGATCGCCGAGATGCAAAAAGACGGCACGCTGGCGAAGATCTCCGAGAAATGGTTTGGCGCGGACGTAACTAAATAATGCACGAAAGTATTCAACTGGCGCTGGATTCAGCGCCATTTTTATTGAAGGGCGCAATACTGACGCTTCAGCTCAGCCTGGGCGGTATGGCGCTAGGCTTGTTGCTCGGTTTTCTGCTGGCGCTGATGCGCCTTTCGCCGCTGTGGCCGCTGTCGTGGCTGTCGCGTATTTACGTGTCGCTGTTCCGCGGCACGCCGTTGATTGCCCAGCTGTTTATGATCTATTACGGTCTGCCGCAGTTCGGCATCGAATTCGACCCTTTCCCGGCGGCGCTGATTGGCCTGTCGCTCAATACCGCCGCCTACACCTCGGAAACGCTGCGCGCGGCGATTTCGTCGATCGATAAAGGGCAGTGGGAAGCCGCCGCCAGCATCGGCATGACCCGTTGGCAAACCCTGCGCCGGGTGATCCTGCCGCAGGCGGCGCGCACCGCCTTGCCGCCGCTGGGCAACAGCTTTATCGGCCTGGTGAAGGACACCTCGCTAGCCGCCACCATTCAGGTGCCGGAACTGTTCCGCCAGGCGCAGCTGATCACCTCGCGCACGCTGGAAGTGTTCACCATGTACCTGGCGGCATCGCTGATTTACTGGGTGATGGCGACCCTGCTTTCCGCACTGCAAAACCGTCTGGAAGCCCACGTTAATCGCCAGGATCAGGAGTAACGCATGAGTGCCATTGAAGTTAAGCAATTGACCAAGCAGTTCAAGGGTCAGACGGTGCTGCATGGGATCGATCTGGCGGTGGACGCCGGTGAAGTGGTGGCGATCATCGGGCCGAGCGGTTCGGGGAAAACCACCTTGTTGCGCTGCATCAATCTGCTGGAGGAGCCGGATTCCGGCACTATTCGCGTCGGCGATATTCAGATCGACGGCAGCAAGCCGCTGAGCAAACAGAAAAATCAGGTGCGCGCGCTGCGTCAGCAGGTCGGTTTCGTGTTCCAGAACTTCAACCTGTTTCCGCACCGTTCGGTGCTGGAAAACATCATCGAAGGGCCGGTTATCGTTAAAGGCGAGGCGAAAGCCAGCGCTGAACAGCGCGCCCGCGCGTTGCTGGCCAAAGTGGGCCTGAGCGGCAAAGAGGCGGCTTATCCGCGGCGTCTGTCCGGCGGGCAGCAGCAGCGGGTGGCGATCGCGCGCGCGCTGGCGATGCAGCCGGAGGTGATTTTGTTCGACGAGCCGACGTCGGCGCTCGATCCCGAGCTGGTGGGGGAAGTGCTCAATACCATGCGCTCACTGGCGGAAGAGAAACGCACCATGGTGATCGTCACCCATGAGATGAGCTTCGCCCGCGACGTGGCCGACCGGGTTATCTTTATGGATCACGGCCGCATTGTTGAACAGGGCCCGGCCAAAGCGCTGTTCGCCAATCCGCAGCATCAGCGCACCCAGCAATTCCTCGACAAGTTCCGGAATCAATAAGGCGTCGGGGGCGTTTCCCCCGACCGCATTCACTCCGCTTTCAACCATTCGTTTCGCGCGGCGGCGGCGAGAAATTCGCTGCGGCTGCCGTATTCCGAATATTGCCGATCCCGAAAGTCAATGCGTCTCGTAGCGCTCTGACGCGGCTTTCAAACAGAATAATCCGTCTATGTTGTTATCGTCCAAGAGCGACGCTCCACCCTGTAAGGATAATAAGGCGCTAACGGCTGATCGGCCTGCGGGCAATAAAAAACCCTGCACGAGTGCAGGGTTTGCGTAGCGGTGAGCAAGTCAGGCGGCGATGCATGGCCGCCTTGGCGATGCGTTAACCGATGGTCATCAGGCTGGCGTTACCGCCGGCGGCGGCGGTGTTGACGCTCAGCGAACGTTCGATCAGCAGGCGTTCCAACAGGATGTTGGTTTCACCGTGGGCGAAGCCCTGCACCGAAACGATGGCGCCGCCGCGCTGCGCGATCTGCTCGCACAGGGTGCGCAGCTGGTCGGCATCGCCGTGGTAGATGGCGGCGTCGAACTCGACCTTATCCTGCTGCCAGTCTTTGCTGAAGGCGATGCGCGCCTGCACATCGTTCGGCAAGCGGCGGAACAGATTGCGCTGCAGTTCCGCTTCCGGCCACAGCACGCAGCTGCCAACCGCCAGCACGGCGGCCAGCTGGGTCAGCGCGTCGGTTTCGTTATCCGCCAGGCACAGCACGCGTTCACGCGGCAACAGGGCATAGGTATTGCGCTCGCCGGTTGGGCCCGGCAGCGGGCGTACGGTGCCGCCCTGGCCCAGTTCCGCATAGCGCTGCGCCAATGCCGCCAGTTCGCCGTGTTGGCTGGTGACCGCCCATTTCTCCAGCGATTGCAGCGCACCCAGCAGCTGCGGCCGTGCGGTGGCTTCCATCGGGCGCTCTTCGTCCTGACGGTGCAGCGTACGTTGCAGCGCGTCGTCCGGGCGGTTGGCCAGCAGACGGTACAGGTACAGCGGACCGCCGGCTTTCGGGCCGGTGCCTGACAGGCCTTCGCCGCCGAACGGCTGCACGCCGACCACTGCGCCGACCATGTTGCGGTTGACGTACAGGTTGCCGACCTTGGCACGTTCGGTCACCCGGGCGATGGTTTCATCGATACGGGTGTGAATGCCCAGCGTCAGGCCATAACCGGCGGCGTTGATCTGATCGACCAGCGCGTCCAGATTGTTGCGCTGGAAGCGCACCACGTGCAACACCGGGCCGAAGATCTCTTTCTGCAGCTCGTCGAAGCTGTCGAGCTCGATCAGCGTCGGCTTGATGAAGGTGCCGCGCGCCCACTCTTTCTCATCCTGCGCGCTGCCTTTGGCGGCCTGGTACACCTTGCGGCCTTTGGCACGCATCGCTTGGATGTGGCGTTCGATGCCGGTTTTGGCTTCGGCGTCGATCACCGGCCCCACGTCGGTCGACAGGCGCTCCGGATTGCCCATGCGGCATTCGGCCATCGCGCCGCGCAGCATTTGCAGCGTGTGCTCGGCCACGTCTTCTTGAATGCACAGGATACGCAGCGCGGAGCAGCGTTGGCCGGCGCTGTCGAAGGCGGAGGCCACCACGTCGGTCACCACCTGTTCGGTCAGGGCGGAGGAGTCGACGATCATGGCGTTCAGGCCGCCGGTTTCGGCGATCAGCGGCGTCGGACGGCCTTGCGGATCCAGACGGCCGGCGATGCTGCGTTGCAGAATGCCGGCGACGTCGGTGGAGCCGGTAAACATCACGCCGCGGACGCGGGCATCGTTAACCAGCGTTGAGCCGACGGTTTCACCCTGGCCCGGCAGCAGCTGCAGCACGCCTTGCGGAATGCCGGCTTCCAGCAGGATACGCACCGCCTGCGCGGCCACCAGCGGCGTTTGCTCGGCCGGTTTGGCCAGCACGCTGTTGCCCGCCGCCAGCGCGGCGGCGATTTGGCCGGTGAAGATCGCCAGCGGGAAGTTCCACGGGCTGATGCAGACCACCGGGCCCAGCGGGCGGTGGCTGTCGTTGGCGAAGTCGTCGCGCACCTGGCCGGCGTAGTAGTGCAGGAAGTCGACCGCTTCGCGCACTTCGGCGATGGCGTTGTTGAAGGTTTTACCCGCTTCGCGCACCAGAATGCCCAGCAGGCTTTGCAGCTGGCTCTCCATCAGCTCGGCGGCGCGTTCGAGGATCGCGGCGCGCTCCGTCGGCGGCGTAGCGAACCAGATTGGGCCGGCGGCCGCGGCGGCGTCGAGCGCACGGCTGACTTCGCCTTCGGTGGCTTCACGCACGTAGCCGACCACATCGCCTGGCTCTGCCGGGTTGATCACCGGCTGCTCGACGCCCTGATCCAACTCGGCATCGATGATAGGTTCCGCGCGCCACGGATGGCTGGCGCTGGTGAGCAGGGCACTGGAGAGTGAGGCCAGACGCTGTTCGTTGGACAGATCCAGGCCGCTGGAGTTGGTACGTTTCTCGCCATACAGCTCGCGCGGCAGCGGAATGCGCGGATGCGGCAGACCAATCTGGCCTTCGCTGGCCGCCAGCGCTTCCACGGCGCTGACCGGATCGGCCACCAGCTCGTCGAGCGGCAGGGTGGCGTCGGCGATGCGGTTGACGAACGAGGTGTTGGCGCCGTTTTCCAGCAGGCGGCGCACCAGGTAAGCCAGCAGCGTTTCATGGGTGCCGACCGGTGCATAGATGCGGCAAGGGCGGTTCAGTTTGCCGTCGGCCACTTTGCCCACTACCTGTTCGTACAACGGTTCACCCATGCCGTGCAGGCATTGGAACTCATACTGGCCAGGGTAGTAGTTATTGCCGGCCAGGTGATAAATGGCGCTCAGCGTATGGGCGTTGTGGGTCGCGAACTGCGGATAAATCAGGTTCGGCACCGACAGCAGCTTGCGGGCGCAGGCCAGGTAGGATACGTCGGTGTACACCTTGCGGGTGTAAACCGGATAACCTTCCAGGCCATCCATTTGGGCGCGTTTGATTTCGCTGTCCCAGTAAGCGCCTTTCACCAGACGGATCATCAGGCGACGGCGGCTGCGCTGCGCCATGTCGATCACCGCGTCGATGGCGAACGGGCAACGTTTTTGGTAGGCCTGGATCACGAAGCCGATGCCGTTCCAGCCGGCCAACTGCGGCTCGAAGCACAGTTTCTCCAGCAGATCGAGCGAGATTTCCAGTCGGTCGGCCTCTTCGGCGTCGATGTTGATGCCGATATCATACTGGCGTGCCTGCAGGGTCAGCGACAGCAGGCGCGGGTAAAGCTCTTCCATCACGCGTTCGTACTGCGCGCGGCTGTAGCGCGGGTGCAGGGCGGACAATTTGATGGAGATGCCGGGGCCTTCATAGATGCCGCGGCCGTTGGAGGCTTTGCCGATGGCGTGGATCGCCTGCTGGTAGGAAACCAGGTAGGCCTGGGCGTCGGCCTCGGTCAGGGCGGCTTCGCCCAGCATGTCGTAGGAGTAGCGGAACCCTTTTTCTTCCAGCTTGCGCGCGTTGGCCAGCGCCTCGGCGATGGTTTCGCCGGTCACGAACTGTTCGCCCATCAGGCGCATCGCCATGTCCACGCCTTTGCGGATCAGCGGCTCGCCGCTCTTGCCGATAATGCGGTTCAGCGAGCGGGACAGATTGGCTTCGTTATGGGTCGACACCAGCTTGCCGGTGAACAGTAGGCCCCAGGTGGCGGCGTTGACGAACAGCGACGGGCTGCGCCCGAGGTGCGAATGCCAGTTGCCGTTGCTGATCTTGTCGCGGATCAGGGCATCGCGGGTCGGTTTGTCCGGAATGCGCAGCAGCGCTTCCGCCAGGCACATCAGCGCTACGCCTTCCTGCGAGGAGAGGGAGAACTCTTGCAGCAGGCCTTGCACCATGCCGGCGCGGCCGTTTGCACTTTTTTGGTTACGCAACTTCTCGGCGATGCCGTAGGCCATTTTGTGAGTAGCCTGAGCAAGATCGGCAGGTAATCGCGCCTGTTCGAGCAACATCGGCACCGCTTCGGTCTCCGGGCGACGATAGGCGGCGGTGATGGCGGCGCGGGTCACCGATTGCGGCAGAATTTGTTCGGCGAAATCGAGGAATGGCTGGTGTGACTCTTCCTGCGCTTGCGGCATAATGTCGTCCGCTTCAGGCTGGCCCGCAGCGGCCAGCGCTGGAATTTCAGGAATATCGGTACCGCTCTCGAGACGCTCGAGGTAATTAAAGATGGCCTGCTTGATGAGCCAGTGCGGCGTGCGATCGATGCGCTGCGCGGCGCTCTTGATCCGGTCGCGTGTTGCCTCGTCGAGTTTCACGCCCATTGTGGTAGTGCCCATGCCTATCCAACTCCTGTGTTTAGAACCTATCCCATCAGGCTAGACAAACAGCAGGCCGGAAAGCCTGTTGGGATAGGTTCGTGTGATGTGTGGTGTCAAGAATGCAGACAATATCCTGCATGTTGCAACTTTGTGCAACCTTGTTAAATCAGGCTGATGAGCGAAGTGTGAGTTTCATCGATTTTTTAACATGGGCAGTTGGCATGAATGTTGCGTTATTGAGCGAACGCGGCGGGGTTTATGATGCCGCAGGCGCTTTACCTTGCGGTATATAAGGGTAATAACCAGGTGCAACTCACTTTGCTTGTCGTAAGTGCAACCCGTGAGCCCGGTAAATGTGACGCAGGGTAAACTTTGTGTAACTTTGTTGTTAAATGTCTTGTTGGTTGATGAAAAGCTCATCTAGGATAACCGACGGTCAACAATTACGGGCAGAAACTATTTTACCTGCACTTGCTCGCAGGCTGCGCCACGTTCCGGCGCGGCGGCCAGTGAAATGCATTGCGCGTGGGTTTACCGGCGCCGGCTTGGCCGGAGCGAAACGCGAATAATAATGAAAGTGGAGAATTAAATGACAATGAGCACACCTATGCTGGTGACCTTCCTGGTGTACATTTTCGGGATGGTGCTGATCGGCCTGCTTGCCTACCGGGCAACCAACAACTTTGATGACTATATTCTCGGCGGCCGCAGTTTGGGCAGCGTGGTGACCGCGCTGTCCGCCGGCGCTTCCGACATGAGCGGCTGGTTGCTGATGGGCCTGCCGGGCGCCATCTTCCTCTCCGGCATCTCCGAAAGCTGGATCGCCATCGGCCTGACCATTGGCGCTTACCTGAACTGGAAGCTGGTGGCAGGAAGGCTGCGCGTACATACCGAAGCCAACAACAACGCCCTGACGCTGCCGGACTATTTCACCAGCCGCTTTGAAGACAACAGCAAGTTGCTGCGGGTGATCTCGGCCATCGTCATCCTGGTGTTCTTCACCATTTACTGCGCCTCCGGCATCGTGGCCGGCGCGCGCCTGTTCGAAAGCACCTTCGGCATGAGCTACGAAACCGCCCTGTGGGCCGGCGCCGCAGCGACCATCCTCTACACCTTTATCGGCGGTTTCCTGGCGGTGAGCTGGACCGACACCGTGCAGGCCAGCCTGATGATTTTCGCGCTGATCCTGACGCCGGTGATCGTGATCTTCGCCGTCGGCGGCATCGATACCTCGATGCTGGTGATCCAGGCACAGAACCCGGCCAACCTTGACATGCTGAAGGGGCTGAACTTCGTCGCCATCCTGTCGCTGCTGGGTTGGGGCCTGGGCTACTTCGGCCAGCCGCATATCCTGGCGCGTTTCATGGCGGCGGATTCTCACCGCACCATCCGCAGCGCGCGTCGCATCAGCATGACCTGGATGATCCTGTGCCTGGCCGGCACCATCGCCGTCGGTTTCTTCGGCATTGCTTACTTCGCCAATAACCCGGATCAAGCCGGTAACGTGTCGCAGAACGGCGAACGCGTGTTCATCGAACTGGCGATGTTGCTGTTCAACCCATGGGTGGCGGGCGTGCTGCTGTCGGCGATTCTGGCGGCGGTCATGAGTACTCTGAGCTGCCAGCTGCTGGTGTGCTCCAGTGCGATCACCGAAGACCTGTACAAGGCATTTCTGCGCAAGGGCGCCAGCCAGCGTGAGCTGGTGTGGGTCGGCCGCGTGATGGTGCTGGTGGTGGCGCTGATCGCCATCGCGTTGGCGGCCAACCCGGAGAACCGCGTGCTGGGCCTGGTGAGCTATGCCTGGGCCGGTTTCGGCGCCGCCTTCGGCCCGGTTGTGCTGATCTCGGTAATGTGGTCGCGCATGACCCGCAACGGCGCGCTGGCCGGCATGCTGGTCGGTGCGGTGACGGTGATCGTCTGGAAACAGTATGAATGGCTGGGCCTGTACGAAATCATCCCGGGCTTCATCCTGGGCTGTCTGGCCATTGTGGTGGTGAGCCTGATGGGCCGCCAGCCGTCTACCACCATGACCGAACGTTTCGATCAGGCGGAAGCCGAGTACAAAACGGTATAACGCCGTTCGATGTCAGTCAGCAAGGGGCGCGCAGAGCGCCCCTTCTTTTTGCCGGCTTACCCCGTCATCCGGCTGTAACACCTGGCGACATTTGATTAGAAAAAATCACGCTTGCGCCTCTTGTATTTCTTCTTGGCAGAATGATAATCACTCTCGTTGTATTTTACGTTTCTTTACAGAGTTGCCGCCGCTCATTTCGAGTCAGTTTTCTCTGCCGCCGCGGTCTTTTCAGGGGTGTTTATTTATGTTCGTTCCCTTTCTTATCATGTTCCGCGAGGGGCTGGAGGCTGCGTTGATCGTCAGCCTGATCGCCAGCTACCTGAAACGCACGCAGCGCAGCCAATGGCTCGGTGCGGTGTGGATCGGCGTGATTGTCGCCGCGGCGCTGTGTCTGGCGCTCGGCATCTTCATCAATGAGACCACCGGCGAGTTCCCGCAAAAACAGCAGGAGCTGTTTGAAGGCATCGTGGCGGTGGTGGCGGTGCTGATCCTCACCTATATGGTGTTCTGGATGCGTAAGGTGTCCAAATCGGTCAAGGTGCATCTGGAAGGCGCGATCGATCAGGCGCTTAACGCCGGTAAAGGGCAGGGTTGGGCGCTGGTGGCGATGGTGTTCTTCGCCGTAGCGCGAGAAGGGCTGGAGTCAGTGTTCTTCCTGTTGGCGGCGTTTCAGCAAGACGTGGGCGCCGCGGCGCCGATCGGTGCGGTGCTCGGGCTGGTTGCCGCCATCGTGCTGGGCATGATGATTTACTGGGGCGGTGTGAAGCTGCACCTGGCCAAATTCTTCAAATGGACCAGCCTGTTCATTTTGTTCGTCGCCGCCGGCCTGGCCGCCGGGGCGATCCGCGCCTTCCACGAAGCCGGTCTGTGGAACCATTTCCAGGACATCGCCTTCGATTTCAGCAACACCCTGTCGACCCATTCGCTGTTCGGCACCCTGCTGGAAGGCATTCTCGGTTATCAGGAAGCCCCGACGGTCAGCGAAGTGGCGGTCTACTTCCTGTATCTGATCCCGGCGCTGATTTTCTTTTTCCTGCCGCAGCGCGCGGAGCCGGCAGCGGCCCCGGCGCAACGTAAAATCAATCATTAATGTTTAATAGGGAATCTCGTATGTCTACTCCGTTATTTCGCCGCAAGGCGTTGCACGCAGCATTACTGGCTATCCCGGCGTTTGCGCTGAGCATCGACGCCTTGGCGGCGGACGTGCCGCAGGTCAAGGTCACGGTCAACGACAAGCAGTGCGAACCAATGCAGCTGACGGTGCCGGCCGGCAAGACGCAGTTTGTGGTGCACAACACCAGCCAGAAAAACGTCGAATGGGAAATCCTGAAAGGGGTGATGGTGGTGGAAGAGCGCGAGAACATCGCGCCGGGTTTCACCCAGAAAATGACCGCCACGCTGGAAGCGGGCGAATATGACATGACCTGCGGGCTGCTGAGCAATCCGAAAGGCAAACTGACTGTCACCGCAGCGGCCAACGGCGCTACCGACGGCAAGCCGAGCGCGCTGGATCTGGTTGGCCCGATCGCCGAATACAAAGTTTACGTCACCAAAGAAGTCGATGGGCTGGTGAAACAGACCAAGCTGTTCACCGACGCGGTGAAGGCCGGTAACGTGGAGCAAGCGCGCAAGCTGTACGCGCCGACCCGCCAGCACTATGAGCGCATCGAGCCGATCGCCGAGCTGTTCTCCGATCTGGACGGCAGCATCGACGCCCGCGAAGACGACTACGAGAAGAAATCGGCGGACCCTAACTTCACCGGTTTCCACCGTCTGGAGAAGGCGCTGTTTGCCGACAACTCCACCAAAGACATGGGCGCCTACGCCGATCGCCTGTACCACGACACCGTCGAGCTGCAAAAGCGCGTGAGTGAACTGACCTTCCCGCCGAGCAAGGTGGTGGGCGGCGCAGCCGGGCTGATCGAAGAGGTGGCGGCCAGCAAGATCAGCGGTGAAGAAGACCGCTACAGCCGCACCGACCTGTGGGACTTCCAGGCCAACGTCGACGGCGCGCAGAAGATAGTCAACCTGCTGCGTCCTTTGCTGGTCAAAGCCAATAAGCCGCTGCTGGACAAGATCGACGCCAACTTCAAAACGGTGGACACCATTTTGGCGAAGTACCAAACCAAAGAGGGGTATGAGTCCTATGAGAAGCTGACCGATGCCGATCGCAATGCGTTGAAAGGGCCGATCACCACGCTGGCGGAAGACCTTTCCCAACTGCGCGGCGTGTTGGGCCTGGACTGAGGCATACGGTTATGAGCAACAAGGCAGGCCCGAATAACGGGCCTCATCTGCACTCTCAGGGGGCGGCATCGCCTTCACGGCGCCGTTTGCTGCAAGGGCTGGGGCTGGGCGCACTGGCGCTGGGCGGCACCCGCTTGGCGCAGGCGGCGGGCAATGCGGCGGAGCCGTTGGCGACGCCGCAGGATGAGCGCTGGCAGAAGCAGCCGTTTTATGGCCGCCATCAGGCCGGGGTGCTGACGCCGCAACAGGCGGCGATGATGCTGGTGGCGTTCGATGTGCTGGCGACCGACAAAGCGGGGCTGGAGCGCCTGTTCCGGCTACTGACCGATCGCATCGCCTTCCTGACCCACGGCGGCAAGGCGCCGGAGGTGGACGCCAAGCTGCCACCGCTCGATTCCGGCATCATGGGGCCGGAGATTTACCCGGACAACCTGACCATTACCGTCTCGGTCGGCGCATCGCTGTTCGACGAGCGCTTTGGCCTGCAGGCGCACAAGCCGCTGAAATTGCAGAAAATGACCCGCTTCCCCAACGATGCGTTGGACGCCGGGCTTTGCCACGGCGACCTGCTGCTGCAGATCTGCGCCAACACCAACGAAACCGCTCTCCACGCGCTGCGTGATATCATCAAGCACTCGCCGGATCTGCTCAGCGTGCGCTGGAAGCGGGAAGGGTTCATCTCCGCGCACGCGGCGCGCAGCAAAGGCAAAGAGACGCCGATTAACCTGTTGGGGTTCAAAGACGGCACCGCCAACCCGAAGACCGACGACAAACCGCTGATGGATAAAGTGGTCTGGGTCGGCGACAGCGTCGGCGAACCGGCGTGGACGGCGGGCGGCAGCTATCAGGCGGCGCGTATTATTCGTTTCCGCGTCGAGTTTTGGGATCGCACGCCGCTGCAGGAGCAGGAAACCATTTTCGGCCGCGAGAAGCACAGCGGTGCGCCGCTCGGCATGAAGCATGAACATGACGAGCCGAATTACGCGAACGATCCCGACGGTAAGGTGATCCCGATGGACGCGCACATTCGCTTGGCTAACCCACGCACGCCGGAAAGCCAAAGCAACCTGATGCTGCGGCGCGGCTACAGCTATTCCCTTGGCGTCTCCAATGCCGGGCAGTTGGAAATGGGGCTGCTGTTCGTCTGTTATCAGGCCGATCTGGAGAAAGGCTTCCTGACGGTGCAAAAAAGGCTGAACGGCGAAGCGTTGGAGGAATACATCAAGCCAATTGGCGGCGGATATTTCTTCGTGCTGCCGGGCGTGAAAGAGAACGGTGACTATCTGGCCAGCGGCCTGCTTAAGGCCTGAACCCGGAATGACGAGGCGGGATCGCCTGCCTCGTTTTACTTTGTTTTGCCTGCCGTAAGGAAGATTGAGCGTCGAAAGTCAATTCGACACCTGGCCTATGGATTAAAAAACACGCACCGCCGCGTTTTTTGGTTGTGCAAAATTTAATCAGGAAACCAAAGTGTCATTCGCGGTTTTTAATTGTAATTTGTTGAAATTTATATGTTAAAAATTTTTATGGAATGACGTGTCGCGCGTGATATAGTGTTTTAACGATAACTAAAAACAAAACATATAAAATTTTTTTACATTTTAGTAACGCGACAGGATTGAATGTCATTATACTGTAATCATCTGGCGGTAGTTTTCACACGGTGCACAGCTTGAAGCTGTAAATATCACTGCGGGGATCGCTAATGGTAAAGTCCTTGGTTGGGCTGGAAAGAAAAAATAACACATCTCCCCTGATTTCTCGTTGTAACGAGGGTTCTCTCTCCGACTCTCTTTTACCGGCAACTCCGCACTCTTATCGCTACCGAATCTCACCACTTTTTACTCCACGTTTATTGATGCAGTCCGCGTTGTCCCGTGAAAAAACGGCGCTTAAGCGTTGCCGTCAATTCACATTGTCCCTTGGCTCTCATTGGCTCGGAGGAGGCCAAAACCTAATACGTGTGTGAAACATAATCGCACGGCCTGGCCGTTGCGGTAGGTGAAACAAACTGTAAGGTGCCACTATGGGTAGACAGAAAGCAGTGATCAAAGCACGTCGTGAAGCGAAACGCGTTATTCGTCGTGACGCTCGTAGTCATCGCCAGCTGGAAGAAGAGTCTGTGACCTCGCTGGTGCAAATGGGGGGAGTCGAGTCTATCGGCATGGCGCGAGACAAGCGCGATAGCTCACCCATCGAGGCTAGAACCGAAGCTCAGGGTCATTACTTATCAGCCATAGAGAATAAGCAGCTGATCTTCGCCACCGGCGAAGCGGGCTGTGGCAAAACATTTATCAGCGCCGCCAAGGCGGCGGAGGCGCTGATCCATAAAGAGGTGGATCGGATTATCGTTACCCGTCCTGTTTTGCAGGCGGATGAAGACCTCGGTTTCTTGCCGGGGGATATCTCCGAGAAGTTCGCCCCTTATTTCCGCCCGGTGTATGACATTCTGGTACGTCGTTTAGGATCTTCCTTTATGCAGTACTGCCTGCGCCCGGAAATCGGCAAGGTAGAGATTGCACCGTTTGCTTACATGCGCGGACGCACCTTCGAAAATGCGGTCGTTATCCTGGATGAAGCCCAGAACGTGACCGCCAGCCAGATGAAAATGTTCCTGACCCGCCTGGGGGAAAACGTGACGGTTATCGTTAACGGCGACGTGACCCAGTGCGACCTGCCGCGCGGCGTGAAATCCGGCCTCAGCGATGCCCTGGAACGCTTCGAAGAGGACGAGATGATCGGCGTTATCCGCTTTGAAAAACAGGACTGCGTACGCTCCGCTTTGTGCCAGCGCACGCTCAACGCTTACAGTTAACCTATCCGCTAATGGAAAGGCCGCCTCGGCGGCCTTTTTTATCGCCCCTCATTTATCATTTCGTTTAACCTTTGTGTAAATTATTGTGGTTTTTTGTATGGATTTTCGTTGAGTTAGCGTTAATGATTAATGGGTTCCAGATTGGCGCGCAATTTGCCTGTGCCGCCAAAAGGACATTATCTGGGGTGTGCGCCGCGCGGCGCATAGCGTGTGGGTTCCTTGATGCGATTCAAACATGAAATACATCATTCTGATTTTGCTTATTTTATGCGTCGTCTATGTGCATTACCGCGGACGGGTGCGCTACAACGTGTGGCGACAGCTGTCTGACCATTCCACCTTTACTGCACCGTTGAACGTTTTCATGTATCTGTTTTCCCGTGTGCCGACTACGCCGTATCTGAAGCCGGAGCAGTTCCCTGAGTTGGCGGTACTGCGGGAGAACTGGGAAACCATCCGCGACGAAGGACAGAAGCTGATGGAGATCCAGCAGATCAAGGCGTCCGATCAATTCAACGACGCCGGTTTCAACTCATTCTTCAAGACTGGTTGGAAACGCTTTTACCTGAAATGGTATGAAGACAGCCATCCTTCCGCCATGACCCTGTGCCCGCAGACCACGGAACTGCTGCGCAGCCTGCCTTCGGTCAAGGCGGCGATGTTCGCCGAACTGCCGGACGGCAGCCGGTTGCCGCGCCACCGCGATCCTTACGCCGGTTCGCTGCGTTATCACCTGGGGCTGATTACTCCCAACGATGACCGCTGCTTCATTGAGGTGGACGGCGAACGCTACAGCTGGCGCGACGGTGAAGGCGTGATGTTCGATGAAACCTATCTGCACTACGCGGAAAATCAGAGCGGGCAGAATCGTCTGATCCTGTTCTGCGACATCGAACGGCCGATGCGCTACCGCTGGGCACAGGCGGTTAACCACTGGCTGGGGCGCAATCTGATGAGCGCCGCCACCGCGCCGAACGAAGAGGGCGATCGTACCGGCGGCGTCAACAAGATGTTCAAATACATCTATGCGATACGCCGGGTGGGGAAACGCTTGAAGGCCTGGAACCGCACCGGTTATTACATCATCAAGTGGATTTTGTTCGGGGGGATCGCCGCGGCGATATTCTTCTCGGTATAACGAAGGCAGGGGCGCACAGAGTGCGCCCCTTTTTGATCAGGCGAAGATAGTCATCATGTAGGCGGCGAACAGCGCCAGGTGGGCGGTGCCGTTCAGCACGTTGGTGCGTCCGGTCGAGAACGACAGCTGGCACAGCAGCAGCACCGTCAGCATCACCACGATATGCGGCGTTTGCAGGCCGAAGATCAGCGTCTGCCCGGTCAGGGTGGCGATGATGGTCACCGCCGGCACGGTCAGGGAGATGGTCGCCAGCACCGAACCGAAGAACAGGTTCATGGCGCGTTGCACCTGATTGTTCAACACGGCGCGCAGCGCGCCCAGACCTTCCGGCGACAGGATCAACAGCGCCACCAGGAAACCGGTGAACTGCGCCGGTGCATTCATCTTGGTCAGCAGGCCTTCCAGCGGATTGGCGTTGAACTTGGTGACGGCGATAACCGCGATCAGGTGCACGATGAGCCAGGCGGCGTGCCAGGCGCTGCTGTGCGAAGAGGGCTTGCCGTGATGCGGATCGCCATCGTCGTCTTCATGCTCGTACACGAACAGGCTCTGATGGGTTTTGGTCTGGATCACCAGGAACACGCCATACATGGCGGCGGAGATCAACGCCACCAGCAGCGCTTGCCCGGTGCTGAAGTTACCGCCTGGCAGCGCGCTCGGGAACACCAGCACGATCACCGCCAGCGGGAAAATCGCCATCAGATACTGTTTGATGCCGCCCAGGTTGACGTACTGGGTGGCGAACTTGCGCCCGCCGAGCAGCAGCGCAAAGCCGACCAGGCCGGCGGAAACGATCATGATGATGGAATACAGCGTGTCGCGCATCAGCGCCGGTGCGGCGTCGCCGGTGGCCATCAGCGCGGAAATCAGGCTGACCTCGAGGATCACCACCGACAAACTGAGGATCAGCGAGCCATAGGGTTCGCCCAATCGGTGGGCCAGCACGTCGGCGTGGCGCACCACGCTGAAGGCGCTGCTGAGGATCCCCACCAGCGCGAGAATATTGATGCCGACGATTAGCGGAAAGTTACCGGTGCTACCCCATAGATTTAGCACTACCAACGCGGCGATAGGGAAGATCAGCGAGTATTCGGTGTGGCGAGATTTGGTGGATCGGCCAGGATCGTGTTGCGACTTCATGAGGGTGGCACTCCTTCTCAAACAGCGTAGCCCGTCAGCGCCGGTTGCCGTGATACGGCAACTCTGCGTTTCCAGTAGGTATTTTATATTAGGATACACCCACGGCGCCGGTGTGATGTTGTTTTTATCTGAGAAAGCAATTGCTTGCTTTATGTGATCAGGGTAGCAAAAAAACCGCACGGGGTGCGGTTTTATTTACTTACTTTTACGCAATAACGCCAAGTTTTAACGTTAGATTTGAGAAAAGTCATGTTTACTTGTTTAGTACTCGGTTAATCAAGGAAAATGAGACGATCAGTCGTCAATGTTATCCATGATTTCATGCCGTTTATTGTGGTAACCCTCTTCATTTAGCCCCTCACGCCAGTAAGGCACAGCATAAAGACGATTACGATCGCATTGACGTTCACGGCGTAGGTAGCGGCGCAGCTCTACCACCAGGCGATCTTCACCGGCGAGCCAGAAGTGGGTATCGCTCTGCGGCACGGATTGCGCGCGGAACCGAGCGACCAATTCGTCGGTTTTCTCTGTGCCGCCGACAACCCAATTCACCTCAACGCCGGCAGGCTTTTTCAGGTCAATGACGTCAGCGTTGCTGTCGACGCGGACGAAAGCGCGTCCGGCGCTGTGCGGCGGCAGGTTTTCCAACAGCGCGGCCAGCGCAGGCAGTGAGGAAGGATCGCCCGCCAGGCAGTAGAAGTCGGCGGCCGGCAGCATCGGCTTGGGGCCGCCCGGGTTGCTGATGCCGATTTTATCGCCGGCTTTCGCCTGGCGCGCAAAGTCGACCGCCGGGCCCTGATGGTCATGAATGGCGAACTCGATGTCCACTTCCGCCAGTTCCGGGCGCACGGCGCGGATGGAATAGGTGCGCACGATCGGGCGTACGGCATCTGCGGCCCAACGCGGGCCGTTTTCGGTCAGCGTCGGCAGGTCCGGCTGCGTCTGGCCGGCGAGCGGCAAAAAGACTTTGATGTGTGCAGCGGCGGCATTGGCCGGGTAGTAACGCAGATCGGGGGCGGTAAAGGTAATGCGGCGCAGGTGCGGCGTAATGTCCTGTACGCGGCTGACGGCGATCAGGTAGGGGGCGCGTGAGCGAGGGGCTTCGGTAGTCACGGGGATCTCCTTATAGTTCGTTTGGCGGTGAGTATAACATGTCGTTTGATAATGAGAATTGTTTGCTAATTGAGACGAAACCGCATGTGGGCTAGGCTTAAGGTTCACTCATCCTGAAAGGGGAGGCCATATGCCCTACCACAGCACGAACGACTTGCCGGACAATGTGAAGCATGTGCTGCCGGAACATGCGCAGGCGATCTATAAAGAAGCGTTCAACAGCGCCTGGCAACAATACCGCGATCCCGATGACCGGCGCGGTGACGACAGCCGTGAAGAGACGGCGCATAAGGTAGCTTGGGCGGCGGTCAAGCAAAGCTATCGTAAGGGCGATGACGAACGTTGGCATAAAAAGTAACGAATTATCACGCAGCAAAAATCGCGCAGACATTATGTGGAGCCCGGCAATTAATATTATTGCTGCTCAGTACAAATACTTTTTCACTTTAACGCCGCTTTGTAACTTGATTGCACGTCAGGAAAAGAATAAGGTCATTCTTATAAGGCGCGGTGATTGAATTAATAAAAATCCGCAGCCGAAAATAAAACATCAAAGGTTCAGCAGTGGCGAGGGAAGGCGAGAAATCGTATTCCCGGGAGGTAATATCAGTGTTAACGCGAGATTTTCTGCAAAAAGCGGATTGCAAAACTGCATTCGGCGCTATTGAGGAGTCGTTGTTGCTGACGCCTGAACAGCGTGCAGCCTCGTTGGATTGCACCTTATCGCGCCGGCCGGGTCACAGCCCCGTATGGATATTCGGTTACGGTTCGCTGATGTGGAACCCGGTTTTCGAATCGGAAGAAGTGCGGCCGGCCAAGCTGCAGGGTTGGCACCGGGCGTTCTGTATGCGCTTGACCGCCGGGCGCGGCACGCTGCATCAGCCGGGGCGCATGCTGGCGTTGAAGGCCGGCGGCCACACTACGGGCCTGGCCTTTCGCTTGCCGGAAAGCAAACTGCGTGAAGAGTTGGAGCTGCTTTGGAAGCGCGAAATGGTGACCGATTGCTACGTGCCGACCTGGTGCGAGCTGGAGTTGGATGGCGGCGAGAAGGTTACTGCGTTGGTATTCGTGATGAACCCGCAGCATCCGCTGTTTGAAGAAGACACCAGCTACCAGGTGATCGCGCCATTGATCGCCAGCGCCAGCGGCCCGCTGGGCACCAACGCGCAATATCTGTTTGCGCTGGATAACGAGTTGAAGCACCACGGCATGCAGGATGATTGCATCGGCGATCTGGTGCGCTGCGTGCAGCAATGGCTGCAGCAGAACCGCACCGGCGGCATCGGCAGTGAGGCCACCGCCTGAGGCTGCTGTGGGAATGCGAACGGTGAGGGGCTCAGCATGCTGAGCCCTTTTTTTATATCTAATGCCTATATTTAATAACTTTAATTTGCACAGTGATTGAAGGCATGTTTTTATTGTGGTTATCTATCCCTTTATTTTTAAAGTCATTCGCTGTTTTTTGTCAGTTTCCCATCCCCTATGCGAAGCAGAATGATCGACTTAGTATTAAATTGCATAAGTAAAGGTTATTTCTTATTTGTTCAGCCCCGCGGGACTCCGTATCAATATGGCTAACGCTACTGGAAGAAACAGGGAGACGGGGATGAACTTTCAACAATTAAAAATTATTCGTGAATCGGCGCGCTGCAACTACAACCTGACCGAGGTCGCCAATACGTTATTTACCTCGCAGTCCGGCGTCAGTCGGCATATTCGCGAGCTGGAAGAAGAGCTGGGCATCGAAATATTCATTCGCCGGGGCAAACGGCTGCTGGGCATGACCGAGCCCGGCAAAGAGCTGCTGGTGGTGGCGGAGCGCATTCTCAACGACGCCAATAACATCCGTCGCCTGGCGGATGTCTTCAGCAGTAACGACTCGGGCCAGCTGCATATCGCGACGACGCACACCCAGGCGCGCTATAGCCTGCCGGGGGTGATCAAAGAGTTTCGCGCGCTTTATCCGCGGGTGCGGGTGGTGCTCAATCAGGGCAGCCCTGAAGAGATCGTCTCGATGTTGGCCGCCGGCGAAGCCGATATCGGCATTGCCAGCGAACGGCTGATGAGCGACGAATCGCTGGCGTCGTTCCCATATTACCGCTGGCATCACACCATTCTGGTGCCGGAAGGGCACGAGTTGACGCGTCAGCCGCAGGTGACGCTGGAGATGCTCAGCACTTTGCCGCTGATCACTTACCGGCAGGGCATTACCGGGCGCGCGAAGCTGGATGCGGCGTTCAAAGCGGCGGGCCTGACCCCGGACATCGCGCTCAGCGCACAAGACTCCGACGTGATTAAAACCTATGTCGAACTGGGATTGGGCGTGGGCGTGCTGGCGGACATGTCGTATGAAAAAGAGCGCGATCGCGGGTTGGTCAGCCTCAACGCCGAGCATTTGTTTGAACCCAATACGGTATGGCTGGGCCTGAAACGCAGCCAGCTGCAGCGCAACTATGCCTGGCGCTTTATCCAACTGTGCAACCCGACGCTGTCGCTGACCGAAATCAAAGACAAGGTCTTCTCGTCGCAGCTGGACGCGGTGATTGATTACCAGATTTAACCGATAAGCGGCAGGCAATTCCTGCCGCGCATTCTGCATTGCCCGCCTAATAATCAAAACCCCATCTATATACATAAAAAGAATATCTATAGTGATTTAAGTACCTTCAGCTGCCGATCGCGCTCGCATACACTCGCAAAATTATTATAAATTCCATCCGCTTGGAGAGTTTCAGATGAAAGCGCTCGTTCCTTCTTTGCTGTTTTTGGCCGTGGCGGCCAGCGTTAACGCACAGGCGGCGACGCCGGCCAACACGTTGGTGATCGCACAGTCTATCGATGACGTGGTCAGCTTTGACCCGGCCCAGGGATTTGAGTTAACCACGGTGCAGTCGTTCAACAGCCTGTATCAACGTTTGATCCAGTCCGATCCGCACAACCCCATCGATCTCAAGCCGACTCTGGCCAGCAGCTGGCAGGCCGGCGCCGATAACCGCAGCCTGACTTTCAGCCTGCGCTCGGACGCTAAATTCGCCAGCGGTAACCCGCTGCGGCCGGAGGACGTGATCTTTTCGCTTTCACGGGTGGTGAAATTGAATCTGGAGCCGTCGTTTATCCTAACGCAGCTGGGCTGGAACGCGAAGAACGTGGATCAACACCTGACCAAGGTGGATGACCATACGGTAAAAATCAGCTGGAGTGAAAACGTCAGCCCGGCCTTCGTGCTCAGCCTGCTGTCGGCGCCGGTATCCTCGATTGTCGACGCCAAAGAGGCGCTGGCGCACCAGCAGGGCGACGATCTGGGGCACCAATGGTTGAACAGCCACTCCGCCGGCAGCGGCCCTTACAAAATTCGCACCTATGTGCCGCACGAAGTGGTGGTGCTGGACGCGAACCCCGGCTCGCCGGAAGGGGCGCCGACGTTGAAAACCATCCTGATCAAAAACGTGCCCGATCCGGCCGCGCGCCGTTTGCTGATTGAGCAGGGCGATGCCGATATCGCCCGCAACCTGGGGGCGGACCAAATGGCGGCCCTGAAGGGCAAGCCGGGCGTCAAACCGTTGGCCATTCCTTACGCCTCGCTTTATTACCTGCAGTTCAACGCCAAGGCGTCGCCGGCGCTCGGCAACCCGGCATTTTGGGAGGCGGCGCGCTGGCTGTTCGATTACCAAGGCATCGCCGACGATCTGCTGAAAGGGCAGTTCCAGAGCCATCAGGCATTCCTGCCGGACGGTTATCTGGGCGCGCTCAAGGATCAGCCGTACAGCTTCAATCCACAGAAAGCCAAAGAAATACTGGCCAAAGCGGGGCTGAGCAACGTCAGTTTCCGTCTGGACGTCAACAACCAGCCGCCGTATCTGGATATCGCTCAGGCGCTGCAGGCCAGTTTTGCTCAGGGCGGCGTGAAGGTCGAACTGGTGCCGGGCATCAGCTCGCAGGTCTCCACTAAGGTGAAAACGCTTAACTACGATGCGACGCTGACCTCCTGGGGACCGGATTACTTCGATCCTAACACCAACGCGGCCGCCTTTGCCTACAACCCGGAGGACGGCAGCAAGACGCTGGCCTGGCGAGCCAACTGGCAGATCCCGGCGCTGAGCAAGTTGACGCTGGCCGCCACTGCAGAAAACGACACCGCCAAACGGGTGGCCGACTACCAGCAACTGCAGAAAGAGGTGCAGCAAAGCTCGCCGTTTGTCATCGGCCTGCAGGCGCGCAGCCTGATCGCAGTGCGTGACAACCTTAAGGGCTATGTGCAGGGCATCAACCCTGACATGGTGTTCTACAGCAAGGTCAGCAAGTAATGGCTGCTGACCTGTCCGCCAGCGCCGGGGCGGCCCGGCGGTATTGGCGCAGGGGCGGGCGGCTGCTCGGCGGCGCGCTGTCGCTGGCGTTAACGCTGCTCGGTCTGCTGCTGTTCACCTTCATGCTGTCGCACCTGGCGCCGATCGATCCGGCGCTGCAGGTGGCGGGCGATCACGCCAGCGAAGCCACCTATGCGCAGGTGCGGCACGAGCTGGGGCTGGATCAGCCTCTGCCGGTGCAATTTTGGCGCTATCTGGTGCACCTGGCGCATGGCGATCTGGGCATTTCGCGCATCACCGCCCAGCCGGTGTTGAGCGATCTGCTGCGTACCTTCCCGGCGACGGTGGAACTGGCCACCTGCGCCATTATCCTCGGCGCTCTCGGCGGCATTACGCTGGCGTTTCTGGCGGTGCTCAAACCGGGCAGTTGGCTGGATAACGCGGCGCGCTTGCTGTCGCTGATCGGTTATTCGGTGCCGATTTTCTGGTTGAGCCTGCTCGGGCTACTGCTGTTCTACGCCACGCTGCACTGGTCGGCGGGGCCGGGGCGGCTGGATGACATTTACTTGTACAGCATGGAGCCGCGTACGGGTTTCGTGTTGATTGACAGCTGGCTGTCCGGCGATCGCGAAATGTTCTACAACGCCATCAGCCACCTGTGGCTGCCGGTGGTGGCGCTGGCGCTGCTGTCGATGGCGGGTATCACCCGGCTGCTGCGCGCGGCGATGCTGGAAGAATGCAACAAGGAATACGTGACGCTGGCGCGCTCCAAGGGCGCCGGCCGCCTGCGCATTCTGCTGCGCCATGTGTTCCCCAACGTGCTGGGCACGCTGATCACCGTACTGTCTCTCTCCTACGCCAGCCTGCTCGAGGGCGCGGTATTGACCGAAACGGTGTTCGCCTGGCCCGGCGTCGGGCGTTACCTGACCTCGGCGCTGTTTGCCGCCGACACGCCGGCGATCCTCGGCGCCACGCTGCTGATCGGCACCTGTTTCGTGCTGTTGAATGCGCTGGCTGACGCCTTGACCTATTTAGTGGATCCGCGAACCCGATGAGCCAATATCTCTCTGAACACGAACCGCAAAGCGAGCCGGCCGTCGGTTACCGCCGCGGTCGGCGCCTGACCACGCTGACGCTGGGCGCGGCGCTGGTGGCGATCCTGATCGTCACCGCGCTGCTGGCTCCGTGGCTGGCGCCTTTCGATCCCAATCTGCAGCATATCGAGCTGCGGTTACTGCCGCCTTCCGCCGCACATTGGCTGGGCACCGACGGCTTCGGCCGCGACTTGCTCTCCCGCGTGATTTACGGCGCACGGCCGACGTTGATCCTGGTGTCGTTGATTCTGGTGTTGACCATTCCCATTGGTCTGCTGGTCGGCATTTGCGCCGGTTATCTCGGCGGCTGGGTAGAGCGTATTTTGATGCGTCTGACCGACATTTTCCTGTCGTTGCCGAGCCTGGTGATCGCGCTGGCGTTCGTGGCGGTCATGGGGCCGGGGCTGATGAACGGCGCGCTGGCGTTGGCATTGACCAGCTGGCCGGCCTTTGCCCGCCAAGCGCGGGCCGAAACCCTGGCGCTGCGCCGCAGCGACTACCTGGCGGCAGCGCGTATGCAGGGCATCAACGGGCTGCGGCTGATGGTCGGCCACATTTTGCCTTTATGCCTGCCGAGCGCGGTGGTGCGCGCGGCGCTGAGTCTGGGCGGCATCATCTTGTCCGCCGCCGGTCTGG
The DNA here is from genome assembly GCF_052168655.1 of Serratia sp. CY47280. Classification (NCBI taxonomy): domain Bacteria; kingdom Pseudomonadati; phylum Pseudomonadota; class Gammaproteobacteria; order Enterobacterales; family Yersiniaceae; genus Serratia; species Serratia sp. CY47280. Next base: position 1,165,881 of record NZ_JBJNMG010000001.1, on the reverse strand, counting down.
GGTTCCTCGGCATGGGCGTCGCGCCGCCGACCGCCGAATGGGGATCGATGGTGGCCGAAGGCAGTAAAGTGATTTTCGACCAATGGTGGGTCGCCGCCGCACCGGGCGGGGCGATCCTGTTCGCCAGCCTGGCGTTTAACCTGCTGGGCGATGGCCTGCGCGACAAAATGGATCCTCGTCATGGGCACTGATAACACCTTATTGACCGTTGAACGTTTGGCGATCGGCGTGCCGGGGCCGCAGCCGGTGGCGCTGGTGAAGAATATTTCGTTCAGCATGGGGCGGGAGCGACTGGCGCTGGTCGGTGAGTCCGGCTCCGGCAAATCGTTGACCGCGCGTGCGCTGATGGGGCTATTGCCGCCGCCGTTGCAGCTGCAGGCGCAGCGCCTGACGTTGGGCGATGAAGACTTGACGCGCCTGAGCGAACGCCAGTGGAGCCGCCTGCGCGGCGACCGGGTGGCGATGGTGATGCAAGATCCCAAACATGCGCTGAATCCCAATCAGCCGATCGGCCGTCAGGTGGAGGAACCGCTGGTGCTGCATGCCAAGCTAAGCCGCGCCGAGCGGCGTGAAAAAGTGCTGGATATGTTGGCGGCGGTGGGGTTGCCCGATCCGGCGGCGCTGTGCGGCCGTTATCCGCATCAGCTCTCCGGCGGGATGGGGCAGCGGGTGATGCTGGCCATTGCGTTGATCAACGATCCGCAGCTGTTGATTGCCGATGAACCCACGTCGGCGCTGGATCACCAGATGCGCGATCAGGTGCTGCAACTGATAGACAATCTGGTGGCGCAACGCAACATGGGGCTGATCCTGATCAGCCACGATTTGCAGCAGGTGGCGCACCACTGCGAGCGGGTGCTGGTGATGTACAAAGGCGAGCTGTTGGATCAACTGCCGGCAGCAGAGCTGGCGCAGGCCACGCACCCTTATACTCGCACGCTGTGGGCGTGTCGGCCGAGCCGCGAGACGCGCGGCAAACCGCTGCCGGTACTGGACCGCGCGCTGTTGGAGACGTTGAAATGAGCGTAATTGCACTGGAGAACCTCAGCGTCAGTCACCGTCAGGGCTATGAACAGCGCACCGTGGTGCACGACGTTAACCTGCGCATCGAACCGGGCGAGTGTTTCGGCCTGGTGGGGCCTTCCGGCTGCGGCAAGTCCTCGTTGCTGTGGGTGCTGGCCGGGCTGAACGACAGCTGGCGCGGCGGTTTTGAACTGCTCGGGCGGCAGCTACAACCGGGGCAGGTATTTACCGGCGAACTGCGGCGCGAGGTGCAGATGGTGTTTCAAGATCCCTATGCTTCGCTACACCCTAAACACCGGCTGTTGCGTACGCTGTCGGAACCGCTAAAACTGCTGCAGGAAAGCGACATCGAACGCAAAATCGGCGCGGGCTTTCGCCAGGTGGGGTTGGATCCGCGCCTGCTGGATCGCTATCCGCATCAGCTGTCGGGCGGGCAGCGGCAGCGCGTGGCGATCGTGCGCGCATTGCTGCTGCGGCCGAAGCTGTTGCTGCTGGATGAGCCGACCTCGGCGCTGGACATGTCAGTGCAGGCGGAAATCCTTAACCTGCTTAACGAGCTGAAACAGGCGGGCGATCTGACTATGGTGCTGGTCAGCCACGATGCGGACGTGATTGACCATATGTGCGATCGTTCGGTGGCAATGGCGCACGGCCGCATCATCGTTTGACCCTATGCCCGCCAACGTGGCGGGCATATCCATCTTGGTAATAAATAAAGCAATTTATCGTCGTTCTTCTGTTAATTCTTACCCTCTACACTCGTCAAACAGCGCAACCGCGTGATTGTGGAGAGTGTATCGATGAAACGGTTAATCCCAACCTTGTTGTATGGCGCGCTGGCGGCCGCTTTCGGTGCGCAGGCCGCCACCCCGCAGGATACCTTGGTGGTGGTCAGTTCGCTGGAGGGCATTATCAGCCTCGATCCGGCGGAGAGCTTTGAAACCGTCAGCTCGGCCAATCTGGTCAACCTCTATCAGCGCCTGGTGGCGCCGGATCGCGCCGCGCCGCAAAAGCTGGCGCCGGACGCCGCAGGCAGTTGGCAGGCGGGCGCCGATGGCCACAGCCTGACCTTTACCCTGAAACCGCAGCAACGTTTTGCTTCCGGCAATCCGCTGCGGCCTGAAGACGTGATTTTCTCGCTGGTGCGTGCGGTAAAGCTGAACAAGGCGCCGTCGTTTATTCTCGGTGAATTTGGCTGGACGCCGGATAACGTTGAGCAGCAGCTGAAGAAGGTGGGGGATAACCAGGTGCAACTCACTTGGCCCGCCAACATCGGCAGCGAGCTGGCGCTACGGCTGCTGACGGCGAACGTGGCTTCGATCGTGGATGAGAAGCTGCTGAACGAGCACGCGCAGCAGGGGGACTACGGTAACGCCTGGCTGCGCAGCCATTCCGCCGGCGGCGGCCCGTATCGGGTAAATAACTATGTGCCGCATGAGGCGCTGCTGTTTGGCCGCAACGATTACGCGCCGTCGCCGGCAAGGTTGAAAACGGTGCTATTCAAGAACGTCAGCGACGCCGGCACCCGCCGTTTGCTGTTGCTGAAGGGGGATGCCGACGTGGCCTACGATCTGGGCGCCGACCAGTTCGACTCGCTGCGCAACGCGCCGGGCGTGCGCATCGAACAGGCCGATGCGCCCCGGATCTATTACCTCGGTTTCAACACCGGCAGCAAAGACAATCCGGCGCTGGGCAATCCGGCGTTGTGGCAGGCCGCGCGCTGGCTGGTGGATTATCAGAGCATCGCCGAGCAGCTGCTGAAAGGGCAATATCGCGTGCATCAGGCCTTCTTGCCGCAGGGATTGGACGGCGCGCTCGACGATCGGCCATTTAAGCTCGACGTAGACAAAGCCAAACAGATCCTGCGCGATGCCGGCATCGCTGAAGGTACGCGCATCGATCTTATCGTCATCAACCAACCGCCGTATACCGACATCGCGCAGGCGCTGCAGGCCAGTTTTGCGCAGGCCGGACTGCGGTTGGATATCCATCCGGTGGTGGAAAGCGATCTGTGGGGCAAGATGCGCGGCCGCGATTTTCAGGCGATCTTCACCTACTGGGGCGCCGACTACCTGGATCCGAACACCAACGCCAGTGCCTTTGCTTACAACGTGTCAGGCGGGCCGAAAACCTTGGCCTGGCGCACCCAGTGGGACATTCCCGCCATCAGCGCGGAAACGCGTGCCGCGGCTGCGGAAGGGAATAGCGCCGCGCGCAGCGCACGCTACGTCACGTTGCAACGGGAATTACAGGCCAGTTCGCCCTATGTGGTGGCGCTGCAGGGGCAAACGCTGGTGGCATTGCGGGACAATGTCGAAGGTGCCCGGCTGGATATCGCCAACAGCATGTTGTATCTGGATCGGGTCAGTAAGTGACGGCAACGCCGTGCGCCTGGCCGAGCTTTCTGTCGCGCCATAGGCCGACAGCGCGTGAAATCGCTTGCTGTTGCCACCACGAATCGTGAAATGTTGTGTCAGGGTGAAATAAAATGAAATTTCATAACGTGCTCATATGACGGTGATAGATTGGCTTCGAAAGGCGGCGTTGTTTACGCCTTTCACCGCGGTCGTCCGCAATGATGCGGACACATCACGTCAGGAGAGATTATGGACAATAACGAAAAGGCTTCAGCAGCGCGCGCAGCAACCTTGCTTGCCACCGGTGAGGTGGTTACGCCGGAACAGTTTTATCAGGACAGCGACGGAAGCAACTGGGGGCCGGCGATCAACAAAGCGGCGGCGGCGGCGCTGCAAGCCGGCGGTACGTTGTCCCTGGGGAAGCGGGTGTATACGGTCGCCGGACACGTACTCATTCAGACGACAACGGACATCTACGGCGGCATCGGTTTACGGGTGGTCGGATTGGGGCGGGCGACCAAAATTGTCAAGACGGCAGACAGCAGTTACACCAACGAACAGGGCGAAACGAAGAAAGCGGTGATCGTGGTAAAAGGCTTCGCCAATCTGACGCTGCACGGCTTGACGTTGCGGGATGATACCGGCGTAGACGACACCCACGGCGTGTGGTTCAGCGACCGCAATATGACGAAGTTTGATATTCGCGACATTTACACCAAGGTCGGCGGTTATTCGCTGTTTGTCTCGGGCGACATGTTCATCAACTGGCTGGTGAACGTGCAGATGGAGGCAAACGCCAATCGCCCGGGCGATGGGGTGCTGTGGATGGACAAGTCTGGCACCACCAATTTTATAGACGGCCTCTACGCCGCTCGCGCGAAGGGTACGGCGTTCAGAATTTCAGGGTTTTACTCTACTATCGGCTCGTTGGCTGCGGATGACTGCATCGGCGATATCTACTCTTTCAAAGATTTTAACGGCACGATCAATTCGTTGGGTTGCGAGAACCGCAACACGCAGCGCGCCGCCAATGTCAGCGTGCTGTCCACCAACTTTGCCCAAGGCACGATAGGCAATATCAATATCCAGGACGCGCAGAATGTGGAGAGCGGGGGCGTGTTGTGCCGATTCATCAACGAATCTCGTTGGGATATCGGTCAGTTGACTCTTTACAGCGGTTCTAAGACGCCTTTCCCGGTGGCGATCGCCGCCTGCAGCAACAATACCGAGGTAACCTTCAGTAACGTATACAACGGCGGCGTCCCGGTGGCCGGCAAAAGCACCGTCGATGTGACGTCGTTTTTAAGCGGGGTTGAAGCGATGTACAGTCTGGGCGAGCGGGGTATTGCCCCTTCCGCCTCCAGCAACCATTTGCCGCGCAATATATCGAAACAGCCATCGTGGACTTTTTTAGGCACCCTGACTGCGCCGGATCGGCAACCTACAACGCGCATTACTCTTCAACAGGGCGTAAGCACCAAGGTGCTGGCGTGCGATTTATATATCACGTTCGATCTGACCTCGCAGGCGACCGCCTTTGTCGTCAATAAAGGCAGCTATAGCGCGAAAGGCGCCTTTATGTTGCGTCGCACTGGGCCGTTGAGCTGCGAAATATATTACCGTGTCGAGAAAGATTTCGGCTTTGGCAGTTATCAGGTGCAGACTACACGCGGCAGCTACTGGCGGCCGGACGGCGTTTCGTTGAGCACGCCGCCCTCCGATGCGTTGGAAATCCGCAGCGATGAGGTGTTATCCACGACCAGACTCGCGGTGATCCAACCACTGGCCAATCCGACAACGGCCAGCACGGCGGAAGTGGCCGGATTGCTCAATCGGCTGATCGAGACACTGAAGAATTAACCGAATAACGCCGGCGCGTTCTGGCCGGCGTCCAGCAAGAGCAGCAACCAGCCGGCGGCCGCCAAGGCGATGCCGAAAGGCTGCGGCGTTCGCCAGGCGCGACGGTTGCGTCGGCCGCGCGCCAATGCCATGCCTAATCCGAACATTGCCGCCAGGCAGACCAGCAGCGGCAATATTGTCCAACCGAGCCAGGCGCCCAGCGCGGCCAACAGTTTGAAATCGCCCTGTCCGATGCCGTTACGCCGCCGCACCTGCCGATAAAGCGCGTTGAGCAGCCACAATGCCCCGTAACCGGCCACGGCGCCGAGAACCGCGTCGTCAAGCGTTGCCCAGCGAGCGTCAAGATTGCACAGCAGCCCGCCCCACAGCAGCGGCTGGGTTAGCCGGTCCGGCAGCCACCGGTGACGCCCGTCTAGCCAGGCCAGGGCGATCAGCAGTGCCGCGGCTGGCGGTAACCACAGCCGGTGTGCTGCCGGCAGGTCGAAGGGCAACGCCGTCAACGCCAAACCCAGGGCCGTTAGCAGCAGGCTGCGGCGGCGCAATCTCGGCGGGCTGGCGCGCACGGCCGCCGTTCGCTCCAAGCGGGTGATGAGCGCGAAGGCGACCAGACCCGCCGACAGCAGCGCGGTGAAAAACAGCGCGTGCCACAGTGAGGAAATAAACATCAAGGCTCCGCCAGTCGTGAAACAGATGTTTAAAATAACGGCAAAATGCATATTTCATCGGGGTGAAATGCGGTGGATTGTGAGGAATGCGCAGTCGTACGCATCGCCACTTTACGTATTGCAGAGTGATACAATGCCTTGCGCGGTGGCGCTCAGCAGTGGTGTGCTGTGCTTTTTATCGGCAAAATCGACGCTAAAATGCGGTGAATTCATTTGGCGGCGGGAATGGATCGGTAAATGGTGCAAGTGACGCTGTCACTGAAGCGCGATTGGGGTTTATCCTATTGTTTCTGCTCGTCAAGCCGTTAGGCTTTAAGAGAGAGGCGTCCCCGCCAGGCCGGGACGTAAGGTTTTTCAGATCTGCCGTGGGAAAGGCGGCAGCAAAGCAGTGGGTTGGCATGCTCCAGGAGGGAGGGAGGCCAACGGTGTCATGAAAGACGTGATTCAGGCAATACTTATCAAGACCAAAAAACGATTCTGGCGCCGACGCCAGACGGCGTGGCTGGCCGGGCCACTGGTGTGGCTGGCCGGCGCAGCGGCCGCGTGCGCCGAATCCCCGCCGGCGCCGGACAGCGTCATCTCTTCTGAACAGGCCGCCGCGAATTTGCCGGAGTTGGGCGGTGCGCCCGACGATGCCGCGCGCGAGAAGCAGTGGGCCGAGATGGCCAAGCAACTCGGCGAAAAAGAGTTGAACAACGTTTCACGTCAACAGATGCGCAGCCGCGCCGAAGATTATTTGCTGGGCCAGGCGACCGGTGCGCTGCAGCAACAGGCGCAGGAGCTGTTGTCGCCGTTGGGTACCGCCAGGCTATCGCTGAAGATGAGCGGCGAGGGGGACTTTACCGGCAGCAACGGGCAGTTATTCAGCCCGCTGTACGACGTCGACGGATTGTTGACCTACAGCCAGATCGGCTGGCTGCAGCAAAGCGCCGGGGCGCTTGGCAATTTCGCGCTGGGGCAACGCTGGATCGCCGGCGACTGGCTGCTGGGGTACAACACGGCGCTCGACAGCGATTTTGCTCGGCAGCGCAATAGAGGCAGCGTCGGTGCGGAAGCCTGGGGGGATTATCTGCGTTTCTCCACCAACTATTACTACCCGCTGTCGGCGTTGTCGCAACAGCCCGGCGATGGGGTATTTTTCAGCCGTCCGGCGCGCGGTTACGACATCACGACGCAAGGTTATCTGCCGTTTTATCGCCAGATCGGCGGTTCGCTCAGTTATGAGCAGTATCTGGGCGATAATGTCGATCTGTTCGGCAGCGGCAAAAAACAAAACGATCCGCGCGCGATGCAGCTGGGGCTCAATTACACTCCGGTGCCGCTGGTGACGATGAAGGCACTGCATAAGATTGGCGCGGGCGGGCAGAGCCAGGATCAGGTCGAACTGGCGCTGAGCTATCGGCTCGGGGTACCGCTGGTGAAGCAGATTTCGCCGGAGTATGTGGCGCAGGCCAAGTCGCTGCGCGGCAGCCGCTACGATCCTATCGAACGCAAGAACGTGCCGGTGCTGGAGTTCCGTCAGCGCAAGTCGCTGCAGGTGTTCCTGGCTACGCCGCCGTGGAGCCTGCAGGCGGGGGAAACCGTGCCGCTGGTGCTGGAAATCAAGGCGCTGAACGGCATCACTCACGTCAGTTGGCAGGGGGATACGCAGGCGCTGAGCCTGACGCCGCCGCACAACGCCAACGATCCGCAGGGCTGGACAGCGATCGTGCCGCCGTGGGACGACGCGCCGGACGCCGCCAACAGCTACCGGCTATCGGTCACGCTGGAGGATGATAAACAGCAGCGCGTGACGTCCAACTGGATAGAGCTGAAAGTGGCGCCGCCGCTGACGGCAACCGCCGGCGATGACGCGGGCCTGCCGCCGATCAAAACCCTGACGCCACCGCCGATCCCGGCGCAAACCGGGCCGCTGTACGGCGGCGATTAACCGTTTTTGCCCTGCAGCACCCATACGGCGGCCTCGACGCGGGATTTTAGCTTCATCTTTTTCAGCAGGTGTTTGACGTGTACCTTGACGGTGCTTTCAGTGATGGTCAGGCGACGGGCGATCAGCTTGTTTGGCAGCCCTTGGGCGATCAGCTTCAGGATATCTCGTTCCCGCGGCGTTAGTTGCTGAATATCACGATCGGCGCTGGGGCGGTTTTCCCGCAGGCTGGCGGCGAGGATCGGCGTCAGCGCTTCGCTCAGTACCATCTGCCCGGCTGCCGCCTGATGCAGCGCCTTCAGCAGATCCTCCGGCTCCATGTCTTTCAACAGATAGCCGTCGGCGCCGCGTTTGAGCGCGCTGACGACGTCATCTTCATGGTTGGACACGCTGAACACCACGATGCGCCCTGACAGGTCGGTTTGGCGCAGACGATCCAGCGTTTCCAGCCCGTTGATGCCGGGCATGTTCAGGTCGAGCAGGATCAGATCCGGATCGTGCTGCTCCGCCAGCGTGACCCCTTGTTCACCGTTGCTGGCTTCGGCAATGACCTGCAGACGAGCGTCCATGCCAATCAGCTGTTTTACGCCGTTGCGCAGCATCGGGTGGTCGTCGATCAGTAAGATGGTGGCGGCGGTGTCTGTCGTCATGGTGTCTCCGTTAGTCGATGGCGTGGTTATCTGGCGTGAAGCTGACCCGCACCTCAGTGCCGCCGCCGCTGCGCGGTAAAATGTCGCAGCGGCCGTGCAGGCTCTTGGCGCGATCGCGCATGATGATCAAGCCGTAATGGTCGGGGCGAGACGTCTCGGCCGGCAGGCCGCGTCCGTTGTCGCAGACGCTTAGGGTCACTTCGCCCCGTTTATTGATGACCTGAATGCTCACCTCACTGGCGGCGGCATGCTTAAGGATGTTGCTGAGCGCCTCGCGGGCGATCTGCAGCAGGTGAATGGCCTGATAGGCCGGAACCGTGCGTGGCCCCAGCTGGTAATCGAGGCTGATGGTCAGGCCCAGCTTGGGATTGAACTCCGCCACCGTCGATTGCAGCGCCGCCAGCAGGCCCGGTTCGGTCAGCTGCAGGCGGAAGGTGGTCAACAACTCGCGCAGCTGGCGATAGGCGCCGTTCAGCTCTTCACGCATCTGTTGCACCAGTGCCTGGCTGGCCGAAGAGAGCGTTTCGCCCTGCATCTGCAGACAGGCGATCTGCATTTTCAGGCAGGAGAGCGATTGGGCGATGGAGTCGTGCAGCTCGCGGGCGATCGCCGCCCGCTCCTCCATCAGCATCAGCTGCTGTTGGTGGTCGACCTGACGCTCGATGGCCAGCACGCTGGTCAGCTGTTCCACCAGGGTATTGATCAGTTGGCGATGTTCATCGTTCAGCGGTTGCTGCGGCGCATGCTGTGCCACGATCACGCCGTAGTCGCCGAGCTTGTCGCTCAGGCTCCAGCTCAGCGACGGATTGTCGGGATGCTGGCGGTGGCTGTCGTTCAGGCAGGCGCTGCACACCGGGTTATGGCAATGCTCCGGCCTTAGCGGTTGGTTGCCGCTCAGCTGCAGCAGCGGTTCCCGGCTGTCGTTTTCATACAGCCGCACCTGAATGGCGCGCAACGGCGTCAGGGTTTGCAGTTGGTTGAGCAGCGGCGTCAGGCGGCTGCACAACGGCTCGCTGGCGTGCAGCTGGCGGCTGGCGCGGTAGAGGAAGCTCAGCACCTGATTTTTCTGCTGCAGGTCGGCGGTCTTCTCGGCCACGCGCTGCTCCAGCCCACTGTAGGTCGCCGACAGCTCGTCGGACATGGTGTTCAATGCGCCGCCAAGCGACGCCATTTCATCCTGGTGGCCGCGTTGTGCATAGCGGCGGCTAAAATCGCCGCGGCCTACCGCCAAGGCCATCTCCACCAGTTGCCGCCACGGATGCAGCAACCGGCGCCGCAGGTAGCAGGTGGTGCCGAACAACAGCAGCAGGGTCAGCGCGATGAAGCCGGCCTGCACCAGCGTCACCATCAGCAGGCGGCGCTCGGTTTGCCTGTCGATATCCGAGACCAGCTTGTCCAGCAGCTGCACGAAGTGCGCCACCTGCGGGGCGGCATCGGCCGGGCGCTGCGCGCTGCGCAGGCGAGGTTGCAGAGTCTGTTGCCAGTAATCACGCAAGGCGTCGAACGGTTGGGTCAACCCTTCCTGCTCCACCGAACGCTGCAGATCGGGGCTGTTTTCGTCGCGCTCCAGTTCGCGGATCAACGTTTCATGCCGTTCATCCAGCGGCACCTGCGCCAGCAGTCGGTAGCTTTGCATACGCAGCGAGCCGGCTTTGTTGATGGCGTGCGCGTTGCCCTGAATGCTTTGCGACATCCAGGCGGAAATCCCCATGCCGGCCACGCCCAGAATGCCCGACAGCAACATCAGCAGGGCGACCTGATTCACGATCGAAAGCGGGGCCAACAGGCGTTTCATAAGCGCGGGTTCCTGGCATTTGGCGCCGATGAAGCTCAGGGGCGAAGGCGGCGACGAGGTAAATAAGTAACGATTCAGCCGTATTTTTGATTATCCCTGAGCATAACCCCATACCTCGAATGAAGTACCCATTAGTTTCCAGCAGGACGGTGAAGCGGTAAAAATGACGGAGTGATGCTTTCTAATGCATTGATTAAAAGTGATTTAATTTTTATTCGGGGTGTACCCCTAAGGGGATGAAGGCGCTATTTGTGCCGCCAACTACTTGCATTCGGGTTGATATACATCAACTTTGCCGCCGGGGCCGCCCCCTAGGGTGTGCGGAATGATCCCCCGTGTCTGAGGTTTTTATGTCGCAACTTGCAACGCCTTCATCAAAGAAAACCGGTGCGCTGATTCAGGACTGGCGTCCTGAAGACAGCGCCTTTTGGCAGCAGCGTGGCCATCGCATCGCCACCCGCAACCTGTGGATTTCCATTCCCTGCCTGCTGCTGGCCTTCTGCGTCTGGATGCTGTTCAGCGCCGTTGCGGTCAACCTGAACAAGGTCGGTTTCAACTTCACCACCGACCAACTGTTCCTGTTGACCGCGCTGCCGTCGGTCTCGGGCGCTATTTTACGCGTGCCGTATTCCTTCGTGATCCCGCTGTTTGGTGGCCGTCGCTGGACCGCCATCAGCACCTGCTTCCTGCTGGTGCCGTGCCTGTGGCTGGGGTTCGCGGTGCAGGACAGCAGCACGCCGTACAGCGTGTTCGTCATTATTTCCCTGCTGTGCGGTTTCGCCGGCGCGAACTTTGCCTCCAGCATGGCCAATATCAGCTTCTTCTTCCCGAAAGCGCGTCAGGGCGGTGCGTTGGGGCTCAACGGCGGTCTGGGAAATCTGGGCGTCAGCGTCATGCAACTGGTCGCGCCGCTGGCGATTTCTTTCAGCCTGTTTGGCCTGTTTGGCGGCACGGCGCAAAATCAGGCAGAGGGGGGGCAGCTGTGGCTGGAAAACGCCGCCTGGATCTGGGTACCGTTCCTGCTGGTTGCCACCCTGGCGGCCTGGTTCGGCATGAACGATCTGGCCGCGGCCAAGGCATCGCTGCGCCAGCAACTGCCGGTGCTCAAGCGTGGGCATTTATGGATGCTGAGTTTGCTGTACCTCGCGACCTTTGGTTCTTTCATCGGTTTCTCCGCCGGTTTCGCCATGCTGTCGAAGACGCAATTTCCGGACGTAGTGATCCTGCATTACGCCTTCTTTGGGCCATTCCTCGGTGCGCTGGCACGGCCAGTCGGCGGCGCGCTGTCTGACCGTTTCGGCGGCGTGCGGGTGACGTTGATCAACTTTGTAGTGATGGCCGTGTTCGCCGCGCTGTTGTTCCTGACCTTGCCGATGGCGGGTGAGGGCGGTTCGTTCATCGCCTTCTACGGTATCTTTATGGTGCTGTTTCTCACGGCGGGGCTGGGCAGCGGGTCGACTTTCCAAATGATCGCCGTCATTTTCCGTAAAATCACTGTCGATCGCGTGAAAGCGGCCGGCGGCAGCGACGAGAGCGCGCAGCGTGAAGCGGTGACGGACTCCGCCGCCGCATTGGGTTTTATCTCGGCGATCGGTGCCGCAGGCGGCTTCTTCATTCCCCAGGCATTCGGCACTTCGCTGGCGCTGACCGGTTCCCCGGCGGGGGCAATGAAAGTATTCCTGGTGTTCTATATCTTGTGTGTGGTCATCACTTGGGCGGTGTATGGCCGCAAGAAAAAGGCCTGAGTATCAAACGATTTTCTCAATCCCTCCCGACAGGGGAGGGATATTTCGCTCATTCCGAGTCATCTCTCCTCGCTCTCTCAGTGAAATTTTCTGCCTTTAGGTAAAATTCTCATCTCCGTTTGCCGTTTTTTTCTTTTTTTATAGTTATATCTCTCAATATGGGAATGTCTTCTCCCAAGCGTATTATATTATTTGCACGGTTTTTTCGTTTTGTTGAGAGTATTCTTACATTAAAAGATTAATGTCTTTCCCGCAGGTTAAATGAAATTTCTGGGAGGGTAAGGCATAATTAGTGCGATTGTTATAAAATCAGCAATAGGGTTTTGTCTTAGATGCTGCACGCGCCGTGTGGAATGTGTGACAGGGTTAAATCAGATAACTCTCATTCTGTTTTTTCCGGCTTTTTGTAGTCTATCTGACAATCCGATTAGGTGGGAAAACACAATGAACTCACGGAGAAGAATGAAATTTCACAATTTCATTCGGTTAACAACTGAACAGGGTTGTTATTTTTTTCTTTTTAAATCAATGAGGTGATCATTTGAACTTTACGGTAGTCATGAAGGAAATCCATGTTGCCAACAGGGAAAAAGAGTCATTTGGATAAACGGAACATCCTTAATAAGGCCTAATGTAAAAAATGAAATCAGAAAATTTTTATAAAGGCCAATATCCGATGAATGCAACCTGTTGAGTTTACATTTAATTTCTTGAACATTTTTTGATATTTCTATACAAAGTGTGCAGGACAGGCACGCTAAGGAAATTAAAAGTGAATCTTGATAGAAGAATAAAGATTAGGAATCTCGATGTTCTGACTCCTGCCGGGGAGAAATTTCGTCTGCGTTGGAAGGAGTATCAAATTCTTTCGCTGCTTGTCGCCAGATCACCAGAACTGGTAACCCGAACGGAAATTATAGAAAATATCTGGAAAGGAACTTACTGCTCAGATTCAACGATAAATCAAACAATTAAATCTATTCGCCAAAAAATCAGCGACTCGGAACATACGCTTATCAGAACCATTCCTCGGCTGGGTTACAAGGTGGAAAATCAAGCGGCTTTTCACTTTATATCCGAGGATGAAGACTACGCTGATGATGATATATTAAATAGCGGTGAGGATATTGGTGTTAATATTCAAGCGGAACTTTCTGAAAGTGAAAGTGAGTCCCCTGAGGCACACGATGAAAAAATAGATAAGCCGCGTAAAACGACGCTTGTTGCAGCGCCTGTTGCAACGGTAGAACCCTCCCAGGAACCCACTCGTGATAAAAAGTCGGCGACGGTGCGCCGATTTTTCAGCATGCCCGCCAGTCGCGTAGTGAAATACCTGACGGCATTTGCTTCTTTGCTGGTTATTTCACATTTTTCATATGTGCTCGGCAACCAAACTCGCCCGCCGGTGATCAATGATATTCAGAACAATACGCGCGTCGTGTTGACGCTGACGTTGAATAACCCCCATACCAACAGCCCACAAACCCTGTTCTGCCTGTACCAGGGGGAGAGCATGGAGCAGGCGACCATCGAATGTGTCGACCCTAAGCAGGGGCAGCTTAAATTACCGGTAAAATATGAGACCTCTTCTACGCCGGGTAAAGGTCGGATTAATCTCATATTGCCGAATAAAACCTTGCAATATCAAGTTGCTTACGATGTTAAAAATTAGTGCTAAATGAGGTTTTATCTTTAGCGATAATTTTACATTTGATGAAATATTTTATTTCATTATTTGTTATTTGAAAGCCGGGTTCGATTTGTCCAGTCTGGAACTCATTACCTAACGCATATTAGCGTCCTGTTTCCATCGAGGTGACAGGAATAATGAGAACCTGCTGAGTGACAAATTATGGATAAGCGTAAAGTAGCTATTATCGGGGGTTCCGGTTTTATCGGAACACGCCTGGCGAAACGTCTCAGTGTGCGCGATGATCTGACGTTGGTCATCGTTGATAAACAACCTAGCGCACATTTTCCGGCGCTCTATCAGTATGGCGACGTGACGCAACCCGAGACCCTGCAAGAGCCGCTGGCGGGCTGCGACGCCATCATTAATCTGGCGGCGGAACATCAGGACAACGTCGATCCCATTTCGCTCTATTATCAGGTCAATGTAGAAGGTGCACGGCATGTCTGCATGACCGCCTCCGCGTTGAATATCCACCAAGTCATTTTCACTTCCTCGGTTGCCGTTTATGGGTTCGTCGAGCAGGAAACCGATGAAGGAGGGCGTTTCGATCCTTTCAATCATTACGGCAAATCCAAGCTCGAAGCGGAATACGTTTATGAAGCGTGGCGCAAGGCGGATAGCGCCAACAAATTGACCATCATTCGCCCGACGGTGGTATTCGGTGAAGGCAACCGCGGCAATGTGTATAACCTGTTCCGCCAGATCGCCAGCGGCCGATTCGTGATGATTGGCAGTGGCAATAATATGAAGTCGATGGCTTACGTTGAAAATATTGCCGCGCGGCTGGAGCATGCGTTGGACCAGCAGTCAAGTTATCAGGTCAGCAACTACGTCGATAAACCGGACTTTACGATGAATCAATTGGTCGACGTTATTTCCTCCTCGCTGGGCAGAGAAAATAAGACGATTCGCATTCCTTATGTGGTGGGAATATGCGGGGCGACCGCATTGGATGTCGTGAGTAAAATAAGTCGTAAAAAATTCCCAATCAGTCGCGTCAGAGTGCAGAAATTCTGCGCCAGAACGCAATTTAAAAGTAATGTGCAAAATAATTTCGTGGCGCCGGTTGAACTTGATTCGGCAATCGAAAGAACCATTAAACATGAGTTTTCTGATAGATAACTTAACCGCACGCTGACGTTATTTACTTATTTCCGCCGACAAGCGGATAAATCTGTATTTTTCAGGATTAATTCATGCTGACTTATATCCTGGCAGGATCAATTTTGTTTTTGTTAATAGCGCATTGGGAGCTGTAACTCAAGGGCGGTAGCGTGCTTATTCGCTGGAGGAACGATGTTATATCAACTGAGCGTGATATTTGTGCTGGCGGTAGCGTGGGTCCTTATTGCCCGCCGGGCCGCCTTAACGGTGGGATTAGTGGATAAGCCCAATGCGCGTAAGCAACATCTGGGACACATTCCGCTGGTCGGCGGTATCGCCGTGTACCTGACGCTGATGCTGATGACGCTGTGGCAACCCGCCTGGCTGCCTGACAGCACCGTCTATCTGCTGTGCATTACGGCGCTGGTGGTGTTGGGCGTGCTGGATGACCGCTTTGATCTGCCCGTGGCGCCACGCGTCATGGTGCAGGGAGGGATCGCGCTGGCGATGATGCTGGCGGCAGGGATGCAGCTTTCCTCATTGGGCTATGTTTGGGGGCATCAGGAAGTGATGCTCGGTTATGGCGCGTTGCTGCTCACGCCGCTGGCGGTATGGGGAGCGATCAACGCCTACAACATGGTGGATGGCATCGATGGGCAACTGGGCGCCTTGTCCTGCGTGACCTTCGTCGCGTTGGCTATCGTGTTCGGATTGGGCGGCAGGGAAGATCTGGCGCTGTGGTGCCTGGGCCTGATCGTCGCGCTGGCGGCCTATCTGTTGTTCAACCTGAGCCTGTTCGGCGCGCGCAACAAGATCTTTATGGGGGACGCCGGCAGCATGGTGATCGGCTTCAGCGTGCTGTGGCTGGTGTTGCTGGCGACGCAGGGGCCACAGGCGGTAATGCGTCCGGTCACCGCGCTGTGGCTGATCGCCATTCCTCTGATGGACATGGTGACTGTGATGGTGCGTCGCCTGTTGCGTCGCCAAAGCCCCTTCAAAGCGGGCCGCGATCATTTGCACCATATTCTGATGCGTCGTGGGCTCAATGCGCGTCAGGCGCTGGCGATGAGCACCATGCTGGCGGTGACGTTGGCCTGCATTGGCATTTGCAGTGAAGTGTTGCAGCTGCAGGAAAGCCAAATGTTGGTGGCGTTTCTGTTCTGTTTTTGCGGTTATTTCGTCATGTTGCGCGAACCGCGTCAGGCGACGGTGTTCAGCGATAATCCGACCGTCGGCCGTTAATCCCCTCACGGGCTGCGGCAGCAGCCCGTTTATCACGGTACTTCCATGAATTTTCATTTGCCTCTTTTGATGCCATTGGCCTTCACCTCCGCGCTGTTGAGTGGATGTACGGTGGTTCCCGGTTCACATTTACCGACCAGCGGAAAAGCCATCGTCGTGCAACAGGACGACGATTTCGATTTGAATGACCAGGTACAGGTTTATCGCATGTCGCCGATGCTGCTGCAGAAAATGCGGCGCGTAGAACCGGTCGCCCGGCCGAACCCGGCGCTGGATCAGCGATTGCAGAGCTATCAATACCGCATCGGCGTCGGCGACGTGTTGAACGTCACCGTCTGGGATCACCCCGAGTTGACCACGCCGGCCGGGCAATACCGCAGCGCCAGCGACACCGGCAACTGGGTGCATGCGGATGGCACGATTTTTTATCCCTATATCGGGCGAGTGGCGGTGGTGGGCAAGACCGTCACCGAAGTGCGCAGCCTGATCGCCGGCCGTCTGGCGCAGTATGTGGAAAGCCCTCAGGTAGACGTCAGTATTGCCGCTTTCCGTTCGCAGAAGGCTTACGTGACCGGCGAAGTGAAAACCTCCGGCCAACAGGCGATCACCAACGTGCCGTTGACCATTCTGGATGCGATTAACGCCGCCGGCGGCCTGACGGACAACGCCGATTGGCGCAACGTCGTGCTGACCCATCAGGGCAAAGAGCGGGCTATCTCGCTGCAGGCGCTGATGCAGCGCGGCGACATCAGCCAGAACGCGCTGCTGCAGCCGGGCGACATCCTCTACATCCCGCGCAATGACGAATTGAAAGTGTTCGTGATGGGCGAGGTGGGCAAGCAAGCGACGCTGAAGATGGATCGCAGCGGCATGACCCTGACCGAGGCCCTCGGATCTTCCGAAGGGATCAGCCAGACGGTGGCGGATGCGACCGGGGTGTTCGTGATCCGGCCGAGCGGCGGTAAAACACCGCAGCGACTGGCGACGCTGTATCAGTTCGATCTCTCCGACGCCAGCGCGCTGGCGATGGGCGCTGAATTTCAGCTGCAACCTTACGACGTCGTGTACGTCACTGCGGCGCCGGTCGCGCGCTGGAACCGTTTGATCAGCCAGCTGGTGCCGACCATCAGCAGCTTTAACGATCTCAGCGAGGCGACCTTGCGCGTGCGCAACTGGTAACTCCGCAGGGTGAATAAGGAACAGAAGATGAAAAATAATGCGCTGTCCGTGATGGTGGCCGAACAAGACGAAAAGCTGGAGTGGGAACGCCTGATTGGGCCGCTGTGGGATAACCGCTGGCGGATCGCCGTCGTGACCGGCGTGGCAGGCATGTTGGGCGTCGCCTACGCCCTGTTGGCCACCCCGGTGTACCAGGCTACGGCGGTGGTGCAGGTGGAGAAGCAGCTGTCCGGCGATTCGCTGCTGCGTGAAACGTTGGACAGTTCAATGATGGGGCAAAATTCGGCGACACAGGATGAGGTGACGCTGGCTAAGTCGCGCTACGTGCTGGGAAAAACGGTGGACACCCTCGGTCTGACGGTGCGCGTCAGCCCGGACTATTTCCCGGTGTTCGGCAAAGGCTTTGCCCGCTTGAGCGGTGAAAAGCCGCCGGTGCTGAGTATTGCCACGCTGACGACGCCGGCGGACATGGAGGGCGAAGCGCTGACGCTGACGGTGCGCGATGGGCAGCATTACGAGCTGAGTTATGACGGCAGCAAACTGTTCAGCGGCGTGGTCGGGCAGCCGGTGGCGCAAGGCGGTTGGAACATGACCGTCTCGGCGCTGGACGCTTCGCCGGGCGCCAGCTTTACCGTGGTCAAAGTCGCGCGTCAAGAAGCGGTGGACGATCTGCGTAAATACCTGGACGTGGTGCCGAGTGGCAAGGACAGCGGCATCATGACCTTTACGCTGCCGAGCGAAGATCCGCAGAGCGCCGAGGCAATGCTGAAGAACATCACCGACAACTACCTGCAGCAGAACGTGGATCGCAAAACGGAAGAAGCTCAGCGAATGCTGGCGTTCCTGCAAGAGCAGCTGCCGCAAACGCAAACCTCGTTGAACAACGCCGAAACCCAACTTAATCAGTTCCGCCAGCAAAATGACTCGGTGGATCTGTCGCTTGAAGCCAAATCGGTGCTGGATACTCAAGTGCAGCTCGAGGCCCAGCTCAACGAGCTGACCTTCAAGGAAGCGGAAATCTCCAAACTCTACACCCGCGCGCACCCGGCTTACCGGGCGCTGCTGGAGAAGCGCGCCACGCTGGAGGCGGAAAAGGCACGGCTGGGTAAACAGGTGCAGACGTTGCCGAAAATGCAGCAGGAGATCCTGCGTCTTACCCGCGACGTGCAGGTGGATCAGCAGGTTTACATGCAGCTGATGAACAAGCAGCAGGAACTGAGCATCAGCAAGGCCGGCACGGTGGGCAATGTGCGCATCATCGACGAAGCGGAAACCGCGCTGCGGCCGATTAAGCCGCAAAAGATGCTGATCGTATTGTTGGCGCTGCTGCTTGGCGCCGGGGGCGGCGCCATCGTAGTGCTGCTGCGTGCGGCCTTCCATCGCGGCATCAATGACATCGATACCCTGGAGAAGCGGGGCATCAACGTCTACGCCACCGTGCCGCTGTCGCCGTGGCAGGTGAAGCGCAACCGCGAGCAACGTCAGCTGCTGCCAAGGTCCGGGGGGCGGCGCTTGCCGATCCTGGCGGTGGCCGAACCGACGGACCTGTCGGTGGAAGCGATCCGCAGCCTGCGCACCAGCCTGCATTTCGCCATGATGGAGGCCAAGAACAACATTCTGATGGTCTCCGGCGCCAGCCCGGAAAGCGGCAAGAGCTTTACCAGCACCAACCTGGCGGTGGTGGTGGCGCAGGCCGGGCAGCGGGTGCTGTTGATCGACGCCGATATGCGCAAAGGCTTCCTGCACCGCTGGCTGGCGGATGATGGGCATCAGGGGCTGTCCGACATGCTGGTGGGCAACGTGATGGCGGAACAGGCGGTGCGGAAAACCGCCATCGCCAATCTGGACTTCGTGCCGCGCGGTCAGGTGCCGCCGAACCCGTCCGAACTGCTGATGCACCGCCGTTTCGCCGACTTCCTGCGCTGGGCCGGGCAGAACTACGATCTGGTGCTGATCGACACGCCGCCGATTCTGGCGGTGACGGACGCGGCGATCGTCGGCAATCACGCGGGTACCTCACTGCTGGTGGTGCGCTTTGAGGTGAATACCGTCAAGCAGATCGAAACCAGCATGCGTCGTTTCGAACAGAATGGCGTGGCGATCAAGGGCGTGATCCTCAACGGGATGGTGAAGAAGGCGGCAACCGACATGAGCTATTACAACTTCGCCTACCCAAGCCATCGGGAAGATCACCCGCAGGCAGGGGAATAAGCGGGTGAAGGCCATTATCACCAATGCCCTGTGGCTGATGCTTGAACGCGTTTCGCTCAGCCTGTCCGGCATCTTCGTCTCCATTTACGTTGCGCGCTATCTGGGGCCCGCGCAGTTTGGCACCCTCAACTATCTGTTGGCGACGATCGCCATCGTAGTGCCACTGGTGCAGTTGGGCGCCGACAGCATCATTTTCAACCGCGTCGCCCGCCGACAGCCGAGCGGCATTCGCCTGATGCTGGCGTCAATACGCCTGCGTCGTTGGCTGTTCCTGGTGGTGGCGCTGCCGATGCTGATATGGAGCTATTTCAGCCAATCGCCCGCCAGCCAACTGATGACGCTGTTGCTGCTTATCAGCGCCTATTTCTCGATTCAGGACGTGTACAAAATTTATTACGATGCCCGCCTGCAGTCGAAACGCAATACGCTGATCAACAACCTGGCGCTGCTGCTGTCGATCGGGCTGCGGCTGGCGCTGGTGAGCGCGGCGCTGCCGCTGGTGTGGTTCGCGGTACCCTACATCCTCAGCAGCGCCGTACCTTACCTGGCGCGCCTCTGGTTATTCCGTGCGGAAGCGGCGGCCTCGCCGCGGGTTACGCCGCGCCAGGCCAGGCGCTATGGCCGTTATTTGCTAAAGGTGGGCCTGCCGTTGGCCATCTCCAGCCTGTCGATAGTGATCTATACCCGCATCGATCAAATCATGCTGGGCAATCTGGTCGGCGAGCAGGCGGTAGGCTGGTTCAGTGCCGCCACCACCCTCAGCCAAGGCTGGGTTTTCGTGCCGATGGCGCTGATCACTTCGTTGATGCCGGGCATTGCCAGCTGTCGCGATCCGTTGGAGCAGGAGTACCGTATTCGGGTGCTTTATCTGGTGGTCTTGGGCCTGTCGTTGCCGGTGTTGCTGGGCCTATGGTGGTTCGCCCACCCGGCGATTGCGCTGCTGTACGGCGCCGCTTTCCAACCGGCCGCCAATATCCTGGCTATTTGCACGCTGACCTCGCTGTTCTCGGTAATGGGGACGGTTTCGTACCGCAGCATCGTGCTGTTCGCCGGCTATCGTTTTATCGCCATCAAGATGCCGTTGGTGGCGGTGGCGAACGTGGTGATGAATCTGCTGCTGATCCCGCGCTACGGCCTGATCGGTGCGGCGGTATCTACGCTGTTGGCGGAGTTCATTTCGTTCTTCGTGCTGAACAGTTTATTCCGTGGCGGAAAAATTACCCGACTGCAGCTGACCTGTTTTTACTGCCTGCCGCGTCTTGTCAGCAAATTAAGGAGAGAGCATGTTAAACATCCTGGTTAAAAATATTTCCAAGCGCCTGCCCGATGCCTGGCACCATCAGGTTAAATACGCGCTCTATTTCAAGAAGCTGCCGCACCTGTCAAAACCGACCGGCTTCAGCGAAAAGATCATGCGCCGCAAAATTTATCCGCGCAGCATCTACACCACTTTGTCGGACAAGTTCAAGGTGCGTGAATTTATCGCCGGCCTGTGGGGCGAGGAGTATCTGGTGGAGCTGTATGCGCATGGCACTGAACTTAGCTACGACATGTTCAGGCAATTGCCTAACGCCTTTGTGCTGAAGGCCAACCACGGCAGCGGCTATAACCGCTTGGTGTTCGACAAGCAGCAGATTAGCTACGCGGAGTTGTACGATCTCAGCAACGCGTGGATGCGCAGCAACTTTTATGAGCAGAGCCGCGAAAAGCATTATCTGGATATCGAACCCTGCATCATGGTGGAGCGCCTGTTGCTGGATGGCGAACAGGTGCCGAACGATATCAAGTTTCATTGTTTCAACGACAATCATGAAATTCGTATGTTCATCCAGGTGGATTACCAGCGTTTCGGCACCCATCGGCGCGATATTTTTGATATCGACTGGAACCGCACCGAAATTCGTATCAACTTGCCGAATGCAGACGAACCGATGCCGCGCCCTACACGGCTGGAGGAAATGATACGTTTGGCTCGCCAGACCGCGCAGCAGTTCTCTTATGTCCGTGTGGATTTCTACCAGGTCGGTGAGAAGGTGTATTTCGGTGAGTTGACGTTTACGCCTGGCGCGGGGTTAAGCAAGCTGATGCCGAAAAACATTGAGCAGGAATGGGGCAGTTATTTTACTGAGTAAACGCTTATGCAAAGAGTCGCCTCCAATTTTCAAATGCATGCCAATGCGGGTTATAATCAGTCGCGAGATTTAGTCAATCAATCAATTGTATTGACCTTCCTGCTGATGTTTTTCGTGAAAACGTTCCTGACCTCGGGATCGTTCAATAGCGAGCTGATTAATAAAGCGGTCATGGGGCTTAATGGCTTGATGTTGCTCTATGTTGGCTATGCATTTTTTATCGCTACGCTGGCGGAAAAGGCGGTTGCGGGTTTTTTGGTTCTGCTGTTTCTTGTTAATATTGCCACCGGTCATGGTGATTATCTGTTTGGTGCGGTATTCAGCACGGCGGTGATCATTTTATTTCGCCGCATAGACATGGGGCGTGGCGCTGAAATGTTTGCCATCACCTTTGTGGTGGCAGGGTTACTGGTGGTTATTCCCTATATCTTTTACACCGATGGGTTTGTTTACCTTGATGAGCGTTACGGCAATCGATTAACGCTGGGGTTCGATAATCCGAATACCCTGGCGTATTATTCTTTTGCCTTGTTCGCCACATTGCTGTGCCTGATCGATCATGCGAAATTAACGCGAGGAATGAAAAATATCGCTTCGCTGGCGGTATCGGCGTTAATTCTCCCGGTGCTGATGTATTCCTATTCTCGCACCTGTTTTATGTTGGCGCTGTTGATGTTGTTGCTGTTTTGGCTGGCGCCGCTGCTGCGTGTCGCGCCGAACAGAAAAGTCTGCATCGCGCTGACGTTGGCCATTGTAGGCTTTCAATTCGCCAGCGTTATACGCTGGGGGAGTAATCCGGCCTTGGACGTCCTCTTGAACCAGGCGTTGACCGGGCGAATCTGGTTCTCCTGGCAGATGTTTCAGGCGGTGGGGCTACCCAATCCGCTGTTCGGCATGAATATAGAGCCTTATAAGCCCGTCGATTTCTTCTTCATCGCCATGTTTTATTCGGCCGGTGGCATCGCTTCTGTCGTCATGCTTTTTTGTTATTTTCACCTGTTGGGCAATATGCGCAGGCTGAGTCGGTTCATGCGCTGGGTGGTGGTTGTTTTCCTGCTGACAACCTTTACGGAAACCTATTTTTTGGTCCCGGTATTTAACGTGTCGTTATTGTTGCTTTGCCGTGGAAAAGAAATGATAAATTCTAAGTTGGAGGGTTAAGAAATGGATTTCTCGATCGTTATCCCTATTTATAATAGTGCACGCTACCTGCCGAAAACGCTGAAGCGGATTTTCAACGCTTGCCAAGGATTCGACTATCAGGTGATTTTGGTTGATGATTGCTCTGACGAGGATGATATCAAGTATATTCGTCAGATAGCGGCGACGAATAGCAATGTGATGCTGCATGAGAAAAAACAGAAGAGCAATGCGGCGGTGTCGCGCAACTTAGGTACCAAGTTAGCGCAATCGGAGATCGTGTTTTTCCTCGACTCTGATGATTACTTCACGACCAACTATATTATTCGTCGCATGAATAAACATGAGGATCGCCATATTGATATTATCTTCGGCAACTATGCGGAGGTGAGCGGCGATTCGGTGCGTGATTTCAACTTCCATTATAAATCCGGTTCCTCCGGCGAGGATTTTCTTTTTCTGGAAATGGGCGATATTCGTTCATCCACCATCAGCATCCGTAAAAAAAGCGATCGCCGCTTTTTATTTCCCGAGTTCCTCAATAAGCATCAGGACTGGGGTTTTTTGGTCAATGCCACCAATTTGGGCGCGCATGTGGCGCACGACGCCGGCGGAGGGGTGTTTCTCGACGTAGGGCGCTATGGGCGCATGACGGCGAAGCTCAATCTGGAGGCCAGCGACCGCTTTATCAATACCTTCCTCAGCCCCAGCGATCGCCATATCAGCGGATTCGCCTGCAAGCATCTGCTGGCCTCGCTGTATTCGGAAAACGCCCAGGCGTTCAATTATTACTCGTCGCGCATCGTGCGGCACAGCCTGAGCGGCAAGTTCAAGGTGATCAAATGGTATGGCGATTGTCTGGCGCGGTTGGGATTGTTCTCGGTTGGCGGCCGGCTGCTGCGCAATGTGCGCCAGGGATTCAGGAGATGATATGCAAGCACGCAAGGTAATCATCGTTATCGAAAATATCGCGGGCAAGGGCGGTACTGAACGGGTCGCCAGCGGTTTGGCCAACGCGCTGGCGCGTCTGCCGGGTTATGAGGTGGCGGTGTTTTCGCTGTTTGGCGAGCGGAGCTTCTTTCCGCTGGCGAGTGACGTCCGGTTGCGCTGCGGCGGTGGCGATTCGCTGTTCTGGCCATGGCGGCTGGCATTGGCGCTGCGGCGTGAACGCGCGGACGTGATTATTACCGTTTCTATGGGAAAACTGTCGGTGGTGATGACGCCTTTTCTGCGTTTGTTCTGTGCCCGCAGCCGGTTGCTATTAAGTGAGCACGTCAGCTTTCACCAGTATCCGCGCGTATTTAAGTGGCTGAAGTTGCTGGTTTACCGGCTGAGCGATCGCGTGATTTTCCTGACGCGGCAAGATAGCGACGCCATCGCTCGCTGGGTGGGGGCCGGAAAATGTCGGGTGATCGAGAACGTTTCGCCATTCGGCGCACAGGCGCCGACGCCGGCGCTGCAAAAAAAGGTGGCGCTGGCGGTGGGGCGATTGAGCAATCAGAAAGGCTTCGATCGACTGATCGCACTGTGGCGAGGGGTGGTGGCGCAGGCGCCGGATTGGCGTCTGCTGATTATTGGCGACGGTCCGGAGCGCGACGCATTGCGGCGACAGATTGAAGACGCCGGGCTGGAGCGGCAGGTGAGTCTGCTGCCGGCCACCGCTGACGTGGCGGACTATTATCGCCAGGCCAGCCTGTATTTGATGACCTCTCGCTATGAGGGATTGCCGATGGTGTTGATCGAAGCCATGAGTTTCGGCCTGCCGCTGGTGGCCTACGACTGCAAGACCGGCCCGGCCGAGTTGATAGACGATGGCGTCAACGGCTATCTGGTGCCCGATGACGACGCTGCCGCCTTCAGCGAAGGGGTGATCAAACTGATGCTCGATCCGGGTTTGCGCGAGCACTTCTCTATCGCCGCGTTAGAGAAGTCTCGTCGTTTTTCTCCCGAACGTATTTATCCCCAGTGGCAACAGCTCACCGAGTGAGGACAGAATGGAAAAGATATCCGTGATAATGCCGGCCTACAATGCTGCGAACTCTATTAAAGAGTCGATTTTAGGCGTGCTGAATCAGCGATTTACCGATTATCACCTGTATGTGATCGATGATGCGTCTACCGACGATACTGCCGAGGTGGTACGGCCGTTTATCCACGATCGCCTCACCTATATCCGTAATGAGCATAACCAGGGCGTGGCGGAAACGCGCAACATCGGCATTGAGGCGGCGAAAGGCGACTATATCGCCTTCTGCGACAGTGATGACGTATGGCTGCCCAACAAGCTGTCGCGGCAGGCGAGCATTTTGCAAACCCGCCGCTACGACGTGGTGTGCTCCCATTATTACACCTTCGAAGACGACCTGAAATTGATCAAAAACACCCGTGGTGCGGATGAGCTTATTGGCTATCAGGATATGTTGAAAAGCAACTGGATTGGCAATCTCACCGGCATCTACAACCAGAAGCGCATCGGTAAGGTGTATCAGCAAAAAGTGGGCCATGAGGACTATTTGATGTGGCTGGCGGTGCTGCAGAAGGCGCGTAACGGCCTGGCCTACTGCATTCCCGAACCGCTGGCCTGTTACCGATTGTCTACCCATTCGCTGTCGGGCAACAAAATCCGCGCCGCGGATTGGCAATGGCGGATTTACCGTCAGCATTTGGGGCTGTCTTACCAGAAATCCTGCTATCTGTTCGCCACCTATCTGTTCAATGCCGTGGTGAAAAGGAAGTGACCATGAGGGGGATGTATCAGAGGGTGGCTCTGGGCTGTTGCGCCTTGTGGAGCGCTTCGGCTCTGGCGCAGAGCTGCCAACCCAATCTGTTGGCCAACCCCGGCTTTGAGCAGGGGCTCAGCGGCTGGCGCGCGCAGGGCGCACAGGGCGACGGCGATACGCACAGCGGCCGTGGCAGTCTGCGTTATGACAATGCAGATGCAGCGCAGTACCGTACCTTCAACCAGGCGCTGCAGGTTGTACCCGGGCAGACGATCGATTTCGGCGTCTGGCTCAAGACCCGCGGCGTACGCGGGCAAAGCCGCGACGGCGGCGCCGGGGTTTATCTGCAAAGCTTTGATGCGCAGGGGCGCTTTCTGGAAGGCAGCTATCCGGCTGGCGTGACCGGCGACAGCGGTTGGCGGCAGGTGAACGCCAGCTATACCGTGCCGCCACAGGCGGCGCGAATCACTTTTGGCGTTTACCTGCGTAAGGGGAGCACCGGTACCGTCTGGTTTGACGACGCCTATGCGTGTACTCGAGCGTCTAAGCCGGCATTGTATCAGCTCGGCGCGTCGGCGCAGGGAAAGGTCGACACGCTGATAGTCACTGCGCAGCCGCAGCATTTGCAGGTCGATAGCGAATTGCTTAATGCCGAGGGGCAGGTTGTTCACCGTAGCCGCGACCGTTATCAAGTTGAAGGGCAGCGCCGTATCGAATACCCACTGCCGACCGGCCTGGCCCAGGGAGAGTACCGCCTGCGTCAGCAGGTCACCGGTCAGCAATCCCAGCCGGCACAGGGCAGCGAGCTGTCTTTTCGCGTTGGCCAGCCTGCGGCCAAAGTGGCGATCGACAGCAAAGGCTTTACCCTGCGCGATGGTCAACGGCTTTTCCCGTTGGGCATTTACGCCAACGTGGCTACCGATGAACATTTGGCGCGCATCGCCTCGGCGGGATTCAACACGGTGCTGAACTATGATTATGGGGAAAAGAAAGATCCTTACGCCTTTTTCCGCAACGCACGCAAGCGCGGGCTGCTGGTCATTTACTCCGTCAAAGATCAGTACCGCGGCAGCCGTTTCGCGCCGGCCGTGCGTGGTGGCGACTACGCGGCGATGACGGCCTGGTACGTGCAGCGCTTGCGCTCTCAGCCCAACCTGCTCGCCTGGTACATCAACGATGAACTGGGGCCGGAATATCTCGATAAGATCGAGGAAAAAAACCTGCAAATAAAGCGGCTTGACGGCGATCACCCCACCTTCCAGGTGTTGAACAAAACCGGGGAGTTGGACGCCTACTTTAACAGCAGCGACATTTTGGCGACCGACCCTTACCCGGTGGGGAACGATCGCGATCTGACGCGCACTACGCGTTATACCGAACTGACGGTGCAGGCCGCCCGCCAGGCACGCGGGGCCTGGGTGGTGATGCAAATCATGGATCACGCCGCTTATGACGCCCGCCGCAAGCCACATCCGCCGTCAGAGGCGGAAATCCGCAACCAGGCCTGGCAGGCGCTGATCGGCGGCGCTAAGGGGCTGTTGTTTTATTCTTATACCGATCTGTTTTACAAGCGTAAAACCGGCCGCTTCGACCAACGGGAGTTTGACGCCACCTGGCGTGGCGTGGCTACCGTGTCGCAGCAAATTGCCGCTTTCACCCCTTATCTGCTGACGGGTAAATCGACGCCGCTGGCGGGAAGCGACCCGCAAATGCCGGCGCGGATGTTTATTTTGGGCGATCGCGCCTTGCTGCTGGTAGCCAACCCCTACTATCGAGAGGGAAGCACCCGCTTGCGCCTTCCGGCGGGCTGGCGGCAGCAGGGAGAGGGCACGGAGGTCAAGCTGGCGTTGCCCGCAGTGGGCACCGCGACGCTGTGGCTTCAACGCTGAAAGCGACGAGTTAGCATCACGCGGGAGGTTTCTCCCGCGTCCTACCCCCAAATACCCCACCTTGCCCCCCGCCCGTCAGTCTCTGTCATGAATTCCTGATTTATTCATTCAAATTCAATTAATTAAAGTTAAGTCTCGCACCTATACTTTGGTGGTATTTCATCCCCGACGCGCGCGTCGCCTCCCGCTTTCTCTTGATCGCAATCAATTTGCCGCCGGTTGGCCGTCAGTAGGCTGGCGGCAGATTGAGCATGTCTTCTTATAACGACAAGAGCCTTCAGGAGCATTCCGGATGAGCAAATTTTTAGACCGTTTCCGCTATTTCAAGCAGTTGGCGGAGCCTTTTTCTGGCGATCACGGCCAGACCTTGAACACCAACCGCGACTGGGAAGACGGCTACCGCAGCCGTTGGCAACACGACAAAGTGGTGCGTTCCACCCACGGCGTGAACTGCACCGGTTCCTGCAGTTGGAAGATCTACGTGAAGAATGGTCTGGTGACCTGGGAAACCCAGCAAACCGATTATCCGCGCACCCGTCCCGATCTGCCTAACCATGAACCGCGCGGCTGCCCGCGCGGCGCCAGCTACTCCTGGTACCTGTACAGCGCCAACCGGCTGAAATACCCGCTGATGCGCAAGCGTCTGCTCAAACTGTGGCGCGAAGCGAAAGCGCAGCACAGCGATCCGGTCGCGGCCTGGGGCTCTATCGTCGGCGATGCGGAAAAAGCCAAAAGCTACAAGGTGGCGCGCGGCCGCGGCGGTTTCGTCCGCTCCAGCTGGCAAGAGGTCAATGAACTGATCGCCGCCGCCAACGTCTATACCGCCAAAACCTTCGGCCCGGACCGCATTATCGGCTTCTCGCCGATCCCGGCGATGTCGATGGTGTCCTACGCCGCCGGCGCCCGCTACCTGTCGCTGATCGGCGGCGCCTGCCTGAGCTTCTACGATTGGTACTGCGATCTGCCGCCGGCCTCGCCGATGACCTGGGGCGAGCAGACCGACGTGCCGGAATCCGCCGACTGGTACAACTCCTCCTACATTATCGCCTGGGGCTCCAACGTGCCGCAGACGCGTACCCCGGACGCCCACTTCTTTACCGAAGTGCGTTACAAGGGCACCAAAACCGTGGCGGTGACGCCGGACTATGCCGAAGTCGCCAAGCTGTGCGACCACTGGCTGAATCCGAAGCAGGGCACCGACAGCGCGATGGCGCTGGCGATGGGCCACGTAATGCTGAAAGAGTTCCATCTCGACCGCGAAGTTGGCTACTTCCGCGACTATGTACGCCGCTATACCGACATGCCGATGCTGGTGCTGCTGGAGCCGCGTGAAGGCGGCCACTACGCCGCCGGCCGCCTGCTGCGCGCCGCCGATCTGGTGGACGGATTGGGCCAGGAAAACAACCCCGAGTGGAAAACCGTCGCCATCGACAGCCACAGCGGCGATCTGGTGGCGCCGCAGGGTTCCATCGGTTTCCGCTGGGGCGAGAAGGGCAAGTGGAACCTGGAACAGCGCGAGGGCAAATCGCAACAGGAAGTCGAGCTGCAGCTCAGCCTGTTGGGCATGCATGACGACGTCGCCGAGGTGGGCTTCCCGTACTTCGGCGGAGCCGACAGCGAGCATTTCAACAGCGTGGCACTGGACGAGATCCTGCTGCACAAGCTGCCGGTGAAACGCCTGCGGCTGGCGGACGGCAGCGAAGCGCTGGTGACCAGCGTGTATGACCTGACGCTGGCCAATTACGGCCTGGAACGCGGGCTGGACGACGCCAACTGCGCCGCCGACTATGACGAGGTCAAGGCCTACAGCCCGGCCTGGGCCGAACAGATCACCGGCGTGTCGCGCCACAACATCATCCGCATTGCCCGCGAGTTCGCGGAAAACGCCGAGAAGACCCACGGCCGTTCGATGATCATCGTCGGTGCCGGCGTCAACCACTGGTATCACATGGACATGACCTACCGCGGCCTGATCAACATGCTGATCTTCTGCGGTTGCGTCGGCCAGAGCGGCGGCGGCTGGGCGCACTACGTCGGCCAGGAAAAACTGCGGCCGCAAACCGGCTGGCTGCCGCTGGCGTTTGGCCTCGACTGGCAGCGCCCGCCGCGCCACATGAACAGCACCTCGTTCTTCTACAACCATTCCAGCCAATGGCGCTATGAAACTGTCGGCACCGACGAGTTGCTGTCGCCGCTGGCGGACAAGTCGCGCTTCGGCGGCAGCCTGATCGACTTCAACGTGCGCGCCGAGCGCATGGGCTGGCTGCCGTCGGCGCCGCAGCTGGGCACCAATCCGTTGCGCCTGGCGGAGCAGGCCCGCGCCGCCGGCCAGTCACCGGTCGAGTTCACCGTCGACGGCCTGAAAAACGGCACGCTGGGCTTCGCCGCCGAGCAGCCGGACAATCCGCAGAACTTCCCGCGCAACCTGTTCGTCTGGCGCTCCAACCTGCTGGGGTCTTCCGGCAAGGGCCATGAGTACATGCTCAAATACCTGTTGGGCACCGAAAACGGCATCCAGGGGAAAGATCTCGGCCAGCAGGGCGGCGTGAAGCCACAGGAAGTGGAATGGCGCGAGCAGGGCGGCGAAGGCAAGCTGGATCTGGTGGTGACGCTCGATTTCCGCATGTCGAGCACCTGCCTGTACTCCGACGTGGTGCTGCCGACCGCCACCTGGTACGAAAAAGACGATATGAACACCTCCGACATGCACCCGTTCATCCATCCGCTGTCGGCGGCGGTCGATCCGGCCTGGGATTCGAAGAGCGACTGGGAGATTTACAAGGGCATCGCCAAGGCCTTCTCCGAAGTGTGCGTCGGCCATCTGGGCCAGGAAACCGACGTGGTGACCTTGCCTATCCAGCACGACTCCGCCGCCGAACTGGCACAGCCTTACGGCGTGCAGGACTGGAAGAAAGGCGAATGCGATCTGATCCCCGGCAAAACCGCGCCGCACATCATCGCGGTGGAACGCGATTACCCGGCCACCTACGAGCGCTTCACCTCGCTGGGGCCGCTGCTGGACAAACTGGGCAACGGCGGCAAGGGCATCAGTTGGAACACCCAAACCGAGGTCGACTTCCTCAAGCAGCTTAACTACGTCAAGGCCGACGGCCCGGCGGTAGGGCGGCCGAAGATCGAGAGCGCGATTGACGCGGCGGAAGTGATCCTGTCGCTGGCGCCGGAAACCAACGGCCAGGTGGCGGTAAAAGCCTGGGAAGCCCTGAGCAACGTCACCGGCCGCGATCACCGGCATCTGGCGCTGAACAAGGAAGACGAGAAAATTCGCTTCCGCGACATTCAGGCGCAGCCGCGCAAAATTATCTCCAGCCCGACCTGGTCCGGTCTGGAGGATGAACATGTTTCCTATAACGCCTGCTACACCAACGTGCACGAGTTGATCCCGTGGCGCACCCTCAGCGGCCGTCAACAGCTGTATCAGGACCATGAGTGGATGCGCGCCTTCGGTGAAAGCCTGCTGGTATACCGGCCACCGATCGACACCCGTGCCGCGCAGCCGCTGCTGAACAGCAAGCCGAACGGCAACAAGGAGAAGGCGCTGAACTTCCTGACGCCGCACCAGAAGTGGGGCATTCACTCCACCTACAGCGACAACCTGTTGATGCTGACGCTGTCGCGCGGTGGCCCGATCGTCTGGCTGAGCGAAGACGACGCCAAAGATCTGGGCATCGCGGACAACGACTGGATCGAGGCCTTCAACGCCAACGGCGCGCTGACGGCGCGCGCGGTGGTCAGCCAGCGTATCCCGGCCGGCATGACCATGATGTACCACGCGCAGGAGCGCATCGTGAACCTGCCGGGCTCGGAGATCACCAGCCAACGCGGCGGCATCCACAACTCGGTGACCCGCGCCTGTCCGAAGCCGACCCACATGATCGGCGGCTATGCGCAGTTGGCCTACGGCTTCAACTACTACGGCACCGTCGGCTCCAACCGCGACGAGTTCGTGGTGGTGCGCAAGATGAACCGCATTGATTGGTTGGACGACGAAGGCAACGACTACGCGCAGGGCAGTCAGCAGGAGAACAGCAAATGAAAATTCGTTCGCAAGTCGGCATGGTGCTGAATCTGGACAAGTGCATCGGTTGCCACACCTGTTCGGTCACCTGCAAAAACGTCTGGACCAGCCGTGAAGGCATGGAGTACGCCTGGTTCAATAACGTGGAAAGCAAGCCCGGCGTCGGGTATCCGCACGCCTGGGAAGATCAGGAAAAATGGAAGGGCGGCTGGATCCGTAAAATCAACGGCAAGCTGGAGCCGCGCATGGGCAGCCGCGTCGGCGTGTTGGCGAAAATCTTCGCCAACCCGGACGTGCCGGCGCTGGACGACTACTACGAGCCGTTCGATTACGACTACCAGCATCTGCACACCGCCAAACAGGGCAAGCACCAGCCGGTGGCCCGCCCGCGCTCGCTGATTACCGGCCAGCGCATGAACAAGATCGAAAGCGGCCCGAACTGGGAGGAGATCCTCGGCGGGGAATTCGAAAAACGCTCGCAGGACAAGAACTTCGATAACCTGCAGAAGGCGATGTACGGCCAGTTCGAAAACACCTTCATGATGTACCTGCCGCGCCTGTGCGAGCACTGCCTCAACCCGGCCTGCGTCGCCACCTGCCCGAGCGGGGCGATCTACAAACGCGGCGAAGACGGCATCGTGCTGATCGACCAGGACAAGTGCCGCGGCTGGCGCATGTGCCTGACCGGCTGCCCGTACAAGAAAATCTATTTCAACTGGAAGAGCGGCAAGTCCGAGAAGTGCATCTTCTGTTACCCGCGTATCGAAGCCGGGCAGCCGACGGTCTGTTCGGAGACCTGCGTGGGCCGCATCCGCTATCTCGGCGTGCTGCTGTACGACGCCGACCGCATCGAGCAGGCGGCGGCGGTGGAGAACGACAAAGATCTGTATCAGAGCCAGCTCGATATCTTCCTCGATCCGCATGATCCTAAGGTGATTGCTCAGGCGCTGGCGGACGGCGTGCCGCAGGGCGTCATTGAAGCCGCCCAGCAGTCGCCGGTGTACAAAATGGCGATGGACTGGAAGCTGGCTCTGCCGCTGCACCCGGAATACCGCACGCTGCCGATGGTGTGGTACGTGCCGCCGTTGTCGCCGATTCAGTCCGCCGCCGACGCCGGCGAGCTGGCGCACAACGGCGTATTGCCGGACGTCGAGAGCCTGCGCATTCCGGTGCAGTATCTGGCGAATCTGCTGACCGCCGGCGATACCGAACCGGTACTGCTGGCGCTGAAGCGCATGCTGGCGATGCGCCACTACAAACGGGCGGAAACCGTCGACGGCGTGGTGGACACCAGCGCGCTGGAGCAGGTTGGCCTGAGCGAAGCGCAGGCGCAGGAGATGTATCGCTACCTGGCGATCGCCAACTATGAAGATCGCTTTGTGGTGCCGTCGAGCCACCGCGAACTGGCGCGCGAAGCCTTCCCGGAAAGCAAGGGGTGCGGCTTCAGCTTCGGCGACGGCTGCCACGGCAGCGATGGTAAGTTCAATCTGTTCAACAGCCGCCGTATCGACGTCATCGACGTGACCGCGAAAACCGCGCGGCCGGAGGATGCCTCATGATCAGCCTGAAAGTGATCGCCCGCCTGCTGGATTACCCGGAGCAGGTGCTGTTTGACCATCAGCAGGCGCTGATCGAAGCGCTGGAGCCGGCCAGCGAGCTGGATCTGCACCACAGCGCGCAGCTGATTCTGTTTATCCGCCGCCTGTGCGCGCGCCCGTTGCTGGATGCTCAGGCTGACTATTGCGAGCTGTTCGATCGCGGCCGCGCCACCTCGCTGCTGCTGTTTGAGCACGTGCACGGTGAGTCGCGCGATCGCGGCCAGGCGATGGTTGACCTGATGGCGCAGTACCGCACCGCCGGGCTGGAGATCGACAGCCGCGAGCTGCCGGACTTCCTGCCGCTGTACCTGGAGTATTTGGCCAGCCGCAGCGCGGCGCAGGCGCGGGAAGGGCTGCAGGACATCGCGCCGATCCTGGCGCTGCTGGGCGCGCGCTTGCAACAGCGTGAAAGCCCGTACGCGGTGCTGTTCGATCTACTGCTGGCGCTGTCCGGCAGCGAGGTGCAGGCCCAGGCGCTGGAGACCCAGGTGGCGCAAGAGGCGCGCGACGATACGCCGCAGGCGCTGGATGCGGTGTGGGAAGAGGAGCAGGTCAAGTTTCTCGGCGAACAGGGCTGCGCCTCCGCCCAGCAGACGGCGCACCAGCGGCGCTTCGCCGGCGCGGTGGCGCCACAGTATCTGGATCTGACGGATGCGTTAACCGGAACCAAAGGACGCTAATCATGCAATTTTTGAATCAGTTCTTCTTCGATATCTACCCTTATCTGGCCGGCGCGGTATTCCTGATCGGCAGCTGGTTGCGTTACGACTACGGGCAGTACAGCTGGCGCGCCGGCTCCAGCCAGATGCTGGATAAAAAGGGCATGCGGCTGGCGTCCAACCTGTTCCACATCGGGATTATCGGCATCTTCGCGGGCCACTTCCTCGGCATGCTGACGCCGCACTGGATGTATGAGGCCTTCCTGCCGATCGACGTGAAGCAGAAGCTGGCGATGATCGCCGGCGGCGCCTGCGGCCTGATGACGCTGATCGGCGGCGCGCTGTTGCTGAAGCGCCGGTTGACCAACCCACGGGTGCGCGCCACCAGCAGCTTCGCCGACATCATGATCCTGACGTTGCTGGTGGTGCAGGTGTGTCTGGGGCTGCTGACCATTCCGTTCTCCGCCCAGCATATGGACGGCAGCGAAATGATGAAGCTGGTGGCCTGGGCGCAGGCGGTAGTGACCTTCCACGCCGGTGCCTCTGCGCACCTGGAAGGGGTGGCGATTATCTTCAAACTGCACATGGTGCTGGGCATGACGCTGTTCGTGCTGTTCCCGTTCTGCCGCCTGGTGCATATCTGGAGTGCGCCGGTAGAGTACCTGACCCGCCGTTATCAGCTGGTGCGCAACCGCCGCTGAGCCTGACCCCGCCGCCGCCGATCGCCAGCGGCGGCGCTATTCCGATAATTCCCCCGCCGTCTGCCCATTCTCGCCGCCTTGTCGTAAACTAATTATCTCAGTCATGTTACGCTTATGCTTCCGCCGACGGACGTCGGCCCGTGGTAGCCGATAACAAGAGATACCGCCTTGATGAAAGGCATTTTGGGACATAAAAACCGGGGATGATCCGCGTGGCCTTCGTGCCGTGCGGGAGAATCGCTTTATGGATAGTCAGGTTAATCAATAACAATAATGACCACACAATGTCGCTCACCCGAGCTGTTGCCTCTGAAAATCATTGCCACCGGGGCCGCGTTGCCGCCCAACCGCGTGGCGTCTTCTACGCTCGACGCTCGCCTGGGGAAACCGGCCGGCTACGTTGAAAAACGCTCGGGCATCGTTTGCCGCTATCACGCCGCCGACGATGCCAGCCAGGCCGAACTCGCTGCCGCTGCGCTGCAAGATGCGCTGGCTCGCCACGCCATCCCGGCAGCTTCCATTGACCTGCTGATCTCCGCCTCGGCGATATCGGTGCAGGCGCTGCCATGCACCGCCGCGCATATTCTCAAGGTGGCGGGGCTGGCGGCGGGCACGCCGGGCTTCGACATCAACAGCAGCTGCGTCAGCTTTATCTCTGCGCTGCAGGTGGCGGCGGGGCTGTTGAACGCCGGGACGTATCGGCGTATCGCCATCGTTTCGGCGGATCTCGCTTCACGCGGCATCGACTGGCAGCACGAAGAATCGTCGCTGATCTTCGGCGATGGCGCCGCCTGCGCCATTGTGGAGCGCGGCGACGGCGCCAGCGGCATCCTCGCCAGCCTGGTGGAAACCTACCCCGCCGGCAGCGAACTGTGCGAGATCCGCGCCGGCGGTACGCGTCGTAACCCTCGCGCCGGCATGTGTGAGCAAGACTTCCTGTTTCATATGCAGGGCAAGCCGCTGTTCCGTCAGGCGTCGGCGCTGATTGAGGGCTACCTCGACCGGCTGCTGAACGCCAGCGGCCTGACCCTGGCCCAGATCGCCACCGTGGTGCCGCATCAGGCCAGCCATCTGTCGCTCGAACATATGCGCAAGCGGCTGCACGTCTCCAGCGAGGCGCTGGTCGACATCTACCGCCATCATGGCAATCAGGTGGCGGCGTCCATCCCGACGGCGCTGCATGCCGCTGCGACCACCGGGCGCTTCAATCCCGGTCAGCCGGTGATGCTGATCGGCACCGCCGCCGGGCTGGCGCTGGCCGGCATGGTGTTGCTGCCATGAGGGTGCTGGTCACCGGGGCGACCAGCGGGCTGGGACGCAACGCGGCGCAGTGGTTGCTGGAGGCCGGACATCAGGTGCGCGCCACGGGCCGCGATGAGCGGGCCGGTGAAACGCTGCGTCGGCTGGGCGCCGAGTTTTGCGCGCTCGATCTGGCGCAGGCCACGCCGCAGCAGTGCCGGGAGCTGGTGACCGACTGCGAGTGGGTGTGGCACTGTGCGGCCAAGTCTTCGCCCTGGGGCAGCAAGGCGGAATTTCACCGCATCAACGCCGCGGCGACGGAGAAGCTGGCGGAGGCGGCCGGGCGCTGCGGCGTGCGCCGCTTCGTGCATATCTCCACGCCGGCAATCTACTTCGATTTTCAGCCGCATTACGATCTTGACGAGGGTTACCGCGCCCGGCGCTTCGCCAATCACTATGCCGCCAGCAAGTATGCGGCCGAACAGCGCCTGTTGGCGCAGGCGAAGATCTATCCGCAAACCACCTACATTATGCTGCGGCCGCGCGGCCTGTTTGGCCCGCACGATCGGGTGATCGTGCCGCGGCTGTTGCAGCAGCTCGAACGCGATCGCGGCGTATTGCGATTGCCCGGCGGCGGGCAGGCGTTGCTGGATCTGACCTTCGCTCCCAACGTGGTGCACGCCATGGAGCTGGCCAGCCGGCAGCGCGGATTGCCGTCCGGCGCCGTGTACAACATCACCAACCACCAACCGCAGCGGCTGGCGGACATGCTGGATGCGCTGCTGCGCCAGGCGCTGGGGCTGCGCTACCGGCTGCAGGCCGTGCCCTATCCGCTGCTGCATACGCTGGCCGGCGGCATGGAGCTGTGGGCAAGCCTGAGCGGCAAGGAACCGATGCTGACGCGCTACAGCGTGGCGGCGGTGCATTTCGACATGACCCTGAGCCAGACCCGCGCGATCGAAGAACTGGGCTATCGGCCGCGTTACTCGATGGAAGAGGGGATCCGCCTGACCGGCGAGTGGCTGCGGCAGCAAGGAGGCGGACAACATGGCTAAAGTCACCGTTTTTGAAGTGGGCTATTGCACGCATATCGGCTGCATGGCGCTGCGCGGTGCCGGGTTCCGGGTGTGCAAATTCCCGGCGCGCGCCTATCTGCTGGAGGTAGGGGAGCGCCGCTGGCTGTGGGATACCGGCTACGCGCATTATTTTCAGCAGCACACGCAGTCGGGGCTGTTCAGCCTTTACCGCCGCATGACGCCGGTCTATTTCGATCCCGCCGAGTCGTTGGCACACCAGCTGCGCGAAGCCGGTTACACCGAAGGTGACATCCAGGCGCTGATCGTCTCGCATTTTCACGCGGATCACATCGCCGGGCTGCAGGATTTCAGCCAACTCGATTTTATTTGCTCTGGTGAAGGCTGGCAGCAAACCCGTGGGCTGCGCGGTTTTGCGGCGCTGAAGCGCGCCTTTATTCCCGGCCTGATCCCGGCGGACTTCGAGAGCCGCCTGCAGTTTATGGAGGCTTTTCCCTCGGTGGCGTTGCCCGCGCTGCTGGCGCCGTTCGATCGCGGTTACGCGCTGCCGGGCAGCGAAGGGCAGATCGTGCTGGTGCCGCTGCCGGGGCATGCGGCCGGCCATATCGGCGCCTTTATCCTCACCGATGCCGGTTGGACACTGCTGGCCAGCGACGCCGCCTGGTCGCCGCAGAGCTACCAGACGCTGCGCGGGCCTTCGCGCCTGGCCAATCTGGTGATGGACGACGCGGCGGCGTACACCCGCACGCTGGAGCGGCTCAACCAGCTGTGGGCGGGCGGCCAGGTCAACATTTTGCTGTGTCATGAGGGGGACCTGTGATCCCCTTCATGACCCTTTGGCACTATTTTCGCGCCCGACGCCTGCGCTTTGGCGATCGTGCGGCGCTGGAGGCGTATCAGGCCCGGCAGCTCACGGGCTTTGCCCGCCGGGTGCTGAGCAAGAGCCCCTATTTTCAGTGTTTCAGCCGCCGGCCGTTCGCCGAATGGCCGCAGATGGACAAGGCGCTGATGATGGCGCAGTTCGACCGGATGAATACCGCCGGGCTGCAGCGCGATGCGGTGCTGGCCTGCGCGCAGCGCAGCGAGGCGGATCGCGATTTCACGCCGAAGATCGGGCGCTACAGCGTCGGATTGTCGTCCGGCACCTCCGGGCAGCGCGGCGTGTTTGTCGTCAGCCCGCGCGAACAGCAGGTGTGGGCCGGCGGCATGCTGGCGAAGATGCTGCCGGACGGGCTGTTGGCCGGCGAGCGCGTTGCGCTGTTTCTGCGGGCGGACAATAACCTCTATCACAGCGTGAACAACCGTTGGCTGAGCCTGGCGTTTTACGATCTGCTCGCGCCGTTCAGTGCGCATCTGCCCGCCTTGGAACGGCAGGCGCCCAGCATCATCGTGGCGCCGGCGCAGGTGCTGCGCGCCCTGGCGCTGGCGGTGCTGGCCGGGCAGGTGACGCTGCCGGTCAAAAAAGTGATCTCGGTCGCCGAGGTGCTTGAAGAACAGGATCGCCGCCTGCTGATGCAGGTGTTTCCGGCGGTTGGCGAAGTGTATCAGGCCACCGAGGGGTTCCTGGCCGCGACCTGCGCGCACGGCACGCTGCATCTGAACGAAGAGTTTTTGCATATCGAACCGCAGTGGATCGACGAACTGCACTTCACGCCGCTGATCACCGACTTTACCCGCAGTACGCAGCCGATCGTGCGCTATCGGCTGGATGATGTATTGGTGCTGCGCCAGGAACCCTGCCCATGCGGGCAACCGACGCGGGCGATTGCGCGTATCGAAGGGCGGCGCGACGATCAGCTGATGTTACCCGATGCGCAGCGGCAACCGCAGGCGGTGTTCGCCGATGCCTGCAGCCGGACGATCGCCAATGCGTTGCCGCTGACCAGCGATTACCGCCTGATCCAGCGCGGCGAGCAGCGGCTGGAGCTGATTGCCGATTGCAGCCAAGCGGAATTGGCGCACTGCCAGGCGCAGCTGATCGCACTGTTCGCCCGTCAGGGCATCGCCACCGAGCGGCTCGAATGGCGGCTGACGACGCAGGCGGTGCTGCCGCAGTTCGATCGCAAGCGGCGGCGCATCGTGCGCCAGGCGGAGGAAGCATGAAAAATACGCTGTTCAGGCTAGGGCACATGTTGCTCGGCTGGGGGACGGTCGGGGTCGTGTATAGCCTGACCGATCGCCTGCAGGGGGCGGGAACCCTGTTGCCGCCGTCGGCGCTTGATCGGGCGATCCCGTTCAACCCGGCGGCCATCTGGCTCTACCTGTCGTTCTTCCTCATCGTCCCGGCTGGCTATTTGCTGGCGCCGCTGCGGCGAATCAAATGGCTGACGCTGGCGATGCAGCTGACGGCGCTGGGCGCCGGAGCGGTTTACCTGCTGTGGCCGACCACCATGGCCTATCCGCAGAACGATGGCGTTGGGATCAGCGCGCAGCTGCTGGCGGCGTTAACGCAGGTGGATTCGGCGCAGAACTGCCTGCCTTCGTTGCACATGGCGCTGACGGTGCTGGCGGTGTGGGCGCTGAGCGACGGCGAGCGCAAAATGCGGACGGCGCTGTGGATGCTGTGGGGCGTGGCGATCGCGTTCTCCATTCTGCAGCTGCGCCGTCACTTGTTTGTCGATTTGGCCGGTGGCGCCTTGCTGGCGCTATGCGCCGGTGGGCTGGCGCTGCGTATAAAGGCCCTGCGCAGGCGCGTGGTTAAAGGAGAAATGGGATGAGCGATCT
This sequence comes from Serratia sp. CY47280, assembly GCF_052168655.1. Lineage (NCBI taxonomy): Bacteria > Pseudomonadati > Pseudomonadota > Gammaproteobacteria > Enterobacterales > Yersiniaceae > Serratia > Serratia sp. CY47280. The sequence goes on along the minus strand of NZ_JBJNMG010000001.1, from coordinate 1,126,558 downwards.
GGCGTTGCCGATAGTGTTCATGCTGTTCATCGTGGTGGCCGAGGCGGTGGCGCTGCAGTGGGGGCGCCGTGAGCCGGTCAACTGGCACGATCTGGTGTTCAACCTGAACTCCGGCCATATCATGCTGTGGCTGTTCCGCGGGCTGGAGATCACCTGCTACGGCTACGTGGCCGCGCATTTCAGCCTGGGGCTGCTGGACGCCTGGCCGCCGCTGCTGATGTGGCTGTTCGCCCTGCTGGCGTGGGACTTCGGTTTCTACTGGCTGCATCGCCTGCACCACCACTTCCGCGTGCTGTGGGCGGTACACGTGGTGCACCACCAGGGGGAGCACTTCAACCTGTCGCTGGGGGTGCGCAACTCCTGGTATTCGTCGCTGACGTCGATCCCGTTCTTTTTGCTGCTGGCGCTGGCGGGCGTGCCGCTGTCGGTGTTCGTCGCGGTGTCGATTTTTCACTACAGCATTCAGCTGTTTAACCACAATGCGCTGACGCCGAAGCTGAGCGTGCTGGAAAAAATCCTGGTCACGCCAGCGCACCACCGGGTGCACCACGTCAAGGACATGGCGTATTCCAATAAGAACTTCGGCGGCAGCTTTATCTTTTGGGACAAGCTGTTCGGCACCTTCTGCCCGGCGTTGCCGACCACGCCGTTCAGCTATGGCGTCAGCGGTGACAGGCCGTCTGCCAACCCGTTCTGGGCGAGTAATCTGCCGTTCCTGCGCTATTTGCGTCTGACATGGCGCCCGGCGCCGGGCCGACCACGCGACCGCCGTTCGGCACTCAGCGTATTCAGCGGCGCCATGCTGTTGTTCACGCTGGTGGTCGGCTACGTCTACCAATACGGCTATGGTTACGGCGACATCAGCTGGCCGCAAATGGCGCTGCTGGTGCTGCTGGCGTTGGGATCGGTAGCGCTGGGCGGCATGACGGAAGGGCGGCCGTGGGCGAGCGCCGTCTGGCTGCTGATCGCGCTGGGCATGCCGCTGCTGTTTATCGGCTATCTTGGCTGGCCGCAGCGCTATTGGCATATCGCCATGGCCGCCGTGGCGCTGCATGCCCTGTGCATCGCGCTGGGCTGGGGGCGAGTGGCCGCATCGGCCGCCGTGGAGGAACCGCATGGCTGAGTCATTGCCGCCGCTGCGTTTTCCCGCCGATGGCGAGCAGGCGTTTCATCGCGATCTCAAGCGCGCGGCGCACGCCTGCCTGGCGGGCGATCATCGCTATGCCGATGCCGCGCGGCTGGTCAAGGCCGCGCTGTTGTTGGTGTTGTGCGCCGGGTTTTACGCGCTCAGCCTGATGCAGCATCAGCCATGGGCGTTTTTCCTTTGCTATTTCCTGTTCGTGACCATGGGTATGCTGCTCAACGTCAACGTCAACCACGATGCTTCGCATAACGCCTTCCTGCGTGCGCCCTGGGCCAATCGCCTGGTGGGGCGGGTGGTGACGCTGCCGCTGGGCGTCGATCCGGACTATTGGCGTACGCGGCACGTGGATTACCACCACGTTTACGCCAACGTGGAGCATTACGATCTGGACACCGAAGAGAACGGCTTTTTCCGCCAGACGCCTTTCCAGCGCTGGCGGCCCCATATGCGCTATCAGCATCTGTACTGGCCGCTGATCGCCGCGCTCTCCTTGCCCTATATCGCCTGGATTTTCGATTGGTCCGATCGGCTCGATAAAACGCCGCTGCGGGAAAAACGCGTGCTGGCGGGGCGCGGCGGTTGGACGCTGTTCGTGCTGTGCAAGCTCGCGCATCTGGCGCTGGTGCTGGTGGTGCCGCTGATCGTGGGCCACTTGCACGGCATCGGCTGGGGCTGGGTGTTGCTGGCTTACGCGCTCAGCCAGATGTGCGCCTCGCTGCTGGTGGTGTTCTTGCTGCTGGGCACCCATTGGGCGCAGGCCGAGTTTTACCCGGCGCCGACGGGCGACAGCATGCCGCAAGGCTGGTATCGGCACAATTTCGCCACCGCCTGCGACTGGCAGCCCGAACCGCGCTGGCTGGAGCATCTGACCGGCGGGCTGAACTATCACCTGACCCATCACCTGTTTCCCGGTTGGAATCACCGCCACTATCCGGCGCTGGCCGCCGCGGTGGCGGAAGTGGCACAGCGGCACGGCATGGCGTACCGCTGCATCGGCTATCGCGAACTGCTGGCGCAGCAACAGCGCTTCTTGCGGCGGATGGGGCAGCCATGAAACCGCTGCGTCCGTTAGCCTATCGGCGCGACGACAACGGGTTGCACCGCGCGCTGATGCAGGCCGCCCAGCATTATCTGGCGGCCAACGGCGATCACCGTTTCGCCGACGGCGGCATGCTGGCGAAGGTCGCGCTGCTGCTGGCGCTGTGCGGCCTGTGTTACGGGTTGAGCCTGCAGCAGCAAAACGGCTGGGCGTTTTTCGCCTGCTATTTCGGCTTTATCTTTATCGGCATGTTCCTGACGGTGAACGTGGTGCACGACGCCTCGCACAACGCGTTTTTCCGCCGCCCTTGGGCCAACCGCTGGTTGAACGCACTGGTGAGCGTGCCGCTGGGGCTGGATCCCGACTGTTGGCGCGTGCGGCACGTGCTGTTCCACCATGCCCATAACAATATCGAACATTACGATCCCGACATCGACGCCAACGGCGTGCTGCGGCAAACGCCGTTCCAGCGCTGGCGCCCCTTTATGCGCGCGCAGCGTTACTATTGGCCGCTGGTGGCGGCGCTGACGTTCCCGTACTACATCTGGTTGTTCGATTGGCTGGACAGGGCGGGCCGCACCCGCGTGGCGGCGCGCATGGCGCAGCAGGGCGTGCGTGGCTGGTGCGGGTTTCTGGCGGGTAAGGCGGCACACCTGCTGCTGGCGCTGGCGATCCCATGCTGGCTGCTGCCGCCGGCTATCGGCATCGGGCAAATTCTGCTGGTCTATTTGCTGAGCCAAATGCTTTCTTCCTTGCTGTTCGTGATGTTGATCATCGGCACCCACTGGGCCAAGGCCAACTTTTATCAGGCGCCGGCGCAGGGCACGATGCCGCACGGCTGGTATCACCACGTGTTCGCCACCACCTTCGACTGGCTGACCCGGCCGCGTTGGCTGGGGTACTGGCTCGGCGGGGCGAACCTGCATTTGACGCATCATCTGTTCCCGCACTGGAGCCACCGCCATTACCCGGCGCTGAGCCGCATCATCGGCGAGGTGGCGCCGCGTTTCGGCATCGACTACCGCCTGCTGGAACTGGAGGAGCTGTTGCGTCTGCAGCAACGCTTCCTCAGCGCGATGGGCCGCAAGCCGTACTAGCGTTGCATGCGGATTGTGCGAGGCGTTACGCAGTTCACTAATTGAACGATATTTGCCCTTCCAGTAGACTTTCCCTCTGTGAATCAACGGCCACAGGAGGTGGACTATGCGCAGCTTGCCGATTCGGTTATCGAACAAAATTGATGATGATCTGAACGATATCGCCCGGCGTCACGGGATGGAAAAAACCGAGGTAATCAAAATGGCGTTTGCACTGATTACCCTTGCCGATAAGTACTGGATGAAACAGGATGGTACTTCTCTTGGCATTGTACGGGAGAAGGGTGAACAGCTTGAAGCGGTGGGGCGGGTCGTGGAGATCTTCCCATGAACATCGAAAGCCGTAATCTGCGCGATGAGGCCAGCCAGGTTTATCTGGAGCAGGTCTTGGTCTTCGACGAAATGGAGCGGCTGCGCCTGGCACGCCAGGTGCTGTGCGGGATATTCGCCGTCAGCGTGGGCGTATTCGCCGCCCACGCGTATTGGGAGAAAAACGAAGCGCTGAATCAGGTGTTCGAGCTGGTGAAGATCGGCGCCTTGCCGCTGGTCACGCTGGTGGTCTCTTTTTACTTTCCCAACAGCGCGTCCAGATAAGGCGCCACGTCAATGCGACTTCATGCCCGCCGCGGTCATCAGCAGGCGGAACAGTGAGGCAACCACGAATAACCCCAGCACGCTGGCGCTCCAGATGATCACCAGCCAACCGATGCGTTTCCACCAGGGCGCCGGAGCGGCGGTTGCCGTTTTATCTTGCATAGCGTCCTCCCTTCTCAATGATAGCCGTGTTCATGGCTGATCTTGCCGCGGAACACGTAGTAGCTCCAGAAGGTGTAGACCAGAATGATTGGGATGATGAACAGCGCGCCCACCAGCATAAAGCCGAGGCTCTGCGGTGGTGCTGCGGCGTCCCACAGGCTGATGGCCGGCGGGATCAGGTGCGGCCAGATGCTGATGCCAAGTCCGCTCAGGCCGAGGAACACCAGCAGCAGCGTCAGCATAAACGGCGAGTAGTGCGCGCCGCGTTTCACTCCGCGTTGAATTCCCCAGGCGCTGAGCAGCACCAGCAGCGGTACCGGCAGCAGCCAGAACAGGTTAGGCAGCGTAAACCAGCGGGCGGCGATTTCCGGATGGGCGATCGGCGTCCAGACACTGACCGCAGCCAGCACCAGCAACAGGATGGCCAGCAGCGGCGTCGCCAGGTGATACATGCGTGCCTGCAGTTCACCGGCGGTTTTCATCACCAGCCAGGTACAGCCGAGCAGGGCATAGGTCACCACCAGCCCCAGCCCGCAGAACAGCGCGAACGGCGTTAGCCAGTCCAGCGCGCCGCCGGCGTAGGTGCGGCCTTCTACCGGGAAGCCGTTGATCACGGCGCCCACCACCACACCCTGGCTGAAGGTGGCGAACAGTGAGCCCCAAATAAACGCCTTGTCCCAGATATGGCGCTTCTCCGGCGTCGCCTTGAAGCGAAACTCGAAGGCCACGCCGCGGAAAATCAGCCCGATCAGCATCAGCGTCAGCGGGATCGCCAGCGCGTCGAGGATGACCGAATAGGCCAGCGGGAAGGCGCCGAACAGTGCGGCGCCGCCCAGCACCAGCCAGGTCTCATTGCCGTCCCACACCGGGGCGACGGTGTTCATCATCAGATCGCGGTCGCCGCTCTCTTTCACCCACGGAAACAGGATGCCGATGCCCAGGTCGAAACCGTCCATCACCACGTACATCATGGTGCTGAACACGATGATGACAAACCAAATCAGCGGAAGATCGATACCCATGTTCAGCTCCTGTCGTCCAGAGTGTCGTTGACCGCGGACAGCGGACGCGCCGGCCGGCCCTCGGTATTGTCTTCTTGGTGTTCATGCGGCTGCGGCCCTTTGCGGATCAGGCGCATCATGTAGGAATACCCCACGCCGAACACCGAACAGTAGACGATGATGAACGCCAGCAGGCTGATGCTCATGTGCAGGTCGCCGTGCGCGGAGACCGCATCCTTGGTGCGCAGCAGGCCGTACACCACCCACGGTTGGCGGCCGATCTCGGTGGTGAACCAGCCCGCCAGCAGCGCCAGCAGCCCGGAAGGGCCCATCCACAGAATGAAGTACAGGAACGGACGCGACTGATACAGCCCGCCGCGCCAGCGCAGCCACAGGCTCCACACCCCGGCCAGAATCATCAGCATGCCCAGCCCGACCATGATGCGGAACGACCAGAACACCACGGTGGAGTTGGGGCGATCTTCCGGCGGGAAGGATTTGAGCGCCGGCACCTGTTCGGTCAGGCTGTGCGTCAGGATCAGGCTGCCGAGGTACGGCACCTCCAGCTTGAAGCGGGTTTCTTCGCGCTGCATGTCCGGCCAACCGACCAGGATCAGCGGCGTGGCTTCGCCCGGCGGGTTCTCCCAGTGGCCTTCGATGGCGGCGATCTTCGCCGGCTGGTGTTTCAGCGTATTCAGACCGTGCGCATCGCCGATCATCGCCTGCACCGGCGCGACGATCAGTGCCATCCACATCGCCATCGACAGCATTTTGCGCATCGCCGGGGTATCACGGCCGCGCAGCAGATGCCAGGCGGCGGAGGCGCCGACGAAGAACGCCGAGGAGAGGAAGGCGGCGGTGGACATGTGCAGCAGGCGGTACGGGAAGGACGGGTTGAAGATCACCTTCAGCCAGTCGACCGGGACCACCTGGCCGTTGATGATTTCATGCCCCTGCGGCGTCTGCATCCAGCTGTTGGAGGCCAGGATCCAGAAGGTGGAGATCAGTGTGCCGAGCGCGACCATGCAGGTGGCGAAGAAGTGCAGCCCTGGGCCGACGCGGTTCCAGCCGAACAACATCACGCCGAGGAAACCGGCTTCGAGGAAGAAGGCGGTCAGCACTTCATAAGTCAGCAGCGGCCCGGTAATGCTGCCGGCGAACTCGGAGAAGAAGCTCCAGTTGGTGCCGAACTGATAGGCCATCACCAGCCCGGACACCACGCCCATGCCGAAGTTAACGGCGAAAATCTTTGACCAGAAATGGTAAAGCTCACGGTAGGCTTCATTGTGCGTTTTCAACCATAACCCTTCCAGCACCGCCAGATAACTGGCTAAACCGATGGTGATGGCGGGGAAGATGATATGGAAAGACACGGTGAAGGCGAACTGTATTCTGGCGAGTTCCAGTGCATCAAGACCCAGCATGGCGCCTCCTAGGGTTGAACATAAATTAACCTCTTGAGTATAGCTGTCATTTTTATGTGAAAAGCTTGGCGTTAAGTTAATCACGAAGTACAGTGACTATAATAGTGACAGTTATTTTACTTTTTCATATAACAGTTAATGGTTATGACCCGATACGAGCAGCTTGCGCAGCAGATTAGAGAACAGATCCAGAACCGGGTGTGGCGGGCGGGCGACAAGCTGCCTTCGCTGCGCGAGAGCGGCAAACGCGCCGGATTAAGCCTGATGACGGTGGTGCAGTCTTACCAACTGCTGGAGAGCCAGGGGTGGATCGTCGCCCGCCCGCAGTCGGGCTACTATGTGGCGGCGCGTCCGCAGCCGCTGCCTCAGCCTTCGCGCGGCGAGAAACTGTTGCTGAGCGAGCAGGTGGACATCAACGCCTTTATTTTTGACGTGCTGCAGGCCTGCAAGGATCCGGACATCGTGCCTTTCGGTTCGGCCTTTCCCGACGCCACGCTGTTCGCCCAGCCGAAGCTGGCGCGGGCGCTGAGCAGCGTAGCGCGCAAGTTCACGCCGCACAGTTCGCTGGCCAACCTGCCGCCGGGCAACGACGCGCTGCGGCGGCACATTGCCCAACGCTATGCGCTGAGCGGCATGCAGGTTGCCCCGGACGAAATCGTCATCACCGCCGGGGCGATGGAGTCGCTCAGCCTCAGCCTGCAGGCGGTGACCCAGCCGGGCGACTATGTGGCGATCGAATCGCCGGCGTTTTACGGCGCGCTGCAGGCGCTGGAACGGCTGCGGTTAAAGGCGGTGGCGATCGCCACGCATCCGCAGGACGGTATCGATCTGGACGCGCTGCAGCAGGCGGTGGAACAGTATCCGATCAAGGCCTGCTGGCTGATGACCCACTTCCAAAATCCGCAGGGCGCCACCCTGCCGGAGGCCAACAAGCAGCGCCTGGTGGAGCTGCTGCGCGAACGGCAGATTTCGCTGATCGAAGACGATGTCTACGGTGAGCTGTACTTCAGCGCCGACCGGCCGCTGCCAGCCAAGGCGCTCGACAGCGGCGGCCAGATCTTGCACTGCTCGTCGTTTTCCAAATGCCTGGCGCCGGGCTTTCGCGTCGGCTGGGTGGCGGCGGGGCGTTATGCGCAGCAGATCCAGCGTTTGCAGCTGATGAGCACCGTTTCCACCAGCGTGCCGACCCAGATGGCGCTGGCGGATTATCTGCTGCACGGCGGCTACGATACCCATCTGCGGCGGCTGCGGCGCCTGCTGGCTCAACGCCAAAGCGCGATGCGTCAGGCGATCGCCCACCATTTCCCGCCGACGGTGAAGGTCAGCCAGCCCGACGGCGGTTATTTCCTGTGGCTGGAGCTCGATCCGGCGCTGTCGTCGATGGAACTGTACCGGCGGGCCCTTTCCCGGGGCATCAGCATCGCGCCGGGGCGCATGTTCACCACCGGCGACCATTTCAACCACTGCTTCCGCCTCAACGCCTCTTTTGAATGGAATGACCGCTTTGAAGAGGCGATCAAAACCTTAGCCAAACTTATCCGGGGGCTGGCTGCGACCGGTTGAACCGCGATTTGCAGCGGGCTTTGCCCCAGAAAAATTCATAATGCTTTTTTCGGCAATGGAATGCCGGTTTCGTTGTTAGACAGCCCTCCAGCCGCCCATTACTCTGCGATAAATTTTGTCACATTTTTATCAACGGGAAGACGAGGGGCTGTGGGTGAGAAGAATAAAAAATAAGCTAAACAAACTGTTGCGATATCGCCTGACACCGCTGGCGTTGGTCTGCGCGCTGGGGCTGAGCGGCGTCGTTCAGGCGGAAACGCTGGCCGAAGGTATCACGCCGGCCAGCGACACCGCTCGGGTGCCGGCCGCCGCCAAACTGCGTAAAGACACCGTGGTGGCGGGCATCTCGGAACCGCAGGGGATTTTCAACCCGTATCTGTTCACCAACGGCTGGGACGAGAACGTAACCGACGTGATCTTCAGCCGCCTGATCGGCCTGGACAGCCAGGGCAAGCCAGAAGGGCGATTGGCGGAGTCCTGGCAGGTCAGCCCCGATAATCTGACCTACACCATTAAGCTGCGGCCGAATTTGGTCTACAGCGACGGCTCGCCGCTGAAAGCCGACGATATCGCCTTTACCCTGACGCTGCTGCACGATCCGGCCTATGACGGCGACACCGATATCACGCCGGCGCACATCCAGGGCGGCGCCGAGTATAAAAACGGTACCGCCGCCGGCATCAGCGGGCTGAAGGTGATCGACGATCGCACCATTCAGATCGTCACCACCCAGCCGGGCGCGACCACGTTGCAACTGATTGGCGGGCCGGTATTGTCGCGGGCTTACTACGGCAAAGACTATCAGCGCGGCAAGCTCGACAGCGTGCGCGCCTTGAACGGCAAGCCGCTCGGCAACGGCCCCTATATTTACGACAAGTACGTGCCGGGGCAGGAGATCCGCTTCCACGCCAACCCGAACTTCTACCTCGGCCCGCCGCCGATGGCGCGCTTTATCTACCGCGTCACCAACCCGGCCACCAACTTCCAGCTGTTCCAGACCGGTGAGACCGACTACGACGCCTTTACCGCCAAACCGGACGATATCGAACAGCTCAAGCTGCTCGGCTTCGCCAATATCAACCTTTACAGCTCAAGCGATTACAGCCGCGTTGATTTCAACCTCAGACGCCCGGCGCTGCAGGATAAACGGGTGCGCCAGGCGCTGATCTACGGCCTCGATCGGCAAAAGCTGATCGCCGTGGTGTACCAGGGGTACGGCAAGGTCGCCAACCAGCCGATTTCGCCGATCTCCTGGGCCTATGACGCGAACGGCATCAATCCCTACGCTTACGATCTCGATAAGGCCAAAAAGCTGTTGGATGAGGCCGGTTGGCAGATGGGCGCTGACGGTATCCGGCAGAAAGACGGTAAAAAGCTGGAGCTGACGCTGCTGGTAACCAAAAAGCTGATCAACGACGCGCTGGTGCCGATCGCCAAGGATAACTATCGCCGGCTCGGCGTGGTGCTGAAACCGCAGGTATTGGACTTCAACGCGCTGTTGGCGCAGCGCAAGGCGGGCAATTACGACCTGGCGTCCCTCAGCACCAGTACGCTGAACGATCCGCACGACGGCGTACGCGATTTCATCAGCAGCGAGAGCGAGACCGGTTATCACAACCCGCAGGTAGACGCGCTGATCGCCAGGGCCAATGCCACGCTGGATATCGCCCAGCGCAAGCCGCTGTATCACCAGCTGTATCAAGCGTTGGCGGACGATCCGCCGGTGATCCTGCTCGGCAACCGCGAGATTTTGAGCGCCAGCAGCGCGCGCGTCACCGGCTTTAAACCGGATATCTACAACGGATTGGTCGGCAGCCTGCCGAACGTCAAACCGGCGCCGTAACGCCCTGACGCCGCCGCGCCATTCCGGGCGGCGGCGATGGAACCCGCGATGAGAAACTTTATCCTGCGCCGTCTGTTGCAGACTATCCCGATGCTGTTGTTGGCTTCCTTGCTGATTTTTTGCATTTTCGCCCTGGCGCCCGGCGATTTTATCGACGGCAACATCAATTTGACCGCGCAACGCGCCGCCGAGCTGCGGGCGCTGTATGGGTTGGATCAGCCGTTGTTCAGCCGCTACCTGCACTGGCTCGGCCGCTTGCTGCAGGGCGATCTCGGTTTTTCGCTGCAGTATCAGATCCCGGTCAGCACGTTGCTGAATCAATACATCTGGAACTCGTTCCTGCTGGCGGCGGTGGCGATGGTGCTGTATTGGGGCATCGCGTTGGCGGTGGGGGTGATCTCGGCGATGAAACCCTATTCGCTGTTCGATCATCTGATCACCGTGGCGGTGTTCGCCGCTATGTCGTTTCCGACGTTCTTCCTGTGCCTGTTGCTGATCAAATGGTTCGCCGTCGACCTGCACTGGCTACCGGCGGGCGGCATGTTGCGTACCGGCAGCGAAGCGAGCGGACTGGCCTGGGCGCTGGAGGTGGCGGCGCACCTGCTGTTGCCGGTGCTGGCGCTGGTGATGCTGCAGGCCGGCAGCCTGACGCGCTATTTTCGCGCCAGCATGCTGGAGGTGATCCGCATGGACTATATCCGCACCGCGCGCGCCAAGGGGCTCAGGGAGAAAACGGTGATCCTCAAACACGCGCTGCGCAATGCGCTGTTGCCGATCATCACCCTGCTGGGGTTCGAGCTGCCGGGATTGTTCTCCGGCGCGCTGATCACCGAAAAAATCTTCAACTGGCCGGGCGCCGGACATATCCATATCGATTCGTTGGCGGCGCGTGATTACCCGGTATTGATGGGGTTCACGCTGTTTCTGGCCGCCTTGACCATTCTCGGCAATCTGCTGGCGGATATTCTGTACGCCTACGCCGACCCGCGCATTCGCTTGAGGTAACACGATGTTGGTTACGCTGTTTTTCGGCCGCCGTCGCCGTTGGCGACAGGCACAGCTGCCTGCGCTGGCGCAACTGTCGCCACCGCCCGCCGCTCAGGCCTGGCGACGTTTGCGCCGCCACCGACCGGCGATGATTTCGCTGGCGTTGCTGGTGCTGTTGGCGCTGCTGTGCCTGATTGGGCCGTCGCTTTCGCCGTGGCGCGACGATGCCGGCGACGTGCTGAATATCAACCAGGCGCCGAGCGGCGCGCACTGGCTGGGCACAGACTTTCTCGGCCGCGATATCTGCACCCGGCTGCTGCTGGCGGGGCGGATATCGCTGACCATCGGCCTGGTGTCGATGCTGCTGTCGGTAACGCTGGGCTATGTGCTGGGGGCGCTTTCCGGTTATCTGGGGGGCGTGGCGGACAGGCTGATCATGCGCTTCGCCGATCTGCTGATGACCATTCCCGGCCTGCCGCTGCTGATCATCATGGGGGCGATGCTGACCGAACTCGACGTGTCGCCGGACTACCGCATCTACATGGTGATGATCATGCTGAGCCTGCTGGGCTGGCCGTCGCTGGCGCGGCTGGTGCGCGGCCAGATCCTGTCGCTGCGCGAGCGGGATTTCATGTTGGCTACCGAGGTGCTGGGGCTCTCTACCCGGCGGCGTCTCTTCGGCCATCTGCTGCCCAACACCGTGCCGATTTTGGTGGTGGTCGCCACCATGGCGGTGGCCAACGCCATCCTCAGCGAGTCGGCGTTGAGCTACCTTGGGCTGGGCGTGGTGCCGCCGACGCCGTCGTGGGGCAACATGATGGACGCCGCCAATAGCCTGATCGACTTTCAGCGCCGCCCCTGGCTGTGGATGCCGCCCGGGCTGGCGATCTTCGTCACCGTGGTGGCGATCAATATTTTGGGCGACGGCCTGCGGGACGCGCTCGATCCGAAAATGAACGGGGTAACACGATGAGCCAACCGCTGGTGGCGTTCGAGCGACTGTCGGTGTCGTTTCAGGGGGAACAAGGGCCGGTGCGGGCGGTGCAGCAGGTCAGCCTTGAGCTGCAGGCCGGGCAAACGCTGGGGATCGTCGGTGAGTCGGGCTGCGGCAAAAGCGTGACCGCCATGGCGCTGATGGGGCTGTTGCCGCAGCCGCTGGCGCAGGTAGACGGCGGTAAAATTCGCTTTGAAGGGCAAAACCTGCTGTCGCTGCGGGCCTCCAAGATGGCCGATCTGCGCGGCAACCGACTGGCGATGATCTTTCAGGAACCGATGAGCGCGCTCAATCCGGTGTTGACCCTCGGCGAACAGCTGGTGGAGCCGCTGATTCGCCACCTGACCCTGTCGCCGAAAGCGGCCTGGCGTCAGGCGATTCAACTCTTGACTGAAGTGGGGTTAGCGCGGGCCGAGGCACTGATGCGCTGCTATCCGCATCAGCTTTCCGGCGGCATGCTGCAGCGCGTGATGATCGCTATGGCGATCGGGTGCCGTCCGGCGCTGCTGATTGCCGACGAACCGACCACGGCGCTCGACGTTACGGTGCAAGCGCAGATCCTGGCGCTGCTGCGTGAGCAGAGCCGGCGACACAACATGGCGATGATCTTGATCACCCACGATCTTGGGGTGATCGCCCAGATGGCGGATCGGCTGGCGGTGATGTACGCCGGGCGCGTCGTCGAGCAGGGCACGACGCGGGAAGTGCTGGCCGAACCGCGGCACCCTTATACTCAGGGGCTGATCGCCTCGCGGCCGGTGCCGGGCCAGCGGCTCCGCCGTTTGTACTCCATTCCCGGCCAGGTGCCGGATCTGGCGCGCTTGCCTGATCACTGTGCGTTTGCCGAGCGCTGTGCGCAGGCCACCGCGCGCTGCCGCGATGGCATTCCGCCGCTGTACGGCACGCCGCAGCGCCAGTCCGCCTGTTTCCTCAACGCCGGAGGGCGCCCGCATGTCGACTGAACCTTTGGTGGAAGTGAAAGGATTAAAGAAATATTTTCCGCTGCGCGACGGACTGTTCGGGCGCACCACCGGTCAACTGAAGGCGGTGGACGACGTCAGCTTCAGCATTCGCAAGGGGCGCATTTTCGGGCTGGTGGGTGAGTCAGGCAGCGGAAAAACCACCGTCGGCCGCACGCTGCTCGGCCTGCACGACAAAACCGCCGGTGAGGTAATGTTCAAAGGGCTGGCACTGGATAGCCTGAGTAAAGATGCGCTGCGCGCCCTGCGGCCGAAAATGCAGTTAGTGTTTCAAGATCCGTACAGTTCGCTGAACCCGCGCCTGCGCGTGGGCGACGCCATTGGGGAAGCGCTGTTGCAACACGGCCTGGCGAGCAAGGCGGAACTGCGCGAACGGGTGCTCGATACCCTGGCGATCTGCGGGCTGTCGCCGCAGCATTATGGGCGGTTTCCGCATGAGTTTTCCGGTGGCCAGCGCCAGCGCATCGGCATCGCGCGCGCGCTGATCCTGCAGCCGGAGTTTATCGTCGCAGACGAACCGATATCGGCGCTCGACGTGTCGATTCAGGCGCAGATCATCAATCTGTTCTCCGATTTGCAGGAACGGCAAGGGGTGACGCTGCTGTTTATCTCGCACGATCTCGGCGTGGTGGAGCATCTGTGCCAGGATGTGGCAGTGATGTATCTGGGGCAGATCGTTGAGAGCGCCGATCGCGACGCGCTGTTTCGCCAACCGCTGCATCCCTACACGCAGGCCTTGTTGGCAGCGGTGCCGACGCTGGATGCGCAACGCGCGCCGGCGTGGGTGGCCGGCGGCGAGCCACCGAACCCCGCCAACCCGCCGCGCGGCTGCCGTTTCCATCCCCGCTGCCCGCTGGCCACGGCGCAGTGCCGCGAACAGGCGCCGCAGCTGCGCAGCGTGGCGCCCGGCCATCAGGTGGCTTGCCACCTGGTCGGCTAGCGTCAGGACAGGTAGTGCTTCAACGCGCGCCCGGCCTGGTGGATCGCCGAATGCACCGCAGGGACGTGGGCGAGCGGATTCAACAGGCCGTAGTCGTGGATCAGCCCGTTGTAGCGGGTGGCGGTGACCTCGACGCCGGCGGCATCGAGCAGACGCGCGTAAGCTTCGCCTTCATCGCGCAGCACATCCAGCTCGGCGGTCTGCACTAGCGTCGGTGGCAAGCCCCGCAGCTGTTCCGGCGTGGCGTTGAGCGGCGAAGCGTAGATATCTTTGCGCTGCGCCTTATCGGGCGCGTAGCTGTCCCAAAACCACTTCATCATGTTGCGGGTCAGGAAATGGCCTTCGGCGAACTGATGATAGGAGTCGGTATCAAACTGGGCACGGGTGACGGGCCACAGCAGGATCTGGCAACGCAGTGCCGGTATGCCTTTCTCTTTGGCCATCAGGCTGACCACCGCCGCCATATTGCCGCCGGCGCTGTTGCCGACCACCGCCAGCCGTGAACCGTCGACGTTGATCTTCTCGCCGTACTCGGCCACCCATTCCGTGGCGGCGTAAGCCAGGTTGATCGCCTCGGGGTAGCGCACCTCCGGTGAGCGGGGATAGTTGACGAACACCGCCGCCGCGCCGGAGCTGTAAACCAGATCGCGCACCAGGCGCTCGTGGGTGGGGAAATCGCCCAGCACCCAGCCGCCGCCGTGAAAGAACATGAATACCGGCGGCGCCTCGTTGACCCTGGCCGGCCGCACCAGCTGCAGCAGAATATCCTGACCTTCTACGTGAATCGTTTTTTCGCTGATCTCGACCTCGCGCAGCGGCACCTCGACGCTGCGTTGCGCGTCCTCCAAGACCCTGCGTGCCTCTTTAGGCTTCATCTGTTCCATGGGTTTACCGCCGGCGGCATTCAGCGCGTCGAGAAATGCGCGGATGTCGTGCTGGGCGTGTGGCTGGCTGAGATCGACGGTTTTCTTGGGCATGGTGACTCCTTGGGCGCAGAAGAGAAGGGGCGGTCAGGATCACAGTGTAGCCGCTGGCAAACAAAGCGGGAGCGGAGGCTGACGGCGGTCAGCGCGGCCCGTGTTTTGGGGATGTTGCAGGTGGGATCTCCGCGTCACTGCCGTCTTGCACAATCCTGACGCACCGCTGCACCCAATTGGGGCAAAAAGTGTGAGGGCGAGCAAATTGGGTGAAATTATTTTTGCGAGCCCGATCAGAAATTCTAAAGTTTTTCGTAATTGAATAGTATTTCGCGCGCAATGATGATTTTAGGCCTTATTTTTTAATTTATGCATTACCAATGCATAGAAAATGAATAAATATTCAATATAAGCCGTTGTTTTAACGTAAAAAATAGCAAAATCCGGCAAAAATCCCGTTTTGGCACGATAGCTGCTCTACACTCTTTATCAAACGACATGTATTTTAACTGCTCGTTAACATTTACTCCCCGCTCAGGGACCGGATATACGCCATAAATAGTGAAAAATCGATTTTATGTAACAGATTTGTTTCTAAATCAGCGGTAAGGGACAGTATTTTCTCCGCCGCGAAAGTCGGTTTTGAACAACGGTTTTTTTGCATTGTGGCGGCCTAACCGGGCTTGAGCGACCCTTACAGTCAAAATTCAGCCTTTGCTGAGATTATGAGGTCACTATGGAACAGCCAATCGCAGTTACCCGCCAGTCTTTCGATGACTGGATGGTCCCGGTTTATGCCCCTGCCGATTTTATTCTGGTGCGGGGCGAAGGATCGCAGGTGTGGGATCAGCAGGGTAAGTCTTATATCGATTTCGCCGGCGGCATCGCGGTTAACGCGTTGGGGCATGCGCACCCGGCGGTCAAGGCGGCGCTGGTGGAGCAGGCAGGCAAGCTGTGGCATCTGGGCAATGGCTATACCAACGAACCGGTGCTGCGCCTGGCCAAAAAACTGATCGACGCCACCTTCGCCGACAAGGTGTTCTTCTGTAACTCGGGCGCCGAAGCTAACGAAGCGGCGCTGAAACTGGCACGCAAACATGCGCACGATCAGCACGGCGCTGGTAAAGATCAGATTGTGGCGTTCAACAACGCGTTCCACGGTCGCACGCTGTTTACCGTGTCCGCCGGCGGCCAGCCAAAATATTCGCAGGACTTTGCGCCGCTGCCGGGCGGCATCACTCATACGCCGTATAACGATCTGGCCGCAGCGGCCGAGCTTATCAACGATCGCACCTGCGCGGTGATCGTCGAGCCGATCCAGGGCGAAGGCGGCGTGCTGCCGGCGGAAGCCAGTTTCCTGCAGGGGCTGCGTGAACTGTGCGATCGTCATAACGCGCTGCTGATCTTCGACGAAGTACAGACCGGCGTCGGCCGCACCGGCCACCTGTATGCCTATATGCAGTACGGCGTGGTGCCGGACGTGTTGACCACCGCGAAAGCGCTGGGCGGCGGCTTCCCGATCGGCGCCATGCTGACCACCGATGCGCTGGCGAAAACGCTGGGTGTCGGCACCCACGGCACCACCTACGGCGGCAACCCGCTGGCGACGGCGGTGGCGGGGGAAGTGTTCTCCATCATCAACACGCCGGAAGTGCTGGAAGGCGTCAAGCAGCGTCACCAGTGGTTCATCGACGGGTTGAACGACATCAATCGCCAGTACCCGATCTTCGCCGACATTCGCGGCGGCGGTTTGCTGATCGGCTGCCAATTGACGAAGGACTATGCCGGCAAAGCGAAGCAGATCACCCAACTGGCCAACGAAGAAGGCGTCATCGCGCTGATCGCCGGTCCGGACGTGGTGCGTTTCACGCCGTCGCTGATCATCCCTGAGCAGGATGTGAAAGAGGGGCTGGCGCGATTCGCGCGTGCCGTGGCGCGCATTTGCAGCTAATCAGCGGGCTGCGCCTTCACCGGCGCAGCCTGATTCAGAAGAGGTTCGCATTATGATGATTATTCGCCCTATAGAGCGTCGCGATCTGGCGGATTTGTTGACGCTTGCCGGTAAATCTGGCATCGGTCTCACTTCACTGCCGCAAAATGAAGATACCCTGTCGGCACGCATTGAGCGGGCGTTAAAAACCTGGCAAGGCGAACTTCCGCAAAGTGACCAGTGTTATCTGTTCGTGTTGGAGGATAGCGAGCGCCGGCAGGCGGTGGGGGTCTGCGCGATCGAAGTGGCTGTCGGCCTGGCAGAACCCTGGTACAGTTTCCGCGTCGGCACGCAGGTACATGCCTCCAAACAGCTGAACGTCTATAAATCGGTACCGACCCTGTTCCTCAGCAACGATCATACCGGCCATTCGGAGCTGTGCACGCTGTTCCTCGATCCGGACTATCGCCACGGTGAGAACGGCAAACTGCTGTCGAAGGTGCGTTTCCTGTTTATTGCCGCATTCCGCGAGCGTTTCTCCCGCCGTCTGATCGCCGAGATGCGCGGCTTCTCAGATGAAAACGGCCGTTCGCCGTTCTGGGAGAGCGTCGGCCACCGTTTCTTCTCCATCGAGTTCGCCAAGGCGGACTACCTGAGCGGCACCGGACAAAAGGCGTTTATCGCTGAACTGATGCCGAAACATCCGTTGTATGTCGATTTCCTGGCCGAAGACGCGCAGAAGGTGATCGGTGAAGTGCACCCGCAAACCCTGCCGGCGCGCCGCCTGCTGGAGGCGGAAGGCCTGAGCTATCAGGGCTACGTCGATATCTTCGACGGTGGCCCGACGCTGGAAGCCGAAATCGACCACATCCGTGCGGTGAAGCAGAGCCGCCTGGTCAAAGTGGTGCTGGATGACACGCCGATGCGCGCCGATGCGCCGGTTCATCTGGTCGCCAACGACAACTATCAGAATTACCGCGCACTGTTGGTCAATGCCGATCTGTATGACGACCGCCTGCATATCAACGCCGCCACCGCTGCGGCGCTGGGCGTCGAACAGGGCAGCCCGGTGCGGGTGCTCCCCCTTATTGCACAGGAGAAAGCATGATGTCCCATCCTGCACTGTTGATTAACGGCGTCTGGCGGCAGGGCCGCGGCGCGGAGTTCGGCAAGGCCGATCCGGTCGGCAATCAGCCGCTGTGGCGCGCCAACGCCGCCGACGCTGATGACGTCGCCGCCGCCTGCGAAGCCGCGCGCGCCGCATTCCCCGGCTGGGCGCGTACGCCGTTCGAGCAGCGTGAACAGCTGGTGAAACGCTTCGCCGCTTTGCTGGAAGAACATAAACAGTCGCTGGCGGAAACCATCAGCCGTGAGACCGGCAAACCGCGCTGGGAAACCCTGACCGAAATTCAGGCGATGATCGGCAAGGTGGGCATTTCACTGCAGGCCTATCAGGCGCGCACCGGTTTTAGCCAGACGGCGATGGCCGACGGCGCTTCGGTGCTGCGCCATCGCCCGCACGGCGTGCTGGCGGTGTTCGGGCCTTACAACTTCCCCGGCCATCTGCCGAACGGCCATATCGTGCCGGCGCTGCTGGCCGGAAACTGCGTGGTGTTCAAACCGAGCGAGCTGACGCCGCTGACCGCCGAGGAAACCCTGAAGCTGTGGCAGCAGGCCGGCCTGCCGGACGGGGTGATCAATCTGGTGCAAGGCGGCCGGGAAACCGGCGAAGCGCTGGCGGCCAGTGCGGATATCGACGGCCTGCTGTTCACCGGCAGCGCCGGCACCGGCTATCACCTGCATCGCCAATTGGCGGGGCAGCCGGAGAAGATCCTGGCGCTGGAGATGGGCGGTAACAACGCGCTGATCGTCGATGGCTTCGAGGATCGCGACGCGGCGGTCAACCTGGCTATCCAATCGGCGTTTATCTCCGCCGGCCAACGCTGCACCTGTTCACGCCGCATTTTGGTGAAGCAGGGGGCGGAAGGCGACGCCTTTATCGCGCGTTTGGTTCAGGTCGCGGGCGAACTGCGCGTTGGCCGTTGGGATGCCGAACCGCAGCCGTTCATGGGCGGGGTGGTGTCGGCAGCCGCGGCGGAGAACATGCTGAAAGCGCAGCAAAACTTGCTGGCGCTGGGCGGCAAATCGCTGCTGACCATGCGCCTGCTGGAGCCGGGCAGTTCGCTGCTCAGCCCGGGCATCATCGAGCTGACCGGCGTGGCCGGCGTACCGGACGAAGAGTACTTCGGGCCGTTGACCACGATTGTGCGTTACCGCGATTTCGACGAGGCGCTGCAGCTGGCCAACCGGACGCGCTACGGCCTGTCGGTGGGGCTGGTATCGCCGCAGCGTGAGCTGTTCGAGCGGTTGCTACTGGAAGCGCGTGCCGGCATCGTCAACTGGAACAAGCCGCTGACCGGAGCGTCCAGCGCGGCGCCGTTCGGTGGCGTGGGAGCCTCCGGCAACCATCGCCCAAGCGCCTTCTATGCGGCGGACTATTGCGCCTGGCCGATGGCGTCGCTGGAAAGCGAAAGCCTGTCGCTGCCGGCGACGCTCTCGCCGGGCTTGTCGTTCCGTTAATCGTCTGCGGCGGCGCGATGGCGCTGCCGCAGGCCATCCCCAGGGGATAGCCATGTCAGGATATGAAGTCAATTTCGACGGTTTGGTGGGGCCGACGCACCACTATGCCGGGCTGTCGTTCGGTAACGAGGCCTCTACGCAGCATCAAAACAGCGTATCGAACCCGAAGCTGGCGGCGAAGCAAGGTCTGCTGAAAATGAAGGCGCTGGCCGATCTCGGTTTCCAGCAAGGGGTATTGCCGCCGCAGGAGCGGCCGCATCTGCCGATGCTGCGTCGCCTGGGCTTCAGCGGCAGCGATGAGACGGTGCTGGCGCAGGTGATGCGTCAATCACCGCGTTTGCTGTCGGCGCTCAGCTCGGCGTCTTGCATGTGGACCGCCAATGCGGCCACCGTGTCGCCCTCGGCGGACAGCGCCGACGGCAAGGTGCACTTCACTGCCGCCAACCTGAACAATAAATTCCACCGCGCCATCGAGGCGGAAACCACCACCGCCGTATTGCGGGCGATGTTCAGCGACGATCGGCATTTTGCCCACCACGAGGCGCTGCCGCAGGTGGCGTTATTCGGCGACGAAGGGGCGGCCAACCATAACCGTCTGGGCGGCGACTACGCCAAGCGCAGCGTGCAGATGTTCGTCTACGGTCGTCAGGAATTCGGTGGCGAAACGGCGCCGACGCGTTATCCGGCGCGCCAAACGCGCGAAGCCGGCGAGGCAATCGCTCGCCTGCACCAACTGGACGAGCAGCATACGGTCTTCGTACAGCAAAACCCGGCGGTGATCGATCAGGGCGTATTCCATAACGACGTGATAGCGGTCAGTAACCAGAACGTGCTGTTCCACCACCAGCAGGCGTTTTACCGCCAGCAACAGGCGTTGGATGACGTGCGCCGCAAGATGGCGACGCTGGACAGCGAGCTGGTGGCAATCGAGGTGCCGACAGAGCGCGTCTCGGTGGCGGACGCGGTAGCGACCTATCTGTTCAACAGCCAAATTCTCACCAAGCCGAACGGCAAGATGATGATCGTGGTGCCAGAAGAGTCGCGCCAACATGCCGGCGTGTGGCGTTATCTGAACGACATGGTCGGCAGCGGCGGCCCGATCGATGAAATTCGCGTGTTTGACCTGCGCGAAAGCATGCGCAACGGCGGCGGCCCGGCCTGCCTGCGGTTGCGGGTGGCGCTCAACGAGCAGGAGCTGCGGGCGGTGAATCCACGCGTGATGATGAACGAGCGGCTGTTCGCGACGCTGAACGAGTGGGTGGATCGCCATTACCGCGATCGCCTGACGCAGGATGACCTGGCCGATCCGCTGCTGCTGCGCGAAGGGCGTGAGGCGCTGGATTCGCTGACGTCGATCCTCGGTCTCGGCGCCATTTATCCGTTCCAACGCTAAGGGAGGCGGCATGATCGATCTACTGCCCCTGACGCTGGAAGGGAACGAACCCGTCGAATGGCAAGGTGAAACACCGCAGCTGCGCTGGCGTTGGCAGGGGGAAGGCGTGCTGGAGCTCATGCCGCGGCAGCCTTACCGCCAGGCGATGGTCATGTCGGCGGGCGTGCACGGCAACGAAACCGCGCCGATTGAACTGCTCAATCAGCTGGTTGGCGATCTGCTGATCGGCCGGTTGCCGCTGACGGTGCGGCTGTTAGTGGTGCTGGGCAACCCGGCGGCGATGCGGGCCGGCAAGCGTTATCTGCACAGCGACATGAACCGCATGTTCGGCGGCCGCTACCGCAACTTCGCCGCCAGCGGCGAGACCGTGCGTGCGCAGCAGTTGGAGCGTGCGCTCGCCGCCTTTTTCGATGGGGAACTGGCGGCGCGTTTCCATTACGATCTGCACACCGCCATCCGTGAATCGCGGTTGCCACGTTTCGGCATTCTGCCTTTCCAGAAACGCCCGTACAGTGAGCCCATGCTGAAGCTGCTGGATGCCGCCGATTTGGATGCGCTGGTGGTGCACAGCGCACCAGGCGGGACGTTTAGCCACTATTCCAGCGAGCATCTCAATGCGGCGAGCTGTACGCTCGAGCTGGGCAAGGCGCGGCCGTTTGGCAGCAACGATCTACAGCAGTTTGCTGCCATCGATCGCGCTTTGCGGGCGGCGGTCAGCGAGGGGCCGTTGCCGGAGCGCGAGGGCGAGGCGATCCGGGTATTCCGTGTGATGCATTCGTTGATCAAACACAGCGAGGATTTCAAGCTGCACCTGGATGATGACACGGCCAACTTCACCGAGTTGAAACCGGGGATGTTGCTGTGCGAGCAGCCGCAGGAGGACTATCGCGTTGGCCAAGAGGGCGCGTGGATACTGTTCCCTAACCCCACTGTGGCGCTGGGCCTGCGCGCTGGCATGCTGTTGAGCGAAGTTTCCCGTTCTACGCTCTATTGATTTATCCTCGGCGGCGCCGTCAGCGCGCCGCCGTTATTCCGTTCATTATTTTGCTCTGCTATTTCCCGCTATTTTAATTGCCCTAAGGCGAATTTTATTCGTTCCTAATGCCTCCTTTTATACGCGTGAATAAAAGGAGGTATCAGGTCGTTATCTGAAAGCCTTAATTGCCTGGTGAGATTGTTAAGATAAAAATGTGAAATAAGTAACGTTTTTAATAACCATGCTAATTTTGTTGTTACTTTTGAATCGCGCAGAAAGCACGCAAAACGAAACCAAAATGCACCAAAAGAGTGCGATGCACCATTTTGGTTATAAGTTATGTGATAAAAAATTCTTATATTCAATAAGTTATATGCTTTCTTATTGGAAATATTTAGTTACAAATAAACATGCTTTCTCCTCGTTGTTTCATGAACTTTTTGATTTTAAGTTTTGATTCATGATGCTAATGTCACATCACCCCACATTAGGGGGGCTCATAAAATACCAAAAGATAAAATCACAGCCCAAACTATAAATTGGGCGTGACGGGCAGGGTTCTAATTATAATATCTAGGAAAATAAATGATGAAACGCAGTGTATTAGCCTTAGCTGTCGCCCTCGGGGCGATCACCTCCTTCGCCAACGCGGCTGAAATCTACAATAAGGATGGTAATAAACTCGACCTGTACGGCCGCGTTAACGCCAAGCATTATTTCAGCGACAGTAAGTCCAATGACGGCGATATGACCTATGTTCGCCTGGGCTTCAAAGGCGAAACGCAAATCAATGACCAGTTGACCGGTTACGGTCAGTGGGAATACAACGTCCAGGCCAATCACGACGAAGCGCAGGGCACCGCCGGCACCAAAACGCGTCTGGGCTTCGCGGGGCTGAAATTCGGCAACTACGGTTCTTTCGACTACGGCCGTAACTACGGTGTGGTGTATGACGCCGAGGCTTACACCGACATGCTGCCAGAATTCGGCGGCGACTCCTACAGCTATACCGATAACTTTATGACCGCCCGTTCCAACGGTTTGGCTACCTACCGTAACCGTGATTTCTTCGGTTTGGTGGAAGGCCTGAATCTGGCGGTGCAGTATCAGGGTAAAAACGACGGCGACGGTCGCAGCGTGACCAAGCAAAACGGCGACGGTTACGGCCTGTCCCTGGACTACCAGGACATCGGCGGTTCCGGCATCGGCGTAGCGGCGGCGTTCTCTGATTCTAACCGCACCAGCAAGCAAAAAGAGCTGCAGTATGGTAAGGGCGACAGCGCCACTGCATGGACCACCGCAGTGAAATACGACGCCAACCAGGTTTACCTGGCCGCGATGTATGCCGAAACCCGTAACATGACGCCGATCAGCGTCAATGGCACCTCCGGCTTCGCCAATAAAACGCAAAACTTCGAAGTGGTGGCCCAGTATCAATTCGAAAACGGCCTGCGTCCTTCCTTGGGCTACGTGCAGTCCAAAGGCAAGGATATCGAAGGGATCGGTGATGCCGACCTGGTGAAATATGTGGAAGTGGGGGCGACTTACTACTTCAACAAAAATATGTACACCTACGTTGATTATCAAATCAACCAGCTGAGCGACAATAACAAACTGAAACTGGCCAACGATGATATCGTTGCCGTCAGCTTGACGTATCGCTTCTAAGCGGCAATTTCATTACCTTCATCCTGTGTCGGGAGTGGTAATCAGGCAGGGCGTAAGCCCTGCCTTAGCTTGCTGACAAAGGAGGAAAAAGCGTGGTTTTTCCTCCTTTGTGGTGAGCAGTCGAAAATCAATGAATTGATTTTCCTTATTTTAAAGGTTGTCTTCGGTAAACCTGGTAATGTCATCAGGTTTGTCATTAACCTCAGGCAGGGCGCAAGCCCTGCCTTTGTTTTATCGGGAACTCAGCCTTTGGGTGCCAACCCGACCAGCTCAATGGCGGAACGCAGCGCGGCGAAACGTTGCTGATCCTGCTCCCGCTCTATTTCGGTCACCAGCTGTGAAAGAATATTGCCGCCGGATACTTTTTTATGGTTTTTGATTAACTGCAACACTGCGTCGCCTAACGCCAGGCTGACGTCGCGCAGCAGAGTTTCATATTGCTCGTTGGAATGAGCTGATGCTGGCATGACCTTTCTCTGTCTCTCTCTTCTTCGGGAGCCGCAATTTAGCAAAACAGCGGCCTTATGCCTCGGAGGAAGGCGAAGTTTCTGATGAAATCAGAAATTCCTCAGCATCGCGCGGGGAGGGAATTAAAAATCCGAATATTCGCTGGCTGGCAACCAGAAGCCGTCAATGAACTCTTCCATGGGATAACAACCGGCGTGTCGCAAGTTCTGTTCCTTCATCGCGACCAGGCATTGTGGCTCGTCGCGCAATATGTCGACCACCATTTCACTGCAGCCACCATCCAGATAACAGACAAACATCACCAATGCGTACATCGTTGCACGCCTCCTTCGTCGAGTTGCCTTGTCTGCAACAGTGTAGGTAAAAAAGCACGATTTTTCAGCATCATTGCGCAATTAATCACCGTTGAAACGCCGCTGACGACACTTTCGGAATACTCTACCCGTTTCTGGCGCCGTGAGCGGATGGCATATCCTTTTGACGATGCTAAGCTTAACAAGCCTTACTTAAACGCATTAATGCAACCATCAAAAGGAGTGAATATGGGCTTGTTTAACTTCGTCAAAGAAGCGGGAGAAAAACTGTGGGACACAGTCACCGGCAATGCCTCCGCCGAAGATCAAGGCGCCAAACTCAAGGAGCATCTCGATAAGAGCGGCTTGCCGGGCACCGACAAAGTCGATGTGCAGGTGGTCGATGGTAAAGCCGTAGTGACCGGCGATGCCGTCAGCCAGGAGTTAAAAGAGAAGATCCTGGTGGCTATCGGCAACGTGGCGGGTATCAGCGGGGTGGAAGACAAGGTGGCGGTGACGCAACCCGACGCCGAGAGCCGCTTCTATACCGTGAAGAAGGGCGATACGCTGAGCGCGATCTCTAAAGAGATGTACGGCAACGCCAATCTGTATAACAAGATTTTTGAAGCCAACAAGCCGATGCTGTCGAGCCCGGACAAGATTTATCCGGGGCAGGTATTGCGTATCCCGCAATAACGCATCGGTCTGCCATAGCCCGGTTGCGTACCGGGCTTTTTTTTGTCCTCTGCAATAAGCGTCTCTTATTTCCCTGCGATCTCCATGCCAGTTACATCTCCCCTGTGTCCCTGCTCGCTCGCCGGCAGGGGCGGTGTTGACCCTGATGGGGAAAATTGATAGCGTCATCTCCCGGTTGAGGCCGGAACGACCAAGGCGCCAACGTGCGTGCCTTATTCTGAGGGGATATTTTGCCCCGTCAAACAGCAATGCAGCAGTTGAACGAGTGAAAACCGATTTAGTGAAACAACAGCGTAACGCCTCAACGGATAAAAATTATCGAGAAACCTTGGGTGATGCGCAATTTGCGATCGTCGTGTTGGCGGTGGCGTCCTGCTCACTGATTATCTTTACGCTGGCGGTCACGCTGTGGGTGACCTGACGCGATTAACTAGGGGAGATAAAATGGAGCCTAATCTCCATGATGAAACCAAACTGCTGGCGATCATCGGCCTGTTGGTGTCCGTGCTGCTGGTGGTATCAATTCTCTTTGGCGTGACCTATTTCTCCGATCTCAGGCACGCGCATGACGATATAGACATCAAGAGCTGCTATATCAAAGCGTCCTGAATCGCGCGAACGCGCTGAGCGTCGCCGCTCTGTGGGGGCTACCCTGTGTTAAGATTGGGGGTACCCTTGGCGAATCGGCGCCATTCAGGAGGTCTTTGCGATGAGTCAGTCACGTCCTACGCTCTCTTCATCTTCACGCGAATGCCCTGTCGTTGACGGCGTGCGCCAGATACAACGTATTGCCGTGCGTAATGCCGAAGTGGGAGGTATCCCGATCAATCGTGCGTTGCCAACTCGGGAGCGGCGCACCGTCGGCGCCTGGTGTTTTCTCGATCACGCTGGACCGACGGTATTCAACGGCACCTCGCCCGGCATGGATGTGGGGCCGCATCCGCACATCGGGCTGCAAACGTTCACCTGGATGATAGAGGGTGAAGTGCTGCACCGTGACAGCCTCGGCAGTGAGCAAGTGATTCGCCCAGGGCAGGTTAATCTGATGACCGCAGGGCGTGGCATTGCGCATACGGAACAGTCGGTGGGCGAGCAGCGGCGATTGCATGCCGCACAATTATGGATCGCGCTGCCGGCCGAACATGCCGACATGGCGCCACGTTTCGATCACTATCCGGACTTGCCACAATGGCAGAATAACGGCGTGAATCACCGTTTGTTGGTCGGGGAATTTGGCGCTTATCGT
This sequence comes from Serratia sp. CY47280, assembly GCF_052168655.1. Classification (NCBI taxonomy): domain Bacteria; kingdom Pseudomonadati; phylum Pseudomonadota; class Gammaproteobacteria; order Enterobacterales; family Yersiniaceae; genus Serratia; species Serratia sp. CY47280. The sequence goes on along the minus strand of NZ_JBJNMG010000001.1, from coordinate 1,100,623 downwards.
TCACCGGTGTTTACTTTCTCGCCACTAATTGCCATTGATATGGAGTGGCAGGAAGCGGCGAGGATAGAATTGCCGCTGCGCGATGATTATGAAATCGGCTTTTTGCCCCTTATTGGTGCATTTGAACTTAATGGTGAAACTTTTTCACCTGATGAGTTTGCCTATTTGGGCATGAAGAATAACTCTATTGGGTTAAATGCACGGAAGGGCAGCCGGGGATTATTAATCGGTGGAGTGCCACTAAACGAAGAGATCCTTATCTGGTGGAATTTCGTTGGCCATACCAAAGCTGAAATTACTCAGGCTCAGCATGATTGGGAGCAAGAGGCGCCGCGTTTCCCGGCGGTTGACGGTTATTCTGGTGAGCGCATGACCGCGCCACGCCTGCCCTGGAGCGATGTTTGATAGCGTTAGGATATAATCGCCGCGGTTATTCGGCTTATTTCGCTCTAATAAGGCGTAATTAATGTGATCGCGGCTCCAGCTTTAGGACAATATAAGGTTTCTCGGCGGAAAAGTGATCTGGCGCATATAATGACAACGAGAAGAAGTTTAGGATAATCCTCAGGAAGTCAGGTTGTCTCCCGTTAGTCAGATGTCAGTGAGGTCATTATGAGCCAGGTACTCTATCGTGCAAGACTGTCCCATGTCGTGGTTGCCACGGCGTTGTTTTGGGTCTCTGTCGCGGCATTGTTGGTCGCCGTATTAAACTAACCTCAAAAAATGACTCCTGCATAAACCCGCTTCGGCGGGTTTTTTTATCTCTATCGATGGGGAGGTGAGAGGCGGCGTTTATAATTGACGACATCTTCAATAAACGACAGGGATCATCATGAAGCTCTTTGCCGATATTTTGTTGCTGCTCATCGCAGCGCTCCATCTTTATATCCTGGTGTTGGAAATGTTCCTGTGGCGTACGCCACTCGGCAGACGCGCATTTGGCACGACGGCGGAGTTCGCTGCAGCCACGCGGGTGTTGGCCGCCAATCAGGGGTTGTACAACGGCTTTCTGGCGTTGGGGTTGGCATGGAGCTACTGGCGTGAGGATATGGCGCTGCAGCTGTTTTTTCTCGGGTGTGTGCTGGCGGCCGGCGTATTCGGCGGCCTGAGCGCCAGCCGTAAAATTCTCTGGGTGCAGGCTCTGCCGGCCGCGATCGCGATACTGGCGGTCTGGGGGACGCGTTAACCCGCCGGTTTACGGCGGGCTTCAGGCGGATTTTTGATGAATGACGTGCAGCGGCGGATCGATGTGCAGATCGACGCTCAAATCCTGGCGAAAATCATAGGGCGTGATATTAAAACGCTTTCTGAACATGTAGGTGAAGTGGGACTGTGAACCGAAGCCAAAGTCCAGGGCGATATCGAAGATCGACGCTTCACTGCTGCGCAGTTGATAGACCGCGCCGGCCAGACGGCGTTCGCGAATGTATTTGCCGAGCGAAATCCCTGTCGCTTCTTTGAACAGCTTCTGCATGTGCCACAGCGAGTAGCCGGAGTACTCGGCCAACTCTTCGAGATGGATCACTCGTCCGAGGTGAGTTTCGACCCATTTGCTGAGGGCGCAGACCAATGAGAGGTGGTGTTCTTGTATCATCAGTGCGTCAGTGTGAGACCTACATAGCGGTGAAGTATACACAACTTGCCGCCGTGGACAAAAACGCCACCGATGACCGGGGGGGATTATTCGGAAAAACCGTTGAACCGCCGCTTGTCAGCAGAAAGGAAAAACGGCTAATCTGAGACTGTCGCCGCCGCGGTGGGGGACGGAAAGAAGGCCACAGCAAGTAACCGCCAAAACAGAGTCAGCCGTAACAACTCAACGTTGATGGGGTGATCGCATGTTAATGACAGTGATTATTACTCTGGTTGTAATCGTGGGCGTCGGCGCTTTTATGGCGATGCCGGTGATGAGCATGAAAAATGCGGAAAGTGTGGGAGGTGAAGAGCCGTGAGAGCAAGAGACATTGCACGCCGCTGAGCGGGGCGTTCGCTAATCGGGAAAGCCTGGGTCAGAAACCCGGGCTTTTTGTTGCGCGGGCGCTCAAACGTTTTTCCGCTCGACGGTTTCCTCTCCCCAATAAAGCTGGTCGGCGGTGGTTTTGGCAAAGGCCTTCTCCAGTGCTTCATCGCTGCCTTCTTCCCAGATTTTCTGCGCCAACACTTCGTCGTTCCCTGCCAGCTCAAAAATGGCTTCGGCGATTTCCACCGAAGTTTCACGCACTGTCGCCCAGGATTTCACATTGTGATTCGCCATAACTTTCTCCTGTTGGTTGTGGCTTATGGGTGGTTTTTGCCACCGTCATGCTGCAAGTATAGGCTAATCCGCCGCGGGCTTTTGCCCGGCGGTGCGCAGAAGGGGAAAAAAACGGGGAGAGCGGGCAATGGCGCGGACGCCGTGCTATTCTGTGCGGCGTTTGAATCAAGAGGGAAAGTTATTATGTCTGACATGCTGAGCAACGAGCAGGAACTGGCTTCCGATCTGGTCGCTTGCCAACTGGTCATCAAACAGATTTTGGACGTTATCGACGTGATTGCGCCGACCGAAGTGCGCGACAAGATGGCGGGTCAGCTAAAAAGCATTGATTTCTCCACGCACCCGGCAGGTGCCGATCCGGTGACACGCCGAGCGATTGACAAGGCGATTGCGCTGATCGAGATGAAATTCACCCGCAGCTGAGGCGGGGCCGCCGCAAAGCGACGGCGTCGGGCGGTGGCGGTTAATCCACCACCGTTTCGATTTTCTTGAACAACGGGCAGTCGGCTACGCCGATGAAACCGTTGTCGCCATTCACGTACTGGGCGATCGCCACGTTGCGCGCCGTCAGGTATTTGCACTGCAATCCCAACCCGCCAACGTTTTTGTTGCTGCCGATCAGCACGCCGTAACCCGAGATCAAAAAACCGCCGTAAATGACCGCTAGCACCAGTACCCACTTAATCAATTTGCTCATTGCGCTTCCTCATTATCCCTGAGGGTTCATCTAGCCATGACTGCCGCGCGACGACAAGGGTAACAGTCTGAAAACCGGGCAATAGCCAGAAATCTAAACGGAAAGTTAAACTTCGTTTAACTTCGCTGTGATAACATGCGCGATAGATTACCCAGATAACAATGAGGCTGCTAAATTTGTTGCGAAAAAAAATCCTCGTGATAATGACGGCCGTCGCTGCCTGCCTGTTTTTCTACCTGCTGGCGCTGGATAGCTATTGCGACGACGGTGGAAATTTTGCGTTGGGCATCTGTTCGGTGACCCGCTTCGTGCCCTGGTAAGCAATTTTCGGTAGGGATGTTCGCACGGCCGCCGCGAGTGCTAAGATGGCGGCCTGAATTTCGCAGTAGATAGGGTTGTCCATGTACGATTTAGGTTTTGGCCAGAACGGCCTGTTGTCGCTGGCGCTCGCCGTTGTGGCATTGTTGGCCGGGCTGTGGGTTTGGTTCCTGGTGAACCGCGCCAGTGTGCGCGCCAACGAGCAGATTCGCCTGCTGCAGGAAATTGCCGAGCAACAACGCCAGCAAACGGCGCTGTTGAAGCGTTTAGCGCACAGCGCAGGCGCTGACGGCGCCGCTGCGGCTGACGACGACGATCTCAGCCCCGCGCTGGATTTCAAAGGTTTTATCCCCGAACGTTGAACATGATGCTCCGGCCGGCGGCAGCGTCGCCGGGGCGTTTCAGTAAAACACCATGCCCTGATACGGTTTTTCCCGGCATGCCGCCAGGCGGCTGGCCAGATCGCCGGCATGGATCTCCAACTGATGCCCATCGGGATCGAGAAAGTAGAGCGATTCGCCTTCGCTGCGATTGCTTTTCCACTCTTCGACGCCGGCCTGGCGCAGCCGCTCACTGACCCGTTCAATGTGTTCCGGCGCGACGCTGAAGGCGTAATGGGTGTAATCACGCTCCCGTGGTTGCATGCGGGCCTCATCCAATGACAGACACAGCCACAACGCCCCCAACGACAGATAGGCGCCGCCTTGCCAGCGGGCGTGAGGGGTAAACCCCAACAGATGACGATAAAAATCGAAGCTGCGATCGAGATCGCTGACGGCGAGCGTCAGGTGGTTGAGGCCGGTCAACATGCGTGCGTTTCCTGGGCGCTAAACAGAGGAAAAGTGTACGCAGAAGGGGAGAAAAGTTAAAGGGAGCAAAACATTAGTTCAGATAATGTGAAAACCGGCGGCACTGTCATAAAACTGTCTTACAGACATCGTAATGTAGCGCGAACCTTACGAAAGATGGATGAAGCCGATGATTAAATGGTACGAAGAAAGCGATGCCGAAGTGAACCGCAGCATCGCGCTGCTGACCGGAGAGAACCCGGACAAGTGGTATCCCTACGGTGGCGTGAAAGGTAAAGATTACTGCAAGAATCCCTCCGATGCCTGGCCGATTATTTGCGCCAACAAAATCAGTCTGAACCCCGACAACCAAAGCGACAGCCCGCAGTGGCAGGCGCGCATGAGCACCCAGGGCGGTGAATGGCAGGCGGACAGCGCCAGCCCGCTGCGCGCGGCGATGATCTGCTTCCTGATGAGCCGGCAGGCTAACTGAGTCGAACAATACCGGTGATTGGTAAGAGTTTCTCCTTTTTCTAATAACAGAGCTGTCGTTGGCGGAGGCTGTTTATGAAGCGCATTATCAAAGGTGATAAAAACTTGTCTCATCTGGTGATTGCCCATGCGGCGATCGATCGTCATGCCGAAAGCTTTGGCCAGCGTCGTCAGGGTTGGCCCTCGACCTACCTGATAAAATATCAAAACGATCGCGTGGCGGTGGAAGTGGTCACGCGTCGCCAATCTTATGTCGCCACGCTGATGATAGGCGCGCGCAACCTGACCAAACTGTGCGGCATGCCAGGCTGAACGCCGCCATTTCACGCTTTCTCACGGTTAAAAAATCGCGCTCCGCTACGCCGTCTCGGGGCGCTTCTCCTTGATGCTCACGGGGTTAAGTGTTAAAAAGCCGCCCGCAGATACATTTATTGATTGGTGAAATCTTGGCCGATAACGGCAAGGGTGTACGCCATATGAGGATAAGATGGGCGGTCAGCATCAGGATACTCCGCTAAAACGCGGCTTAAAAAACAGACATATACAGCTTATTGCCCTCGGGGGCGCCATTGGCACCGGTTTATTTCTCGGCATTGCGCAAACCATCAAAATGGCCGGCCCCGCCGTGCTGTTGGGCTACGCCATCGGCGGCTTTATCGCGTTTTTAATCATGCGCCAGCTGGGCGAAATGGTGGTGGAAGAGCCGGTCGCCGGATCTTTCAGCCACTTTGCCTATAAATATTGGGGCGATTTCGCCGGTTTCCTTTCCGGCTGGAACTACTGGGCAATGTTCATTTTGGTCGGTATGGCGGAATTGACCGCCGTCGGCATCTACATTCAGTACTGGTGGCCGGAAATCCCCACCTGGGCCTCCGCCGCGCTGTTTTTCGTGCTGATCAACCTGATTAACCTGGTGAACGTGCGCCTGTACGGCGAAACCGAGTTCTGGTTCGCCATCATCAAAGTGGTGGCGATTGTCGGCATGATCGTGTTCGGTGCCTGGCTGTTGGCGAGCGGCAACGGTGGCCCACAGGCCAGCATCACCAACCTGTGGCAGCAGGGCGGCTTTATGCCGCACGGCTTCTCTGGGCTGGTGATGGCGATGGCGGTCATCATGTTTTCGTTCGGCGGGCTGGAAATGGTCGGCATCACCGCGGCGGAAGCCGCCGACCCGCGTCGCAGCATTCCCAAAGCCACCAATCAGGTGGTGTACCGCATTCTGATCTTCTATATCGGCTCGCTGACCGTGCTGCTGTCGCTCTATCCGTGGGGGCAAGTGGTGGAGGGCGGCAGCCCGTTCGTGTTGATCTTCCATGCGCTGAACAGCAATCTGGTGGCGACCGTGCTCAATGTGGTGGTATTGACCGCCGCGCTGTCGGTCTACAACAGCGGCGTTTACGCCAACAGCCGCATGCTGTTCGGGCTGGCCAGCCAGGGCAACGCGCCGCAGGCGCTGACGCGTGTGAATAAACGCGGCGTGCCGGTGCTGTCCATCGCGCTGTCGGCGTTGATTACCTCGATCGGCGTGCTGATTAACTACCTGATGCCCGGTAAGGCGTTTGAGCTGCTGATGGCGCTGGTGGTTTCAACGTTGGTGATCAACTGGGTGATGATCTGCCTGGCACACCTGAAATTCCGCGCTGCCAAGAACCGTCAGGGCGTCATTCCCAGCTTTAAGGCGCTGTGGTATCCGTTCGGTAACTACCTGTGCCTGGCGTTCCTCGGCCTGATTCTGGTGATCATGTATTTCAGCGAAGGGATCCGCATTTCGGTGCTGCTGATACCGGTATGGGTTGCGGTGCTGTGGTGCGGGTTCATGCTGACGCGCCGTAAAGGCGCCAAGCGTTAATCTGCGTGCTGCGGAGGCGTATTGCCCGCCTCCGCTTCTTTTCTCGTTAGCCGCGCGGCATAAAGGCGCGGCCCTCGCCGTGACCCCGCCCCAGCAGTTTCCGGCACAGCAGCAGCAGGGTGCTGATGATGTCGATGGTCACCACGCTGAGCATCAGCAGGGTCAGCATGAAGAACCCGAGCAGCGAACCGCCAAGCAGCACCAGCGGTGCAGGCACGCGCACGCGGCGCAGCTTCATGGCGAAATACATTTTCCAGTATTGCTTCTGCGCCAGCAGCGCGCTACGAATACGGCGCCCCAGGCCTGCGCCTGATTTGCGGGATGTCGAACGACTCATAACTTCTCCTTTTCTGTATGCCCTACAAGTCAATCACAAAGATCTTAAGAGAGTCTTAACGGGCTCTTGGCGGCCCTGGCTTTCCACCGGAGTGAGACAACAGCATACGGCAAAAGGTCCCGAGATGCAGCGCACGGCTGACAAAGTGCGAGCTTCATCGGGTTTGTTACACTGAAAGTCATGCCCGTGCAGGGTGCTGTGGTCGGGAGAAAAGGCAGGATGAAAAGAATCAACCGTTATTACGACGCGGCCAAGGCGCATCATACGCCGGAGGGATTTCGCAACCTGGAACCTTCGCGGCGCCAGGAGGGCGATCTTCGGCGTTGGCAAGATGAACGCAAGCGGCAGGGGCTGCCCAGGCCGCCGCAGCAGGGTTACGCGCAATTTACCCAGCGCTGGTGGCAGCCTGCCGATCTCAGTGGCAGCGACGACAGCGTCTGGTGGTTGGGGCATGCCTCGATGCTATTGCGATTGAGCGGCCGCTATATCCTGATCGATCCGGTATTGTCCGAACGTGCATCGCCGCTGAGCTTTTACGGCCCAAAGCGCAGAACGCCGCCGCCGTTGACGGTGGGGCAACTGCCGGCGGTGGATGTGGTACTGATCTCCCATAACCATTATGACCACCTCGACAGGCGCACGGTACGGCAATTGGCGCAGCGTTTCCCGCAGGCCGAGTTCATCGTGCCGTTGGGGTTGAAGCGCTGGTTTCGACGCTACCGGCTGAAGGTGCATGAACTGGACTGGTGGCAGAGCCTGTCACTGGGCGAGCTGACGGTCTATGCCACGCCGGCGCGGCACTGGAGCATGCGCACGCTGTGGGATCGCAATCGCTCGCTGTGGTGCGGGTGGGTGATCCACCATCCGGCGCTACGGTTTTATTTTTCCGGCGACAGCGGTTATTCGGAACGGCTGGCGGAGATCGGTCAACGGCTGGGGCCGTTCGACGTGGCTGCGCTGCCGATCGGCGCCTATGCGCCGCGCTGGTTTATGCAGGAGCAGCATATGGATCCGCAGCAGTCGGTGGCGCTGTATCGCGAGCTGAATCAGCCGCGAGCCATTCCCATCCATTGGGGAGTATTTGAACTGGCGGATGAGTCGCTGGACGAACCGCCGCAGCAGCTGAACCTGGCCCTGAGCGAGGCGGGGTTGGAGCAGCATCAATTCCTCCCGCTGAAGATTGGCGAGCGCATCGCGTTGCAGGGTTCATCGCCTGCGTTACCTCATCACCCGGCGGCGCAGCGGGATGAATAAAGTCAATGGTTTGAAAGCGCAGCTGTAATTAGCAGAATTGATAAGTGCGGGTGGTGATTCAAATAACCCCCGTGTTTTCAGGATTTAATTCAACGTTGAACTTTCGTTATTGATAAGATTATTCCGGCTATTGAGGTTAATGACATTCGGATTATTTATGATGAACCCACCGGCAGCGGAAGATGTGCCGGCGCTTTGCATGCTTATGCATCCGTTGTGCAGGGCAGAGACGTTGCCGCCGACCCGTGCGCCGTTCTCGCCCGCGCCGTTTGGCGGCAGGCCGGAAAGCCGATGATGAATGGGCTTTCCGGCGGTAAATGGTCGGAGGAGCGATGAATAAATTGGCCCCCGTTCATCGATATTCAAATGTTGCATATCACATTCCATAAAGATTCAAATTTTTTAACGCTATAAGCGGCAAAAAAGCGGAAATGATGAGACGCAAAGGCGTCAATACGATGAAAGTTTTGTTAAAACTCCAGCAGAATGCGGGGTCTGGCGCAGTGATTTTGGCAAGCAGAAAATAGCCGATGCTTCAACATCTTTTGGCCTATTTAAGCAAATGTTGCGCTCGACCGTTTCAAATATGTGCGACATGTCGTTCAGTGATTAAAAATGGCTTGCCATCGCATACAGAGTATGTGATAACGCATCTGGGTAAAACGAGGTACAGTTCTGTATATGTGTGGCATTTTCAGTAAAGAAGTTCTGAGTAAAGACGTTAGCGTTGAATACCGCTTCTCTGCCGATCCTTATCTTAGTGCCTCAAGCAGTAACGACTCTAGTTTGTCTATGTAACGCCCTCGGGCGGTTTAAACAATCCAAAGGAAATACTCAAGATGGCAAAGATCAAAGGTCAAGTTAAGTGGTTCAACGAGTCTAAAGGTTTCGGTTTCATCACCCCGGCTGACGGCAGCAAAGACGTGTTCGTACACTTCTCTGCAATCCAGGGTAACGGCTTCAAAACCCTGGCTGAAGGCCAGAACGTTGAGTTCGAAATCCAAGATGGCCAGAAAGGCCCATCTGCAGTAAACGTTACTGCTATCTAATCAGCGTCAGCTGTACAAAAAGCCCGCCTTCGCGCGGGCTTTTTCGTTTCCGTCATCCGGCGGCGATGATGATGCCGGCGTACTGGTTGCGGCCTTTGATCCCCGGATGCGTCGGATCCTGCGCGCGCCGGTGGCTGTTGCGGCGATAGCTGGTGTATTTGAAGCGCTGCGGCCGCTGTGGGTCGACGTCCGGCGTGCAGATGGTACAACTGCCGGCGCGGTCAACGGCGGCGAAGCCGAGCGCCGCCAGCTTGTATTCGGCAATTGCGGCCAAATCGAGATGCCGGTAATGCGGGCTGATCAGCGTGGCGGGCAGCGGCAGGCGCTGTTTAAAACTCTCCACCAGCGCTTCATCGACTTCGTAGCAGCACGGGCCGGCGGCAGGGCCGATGGAGACGACCCAATCGGCGGTGTCGCCGTCCTGGCGAATGCGTGCTGCCATCTGTTCCAGAATGCCGTCCAGCAGCCCGCGCCAGCCGGCGTGCACCGCAGCGATGGCGCCGCCGTCACGGCGGCTGAACAGCACCGGCAAACAGTCCGCCGTCAGTACGCTGAGCAGAATGCCGGGCTGGCGAGTATAGAAACCATCGGCCTCGCCGCATGCCTGCGCCGGCTGCAGCACATCGACGATGCGGGTGCCGTGCACCTGTTTTTTTTCCGGCAGCGTGGCGCTGTAGGGCAGCAGATGCCCGGGCAGCAGCGCGAGTTTGCTGCCGAAGCCGTGCTGAATGTGGGGCACCGCATCGAGCAGCGCGGAACGATCGCTCATAAGTTATGTTCACCTGCATGAGAAAACAGACTCTCAGTGTAGCCAGCTTTTTCCCCGCTTGGCCAGGTGTTGTTGGCGACGAAAGCGAGCGGGGATGCGCCTTGCATCAAGCCGACGCCTTCTTTAGACTAGCCGCGCCCTGTCTTTCTGGAAGCCCATTCATGTCTTATCAATGCCCCCTGTGTCATCAACCGCTGCATTTTTCCTCACAACACTGGCGTTGTGACGGCAATCATCAGTTCGATCAAGCCAAAGAAGGTTACGTGAATCTGCTGCCGGTGCAGCACAAACGATCGAAGCAGCCGGGAGACAGCGTGGAAATGATGCAGGCACGGCGCGCGTTTCTCGACGGTGGATATTATCAGCCGTTGCAAGCGCAGGTGGCCGAATGGCTGGATTCGGCGCTGGCGGCCGATGCAGGCGCGTTATTGGACATAGGCTGCGGGGAAGGGTATTACACCGCCGCCGTGGCCGCACGGCTGGCTCAGGAGCGCAATATGGCGGTCTATGGGCTGGACGTCGCCAAAGTGGCGATCCGTTATGGCGCCAAACGTTATCCGGCGGTCTCGTTCTGCGTTGCCTCCAGTCACCGTTTGCCGTTCGCCGACGGGGCGTTGGACGCGGTCTTGCGCATTTATGCGCCTTGCAAGGCGGAGGAGCTGGCGCGGGTAGTGAAGCCGGGCGGCGTGGTGCTGACGGTTTCGCCGGGCCCGCGTCATCTGTACCAGCTGAAAGAGCAGGTGTACCAGCAGGTGCAGCTGCATGCCGAACAGGATGAACAGTTCGCCGGTTTCGACTGTCAGCGCAAAGAGGCGCTGGCCTATACGATGACCCTACCGGGCGCGCAGGCCGCCAATCTGCTGCAGATGACCCCGTTCGCCTGGCGCGCTACGCCGGAGGTGCAACAGCGGTTGGCCGAGGGCGGCGAGTTTGTGTGCGAGACGGATTTCGTGTTGGCGTTGTACCGACGTCGCGCTTAAGGGGTCTTGAACTCAGAAACAAAAAAACCTGCCGCGGCAGGTTTTTTTTGCAGTTCGGTCGCCTCAGGTCAGGTAGCCGAGGTGCTCCAGCAGGATGTTGACGCCGATGCCGATCAACACCACGCCGCCGAGGATTTCGGCGCGTTTGCCCAGCAGCGGGCCGATAAAGCGGCCGATCATCATGCCCAACGTTGCCATGATCATGGTGGCGCAGCCGATGGCCATTGCGGTGTGCACGATGTTCACCTGCAGGAAGGCCAGACCGACGCCGATGGCCATGGCGTCCAGGCTGGTCGCGATAGCGGTGGCCACCAATATCCAGAAGCCGTGGCGTTTGACCTTCTCTTCTTCGTCGGGCCTGTTGCGCACCCCTTCGACAATCATGCGCATGCCGAGAATGAACAGAAGCGAGAAGGCGACCCAGTGATCCCATTCCATGATGTATTGGCTGGCGAACAGGCCGATGGCCCAACCGATGAGCGGGGTGATTGCTTCGACCACGCCGAAGATCAGACCGGTGCGGATCGCTTCGCGAAAGCGCGGCTGATGCAGACTGGCGCCTTTGCCGATAGAAGCGGCGAATGCATCCATGGACATGCCGAAAGCGAGAATAAGCGTTGCTGAAAGGTTCATGTGAAATAGCCTCGGCCGGGTGGCTCCATATACACGTAACCCACCCCCAACCAAACGACGGAGTTACGTGTCTATGGTCTCGCCAACCTTACCTGGCTGCCCGCACCACGTTTCATACGACGAAACGAGTATGTTGATACGGGCGTTTCTGGCGTTTTATTCTCCAGAAACCGGCTACTCCCCAATGACGGCGCAACCATACCATATTATTTCCAGTACCGACAACTTTATTCTGGCGCGATTTTTGTTCTTAATTGAGACTCGTTTTCATTAATCTGAGTTCATGTGGGAATATAATGTAGACGTGGGTAACAATGTTGCAGAAATAATAGTCAGAAATGAAATGGCGCTGCCGATTAATTATCCATAGACAGCGCAAGGTTTGAGCGAGAATAAAATTAATTTCCCTTTATTTATTGATTATCAACGAAAAAATTGTATATCTTCTCCAGGTCATCCAATTGCGTCACCTGAACCAACAGCCGGCGCTGCTCCAGGTCGATGGCCAGAATGCCGTCCTCCGATAAATTCATGGCTTTAATGCGGTTATATTCGACAAAAACATTGGCGAAGAAAAAACCGTGCGCTTTAAACACCATTTTGGGCGAGCGGATATAAGCAATATAGATGGCGAGCAGCGCCAAAGAAATAAGCAGATAAGTGGTTAATAGCGCGCCGTTGGCGGTGACGTTACGGTAAATCAGAATGGCGATCAGGCCGACGAAAATCAGGCTGTCGAGGCGGTTGCGGCGTTTGAGCGGCACTTTGAGCCGCGTTTTGCCTTTCAGCAGATCCATGCCGAATTCGTCGTACAGCGAATACAGCAACAGCAGGGCGATAAACAGCATCAGTACGGCGTCGGTCAGTGACATCTCTTGCTCCACACATAAAAAAGCCGGGGGTTGCCCCCCGGCCGTTTCGAACGATTACAGGCCCAGCAGGCCAATCCAATAGCCAAAGATACCGATGACGAAGAAGCCGATGATGATCCACAGCGCGTTGACTTTCTTGCGCAGCAACCACATACAGGCGAAGGTCAACAGCAGCGGCACCAGGCCCGGCATCAGCTGGTCGAGGATGGTCTGCACCGTGGTGACGTTGGTATGCCCGGTCTGGTCGGTGATCTTGGACACCACCAGCGGGATATTCACGTGCGTCCACTTGTTGACCAACGCGCCCATGACAAACAGGCCGAGAATGGACGCTCCTTCCGTCAGTTTCTGCAGGAAGCCGCCGCCCATGTCGTTGACGATATCCACCCCTTTACGGTAACCGTAGGCCACGCCGTAATAGCGGGTCAGCAGGCGCACCAGGTTGAACAGCACGAAGAACAGGATCGGTCCGAGCAGGCTGCCGCTCATGGCGATGCCCGCCCCAAGCGCGGCGAATACCGGCCGCACGGTGCCCCAGAAGATCGGGTCACCGACGCCCGCCAGCGGCCCCATCAAACCAACCTTGATGCCGTTGATTGCGGCGTCGTCGATCGGTGCGCCGTTGGCGCGTTGCTCTTCCATCGCCATGGTCACGCCGAGCACCGGTGCCGCCACGTAAGGGTGAGTGTTGAAGAACTCCAGGTGACGCTTGATCGCCTGTTTGCGGTCGTCATTGTTTTCCGGATACAGGCGACGGATCACCGGCACCATCGAGAAGCAAAAACCCAGCGCCTGCATGCGTTCGAAGTTCCATGAACCCTGGAACAGGTTCGAACGCAGGAATACGCCGCGAATATCGGCCGGCGTGAGTTTCTTTTGAGCAGTTGTATCAACCATTTCTCTCACCTATTCCTAGTCGAGTTCGTTATCGAGATCGTTCGCGTTAGCCGGGCCGGCCTGTACAACTTGAGACTTGTTGTATTTCGGGCTGAGCTGGATATACAGCACGGCCATCACCACGCCAATGACGCCGAGCGCCACCAGGTTGAAGTTGGTGAAGGCGGCGGTAACGAAACCGAGATAGAAGAACGGCATCAGGTAGCCGGCGCGCATCATGTTAATCACCATTGCGTAACCGACCACGACGATCATGCCGCCGGCGATGTTCAGGCCGCTGGTGACCACTTCCGGGATCGAGTTGAGCAAGGCGTGTACCCCGGCGGTGCCGACCGAGATGGCGACAATGACCGCCGGGATGGCGATACGCATCGCCTGCAGCAGCAGGGCGCCGACATGGATCCAGCTAATGGCGCGCAGGCTGCCGCGCTCCGCTGCGCTATCCGCCGCGTGCTGGAACGCCACGGTGAGGGTACGCACGATGATGGTTAATACCTGGCCGGCCGCCGCCAGCGGAATGGCCAGGGCGATACCGGCGCCGACGCTTTGCCCGCCGGCGATGACCAGAATGCTCGAAATGATGGACGCCAGGGCAGCATCCGGCGCGACGGCCGCACCGATGTTCATCCAGCCCAGGGCGATCATTTCCAGCGTACCGCCGATGATGATGCCGGTTTTCATATCGCCGAGGATAAAGCCGATCAGGGTACAGGCGACCAGCGGACGGTGGAACTGGAACTCGTCGAGGACGGAACCCATCCCGGCGATACAGGCAACGATAAATATCAGCACAATCTGAAGAGTGGTGATCTCCATTGCACTTCTCCTATGACCAAAAAAGCTCTGAGTAAAATAATTAGCGGCTGGCGCCACTAATTGAGTTTGTTAATCAGGTCCATCATTTTTAGCCGGCTGTCGGACGAGACCTTACGTACCTCCAGCTCGATACCGCGATCGTTCAGTTTCTTAAACGCTTCGATATCTTTTTCATCGACGGAAACGGCGTTGTTCACCTGGGTTTTCCCCTGGCGGAACGCCATGCCGCCGATATTGACGGATGTAATCTCCACGCCGCCTTCCACCAAACGCCAGACGTCGGTCGGGTTGGTGAATAACAGCATCACGCGATCGTTGGCGTATTTCGGGTTGTTCCAGACGCGGATGGCCTTCGCCACGTCCACCACGTGGGCGGTGACGCCCGGCGGGGCAACCTGGGTCAGCAGGGTCTTGCGCACATGGTCGGCGGCGACTTCATCGCTGACGACGATAATGCGGCTGACGTTGGTCTCTTTGGTCCAGCGGGTAGCGACCTGGCCGTGGATTAAGCGGTCATCGATGCGCGCCAGGCCGATTTTCATGTGGTCGTTCGGCCCCAACGGCGCCTGAGGGGCAGCGGCTTTGGCGACGGGTGCTGCGGGTTTTGCGGGTTCTTCCTGCGGTTTTTTCAGCGCTTTCACGCCTTCACGGCCGGTTTCCAACGCCAGCGCCACCAGTTCATCGAAAGCGGGGTTGTCGTCCCGCGCCATGAAGGTTTCCACCAGCATCGGGATGTTGACCCCGGTGACGACCTCATAGTGTTCTTTGTCGACCGCAATGCGGCTGGCGGCGTTGAACGGGCTGCCGCCCCAGGTATCCACCAGGAACAGCACGCCGCCGCTGGTATCCAACCCACTGATTTTTTCGTTGTACTTGACGATTAACGTTTCGGCATTCTCACCGGGAACGAAGTCTATAAAGGCGACGTTGTCCTGCTCGCCCAATAGCATCTCCGCCGTTTTCAGCAGTTGTTCCGCTGCAGCCCCGTGTGTGCCGATGATAATAGCTATTGCCACTCGCTACCTCCTCGTTGAACTCCAGACGCGGTGTGTGTCGTTTCTCCGCGCCGTCTTGGCAGTCACTTCCGCGGTTCAGATACATTATGGTAGAAAAAAAGAAACGCACGCCTAACATTTCTCACGCAGTTTCAAATGCCTGTGCGTGATACTTCACGAACGCGAGATTTATTTTAGTGAGTGAAAAAATATTTTTTGTGACGCTGCTCCGCTATTGAATGCTCGGGGAAATCTTAGCTGTCGCAGACGATATGGTGTGGCGCCACCCTAAACCGCCGTTGAAAAAGCCGCTTTGTCCCCCAGAAAAATCCTGATACAGTAATTTCTTCTTTCATCACTAAGGAGTGAAGGGCCTCAGCCCTCCCTATGGACTGTCACCGAAGTTACTGTTTTTCCAGGTTTCACCCGCCACCTGCTGGCGTTGTATATGCTGTTCGGCCCTTCGGCCATCTCCCGGTAACCCCATCCCGTCACCTTGCTATTGTCGACTGCGCCCATGCAGCGGCGGCATCGTCACGTCTGAGCGGCGAGCGCTCATTCCCACTTTTTTCTGGAGTCTGATATGGAATTTTTAATGGACCCCTCTATTTGGGCTGGGTTGCTTACGCTGGTGGTGCTGGAAATCGTGCTGGGCATCGACAACCTGGTGTTCATCGCCATTTTGGCCGACAAATTGCCGCCGAAGCAGCGCGATAAGGCGCGCGTTATCGGCCTGTCGCTGGCGTTGCTGATGCGTTTGGGCCTGCTGTCGGTGATCTCCTGGATGGTAACCCTGACCACACCGCTGTTCAGCGTCGGCGATTTCAGCTTCTCTGGCCGCGATCTTATCCTGCTGTTCGGCGGGGTATTCCTGCTGTTCAAGGCCACCATGGAGCTGCATGAGCGGCTGGAAGGGCAGACGCACCAGGATGGCGCCAACCGCGGTTATGCCAAGTTCTGGGCGGTGGTGGTGCAAATCGTGATCCTGGACGCAGTGTTTTCGCTTGATGCGGTGATTACCGCCGTAGGCATGGTGAACGATCTGCCGGTAATGATGGCGGCGGTGGTGATCGCGATGGCGGTGATGCTGTTGGCATCCAAGCCATTGACCAACTTCGTCAATGCGCACCCGACCATCGTGGTGCTGTGCCTGAGCTTCCTGTTGATGATCGGCCTGAGCCTGATCGCCGAAGGCTTCGGTTTGCATATTCCGAAAGGCTATCTGTACGCCGCGATCGGCTTCTCGATCCTGATTGAATTGTTCAACCAGATCGCGCGTCGCAACTTCATCAAGCATCAAGCGCGTCGGCCGATGCGCGAGCGCACCGCGGAAGCGATCATGCGCCTGATGGGGCAGCAGCGCGCGCAGCAGTCGGACGATGAGGTCGCTTTGCCGAGGGATGAAACCTTTGCGGCGGAAGAGCGTTATATGATCAGCGGCGTGTTGACGCTCGCCTCGCGTTCATTACGCAGTGTGATGACGCCTCGCACGGACATCTCCTGGGTCGACTGCGAGCGCTCCCGCGAGGAGGTGCGCGCACAGTTGCTGGATACGCCACACAGTCTGTTCCCGGTGTGTCGTGATTCGGTGGATGAGATCGTCGGCGTGGTACGCGCCAAGGATCTGCTGGTGGCGCTGGAGCAGGGTGAAGATATTGCCGAGTTTGCCGCCCGCACGCCGCCGATCGTGGTGCCGGAAACCATGGACGTCATCAAACTGCTGGCGGTGCTGCGCCGCGCCAAAGGGCGTCTGGTAGTGGTCACCAATGAATTTGGCGTCGTGCAGGGGCTGGTGACGCCGCTGGACGTCCTGGAAGCGATTGCCGGTGAGTTCCCGGACGAGGATGAAACGCCGGATATCGTGGCGGAAGGCGACGGCTGGCTGGTGAAGGGGGGAACCGATTTGCACTCGCTGGAACAGGCACTGGCCTGCGATGACCTGGTCAGCCCAACCGCAGACTACGCCACCCTGGCGGGGCTGCTGTTGGCTCACTACGGCCAGATGCCGGTGGTGGGGGACACCATTGAACTGAACCACCTGCGTTTCGATATCGTCGAGGTCTCCGACTATCGCATCGAATTGGTGCGTGTTACCCGCGTCGTCTTTGACGAGCCGACGCAGTCGTAACCCTCCCGCCGGGGGCTCAGGCCTCCGGCGGATCCTCTTCCGCTTTCCTGACGCGCGATTCGTACTGTTGCAACCACAGCGGGAAAACGTGGATCGGCATTGGCTTGGCGAAATAATACCCCTGCAGGGCATTGACCTCGCGTGAGCGCAGATAGTCGGCCTGTTCCTCCGTTTCGACCCCCTCTGCCACCAGTTTCAGCTTCAGCCTCTGCGCCAGCGTAATGATGGTGTCGGTCACCGTGGCGTTGACCGCGTCGGTGCCGATGGCCGCGGTAAACCCGCGGTCGATCTTCAACACGTCCGGGCTGAGGTTTTTCAGGTAGCTCAGCGAGCTGTGGCCGGTGCCGAAATCGTCGATAGCTAGCATGATCCCCATGTCTTTCAGCGTGCGAATTTGGTCATACTGGATCGCCGACAGCGCGGTGCGTTCGGTCAGCTCCAGCATCAATGAGGGCATCGGATGTGCCGGCAGCCAAATCTGGCGGATATCGTCGATGATGTTGAGCGTTTTAAAATGCTCGGCAGCAACGTTAATGCTGATGTAGAAGGACGGTCGTGGCGGGAACAGCTGCAGATTTTCCGTCACGGTGTTCATCAGATAGCGAGTGAGCGGAATGATGAGGTCATGCTGCTCGGCCAACGGAATAAACACGTCTGGCGAGATCCACCCCTGCCGCTTCTTTTTCCAACGCAGCAGCATCTCGACGCCGGCACAGCGCCCGGTATCGCTGTGAATGATCGGTTGGCAGTAAACGCGGAACTCCCGATGGGTAATGGCATGGCCAATGTGGTAAGACAGGCTCATGCGGTTAGCGGTGAGCAGGTAGACCACATAGGCCGCCAGCAGGCTGATCAGCAGCGCCAGCGGGATATGGCGCGGCAGTGCGGAAAACGCCAACATGCCGACCTGCGGGCCGAACAGCGAAATCGAGAACGGGTAACGCTCGGAACCGGCGGTGTAACGCAGATCGTTGGTCAGGGTGTCGCGGCGCAGGATTTCGCGGCGCCCGTATTCCAGGCTGCTGTCGGCTACGTTCAGCACCATGCGCTGAACATAAGGCTCCTGCGGTTCGAGTAAAAAGTTCGATAACAGCTCGATATTGAAGACGTGCAGCACGCCGCTGCTTCTATCGCCGGGGGAGGGTGTCCACATCACCAACGTGGGCAGTCCTTTGCTCACCGCCAACGAAGGGCGCAGCGCCAGCCTGACGTTGCTGTTGACGAAAATCGGCAGCACGGCAGCCAACTGATAATGTCGGGCGCCAAACAGACTGGAGCAGTAGATGATGCCATTTTTTACCAGCAGCATGGCGCGCAGCGCCTGATTTTGCGCGGCGCGAAAGCGCAGGGTCGATGAGACGTTCTCGCAGGGTTGTTCCAGCATGTCCATACTGCGTTCCGCCTGCAGCTGCGCGGGGGACAACAGCTGGTCAATTTTGCCGACGGTGCGGGTGGCCAACGTTTGCTGGCTCTGCTCGATGCTTTTGACCTCTTGATAGTAACGGGTATACAGAGATACCAACAGAATAGCCACGCCCACCGCTCCGGCCAGCAGCCAACGGTAGTAACGATATTGGGACGCGGCGAGGTGGGTCATCAACATCCGGTAAATCCTTGTTCGGTAATCCAGCTCCGAGTCACAGTCAGGCCACAGCTCCTTAAGTTGCGCTCGGCTAATTCTAGCCTGAGGTTATACAAGATTGATGGTAACTCAGTAAATTATTTCGATTTGGCAAAACAGAAGGTCAATTTGCAGGCTAACCGCTGGATCGATGAGAAAAATGCAGGATATTTTCTGGTGACATTGTCACTAAAAACGGTCAATGAATTGATTGCCCATAAAAAACCCCGCCGGGCGGCGGGGTTGTCTGTCAGTCGCATTGCACCTTGATTGCCAGGCCACCGCGTGATGTTTCTCGGTATTTGGCGTTCATGTCTTTGCCGGTTTCGTACATGGTCTCGATCACCTTATCCAGCGAAACGCGCGGTTCGCTGGTGCGGCGCAGAGCCATGCGGGCGGCGTTGATCGCCTTGACCGAGGCGATGGCGTTGCGCTCGATGCACGGCACCTGTACCTGGCCGGCGACCGGGTCACAGGTCAGCCCCAGGTTGTGTTCCATGCCGATTTCCGCCGCCACACAGACCTGCTCAGGGCTGCCGCCCAGCAGTTCAGCCAGGCCGGCGGCCGCCATGGAGCAGGCCACGCCGACTTCGCCCTGGCAGCCGACTTCGGCGCCGGAAATGGACGCGTTCATCTTGTACAACGCGCCGATGGCGCCCGCTGCCATAAAGTAACGGATGTAGATATCCGGGCTGACGGACTCGATAAAGTGATCGTAGTAAGCCAGCACCGCAGGCACGATGCCGCAGGCACCGTTGGTCGGCGCGGTGACGACGCGGCCGCCGGCGGCGTTTTCTTCGTTAACCGCCAGTGCGAACATGTTGACCCAGTCGATCACGTTCATCGGATCGTTGGACAGTTTGTCCGACGCCACCAGCATGCGGCGCAACGCGGAAGCACGGCGCGGTACGCGCAGCGGCCCCGGCAGCACGCCTTCGGTGTTCAGACCGCGATCGATACAGGCACGCATGGTTTGCCAGACGTTGCCGAAGTAGGTTTCGATCTCTTGCTTGCTGTGCAGCGCCAGTTCGTTCTGCATCACCATGCCGGACAGTGACAGCCCGGTCTCGCGGCAGTGGTCGAGCATTTCGCGCGCGGAGTTGAATGGATAAGGCATTTGCAGCTCTTGCTCGGCGTCCTTACCGAAGTTCTCCTCGTCGACGATGAAACCGCCGCCGATGGAGTAATAGGTCTTGCTGTACACTTCTTTATCGCCGGCGAAGGCGTGGATTTGCATGCCGTTCTCGTGCAGCGGCAGGTTGTCGCTGCGGAAGACCATGCCGCCGTCGCGTGGGAAATCGACTTCATGCAGGCCGTTGGCCAGCATCAGGCGTTGACGTTGTTCTACATCGCGAATAAAGCCAGGAATGCTATCGATATCGACGGTGTCCGGCATGTTGCCGGCCAGGCCGAGAATGATGGCGATATCGGTATGGTGACCTTTACCGGTCAATGAGAGTGAGCCGTAAACGTCTACGGCAACACGCGTGATAGAAGGCATCAGGCCTTTATTTACCAGATCGTCGACAAACTGTTTGCCGGCTTTCATCGGTCCAACCGTATGAGAGCTGGACGGGCCGATGCCGATCTTAAACATGTCGAAAACGCTAATCACGCTAAAACTCCTTAAAGAGACGTATTGTTATGGCTGCGGCGGTTAAAAACCGCGCAGGGAACAGCGATATTGTAAAAGGGCCGTGCGGGTTCGGCTGCCTTTTTCGCATGAAATTAAATAATCCGTGGTGTCGCTTTTTTTACTGATTACCCGGGGCGAACCCTTATGCGAGGTATCCGCTTTCGCCCAAGCTCCATTAGCGGTAATCGCGCCAGCTTTCCGTGCTGAACGCCGCCGGCTTAATCCCTGTTTCTACAGTGGTTTATCTCGGACGGTGGTATTTTACAGGTATTTCGTAAGGTTTAAGAGAGGGTTTACAGTTTTTTTAAAACCATTCAATCGGAACGGTAGTTGAAAAAGCGTTCAAATGAAGTGATTTCGATCGCTTTACCGGCAGCGGAGGCCGTCGGCCATGCCAGATTGCGAGTCAGATCACGTAATATGGGCTAAATACTGACCTGCTGCGCCAGACGCCGAATGATGGCTGCGGTCAGCCCCCAGATAAACTGGCTGTGATACCAGGAGAGGTAAATGCGGTGCGTATGGCCGGCGCGATGAATATCCAGCGGATAGTAACGCGACAGGGTCAGCGCTTCCCTCAAGGGCATCTCGAACACGTCCGCCACTTCACCCTCATTGGCGTGGAACTGCACATCCGGCGAGACCAGGCCGACGATGGGCGTGACCTGAAATCCGGTGCTGCTGTCGAGCGGCGCCATTTGGCCGAGGACGGTCACCGCCTGCGGCGGTATCGCCACTTCTTCCTGCGCTTCTCGCAGCGCCGTGACGATCGCCGACCCGTCTTCAGCGTCGGTTTTACCGCCGGGGAAGGCCACCTGGCCGGCATGTTTGCGCAGCGAGTCGGCGCGGCGGGTCAACAGCAGCGTCGGCTCTGCGCGGCAAACGATCGGGATCAGCACCGCCGCCGGGCGCACATTGTGCGAGATCTGCGCCGCCTGGGGCAGCTGCAGTTGAAAACGGCTGATAAAGGCGTGCAGTGAGGCTGGTGTGTTCGATGGGATCACGACAGGGCACACTCCCCAAGCTGCGGCAGAATACGGCCAACCTTGTCGAAGGTCTCCTGGTATTCCGCCTGCTCCTGGCTGTCCGCCACGATGCCGCCACCGGCGGAGCAGTGGATGCGGCCGTTTTCGGTGACGAGCGTGCGGATGGTGATATTGGTGTCCATGGTGCCGCAGGCGCTTAGGTAACCGATACTGCCGCAATAGGCATTGCGGCGCTGCGACTCCAGCTCTTCGATGATTTCCATCGCCCGCACCTTGGGCGCGCCGGTGATCGAGCCGCCGGGGAAGCAGGCGCGCAGCAGTTCGGCCGCCGAGGTCTGTTCCGGCAGGGTTGCGGTGATAGTGCTCACCAGGTGATGCACGGCGGGAAACGGCTCCACGGCAAACAGTTCCGGCACCCGTACGCTGCCAGGCTGGGCGACGCGGCCGATATCGTTGCGCAGCAGATCGACGATCATCAGATTTTCAGCGCGATCCTTGGGGGAATCGGCCAAACGGCGAGCCTGAGCGGCGTCCTGTTCCGCGTCCGCCAGCCGCGGCAGCGTGCCCTTGATCGGGCGGGTTTGGATGCGCTGCTGCTCCAGCCACAGGAAGCGCTCGGGAGAGACGCTCAGTACGCTGTTGTGCGGCAGGCGCAGGAAGGCCGAGAACGGCGCGCGGTTGCAGGCGCTCAATCGACAGAAAGCCTGCCACTCATCTCCCTGATAGTCGGCGGAGAACCGTTGCGCCAGATTAATTTGGTAACAGTCACCGCTGCGCAGGTAGCGCTGAATACGTTGGAATTTCTCGCCGTATTGCCGCCGGCTCATATTGGCGCGCCAGTCGCTCAGCAGCGTGAAAGGGCGTTCTGTCGGCGCGGTTTGGCTATTGAGCCAGCACCAGCGCTGTTCCACGTCGCCATAGCTGAGCAGCGTCAGGGTTTGCAGACGGTGATCGGCGATCAGCGCCCAGTCATAAATGCCCACCGCCATGTCCGGCAAGGCGAGGTCGGCTGCGGCCAACTGCGGCAAGCTTTCCACCCGCCGCCCGAGATCGTAGCCGAACAGCCCCAGTGCGCCGCCCTGAAATGGCAGATCCGGGTTAAACGCAGGTTGCCAACCTTGCGCCACCAGGTGTTGCTGCAGCAGGGAGAATGGATCTTCCTTCGACTGAATAGTGACGCCGTCACTTTCTATTTTCGTGCTGGCGCCCTGGGTGGTGAGCGTAACGCACGGCTGCGCGACCAGGATGTCGAAGCGGTTATGCGAATGGTCGGCGAAGCCCGAATGCAGCAGCATCGCCCACGGGTGGGTTGAAATCGAGGCGAAAAGCGTCATCAGGGCACTGCGGCTGTAGGGCAAAGATTTTATGTTTGGGGCGGTTACGCTCATGAACGTCAATAAACCTGGCTGTGAGGACGGCGATATCTGGCGGCTAGTGTGCCATAGACGGTCACGTCATGCATGTTTTGCCACGCGCGACATGGAGCACAGTTCACATAAACGGCAGTTCAATAAACCTGAGATAAGGCATTTTTTGCGCCATTGATTATACTTCGATATGTTAAAAATTTAACGTCAAATGCACTGGACGTTTATTCATCGAGGGCGCAAGACCCGAGAAATATAAAAAAGGTTCGTTAATTTCATACTTTTATTGTTGCTTGCTGTTATTAAGCTGGCGATGCGAAACGGTTTTGCCTGTGTTTTTTCATGGTGGCCGTCTTGTGAAAGTTATCCCTTGTTGTGGAACGCTTTTCTTGTCGAAAGCATGAAAAGACAAACAAGATTAATCTTATTTAGCCTGCGGCGGAAATGTGAAGGTTCGCGTTTTATTTCGCTCGTGCGCTGAAGCGGTTTCTATTTTTTAAAAAAATAAAATTATCATTTTGTTACATTATTATTGAAGAGCTACCTATGTCGTTAATGCTGAGCGTCATCGTCCCGATGCACAATGCGGGGGAGTTATTGGAGCCGTTCCTGGTCTCGCTGCTGGCCCAGCGCGAGCAACGGTTGGAGGTGATCATCGTCAACGATGGTTCCACCGACGGTTCGGGAGAGATTGCGCACCGTTACGCGGCGGTGCATCCGAATATTCGCGTGATCGATCAAGCCAATGCCGGCGTTTCTAATGCACGTAATGCCGGGCTCGCCGTTGCCCGAGGTAAATATGTGGCGTTTCCGGACGCCGACGATTTATTGGCGCCCGAGATGTATTCCACGCTGTTGGAACAGGCAGAACGACACCAATTAGACGTGATGCAATGTAATGGTGAACGCTATTTTACCAGCCAAGACGAATTACAGCCGATTTTTCCCGAGGCGCGTTTACGCACTACCGACGTTATCACTGGCGTTCAGTGGTTCGAACGTGCATTGAAGTCGCGAAAGTTTATTCATGTTGTATGGCTGGCAATATATCGCCTCGATTATATTCGCCAGCATCGGCTTTATTTTGAGCCGGGGTTGCATCACCAGGATATTCCCTGGACGACGGAAGTCATGTTTAATGCCAAACGGGTCAAATATTTAAGCACGCCGCTGTACCGGCAACGGGTGCACGACAAGTCGATCAGTAACCGTCGTCGCACCGGCAAAGCGAACGTAGAGTATCAGCGTCACTATATGAAAATCGTCGAAATGCTGGAGCGGCTCAACCGGCGCTATGCGGGCACTGTCGCCATTCGTCCCGCTTTCCATTGGCAAATCACCCGTGAGGCGTTGGGCATTTGTCACAGTATCCGTCGTGAGCCGGATCCGGCCGCCCAGAGTCAGATTACCGAAGAGTTCTATCAGCGCGGCATCGACAGAGCGATGTTCGCCAATACGCGCGGCCTGAAGCAGGGGTGGCATGTCATGCTGTGGCGGCATCGCCTGAAGCAGTGGCGCAGCGATAACGGCTGTTCGCAACCGGCCTGAGCCACAAGACGTTGGGATCCGTCGCGTTAGCGCGTATACTCGCTCTCCCTTTTGCCGGAGAGAACGACACATGCATGCAGGTATGCCATTACTGAGCCACGCGGAGCAGCAGGAAGCGGCGGATCGCATCCATCAGCTGATGGAACAGGGCATGAGCAGCGGTGAGGCCATTGCTCGCGTTGCGCAGGAAATTCGTGAGCAGCATCAGGGCGCTCAGGTTGCGGTGCTGTTCGATGACGAAGACGAGCAGCAGGATGCCGCACCGGAGGCGTCGCGGGATGACGATGCTGAAGAAGACGAAGACTATTGATGTTATCGGGGCCGCGCAAGCGGCCCCGTCAGTTTTAGCGGTTGACCGCCACGGCGGCGGCGGCCTGTTTCGCCAGTTCCACCGCGAGTTCCGTGGTGTCCGCCGTCGCCAGCGCTACGCCCAGGCGGCGCTGGCCGGCGATTTCCGGCTTGCCGAACAGACGCAGCTGGTTGTGCCCGCGCAGCGCGTTTTCCAATCCGCTGAAGCGCACATCGGTGCTGGTGAGCTGTGGCAGGATCACCGCCGAAGCGGAAGGGCCGAACTGGCGGATAGCGCCGATCGGCAAACCGAGAAACGCGCGCACGTGCAGGGCGAACTCAGACAGATCCTGTGAAATCATTGTGACCATGCCGGTATCGTGCGGGCGTGGCGACACTTCGCTGAAGATCACGTCGTCGCCGCAGACGAACAGTTCCACGCCGAACAGGCCGAAGCCACCCAGGGCTTTCACCACCTTCTCCGCGATAGCCTGAGCACGGCTCAGCGCCGTAGCCGACATACGCTGAGGCTGCCAGGATTCGCGATAATCTCCGTCTTCCTGACGGTGCCCGATCGGCTCGCAGAAATGCACGCCGTCCACGGCGCTGATGGTCAGCAGCGTAATTTCAAAATCAAATCTTACCAGCCCTTCGACGATCACCCGGCCACCGCCGGCACGGCCGCCCTGTTGGGCGTAATCCCAGGCGCTTTGCAGCTGTTCGGGCGTGCGGATCAGGCTCTGGCCTTTGCCGGAAGAGCTCATCACCGGTTTGACGATGCACGGGTAGCCGATATGCTCAACCGCCTGGCGGAAGGCGATTTCACTGTCGGCAAAGCGGTAGCTGGAGGTGGGCAGAGCGAGCTCTTCCGCCGCCAGACGGCGGATGCCTTCACGGTTCATCGTCAGGCGGGTGGCTTCGGCACAGGGCACCACGCGGTGGCCCTGGCGTTCAAGCTCGACCAGCATGGCAGTGGCGATCGCTTCGATTTCGGGAACGATATAGTCAGGCCGCTCTTGTTCGATAACGGCTTTCAGCGCGTCACCATCCAGCATATTGATGACGTGGCTGCGGTGCGCCACATGCATGGCGGGGGCGTCGGGATAGCGATCGACGGCGATCACTTCCAGACCGAGGCGCTGGCATTCAATGGCGACTTCTTTACCCAGCTCCCCGGAGCCGAGCAACATAACGCGGGTGGCGGAAGGGCGCAGGGCGGTTCCAATCGTTAACATAGTGTCGTACCTGGATCGGTGAAAGTAAGCGGATTGATGATCGGCGGGCAGTATATACGAAAACGATTGCGTTCACAGCCGCTGCGCCAGGTTTGTTGCTAACTGACTGTTTTTATAACAAACAGAAATATTTGCCCTGCATGAGCGATTATGCGTTAATAACCGACGGCGAAAGAAGGCCTACATATCACAGGGTTTTCGCGTCTCGTGCCGTTAAGGCAGGTTTATCAAGTAAAGGAAACACAAATGAGCAAGATCACTGGTCACGTTAAATGGTTCAACGAAAGCAAAGGTTTCGGCTTCATCACGCCTGCCGACGGTTCTAAAGACGTTTTCGTTCATTTTTCCGCTATCGTTAGCGATGGGTTCAAAACCCTGGCTGAAGGCCAGCAGGTTGAATTCTCCATCCAGGACAGCCAACGTGGCCCTGCTGCAGCCAACGTCGTTGCGATTTAACGACTGCGTTGCCAAGAAACCCGCCGCCGGCGGGTTTTTTTATGCCCGCACCCCGTAACGCCGCCCATCTCTGTTATCATTTACCCCTGATTCGGCGCCAACCTGCGGGCGCGCCGCCATTCCATTCGTCATATAAGAGTTATCGCCGTGAGCACAGTTTCTTTTTCTTCCCTGCCGCTGCCAGCCGAACAGTTGGCCAACCTCAACGAACTGGGGTACGCCGAAATGACGCCGGTACAGGCCGCCGCGTTGCCCGCCATCCTGCAAGGGCGGGACGTGCGCGCCAAGGCGAAAACCGGCAGCGGTAAAACGGCGGCCTTCGGCATTGGTCTGCTGAACAGTATCGTCGTCGGTCAGGTCGCCACGCAGGCGCTGGTGCTCTGTCCCACCCGCGAGCTGGCCGATCAGGTGAGCAAAGAGCTGCGCCGCCTGGCGCGTTTCACGCAAAACATCAAGATCCTGACGCTGTGCGGCGGTCAGCCGATGGGGCCGCAGCTCGATTCGCTGGTGCATGCGCCGCACATCGTGGTGGGGACGCCGGGCCGTATCCAGGAACACCTGCGCAAGAAAACGCTGCAGTTGGACGAGCTGAAGGTGCTGGTGCTGGATGAGGCCGATCGCATGCTGGACATGGGGTTCGCCGACGACATCGACGATGTGATCAGCTATACGCCGCCGCAACGTCAGACGCTGCTGTTTTCCGCCACGTACCCGGCAGGTATCGAGCGCATCAGCGCGCGCGTTCAACGCCAGCCGCTGAGCGTCGAGGTGGACGATGGAGAAGCGCAGGCCTCCATCGAACAACGCTTTTATGAGACTACGCGCGATCAGCGCCCGGCGCTCCTGGTGTCGGCTATTCGCTATCATCAACCCGCGTCCTGCGTGGTGTTCTGCAATACCAAACGCGATTGTCAGACGGTGCTTGAGGCCCTGGAGGCCCGCGGCATCAGCGCGCTGGCGCTGCATGGCGATCTGGAACAGCGCGACCGCGACCAGGTGTTGGTGCGTTTCGCCAACCGCAGTTGCCGGGTATTGGTGGCGACCGACGTTGCCGCACGCGGGCTGGATATTAAAGAGCTGGAGCTGGTGGTCAACTACGAGCTGGCGTTCGATCCCGAAGTGCATGTGCACCGTATTGGCCGTACCGGCCGCGCCGGCATGAGCGGGTTGGCGATCAGCCTGTGCACGCCGCAGGAAATGGCGCGTGCGCACGCGATTGAAGACTATCTGCAGATGAGCGTCGACTGGTCGCCGGTGTCCGAGCTGAGCGGGGCGGCCAACGGCTCGCTGGAGGCGGAGATGGTGACGCTGTGCATCGACGGCGGCCGCAAGGCGAAGATCCGTCCCGGCGATATTCTCGGGGCGCTGACCGGTGATGCCGGGCTGACGGCGGCGGAAGTGGGCAAGATTGACATGTTCCCAGTGCATGCCTATGTCGCAATCCGCAAAGCCAGCGCGCGCAAGGCGCTGCAACAGTTGCAGCAGGGCAAAATCAAAGGCAAAAGCTGCAAGGTGCGGCTGCTGAAATAAGCCGAAGGCGGGCGGCGGTTTGCCTTCCCGCCACGATCTATTTATACTGTACATAATTACAGTAATTTGAGTTTTTGAGGACGCACGCATGGCGGTTGAAGTTAAATATGTGGTGGTGAGAAACGGTGAGGAAAAAATGACTTTCGCGAGCAAGAAAGAAGCCGACGCCTACGACAAAATGCTGGATCTGGCGGACAATCTCGGGGAGTGGCTGCAGCAGGCACCGCTGACTCTGGATGACGAACAGCGCGAAGGCTTGAGCTTCTTCCTGGCGGAGAATAAGGACGCGCTGGGTCTGATTTTGCGTGGCGCTTCGCCGGCGGAAACCCTCAAAAAACCGGCGGAAAGCAAAGCGAAAAAAGCGACATCTAACCCAAAAGAGGGATCTGCGTCAGAAAAGCAAGCAGCATAATGACTTATGTTGCGGTGTTGTGATGAAAAAGGATCTAAAATGAGCCGTGAAATAACTTTCTTCAGCCGCTTTGAGCAAGACATTCTGGCCGGGCGTAAAACCATCACCATTCGGGATGCCAGTGAGTCGCACTTCGAACCGGGCGAGGTATTGCGCGTAAGCCGCAATGAAGACGGCGTCTTTTTCTGTTTTATCGAAGTGCTGTCGGTAACGCCGGTGCGCCTGGATGCGCTGACCGAACGCCACGCACAGCAGGAAAACATGTCGCTCGGCGAACTGAAGCAGGTGATCAAGGAAATCTATCCGGGCCTGGATGCGCTGTTTGTCATCGAGTTCGTCAAACGGTAACTCTTTGCCGAAACCCTGTTGTGAGCCAGGGATGGGCGCCCGGATAGCGCTAATCACAACGGGAGGACATATGAAAAAAATGGGTTTGGCTATCGCCTTGTTGGCCATGATGGGAGCATCAACCGCGGTGTGGGCGCAGGATCAAGAGCAACGTACCGCCAAGGTGGGGCAGTGTGCAGGCCTGCAGCCGGCGGATATCGCCGCCCAGGTCAAGCGCGACTTCTTGCAGAACCGCATCACGCGTTGGGAGGCGGACAAAAAACTGCTGGGCACCGCAACCCCGATCGCCTGGGTGAGCCCGGATGCCATTACCGGCAAGGATCAGGTGTGGCAGGTACCGTTAACGGTGCGTGGCACCAAGGCAGATAAAACCTACAACGTGACGCTCAACTGCAACACCGGCGAAATCGCCTACAGCGTCCCGCAGTAACGCTTTCCCGGCAGTAAAAAGCCCGCCGAGCGGCGGGCTTGATGTTATCAGGCAGCGTCAGTCGCTGAACGGGATCACCAATTCACCCGGTTTCACTTCCAACCCTTTCGCCAGTTTTTTCGCCAGCGCTTCGGTTTTGCTGTTGTCAGGATTCAGCACATAAGCCGGCTTTTGGTCGAAGTAGGATTTCAGCGACTGGTTCAGATACGGCGTCAGCGCTTTCATTACCGTCTGCATTTTTTCCGGCTGCACGCTGTAATCAGTCAGCTCCATGTCCTTCAGGAAAATGGCGCCCTGCGCCCGGTCGTAAACCGGCTGCGCCTTCAGCGTCAGCTTCAGATCCGCGGTCTGCGGGCCGAGAATCGACGTGATATTGACCTTGGCGTCGCCGGAAAGGGTAACTTTACCCGGTTCGCTGCGGCCGATTTGGCTTTGCAGCTGAGTCAGCACGATATTGGCGTCCACCAAGCCGGGCACGCCGATCTGCTTCTGATAGTCGTTGTGTTTCTGCAGGTAATCATTCACTTCCTGCTCGCTCAGGGTGTACTGGGTCAGTTGATTGCAACCGGCCAATACGCCGGCGAACAGCAGGGCGGCTGCGC
The DNA here is from genome assembly GCF_052168655.1 of Serratia sp. CY47280. NCBI lineage: Bacteria > Pseudomonadati > Pseudomonadota > Gammaproteobacteria > Enterobacterales > Yersiniaceae > Serratia > Serratia sp. CY47280. Next base: position 1,071,036 of record NZ_JBJNMG010000001.1, on the reverse strand, counting down.
CCATCAGGATCTTCTTCATTAATGCCTCATTGCGACTGCTGGCGAAAAGTGCTGCAGATAATTGATTAATCATTATAAACGTTCCGCCTGCGCGTGAAAACGACAGGCGGCGATGTGCAAAGGATAGTGCGCGCAAAAGCGGGTGAGACCTATCGGATAACGCCGAAAGCATCAGCGCCGCAATCGTAGCGCCAAGAGAATTACGCCGGCCACGCAGGCCGCGCTCCCCAACAGCGGGAACAGCGGGATGCCCCACAGCCGCAGCGAAGAATGCATCAGATAAGGCGCCAGGCCCAGAGCAAAAGCGGCGGTGACGATGGCGATAGCCAGCGTGACGGCGGCGCGTTCCAGCGCTTTGCTCAATTGGCCGAGGTTCTTGACGTTGATCTCGGCATTGAGCTGCCCCCGCTTCAGGCGACGTACCAACAACCGCAGGGTTTGCGGCAGCTCCTCTCCGGCGTCGAGCGCTTCCCCGCCCAGGGCCAACAACCGCTGGCGCACGGCGTCGGGGGCATAGCGCTGCAGCACCGTTTGTTGCAGCATCGGCTTGAGCGTGGCGACGATGTCGAAGGCCGGATCCAATCGGTGCAGTACGCCGTCGGCGGTGATTAACGCCTTGAACAGCAGCACCAGATCGGGCGGCAGCGCCAGCTGGTGTTCACGCGCCATCACCAGCAGGTCGGTCAAGGCTTTACCCAGCGTCAGGGTGGCGGCGGCCTGTTTGTCGAGAAAGTTTTGCGCCGCCAACTCCAGATCCAGCAGGTCCAACGGTTCGCTGTCCGACCAGGCGATCAGCGTGTTAACGATGCCTTCGGATTGGCGATCGGCGATGGCCTGCAGCAGCAGGAGCAACTGGTTGCGCCGCCGCTCGGACAGCTGGCCCACCATACCGAAGTCGATAAAACCGACGCGGTCACCGCTCAGCGCCATAACGTTGCCGGGGTGGGGATCGGCGTGATACAGCCGATGCTCCAGCACCATGCTCATAAAGGCGCGGGCGCCGCGTTGTGCCAGCAGCGGGCCGTCAAAGCCTGCCGCCGCCAATTGCTGAGGGTTCTCCGGCGCGGTACCGGGCAAGTATTCCTGCACTAACAGACGCGGAGACGACCATTGCCAATAGATTTTCGGCACGACCACGTCGGGTTCTCGTGCAAACATCTTGGCGACGCGATCGCAGTTATGCCCTTCGTGAGTCAAATCCAGCTCGTGATTGAGCGCCGTCGCCAGCGCTCGGACCATCTGCCGCGGCCGATAGCGTGCCAGCGTGGGGCTCTGCTGCTCCACGGTTTCCGCCAGCGAGGCCAGCAGCCGTAGATCGGCGTGGATGGTTTTCGCCAGGCCGGGCCGCAGCACTTTCACCACCACCTGTTCGCCACTGTGCAAGCGGGCGCGGTAGATTTGCGCCATCGACGCTGCCGCCAGCGGCGTGCGATCGAACTCGGCAAACAGGTGCTCGGGCTCGCCCCCCAGATCGGCAACGATCTGCGGCGCCAGTGTCTCCCATGGCAATACCGCCGCTTGGCTGTGCAGGCGATCCAGTTCGTCGGTCCAGGCCGGATCCAGGAGGTCAGAACGCGTGGCCAGGATCTGACCGAATTTGACGAAGGTGGGGCCCAGCGCCTCGAGCGCCTCCCGCAGCCGTTCAGGTAGGGTCTGTGCGTCCTGCAGGGCGGGCTCGCCGCGGACACCGCGCAGCAATGCCCCCAGGCCCAGCAAGCGCAGAACGTCTTGCAGACCATAACGAATCAGAACGGAGGTAATTTCCTTCAGCCGCGCCCGATCGCGAGCGGTGGCGAGCACCATTTTCAACATCAGTACGCCATGTCCTTTTTGTGACTCTCGAACGTTATTGTTCCATATCCAGTAGCAACGGCACCTCGCTGCGCTGCGCCATGCGGTTGCGGTAGGCTTCCACGTTATCCGGCAGCGCAACCCCGGCGACGATCGACAACGAACGTAGCAGCGGGAACAGGTGAATGTCGTCCTCGGACAGCTCGCCGTTCACCGCGTCAGCGGAGACGATCAGCGGTGACAGGGTTTGCAGATCGGCCTCCAACTGGGCGATCAGATCGGCGCTGTTGGCGAGATGTTCGGCGAAATCTCCGATTGACGCCTGTTTTTTATCGATAAAGTACTGGCGGGCACTGGCGGTGGCAAACTCTTCGAAATCGGCATGCGCAATACGCGGCAGCAGCAATTTTGCGCTGTAACCGCCGACCCGCTGCAGCCATTCGGCGATAGCCGGGTTGGTGCGGACGGTCAGGACCGGCTTGCCGTCCAACCCATCGACATAGCGTACGATATCCAGGCTTTCCGGCATCGCTTCACCGTTGTCTTTAATCAGAATCGGCACCATTTTTTTGCCGATCAGGTTGAACGGGGTCGTCTCATCGTCGTTGAGCAACGTGACCAGGCGAATCGGCAAACGTTTCAGGCCGAAAATCATGCGGGCTTTAACGCAGAATGGGCAATGATCGTAAATGAACAGTTTCATGCTTGCTCCGGGTTGTCAGGTTTTAACAGCAATAGTTACCACAGCTTATCGAGGCTGTCTTGACGTGCGTGTGTTGGATGGTGCGTTATTGCGATATTGCCCGCGCACCGGCACGGGCTAGAGGGCGTTATTTCTTGGCCGGTACCGAGTTGAGCACATCGATCAGGTGAATGCGAGCTTCTTCGAGGTCGATTCTGTCACGTTCGTTGGCGGCGGTGACGACCTGCAGCTGCTTGATAATATCGTCCTTCAGGCCGGCGTCGCTGGCGAGGATGTGGGCCAGTGCTTTTTCCACCAGGGTGGAACGCGCATAAATCATGCGCAAGTTCAGTATCATATGTTCGAGTAGTTGCGGTAATTTTGCTTCTTCGCTCATGCCGACGGGCTCCTGTGGGTGTTTTTACTAACAGGATAGCAGCTGTTGCCGATTCGGCCGGATTTCTATGGCGTTAACCGCCGCGCAGCATCATCGGGGCGCTGCGTCGTGGGCTGAACTGCCAGTACAGCGCCAGCAGCGTAGCGAAGCCTACTGCCCCAAGCAGCAACCAGGGCAGCTCCGGCATGTTCATCGTGCGTCCGGTATCGTACATCCAGCCGCCGCCGGTGTAACCCAACGCGCCACCCAGCGCCAGGCCAAGGCGACTGAAGCCCATATAGCTGCCGCGCGCACGCGGATCCGCCAGCGAAGCGCTTAGCGTTTCGCGCGCCGGCTCGGCGATAATCGATCCCAGATAGAAGCAGCAGATCAGTGTGAACACTCCCTGCAGGCTGGTGGCGAGGCCAATCGGCAGCAGGCTGAGCGTCATCAGCAACAGGCCCGCCATCAGGCGTTGCTCAAGCCGGAAGTGTTTTTCTCCCCAACGCGCCAGCGGATAGAGCAGCGACAATGACAGCGCCGCTTCAATCGCATACATCCATTTTACTGCCGCCGGTGAACCGGCGATTTCGTTGACCACGATCGGCAGCATCAGCATCACCTGTACCGCCAGCATATAGTAACCGGTCAGCGTCAGGACATAGGTGAGGAAGCGGCGATCGCGCAGTACCCGCAACATGCCTTCCTTCATCGGTATACGCACGGTAGAGATGCGGTAAGCCGGCAGTAGCCAGGCGTTCCAGCCGGCGGCGAGCACGAAGATCGCCGCCCCAACCCAGCAGACAAAGTGGAAATCGTACTGCAGCAGCCAACTGCCGATCAGCGCGCCGACCACCGCCCCCGCGCTGTCCTGCATCATCAGCAGCGAGAAAAAACGGCCGCGTTCATGCGGGCGGGTCAACTTGATTACCAAAGCGGTGCGCGGCGGATCGAATAACGTGCCGCCGAGGGCGGACAGCGCGCAGGAGAACCACAGGATCCAAGGCTCATCCGCCATCGCCATGGTAGCGAAACCGGCGGCGCGCAGCAGCATGCCGGTGACGATCATCGGCTTGGCGCCGAAGCGATCGGCGATGGCGCCGCCAAAGATGCCGAGCCCTTGTTGCAGCAGCTGACGCAAACCCAGCGCGATGCCGACGATCAGCGCCGCCCACCCTAATTGATCGACAAAGCGGATCGAAATAAGCGGGAACACGACAAAGAAGCCTAAAACCACCAGCAGGTTGTCGAGCAACAGAAAATATTTACCCAAGCTGCGCGCTTGCGACACCAGAGACATGCATCACCATGAGCAATTAAGAGAGAGGGGAAGGCAACCCCACCATTCTCTACCCAATTGCCGGACGGCGACAGGGGCGGAGTAGATAATATTTTTTTATCGTCAAGGTGTTACCTGCGCTGCAAAATGGGCGGAAAAACGCCGTAAAACGCGTATTCGGCGATTTACTGAGCGACCGGGATTTTACCTCGGGGGCGGGCTACGGTTATATTGAATGCAGGGAAGTGCGGTTCTGAGGCGCTATTGGCTAAATAAAGTCATGGCATTAGATCGGCGCCGGATAATTAACCATGCGACTTCCCAATAAATACTTCTTATCGAACCGTTTTGACTGCGGGGGAAATGATGTTCGGCTACCGCTCTGCATCGCCAAAAGTACGTCTTACTACCGACCGGATGGTGGTCCGTTTAGTGCATGAACGGGACGCCTATCGTCTGGCGGACTATTATGCCGAGAACCGGACCTTTCTCAAACCCTGGGAGCCGGTGCGCGATGAAAGCCACTGTTATCCGTCCGGCTGGCAGGCGCGCCTGGGGATGATCGCTGAAATGCAAAAGCAGGGCAGCGCCTACTATTTTATCCTGCTCGATCCGGAAGAGCAGGAAGTGCGCGGCGTGGCGAACTTCAGTAACGTGTTGCGCGGTTCGTTTCACGCCTGTTTCCTCGGCTATTCGCTGGGGGAGAAATGGCAGGGGCAAGGGCTGATGTTCGAAGCCTTGCAGTCCGCTATCCGCTATATGCTGCGCCAACAGCGCATGCACCGCATCATGGCCAACTATATGCCGCACAACCAGCGCAGCGGCGCATTGCTGACGCGTCTGGGATTTGAACGCGAAGGTTACGCCAAGGATTACCTGCTGATCGATGGCCAGTGGCAAGACCACGTTTTGACGGCATACACCAATAAAGAGTGGCTCCCCCCACGTTGAGGCCAAACGATGAAATATGAATTGAACGCCAAAGAGGCCCGGGTCATCGGCTGCCTGTTGGAAAAACAGGTGACGACGCCGGACCAATACCCGCTTTCGCTTAACGCCATTACCCTGGCCTGTAACCAAAAGACCAACCGCGAGCCGGTGATGGATCTGAGCGAGAGTGAGGTGCAGCAACTCCTCGATCTGTTGCTGCGCAAACATTTCCTGCGCACCCTCAGCGGATTCGGCAATCGGGTAGTGAAATACGAGCAGCGGTTTTGCAATTCCGAGTTTGGCCAGCTGAAACTTTCACCCGCCGAACTGGCGGTGATCGCCACTTTATTGCTGCGCGGTGCGCAAACACCGGGCGAGCTACGCACCCGCACCAATCGGATGCACGAGTTCAGCGATGTCAGCGAGGTCGAGCAGGTGCTGCAACAGCTGGCCACGCGGGAAGATGGCCCGTTCGTGGTGCGCCTGGCTCGTGAGCCGGGCAAGCGCGAAAGCCGGTTCATGCATCTGTTCAGCGGCCAGATTGATGAAGCGCCGCCGGCGGCGTTCGAATCCGAGGAAGACAGCGAACTGAGCGCCAGGGTCAGCGCATTGGAAAACGAAGTGGCGGAGCTGAAACGGCAGCTGCAACACCTGTTGGCGAGGGATGCGAATGACTAAATTACGAGTAGGCGTGGTGGGATTGGGCAGTATCGCGCAGAAGGCTTACCTGCCAATCCTCGGCCAAGCGGCGGATTGGACGCTGGTGGGCGGTTTTTCGCCCAATCAGCAAAAAGCGCAGCCGCTGTGCGACAGCTACCGCATGGCCTGTTTCTCCCGGCTGAACAGCCTGGCCGAACAGTGCGACGCCGTATTTGTCCACAGCAGCACCGCCAGCCATTTTTCGGTCATTGGCGAGCTGCTAAACCGCGGCGTGCACGTTTACGTCGATAAGCCGCTGGCGGAAACGCTGGAGCAGGGCGAGCAGCTGCTCGAGTTGGCCGAGCGGCGAGGCAAAACGCTGATGGTGGGGTTCAACCGCCGTTTCGCGCCGCTTTACCGGCAGCTCAAGCTGGAAATGAACCAGCCGGCCTCTATCCGTATGGATAAACATCGGGCGGACAGCGTCGGTCCGCACGATCTGCGTTTTACCCTATTGGATGATTACCTGCACGTGGTAGACACTGCGCTGTGGCTGGCGGGCGGACGCGAGCAACTGTTGAGCGGCAGCTTACGGGCCAACGCCGCAGGCGAAATGCTGTACGCCGAGCACCACTTCGCCTGCGGCGACACGCAGGTGACGACCAGTATGCATCGCCGCGGCGGCAGCCAGCGCGAAAGCGTGCAGGCGGTGACCGACGGCGCGCTGTATCAGTTGACCGATATGCGTCACTGGCTGCGTGAAGATGTACAGGGTGAGTTGGAACAGCCGGTGCCGGGTTGGCAAAGCACGCTGGTGCAACGCGGCTTCGACGGGGCGGTACGGCATTTCCTTGATGCCGTCGCCAACCAGAGCGCGCCGGAAACCGGCGGCGAACAGGCGCTGGTCGCCCAGCGGGTGGTCGAGCGTTTGCTGCGGGATAACTCTATGTAACATATGGCGGTAGCTATTCTTTTCCGGATGCGTAAACTGAGCCGATTGTTTCACTGACGCCTGCTGTTGCAGGCGTTGATATTTACGGTACCTATCAGACAACCACATGAACCTACTCAAATCCTTGGCTGCCGTCAGCTCGATGACGATGTTTTCGCGGGTGTTGGGCTTTGCCCGCGATGCGATCGTCGCGCGCGTGTTCGGGGCCGGCATGGCAACGGACGCCTTCTTCGTGGCGTTCAAACTCCCTAATCTGCTGCGCCGTATCTTTGCCGAAGGCGCGTTTTCGCAGGCCTTCGTGCCGATCCTGGCCGAATACAAGAGCCAGCAGGGTGAAGAAGCGACGCGCACCTTTATCGCCTATGTCTCCGGGCTGTTGACGCTGGTGCTGGCGGTGGTGACGGTGTTGGGGATGCTGGCCGCGCCCTGGGTGATCTACATTACTGCGCCGGGCTTTACCGACACGCCCGACAAATTTGCGTTGACCTCGGCGCTGCTGCGCATTACGTTCCCCTACATTTTGTTGATCTCACTGGCGTCGCTGGTGGGGGCTATTCTCAATACCTGGAACCGCTTCTCGATCCCGGCCTTTGCCCCCACGTTGCTTAACGTCAGCATGATCGGCTTCGCGCTGTTCGCCGCCCCGTATTTCCACCCGCCGGTGCTGGCGCTGGCCTGGGCGGTGGTGGTGGGCGGCGTGCTGCAGCTGGGTTATCAGCTGCCGCACCTGCGCAAGATCGGCATGCTGGTATTGCCGCGCCTCAAACTGGGTGATGCCGGGGTCTGGCGCGTGATGCGCCAGATGGGGCCGGCGATCCTCGGGGTGTCGGTCAGCCAAATCTCGCTGATCATCAACACCATTTTCGCTTCGTTCCTGGTGTCCGGCTCGGTGTCCTGGATGTACTACGCTGACCGCCTGATGGAGTTTCCGTCCGGCGTGTTGGGCGTGGCGTTGGGCACCATCCTGCTGCCGTCGCTGGCCAAAAGCTTCTCAAGCGGCAACCACGACGAGTATTCGCGCCTGATGGATTGGGGGCTGCGCCTGTGCTTCCTGCTGGCGTTGCCGAGCGCCATCGCGCTGGGTATTTTGGCCAAGCCGTTGACCGTCTCGTTATTCCAGTACGGCAAGTTCAGCGCCTTTGACGCAGCGATGACGCAACGCGCGTTGGTGGCGTACTCGGTAGGGCTGATGGGGCTGATCGTGGTTAAAGTGTTGGCGCCAGGCTTCTATTCGCGGCAGGACATTAAAACGCCGGTCAAGATCGCCATCATCACGCTCATCATGACACAGGTGATGAACCTGGCGTTTATTGGTCCGCTGAAGCATGCCGGTCTGGCGCTGTCGATCGGTTTGGCGGCCTGCCTGAACGCCACGTTGTTGTATTGGCAGCTGCGCAAGCAGAAGATCTTCCAGCCACAGCCGGGTTGGGCACTGTTCCTCACCAAGCTGGTGATCGCCGTGCTGGTGATGTCGGCGGTGCTGATTGGTGTGATGTGGCTGATGCCGGCCTGGGATCAGGGCAATATGCTGGAGCGTTTGCTGCGCTTGGCGGCGGTGGTCGTGGCCGGCGTGGTGGCCTACTTCGGCGTGCTGGCCGGGTTGGGTTTCCGCCCGCGTGATTTTGCGCGCCGCGTCGCCTGAGTCGAATGCAAGAATAAAAAAGGTCGCCTTGGCGACCTTTTTGCTTTCCGCGCAGTGCGGTTTACATACGTTCGACGGTTTCGATGCCGAGCGTATCCAGACCCGTTTTCAGCGTTTTAGAGGTCAGCAGCGCCAGCTTCAGGCGGCTCTGACGCGCTTCTTCGCTGTCGGCGTTGAGGATCTGGCAGTGCTCGTAGAAACCGGAGAACAAGCCCGCCAGATCGTACAGATAGCTGCACATGACGTGCGGCGTGCCTTCACGTGCAACGGTAGTGAGCACCTCTTCGAACTGCAGCAGGCGAGTGGCCAGTGCAATTTCACGCTCTTCGGTCAGTGTCAGCGGCAGCGTCAGGCTGCTTTCGTCGATCCCGGCGCGTTTGAATACCGATGCCACGCGGGTATAGGCGTATTGCATATAAGGCGCGGTATTGCCTTCGAAGGCCAGCATGTTATCCCAGTCGAAAACATAGTCGGTGGTGCGACTTTTCGACAGATCGGCGTATTTCACCGCGCCGATGCCGACCACGCGGGCCACGGTTTTCATTTCCTCTTCCGGCATGTCCGGGTTTTTGCCGGCGATCAGCTGTTCGGCGCGTTCGATGGCCTCATCCAGCAGATCGGAGAGCTTCACGGTGCCGCCTGAGCGGGTTTTGAACGGCTTGCCGTCTTTGCCCAGCATCATGCCGAACATGTGGTGTTCCAGCGAGACGGACTCAGGCACGTAACCGGCTTTGCGCACGATGGTCCAGGCCTGCATCAGGTGCTGATGCTGGCGGGAGTCGATGTAATACAGCACGCGGTTGGCGCCCAGGGTCTCGTAGCGATATTTGGCGCAGGCGATATCGGTGGTGGTGTAGAGGTAGCCGCCATCCTTTTTCTGGATGATGACGCCCATCGGGTCGCCGTCCTTGTTCTTGTATTCGTCGAGGAACACCACGGTGGCGCCTTCGCTTTCCACCGCCAGCCCTTTGGCTTTCAGATCGGCGACGATGCCCGGCAGCATCGCGTTATACAGGCTTTCGCCCATCACGTCGTCTTCGGTCAGCGTGACGTTCAGGCGGTTATAGGTCAGCTGGTTTTGCGCCATGGTGATGTCGACCAGCTTGCGCCACATTTTCAGGCAGTACTGATCGCCGCCCTGTAGCTTCACGACGTAAGCGCGCGCGCGCTCGGCGAACTCGGCGTCTTCGTCGTAATGTTTCTTGGCTTCGCGGTAAAACTGCTCGAGATCGGACAGGCCCATATCGCTGGCGTTTTCATTCTGCATTTTTTCCAGGTAGGCAATCAGCATGCCGAACTGGGTGCCCCAGTCGCCGACGTGGTTGGCGCGGATCACTTTGTGGCCCAGAAACTCCTGGGTACGTGCCGCGGCGTCGCCGATGATGGTGGAGCGCAGATGGCCGACGTGCATCTCTTTCGCCACGTTCGGCGCAGAGTAGTCGATAACGATGGTTTGCGGTTCAACCGGGGCAATGCCCAGCTTCGGTGCATTCAGCACCTGGTCGGCCTGGCGGGCGACCCAGTCGCTGTTCAGGAAAATGTTGATAAAGCCGGGACCGGCGATTTCCACTTTACTGGCGACATCGCCGAGATCCAGCAGTTGCACCACTTTTTCCGCCAGCTGACGGGGCGGCATGCCCAGCTTTTTGGCGACTGACATCACACCGTTGGCCTGGTAATCACCAAACTGCGCCTTGGCGGAAGGGCGGACCTGCGCTTCGCAATCGGCTGGCGCACCAGCGGCGATCAGCGCCTGGCTGACTTTATCTGAAAGAAGAACCTGAATATTCACCGGGTTACCTTAATGACGAACGAGGAGCTGAAGCCAGCCCCTGCGGAATTCAACGGTGGCGGGCGCGACGGGCGACCTCCACAAAACAGCCTGCCATTGTAACCGATCTGACGGAGCCCGTCAGCAGTTGGCGCGGCCGCTGCGATGAAACAGTTGCCGGGTGCGGCGCGTAGAATGCCTGAAGGTGAAAAGCAGAATGACCTGACCAGAATGTACGGAGGGGAAAGTTATGAGGCTAACGCTTTTTATTGTGACGCCTGGCATCCAGCGTGTTGGTACTGCGTGATTTAAAATGACGGTAGATGGCGTATACGGCGATAATTATCAACACCAAGGATATCGTCAGCAATAACATAATGGTCATCTCGAATTTAAATTTTCTCCAAAGTAGCTGAGTTGCGTTGGTGAATCAATTACCTAGATTAAAATTAAGATAATCCTTAGTTTTTTATTAATTATTGAATTTTATTGTCTTTGTTTACAATGGGTTAATTGTTGTTTTTTTGTGAATTTGATAAGTGGCTAAAGTGTGATTAAATGAAGCGATTCAATCGGTTTAACCCGCGAATCACGAATGGTTTTGTGAAAAATAACTTAAATCATAACGTCATGATGAAGGGTTATAATGGCTTGCGAAAATTCTTAATTTTTATTTTTCTGTTGACTTAATAAGCTGCCTTCTTAATAAAAAGTTGGTTTTTTGCTCTCTCCGCACGCAACCGAAAATCATTCTGAATGACTGCTGAAAACCCTCTCAACGCTGGCGAGCGCTGTCGCCACCGTGTAAATTACGGCGTTTAACTTTGTGCTCCGTTGTTTTGAGGTTCCTATGACCACTCCCTTGCAGGCCATTGCCGAGCTTGACGATCTGAAGCTCGACCTGCCGCGTTTCGAGCAGGCGTTGCAACAATTTGCCGCCAGATTGCGGCTTGATCTGTCTGCCTTTATCGCCGATCACATCTCCCTGCGTTGTCACCAGAACGCTACCGCCGAACGCTGGCGCCAGGGATTGATGCAGTGTGGGACACTGCTGTCCGAATCGATGATCAACGGGCGGCCTATCTGTTTGTTTGATTTACAGCAGCCGCTGGCCGTGGGGCCGTGGCGCATAGATTGCGTTGAGCTGCCGTACCCCGGGGAGAAACGCTATCCGCATGAAGGGTGGGAACATGTCGAATTGGTGCTCAGCGGCGATCCGCAGACGCTGCATGCACGGGCGTTGAGTCACCTTGCTGATGAAGCGTTGTTGGCGCCGGGGATCAAGCTGAAGCAAAGTTCGCCAAAAGGCGAAGGCGAACGGCTGCCGAACCCGACGCTGGCCATCACCGATGGAACGGTTACGATCAAGTTTCATCCTTATTCCATTAGAGACATCGTCGCCAGCGAACAAGGCTAGCCAGCCAGTGCCGCACAGGCTTGCGCCATGCGATCGAGCGCTTCATTGAGCAGGGCCCGCCGGCAACCGAAGTTCAGCCGTACAAAGCGCCGATCGCCGAAATCCAAACCGGCGCTTAACCCAACGCCTGCGCGCTCGAAGAACTGATGCGGGTTATCCACCGGCAAAGCGCTGCAGTCGATCCAGGCCAAATAGGTGGCTTCGATCGGTAACAACGTCAATCCCGGCATAGCGTTGATGCGCTCTGTCAACCGATCGCGATTGGCGCGCAGATAAATTAACTGCTCATCCAGCCAGGGTTGCCCGTATTGATAGGCCGCCTGGGCGGCGACCAGCGCCAGCAGATTAACCTCCGGGACAATGCCGCTGCGTGCGCGTTTCAGCTTTTGTCTCAACGCTTCGTTGGGGACGATCGCCATCGAGGCGCCGAGCCCGGCGAGATTGAATGTCTTAGACGGTGACATCAGCGTCACGCTGCGTTGGGCCGCATCTTCATTCAGGGTGGCGAAAGGGATGTGTCGCACGCCGGGTTCAAGTAGCAGCTCGCAGTGGATTTCATCGGAGCAGACGATTAAATCGTGCTCGCGAGCGAACTGATGGTGCTGCAACAGTTCATCCCGGCGATAAACGGTGCCTCCGGGATTTTGCGGGTTGCACAGCAGCAGGAGCTTCTCATTGCCGCTGAGCCGATCATGCATCGCGGAAAAATCCAGCACCCAACGTTGGCCTGCCGCCGTTAGCGGCACCGAGAGGTGTTTACGCCCCGCGAATTTGGCCGCTTTGCGAAACGGCGGATAAATGGGGGAGGGAGCCAGCGTGCTCTGATGTTCTTCGGTGCAGGCGCGCACGCACAGGTTCAGGCCACACACCAACCCAGGCAGGAAAATGATCCATTCAGGCTTGATGTGCCAGCCGTAGCGCTCTACCATGCGGCGGATAAAAACCTCAAGAAGATCAGGGGATGGGTGGGTGTAGCCGAATACGCCGTGCGCTACGCGCCGCTGCAAGGCTTCTATCACCGCCGGCGGCGAGGCGAAATCGCTGTCGGCGACCCAAAGCGGGAGGATGTCGCGGCCGCGATATTTATCCCACTTAACGCTGTCACTGTGACTGCGGTCTACCCATTGATCAAAATTGAATGCCATAGTTACAACCCTGAACCGGTTTATGCCTATGCATGAGCCTACGTGAGAAATGAAGAAATGAACAATTGCCGCCGTATGTTGGCCGTTATCTGGGGGTGACAATGATAAAACTGGAAGTTTGTTGCTTTAGCGTCGACTGTGCGCTGACGGCCGAACGGGCGGGCGCCGATCGCATCGAGTTGTGCGCCAGCCAGAGCGAAGGGGGATTGACGCCGAGCTATGGCACGCTGCGTCTGGCGCGCGAGCGGGTTGCGATCCCGGTGCATCCGATCGTTCGCCCTCGCGGTGGCGATTTTTGCTACGGCGCGGTGGATTTCGAGGTGATCAAGCAAGATATCCGCCACATCCGCGAGATGGGATTCCCCGGCGTAGTGGTAGGCATGTTGGACGAAGAAGGGCACATCGATCTGCCGCGCATGCGCGAAGTGATGAGGCTGTGCGAGGGGATGGCGGTGACGTTCCACCGCGCGTTCGACATGTGCCAGAATCCGATGGTGGCGCTGGAGCAACTGACTGAGCTGGGCGTGGCGCGCATTCTGACCTCCGGCCAACAGCAGAGCGCCGAACTTGGCCTGCCGTTGCTGCGTGATTTGCGTCAGGCCAGCCAGGGCCCGGTGATCATGGCGGGTGCCGGTGTGCGCCTCAGCAATCTGCACAAGTTCGTCGATATCGGCCTGCATGAACTGCACAGCTCTTCCGGCCATCTAGCGCCGTCGACCATGCGTTATCGCAAGGCGGGTGTCACCATGTGCTCCGATAACGAGTTTGACGAATTTAGCCATTATTGCGTGGATGGCGAAATGGTGGAGGCGATGAAAAACGCGCTGGCCTTGGTTGATCCCCTGGCGCAAAGCGCATAAACACGCAGCTAACCGCGTTTGATAACCGGTTTCCGGGCCGTAAGACCCCTTTGCGTGTCACCGAGCCCTCGGCGATCACGCAAGTACCAGGCCCCGGCGTTTTGCCGGGGCTTTTTTTATTTTGCGGATGATTAGTGCTGTGCATCGGGCGAGAAGTTGAAGACTTCGCCCGGAGTAATGCCGCAGTTTAAAACGCGCACCGCATTATTGCCACTTCCGGGATTGACCAGGATATCGTGGATAGTGCGATTGTTGTTCATGACAAAACGCGCGTAGTAGAGGTTGCCGATGCGTATCCAGGGAATAGCTTCATTGCTCTCGACAGTGTCGGTATAATTATCGTTGTACGAGCGGGCCCAAATGCCAGTCGAAGCTTGCGCGGTAGATTGATCGCCGATAGAGGATGCGATGGCCCAGAATGTTCTCAATCCCATGCTCCGATGAATACGTTGACCCAAACCTTTATAAGCCGGGTTGTCTCCATTGGCGGTCAGGATATTGCTATCCGCCGTCAGATTCCCGTCAATAAACCAGCCAACAGGCTGTTTGTCAGCACCGATGGCGATCATGTTGCTGTTCGTCAAACAATTTAGCGGAGCCGCATGTAGCTGATAGCTGCGTTGCGCAATGCTCAGTGTGCCTCTAAGAATGTTGTAACCCGCTTCATTGTTCAGACTGCCGTTCGTCCACATTGGCATGACGGTGTTGCTGAATGAAAGTTGATACCCGCCGTTTGCTTCGAAGCGAATGGCCTGAGGGGAGAGTGAACCCTTCGGTCCATTAGCGGTAGCGAAGTTAACATTGCTGATTTGCACTGGGGTGATATTTGATTGGCCAGTAGACTTTCTTAATACCAGGAACCCTCCAACGGTATCACCATAGTCATTAATATAAGAACCGTTGGCGATTTGAATATTGGCGGAGGAATCCGAGTCGATATCAATTCCGGTACCATTTCTGTCTGCCATGAAATTGCTCAGGCTAAGGCCGCCTAAATAGGAGGTTCCTTGTGTTGTAGTTTTGATAAAGATCTTTTTGCCATAAGAGAACACATTCACCATAAATGTATTGTCGTGGCGATCGAGATTGAAAGCACAAGAACCGGCTACGGCGATAGAGGCAGTCACCGCGTTTTCTGTCGGGCGCACGACGTTGGCATTGACGTGAACATTGGTAAATCTGTTGATGTCCCTGCTTTCATAAACCCTGTAGTCGCAGCGTACTGCCCAACCGTAGATATTCTCAAAGCTGTTGGCTTCTCCACGAGCTTCAACAAAATCATAGGCGCCTACATAACGGCAGTTGGCGACTGACAGAGCGCCGGTTGCGGTAATGGTGGCTCCGTATGGAACAAACGCCTCCGGCTGGGTGGCAGTATATTTCTGATCTGGATAGAGGAACGACCAACCATCAAAGACAACGTTCTTATCGCAGGCGAAACAAACCGTACCTGCCGGCTTTTTGATGATGAAAGCACTATCGTCAGCAAGGCCTGCCCGATTAGGGCCATTGTTTGTAAGACTTGCAGGGCCTTGAGCAATACCGCGGCGGGATCCTCTGACTGTGACGCCATTTGCGACGTTGATAGGTTGAGTGCTGGTCAGCAGATATTGAGCATTTTCCGAAGCATAGACCACTTTGTTTTTTAAACTCGCGGCATAGTTTAATGTCGCGCTGATTGCTGCGTCAGAGGCGGAAGTGCCACTAGGATCGGCACCGAAGTGATCGAAAGTCAGTTTCTGATCCAGTCGTTTCCAACGCGCTCCTCCCGTTGTAACCACCACGGTACCGTTATTGTCCGCACTGGTTGTATCCGTTTTCGCATAATAGAATTCGCCGCCTCCGGTGAAGTGTCCAGCGGTATGAGAAACTAAAAAGACAATCTGGTCATCTGTAACTGGCGTCAGATTACGCAATTCACTGATGTTATTAACACTAATCATATTGTTCATGAAATTTCTCCTGTTGGTTGGCAACACTATTCTCAATCAGGCTGGACGTTTCAAAAAGTCGATGAGGTTTGCTGGGTGCTGATACAGCGTGAAATTCAGGCCGCGGAAAGTGGAGCATGGATTGGCCTGGTACCTTGTAAAGACGCAGCACCGTTTCAACGCTGTTATTCGGTCGGCGGCCCCATCTCTTCTTGCGCTCGCTATGCCCTGCTGATAAATTTGTGAGTTAAAATCCTTTAAATATCATGATATTAAATGATTTTTTGGTATTTATTTGCGTGGTGAATGATTTGCGCTCTGCCGCTCATTATCGCGTCTGCATTTTATACCTGCTCACCGCCGGTTTTATGGCCGGAACATCACAGCATCAATTGAGGAGAGCCGTCGGCGCAGCCACAGAGCACGCCGACGGCGGACTTTACAAGGAGATAACGATAATGACCCGAACGGCACACTGTTTGACCGCTGCGCTTTTGCTGACGTTGGCCCTGACCGGCTGCCAGACCGCCAAGCGGCCTGTTTCTACATTAAGTAAGCCGCCCAGTGCGGAAGAAGTTGCCGAGCAAGACAAACGGCAGCGTGAAGCTGAGCGCATGCAGCAGTGCCAGCGCGAACTGGATGCCATGCGCGGTATGGATAACGAAAAATACCAAAAATTCAAACGCGAGTTCGATACTTTGATGGGCGGCGCGGCGCAGTATGCCGGGGTACGCCAGCGGGTCAACACGGGCACGCAGGAAACCGTTGACGCCCTGTATCGTTATCGCACCAGCCGTCTGTGCGCAGACATCAGTTCTGCCATGATGACCGGCCTGGCTGAGCGCGGAGAACGCGCCCAATGACTCTCCGTGCGAGAAAGGCGCTACTGAGCCTGATGATAGCGTTGGCGTTTGCGCCGGCGGTGGTCGCTGCGGATGACGACGTGCCGGCGTTATTGCAGTTTGCCGAACGCTATCAGCGGCAAGATGCACCGGCAGCGGATACCGCAGTCACTCAATCCCAGGCCCCACAAAAGTCAGCATCCCGGCCGGTTCAAACGCGTGAGACGGCGGCGCATAAGAAGCAGCTGGCGCAGTGGCAAAAGGCGCTGCGCGAGAAAGAGGCCCGATTGGAGCAACAGCAGGCGGTAATTCAATCACTGCAGCAGGAGCTGACCGCGTTGCGCGTCGCGTCCACCCTGACGGCTGCCGACAAACCGTCACCGGCGCCCGATCTGAGCGCGTTGAGCAACTTCGCCAGCGGCGTGCGGCAGGCGCTGAACCTGACGCCGCAGGAGCGTAAGGCTCAGGCGCAGATCGCCGAAACGCAAGCGGCGTTAGCGCGGCAAAAGCAACAAACCGCGGAGCGCGATCGGCGTATTGCCTTGCTGGAACAACGGCTGGCGGTGCTGCCTGGCCAGGCGGATAACGCCTGGCAGGAGAAATTGGCCGCGGTGCAGACCGCCCACGATAAAGCGCGCCAACGTTATGAGCAGGATAAAAAAGCGGCCGCCGCTGAGCTGGAACAGCAGAAGGCCGAGGCTGCCAGGCTGACGGGCGAACTGCAGCAGCAGCTGGCGAAACTGCAAAAAGAGCAGGTGGATCAACGGCAGCAGGGGGGGCAGCAAGAGCAAAGCCTGAAGACGGCGCTGGCGCAGCAAAAGGCCGAAACCGCCAAGGCTGCGGGTGAACTTCAGCAGCAGCTGGCGCAGGTGCAAAAAGAGAGGGATATCGTACGCCAACAGGCTGAGCAACAAGAGCAAAACCTGAAGACGGCGCTGTCGCAGCAAAAGGCCGAAACCGCCAAGGCGGCGGGTGAACTTCAGCAGCAGCTGGCGCAGGTGCAAAAAGAGAGGGATATCGTACGCCAACAGGCCGAGCGGCAAGAAAAAAGCCTGAAGACGGCGCTGGCGCAGCAAAAGGCGGAAGCCGCCAAGGCTGCGGGTGAACTTCAACAGCAGCTGGCAACGCTGCAGGGAAAAAACAAAACGCAAACCGAGCAGGCTAAGGCGCTGGAACAGCGTCTGGCGGCGCTGACGACGGAAAACGCGCAGACAGTGCAGCTACGGAATAAAGCGGCGCAACAGGCGGATAAAACGGCGACGGAGCTGGCGGCCGCGCAACAGGCACAGCAAGCCTTGCGCGAGGAACTGGATGGGCTGAGATCGCGGGCTAAATGGCTGCCGGAGAGTCAGACGCTCAAGAAAAAGCCGGAGCAACAGAGCTACGCCGCCGGTGTCGCTTTGGGGCGCGATATTCAAACGATGCTGGCGGAACGTAAAAATTGGGGTATCACGCCCGACAAAACCGTGCTGCTGGCGGGCGTGATCGATACCTTCAGCGGCCATTACCAGTTGAGCGATGCGCAGTTGACCAGCGCACTGGCGGAGTCGGAAAAAGCGGTAAATGACGCCAGAAACCAGGCGGCGAAGACGCAGACCAGCAAGGGTGAGGCGTTCGTCGCTGAGTTTAAAAAGAAGAAGGGTACGCAGAAGTCGCCTGCCGGTTTCTGGTATCGCATCGATTATGCGGGTGATGAGGCCATTAAGGAAAACGCGCGGGTGGACATCGTGGTGAAAGAAAGTTTAACCGACGGTCGCGTGATTCAGGATATGGATCGCAGTGGGAAGGTGATGTCCCAGCCGCTCTCCGCCTATCCGCCGTTGTTCCGCGAGGCGATCGGCCACCTGAAAAATCACGGCTCGCTGACGATGGTGGTGCCGCCGGCGTTGGCGTACGGTGAAACCGGCTATGCGCCGCAGATCCCGCCGAACGCGACGATGGTCTATGAGCTGCGAATTGTCGATGTCAGTAACGGGTGAATTCGGGCCGGCGCAGGCCGGCCCGATTAGCGAGTACTAGGGTTTTTTGGCGGTCAGTACGGCGCGCAGGGGCGCCGGATAGCCTTCGACCGTTTTGCTGCGATCGTTCGGATCGAGGAATTCTGCCAGCGACTCGCTGGTCATCCAGTCGGTGCGGCGCTGCTCCTCGAGGCTAGTGACGCACATATCGGCGATCTTCACGTCGACGAAGCCACACTTCTCTAGCCAGCACTTCAGCGCTTCGGCGGAAGGGATGAAATACACGTTGCGCATCTGCGCATAACGATCGCCCGGCACCAGCACCTGGTGGCGATCGCCTTCCACCACCAGCGTTTCCAGCACCAGTTCACCTTCAGCCACCAGCTGATTTTTCAGCTGATACAGATGATCAAGCGGCGAGCGGCGATGATACAGCACCCCCATCGAGAACACGGTGTCGAACGCCGCCAAATCTGGCAACTGCTCGATGCCGAGCGGCAGCAGGTGGGCGCGCTGATCGCCGCCCAACAGCTTGCGCACCGCTTCGAACTGGCATAGGAACAGCTGCATGGGATCGATGCCTACGGCGAAGTGGGCACCGGCGCCGATCATGCGCCACAGGTGATAACCACTGCCGCAGCCAACGTCGAGAATGGTGCGGCCGGCCAGCGGAGAAATGTGCGGCAGCACGCGATCCCACTTCCAGTCGGAATGCCATTCGGTATCGATATCGATGCCATACAGCGAGAACGGCCCTTTACGCCACGGCATCAGGGTGCGCAGCATTTTCTCGATGCCTTCGAGCTGGCCCGGCGACAGGCCGGGCTCCATTTCGGCGCGCACGCCGTGCAGCAGATCGAGGCGGGTTGGGGTCAGCGTCGGCAAATGTTCTACCGAGTTGAACCATTGTTTGAATTTGCCGTGCAGCGATTCGCGTTGCCAGGCGCTGAGCTGCGCGGGCAGGGTATCCAACCAATGGCTGAGGGGACTCTTGGCAATATGCTGATAGAAATCACCGAACTCGATCATTGCGCCTCTCCCGCTTTCAGGGCGATCAGCGAACCGAAGTTGAAGCACTGGAACCACACTTCGGCATGCTCGAACCCGGCCTGTTGCAGTCGCGCTTTGTGTGCTTCTACCGAGTCGGTGAGCATCACATTTTCCAGCATGCTGCGTTTTTGGCTGATCTCCAGCTCGCTGTACCCGTTAGCGCGTTTGAAATCGTGATGCATGTTGAACAGCAGTTCGCCGACTTCGGCGTCTTCAAAGCTGAATTTCTCCGACAGCACCAGTGCGCCGCCTGGGCGCAGGCCGCGATAGATTTTCTCCAGCAGACGCAGGCGATCGGCCGGCTCGAGGAACTGCAGCGTAAAGTTCAGCACCACCATCGAGGCGTTTTCGATGTCGATGTCGCGAATGTCGGCTTCGATGACGTCGACCGGCGTGTCGGCGCGGAAGGCGTCGATATGGCGGCGGCAACGTTCCACCATCGCCGGCGAATTGTCGACGGCGATGATAGTGCAGCCTGGCACCTTGATATTCCGCCGCATCGACAGCGTCGCCGCGCCCAGCGAGCAGCCCAAGTCATACACCCGGCTGTCGGGTTGCACAAAGCGTTCGGCTAGCATGCCGATCATCGAGATGATGTTGGAATAGCCGGGAACGGAGCGTTGGATCATGTCGGGAAACACTTCGGCGACGCGTTCGTCGAAGGTCCAGTCGCCCAGTTTGGCGATGGGGGCGGAGAAAAGGGTATCGCGGTTTGGCATAGCGGCAAATCAGTTCAGAATTCGAAGCTGCGTAGTCTAACAGAAAAGCGTAAAAAAGCGGAGCGGAAGCAGGCGGCGCGGCCGCCTGATGATAAAACGGGATCAATGCAGGCTGAAAATTAGATCCCAGGGCAGATAGAAGATATTTGCCAGAACCATCAACAACAAAGAGATATAGGTCGCGGCCATGCCTGAACGACGCCAGCGAACCTCGCGGTTGCGCAAACCGTAGTAATGCACCAGTCGCCCGGCCATCAGCATCAGGCCGCAAAGGTGAATCATCCAGATTTCCGCGCCGTTCATCTCCATGATCACCAGCAATACGGCAGCGATAGGAATGTATTCAACGGCGTTGCCATGCACGCGGATGGCGGTCTGCAATTCGTAAAAACCGCCGTCGCCGTAGGCTACGCGGTACTGCATCCTTAATCTGACTACGTCATAAGAGAGTTTGATCAACAACAATGCGCCGAGCACTACATAAAGCGCGCTTACCATTTTTAACTCCGTTCCCTAACCAAAACTGGCAGCCAGCATCATAGCCGTCATTGTATTCACTGTCGCGGGGAAATATTTGATGTTATTGGTCAGATTAATAGGTCAAAACAGTGCATCTTGCTCTGGCCAGTCCGGCGGCGCAGGCAAATCGGGGATCGCCCGGCGCAGCTGCTGCCAAATTTTTTGCGCTTGCTGGGGTGAATCGCCGTTGTCCGGCGTATGAATAAACAGATACGGTTGATGTTGTTGCTGCCACAGCGGCAGTTTTTGCTGCCAGGCTTCGAACCAGCGCAGGTTGTCGGCCAATTGGTCGCCGCCGATAAAGCGCACCAGCGGTTGGTCGGCGGTGACCAGAGCGTGCACCGGCAGCTTCGGTTTTTTCTGCTGGGCATCGCGCACGGCGGCGGTATGGGGGGCGGCGTGATGCACCGGGCGGCTGTCGAGGATCACCCGATTGATGCCGCGCTGATGCAGCCCCTGATTCAACGCGCGCTCTTCCTCGCCTTTGGCGAAAAATGCCGGATGACGCACTTCGACGCCGTAGGTGAATTCTTGCGGCAGGCTTTCGAAGAACTGCCACATGCGCGGCAGCTCGTCGGGGCCGAAGGCGGCGGGCAACTGCAGCCACAATTGCCCGATGCGTTGATGCACCGGGCTCAGGCAGTGGTAAAACGCCTGCAGCTCGGCGGCGCAGTTGCGCAGGGCGGCCTTATGGCTGATGTCCGACGGGAATTTGAAGCAGAAGCGAAAATCGTCGCCGGTCATGTCGCGCCAGCGCTGCACGATGTCCAGCTTCGGCAGCGCGTAGAAGGTGGTGTTGCCTTCCACGCAGTTGAAGTAGCGGCTGTAATCCGCCAAGTCACGCAGCCCGATACGATTCCAGGCTGAATGTTGCCACTGGGGCAGTCCGATGTAGATCACGGCGTCGTCTTCCTTTACTTATCCTTGGCTTATCAGGCTACAACTTAACGTTACCGGTCGAGCGCGGCAAGAATTTCGCCGGTGTCGCGCACTCGCGCCAAACGCGGGAAGATGTGTTCGAACGCGAAACGGTGCATTTCCGCGTTCTGCGCGCTGCAGACGTCTTCGGCGATCACCAGCTCATAGCCGTGTTCCCAGGCGGCGCGGGCGGTGGATTCCACGCCGATATTGGTGGAAATACCGCCCAGCACCACAGACTTGATGCCGCGACGGCGCAGCTGCAAATCCAGATCGGTGCCGTAGAAGGCGCCCCATTGGCGCTTGGTGACCAGAATATCGCTGTCGCTGACCGCCAGCGGCGCGGGGAATTCCCACCAATTGGCCGGCAAGCCGCCGGCGGGCGCGGGAGCCGGCTTGTCCACAGGCTGTTTCAGCGCCTCGGCGAAAGTGTCGGACCAGCCGACGCGCACCAGCAGCACCGGCGAGCCCAGCAGACGAAAACGCGCGGCCAGCAAAGCGGCGTTCGCGACCACTTGGTCGGCGCTGTGCGGGCCACCGGCGTAGGGCAGAATGCCGTTTTGCAAATCGATCAGCACCAGAGCGGTGGTTTGGGCGTCAAGTTTCAGCATGGATTTCATCTCGTTGCGAAGTGAATAAAAACTGTTCGGCGCGCCAGGCGAGCAGCGCACGGCGCAAAACCGGGGGAGAATCAGGCTACGTGAAAAAACTGTCGCAGGTTAATGGGAAATTTGTTAACCGATGTGTTGATTCGAACAAAAACGCGCCATTTAGTGCGGTAACAATGCTGTGTTCGCACTTATCGGGCGGATGAATTTCCTTTATAATGACTCCCTTTTTTCAACACTCTTTAATCCAACGACCTATGCCGATTTATGAATATGCATGTGGTGCTTGCAACCATCGGTTAGAGAAATTGCAAAAATTTTCCGATGCGCCGCTGGCAGACTGCCCGGCGTGTGGGCAGCCCGCGTTGACCAAGTTGATCTCGTCCTCCGGTTTCCAGCTTAAGGGTACCGGCTGGTATGCGACGGATTTTAAACCGGGTAACAAGTAGAATTTATCAGATAACAGCCGCGCGACAGGGGCGCAGTAGCCCGGCGCGGCATCGGCTGTGTAAAAGGATAGCGTATGCGTACTGAATATTGCGGACAGTTGAATCTGTCCCACGTGGGCCAGGAAGTCACTCTGTGTGGTTGGGTCAATCGTCGTCGCGATCTCGGCGGCCTGATCTTTATTGATATGCGCGACCGCGAAGGCATCGTGCAGGTGTTCTTCGATCCGGACGAGAAAGTGGCGTTCGACAAGGCCTACGACCTGCGCAATGAGTTCTGCATCCAGATCGTCGGCACCGTGCGTGCGCGTCCGGACAGCCAGATCAATAAAGATATGGCCACCGGCGAAGTGGAAGTGTTCGCCCACGCGCTGGAGATCATCAACCGCTCCGAGCCGCTGCCGCTGGACTCCAACCAGGTCAACAGTGAAGAAGCGCGCCTGAAATACCGCTACCTGGATCTGCGCCGCCCGGAAATGGCTGAGCGTCTGAAGACCCGCGCCAAAATCACCAGCTTCGTACGCCGCTTCATGGACAGCCATGGCTTCCTCGATATCGAAACGCCGATGCTGACCAAGGCGACGCCGGAAGGCGCCCGCGATTACCTGGTGCCGAGCCGCGTGCACAAGGGCAAATTCTACGCGCTGCCGCAGTCTCCGCAGCTGTTCAAACAGCTGCTGATGATGTCCGGCTTCGATCGTTACTATCAGATCGTCAAATGCTTCCGTGACGAAGACCTGCGTGCGGACCGTCAGCCTGAATTCACCCAGATCGACGTCGAAACCTCCTTCATGACCGCCGATCAGGTGCGTGAAGTGATGGAGAAACTGGCGCGCGAGCTGTGGCTGGATGTGAAGGGCGTGGATCTGGGCGATTTCCCGGTCATGACCTTCGCCGAAGCGATGCGTCGCTTTGGCTCCGACAAGCCGGACCTGCGTAACCCGCTGGAGCTGGTGGACGTGGCCGACCTGGTCAAAGACGTCGAGTTTAAAGTGTTCTCCGGCCCGGCTAACGACGCCAAAGGCCGCGTGGCGGCAATCCGCGTACCGGGCGGCGCACAGCTGACACGCAAGCAGATCGACGAGTACGGCGCTTTCGTCAACATCTACGGCGCGAAAGGCCTGGCCTGGCTGAAGGTCAACGACCGCGCCGCAGGCATGGAAGGCGTGCAGAGCCCGATCGCCAAATTCCTCAGCGCGGAAGTGCTGGAAGCTGTCCTGGCGCGCACCAACGCGCAGACCGGCGACATCCTGTTCTTCGGCGCAGACAGTTTCAAGATTGTCACCGACGCGATGGGCGCGCTGCGCCTGAAGCTGGGTCGCGATCTGGGGCTGACCCAACTCGACAGCTGGGCGCCGCTGTGGGTGGTCGACTTCCCGATGTTCGAAGAAGACGAAGAGGGCGGCCTGGCGGCGATGCACCACCCGTTCACCTCGCCGCGCGACATGAGCCCGGAAGAGCTGGCGGCAGCGCCGGTCAACGCTATCGCCAACGCCTATGACATGGTGATCAACGGTTACGAAGTGGGCGGCGGTTCGGTACGTATTCACCGCAGCGAAATGCAGCAGACGGTATTCAGCATTCTGGGCATTAACGAACATGAACAGCGCGAGAAGTTCGGCTTCCTGCTGGACGCGCTGAAGTACGGTACGCCGCCGCACGCCGGCCTGGCCTTCGGCCTGGATCGTCTGGTGATGCTGCTGACCGGCACCGACAACATCCGCGACGTGATCGCCTTCCCGAAAACCACCGCGGCGGCCTGTCTGATGACCGACGCACCGAGCTTCGCCAACCCGGCGTCGCTGCAGGAGCTGGCGATCAGCGTGGTAAAGAAAGCCGGTGCGGAACAAGAGAGCGAGTGATGAGTTATAAGCGCCCTGAATCTATCCTGGTAGTGATTTACGCGAAATCCAGTGGTCGGGTGCTGATGTTACAGCGGCGCGACGATACCGAGTTCTGGCAGTCGGTCACCGGCAGCCTGGAACAGGATGAGTCACCGCCGCATGCCGCGCGGCGTGAAGTCATGGAAGAAGTCGGCATCGATATCGAAGCAGAGCACCTGCCGTTGTTCGATTGCCAACGCTGCGTGGAGTTTGAACTCTTTGTCCATTTGCGACATCGCTATGCGCCGGGAACCACGCGCAATAAAGAGCACTGGTTCTGTCTGGCGTTGCCCGAGGAGCGCGATCCGGTGATTACCGAGCACCACGCTTACCAATGGCTTGAGGCGGCCGAAGCCGTGAAGTTGACCAAGTCATGGAGCAATCAGCAGGCGATTGAAGAGTTCGTGATCAATTCAGTCCAGTAGTTTTTTTCGGAGATTTTTTATGGCAGGTCATAGTAAGTGGGCCAACACAAAGCACCGTAAAGCGGCGCAGGACGCCAAACGCGGTAAAATTTTCACCAAGATTATTCGTGAGCTGGTCACTGCCGCGAAGCTGGGCGGCGGCGATCCGGATTCCAACCCGCGTCTGCGCGCGGCGATGGACAAGGCGCTGTCGAACAACATGACGCGCGACACCATGAACCGTGCGATCGCGCGCGGCGTGGGCGGCGATGATGATACCAATATGGAAACCATCATCTATGAAGGTTACGGCCCTGGCGGCACCGCCGTCATGATCGAATGCCTGAGTGACAACCGCAACCGCACCGTGGCGGAAGTGCGTCACGCTTTCACCAAGTGTGGCGGCAACCTCGGCACCGACGGTTCCGTAGCTTATCTGTTCACCAAGAAGGGCGTGATCACTTACGCACCGGGCCTGGATGAAGACAGCGTGATGGAAGCGGCGCTGGAAGCCGGTGCGGAAGACATCGTGACCTATGACGATGGCGCCATCGACGTGTTCACCGCCTGGGAAAGCCTGGGCGCGGTGAAAGACGCGCTGACCGCGGCGGGCTTCGAGGCCGAAGCGGCGGAAGTGTCGATGATCCCATCGACCAAGGCCGACATGGACGCGGAAACAGCGCCTAAGCTGTTGCGTCTGATCGATATGCTGGAAGACTGCGACGACGTGCAGGAAGTTTACCATAACGGTGAAATTTCCGACGAAGTGGCGGCGACGCTGTAATCCGGTAAAACGGGCGCCGCCGTTCGGCGGCGCCGTGCATGCAAGGTGGATGTAGATATGGCGATCATACTCGGTATCGATCCCGGTTCACGCGTCACCGGCTATGGCCTTATCCGCCAGCAGGGGCGTCAGTTGAGCTATATCGCCAGCGGCTGCATCCGCACGGTGGTGGACGACATGCCGACGCGGCTGAAGCTGATTTACGCCGGCGTCAGTGAGATCATCACCCAGTTTCAGCCCGACTTCTTCGCCATCGAACAGGTGTTTATGGCTAAGAATCCGGATTCGGCGCTTAAGCTCGGCCAGGCACGCGGCGTCGCGATCGTGGCGGCGGTGAATCAGAATCTGGAAGTGTTCGAGTATGCGGCGCGGCAGGTCAAACAGACCGTGGTCGGCACCGGTGCGGCCGAAAAGGCGCAGGTACAGCACATGGTGCGCTCGCTACTCAAACTCTCGGCCAACCCGCAGGCGGACGCCGCCGATGCTCTGGCTATCGCCATCACCCACTGCCACCTCAGCCAGAACGTGCTGCGGATGAGCGAAGGGCGGTTGAACCTGGCGCGCGGGCGTTTGCGCTGACGCAAAGCGATGATTGCTCAGGCTGGATATTCATCCAGCCTTTTTTATGTTATAAGCTTTACCAGCAACGGCATGGCAGGGCGCCATGCCCGGTCATTCTGCAGGAGGGTAAATGATAGGTCGTCTCAGAGGAAATATTCTGGAAAAGCAGCCGCCGCTGGTGTTACTGGAGGCGAACGGCGTGGGCTACGAGGTACACATGCCGATGACCTGCTTTTACGAGCTGCCTGAACTGGGGCAAGAGGCCATCGTGTTTACCCACTTCGTGGTGCGTGAAGACGCGCAGCTGCTGTACGGTTTCAACGACAAGCAGGAGCGTGCGCTGTTCCGCGAGCTGATCAAGGTCAACGGCGTCGGGCCGAAGCTGGCGCTGGCGATCCTGTCAGGCATGTCCGCGCAGCAGTTCGTCAGCGCGGTGGAGCGTGAAGAGATCACCGCACTGGTCAAGCTGCCGGGCGTGGGCAAAAAAACCGCCGAGCGCCTGGTGGTAGAGATGAAAGACCGCTTCAAAGGGCTTAACGGCGACCTGTTCAACAGCAGCAGCGAGATCAGCCTGCCGTCCGCCGCCGACAACGCGCCGGAAGCGGACGCGGAAGCCGAAGCCGTTTCGGCGCTGGTGGCGCTGGGCTACAAGCCACAGGAAGCGAGTCGCATGGTCAGCAAAATTGCCAAACCGGGCGCCGACTGCGAGACCCTGATCCGCGACGCGTTGCGCGCTGCTTTGTAAGGCCGCTAAGAGGTAGATAATGATTGAAGCCGATCGCCTGATCTCCGCCGAACCGATCAACGAGGAAGAAGTCCTCGATCGCGCCATTCGTCCCAAGCTGTTGACTGAATACGTGGGTCAGCCGCACGTACGCGAGCAGATGGAGATCTTCATCCAGGCGGCCAAGCAGCGCGGTGACGCGCTCGACCACCTGCTGATCTTCGGCCCGCCGGGCCTGGGGAAAACCACCCTGGCCAACATCGTGGCCAACGAAATGGGCGTGAATTTGCGCACCACTTCCGGCCCGGTGCTGGAGAAGGCGGGCGATTTGGCGGCGATGCTGACCAACCTCGAACCGCACGACGTGTTATTCATCGACGAAATCCACCGTTTGTCACCGGTGGTGGAAGAGGTGCTGTATCCGGCGATGGAAGACTACCAGCTGGATATCATGATCGGCGAAGGGCCGGCGGCGCGTTCGATTAAGCTCGATCTGCCGCCGTTCACGTTGGTGGGCGCGACCACCCGCGCCGGTTCGCTGACCTCGCCGCTGCGCGATCGTTTCGGCATTGTCCAGCGGCTGGAGTTTTATCAGGTGGCGGATCTGCAGCATATCGTCTCACGCAGCGCCGGGTGCCTGGGGTTGGAGCTGTCCGACGAGGGCGCCCATGAGGTGGCCCGCCGCGCGCGCGGTACGCCGCGTATCGCCAACCGCCTGCTGCGCCGGGTGCGTGACTTCGCCGAAGTGCGCGCCAACGGCGTGATCAGCGGCGCAGTGGCGGCGCAGGCACTCGATATGCTCAACGTCGATGCCGAAGGCTTCGACTATATGGATCGCAAGCTGCTGCTGGCGATTATCGACAAGTTTACCGGTGGCCCGGTCGGGTTGGACAACCTGGCGGCGGCGATCGGCGAAGAGCGTGAAACCATCGAAGATGTGATCGAACCGTTCCTGATCCAGCAGGGCTTTATCCAGCGCACGCCGCGCGGCCGTTTGGCGACGCAGCATGCCTACCGGCATTTCGGCCTCGAACGCGAAGCATAAGTTTTCCATCCATCATAAAAAAGGGCCGCATTCGCGGCCCTTGTCATATTCTGCTGCTGGCTTTAATCAAGCCTGCTGTTTTTTGAACAGGCTCAGCGTGAACAGCACGGCAGCGCTCAGCACCACCGAAGGGCCGGCCGGCGTATCGTAAAATGCCGAGAAGGTCAGGCCGCCGGTGACGGCCACCATGCCGAGCAGCACTGCGACGCCCGCCATCTGCTCCGGCGTGCGTGCGAAGCGCCGAGCGGTGGCTGCCGGAATGATCAGCAGTGAGGTGATGATCAGCGCGCCGACGAATTTCATCGCCAGACCGATGGTCAAGGCGGTGACCAGCATCAACACGGTGCGTGCGCGCACCAGATTAACGCCGTCGACGTGCGCCAGCTCCGGGCTGATGGTCATCGACAGCAGATCGCGCCACTGCCACCACAGCACCAACAGCACCACGGCGACGCCGCCGGCAATCATCACGATATCGCTCAGCGTAACCGACAGCAGATCGCCGAACAGGTAGGCCATCAGATCGACCCGTACGTTAGACATCAACGCCACCACCACCAGCCCCAGCGACAGCGCGCTGTGGGCCAGAATGCCGAGCAGGGTATCCACCGAGAGCTGCGGGCGACGTTCTAGCCACACCAGGGCCAAAGCCAGCAGCAGCGTAATGGCGATCACCGCATAGAAGGGGTTGATGTCCAGCAGCAGACCAAAGGCGACGCCGAGCAGCGAGGCGTGCGCCAGGGTATCACCAAAGTAGGACATGCGGCGCCAGACCACGAAGGAACCCAGCGGCCCGGCGGCGCTAGCCAGCAACACGCCGGCCAGCCAG
The DNA here is from genome assembly GCF_052168655.1 of Serratia sp. CY47280. Taxonomy (NCBI): domain Bacteria; kingdom Pseudomonadati; phylum Pseudomonadota; class Gammaproteobacteria; order Enterobacterales; family Yersiniaceae; genus Serratia; species Serratia sp. CY47280. The sequence goes on along the minus strand of NZ_JBJNMG010000001.1, from coordinate 1,042,331 downwards.
CCGGGAAGTAACAGTTCAATCATGCTTCGCGGCTCCCGGTTTTCTTCAAGACAATTCTTCCCTGCAGATCGTGGCGGTGGTTGTGATGGTGGCGATACACCGCCAGCTGCTCTGCGCCGCGGTTGCCGAACATGGCGATGAATTCGGGATGCATCGAGACCACCTCCGGCGCGCCGGAGCAGCAGATGTGCTGATTGAGGCACAACACCTCGTCGGTTTTCGCCATCACCAGATGCAGATCGTGCGAGACCATCAGCACGGCGCACCCCAGCTCTTTACGCAGCTGATCGATCAGATCGTACAGCGCCAGCTGGCCGTTGACGTCCACCCCTTGCGTGGGTTCGTCCAGCACCAGCAGCTGCGGTTTATTCAGCAGCGCTCGCGCCAGCAGCACGCGCTGGTTTTCACCGCCGGAGAGCTTTTGCATCGGCTGGTCGAGCAGGTGGGCGGCGTGCACGCGTTTGAGCGCCGGCAGAATGTCGGCTTTCTTTACGCCAGGTTTAAGACGCATAAAGCGGCTGACGGTCAGTGGCAGGGTGGCGTCGAGGTGCAGCTTTTGCGGCACATAGCCGATGCGCAGATCGGGCTCACGCTCCAGCGTGCCGGCGGTCGGTTTGACCAATCCCAGCACCACGCGCACCAGCGTGGATTTGCCCGCGCCGTTCGGGCCAAGCAGCGTGAGAATACGGCCGGGTTGCAGGCTGAGGGAAATGTTCGACAGCACCTTGCGGCTGCCGAAGGCGACGGAGATATTTTTTAGCGTTATCAGTGTAGACATCTCGAGATTACAGGTTGCAGAACGAAGCGAATGTTATAATATCACGCCTTGTTGATGAAAACGATGGGATTACTGATGATGGCAAAGAAAAATAAATGGCTGCAGCGTACGCTGTTGGCCAGCGCATTGTTGATGGCCGGCCCGCTGAGCAGCGCTTCCGCGGCGGTGGTGACCACGATTCGTCCGCTGGGCTTTATCGCTTCGGCGATCGCCGACGGCGTGACACCGACCGAGGTGTTGCTGCCGGACGGCGCTTCACCGCACGATTTTGCGCTGCGTCCTTCCGATATCCAGCGTTTGCGCTCTGCGGACCTGGTGCTATGGGTTGGGCCGGACATGGAAGCGTTCCTGAACAAGGCGCTGGTGCCTATCTCGGCAACCCGAAAGCTGGCTGTCAGCGAACTGCCGGCGGTGAAGCCGTTGCTGATGAAAGGCGAAGATGACGACGATCATGATCATGCAGGTGAAGCGCATAACCATGCCGATGACGATCATGGGCATCATCACGGCGAGTACAATATGCACGTTTGGCTGTCGCCGGAGATAGCAAAAGTGACCGCGATCGCGATTCACGACAGATTGTTGGAACTTATGCCGCAAAATAAGGACAAATTAGACGCAAACCTGCGCCAGTTCGAGAATCTGCTGACGCAAACTGACAAAAATGTTGGTAACATGCTTACGCCTGTGCAAGGTAAGGGTTATTTTGTTTTTCATGATGCTTACGGCTACTTTGAGAAACACTACGGTTTGAGTCCGCTGGGCCATTTCACCGTCAATCCCGAAATTCAGCCTGGAGCACAGCGCCTACACCAAATTCGAACACAGTTGGTTGAGCAGAAAGCGGTATGCGTTTTTGCTGAGCCACAATTCAGGCCGGCCGTAATCAATGCCGTCGCCAAGGGTACCAAAGTGCGTTCCGGAACGCTGGACCCGCTGGGCATCGGCATCGCGCTGGGGAAGGACAGCTACGGGAAATTCCTGACTCAGCTGTCAAACCAGTACGTGAGCTGCCTGAAGTAAAGCTTATGAGGATAATATCGAGTGCAGCAGATAGTCCGAACTATCGCTCTGGCGTATAACAACCTGCCACGGCCCCATCGCGTCATGCTGGGATCGCTGACAGTCGTCACATTGGCCGTCGCTGTTTGGCGGCCTTTTGTTTACCACCCAGAACACAACCCCATCGCCAAGAGCGTCGAGTTAGAATCCAGCCAGATGCGGTCATTGCTCCCTGAAGCCAGTGAACCGATAGATGTCGACCAACCCACCCCCGATGACGAAATCCCGCAGGATGAGCTGGATCAAAAAGATGCCGGCGATGATGGCGTGCATGAATATGTGGTTTCCACCGGCGATACCCTCGGCAGCATTCTGACGCAGTACGGCATCGATATGTCGGATGTCACGCTGCTGGCTTCGCAAAACCGCGATCTGCGCAACCTTAAGATCGGCCAACAGCTGTCGTGGACTGTGAATGATGCGGGCGATTTGCAGCAGTTGACCTGGGAAGTTTCCCGCCGCGAAACCCGCACCTACGATCGCGTCGGCAACAGCTTCAAAGAGTCGAAAGAGGCGCAGCAGGGCGAATGGCGCAACAACGTGATCAGCGGCCGGGTTAACGGCAGCTTCGTCAGCAGCGCCGGCGACGCCGGGCTGAGCCGTAACGAAATCAACTCGGTGATCAAAGCCCTGCAGTGGCAGCTCGATTTCCGCAAGCTGCGCAAAGGCGACCAGTTCTCCGTGCTGATGTCGCGCGAGCATTTCGACGGTAAGAAATCGCAAAGCCAGCTGTTGGGCGTGCGTCTGCGCACCGGCGGCAAAGATTACTATGCGATCCGCGCCGAAGACGGCAAATTCTACGATCGCCAAGGCTCTGGCCTGGCGCGCGGCTTCATGCGTTTCCCGACCATGAAACAGTTCCGCATCTCCTCCAACTTCAACCCGCGCCGCGTGAACCCGGTGACTGGCCGCGTGGCGCCGCACAAGGGCGTCGATTTCGCCATGCCGGTCGGCACGCCGGTGCTGGCGGTCGGCGACGGTGAGGTGGTGATCGCCAAACGCAGCGGCGCAGCGGGCAACTATGTGGCGATCCGCCACGGTCGTCAGTACACCACGCGCTATATGCACCTGAAAAAACTGCTGGTGAAACCAGGCCAGAAGGTGAAACGCGGCGATCGCATTGCGCTCTCCGGCAACACCGGCCGTTCCACCGGGCCACACCTGCACTTTGAACTGTGGACCGGCCAACAGGCGGTGAACCCGCTGACGGCCAAACTGCCGCGTTCCGAAGGGCTGGGCGGCAAAGACCGCAGCGATTATCTGGCACAGGTGAAGGAAGTGGTTCCTCAGCTGCAGTTGGATTAACGTCCCCCTTTTTTCCGGCGCTCCGGCGCCGTTAATTTCATCGGCCTGATTGCGGGCCGATGCTGTTTTATCTGGGTGGTTCGCGGTTGTTAATTGCAAAATCGGTGATGGCAATTATGATTAGCCGAATCGCTAAGCGAAGAGCACGTGCATGCAAAACGAGAAGAAATCGAACGTAGAGTTCATCCCGCAGTTTCAAAAAGCCTTTTTATATCCGCGCTACTGGGGCGTGTGGTTGGGAACCGGTCTGATGGCCGGCATTTCGCTGGTGCCTGCGCGCCTGCGCGATCCGGTGCTGGGTGCGGTCGGCAAACTGGCCGGCAAGCTGGCGAAGGGCGCGCGCCGTCGTGCCCGCATCAACCTGCTGTATTGCTTGCCTGAGCTGCCTGAAAGCGAACGCGAGCACATTATCGACCAGATGTTCGCCTGCGCGCCGCAGTCGATGGTGCTGATGGCGGAACTGGCCTGCACCAAGCCGGAGAAAGTGCTAAAGCGCGTGCGTTGGCACGGTGAAGAGGTGCTGGACAAGATCCGGGCGGAAGGGCGTAACGTGATTTTCCTGGTGCCTCACGGCTGGGCGGTGGATGTGCCAGCGATGCTGATGGCTGCGCGCGGCCAACCGATGGCGGCGATGTTCCACAACCAGCGCAATCAGCTGATCGACTACCTGTGGAATGCCGTGCGTCGTAAATTCGGCGGCCGCATGCACGCGCGCAACGACGGCATCAAACCGTTTATCAGTTCGGTACGGCAGGGGTACTGGGGCTACTACCTGCCCGATCAGGATCACGGCGCCGAGCACAGTGAGTTCGTCGATTTCTTCGCGACCTATAAGGCGACGCTGCCGGCGGTAGGCCGGTTGATGAAAGTGTGTCGTGCGGCGATCGTGCCTTTGTTCCCGGTGTACGATGGCAAAACCAGCATGCTGGATATTTATATTCGCGAGCCCATGGACGATCTGGCCGAAGCCGATGACCCACGGATTGCGCGCCGCATGAATGAAGAAGTGGAAAACCTGGTGGGCCCGAACCCTGAGCAGTACACCTGGATCCTAAAACTGTTGAAGACGCGCAAGGAAGGGGAGATTGAGCCTTACTCGCGCGACGATCTGTATCGCTAATCCTTCCTAACGTTAACGCCGGTCGGGCTATAACCCGGCCGGTATCACTTCAGATGTGCACCATACAGCCGCGCGCTCGCAGGATGTCGATGACTTTAGGCGTGCGGGTGAAATCATTCCAGCGCAGATCCAGCTTGCGCAGCCGGCTCAGTTCGCCGAGGCTTTCCGGCAGCTCGCTCAGGCGGTTGGCGCGCAGATCCAGACTTCTCAGCGCCGTCAGCTCACCGATATTTTCCGGCAGGCGCGTCAGTTGATTGAAACGCAGGTTCAGCTCGCTCAATCGCGGCAGGTGGCAGAAGGCTGCCGGCAGTTCGGTGATAGCATTGTTGGCCGCGTCGAGTATCTCCAACTCACCGAGCAGAGCCATTTCCGCCGGCAGCGTGGTCAGGGCATTTTTCATGATATGCAGTTCGCGCAGCGCGCGCAGCTGCCCGATTTCGGCGGGCAGGCTGCGGATGCGATTGTTGTATAAACGCAGCTCCTGCAACGCCGCCAGCCTCGGTATTGCCTGCGGCAAGGCGGTCAGTTGGTTATCGGTCGCGTTGAGATAGATGAGCTGCTGCAGCTGTGCCAGCGAATGGGGCAGGTCGCTAAAACCGTTATCGCTCAGATAGAGGTATTTCAGCCGGTGCAGTTGCCCCAACGCTTCAGGCAGTTCGCTCGCGCGATTGTGGCCAAAGTCGAACATCTCGAGCTGTTGCAACTGACCAATCTCCGGCGGCAGACGGTCGAGCTGATTGCAGGAGATATTCAGCACCTGCAGATTCTGGTGCCGGAAGATTGGGGTGGGGAAGGCCGTCAGCTGATTGTCGTACAGGCTGACCTTGCGCAGCGCGCGGCCGGCAAGCTGCGATTCGTCGAGCTGCGTCAGGCTACGGCCGTCGAGATCGAGCTCATCAGCGCTCGCTGCGGGGTTGTGTTGGTGGAGCATGGCGTTCTCCGTCGTTTATGGCGATGTCAGCGCAAAAAAAATGCCGGCCTACGTGAGCCGGCCGGCATTTCGTCTGCGGCGTGAATTACTCGACGCGCAGGATACGGCTGGTATTGGTGGTACCGACGGTTTCCATCACGTCGCCCTGGGTGACGATCACCAGATCGCCGGAGACCAGGAAGCCTTTGTCACGCAGGCGATTGACGGCTTCATTGGCGGCGATCACGCCGTCTTTGTGGCTGTCGAAATATACCGGCGTCACGCCGCGATACAGTGCAGTCAGGTTCAGCGTGTGCTCATGACGCGACATGGCGAAGATCGGCAGGCCGGAGCTGATGCGTGACATCATCAGCGCGGTGCGGCCGGACTCAGTCATGGCGATCAGCGCGGTGACGCCTTTCAGGTGGTTGGCCGCATACATCGAAGACATGGCGATCGCCTCTTCGATATTGTCGAACTGCACGTCCAGACGGTGTTTGGAAACGTTGATGCTCGGGATCTTCTCGGCGCCCAGACAAACGCGCGCCATCGCCGCTACGGTTTCCGCCGGGTATTGGCCAGCAGCGGTTTCCGCCGACAGCATGACGGCGTCGGTGCCGTCCAGCACGGCGTTGGCCACGTCCATGACTTCGGCGCGGGTCGGCATCGGGTTGGTGATCATTGACTCCATCATCTGAGTCGCGGTGATCACCGCGCGGTTCAGGGTGCGTGCGCGGCGGATCAGTTTCTTCTGAATGCCGACCAGTTCCGGATCGCCGATTTCGACGCCGAGGTCGCCACGGGCAACCATCACCACGTCGGAGGCCAGAATAATGTCGTCCATCGCTTCGTCGGTGCAAACCGCTTCGGCGCGCTCAACCTTGGACACGATCTTGGCGTTGCAGCCCGCATCGCGCGCCAGGCGGCGGGCATAGTTCAGGTCTTCACCGGTACGCGGGAAGGAGACCGCCAGATAGTCGACGCCAATCTTGGCGGCGGTCACGATGTCCGCCTTGTCTTTTTCGGTCAGCGCTTCGGCTGACAGGCCACCGCCTAGCTTGTTGATGCCCTTGTTGTTGGACAACGGGCCGCCGACGGTCACTTCGGTAAACACTTTCATGCCCTGAACTTCGAGCACTTTTAACTGAACGCGGCCGTCGTCAAGCAGCAGGACATCGCCCGGCACGACGTCGGCAGGCAGGCCTTTATAGTCGATACCGACTTTTTCTTTATCGCCTTCGCCTTTTGACAGGTTGGCGTCCAGCAGGAATTTATCACCCACGTTGAGGAAGATTTTGCCTTCCTTGAAGGTGGATACGCGGATTTTCGGCCCTTGCAGATCGCCGAGGATAGCGACGTGACGTCCCAGTTTGGCAGCGATTTCGCGCACTTTGTCTGCGCGAGCCTGGTGATCTTCCGGGCTGCCGTGGGAGAAGTTAAGCCGAACTACGTTGGCACCGGCGGCAATGATCTTTTCCAGATTATTGTCGCGGTCTGTAGCCGGACCCAGGGTGGTAACGATTTTGGTTCTTCTGAGCCGTCTGGACATGTATTACTCCGTTGACTGGTGAAGCAAATATTGGTGTTGCGATAACGTCGGATAACGAAACCAGGCGTGAAATGTAATTTTACAACACTGATATTTCACCCGGGTTACCCGCATGAGCATGTTAACAGGGTACCGCCTCTGATGCCGTCATTCAAATGTCTGTTGAACGGCGATTTTTTTCTTCGTCGGGTCACGAATCAAAACTGTTGGGAATGACCACGCCTTTATCAAAGCGCGATTCTTTGAGCGCTTCTTTGACCCGCTTCAAGTTATCTCTGAATTTAGCCCCTCGGCGCAAGGTAAATCCGGTGGCAAGCACGTCAATGAGCGTTAATTGCGCGATCCGCGACACCATCGGCATGTAAACGTCGGTGTCTTCAGGCACATCGAGCAGCAACGCGAGGGTCGCCGCTTGGGCGAGCGGGGTGTCGCGCGAGGTGATAGCCAGTACCGTGGCGTCGTTCTCCCGCGCCAGGTGAGCCATCTCCACCAGATTTTTGGTGCGGCCGGTGTGTGAGATCAGCACCACCACGTCGCCCTCGCCGGAGTTCATGCAGCTCATGCGTTGCATGACGATGTCATCGAAGTAGACCACCGGAATGTTGAAGCGGAAAAATTTGTTCATCGCGTCGTGCGCCACCGCCGCGGAGGCACCCAGGCCGAAGAAAGAGATCTTTTTTGCCTGGGTGAGCAGGTCAACCGCACGATTGATTGCGGCAATATCCAAATTTGCCTTTACTGTATCCAGGCTGGCCATGACCGATTCGAAGATCTTGCTGGTATAGGAATCGACGCTGTCGTCTTCCTCAACGTTACGGTTTACGTAGGGCGTGCCGTTAGCCAGGCTTTGGGCGAGGTGCAGTTTGAAATCGGGAAAGCCTTTGGTATCAAGGCGGCGGCAAAAACGGTTGACGGTAGGTTCGCTGACGTCGGCCATGCGCGCCAGCGTGGCAATGCTGGAGTGAATGGCGGTCTGTGGGGAGGCCAGGATCACCTCGGCGACTTTCCTTTCAGATTTGCTCAGGCGTTCCAGATGGTTCTGGATTTTGTCCAGCGTATTCATATAACGAGAGTCACTCATGGTTTTATCCCTGTGGCTTTCAAGCAACAGCGCCGAATTTCGCCCGTGTTCGCCGTGCACGCAGACGCCAAACGAGCGGCTGTAACCTGGAATCGATAGGGTATGTCGATTTCAAACAAAGGAGAAATCAATGCCGGTTTAGTGAAAATATACTACGTGCTGGTAACCGTTGGCAGTCTCGACAGGGCGTATGCAGGCTTTTTTCACCAGAATATGACCTGTGTCTAACTTTCATAATGGTAACAGAGCGTCAAAAAAGACGAAAAATTACAGTTTTGCCCGCCTGTGCGGGCTCTGGCGCGCATTGGCGCTATCACTGGAATCTTGAGGTCTTTTTTCCTGCTTCTGCACCGGGTTTGCTGGCCGTAGTCAAACAGAGTACATTAGTAATGTAAGAAAATTACAAATATCCTGCAACGAGGAGATGAACATGGCGGTAACCTCTACAGCCCAGGCGTGTGACCTGGTTATTTTCGGCGCGAAAGGTGATTTGGCGCGCCGTAAGCTGCTGCCTTCCCTGTACCAGTTAGAGAAAGCCGGACACATCCACCCGGATACGCGGATTATCGGCGTCGGCCGCGCGGAGTGGGATAAAAAAGCGTATACCGAAGTGGTCAAGGAAGCGCTTGGCACCTTCATGAAGGAAAAACTGGATGACGAACTCTGGGCCACGCTGAGCGCACGCCTGGACTTCTGCAATCTGGACGTCAACGACAGCAAGAACTTTACCAAACTGGGTAAAATGCTGGATCAGAAACACCGCACCACCATCAACTACTTCGCCATGCCGCCAAGCACCTTTGGCGCCATCTGCAAAGGGTTGGGCGAAGCCAAGCTGAACCATGAACCGGCGCGCGTGGTGATGGAGAAGCCGCTGGGTACCGATCTGGCGTCTTCCCGCGTGATCAACGATCAGGTGGCGGAGTACTTCAACGAATCCCAGGTTTACCGTATCGACCACTATCTCGGCAAAGAGACGGTGCTGAACCTGTTGGCGCTGCGTTTCGCCAACTCGCTGTTCGCATCCAACTGGGATAACCGCACCATCGATTCGGTGCAGATCACCGTGGCGGAAGAGGTGGGCATCGAAGGGCGCTGGGGTTACTTCGACCAGGCCGGCCAGATGCGCGACATGATCCAGAACCACCTGCTGCAGATCCTGACCATGATCGCCATGTCGCCGCCGGCGGACCTGACGACCGACCGTATCCGCGACGAGAAGGTGAAGGTATTGCGCTCGCTGCGCCGCATCGATCAGACCAATGTACGGGAAACCACCGTGCGCGGGCAGTACACCGCCGGTTTCGTCCAGGGCAAGAAAGTGCCGGGTTATCTGGAAGAGGAAGGCGCGAACAAGAGCAGCAGCACCGAAACCTTCGTCTCCATCCGCGTGGATATCGACAACTGGCAGTGGGCCGGGGTGCCGTTCTACCTGCGTACCGGTAAACGCCTGCCGACCAAATGTTCGGAAGTGGTGGTGTACTTCAAAAACCCGCCGCTTAACCTGTTCAGCGATTCGTACCAGCAGCTGCCGCAGAACAAGCTGACCATCCGTCTGCAACCGGACGAAGGCATCGAAATTCAGGTACTGAACAAGGTGCCGGGGCTGGATCACAAGCACCGTCTGCAGACCACCAAGCTGGACCTGAGCTTCTCGGAAACCTTCAACCAGGAGCACGTGGCGGACGCCTACGAGCGCCTGCTGCTGGAGACCATGCGAGGCATTCAGGCGCTGTTCGTGCGCCGCGATGAAGTGGAAGAGGCCTGGAAGTGGGTCGACTCCATCATGGATGCATGGAAAGCCGACAACGAGGCGCCTAAACCTTATCAGGCGGGCACCTGGGGGCCGGTGGCCTCGGTGGCAATGATCACCCGCGACGGCCGTTCCTGGAACGAGTTCGAATAATGCGCAATGCCGGCAGCCTGTCTGCCGGCTTTTTTTTGCCTGCGATCTGCGCGTGGGCCACATCACTTACGGTACGGCCGGACGTTCGCGCGCTTGCGCGGAGCCCTGTGGCAGGGGCGTGCCATTGTTAACCGCGAGTCATGGAGAAATAACGATGAAAAACTGGAAAACCAGCGCCGAGCAGATCCTGACGGCAGGGCCGGTGGTGCCTGTTATCGTGATCAACAAGTTGGAGCAGGCGGTGCCGCTGGCGAAAGCGTTGGTTGCCGGCGGCGTGCGGGTATTGGAGGTGACGCTGCGCACCGCCTGCGGGCTGGAGGCTATCCGCGCTATCGCCAAAGAGGTGCCGGAGGCGATCATCGGCGCCGGTACGGTGATCAATCCGCAGCAGCTGCGGGAGGTGACCGAGGCGGGGGCGCAGTTCGCCATCAGCCCGGGGCTGACCGACGCTTTGCTGCAGGCGGCGACGGCGGGGTCAATCCCGCTGATCCCGGGCATCAGCACCGTATCTGAACTGATGCTGGGCATGGATTACGGCCTGCGCGAATTCAAATTCTTCCCGGCGGAAGCCAACGGCGGCGTTAAGGCGCTGCAGGCGATCGGCGGCCCGTTCCCCCAGGTGCGTTTTTGCCCGACCGGCGGCATTACGCCGAACAATTACCGCGATTATCTGGCGCTAAAAAGCGTATTGTGCATCGGCGGCTCCTGGTTGGTGCCGGCCGATGCGCTCGAAAGCGGCGACTATGCGCGCATCACTGAACTGGCGCGCAGCGCGGTCAGCGGCGCCGCGTTGTAACCCGCGCCAGGCCTGGGATTGGCGCTTATTTGCTCACCCGCGGATATCGCAAGGCTCAACGCTCCGTTGGGCCTTTTTTAATTTTTATCGCGATTAACTTTCTTATTTTTAACCCGTTTTTTTCTGCTTTTTTATGAAAACGGCAGTTTGCTTTCTAATTTTGGCTGTGGTAAAAATATCTCAGTTGAAAATTTTACTTTTATGAGGATATTGGGCAAATCGCACGGTGTGCGGCTGATAATAGAGAACTATTATGATGACTATTAACGGAACTACCCTCAGAACCTCTACGTGCCAACTCTTCCTGTCTGCGATCCTTGCCAGTGAGCATCACTGGTGCAGCGAGCTATAGCGTCTTTCTCCCTTAACCGGTGCTGGTAGCGGGCTTAGGCCTTCGCATTACCGTTCAGCCGGGCAAACATTCTTTTTGCGTTTGGGTCAGTTTATCCCCAGGGATCTCTGCGTCTTGCGCGCCGCATTGCGGCCGTCCGACGAGATAAATCGGGATAAATATGCCTTGGCGCGCGTTATTCGCCGTTTGGGAGAAAAATTATGATTTATTGGATCTTTTTAGGTTTGGCCATCATGACCGAAATCATCGGCACCTTGTCAATGAAATACGCTAGCGTCAATGGCGGCATGATCGGGCACATCGTGATGTACGTGATGATTACCGCGTCTTATGTATTGTTGTCGGTAGCGATAAAACGCGTGGCGCTGGGTGTGGCCTATGCGCTATGGGAAGGCATCGGCATTCTGTTCATCACCCTGTTCAGCGTACTGTGGTTCGACGAGCCGATCTCGGCGCTGAAGGTGCTGGGCTTGGCTACGCTGATCGCCGGCATCATGTTGGTGAAATCCGGTACCCGCAAAGAGCGAAAACAGGTCAGCCCGCGAGGTGACAACCATGCAACAGTTTGAGTTGTACCACATTGGGTTCCTGGGGCTGGCCATCGTACTGGAAATTATCGCCAACATCTTCCTGAAGATGTCGGACGGCTTCCGTAAAATTTGGCTGGGATTGCTGTCGCTGCTGTCGGTGCTCGGTGCGTTCAGCGCCCTGGCGCAGGCGGTTAAGGGTATCGATCTGTCGATCGCCTATGCGCTGTGGGGCGGTTTCGGTATCGCCGCCACCATCGCCGCAGGCTGGATCATGTTCGGCCAGCGGTTGAACGCCAAAGGCTGGATTGGCCTGGCGCTGTTGCTGACGGGGATGGTGATCCTTAAACTGTCTTGATAGCGGGCAATAAAAAACCGCAGGCGTCGCCGTCTGCGGTTTTTTTTCGTCTGCGCTCAGGCTTACAGCGCGGCGATGATTTTGATTTCCACCTTGTACTTCGGATTCATCAGCTGCGCCTGCACCGTGCAGCGCACCGGCGCGCTGCCGGCGACCACCCAGGCGTCCCAGGCGGCGTTCATCGCGGCGAAGTCGGCGCTGTTGGCCAGGAAAATGGTGGCATCCAGAATACGGCTTTTGTCCGACCCTACGCGTTCCAGCAGCACGTCGATGGCGGCGAGGGCGTTGGCGGTCTGCGCGGTCGCGTCGTCGTCCAGGTTCTCCGGCACGCTGGTGTAGTAAACGGTCTCGTTGTGCACTACGGCTTCGGACCAGCGCTGATCGGGATCAATTCTTTCGATATTCATTTGCTTATCTCCATATCATAGTCGCGCTAAGGGTAGCACAGCCGGTGATAAAAAAGCGCGGCGATAAAGTGGGTGGTAGCCGGGCGGCAGGCTTGGCATAATCACCGTTGAATGACACCGGCAGAGAGACAGCGTGACAGACGATTTTGCAACAGACGGCGCATTGGCGCAGGCTATCAAGGGATTTAAACCGCGTGAGCCGCAGCGGCAGATGGCGCAAGCCGTTACCGAAGCGATCAATTTCAAGCAGGAACTGGTGGTGGAAGCCGGCACCGGCACCGGCAAAACCTTCGCTTATCTGGCGCCGGCGCTGCGTGCCGATCGCAAAGTGATCATCTCCACCGGTTCGAAAGCGCTGCAGGATCAGCTGTATGCGCGCGATCTGCCCACCGTCGCCAAGGCGTTGAAGTACAAAGGCAAGCTGGCGCTGCTCAAAGGGCGCTCCAATTACCTGTGTCTGGAGCGGCTGGAGCAGCAGTCGATGGCCGGCGGCGAGCTGGCGGGGCAGACGCTGATCGATCTGGTGCAGCTGCGCAAGTGGTCGTCGCAGACCAAAGAGGGTGATATCAGCACCTGTAGCGAAGTGGCGGAAGACAGCTTCGTCTGGCCATTGGTGACCAGCACCAATGACAACTGTCTGGGCAGCGACTGCCCGCTGTATCAGGATTGCTTCGTGGTCAAGGCGCGCCGCCGCGCGATGGATGCAGATGTGGTGGTGGTAAACCATCACCTGTTCCTGGCGGATATGGTGGTGAAAGAGGGCGGTTTCGCCGAGCTGATCCCAGAAGCCGAGGTGATGATTTTCGACGAGGCGCACCAAATCCCCGACATCGCCAGCCAGTATTTCGGCCAGCAGCTCACCAGCCGCCAGCTGCTGGATCTGGCGAAGGACATCACCATCGCCTACCGCACCGAGGTGCGCGATGCGGCTCAGCTGCAAAAGAGCGCCGATCGTCTCAGCCTGAGCACGCAAGATTTCCGTCTGAATCTGGGAGAACCGGGGTTCCGCGGTAATCTGCGTGACGTGCTCGGCGAACCCAACGTGCAGCGTGCTCTGTTGCTGCTCGATGACGCGCTGGAGCTGTGTTATGACGTGATGAAGCTGTCGCTGGGGCGTTCGGCGCTGCTGGACGCCGCCTTTGAGCGCGCCACGCTGTACCGCGCGCGTCTCAAACGCCTCAAGGCGGTAACGGAACCGGGCTACAGCTATTGGTATGAGTGCCATTCGCGCCACTTCGTGCTGGCGCTGACGCCGCTGACGGTAGCCGATCGTTTCCGCGAAATGCTGGACGAGAAGCCGGGCAGCTGGATCTTTACCTCGGCCACGCTGTCGGTCAACGATCAGTTGGGCCACTTCACCGAACGGCTGGGGCTGACCAAGGCCAAAACGCTGCTGTTGCCGAGCCCGTTCGACTATGCCAAACAGGCGTTGCTGTGCGTGCCGCGCTTTTTGCCTTCGCCGAATCAGCCCGGCGGGGCGCGCCAGCTGGCGCGCATGCTGCGCCCATTAATCGAAGCCAACAACGGCCGCTGCTTCTTCTTGTGCACATCGCACCAGATGATGCGCGAGCTGGCGGAAGAGTTCCGCGCCACGATGACGCTGCCGGTCTTATTGCAAGGGGAAACCAGCAAAGGGCAGCTGTTGGCGCAGTTCGTCGCCGCCGGTAACGCGCTGTTGGTGGCGACCAGCAGCTTCTGGGAAGGGGTGGACGTGCGTGGCGATGCGCTGTCGTGTGTCATCATCGATAAGCTGCCGTTTACTTCACCGGACGATCCGCTGCTGAAGGCGCGCATTGAAGATTGCCGCCTGCGCGGCGGCGATCCGTTCAATGACGTACAGTTACCGGATGCGGTCATCACCCTGAAACAGGGGGTGGGCCGTTTGATCCGCGATACCGACGACCGTGGCGTGCTGGTGATTTGCGATAACCGTCTGGTGATGCGCCCTTATGGCGAGGTGTTCCTCAATAGCCTGCCGCCTACGCCGCGTACCCGCGATCTGAAACAGGCCATCGCCTTCCTGCAGGCCGCCGATACGTCGGCCACGTGAAAGATGAAGGGCTTACGGGGCTGTGCTACAATGCGCGCCCTGTATGAAAAAACCAGTTTTATTCCCGCCAGAGGTTGGCATGTCCACGCGAATTTTAGCGATCGATACCGCGACGGAAGCCTGTTCCGTCGCCGTCTGGAATCAAGGCGAAATCCACGCCCTGTTTGAGCTGTGCCCACGCGAGCATACGCAACGAATTTTACCTATGGTGCAGCAGGTGCTGGCGGAATCCGGTCTGGCGCTCAACCAGCTCGATGCGCTGGCCTTCGGCCGCGGCCCCGGCAGTTTTACCGGGGTGCGCATCGGCATCGGCATCGCTCAGGGCCTGGCGCTGGGCGCCGATTTGCCGATGATTGGCATTTCCACGCTGCAAACCATGGCGCAGGGCGCCTGGCGCGTCAGCGGCGCGGCGCGCGTGCTGGCAGCGATCGATGCGCGCATGGGGGAAGTCTACTGGGGGCAGTTCGAACGCCAAGTGGACGGCAGCTGGTTGGAAAGCGAAGGCGAGGCGGTGCTGTCGCCGGCGCAGGCGCTCGAGCGTGCACAGCGCCTGCAGGGCGAATGGGCCCACGTTGGCACCGGCTGGCAAACCTACCCCGATCTGGTCAACGGTTCTACGCTGAGCGTGCGTGACGGCCAAATGCTGCTGCCGCAGGCGCAAGACATGCTGCCGCTGGCGCTGCACGCCTGGCAACAGGGGTTGGCGGTGGCGGTGGAAAACGCCGAGCCGACCTATCTTCGCAATGAAGTCACCTGGAAAAAACTGCCGGGCCGCGAGTAATCGCGGCGTATTGTGCTGTTGTTGATGCCGGGCGATGAAGGCCTGCAACTTGAACGACGAAACGCGGTCAAAGTTACAGGCATTTCAGGAGATTGCGACCATGTTAATCCGCACTGCAAGTAAAAAGCTGTCGCTGCTGGCCGTCGCCTGCGGCGCGCTGGTTCTGACCGGGTGCGTCACCGTACCGGATGCGATCAAAGGCTCCAGCCCTTCGCCGGTGACTCAGCTTTCCTCGGTACAAAATGCACCGAACCTGTTTACTGGCGCGGAAGCCCGCTTCGGCGGCACCGTGGTGAACGTCGCCAACGAACAAGGGCGTACGCTGCTGGAGATCGCGGCGGTGCCGCTCGACAGCGGTGCGCGGCCGATACTGGGTGAACCGTCGAACGGCCGCTTGCTGGCCACGGTGAACGGCTTCCTCGAACCGGTCGATTTCAAAGGCCAACTGGTGACCGTCGTCGGCCCTATCACCGGCCTGAAAGAGGGGCGGATCGGCATGACGCCATATCGTTTCGTAACGATGAACGTGACCGGTTTCAAGCGCTGGCATCTGGTGCAGCAGGTGGTGATGCCGCCTGCGCCGATAGGCCCTTGGGGCTGGCGCGGTGGTCCGTGGGGGCCCGGCTGGGGCGCAGGCTATGGCTGGTACAACCCCGGTCCGGCACAGGTGCAAACCATCGTAACCGAGTAGCATACGCTTGATGTGAACATATTTGACAGGGCGGCTCAGGCCGCCCTTTTGCTTTTTGGGATAGGGAATATCCGACAATTAGTGACGTACATCGCAACCTGAATAATGTTTAAAACCCGAACTGGTCTGCTGAGTTAAAATATTGTTATGGTTAGGCTGCGAGTTTGAGGGCTGCGATGATAATTAGTAATGATTTCAGGAGTAATACCTTGGATAAGGTCTGGTTAAAACGGTATCCGGCAGATGTGCCCGCAGAGATTGATGCCGATCGCTATTCGTCGTTGATCGAAATGTTTGAGCATGCCGTGCAGCGTTATGCCGATCAGCCCGCCTTTATCAACATGGGCGAGGTGATGACCTTCCGCAAACTGGAAGAACGCAGCCGGGCTTTCGCGGCTTACCTGCAAAATGAACTGGGCCTGAAGAAGGGCGACCGTGTCGCGCTGATGATGCCTAACCTGTTGCAATACCCCATCGCTCTGTTCGGCATTCTGCGTGCCGGCATGGTGGTGGTCAACGTCAACCCGTTGTATACCCCGCGCGAGCTGGAGCACCAGTTGAACGATAGCGGGGCCAGCGCCATCGTTATCGTTTCCAACTTTGCCCATACGCTGGAAAAAGTGGTGTTCAACACCCAGGTCAAACACGTGATCCTGACGCGCATGGGCGACCAGCTTTCGGCCGCCAAAGGCACGCTGGTTAACTTCGTGGTCAAATACGTCAAGCGCCTGGTGCCCAAATACAACCTGCCAGACGCCATTTCATTCCGCAGCGCGCTGCAGCGCGGCCGCCGTCTGCAATATGTAAAACCGGACATCATTAATAGCGATTTGGCTTTCCTGCAATACACCGGCGGTACCACCGGCGTGGCGAAGGGCGCGATGCTGACGCACCGTAACATGCAGGCCAACCTTGAGCAGGCCAAGGCCGCCTATTCGCCGCTGTTCCGTGAAGGGCAGGAACTGGTGGTGACGGCGTTGCCGCTATACCACATTTTCGCGCTGACGGTGAACTGCCTGCTGTTTATCGATCTGGGCGGGCGCAATTTGCTGATCACCAACCCGCGCGATATTCCGGGGCTGGTGAAGGAGCTGGGTAAATATCCGTTCACCGCCATGAGCGGGGTGAATACGCTGTTCAACGCGTTGCTGAACAACGAAGAGTTCCACAAACTCGATTTCTCTACGCTGCGTTTCTCGGTCGGCGGCGGTATGTCGGTGCAAAAAGCGGTGGCCGAGAAGTGGGAGAAAACCACCGGTAAACACCTGCTGGAAGGCTATGGTCTGACCGAGTGCGCGCCGCTGGTGGCCGGTAACCCTTACGATCTGAAACACTACAGCGGCAGCATCGGCCTGCCGGTGCCGTCGACGGACATTCGGTTGGTGGACGACAACGGCCATGACGTGCCGCCGGGCGAACCGGGCGAACTGTGGGTCAAAGGGCCGCAAGTTATGTTAGGCTATTGGCAGCGCCCGGAAGCCACCGATGAAGTGCTTAAAGATGGCTGGCTGGCGACCGGCGATGTGGTGACCGTGGACGATCAGGGATTTGTGCGCATCGTCGACCGCAAGAAAGACATGATCCTGGTCTCGGGTTTCAACGTGTATCCGAACGAGATTGAAGATGTGGTCAGCCAGCACCCGAAAGTGCTGGAATGTGCGGCAATCGGCGTGCCCAGCGAGGCCTCCGGTGAAACGGTGAAGATCTGCGTGGTGAAGAAAGACGCCTCGCTGACCAAGGAAGAGCTGTTGACCCATTGCCGTCGCCACCTGACCGGGTATAAAGTGCCTAAAATTGTTGAGTTCCGCGATGAACTGCCGAAGTCGAACGTCGGCAAGATTTTGCGGCGAGAACTGCGCGATGAGCTAAAAACGCCGAAGCCGGCCGATGCCGCCTAGGTGTCGCTTTCGCGTCTGACTATCAACAACGCCGGTGAATGCCGGCGTTGTTGTGTTTGAATCCTACAAGAGAATGATGTTTTGAATTATCAGTTGATCACTACCGATGCCGGATTGCAGCAGGTCTGCGAGCAGGCGAGAAAGCATGCCCAGATTGCGCTGGACACCGAGTTTGTCAGAACGCGCACCTACTATCCTCAGCTGGGCCTGATCCAGCTCTACGACGGTGAACAACTCTCCCTCATCGATCCTCTGCCGATCAAGCAATGGCAGCCGTTTGTCGACCTGCTGGCCGACACCGCCGTGGTGAAGTTCCTGCATGCCGGCAGTGAAGATCTTGAAGTGTTTCTCAACGCCTTTAAAACGCTGCCGACGCCGATGATCGACACCCAGATCCTGGCGGCCTTTACCGGTCGGCCGCTCTCCTGCGGTTTTGCGACGCTGGTGGCGGAGTACATGAAGGTTGAACTGGACAAGAGCGAGTCGCGCACCGACTGGTTGGCGCGCCCGCTGACCGAAAGACAGTGCGTGTATGCGGCCGCCGACGTGTTCTACCTGCTGCCGATGGCCAAACAGCTGGTGCAGGAGACCGAAGAGGCCGGCTGGACCGCTGCGGCCCATAACGAGTGCCTGCTGCTGTGCCAACGCCGTAGCGAGACGCTGGCGCCGGAAGTGGCCTATCGCGAAATCAGCAATGCCTGGCAGCTGCGCCCGCGTCAGCTCGGCTGTTTGCAGAAGTTGGCAGAATGGCGGTTGCGCCAGGCGCGCGAGCGCGATCTGGCGGTGAACTTCGTGGTGCGTGAGGAGAACCTATGGCAGGTGGCGCGCTACATGCCGTCTTCGCTGGGAGAACTGGATTCTCTGGGGCTGAGCGGGCCGGAGATCCGTTATCACGGCAAAACGCTGCTGGCGCTGGTGGCCGAAGCCGAAGCGCTGGAGGAGTCCGAGTTGCCCGCGCCGTTGGCTAACCTTATCGATCAGCCGGGCTACAAGAAGGTGTTTAAGGACATCAAGGCCGCTATCGCTACCGTCAGCGAGCAAAGCGGGTTGAGCAGCGAGCTGCTGGCATCCCGTCGCCAAATTAACCAATTGTTGAACTGGCATTGGAAACTGAAGGACGGCGAGAGTCGCCCTGAATTAATCAGCGGCTGGCGCGGCGATTTATTAATGGCGCCGTTGCAGGACATCCTGAAAGATTATTAATCGCTGGTTATCACCAGGGCAGGGTAGGGAAACTCTGCTCGGGTGAATATAGGCAGGAAATAATGCGTTGAAGGTAAATCTGGCCAGAATTTACTTTAAACGAGGTGGCGGCAAAGTTAATTGGGAATTGTCCCAAAGGGAAAAATCAATTTTTTGCTGCCGATAATGCTTAATAACTGGATACACATACAGTTACCCCCTGCATAAAATATACAGGGGGTAATTAATGCGTCGCAATCATTTAGCTGCTTCTTCCGATTCCGGTAATGTCACGTTAAGTTCAAGTACCGAAATATCGTCCCCTTTCTGCTCGAACTGCACATGCAGCATTTCAGGATCGATCTGAATGTATTTGCAAATAACCGCCAGAATATCGCGTTTCAGATCAGGCAGATACGGGGGCTCACTGTCCCCACGACGACGCTCTGCGACGATAATCTGCAGCCGTTCCTTGGCTATATTGGCTGTCTGTTTTTTGCGGGACAGAAAGAAGTCTAATAAGGCCATGGTTTATCCCCCAAAAAGGCGTTTCAGGAAACCCTTCTTCTCTTCTTCAATGAAGCGGAATGGGCGTTCTTCCCCCAACAAGCGGCAAACGGTATCGTCGTACGCCTTACCGGCGTCTGACTCGGCATCCAGAATGACAGGCTCACCCTGGTTGGAAGCGCGCAGCACGGACTGGTCTTCCGGGATCACACCCACCAGCGGAATGCGCAGAATTTCAAGCACGTCTTCCATGCTCAGCATGTCGCCACGGCTGACGCGGCCCGGGTTGTAACGGGTCAGCAGCAGGTGTTCCTTGATTGGCGATTCGCCTTTCTCGGCGCGGCGTGACTTGGAAGAGAGGATACCCAGGATACGGTCAGAGTCGCGTACCGAAGACACTTCCGGGTTGGTGGTGATGATAGCTTCGTCGGCGAAATACAGCGCCATCAGCGCACCGGTTTCGATACCGGCCGGTGAATCGCACACCACGAAGTCAAAATCCATCTCGCCGAGATCGTTGAGGATTTTTTCAACGCCTTCGCGGGTCAACGCGTCTTTGTCGCGCGTCTGCGAAGCCGGCAGGATATAGAGGTTTTCAGTGCGTTTGTCTTTGATCAACGCCTGATTCAGCGTGGCATCGCCCTGAATCACGTTCACGAAATCATACACTACCCGACGTTCGCAGCCCATAATCAGGTCAAGATTACGCAGGCCGATATCGAAATCGATCACGACGGTTTTCTTGCCTTTCTGGGCCAGGCCGGTAGCGATGGCCGCGCTCGAAGTGGTCTTGCCAACGCCCCCTTTACCCGATGTAACAACAATAATGCGTGCCATGAAATGGATTCCTTGTCAAAAGGGCTTAATTTAAAGGTTGTATGGTTAAAGCGTTATCCAACAGGCTGAGTCGTACGGCCTGCCCGACGTAATCGGACGGGATTTGGTCGCTCAACCAGTACTGCCCTGCGATAGAGACTAGCTCAGCCGCCAGGTGGGTGCAAAAAATCTGACATTGCGTGTCGCCTGACGCGCCTGCCAGTGCGCGACCGCGCATCATGCCGTAGACATGAATATTGCCATCGGCAATCAATTCGGCGCCGGCGCTGACGCTGCTGGTCACGATAAGATCGCAGTTGCGGGCGTAAATCTGTTGGCCGGAACGGACAGGCGTACTGATGATGCGCGTTTTGGCGGGGGCGTTATCCGCCACCACGGGCGCAGGTGCAGGCTCCGGCGCAGCCATCTTCTGGCCTTTGCCTTCGCTCAGCAGCGGCAGCCCGGCACGGGCTATCGCGCGCTTTTGACGCTCATCTCTGCAACCGCTGATACCCACAACGCGCAGGCCTGCTGCCGCGACAGCCTGTTGAAGTTCTTTCCAGTTCGCATCGCCTTCCAGCGTTGCGACGTTGATAACAACAGGGGCGTTTTTCAGAAAAGCGGGCGCTTGCTCAACTTTTTCCTGTAACGCCTGACGTATTACCTCGGGCTGTGAATTATGCAAATGAACAACCGATAGGGTAAAACTGCTGCCTTTTAGCTCAATTGGCGATTGTGACATCTATCCTGACTCAGTCTCAGCAACTTTAAATCCCCGGAATACCACTCGGGGTGCGATATTCCGATGTACTATAAGCATGTTATAGTCAGAGTTATATCCAGGCAAGACGCTCCCTCAATTAAATAGAGTTAAAAAAATGCTTTGTGTGATCTATAGAAGCCCGAAACGCGATCAAACTTATCTTTATGTCGAAAAAAAAGACGATTTCTCTCGTGTGCCGGAAGCGCTGATGAAAAGTTTCGGTGTACCGCAATTCGCCATGATGCTGTCGCTCGATGAGCGCAAGAAATTGGCCTCGGCGGATATCGAAAAGGTGAAGCAGGCGTTGAAAGACGAAGGCTATTACCTGCAGTTCCCGCCGCCGGTAGAAAACCTGCTCAACCAGCATCTGGCGGGCGACAAGGCCTGAGACAGTTGCCACGGCCAGGGGAGGCGCGATGACACCTTCGGCAAGAAGAATTGTATTGGCCGCCTGGCTGACGTTGGGCGGGGTGCTGATGCCGGGCGCAGCGCAGGCGGCGCAGGAGACGACGCTGGCGACGAGCGGCCGGGATCCGGCGCAGTTCCCGGCGTATGTCGAACAGCTCAAGCGCCGGGCGCGGGAGCAGGGCATCAGTCAGGCCACCCTCGACCGCGCCTTTGCGCAAATCCATTTCGTCGATCGGGTGATCAAGGCCGATCGCAATCAGCCGGAGCAGAAGGTAACCCTGGACGACTATCTGCGGCGGGTGATGACGCCCGTTAAAGTGCGCCAGGGGCGCGAACTGTACCGGCAGCGCCACGCGCAATGGACGCGCGCCGGCGAGCGCTACCGGGTGCCGGGGCGCTATATCATCGCGCTGTGGGGCATGGAGAGCGCCTACGGCAAGATTCAGGGGCGGGAAGATGTGGTGTCCGCGCTGGCGACGCTGGCGTTTGAAGGGCGCCGCGAAGCCTTTTTCAGCCAGGAGCTGATGGCGGCACTGCAGATAGTCGAGCAGGGGCACGTCGGCGATACACCGCTGAAAGGTTCCTGGGCCGGCGCGATGGGGCAATGCCAGTTTATGCCGAGCTCTTTCCTGCGCTATGCGGCGGACGGTGACGGTGACGGGCGCATCGATATCTGGAACAACATTGATGATGTCTTCGCGTCTACGGCCAGTTATTTGTCCAAAGAGGGCTGGCAGCCCGGCATCGGCTGGGGGCGTGAGGTCAAACTGCCCGCCGGTTTCAATCGGGCCGAGCTGGGGTTGAAAGACGCGCAGGCGCGCAGCGTCAACGCCTGGCAACAACGCGGGGTGCGTCGTGCGGATGGCAGTGCGTTGCCGCATGCCGTTCAGCGCGGTTGGATCATTGCGCCGGATGATCTGCAGGGCCGGACGTTCCTGGTCTATGATAATTTCCGCACCCTCATGCACTGGAATCGCTCTTACTATTTCGCTATCGCCGTGGGTATGATGGCGGACGCGATCGGACATTGATCCGGCACACCAATAATCGGCTTGGCGCGCCAAGCCTCTACAGTTTGGGAGAAGCGGTATGTATCAACATAGAGACTGGCAGGGTTCGCTGCTCGATTTCCCGGTGAACAAGGTGGTTTGCGTCGGCAGTAACTATGCCGATCACATCAAGGAAATGGGCAGCGCGGTTTCCGTCGAGCCGGTGGTATTCATCAAACCGGAAACGGCGCTGTGCGATATCCGCCAGCCGGTGGCCATCCCCAAAGAGTTCGGTGCGGTGCACCATGAGGTAGAGCTGGCGGTGCTGATCGGCACGCCGTTGAAACAGGCCAACGAAGACCGCGTTGCGCGGGCGATCGCCGGCTACGGTGTGGCGCTCGATCTGACGTTGCGCGATTTGCAGGCGGGCTTTAAAAAAGCCGGCCAACCGTGGGAAAAGGCCAAGGCCTTCGACGGTTCCTGCCCGATGTCGGGGTTTATTCCGGTGGCGGAATTCGGCGATCCGCAAAACGCCGAGCTGTCGTTGACCGTCAACGATCAACTGCGCCAGCAGGGCAATACGCGTGACATGATCACGCCGATCCTGCCGCTAATCAGCTATATGAGCCGTTTCTTCACGCTGCGCGCCGGCGACATCATCCTGACCGGCACGCCGCAGGGCGTGGGCCCGATGGCTTCCGGAGACATGCTGAAAATCAGCCTGAACGGCAAAACGCTCAGCACCCGGGTGATCTGATTTCTCCTTGCCGCCGGCGGTGTCAGCGGCAAAGCTTGCATCTTGTGGCTAAAATGTCTATATAGTCCCCCCTCGAACCTGTGCGCAGGTGACTTATCCATTTACCGAAACCGGACGCTAACATGTCACAACTCGCTTTTTGGCAACAGAAAACGCTGGCGGAAATGTCAGAACAAGAGTGGGAATCGCTGTGCGACGGGTGCGGGCAATGCTGTTTGAATAAGCTGATCGACGAAGATACCGACGAGATTTATTTTACCAACGTAGCCTGCAACCAGCTCAACATCAAATCCTGCCAATGCCGTAACTATGAGCGGCGCTTCGAGCTGGAAGAAGACTGCATCAAACTGACGCGCGAGAATCTCACTACCTTTGAGTGGTTGCCACCGACCTGCGCCTATCGCCTGATCGGTGAAGGCAAGCCGCTGTTCCCCTGGCATCCGCTGCTGAGCGGTTCCAAGGCGGCAATGCATGGCGAGCGCATTACGGTGCGGCATATCGCGGTGCGTGAAAGCGAGGTGGTGGACTGGCAGGACCATATCCTCAACAAGCCGGACTGGGCCAGATAGGTATTTGAATTAGAAGGGCAATTCTTTCACTTAAAAGATGCTTGGGGCATCTGTGGGGCATTGCTCTTAAAGTTTGCGTTTAAAATGCTCAGTTGATCCTGGTTATTGTCGCTCATCCACTTTCCATACACTGTATAAAGCATCTGTGCTGACGAGTGGCCCATTTGCGCCGCGATGAAGTTTGGATTCACTCCGGCGCTCAACGCCCAGCATGCGTATGTGTGTCGCGACTCATACGCCTTGCGGTGTCTTATTCCCGCTCGCTTTAAAATGAAATTCCAGGTAGAACCAAAGGATCCTGGCCCATACCAATCTCCTCCTTTACCATTCCTTGCCGTCAGTCTTGGCACAAACACAAAAGTGCATTCATCAACACGGGTTCTGCCAAACTCGCGCAGATGGACGCTAACCTTGTGCTGCTTCCCAAGTCTGGTGTATTCCATTTGGCTTTTGAGTGCTTGTATCGCTGCATCAGTAAGGTTTATTGTCCTAATGCTGCTGTCTGTTTTTGGCGGAGTGAAATGGCCTTTCATCGCGATGTTCCGGCTTATCGTGATTGTCCAATTTTTTGTGTCGATATCCTCCCATGCAAGCGCGCTAATCTCACCATGCCTCATCCCTGTATTAACGGCGAGCACCCACAAATTTCTTATCTGCTCTGAGGGAACAGCTTCGAGCAGCCTACGGTACTCATCGCGTGTAAGAGGATCTGGCTCAGACTTGCTTTTGCGCAGCGGTTCCACCCCAGCAAATGGCGACTTTTCAACATAACCGTTTCTGGCTGCAAACTCGAAGAGACCGGAAAGACATGCCATATAAACGTTCACCGTCCTAGCCGTCCGCCCCTTCTTAGCACATCGCGTCTTCTGGTATTTTCCGCAGATTTGATGACCAGTGAGCAATTCCTTTCTTGTCGTTAAAATGTCCTCGTGTGTTATTGACGAAATAAGCCGCTCTGGCCCCAATATCTCAGTGGCAACCTTAATATTGGAGGTATAGCGGTTTATAGCATTTAAGCTGATCTCCATGCGTTTCAGCTCCAGCCACCGCTTGGCAACCTCTCCTAGAGTCATACCAGGAGCGACGAAACCAAATTTAGCGAGGTTGCTTGACTGTGGGAATTGTGCGGAGTAGTTAAAGGTGCCAGTCTTTATTGCATAGCAGACTGAGGAGCGAAGCTCCCCGGCTAGCTTTCTGTTCTTTGCTGTGTCAGGGACGCCGAGGTTTTCTCTTACCCGCCTCCCTCGATAGATGAACCACAAACGCAGAGAGCCTCCGTGGCTCTCTACTCCAGTGGGATAGGTTGACATAACTAATCCTCGTTAGTTGATAGGGAAGAGCATTTAAGCAGAAATTCTGCGGCGTTTCGCGGGGCTTTGTCTCTCTACCCAATTATCAACCTCGATTCGGTTGTACATGATTGTGCTGTTCGGTGCCGGATTCATGTCTGCTGATACATGCCGATATTCTCGGCCCTCCATCCAAGATGTACGCCTGGCATGTTGGATCATGTGCGTTGTCATGCCGGTAAGCGTTATCAATATATCTTCAGAAACCCACTTGTTGGGCGTAAGGTTGATCACTTCGCTCATAGTCATCTCTCTGTAAAACGCCCATTCAGCATGCCGATCGTGTAGTTGAATCGCGGCAAAGAAATGCCGAGCAGTTCGACCTGAGCGTAATGCTTCATGATGATTGGGCGGGATAGGGTATCGAAAGGGGTTTTCGGGTGTTGCTTAATCGCGGCGTGGAGCTCGTCGTTACAGCGTTTTGCTACTGATCGGAGTGCGTTTTGCTGAACGCTGCCGGCAGCAATTGCAGGCTGTTTACTGGGCATTGATTCCCCCAATGATCCCAGCCTGGGGCATCGCCACGGCTGAATAGTTCGATTCGTGACACGTCGCCGTAGAGCAGCTCAAGGCGCCGGCGGACTTCCCAGGGTTTCGCGCTGTGCTCGCCGAGGCAGCTGAACACAACCTGTTTTACCGATGCGCTGGCGCGCTCGATGCCCTGGCCGCGAACGGCGATCAACACGTCTTCTGAATTGGCGCGGGTGTAGTTTCCGCCGTTCATCCGGGTTTCGGCGTTGAGCATGTCGAGCAAGTCGGTGAAGTCGAAGATGGTTTGCTGCTCCAGCGCCTTATTGAACCGAATTTCCGCCTGTTGATTGAGCTTCACCCAAGTGAAAGCCTTCATCGTTCTGACGCTGAATCCCCAAGCTTCTGCCAGCTCGATCGCTTCCTGGCTGTGGTTGCCGGTGTACCACATCGTGAGCACGCTATCTGGCGCAGCAATTGCCCATACCGGCAGGCGCTTCAGGTCTGCCATGCTCATCGTGCTGTAGTGATTGCCGGCGGCGCCATTGCTGATTGTGTTGCCATAACTCCAGGGCGGATCTGCATAAATGAGTTGATAGGTCATTGAGCGTTACCCCAGCAGCGTGCGGACGCGTTGATGCAAAACTCTATGCGGATTTTAATCCACACAATATCTACCGCCCGCGCCGTATCAAGCGCTTGGCGCCACAGTTCAGCCGCATCTGAAAAACGGGCGTGACGTTCCGCTTCGGCCGCCTGGTGGGCCAAGTTTTTATATTTGAATGTCATGGCTAAATCCTGATTTGGTTGTTGTAGCGCTCGTGGGACATAACCTCCCATGAGTTGCCGTTGTCTTTTGACAGCAATCGCCAGCAGCGTGCCACTGGCAGCGTTAAATGCTTATGTTGGTATGTCCGGTTGGGTTTCTTTTTGCCCTCCCTGTAGGCGCATAGAACCCCCTCAGCTTTGGCGCTGATTCGTTGCGGAATTCGTGGTTTCATATTTTCGGTGGGTTATTTTGTGATTGGCGCCCAGCACGCGGATCGGATGCCAGGTCGGCGGACTTTCTCAACGGCGTTTTCTTTTTCCAGCTTGATCAAGCGCTGGCGGATGGCTCTCCCGGTCATGCCGTTGTAGCCGGCACAGCGGAGAAGGTTTGCGACAGAATCCGGTGTGGAACCGGCAATGCTGAGACGCGAGATGATTTCGTTATCGTCGGGTATCGTTATCATGAGGTGTCGCCTGATGTTCGATAATAAGCCCTAATTTTTCAGCCAGCGCCATTTCAGCGCGCGCACCCAGCGAATTCTGCCAGCCATCAAGGAAAATCACCTTTGTGGCGCATCGCATCATTGCTATGCAAATATCCATGTATTCTGGCTGCGTGAGTCCGTCAGGTAAGGTCGCTGGATTAAGCGGGATGCCGCCAGAAAACTTGACGTGCTCGGCCATACTGAAGAAGGCGGGGCGGTTAAACTCCGGGAGTCCAGTCATAGGGCCGGCGATATACACTTTATGCGTCATTCCCACCCTCCGGCGCTGCAGGTAATGGCATCCAGTGAGTAATTTCCCGGCCTTCGCTTGGCACGCGCGGGAATTCATCTGGATAAAGCTCACCATCTTGCATTTCCGCACAGTAGATAATCCCACCTTCCTGGCACACCAGAACGACATCGCCTTCTTCTGGCATCCGCTCACTGCACGCTATCCAACCATCCGGAATTTCCGGAGATTTCAACTTGTAACCGCCACTTACAGGTTGAGCCAGCATTGCGGCGCGGCAGGATAGCCATGACTCCCAGCGCGCCTGTGTCGCCTCATCCGCGTAACCAATGCCGTATTTGTGCAGATTGAATCCATCGTCGGATTCCCTCTCCGAGCGCTCAAACGTCAGTCGAAGCTCGTCAATACCCGGCACTGCTGGCGCGGGCGTGGCGGTGAACAATTCACCTCTTTCCGTCTCTTCTCGATGATCTGCCTTCGCCCAAAATGCCAGAACTTTACGGCCTTCACCCTTGTAAGGTACAAGCCATTGTCCATTAAGCTTTTCGAACGAAATGCTAATTGGAACTTGTCTTACTGCGTTACCGTCCAGAATATCTGGCGGCATACGCAGTAAAGCAGTGGTTTCCATCGCAGGATCGAGCGTCTTAAGTTGCCCTATCATTTGCCCGACCGTTTTTGGCGATCCCCATTCCACCGGCTGCGCCTCCCGGCTAGCCAGTTTGCGGATAGCAATTTCAATTTCACTTGCCCAATCCTGCCACACCAGCGGCAAAGCGCCTTTAGACCTGGCGATGTGGTCAGCCAGGTCATACAGTTCTTCTTTCATGCATCATCCCCCTCAACAGGTGGAAGGTCAGGAGTGGTAACACCAAACAGCGCGGCCAGTGCCCGGTAGTTTTGCTCGCTGTGGTAGCGACCTTTGCAACGCACCAGTTTTTCAGCGACCTCCCGAATGGCTTCCAGCTCGGCGATGCGCTTATCCTTCGCTTCCAGCTCTGCCAGCAGGGCGAGAACGACAGCAGGGTTGGCGGCAGTGATGTAACGCGCGTTTGCCTGCTGCTCGGTGCTGAATGGCTCGTCAAAGCCAGATTCTGAACCACCACCCTCTATTTGGGCGATGCTGACGATACGGCCGTCGTATCGCTCTTCTGTAGAAACGTTGGCGTTGTCGCCTTCACTCCATGAGTCATCGTCTAAAATCCACGGCCCCGGAGTTGCGGCCATTGCGGCCGCTTTAAGTTCGCTGAATTTATCCATTGCTCATGCTCCCCTGCCAGTGTGTTTAGGTGGCTGCCACATCGGAATGTTTTTCCACGTATCCTCTATCAGCTTTGTGCGTGCCTTCTCTTTGCCCTCAAGTTCTTCGATGCGCGCAAGCAGGGCGGAGACGTACTCTTGCGAGTAGAGCTTCATCGTCTCTTCAGTGCTATCAACATCATCACCACGGACGACAAAGGTTTCATATCCTCGCTTAAAATCTTCAATCGATTCTTCGCCAATGATCCTCGCCACCGGCTTGCTCAGTTCGCTCAGCTTCTCAGTGCTCATAATGCTTTCTCCTGAGCCTATGGACAGCAACGGTCACTGCCGTAGCAGTAAAATTCGCCGTCTTTCTGATTTGACTCGCCACGTTTTCCACACCCCGGACAGGTTGCGGTTTCTGGCTCCTGGGCCTCGGCCCACAATGCATGAATTAATTTGGCGGCACGCCGTTGGCTGCGGGATGATTTAACGTGCTGCCATGCGTGTGGGTAGTTGGCGCTGCACACCTGCCAGCGCCGGTTGCTGATGCGGTAACAGTCTTCCGGGCCTGGAGCCGACACCCAAAGCAATCTCCGCGCCGCTCTGTTGCTCTTACGCTTAGCCATTGCTCTGTTCCTCTGGCAAAATCCCGCCATCGCAATGCGGGCATTTGTTGTCGCCTATTCGACCGTACGAGCAGCGATAACAGCGGAGGGATTTAGATTTGGCGGTAGCGCGAATTGTTTCGCGTCCCATACCCAGGCTTACGCGCTCAAGATACCCGCGCTCAATTAGCGAATCCGCCATTTTCCCTACACGCACCGGCAACAATGCGTCACCGTCCCATAGTGCCGATTTACGCCAGGGTGAAATCTCTATTTCCCAGAAATGGACGATCGCCGGCTTAAGAAAATCACGCTCGCGTTTATTGAGTAATCTACCCACGCTCCACCTCCCTAGCGCTGTCACCAGACATCACTTTTGTAAAAGCTTCATGAACAGCACTTCTCATCTTGTCGATATCATCGTCCATACTACGAAATTCGACCTGTTTACGGCTTCTCTGCAGGGTGTAACCGCAGCGAGCCATGTACCAAAGGAAGGTATCAACAACGTAGATATGACCATCGCGCGCATTGCCGTTTTGGTCGGCGTTTACGATGACGTGGTGCATTGCCTTGAACACATCTTTTTGGTCATGGAAGTCGCGCATAAACTCCGGCAGATATTCTCCGCTTAGCAGCCAATCTGAAAGTGGCTTCAGTTCATTTGCTGGCATCACGCACCTCCCACACGACGAAACTCGATAACCCACACCCAGGGATTGGCGCTCCAGCTTTCTTCGCCGTAGATGGATTGCCATAACTCACTGAATGCCACCTGGTGCATCATGTGTTCGTGACCAGGAGAAACGCCGGCTTTCACGCCTTCAGCCCTGGCATCCTCTTCGCTGATATTGTTCAGGCGCTCAACGCGAACGGCGGTGATTTCCAGCGTGATTCTGCTGGCCCAGCGCGGCATGTGGATTGATGGGTGCCAGCGAATCTCATCTGCTGCCGGCACGTTCTCGTAAAACGCTGGAACATGTGCGGGATAATTAGAGCGATATAGCGTTAAATCTGGTGCGCTTGCTCCAGCCTCTGCCCACGTCTCCCGCACCCATAACCGATCGCCAACTTCACCAAATGGGCAGGAGAACCAGATATCACCACCACGCTCACCGTCTTCTGCCCACGGCCACAACGAGCCATCATCACGCTCGGCCATCTCTGTGTATGGCTGGCGTTTCCAGTTCAGTGCGCGCCGCGTCTGGGTCTTGCGGCCGTCGAGAATTGCGCGAACCATCTCGCCGTTGAAAATCACTGGGCGCTCTTTCATTTGGCCTCCAATTGCTTCAACGCTTCACGCACGGCATCCAAAATGCGTTCAAGGTATTGGTATTCGTGGTTAGGGACGGTTGGCCATTTGGCGTAATAGGGTTCATCACCCAGCAGATCAAGAAGCACGGAGCCATTACTCCATGAGCAGCAATCTGCCTTAACGTCATCGCTGCACTCTGCTGATTCCCACATGTCCCGCGCTTTTGCGCCGTCTATTTCACCAGAGCGGCGCAGCTTGCAGATTTCGGCCTTTACAAACTCCAGGTTCGCTTCGTTGTCGTCATCCACTTCACTGCGCATCATTGGCGAAAGGCAGCCGATCAGGTAGTCATTCGATACGCGGATTAAAAACTGCTGAACAGTATCCCCGCCCATTGCAGGCCAGAAAGAAGTCCATGCCTTGCCGAAGCAGGTGATAGTGATACGGCCTTTCCCTGGCTCGTAGTTTTCAGCCATTACACGGATAGGGTCGAGGCGTTCGACTTCAGTGATTTCGATGCTCAAAACTTTGGTTTCGGTGACCTTCATTTGGCCTCCCGCAGCTCGTCAGCTTTAAGTTCCGCGACCGTAGCGCTGATAAGCTGGCAGTCACACAGATGCTTGAGGGCTCGCGCCGTAGCCTCATCCCGGATAGCTGCAAGTGCGGCGTCAGTGGCTGGGGTTTCTGAGTTGAACAGCTCGTCATTGGCAATCATCGCCACTACGCCGGCCTGTCCTTTATCGGTAACATCCACATGTTCCAAAATGACGGAAAGCGCGTGCTTAAAACTCGCATTCTCCACAGCCAGCGCGTCGCGTTCAGCCTCTACGGCGCTCACTACTTGCTGGTGGGCATCAAACCGAACAAGCTCGCCGTGCTCAGATTCACGCGCGAAAGCCTCAAACCGAACTGCGTGCATTTTGTAGTCAGGGGTAAACCGCTTGATGGTTGTCATTCGTCGTCTCCCAGCACCCAGCGGAGCGCCTGAGCGTAATCGCCGCTCGCACCTTCCAGGGCTTTCGTGATTTCTTTTCGGGACTTCATGCGGGGTTTTGCATCACCGATCACCTGGCGCTGGCGCCGGGCTTTTTCGTGGCCTTTGGTGCCGGCGGTGGCTGATTCCACTTCCTTCACTTTCTCGCGCTGTTCGTCTGGCGAAAGGTTTGCCAACTGGCGCGCTTGGGTAACGGTAATGTCGCCAGATTCAACCGCATCTTTAACGGCCTGAGTGGCATCGAGTAGGGCGAGTGTGGCGCGGATCGTCTGCACACCGACGCCAAACATCAGCGCTAAATCTTTTTCGTCGTGGCCCCGCGTAAGCGCATCAGCCATTTTTTTAGCGCGTCCCAGCGGCGTATCTGCCTGAAAGATTTCATTGGCGCTAATCATCACCTCGGCGACGCTAAACGGTGATCCGCGTCTGACGACCGCCGGCACCAGAAGAGGTTTTTTCCCTTCCTCACGCAGCCGTTTATTTGCTTCGAGAGTGTTCTTAACCCGCTGACGGCCTTCAACGACGCAGGAGCGGCCTGTCTCTGGGTCTTTCCAGATAATGATTGGTTCCAACACCCCCAACTTCATGATGCTAAGCACAGTCGGTTCATGGAGAGGCAGATGGATGCGTTCGTCGTAAAGCGGGTGCGTTTTATCGGATACCAGGTGCAGATTTTCAGGCTCGAACATCAACACGTTGGTTTTACCGCTGGCGCCGTAGGCTTCAGTTGAGTTTTTGGCCATGCATCAACTCCAGACCGCGCCGGCAGTCAGCAGGCACAGGGTAAAAATGAGAAGGTAGAAGAGGTGTTTGCCGTGGTGGCGCTTAGGGGCGAAATCGCCCCCGGTCAGGTCGTACTTGTGCTGTATGCGGGCGTTGAGGCTTACCATGTCGACCTCCGCTGTTGGGTGTGCAGGCGGCGTTGCAGTGTTCTGATGTTCTGGCGGACGACGTACACCGGCGCGCAGGTATCGGCACAGACGAGGATTCGGACGGGCTTATATCTGCCGTCTTCGTAGCGCTGAATGCTCACTGCTTTTTTCTCTACGTCGCGCGTCTGGCCGCAGTGCTCACAGCGTTGGGTAGTGGTTTGCATAACATGTCCTCTCAATGAAATTCACATGGGTAAAGGCGCTGCCTGAGTTGATGCACGCGCTCGGTTTCCCTACGGTTCCAGCACACTGGAGCAGGGCAGCGCCTTTACTGATGTGAAAAAAAGAGCCCGGCTAGCGGGGCAAAGGATGTGACAAGGGAACTGAGCAGGCTTGTGATTTCTCACGCACCTGGTGGCGCATCGAACCGGGGATTTATACTGTGTAGGTTTAAATGAGAACCGGAACGATACGCCACCAGATAAGTGAGACGCCGGCGTTAACCGGCGACCAGAAAACCGACTACTGACCAGAATGCGACGCAGATGACAACCACGCCTAGCCAGACCTTTTCGTTGAATGTCATGATTGCCTCAGTGCGCCCCGTAGGGCGCGGTGGGTGTTAGCTGGCCAGTGCTGCTTTGGCTTCTTCAATACGCGCAGCAGTTCCGGCGTTCGGTTCAAGCTGCTGAATGCGCTGGGCGTCTTGCAATAACTGCGCGATGATGTGTTTCAAGTCTTCGTTGCTCATCGTGTAACCCTCTGCTGTAATGGTGTTAGCCGCCCCTCGAGTTCCCGCCGAGAATGCTGATTGCTGCGTTAAGAGCGGCGATTGCTATAAGTACCCTCTGGGTGTCCTCTACTTCGCAAAAGTGCTCTTCGAGAGTGTCTAGCACCGCAGAAGTGGCAGCCAGTACATCGCGAGTAGTGGACGTTTTCTTTTTCTCAGTCATATCGCTGTTTCCTCAGTGGTTTTATACCTACCGCCCCAAACTGGCAGCGGCAGGGTAAATCCACTTCTGTGCATGACTTATCAGTCTCTCGCTGCGTAATCCTCTGCGTAAGCTATCGCCCGCGGGCGCTTCACCTACCTGCCTGGTATCCGTACCGGCGCCATTTCAATTTGCCAGGGCGCTGCGGTCAGCCTGTCATGCGGTTCTGATTGTTAAAGAGCGTCCCGGTGGTTTGGGGTGACGTTGTTGCTGTCGATGAACCAATAATCAACCATTGGTTATTTTTAGTCAATACCATTGGTTGATTTTGTGGTTGATTTTTACTTATGTGGTTGATGTTTGGTTTGTTATTTATTGAAAAAAAATTGAGCGGATTCTGTGAGGGGATTTTTGGGCGAAAAAAAACCGGCCAAATTGGCCGGCTTGTAGGTTTATGGGGGGCTTACCAAGCAGATGAAGACCAGAATACTCGTCCGAGAACTACCAATTGCTCCTTACGTTGCTGATAGCTTAGATGTTCATCACCGTACTCATCCTTATTGAGTGAGCGAATGGTTACACCTCCATCTGGGTGCTCTATCAACACCTTTACGCGCAGCAAATTACCATGACGAATGGCATAGGTCTTACCTTCTCTGATGCGTGTGTCGTCAGTGTTGATACCCACGATATCGCCATCTTGCAGGCGAGGCTCCATGCTGGATCCTGAAATTTTCACTAACTTTGCGGCAGAAGTAGACACACCCATTTCATGAAGAAATTGGCGCCTAAATGTGAAGGTGGACGCAGCCTTTTCGACCATGTCATATGTGCCATCACCAGCAGAGAATCGCACGTCTAAAAGAGGAAGCTCTACGAGCTCATCATCATCTATGGGCTCTGCAGATGATCCATCATCGCTGTCATCGTCAAGCGAAATAACGGCACTATCCCTGCTGTTCCCGCGCCCATACTCAAGCCACTCAGCCCTAACACCGAGCCATTCGGAAAGAGCAACGATACGATCACCCTCAGGGCTGGATTCAGCATTAAGCCATTTCCCAACGGCAGTAGTAGTAACGCTAATGCCGCGCTTTTTAAGAGCCGCTTTAATGTCTACCGCTCGCCCATGAAGCCTTACGCCAGCCTCATCGCAGGCCAGCTTGAGCCGCTCTGCAAACTTTTCGCGTAATTCGTTTTTAGTAACCATTGGTTGATTCTCTTATAGATTGACTCAACTATCAGTTGTGCTATAACATCAACCAATAGTTATTTTTTGGTTGTGGAGATGAACCATGAATGAAGTAAAAAAAGCCATTAAAGCTGTTGGCGGCCCTGCAAGAGCAGCAGAAATCTGTGATCGGTCTGTAACGGCTATCCAAAAGTGGCAAAGCAAAGGGTGCCTTCCTCGCACTGAATACACGGGTAAAACCAAATACGCAGAGATCCTGGCAAGTCATTCCAATGGTGAAGTAATTGCCTCGGAGCTTTTGGAAAAAGCAAACCCTGACCGGGTGTCATGCTGACTAATTTTCAAGGAGATTATTTATGGAAAACAACGCAATAGCACGAAAGTTAGAGCCACCGATCATCAACCCCATTGAGATTGAGTGCGTTCTGCTCAACCGGCTTGCGTCAGTAGGGCAGAAAGCCTATGCCGAGCATCTTGGCATCAGTGAATCCACGGCCAGCCGACGCAAAGGTGAGGGGCACTTTGCAGCGATGGCAAAGGAGTTGGCGTTTCTGGGTATTCAGGCCGCTCCTCCCGAAGCAGTACTGGTGTCACGTGATTATTTGGCGTCAGTCGAAACATTGGCTGATATCGGATTGAAAGCAGAGCGCAGCCGACCGGGCCCGCTGGGGTGGGATTAAATGGCCTGGGACACGTTTGTTTACGACAACATCAAGAAGCAGCTGGTGGCTGAGGGATTCAGCGAAGCGCTGGCTCAGGGGGGGGCATCACACGGGGCAGACCTTTACCGGAGAAAGTCGCAGGCGAGCAGGAAGGGGATGATTTATGACGACTGTCTCACGCTTGCGCGCCAGTACGTTCTTGCGAGCTGTACCAAGGAAGAAAAACCGGAGTCAGGGAAGAAAAAGAGCCGAACAGTTGCAGCTGCTCGGCCGACACTTTTCTAGATAGGAGTTCTGCTATGAACAACCTGATTGTGATCGAAGACACCGCAATTCGTCAAGACTCGGCTGGCCGTTACTGCCTGAATGACCTGCATCGGGCTGCTGGTGGTGAGGAGCGCCATAAGCCGAAATACTGGTATGCCACCCAGCAAACGCAAGAGCTTGTGCAACTTTTGACCGAGGGAGGAATTCCCCCCTCGGAACAAAATCAACCAATTAGCGTCATTCGCGGTGGTTTGGAGCAGGGCAGCTATGCCTGCAAAGAGCTGGTTTACTCCTATGCCATGTGGATCAGCGCAGCTTTCAACCTGAAGGTGATACGCACATTCGACGCCGTGCAGACCGCATCACCGATGACCGAGCTTGAAATGATCGCTCTGATGGCGACCAAAGCCGCCGAGCAGCAGCGCCAGATGAACGCATTACAGCTGCAGGTGAGCGGCGTAACCCAGCAGATTGAAGAAATCTCGACCGGCGCCATTCCTCCGGGTTGGCAGACTGTCCGCAACCTGGTTGCTGAATCCGGCCTTTCCGACGGGAAGGTAAGAGCGTTGATCAGCGCCTTCCATGTACCCAGCAAGAAAATCCCCTTTAACGCACCGGGCGGCATTTTGACGAATGCGACGGTGGCGAAAGAGGACGATTTCATGTCTGCGCTGGGCGAGGTACGCCGAACAGCGACGCGTGCCTGCCGCAGCAAGTACTGGTATCACCCGCGCCTCGGCCGCTTTGAGATGAAAGAGCTCCATGACTAGCCGCGAGGTTGATCGGTACTACGTAGACAGCCACGGCATCCGCGTCCATGTCATCCGTTGGGACATCGGCGAGAACCGAGTGATTTTCCTGCGTGATAGTTATGAGCATGGCGAGTGCTTTCGGTCTGTCGAGAACTTCAATGAGAATTTTAAGCGAGTCGAAGTATGAGCATGAACCAGATAGTCCGCTGCTGCGGATGTCTATCTCCGATAGACGAAGAGGAGATGCTGAAACTGGTTTATCCCAGCGGTGTATATGTTTGCGATCATTGCGCAAGAAAAATATGGGAAAGCTATGAGCGTTGGCATGGTGGTGGCGTTCCAGGCAGCGTTGTTCGGAAGCCAAAACGTCAGAGAGTAACCGACTCCGTCAGGTTGCGGATATTTAAGCGCGATGGATACCGTTGCAAGCACTGTGACACCAACGAAGATCTGACCATTGATCACATCTATCCTGTATCGAAAGGCGGAGGTTCGGCTGATGAAAATCTCCAAACCCTTTGCATGTCATGTAATCGAGCAAAGGGGGCTTCCGTATGAGTTTACTACTGCCCTCTCGTCCAATAGTGGTTATTCCTGAGCTTGCAATGCGCGTTGGGCTAAATGAAGCCATGCTGCTGCAGCAGGTTCATTACTGGGTCACAGAGACAACGTCAGGGATTGAGCATGACGGCCGTCGCTGGGTATACAACACGATTGCAGAGTGGATGGAGCAATTCCCTTTTCTCTCTGAATCGTCCATTAAGCGTGCATTTTCGTCTCTGAAATCGCAGGGGATTATCTATGTTGAGCAACTGTCCAGCGACCCTCGCGACAAGACCAATTTTTACGCAATCAACTATGAACACCGCGCCCTGACTGATGAGGTCAAAATGACCTCATGCAACAGGTCAAATTGCACCGATGCATCGGTTCACAATGAAACGGTGCAACAGGTCAAGATGGCACGCTGCAAGAGACCAAAAAGAGCCGCTCTTCATACAGAGATTACTTCAGAGAGTACTTCAAAAGAAAAACCCCCCATAGCCCCCCAAGGCGAAGCGGCAGCAGAGAACCCATCGGCTGAGGCTGGGGAAGTTCTCGATTTTCTGAATGAAAAAATCAACGGCAGGACGCCAAAGCGCGCTGACACGTTGCGTGAGATTACCGAGCGCCTGGCGGACGGCAACAGCGCCGCAGAACTGAAGCTGGTGGCTGAACACCGTGCAAGTCTGCTGCTGGGCGATCCGAAGATGGGCCACATGCTCAGCGCCAAGATGATTTTCGATGCCGTCCGGTTCGGTGGTTATCTGGCCGCCGCCAATGCCTGGGATCGTCAGCGCAACCACAAAGCCGCTATGGCCGAAGCAGTCGAACAGCAGCGTCAGGAGCCGGTGGCCGGTGACGCGCCGGGTATTGATTTCGATGATGCATTCGATCGCCTGCTGATTGAGGGCTTGCAGCCTGAAAATCCGGCCGAGAAACAGGCGTTACAGCATGTTCAGAAGCACGGCTTCAGTTCCAAGGTTGAAGAAAGCGCACGCCGTGAGTGGCGGGTGATTTTGGCTAAGGCGTATGCCCGCACAGGAGGCGTTGAGGTATGAGAGCGATAGTCAAAGCAGCGGTACAGCGTGATCTGGGTATAGCCCTGATCCCGGTTGACGAAAAGCTGGCGTTTCACATGTCGGGCCGCGTGATGGTTTCCACGCTGCCGAAAGAGTTCAAGGACGCACCTGAAGGCATCCTGCCGGCGGTGGAGCATGAGATAGCCAACGACCCGCGGTTACAGGATTTCTTCCAGCATGAGCGCGTGACGAACGCCTGCGGTGGCGTTAACGCGATCGAGGCCTGGGCGACGCAATTCACCAAATGCCAGTACAGCAAGCACGAACTGCCAGAGACAATTCTGGACACCGAGCGTGTTGGTAATTCAGCCGTTCGCATCTGCCCTGGGTGCTACAAAAAAA
Source organism: Serratia sp. CY47280 (assembly GCF_052168655.1). Classification (NCBI taxonomy): domain Bacteria; kingdom Pseudomonadati; phylum Pseudomonadota; class Gammaproteobacteria; order Enterobacterales; family Yersiniaceae; genus Serratia; species Serratia sp. CY47280. The sequence goes on along the minus strand of NZ_JBJNMG010000001.1, from coordinate 1,004,709 downwards.
GCCTGGGCGTATCGCCAAAGCTGGAAAAAATCGCTGCTCGCAACACGGCGCGCTGGGTGGTGGCGACGGCAAAACACCGCCTAAAGTCTGAGGGACAACTGACAATCCCTGAGCTGATGCTGTGGGCCATGCTGTCCGGTGTATTCGACCTGATCCCCGATGACGTCGCGCGCACCGTCACCGACTTACCAGAGCCGAAGGTGATCACCGGCACTCGCAAGGAGTCCGAGATGGACTGCACGCCGGCGGCCACTGCGATTATTTCCAAGCAGGCGGTCAAGTGCTTCACCGTAGACCCGGCACCACAAAAGGCCTTCATGCTGCGGCCGAAGCTCACCCGCGTAGAGGACAGCAAATATACCCGCTGGGTTAAGACTCGTCCTTGCTGTGGCTGCGGCGCCCGAGCTGATGACCCTCACCATATCATCGGCCACGGCCTGGGAGGGATGGGAACCAAGCCCAGCGACTACCTGACAATCCCGTTGTGCCGCACCTGTCACCGCAAACTGCATGACGACCCAGCGGCGTGGGAAGCGGAACATGGTAGCCAAACCGATTTGCTGGCGCAGTTCCTGGATTACTCCATTGGCATCGGGGCGATCGCATGAAAACGTACCTGATCACGCCAATCCCGAAACCACGCATGACACAAAAAGACCGGTGGGCCAAGCGCCCGCCAGTTCTCCGCTACCGGGCATTCTGCGACGAGGTGAAATTGAATCGAGTCTCGCTGCCTGAGAGCGGTTATCACGTGACGTTTGTTTTACCCATGCCAGAGAGCTGGAGCAAGAAGAAACGCGCTGAGATGGCCGGGAAACCGCATCAGCAGAAGCCGGACAAGGACAATCTGGAGAAGGCATTGCTGGATGCGATTTTTGAGGACGACTGCCGCATCTGGGATGGTCGAGTAACAAAGATTTGGGGCGAAGTAGGCCAAATAATTATAGGGGAAATAGCATGAGATTAGAGTCGATTCCGAAATACTTTGCACCGAAATCACCGACCTTTAGCGATTCACCGCGCGCGACGGCTTCGGACTCTTTGACCGGTACTGACGTGATGGCGGCATTCGGGATGTGCCAGGCGCAGGCAGAGTTTGGCCTGGATTTATTCTTGGCAAAACAGGGCATCAGCTCACCTGAGCGCGCGCTGGAACGGTTGAAGGAATACGCGATAAAAGCCGCCGGTGCACACAAGGCCATCCGCAAACACAGTGAAGAGATTCAGCACAGAGCGATCGGCGTCATGGTGGCTTTTGCATTCCAGGATTACTCCCGCAGCGCGGCCAGCGTCAGGACGTGCGAATGCTGCAGGGGGGAGGGCTTTATTGACGCTGAGGTGTTCACCAACAAAGTCCAGTACCCAGACGGTAAGCCGCCGAAGTGGGCGAAAATCACTAAGGGTGTGTTCCCGTCGTACTGGGAGGAAGTGAAATCAGTGAGGGAGGTTGTGAAGGTGCTTTGCCCCACCTGCAAGGGAAAGAAGGTGATAAGCAACGCCTGCAGATGCCACGGCCGCGGTAAGGTGCTGGACAAGAAACTGAGCGACAAGACAGGGATCCCGGTGATGAAGGACTGCGACAAGTGCAGCGGTAGAGGGTATGCGCGCCTGCCGGCTGAGCAGGTTAGAAAGGCGCTGACGCTGGAGGGATTAGAGATAGCGGAAACCACCTGGCGTCGGGACTACAAACCCTTCTATGAGCAGCTCGTCACGCAGTGTCACAAAGAGGAAAGCATTGCTGACTCTATGCTGGCAGCGGTCACAGTTTAACTAAATCAAGAAAAATAGCGTCACGTTAAAAGCAAGTTGTTGACAGTTTGGCGAAAATGGACTAGCTTTATCTCCATGATGTGATATTTCCGCTTGTCACATGACCAATCAATTAAGGCCCGCCTCTGTGCGGGCTTTTTGCATTTCAGCCCCAGCCAACGGACGACACACGGCACACCCTCTTACCGGCAGCGTTTACGGCTGGTGGCTGATCCTTTCCTACAAACAGCACAGCCCGATAACCGGGAGGTGGAGTCATGAAGATGCCAAACAATCCTCATAACTGGGCAGAGCTCAGCGACATTCTTGCGGCCTGGTGGCGCGGTGACGTGCCGATTGGTGGCGTCGTCATGGCTGTTGTAATGGCCGTCCTACGAATGGCGTATGCCGGCAGCAGCTGGAAAGAAACCATATTCGAAGGCCTGATGTGTGGCGCCTTGGCGCTAACCACTTACTCAGCCCTGGATTATTTCGACGTACCGAAAGCCTTAACGGTAGGTATCGGGGGATTCATCGGCTTTGTCGGTGTGAAGAAACTCAGTTCGTTCTTGTCTGGATACGTGGGCAATCGCTTTGGCGGAGGCAATCAGAATGCAGATAAGTAAAAGCGGTATTGAGCTGATTAAGCGCTTCGAAGGTCTGCGGTTGAAAGCCTATCAGGATTCGGTGGGCGTCTGGACGATTGGTTACGGATGGACGCAGTCAGTTGACGGCAAGAAAGTTGGCCCTGGAATGGAGATTGATCAGGCCACGGCCGATAGGCTGCTGAAATGCGGCGTTGTGCAGTATGAGCAGGGCGTAAATCAGTTGGTGAAGGTGCACATCACCCAGGGCCAATTCGATGCGCTGGTGAGCTTTGCATACAACCTCGGCCTGCGGTCACTGAGCACATCCACGCTTCTGCAAAAACTGAACGCTGGCGATAAGCAAGGCGCAGCAGACCAATTCGGCCGCTGGGTAAATGCTGGCGGTAAACGGCTTGATGGTCTGGTTGCACGCCGTGCAGCAGAGCGCGAGATGTTTTTATCATGAACGCCTCATTCAGCTTCCGCACGATGGCGATAGGCCTGTTGCTGGTGGCGCTGATTGTTGCCGGCAAGCTGGCATTTTACTTCCACAGCAACGCAGTAAAGGCCGGTGAGCAGGTTAAGCAGCTTCAGAGCGATAACAGCCTGCAGGCGAATACAATCGCCACGCAGGCGTTTCAGTTCCAGCGCGCCAACGAAATCAGCAACGCAGCGACTCAGTACGGCATCAACACCGATGCGGCCACGCAGGGGAAAGAAATTGAATACCGGACGATCCTCAAGAAACAGCCGACGTGTGATCTGGCTGTGCCTGCCGCTGTTGCTGGTGGGCTGCTCGACTACACGCACCGTCTACGTTCCCGCGCAATGTCAGCCGATACCATCGTCGCTGACGCAACCGGTGCTGGCGCCACTGCCTCCGGCACCCTGACCTATTGCCAGGCGGTGCTGTGGATTGATCCGTTGCTGGCGGCGCTCGACAAGGCGAACAACCAACTGCTTGAGATACGGCGGCTTGATGGGGAAAGGCGGAAATGACTGAACTGGATTTTTTGCTGTTGTGCATGGGGCTAGGCTGGATTTTCTCGCCGATATTCCGGTGAGGCATTCACAGAGTGCCATGGATAATACACTTGTGATTTTCGGAACTGACCCCATTTACATATTGTTACTCGCAAATGTAGCGGGTTATCTGAATGGAGATTTCTATGTTAGAAAGCTACGTAATTAAGACAACGGAAGAACGCAATCGCCTCCAAGCAGTACAAGCAGCCCTGGAGATTGCTAAAGCGTCTGTTGGGGTTGCGAATGCCGGAACGTCATCTAAAGTTTCCGTGGATTTGAAGGCGGTTGCCTCTGAAATTAGCGGCCTGGCTGATGCAATCCAAGAGGCCGTTGCAAAAAAATAAACTGACCGCCTCCGGGCGGTTTTTTATTGCTCATCACAGAGCGCCCATAAGGACGCTGTGTAATGCGCAAAGCAAAGTCACCGAATCTATCCGGCTCGCTGTGGGGTAGAGGCTGGTGACTTTTTTATTTTGGAGGAATCATGGCAAAACCGGACTGGGGGGCATTGCAGAATCAGTTCCTCACCGAGCACGCCAAGACGAAGATATCCCCCAAGGCATGGTGCGAGGCGAAGGGACTTAACTACACCAGCGCGCGACGCTATATAAAACTGCCTGCGCAGAATGATGCGCAAAGTGCGCAGAAAAAAGTGCGCAGTGCGCAGAGTGCGCAAAACGGTCAAAGCCCTACCGCGCCTAAGCAGGCACCGCAGGAAGTCGGTGGCGAAGATGAAGGGAGCACCAAAGAAAGCCAAAGCCTTTTAAAACCGCAGCATGAGCAATTTGCGCAGAACATTGCGCAGGGTATACCGCAGAAAGAGGCGGCGATCTGCGCAGGCTATGCGCCGACGAATGCTGAATCGCAAGCGTCCGTGCTCTTACGCCGCCCTGACATCAAGGCTAGGGTAAAGGAGTTGCGCAATGAAGCTGCGCTGCTGGTTTCGTTCAACGCCGGCCACCTGGCGGAACTGTCATATAAATCTGCGCAGCTGGCGCTAAAAAATCAGAAGTTCGGCCAGGTGGCTCCCAACGTCAAGAACGCTGCGCAGCTGACCGGTATCGACATGAGCTCGAACAAGACCGAGGTTAATGTCGATCTGGCTGGCCTGAGTTACGGCAAGGTCTGCATCGTCACCCCGGCGAACTGCCCAGAGGACGTGTGGGCCTCTCACATGGAAAAGCTGCGTGAGGGAAAGCCGATAGCCCAGTCATAATCGACGGCGTTCTGTATGCCTTTAGTAGTGACTGGGCGACAGATGTCCTGTACGACGCCCCGATCGGTTCTGTGCGCTGGCGCTGGACATTCGGCGGACGTGGTGGCGGCAAATCAGTAGAGATTGCCCGCGCGCTGGTTATTCTCGGCGCCATTGACCCAATGATCATCCTCTGCGCGCGTGAGTTCCAAAACTCTATCGGTGATTCCGTCCTGGCGCTGCTGGAGGCGGAGATTTACGCGCTCGGGCTCAACCATTTCTACTCGGTAAAGAACAACGAGATCACCGGCCGCAACGGAACACGTTTTACGTTCAAAGGCCTGCGCAACAATATCCAGTCCATTAAGTCGATGCACGGCATCAAGATTTGTTGGGTGGAAGAGGCGCAGACGGTATCTCAGGACAGCTGGGACATCCTCAGCCCAACGGTGCGCGCGAATAAGTCCGAAGTGTGGGTGTCATTCAACCCGCGTGAAGAAACCGACCCAACCTACGCAATGATGATCCGGCACCAGGAGGATCCGCCTGATGGTGGTGCGATTATCCGCAAGGTCAATTACTGCGATAATGCCTTCTTCCCCGAGGTTCTTCGGCAGGAGATGGAATATTGCAAACGCATTGACTTTGAAGCCTATGAGCACATCTGGTTAGGGTTGCCGAAGGCTATCAGTGAGGCTGTCATCTTCTCGGGTAAATACCGGGTTGAGGCATTCTCTGATGACCTATGGCTTGAGGCTGACCGCCTGTTCTTCGGCGCGGACTTCGGTTTTGCCAATGACCCGTCAACGCTGGTGCGCTGCTTTATCCTTGGGCGCCGGCTCTATATCGAGTATGAGGCCTACGGCGTAGGTGTTGAGCTTGATGACCTATGGAAGTTCTACGCAGGGAAAGATGGCGCTCCCGCTGACCAATTAAGTCAGTGGAAGGTCGGAGACGATAAAAAGTATCCGGGCATACCTGGCGCCAGAAAGTGGCCTATCCACGGCGACAGCAGCCGACCGGAAACGATCAGCTATTTGTCGCGGCAGGGATTCGTCATTGATGCTGCCGCTAAATGGCCTGGAAGCGTGGAGGATGGGATCGCCTACCTGAAGGGCTTCGAGGAAATCATCATTCATGAGCGATGCAAGCACATGATTGATGAGGCGAGGCTCTACTCGTACAAGACCGACCGCTTAACCGGGGAGGTGCTGCCCGTCGTTGTGGACAAGCACAACCACCTGTGGGACGCGGTGCGCTATTCGCTTGATGGCTACATCACCAGCGAAGGCGATCTGGGTGTCTGGGCCGCGCTCGGCAAGCAGCAGTAACGACAAAATAGCCGTTTGGACTTAAAAAACGGCTATGCAAAATCACCCCTGTTTTATGCACTGTTTATGCAGTCCGTTTTCGGCTATTCCGACGAGAAAACCCAGATAAATCATCCACTGAGCGCAATCAGCGGGTGAGTGCTGTTTCGTCGGTGCGGTTAACGACCATTATGTTAAATAGTGCCGAAAAACGACAATTTTCAGTGAGGGAAAGATGGCCCGCAAAAACCGCCGAAACGGCGCTAAAAAGCCCGTTGCGACAGCTGACGGGTACAACAACTTTCCCGCCAAGTTAGGCGCACAGACGCAGAATATCCAATCTGCCGGAACCTACACGCCAGGCTACATCACCCGCAACCGCGTGATGCTGGAATTTGCCTACCGGTCATCGTTTCTGGTCGGCGCTGCGGTAGATGCCGTTGCCGATGACATGACCCGCAAAGGCGTCAGCATCACATCGAAGCTGAAGCCGGGGCAGAAGGGCCAGGTGGAAACCTTCTGGGATTCCGCGGCTATCTGGGACGGCCTGAACGATACGCTCAAGTGGTCACGTCTCTACGGCGGCGCGGTGCTGGTGGTGCTGATTGAAGGTCAGGACATGAGCTCAAAGCTCATTATCGACCGCATCAAGAAGGGGCAGTTTAAAGGCGTGATGTGCTTTGACCGCTGGCAACTCGACCCATCCTATAACGATCCAGTCACCGAGTATGGCCCGGATTTCGGCAAGCCGAAGTTTTATAAGGTGGTGACGAACCAGAAAGGCATTCCGCCCTGGAGGATCCACCACAGCCGCCTAATCCGCATGGAAGGTGATTCACTGCCCTATCAGCAGTCGATTACGGAAAACGGCTGGGGCATGTCGGTGATTGAGCGCATCTTCGAACGCATTCAGGGGTTCGATACGGCCACCGCCGGCACCACACAGCTGATCCACAAAGCGCACCTACGCACCTACAGCATCGAAGGCTTGCGAAAAATCCTCGCGACGGGCGGCACGCTGGAAGAAGGTCTGATGAAACACATGGACATGATCCGTGAGTTCCAGACCATCGAAGGCATGACCATCATGGACAAAAGCGATGAGTTCGCCACGCACAGCTATTCATTTGCGGGTATCGCCGACGTCATCTTGCGCTTTGCTGAGCAAGTTTCAGGCGCTACAGGCATTCCTCTGGTGCGCCTGTTTGGTCAATCTCCATCAGGTTTCAGTACCGGTGACGGTGACCTGGAGAACTACTACAGCCGCATAAACTCACAGCAGGAACGGCGACTGCGTCGTCACATCCGCTGGCTAATGGATATCACCTGGCGCTCGCTGTTTGGTTCTGAACTGCCTGACGACTTCTCCTTCGAGTTCAACAAGCTCTGGGAGATGTCCGACATTGACCGCGCCACGATGGCGAACAACGTCGCCAGCGCGCTTGCAACAGCCGTGCGTGATATCGGTATGTCGCCGGCGGCCGCGCTCAACGATCTGCGCAACATATCAGACGTGATCGGCATCGGTGGTTCAATCACCGACAAGGATATCGAAGATGCGAAGTCGCAGTATGAGGAGTCTGAATCTGAAACCGGCGCTCCGCCGTCGTTCAGAGATCCAGTATCAGAAAAGCCTACTGGGGATAGTCGGCGAGATAAACAAAATCGTCACTGGCTCATACGATGGTTCCCAGGCCAGCGCTGACACGGTAGCCGATCACCTCATCGACTACTCGCAGGTGTTGGACGACTGGGCGGCAATGGTCGGTCAGAAAATGTTCCTGCAGGTGGAGCGCGAGGAGTGGAACCAGTGGAAATCGGTATCACAGCAGATTTCCGAGGGGCTTCGTGATGTGGTCGGCAACACGCCGATCGGCCAGGTGACACAGGATATCGTCTACCGGCAAATCCAGCTGATGAAGTCGCTGCCCCTGGAAGCCGCCGACCGTGTTCGTGAAATCCAGCAGCGCGCCATACAGGCCACCATTCACGGCGAACGCCCTGACGCGCTGTACGAGATGATCATGCAGTCCGGTGATGTTGCCGCCGGCAGGGCAAGGATGATTGCACGCACGGAGATAGGGCGCGCTACTGGCGCCCTGACGCAGGCCCGCGCGCTGGCTGTTGGCTCTGAGGGGTACTGGTGGCGCATTGAGGGCGCAGGTACGCGACCATCGCACAAAAAAATGCGGGATAAGTTCGTGTACTGGCACAACCCGCCGACGCTGGACGGCATGACCGGTCACGCCGGATGTCTGCCGAATTGCAAATGCTGGTCTGAGGTTCACATACCTGGGCCAAGAAAATAACTGGCCGCCGTTGGCGGTTTTTTTTGTGGCCGCCATTCAGCAGGTAACCCATGAAATATTTCTTCACGACCCGCCTGGGCGAAACCCGCTTTCAGACGGCAGATGGCGCGCTGCTGTGCAAAGACGTGCCCATCGCACGTACCGGCGTGCAAACCTACCTGCCGGAGGAGATTGACCTTGAACCGGGACTGGATGGCCTGGTGCATGTCTACCGCACAGAGGACGAGGTTTTCTCTACTGAGACAATGGCGAGCTTTGAGGGCGTCGCTGTCACGTTGGAGCACCCCGAAGACGGCAACGGCAATATCGTTTTCGTCAACCCGACCAACTTCGCGGAGCTGGCTCACGGCCATATTCAGAACGTTCGGCGCGGCACTGGCGACAAATCAGACCTACTGATCGCTGATGTACTGGTGAAGCGGCAAGAGGCCATCGACCGGATCAACGCTGGGCTGACCGATGTCAGCTGCGGCTACGACGCGCAGTACAAGCAGCTATCGCCCGGTAAGGGCAAGCAATACCAAATCACAGGAAACCATCTTGCCGTCGGTATCGACCGGGGGCGGGCGGGTTCTCGTTGTGCTATCGGGGACTCAGCCCCAACCATCAAAAAGGAGAAGCCTGTAATGTCATGGCTGAAAAAACTGGCTACGGCCATCAAGACGAAAGATGAGGATGCTCTGAGCAAACTCATCGACGAGGCGCCGGAGATTCCATCTGACGGTATGGGCTCTATCCCCGGTCACACCATCAACATCAACGTGCCTTCACAGGCAACCGCTTTACCGGCTGAAAGTCGCACGACCACCGACGAAGACCCGGAGGACGATAACCCAACCGGTGATGCTGACGTTCCTGAGTGGGCTACGGCCATTCTGGCGCGCCTGGATAAGCTGGAAGGCAAAACCACCGACTCCGACCCGGAAGACGACACCCCGACAGGCGATGAAGACGCAGAGGAAGACAAGAAAGTCACCGGCGATGCCGACTTCAAGCGCAACATCATCGCCGATGCGGAAATCATCTGTCCTGGCTTCCAGCCGAACGGCGATAAGGGGCTCAAGCGTCAGGTGCTGAACCAGGCACTGCGTACCGGTGACAGCCTGAAGGCGTTTGGTGTGGCTGACTTCAACAAGGCGCCAAAGGCCACTGTTGATGCGGTATTTACTGCTGCCGTGCAGATGAGCAAGGTGAAAAACACCGTCACGCCCCCGCCAATCAACAATCGCACCATCGACGGTGCAACGGCCCCAAAAAACCTCACGCCAGCCCAGATCAATGAGCTGAACCGTAAATTCTGGAACGAACGCAAATAAGGTAATCAACATGGCTGGAAATGCTTATTTAACCCGTATGCCTATGGGCATTGCTGGTGCTGTGACGCGTCCACGCGATCTCACCATTGAGCCGGTAACTCTCGACCACCAGAAGCAATTCGCCTCCTACGGTCTGGCCGGTAAGTACGTTAACGACAAGTTTGTGCCGCTGGAGTCAGGCGACACCATCGACAAAGTGAAGGGGATCCTGGTTCGTCCGTACCCGATCACCTCCTACGCCGATCTGGCTTATCTGGGGGTTAGCGTGAACCAGGTGGCCGACAACCTGAAACGCGGTTATATCTGCGTCAAGGCTACCGTCGGCACCGCGCCGAGCGCCAAGAAAGGCGACCCGATTTATGTTCGCGTCGCTGGTGGTACTGCCGGCAGTCCGGTAGGCACTTTCGTGCTGACGCCGGACGCCACCGCCGAGAACACGCCTCAGCTGTTAAGTGCAGAGGTAATGGGGCCAGGCGAAGCCGATGGCCGTGTCGAAATTGCCTTCAACATCTGAGGAACACTGAATGTTTACTATTGACCGAGCCACCATCGACTCCTCCGGCGTTTTCCTCGTCGGCGAACTGGAGCGCATGGATCAGACGCTGAACATGCCGCTGACGTCTGTGAAATGGACGCGCGATATGCCGCTGCGCAGCGACATCTCTATCGCTGATGAAGTGTCATCCTTCACCAATACCGATTTCGCCAGCGTCGGCGGCCCTAACCCTACAGGAAAAAACTGGCTGGGTAAGAAGGCTACCGCCATTCCGGGTATTGAAATGGATATTCTGCCAACCCGTAACAACCTGACCCCGTGGGCGCAGGAAGTGGGCTGGACTGTGCTGGAGCTGGCATCCGCTCAACAGGTGGGGCGTCCTATCGACGTACAGAAGTACGAAGGTATGAAGCTCAAGTGGAATATGGACACCGACGAACAGGTGTACGTCGGCGATTCTGAGCTGGGTGTTTCTGGCCTGCTCAACCTGCCATCCGTGACGCCGATCGCCGCTTCTGCAGCGTGGACGGCAACAACTGACCCGGACGTTATCGTACAGGACATCAACCTGGTGCTGACCGACGGCTGGGTACGTTCTGGTTACGCGGTATGCCCTGCAAAAATCGGCCTGGCGCCGGAACTGTTCGGCCTGCTGGCAAGCAAGAAGGTTTCCTCCGCGGGCAACATCTCGGTGCTGGAGTACGTGAAGATCAACACCATCGCATTTCAGGAGAACGGCGAGCCGCTGGAAATCGTCTCCATGAAGTGGGCTTCCAAACGTGGGGCTGGTGGCGCGCATCGTATCGTCGCTTACACCCAGGACGAGAAATTTGTGCGTTTCCCAATGGTGCCGCTGCTGAGCACGCCGCTTGAATATCGCGGCATGCAACAGCTCACCGTGTACTACGGCAAACTGGGCCAGGTGGAAACACCTTATTCCAACACCATCGCCTACCTTGACGTGCCGGCGGCCTGATAACTGATGGCGGGGAAACCCGCCTTTCATGGAGCAACGAAATGAAATACATCGTATCTTCGGCCGCTTCTCTCAGCTTTGCTGATGGCAGCCGCCATGAACTGACGCCGGGCATTCACGACAGCTTCCCCGATCACGTTAAAAAGCACTGGGCATTCACCCACCACGCCAAACCGCTGTCTGAGTCTGACTTGCAGCAGGAGCAGCAGGACGGAGAATTGTCTCTGCGGGTGGATTCACTGGAAGGCCAGGTAACCGATCTGCAGAAGCAACTGGAAGCGGAGCAGAACAAGGTGTCCGAGCTGACAGGGCAGCGTGACGCGCACACCAAGACCATTGACGAGCACGCAGCCACTATCGCCGATCTGCAGAAGCAACTGGAAGCAGCAAAGGTGACCGACAATGCCAAAAAACAGCCTACTGCCAACAAATGAAAAATTCCGCGCTGACTTTCCTGAGTTTGCCGACAAGACCCGCTACCCCGATGCAGCTGTAAATTTCTACCTCGGTCAGGCCGACGCCATCCTCAATCAAGACGTGCTGGGTGATCAGTTCGTGTATCTCGCTGAGCTTTTCACGGCGCATTACACGGAGCTGCGCGGTCGCGCGCTGGCTGGTTCTGGGCTGGGACTGGTGAACAGCAACGGCTCGGCCGGGGTGGCAACATCCAAATCGGTCGATAAGGTGAGCGTCAGCTATGACGTGTCAGGGGTTATCGATCCCGATGCTGGCTTCTGGAATAACACCGCCTATGGGAGGGAGTTCTTCTGGTGGTGGTCGATGTTCGGCGCGGGTGGGAGGCAAATCCTGTGAAAAGCGGGCTCAAGGTCAGGAAGGACAATGCCGAATCGGTGTTTTCGTCTTTGCGCTCGCTGTCAAAAATGGATGTGCTGGTGGGCATTCCAGAGGCTAACGCAACGCGTGAGGATGGCGAGAGCCTGAACAACGCGGAGATCGGCTATCTGCAATCTACCGGCGCTACGGTGCAGCTTGGCGGCCAAACCGTCACGCTGCCACCGCGCCCGTTTCTGGATATGGGGATCGAGGACACCAAGCCGCGAACCACTGAGCACCTGAAGGCGGCGGCCGTGGCTGCGCTGAACGGTAAAACAGAGGCGGCGCAGCGGGAGCTTGAAAGCGCTGGACAGATTGCTCGGGATGGTGCCAAGGCGGTCATTGGTGCCGGTGACAGGCTTCACCCTCTCTCTGAGATGACGAAGGCTAACCGGCGCGCCAGGGGCATTCCCGGCGACAAGCCGCTCTATGCTCACGGTTACCTGCTGCGCTCAATCACTTACGTGGTAAGGAGTAAATAATGCCGCTTCTCGACGTGACCGAGGTGCTGCTGGATCCGGATTTTGCTGACCTATCGCTGATTTGCCGCCGGCAGATACAGACGACGGACGATGACAACTTTCCGATCAACACCCCACAGGAAATCCCTTTTAGCGGCGTAGTGACTGTTGACCGCTCGCTTGAAGCAAGGCGTATGGCTGCCGGCCAGAACATTAACGGTGCCATTCTTATCGTGACGCAATTCAGGCTCACTCAGGGCCGAAAGAGCGCCGCCGATGGCCCTAACCTTGATGCCGACCTTGTCGTGTATAACGGCGGCCTGTATCGGGTGACATTCGTCGATCCCTACACGCGCTATGGCGCCGGTTTTGTTCAGGCGCACTGTGAGCTGATGGGGCAAGAAGGGGGTTAAATGAGCAACGATAGCACAGCACCCGGATATCTCACGCCGACCGGTAACGGCCCTGCCTATGACGAGGAACTGGAGCGACTGTTAAGCCGCTGGATCCGTGGACTGACTGGATTACATAAAGATTTGGTCTATCCCCGCTGGACTGACCCGCAAATCCAAATTCCGAGAACAGGCACCACCTGGTGCGCTTTCGGCATTACCAGCCTTCCTGACGATATGTATCCCGCACATGTTCAGGGAGAGGAAAGTGCCGAGCAGTGGTCGCATGAAACCATCGAAATTCTATGTTGCTTCTATGGCCCGCAGGGGATGTCTGTCGCGACTCAATTCCGCAGTGGGATTTTTGTTTCGCAGAACAACGACGAACTGAAAAAAATCGGTCTGAACTTCCTCGACTGTGGGCGGATACTCAACCTTCCAGAACTCATCAACAACCAGTGGGTGCGCCGGTATGACATCGCCGTGCGCCTGCGTCGCAAAGTGATCCGCGAGTACGGCATCAAGTCGCTGGTGGAAGCACCGGTTCAATTCTTCGGAGAATAATCTATGTCACAGGGCTTACCTGTATCGAACATCGTCAATGTGACGGTGAATATGGCGCTGCGCGCTGCACAGGGGCGCAACTTTGGCGCGCTGCTGATCGTCGGTGGCTCTGATGTCATTGACGGCAGTCAGCGCATGCGTAGCTATTCTGGCATTACCGACGTCGGCGCGGATTTCGGTATGGAGGCGCCGGAGTATAAGGCCGCTAACCTGTATTTCCAGCAGACGCCGCAGCCGCGCACGCTGTACATCAGCCGCTGGATTAAAGAAGACCAGGCAGCGCTGTTGCGCTGTGCCATTCTGACGCCGGCGCAGCAGGCAATCAGCACCTGGGCTTCGGTGACCGATGGCGCGATGAAAATCAGCATCGACGGCACCAACAAGACGATCACCGCTGTGGACTTCTCAGCAGAAACCAACCTGAACGGCGTGGCCGCGCGGATTGCGGAGAAGCTGAGCACGGCTAACGTGACGTGGGATGCAGTGAACAGCCGATTCATCATCACCTCAAAATCGACCGGTGCATCGTCGGCGGTGGGGTATGGCTCGGCCAATACGACCGGCACGGACATCTCGGCAATGATGGGGGCGGTTCAGAACGCTGGCGCGCTGGCTATTCCGCGTGCGGCTGCTGAAAATATCCAGTCCTGCATCTACAAACTGGCCGACATGTCTACCGGTTGGTATGGCCTGCAGATCGCCGACACATCGCTGAGCGATGACGACGTGATCAGCGTGGCTGCCTTTATCCAGTCCGATGACGTTTCCCGCATCTTCGGTTACACCACGCAAAACACCGGCGTGCTGGATCTGGACAACGAGAACGACATCGCCAGCAAGCTGAAAAACGCCAAATACGGACGCACCTTCATTCAGTATTCCAGCGCGAGCCCGTATGCGTCGGCGTCAATCTTCGGGCGTGCATTTACCGTGAATTTCCTCGGGAACAACACCACAATCACGCTGAAATTCAAGCAGCAGCCTGGCATTGCAGCGGAAACGCTCACGCAGACGCAGGCCAAGACGCTGACGGCGAAAAACTGCAACGTGTTCGTCAACTACGACAACGACACGGCGATCATCCAGGAAGGCCTGATGTGCAACGGAGATTTCTTCGATGAGCGCCACGGCCTGGACTGGTTGCAGAACTACGTGCAGAACAACCTCTATAACGTGCTCTATACCAGCACAACCAAAGTGCCGCAGACCGATCCGGGCATTACGCGCTTGCTGACCAGCGTCAACGGCTCGCTTGAGCAGGGCGTCACTAACGGCCTGATGGCGCCGGGCGTATGGAATGGCGACCCAATCGGCAACCTGGCTACCGGTGACACGCTCACAACGGGTTATTACACCTACGCGCCGCCTATCGCCAGCCAGGCACAGGCAGACCGAGAGGCCCGTAAGGCCCCGGTGATCCAGTGCGCTATCAAACTGGCCGGCGCCGTGCATTTCGCCGACGTCATCATCAACGTAAATCGATAAGGGGCAAAAATGTCTACTTACAGCTTCTTGGATTATTCCGCCTCTATCGTTGGCCCCGGTGGTGCGTTCGATCTGGGCTATGGCTCGGGCAATGCCGAGGAAGGCATGACTGTCACGATGGTTGAAGCGAAGAACACCATGACCATCGGCGCCGACGGATCTGTGATGCACAGCCTGCACGCCGGTAAAGGTGGCACGATTACGGTGACGTTGCTCAAAACCTCGCCGACCAATGCGAAACTGAGCGCGATGTATAACGCCCAGTCGCTCTCTTCCGCTACCTGGGGCAATAACGTGATCGTGATGCGTAACAGCGCCAGCAACGACGTTTGCACCGCACGCTCGGTAGCATTCCAGAAAATCCCCGATTGGCAGAACGCCAAAGACGGCGGCACCGTGTCCTGGGTATTTGACGCCGGCATGGTCGATCAACTGCTCGGCACCTTCTAAGGAGTGATGCATGGAATTTGAAATTAAGGGCGTGCAGTATCGCGCGGCCAAACTTGACGCATTCGCTCAACAAGATGTGGCTATCGCGTTGGCGCCGGTTTTATCCGGCCTTATCCCGTTGCTGAAAGACATCATGGCCGGTAATGGGAAGTCGCTGCAGGAGGATAAAAACCGCCTGTTTGACGAGATCATTCCGCTGGTGGTGAAGGCCATCGGCCAGCTGAGCCGGGAAGGCCGCGCGGAGATCAACCATGCTTGCCTGTCTGTGGTACAGCGCCAACAGGGTAAGGCTTGGACAAGAATCTATGAGCCAAGTCAGCGTGTGATGATGTTCGATGACCTCAACGGACTGGATCTGGTGAAAATTGTCGGCAACGTGGTGCGGGACTCCCTCGGTGATTTTTTTCCCGCACTCCCCGTGAGCGACAGCAACACGGCCCAGGAATCAGCTTAGCGCTGGAATCGCTGGCAAAAGGGCGCAGTTATCTGCTGCGCCCGGTACATGCCCGCATGTGCAGCTATGAGTCGCTTAAGGACGGCACGCTGTCATTGGCTGATATTGCGCTGATGAATGAGTCGCTTGATGTTGAGGCGGAAAATAATTACCTGATAAAAAAATGGCAGGCAGAAAATGAATGCTGAAACCATCAAGGACTTCCTGATCTCGCTGGGGTTCGACATCGACGAGGCCGGAGGCCGCAAGTTCGAATCGGTGGTTTCCGGCGTCACGATGAATGCGATCAAGATGGGAGCTGCGGTCGAAGCGGCCGCGCTGACCGTCGTCGGGTTCACGACCAAGATCGCCAGTAGCCTCGAACGCCTTTATTGGCAGTCACAGCGTACTGGTGCCACTGCGAACAATATCAGGGCTATCGGCTACGCCTTCAGCCAGGCGGGCGGCAGCGTGGAGGGGTTCAACGGCACACTGGACAACTTGGCGCGCTTCCTGCGCTCGACACCAGGCGCAGAGGGATTCCTGCGTAATTTGGGGGTTCAGACGCGAGACGCGGCCGGCAATCTGCGTGACACTGCCCAATTGGTGACGCTGGTCGGCGACAAGCTGGCGAAAATGCCGTACTACCGCGCCAACCAGTATGCGCAGATCCTCGGCATTGACGAAAGCACGTTGCTGGCAATGCGGCGGGGTGTGAAGGGATTCACCTCTGATTATCAGAGCATGCTGCAGGCGACAGGGTTCGATTCACAGAAGGCCGCGGAGCAGTCGAACAAGTTCATGACCCAAATGCGCGGGCTGGCGAATCTGTTCGGCATCATGCGCGACAAAATCGGCGGTAATCTTGCCGGCGGACTGGCCGGGAATCTCGAAAGCTTCCGCAAAAATATCCTCCTCAACTTCCCCAAAATAGAGGGGGCGATCACCGCCGTGCTGAAAAAGGTGCTTTCACTGGCCGATAGCATCATGACGCTGGTTTATCGGGGCGTGCAGGGCGCTGGCGATCTCATGAGGTGGTGGGATCGACTGGATGATACAACCAAGGGGCTGATTAAGGTGCTGGGCGGCCTGCTGTTGGCGTGGCGGCTGCTGAATAGCGCGTTCCTCACTTCCCCGATCGGCATGGTCACGGCGCTTATTGCTGCGCTGGTGGCGCTCTATGACGATTATCAGGTCTGGAAAGAAGGCGGCGACAGCCTGATCAACTGGGGAAAATGGAAGCCTGAAATCGATGCCGCGATGAAGGGGATAAAAGAGCTGCGGGATTCCATATTCAGCGTCGGGCAGGAAATCGCCAAGCTGCTGAACATCGACCTGAAAAGCTGGTCGCTGAAAGGTGACATTGCCGACTTAACGAAGCAATTCGGCGAGTTCGGCAAGATGATGACGATGATCGGCGATCTCATCAACGCGCTGAAGGACGGAAACTGGAGCGAGGTTGGCAGGCTTGGCAAGGCGTTGCTTAGCCAGGGGCAGGGAAATCCTGACGCGTTGCCTGCTGTCACCGACAGCGCGAACAGCGCCGCCGATTGGGTTAAGGACAAAACAGGCTTCGACCCGCGCAGCGTTGGGCAGTGGATACGCGGTCAGTTTTCAGGTGGCAATGAGCCGCGCGGTATCCGCAACAACAATCCCGGCAACCTGAACTATGTCGGCCAGAACGGCGCGACGCTGGAAGATCACGCCACACCCCGCTTTGCTCGCTTCAATTCTGCTTTTGAAGGGTTCGCGGCGCTGGGTAAGCAGATCAAGGCGTACTACAACGGCACGTCAAAGGCCGCAGGGTATCAGAAGCTTCAATCTGTCGAGGACATCATCAGCCGCTTTGCGCCGGCCAGCGAGAACAACACCCAGGCCTATATCAACAAGCTGAGCAAAATGCTCGGCGTTGGTCGGGGTGACTCGCTGAATATTCAGGATCCGCAGGTGCTGGCAACACTGATGAATGGCATCACGCAGATTGAGAACGGAAAAAATCCCTACGCGCCGGATATGGTGCTGAAGGCGGCTCAGTCAGCCGTTGGTGCTGGTGGCTCGAATAGCTCCGTGTTCAACATCAACGTGCAGGGCGGCGGTGATCCACGCGAAACAGCACGCCTGACCGGTGATGCGGTTGAGGGCGTTTACCGCCGGCAGACGCGCAACATGCAAACACAGGTGGGCTGATGGATATTTTATCTGTGCTGTTCTCACAGCAGCGGCGCCGCATCGGCATTATCGTGCCGAGCGTGGCAATCAGCGAGAAGCACATGGACGCGACGGAAATCACCGAGCACCCCGTGGAGCTCGGCGCGCCGACAAGCGACCATGCGTATGATCGCCCCGCCGAGGTGACAATGGAGCTGGGCTTTGCCAGCGGCGGATCGTTGATCGACGGAATCGACACGACGGAGATTTTTAACGTCAGTACCGGTTTATCGCTGGGCACCAGCCCGGCGGACGTCTATCAGCAACTGCTCGAGCTGAAAAAAAGCAAAGTGCCGTTTGCGGTGACGACCGGTAAGCGGCAGTACCAGAACATGATGATCCGCGCTATCGAGGTGCTGACCGACAAAACCAGCGAAAACGTGCTGATGACGACGCTCACCCTGCGCGAACTCATCATCACCGAAACGCAGAAGGTGACGACCACGCCGGCGGAAAACATGCAATCGCCCCAGGACACCGGCGGCGTGAGCAACACAGGGCTGAAAAACCCGACCACACCGGAAAAGCAGCAGAGCATTTTAAAGTCTGCGGGAGGCTTCCTTGGCATTGGTTGAAATCCCCCTTACGCCGGTATCACAGCAGTTCGCTATCCAGCTGGCCGGCGTGCAATACCAGCTCACGCTGATGTGGCGCGATGTGGCCGGGTGGGTGCTGGACATTGCCAGTAACGACAAGACGCCGATTATCCAGGGAATCCCGCTGGTGGCTGGTGCTGACCTGCTGGCGCAGTATCGTTACCTCGGGATTGGCGGTCAGCTGTTCGTGATGTCCGATCCCGCTGTGTTGGCACCCCCGACGCAGACCAACCTGGGCATTGAGTCCCACCTCTACTTTCTGACCAACTGACCGCCTCCGGGCGGTTTTTTATGGGGCGCCTATGACTATTAACTGGATGCGAAAATGCAGCCTGATCGTGGCGAACGATGCCGGGGAAGGGCTGGAATTATCCGGCCTGAAAATCAGCTTCAACATCAGCAGGCCAGATATCAGTTACCCCGCCACGGCGATGTTCAAGATTTACAACCTGAGCCGGAACACCAACAGCCGGATCAGGCAAAACGAGTTCACGCAGATAAAATTTGTCGCCGGCTACCAGGACAATTTCGGACTGATTTTTTCCGGGCAAATCCAGTATTCCTACAGCGGGCGTGAAAACCCGACCGACACCTACGTGGTGATCCAGGCGGCCGATAGTGACCAGGCGCATAACTTTGCAGTGATGAACACCACTCTGGCGGCTGGGTACACGCAGCAGGACGTTCACACCGCGCTGATGAAGCCGATCGGGGTTTATGACATTGTCGCCGGCGCTACGCCGGAATTTGCCACTACCAAGGCACCACGCGGTAAACCGATTTTCGGCATGCACCGGGATGAAGTTTCCAGCCTGGCGGCGCAGTGCAAGGCAACATGGCGCTATGAGAACGGGCGTCTGCAGATGGTGCCGGAAAACGCCTATCTGGCCGATGCTATCGTGCTGAACGCGCAGACGGGCCTGATCGGTATGCCTGAGCAAACCATTAACGGCGGCATCAACGTGAAATGCCTGATTAACCCGAATATCCAACTCGACACGCTGATCCGCCTCGACAACAAATCGATTAACCAGGTCGGCCTGTCCAACCAAGAGATCGCCACTGGCAGCACGGCGGGCGCCTCCATACAGCAGCCGGCAGTGCTGGACATGGACGGTGACTATATCGTGAAGAACATCGCCTATTACGGCGACACGCGCGGCAACGCCTGGTATCAGGACATGATCTGTATTGCCAAGGGCGGCGCGGGGCTGCTGAACCAATCAACTATCCGGGCAGGAGCATAACGTGGTAACGAACAACGAACGCCAGGACTCCCCCGAGCTGGTGCTGAAAGCCGTGGCCGATTCGCTCAGTACCAGCCTACGGGTGGCAATGCCGGGCATCATCCAGTCTTTCGACGCTGGCGCGGTAACTGCCACGATCCAACCGGCCGTTAAAGCCTCTGTGCGGCAATCTGACGGCGTCTTGTCATCGGTGGCGCTGCCGCTGCTGGTAGATGTTCCTATCGTATTCCCGCGCGGTGGAGGCGTCACGCTGACGTTTCCAGTGGCTGCTGGTGATGAGTGTCTTGTCGTGTTCGCCGACCGCTGCATTGATTACTGGTGGCAGAACGGCGGAGTGCAGGAGCCGGTAGACCAACGCCAGCACCATCTTGCTGACGCTTTCGCTCTGATCGGCCCGCAGTCGCAAGCGAATAAAATCAGCGGTATCAGCACTACAACCGCGCAGCTGCGCACCGACGACGGCGCCGCATTTATCGAACTCGACCCAGGCAGCCACGCCGTTAACGTCACCACGCCCGGAAAACTTACCGCCAGCGCCCAGGGGGGCACAGAGATCAACTCACCGGAAATCGTGCTCAACGGCAACGTGACGATAAACGGCAACCTGTCGCAGGGCATGGGCGCAGATGGCGGCACGGCGACGATGCTGGGGCCGGTGAACGTGACCAACGACGTAAAAGCCGGTGGCATCAGTCTGCAGACGCATAAACACGGCGGCGTAGAAACTGGCGGCGGACAGACAGGAGGCCCGGAGTGAAGTACCGCAAAGAGGACGAGAACGGCGATTACACCTTTGGCCAGGGTGACAACACCTTTTTGGAGAACACCCCGGAGGCGGTCGCGCAGGCAGTGAAAACGCGTTTTGAGCTGTGGACGGGCGAATGGTTTCTCGATGTGACCGACGGCACGCCGTATCGCGAGACGATACTCGGCAAGCACAAATCAGCCGCCTACAACATGGCTGTGCGCGAGCGGATCCTCGGCACGCAGGGCGTGACCGAAATACTCGAATTCACCACGGAATATAACCCCGATACGCGCCGCGTGACGTTCACCGCGACCATCAACACGCTGTACGGCGAAACGACTGTAACCAGCGAGGCATAATGCTCAATCTCGATACGTTAGGGCTTGCGGCCAAGGTGACCGCGAGCGGGATCAGCGCGCCCGATTATCAGACGATACTCAACACGCTGACCGGTTATTTCCAACAAATTTACGGTGACGACGTCTATCTGGAATCAGACAGCAAAGACGGCCAGATGCTGGCTATCTATGCTCGCGGCATCCATGACGTTAACAACATGGCGATCGCCGTCTATAACTCATTCAGCCCGGCAACGGCGCAGGGCCGCGGCCTGGCCTCCAACGTGAAAATTAACGGCATTTCGGTAACGCCGGCGTCTCGCTCCACTGCTGATGTGCGGATCGTGGGGCAGGTCGGCACGCTGATCACCAACGGCACAGTGCGAGACAGCAACGGCATCAGCTGGTCATTGCCTGCCAGTGTTGTCATCGGCATTGATGGCACGGTGACCGTGACCGCGACATGCCAGATTGATGGCGCTGTCGTGGCGCCTGCCGGCAGCATTACAGAGATCGGCACCCCTACGCGCGGCTGGCAGTCGGTAACCAACCCGGCGGCCGCAACCGCTGGGAGAAAAGTGGAGACGGATGCAGAGCTGCGCCAGCGCCAGTCGAAATCCGTGGCTATCCCATCGCTGACGGTACTGGATGGCATTATGGGCGCCGTTGCAACGCTGGACGGCGTAGAGCGATACCGTGGCTATGAGAACGACACCAGCGTAGAAGATGCCAACGGCTTACCACCACACAGCATTTCACTTGTTGTTGCCGGCGGTGACGCGGCTGCGATCGCCAAAACCATCGCCACCAAGAAAACGCCAGGTGGCGGCACTTACGGCACGACCACGATCAGTGTCACCGACAAATATGGCATCGTGCATCCGATCAGTTTCTTCCGCCCGACCAGCGTTGATATTTTCGCGCGCGTCGAGATCAAAGCGCTGCAGGGCTACACGTCGGCGGTCGGCGAGGAAATCAGAACTGCTGTCGCGGCATACATCAACGAAATCGAGATCGGCGATCCGGTATACCTGACGCGCCTGTTCCTGCCTGCCAACCTGAACGGCAGCGCAGACAGCGCAACGTTCGACATTACCGACCTGCAGATCGGCACCTCGCCGGGTAGCCTGGCTCCGGCAAACGTCGTGATCGGATTCAACGCGGTAGCCGCCTGTGCGCCGGCGAATGTCGAAGTGGTGGTGATCCCATGAGTGAGACGAAATACCAAAAGATCATCACGTCCTATCACAAGCACAAGCCGAAATTTTACGACCATATCTCCCTTATCACCCAGCCCCTGATCGACGTGCAGAACGCCACAGCGAAGCTGATTGACGATTTCGACCTGGATAAAGCCGTAGGCGTGCAACTGGACGCTGTTGGCTTGTGGGTAGGGATAGGGCGGAAGATCGCGACGCCAATCACCGGCGTCTATTTCTCGCTTGATGATGAGGAACTGGGTTTTGATGCCGGATTGTGGCGCGGGCGATTCGATGCCGGCGGCTTCACTGAACTGGACGATGACACCTACCGAACCATCATACGCGCGAAAATAGCGGCCAACCATTGGGACGGAACCACGGAGACGCTCAGTGACGTCTACCAGATTATTTTCCCAGACGGGAAAACGAAGATTTTCGCCGTCGATAACTTCGACATGACGATGTCCGTTTACATCACCGGCGAGCGCATTACACCGGTCATGAAAGCTGTGATCGAACTGGGGTATCTGGATATCAAACCGTCAACCGTCCGTATCAAAAACTACACCATCACCACCGAATCTGGGCCGCTGTTCGGCTTCGATATCGATAATGAATTCATCTCCGGCTTCGACAAGGGAGCATGGGGAACACTGCTGGGAGCAACACATGGCTAAGAACGAATTTTTACCCTTCGGCACTGCGGCAAACGCCAACGTTTTACCGAATGCTGAATATCAGGCGCTGCCGGCGCGCTCGGCGGGCTTCAGTTCGGGAGTAGCGAAGTCCGAGGAACTCAACACTGTATGGCGCCAGGGCTCGACAATGGCCGCTGTGCTGGGGCAGTTTATTGCCGATAAAACCGGTCAGGATGTGCTGGATGATGGCGATGTGAATGGCTTGCTGGATAAGCTCAAGGTGGCGATGGGCGGCTGCCTGATCGGCATTCAGCGTTTCACCGCATCTGGCACTTACACGCCAACACCTGGAACGCGATACGTAATTGTTGAGGCAATTGGAGGCGGTGGTGGCGGCGGCGGTTGTTCTTCCACAAGCAGCGATAATGCAGCTGTAAGCGGAGGTGGTGCTTCAGGGGGTTACATTCGAGGAAAGTTCGATATTTCAAGCATCGGTAGCTCGGTGGCGATAAATATTGGAGCTGGTGGCGCTGGGGGTATCGGAGGAAATTCTGGCAGCACTGGAGGCGATACTTCGTTCGGCTTGCTGGCAACCGCGACCGGCGGACAAGGCGGGACTTCTTCGACCAACCCCTCATCTTCAGCCTTCATTGCTGTAGGAGGGGCTCCTGGCGCTAATCCAGCAGGAGGGAACTTAATTTCTTCGCGAGGTAGTCGAGGGGGGAACGGCTTGTTCTTTAACTCTTCCACTGGCGCCGTTGGTGGTGATGGCTCCCCCTCTCAATTCGGGGGCGGTGGAGTTGGATCAGGGAGTTCTGGCTCGTCTGGTACGGCTGGTAGCGGATTTGGAAGCGGTGGCGGTGGCAATGCTCGCCAGCCCTCATCTGCCGCAATCAATGGTTACTCAGGAGCGCCAGGAGTTCTGATTATTTGTGAGTACTCTTAATTGATAATTGTCTTGGTTTCTTATCTGCGATTTTCTTTGCAAATCGCATCGCTGGTTTTTCAACAAGAAACCAAGACGCAAATGCCATGATTATTGCCAGTAGAATTGATAACGCTATGTTTAACGCCGGGTGAAGGTTTGAATTTTGAGATATTATTTGCTGAATAGGAAATCCCCATAAATAAACACCATATGATATGTCATGTTTTAAATGCAAGCCGACAATTAATCTCATCGATGAAATGTGAAGAGAAATAAGGCATATGGATATACATAGCAATAAAGAGCTAAAATGCTCATCGTTAAATATGAATTGAGCAACAAGAAATATAAAAGGAATGTAAATGTTAGTATGAAAGTGATTTTTATTTATTGCTAGTAGTACTCCAAGTGCAAAGCATGGTGCCAATAGATAGATTGCGTTGTTACTTGAGCCAGCAAACAAAACCCCTTTAAATGGAGTGATTGGTTCTATGATTACGATGAGGCATAGTAGGGATGATATCAATCTTGAGCTTCCAACTTTAGTTACATAAAGCAATGCCAAAATAATATAGGCCAACACCTCGTAATGAATCGTCCATAAAGAGCCATTAACTCCATAGTTGTTTTTCTCAAAAACACCAGGCAGCGTGTACTGGGTATCTAATAGCAAATTTTTCACGACATAAACTATCGGCTGGCTAGTTTTAAAGTATTCAGCAATAGGCATTGTTGTAAATATCGGCCCTATTAAAAATGCTGTTATTATTACAACAAAAGCCAGTCCGGGGAAAACCCTGAGTGAACGAGAGGCAATAAAGTGTATGATTGAGTTTCGCGATAGCAAACTATTAGTTACCAACAGACCGCTTATAAAGAAAAAAACCTTTACGGCTAGGCCGCCCGTTGTCATGTATCCAAACAAATTTTTTACTGGGTCAGTTATTCCCCATTGCGGGTTTAGAGCAAAAGAATGATAGACAATAACAGACAATGAGGCCACTAACCGTATAAGGTCCAAGTTGTTTCCATCTCTTTTTATTAACTTGCCTACAAGAATTCCGCTCATTATTTATCTCTAAACCAATCAAATTATCGAAGATTTTACCAGTATCTCGGAGAATCATCTATGTCATCTGAAGGATTGCCAGTTGATGGCGTCGTCGGCACAGACATTGTGCTGGGAGCCCGTAGCACACAACAAGCAACAGACGAAGCAAAGAGCAGCCTATCTGCGGATAGCGCCGCTCAGTCAGCTGATGCCGCGTTTAAGTTTAGTCGCCAGGCTAAAGAGGCTGTCTCAGGCGCTGATGCCGCCGCTGAGCGAGCCGAGGAAGCCGCAGAAAACGCCCAGAACATCGCAGACGCCAACACCTACTACACATCACCGTCAGACCCTGATGGGACGATTGCTGGGATTGCCGGGACAGCGGAGGGTAAGGGATTCCGCGTGGCGATACCAGATTCTACAGGCAATATATATCTATTCAAATATTACAAGAAAGAAAGTGGCACCGCGGTGTTTATCAATAGCGAGGCTAGTTATAGGGAAATAGAACGACTGAATGATGAGGTTAAAATTGGTCACCATATTGAATGGTCAAACGTCAACCTAACTACTTTCCAGGAAGTAAATTTTAACCGGGTTATTTTCACCTCCGCAAGTAGTGCGTATCAGGAAGCTAAAGGGGCAATAACTTCGGTTCCTTCAGGGACTACGGTCGAAGTTTGGTTCAGACTAACTCTAAAATCTGGTGTAGCTCCTACCTTGCGTTTGCGTGGTGCGAGTGGTTGGGCGAGCCAGTCTGTTCGCATGACGCCAAGTCATGGATTATTGACGGCGACATTAACCGCTACGGCTGACGCATCAGAAATCCGTCTCTACAGCGACACAGGGAACACAACGGATTGTGATTTGTACATGTTTATCATGTACGGAAATGAAAGTCCTATCACGTCCACAGTTACTACGCTGATCAATGAGGCTCAGAACTCACGTGAATATGCAGAGAGGGGAGTTAGGTCTACAGGCTATTCATCGTTTGAGAGTTCGTCTCCGAATACATTTAAAGTAACAGGTGATGGGACTGCTTATGCGGAAGTGCGCTTGTCGATGCTGCCAATAAGATCTGGCGGAACATTTAAGTTTAAGCACAAGATAGCTTCAACAGCAGGGTGGACATATGCTCGTTTATTTGACTCAAGCACCGGAGAGTGGGCGTCCGCTGAAACAGTCATTAAAACAAACGATCTGTGGCGAACTGTTGAGATTGCCACGACTGCAGATCGAATGATTGAT
Source organism: Serratia sp. CY47280 (assembly GCF_052168655.1). Lineage (NCBI taxonomy): Bacteria > Pseudomonadati > Pseudomonadota > Gammaproteobacteria > Enterobacterales > Yersiniaceae > Serratia > Serratia sp. CY47280. Next base: position 978,922 of record NZ_JBJNMG010000001.1, on the reverse strand, counting down.
ACCGTTGTTATTTATACCAGGACACAAACAAAGCCTATTTCAGCATCAGGTTTCTTTAATTTGCTGTCTGTTGACGGTGTCTATTTCTCGGCTTCACAAGCCTATCATGACATGCCACCTGATGACATTGGCATTGGCATGATACCACAGCTTAATAACGGCCCTGCATCTTCTAATGTTGCATTTGATGAATTCAGCGTTGAGGGTGGCAACCTCTATACAATTCGGACTAATACTGCGAAATATGCAGAGGCGCGCGGTGATATCTCTGTATCCTCAGGTAAATCAGTAACGTTTTATTATCAGTTACTGAACACAGCTGGAGGCACTCCGTTTATTCGTCTGAGAAACACGGCAGGAAACGGGTGGGCAAGCGCTGAATACCCGCTTGTTTTCAGTCCTGGTTTAAACTCCGTCACGATTGCTGCAACAGCGGATGCAGGTCAGGCTTACATCTACTGCAAAAACTCCCAGGTTTCGTATAACCGGCTCTGGGGTGTGATGACGGGATCGCCATACACACCAGAGACGCTTTTAACTGAACGCCTGGCGTCTGCAATTTTGCAGTCATCGGCATATGTTGAATCGGCGCGACCTGTTGGCAGTGGTTTCTCATCATTTACACCAACGTCGAACAATTCCTGGCGTTTTGCGTCACCTGGTACGGCTTATTCAGAAGCAATAGTGACTATCCCGCAGCAGCCGGCAGGTGCAAAATTACGCGTGATGTATGCTGTTAAATCTAACGGTGCCAACACCTATATCCGTCTGCGTCATGCCGGAGGCTGGGCAAGCCCAGAAACTCCGATTATCACTGACGGAGCTAGGCGATTCGTTGATTTACAATCCGATGTGGGGGCTAGCGCTTATGAAATACGCGTGTATTCCAGAACGCAGGCGGCTTACTGGGGAACGGGATTTGTCGCGCTTTCAGCGGTGAATGATATTTACCTGACATCATCCACCGCAGCGAACGAGCTTACGTCAGACAGTTCGGGTTCTGGAGCGCAACAGAGCACAGATGTTATGTTTCCCTCATCTGTTTACCTGGTCGCAGGTCGCCCAGTAACGCTGTACGGTGAGAACTTCATCAGCGGAGTGAGGGAGTGGCTGAGTGGTGCGAATATGGCGATCAGCAGCACGCCAGCAGCTGGTAAACCATCGGTATTGCGCAGCGCGTTGCCTGATGTGACGTTCAGGCCGGAAGAGATCGGCGGAACAACGATTGAAGTTAACGCGCGCGCTGACGATACAGCTAACGTTTTCCGCAAATCGGCAGCTGTTCGAGTTGCGACTCCGGTGGCAGATGAAACCATTAAAGTCTGCGCGCTAATGGATAGCCATGGTTCTATTTGCGTGCCGTGGCTCTACCGCGCAGTGAACAGCACCGGCTCAGTTTACCAGGGCGTGGGGATGTACTCGATTGAGGGTATTCCGTTCGAGGGGCGTGCCGGCTGGGCTACGTTCTCATATATGGGGCGCAGAGCCGAGGAACAGTTCACAAACCCATTCCTGAAAATTGCTGATGCAAACGACAAGTCCAGTTGGCCGCAATGGTGCTATGACACGGCATACAGCGGCCAGTCATACGCCGACAATCCAAACCTCCCGTCATACCACATTTTCGATGTGGCAGCCTGGGCGGCGGCGCGTGGACTGACTGCTGCAGACAAGCTGGTTGTCGTTCTACAGTTGGGCGTCAACGACCGTTGGCGTGGCTACGCTGCTACTGACGTTGCCGCGGCGCAGGATTTCATGATCACGAAGTTCAAAGCCGTGTTGCCGCAATGTCGCTTCGTAGTATCGAGCCACTCAATCGGTTGGACGAGTGAGCGCGACTGGAGTACGTACACGCCGTACATCATGCAGAAAATCATCAAATTTGATGGCCGTGAGTCGCAGAACATCCTGCAATCGCCAGCCTGGGCGTTCATGTCTGCGAAATATGGCTGGCGTGAAACAGCGGTGGGTACACTGCCGGGTGGAGTCGTGCAAGTCGCGCTCAACGACGACATTCACCCGACCGATCTCGGCGCCGCGCAATGGGCTGATGCGTTAGTCGGTGGTGTTATCGCTGCGTGGCATCTGTAAAAATAATGCCGGGGTGGACCCCGGTTATTTGTACAGCGTGGCAAAGTCGAATGCGAGCGCCGCATCAACGGCTTTGCCCTCTGTTTCAAATGGCGCTTCTGAGACGAGCGGCCAGCGCCCTTTATGCCACACATAAAGCCAGTGCTGGCCCTCTTCGTCTTCACGAATCGCGAACATAGGAGGGCTGTTGACAGTTGGCTCGGGGTATCTGTCGTTTTCGTTGAGAGTGAAGATCTGCCGGCCGGCTAGGGTGATGCTGCCCATTGCTCTGCTCCTCTGGTGGGTGTGCAGTAATGGTAGCCTATGGAAGGGGAGTGTTGGATTTATGGGGCATGTATGGGGCAAAAAATTACCGCAAAACGATACAACTACCTGCTAAGTAGTGGCTCGACTTGCGGTAATGCTTTGTCAATAACCGTGATTCCTTGCTACTTCCAATCAATTTCCGCTTTTACGGCTGCCTATCCTCAACAAGCCGGACTGGGCCAGATAAAGGCGGGCGCCTGCAGAGCAATACGCGTTTTCATGCAAGAGGGCGGCGTGTTCAGACATGCCGCCCTCTGCGTTATTGAGCTAACCACCGGGTGTGGGGCTCATGGCATAAGCCGCCATTTCACGCTTTTTTGTCGCGGCGATGCCAGTTAGCCAGATTTTTCAGCGGCTGCTTCACATACGGGCTGGCCTTGATCAGGCTGAACAGCAGTTTATTCACCGCCGTACCTACTTTGTCCATTGGCCGGTCGATATCGAGAAACAGCACAGCGCGCAGTTCGTCGGTATCATTGCGAACCTCGTGTTCGTAGGAATCATCAAACAAAATCACCTTGCCTTCATCCCAGTGCAGAATTTGGTCGTCAACGCGGATCCAGAGCTTTTCCCGATCCTTTGGCACGATTAATCCCAAATGCGCGCGCACCACGGCACGAGTCGGGCCTTTGTGGGGGACGATGTGATAGTGCGGCTTAAGGATCGAAAACATGGCGGTGCGCATGCCGGGGATCTCGCTGACCGCCTGTGCGGTCTGCGGGCAAATGGCGCAGTTCTCATCAACCCGCTGCCCGTAGACAAACAGCCCGAAGGTTTTCCAATTATCCCCTTTGGAGATGCGTTGCTGATCCGGTGATATTTGGTGGAACGCGGGGATATCCTCCGGGTGCTCCAGCAACCGATCCAACTCCTCGCGAATGGCAGGCCAACGGGCTTCCAGCGCCGTCACCCAATTAAATTCATAATTACCGATCCGCGGCGTGGTGGAGATCAGCGAATGGCGAGTCTGAAATTCGCCGTTCCAGCGCAGGAATTTTTTCCCGGCTTTGAGCAGCATGCGCCGCAGGAACGGGCGCTGAGACGAAGGGGGCAATGTGGTATCCGGCATAGTATCGTGTCCTTGATGTCATTGGCCTACTGCATTCAGCATAAGGAAAGAATCACGAACGATTTTAATCATTAGTGCGCGAACGGTGGCCGATGAGTGATACCGCGCAGAGTTAAATTTGAATGATTTATTTAAAGGCAGCGGGGACTGACGGTTGGGGGCAGAAGGAAAAAAGCCCCTACAAATATGAGGGGCAAGACACACAACAACACCAGGGAAATCGGTAGTACTCACGTTGCCGATACTATAAGGATTTTATGGGTAAACTTCACCAAAATATTGTGCTCTGAATGTGACAAAGGCGCAGTCGTTCATAAGTAACGGTAATTTATTGATGCTCGAAGGTTGAAAGGAAGGGCCGGTTTTAGCCGCCGGTATTGCAGAAGTTTAATGTTATGTAAATTACGTGCTGAACTGAGCCGGGATGCTTCTTTTTAAACGATAAGTTGGGTAATTTGGCCGCTCTCCCGCAAGTTCGAGAGCATAACAATGAAAATGGTCCGTCTGTTTGCCGTAGCTGGAGCGCTAATCGTGCTCGTTTACTTCCTTACACATACCTGAAATGGGGTTATCTCTGAATTTGACAGTAATACCCTAAAAAAACGGCGCCAGGTGGCGCCGTTTTTTGTTTGTCTGCCGTTCAGCGGCCGAACAGATCGCGGCGGCGTGGGCGGACAAACTGTGCGATCAGTACAATCAGCGCCACCAGCAGATAGGCGCCGAAGATACCAACCAGCCATTGTGGCATTTCCAGCGTCAGGAACTGCCATTGACGCACGGAACAGTCACCGGAAGCGTGGAACACCGCCGGCAACCATTTGTCCAGCGGCAGCCAGGACGGGAAGCTGACGAAGAAATCGCAGGTATTGAATGGCGAAGGATGCAACTGGATCATGGTGTGCTTCCACGCCAGCTGTACGCCTTCCCAGGCGCTGTAGATCCACAGCAAGATCGCCGCGTAGCGCAGCGGGGTTTTCGGCGCGATAGCGCCTACCAACGAGGCGCCGAGGATGCCGAATAGCGCGCAACGCTCGTAAATGCACATCACGCACGGCTGCAGCAGCATAACGTGCTGGAAATAGAGCGCGACCAGTTCCAACACCAACGCTGTCAGGGCCATCAGCAGCCAGGCGCCGCGTCCTTGTGAACAGCGGTTAAAGAATTGCAACATATCTAGATTCTTCCATGCAGTAAGCAATTGAACCGGCAGTGTAAACCAATTCCCCCTCGCTGCCAGCCACTTGGGCCGGTTTCAGCGTAAAAATATCGGTTCACCCTGCCGGCGCCGTCTCAGTGGCTGACGGTGTCGATGGGCGGCAGCGTCAGCCAATGCCACTGCGTCAACAGCTCGGTCGCCGGCTCCAAAGTGAATTGGACGCACAGCAGGCCAACTACCGTCAACACCACCGTATAAGGCAGGGCCATCCAGACCATGCGGCCATACGACAGACGCACCAGCGGCGCCAATGCCGACGTCAGCAGGAACAGAAACGCCGCCTGCCCATTAGGGGTGGCGACCGAGGGCAGGTTGGTGCCGGTATTGATGGCGACCGCCAGCAGCTCGAACTGCTTCAGCCCGATCGCGCCGGTTTCCAGCGCGGTGCGCGCCTCGTTGATGTAAACGGTGCCGACGAACACGTTGTCGGAAACCGACGACAGCAGGCCGTTGAACAGGTAGAACAGCGAAAGCTGAGAGGAGGGCTCGGCGCGCAGCACAAACTGGATCACCGGGCTGAACAGGTGCTGTTCGATGATCACTGCGACCACGGTGAAGAACACCGTCAGCAGAGCGGTGAATGGCAGCGCTTCCTGGAACGCTTTGCCGATGGCGTGCTCGTCATTCACGCCGCACAGGGAGGTGGCGAGAACGATGACCGACAGGCCGATCAGCCCAACTTCTGCCAGATGGAAGGCCAACGCCAGCACCAGCCAAACGCCGATCAGCGCCTGCATCACCAATTTAAGCCGTTCTTGTTTGCTACGGCCTGCGCTGGCCTTGCGGTCATACTCTTTCAGCACGTCGCGCACCGCTCCCGGCAATTGCGCGCCGTAGCCAAACAGGCGAAAACGTTCTACCAGCCAACACACCAGCAGGCCGCACACCAACACCGGCAGCGTGACCGGCGCCATACGCAGGAAGAAATCGATAAAACCCCAGCCCGCGTTTTTGGCGATAATCAGGTTTTGCGGCTCGCCCACCATGGTCATGACCCCGCCGAGCGCGGTGCCGACGCCGGCGTGCATCAGCAGGCTGCGCAGAAAGGCGCGGAATTGCTCCAGCGTCTGTTTGCGCTCTTCGCCGGTAAAATCACTGTCATCGCCAATGTCGCCGTCAGGGCGGTTTGACGTCACGTTGTGATAGATGGAATAGAAACCGGTGGCCACGCTGATCACTACCGCCACGACCGTCAGCGCGTCGAGGAAGGCAGAAAGGAAGGCGGCGGCCAGGCAAAACGCCAGCGACAGCAGCGTTTTCGAACGGATGTTGAGCAGCAGCTTGGTGAACACGAACAGCAGCAGCTGCTTCATAAAGTAGATGCCTGCCACCATAAAGATCAGCAGCAGCAACACTTCCAGATTATGTTCGATTTCCTGCGAAACCTGCGCCGGGCTGGTCATGCCGATGGCCACGGCCTCTAGCGCCAGCAGGCCGCCCGGCAGCAACGGGTAGCATTTCAGCGCCATCGCCAGGGTAAAGATGAACTCGACCACCAGCAGCCAACCCGCAATAAACGGGCTGGCGAAAAAGAACACCAGGGGGTTGATCGCCAGAAAAATGAGAATGGTCAGTTTGTACCAGTCGGGAGATTGCCCCAGAAAATTTTTGAGCAGGGCGCTGCGCAGGGTTGTTTCCATTGTCCTCTATGCATCCTTAATCAGTCGTAGCACGTACCCTAACAATGCGGTGGGGGCGTGTGCAACCGGAGCTTGTTTTACGGCGGCAAATTTCCTTCGGCCGGTGTTTTTGCGCGTTTTTTGCCACTTTATGCACACTTTCGTTTATTGTTTTTCGCTCACGCTATGTCATGTCAGCACGATCTGGTATGATGAGCTGATTACTTTTACTGATTTTATCGTCGCAACGGAACGTCAAACACATGGTCATAAAGGCGCAGAGTCCTGCCGGTTTCGCGGAAGAGTACATTATTGAGAGTATTTGGAATAATCGCTTCCCCCCTGGCTCTATTTTGCCCGCGGAGCGTGAGCTTTCGGAGTTGATTGGCGTCACGCGCACTACGTTACGTGAAGTGTTGCAACGTCTGGCCCGCGATGGTTGGTTGACCATTCAGCATGGCAAACCGACCAAAGTGAACAATTTCTGGGAAACGTCCGGCCTCAATATCCTTGAGACCGTAGCCCGTCTCGATCACAAAAGCGTCCCGCAGCTGATCGATAACCTGCTGTCCGTGCGCACCAATATCGCGTCGATCTTTATTCGCGCCGCGGTGCGCAATCATCCGGAACAGGCCCAGGAAGTGCTGGCGAAAGCCGCCGAGGTAGAAGATCAGGCAGACGCGTTCAATCTGCTCGATTACGAGATCTTCCGTGGTTTGGCGTTCGCTTCTGGCAACCCGATCTACGGCTTGATTTTCAACGGCCTGAAAGGGCTGTACACCCGCGTGGGCCGTTACTACTTCTCCAACCCGGAAGCGCGTAAGCTGGCGCTGACCTTCTACAGCAAGCTGTCCACGCTGTGCCATGAGAAGCTGTACGACCAGGTGATGGACACCGTGCGCAACTACGGTAAAGACAGCGGGGCGATTTGGCAGAGCATGCAGGGCACCATGCCGAGCGATCTGACCGAAGCGCGTCGCTGATTGCGTATTAATGAAATTAAGAAAGGGCGCCATTTTGGCGCCCTTTGTCGTTATGGCGGATTACAGCGGCGTTGGTCGCGGCGGGCACCGATCGAGCAGCTCCACGCTGCCGTCTTCGTTTTGCTGTTCTAGGATCACGTCGAAGCCCCACAGGCGGTGCAGGTGCTTCAACACGTCGCGACGGCTTTTATCCAACGGCGCACGCTCCTGTGGGATATAACGCAATGTTAGCGAGCGGTCGCCGCGCAGGTCCACGTTCCAGATCTGAATGTTCGGCTCGTGATTGCTCAGGTTGTATTGTGCAGACAGCTCCTGACGGATCGCCCGGTAGCCGGCCTCGTTGTGGATCGCGGCAATTTCCAGATAGTTGTTGCGATCGTCGTCCAGCACGGTGAACAAGCGGAAGTCGCGCATCACTTTGGGCGACAGGAACTGGCTGATAAAGCTCTCGTCCTTGAAGTCGCGCATGGCGAAGTGCAGTGTCTCCAACCAGTCTTTTCCGGCGATGTCCGGGAACCAGTAGCGGTCTTCCTCGGTCGGTGATTGGCAGATGCGCTTGATGTCCTGGAACATGGCGAAGCCCAGTGCATAAGGGTTGATGCCGTTATAGTACGGGCTGTTGTAAGGCGGCTGATACACCACGTTGGTGTGGCTGTGTAAAAACTCCAGCATAAACCGCTCGGTCACACGGCCCTCGTCGTACAAATGGTTGAGGATGGTGTAGTGCCAGAAGGTGGCCCAGCCCTCGTTCATCACCTGAGTCTGTTTTTGCGGGTAGAAATACTGGCTGACTTTGCGCACGATGCGTAACACCTCACGCTGCCAAGGTTCCAGTAGCGGTGCGTTCTTCTCGATAAAATAGAGGATATTTTCCTGCGGTTCGCTTGGATAGCGACGAGCCTGCTCCGGCGACTCTTCGCGCTCGACGCGTGGCAGGGTCTTCCACAGCGTGTTCACCTGGCTTTGCAGATATTCTTCGCGGCTTTTCTGGCGCGCTTTCTCTTCCACCAAGGAGATTTTCTGCGGGCGTTTGTACCTGTCGACGCCGTAGCTCATCAGTGCGTGGCAGGAGTCCAGCAACCGTTCCACTTCTTCTACGCCGTAGCGTTCTTCGCACTGGCTGATGTAGTGACGGGCGAACAACAGATAATCGACGATGGAACTGGCGTCGGTCCAGCTGCGGAACAGATAGTTATTCTTGAAGAACGAGTTGTGGCCATAGCAGGCGTGTGCCATCACCAGCGCCTGCATGGTGATGGTGTTCTCCTCCATCAGGTAGGCGATGCAGGGATTGGAGTTGATGACGATTTCATACGCCAGCCCTTGCTGGCCCTGTTTGTAGCGCTGTTCGGTTTCGATGAACTTCTTGCCGAAGGACCAATGGGTATAGTTGATCGGCATGCCGACGCTCGAATAGGCGTCCATCATCTGCTCGGAGGTGATCACCTCGATCTGATGGGGGTAGGTGTCGAGCCGGTAATGCTTGGCGACGCGGTCGATCTGCTCCAAATACACCTGCAGCAGTTCGAACGTCCAGTCCGGTCCATCGCTCAGACGTTTATCATCCTTAACCTTTTCATGTGTTGAAGTAGTCATCAGCGCACCCTCATTATTCACGGGTCTTGCTCAAACGGCAGACCCTGTAACAAGCATAGTTCAAGTCATAATTAATCATTGCAAATCAGTGAAATAAAAATGCCGGTACGCAAAGGCGCGAACGGCGCTCAATTCGACGCCCGTCCTGGCAGAAGGCGGCACAGCACCGCGCGTCTTCTCCGAGTATAGCCCTGCGGCAAGGGCGTGCAACACATGCCTGTTGTACGACAGGGATTGAAAATTGTTATGTTATATTGTAACTTTTCATTTTCTCAATAACGGACAAGGAGCGCATTTTGGCGAGGCATTTTGGCAAAGTGGCGGTGGCGCTGGCAGCGCTGTTTATCAGCGGGCAGGCGTTTGCCCACGGGCATCATTCACATGGCAAGCCGCTGACGGAAGTGGAAAAAAAGGCCGAGGCGGGCGTGTTCGACGATAAGGACGTCAAAGATCGCGACCTGGCGGATTGGGAGGGTGTGTGGCAATCCGTGTACCCTTACCTGCTCAATGGGGATCTCGATCCGGTGTTCAAGAAGAAAGCGGCGCAGGATAAGAGCAAGACCTTCGCAGAAGTGAAGGCGTATTACCGTAAAGGGTACGCTACCGATGTGGATACTATCGGCATTGAAAACGGCGTCATGGAGTTTCACCGCGGCGACCAAGCCAGCGCTTGTCAGTATAAGTACGCCGGGCATAAGATCCTGACCTATGTCTCTGGTAAAAAGGGCGTGCGTTATCTGTTCGAATGCCAGGAAGCCGGCAGCCTGGCGCCGAAATTCGTGCAGTTCAGCGATCACATTATCGGCCCGCGCAAATCGGCGCATTTCCATATCTTTATGGGCAACACCTCGCAGGAAGCGTTGCTGAAAGAAATGGATAACTGGCCGACTTACTACCCATTCCAACTGCAGACCAAAGAAGTCGTGGACGAGATGCTGCATCATTGATGCCCCCCGCTCCCGCGACCCCAAGCCCGCTTAGGTGGGCTTGTCCTCAGTCAAACGGTCTGACTTGCAGATAATCGTCCGTCACTTCCATTTCAAACAGCGTTTTATCCGCCAGCAAGGTCGCACGCATTCGTTCCCGGGCTTGCCGGTAGCGTTCATCCAACTGAATATCACCGGCGCTTTCCCATGCGACTCGGCTTGGCCATTGCGCATAGCCGATAAACTGCCCGCTCACATCCTGATGCAGGCGCGAGCCCAGGCTGCCGCGCTGCAGATAGATACCTTGGGTCAATTCAAGCCAGGCCTGGCGAAAGGCGTGTTCGTGCCCGGTTTTGACTGAAAATTGGTAGATGGCGATGAACATAAGGCGTTCTCCACGATAGCGACAGTGTGAACTTTAGGCGTTGCTTCTGGCGTTAACGTTCATATCGTGCTGCAGCGTTCAATGTAAACGGGCGGGCTAAGGGCTCGGGTGTTTTATTCCAGCACTGAAAGCAAGGTTAACGGTAGCTGTAATTTTACGCGATTTTTCTGCTGCGGAGGGAGGGGGCTCTCTTTGTTTGTTGTGTTGGAATTTTTTATTTTATTGGTTTTTTGTTCTGCTTATGTACTGGCTGGTATTTTTATATTCTGTTAAATCAATGTTGCTTATTACGCCTTTTTTGATTGCTATCATTGATAGCATTGCTATCTATTCAGCGGCGGTTTGACGCCATAGGCCCCTCTAAACCGCATCTTATCGCTATTTTCAGGTGGCTATTGCAAATGCATGACCCATCGACGATAAATTAATTGTGAATATTGTCACGTTTGATGACGAAGTTGTTGGACGGATTTTTTCACTGAGTTAATTTCCTGTGAGCAGAAGATTATGCTTTGTGAAGCCTTAGGCTGGAGTCAGCGATGCGAGTGGTAATTTTAGGTAGTGGAGTGGTGGGCGTAGCCAGTGCCTGGTATTTGGCGAAGGCGGGGCATGAGGTGACGGTGATCGATCGTCAGCCAGGCCCCGCACTGGAAACCAGCGCTGCGAACGCTGGGCAGATCTCACCGGGCTATGCCGCACCCTGGGCGGCGCCGGGTGTGCCGCTTAAGGCCATCAAGTGGATGTTCCAGCGCCATGCGCCGCTGGCCATCCGTCTCGATGGCAGCAGCTTCCAGCTGAACTGGATGTGGCAGATGCTGAAAAACTGCAACACCGAACACTACATGACCAACAAAGGCCGCATGGTACGTCTGGCGGAATACAGCCGCGATTGTATCAAGGCGCTGCGTCAGGAAACCGGTATCCAGTACGAAGGTCGCCAGGGCGGCACGCTGCAGCTGTTCCGCACTCAACAACAGTTCGAAAACGCCGCGAAAGACATTGCGGTATTGGAAGATGCCGGCGTGCCTTACCGATTGCTGGAAGCCGGCCAACTCGGTAGCGTCGAGCCGGCGTTGGCGCAGGTGGCGCACAAGCTGACCGGCGGCCTGCAGTTGCCGAACGACGAGACCGGCGATTGCCAGCTGTTTACGCAACAGTTGGCGAAGATGGCAGAGCAGGCGGGCGTAACCTTCCTGTTCAACCGCGGCGTCGATCGTCTGCTGGTTGAAGGCGACAAGATCGCCGGCGTCCAGTGCGGCGAGGAAGTGTTTAAGGCCGACAGCTATGTGGTGGCGTTCGGCTCGTACTCCACGGCGCTGCTGCGCGGCCTGGTGTCCATTCCGGTTTACCCGCTGAAGGGCTATTCGTTGACCATTCCTATCACCGACGAAGCGGCGGCGCCGTTCTCTACGGTATTGGATGAGACGTATAAAATCGCCATCACGCGTTTTGACCAGCGCATTCGCGTCGGCGGCATGGCGGAGATCGTCGGTTTCAATACCCAGCTGGAGCAAAAACGGCGCGAAACGCTGGAGATGGTGGTGCGCGATCTCTACCCGAACGGCGGCAGAGTGGAAGAGGCGACGTTCTGGACCGGCCTGCGGCCGATGACGCCGGACGGCACGCCAATTGTCGGCCGCACTTCGCTGAAGAACCTGTATCTCAATACCGGGCATGGCACGTTGGGCTGGACGATGGCCTGCGGCTCCGGGCAGTTGTTGTCCGATCTGATGTCCGGCATTACGCCGGCGATCCCTTCCGATGACCTGGCGGTGGCGCGTTACAGCGCCGGGTTTCGCCAGCAACACGCGGTTCCGCTGAACGACGTGCATCCCGCACGTTAATCGTCGACGTTGTCATAGACTTTTCCGGCCACGCGCAGGCGCGCGTGGCCGCTGTACGCTGCCCCAAGGAGAACCGATGCCCCGTCCGATAACCGCCACGATGCATCTCGGCGCGATTGAAAATAACCTGCAGGTGGTGCGCCGTTTCGCTCCCGGCGCCAAAGTTTGGGCGGTGGTCAAGGCCAACGCCTATGGCCACGGCATCAAACACGTTTGGCGCAGCATGGCGCAAACCGACGGCTTCGCCATGCTGGATCTGGCCGAAGCGGTGCTGCTGCGCGAGTCGGGTTGGCAAGGGCCGATTCTTCTGCTGGAGGGATTCTTCCAGCCGCAGGATCTGGCGTTGCTCGACCGTTATCGCCTGACGACGGCGGTGCACAGCGACTGGCAGCTGTCGGCGATCGCCGACGCCACGCTGAACGCGCCGCTCAATGTCTATCTGAAAGTGAACAGCGGCATGAATCGGTTGGGGTTCGCACCCGATCGGCTGCATGAGGTGTGGCGCAGGGCGCAGGCGGTTGCCAATATCGGCGAGCTTACGCTGATGAGCCATTTCGCCACCGCCGACGGCCCGGAAGGCGTGGCCCAGCAGATGGCCACTATCGAGGCAGCGGCAGTCGATATACCGTTGCCGCGCTGCCTGGCCAACTCGGCCGCCACGCTGTGGCACCCTTCGACCCACGGCAGTTGGGTCCGCCCTGGGATTGTTCTCTATGGCGCTTCGCCGAGCGGTTGCTGGAATGATGTTGCGGGGACGGGGCTGCAGCCGGCGATGACGCTGAGCAGCGAGATCATCGGCATTCAGCAACTGAAGTCTGGCGATCGCGTGGGGTACGGCGGCCGTTACAGCGCCGCCGGCACGCAGCGTATCGGCGTGGTGGCCTGCGGTTACGCCGACGGCTATCCGCGTCATGCGCCGACCGGTACGCCGGTGTGGGTTGACGGCGTGCTGACGCGCACCCTGGGAACGGTGTCGATGGATATGCTGGCGGTGGATCTGACGCCCTGTCCACAAGTCGAATTGGGCGCCGACGTGGAGCTGTGGGGGAAACGCCTGCCGGTGGACGAGGTGGCCACGGCGGCAGGAACGTTGGGTTATGAGCTGCTGTCGGCGTTAGCGGCGCGGGTGCCGGTCGTCACCGAAGCCTGAGCCGCGGCTCAGGCGACTTTTTTTATCTGCCCTTTAATCTGCTTGCTGAGCCGCCGCGCGTGCAGCGCCAGCAGGCAGCCCGCCAGCATGACCAATGCCAGCGACAACTTCGGCTGCAACGGCAACGCCATCGCCACCAGCCCCAGTGCGGCACCGCCGGCCATCTGTACGAAACCGACCAGCGCGGACGCGACGCCTGCCTCATTGGAGTACGGCTCCAACGCGTAGCTGGTGGCCGGACCCATCACGAACGCCAACCCGGCGCAGGCGCTGGCGACCGGCAGCATATACGCCAGCCAGTGCGCTTGCGCCGCCGCGGGCAGCAGCATGACGCCCAGCAGCAACCCCAGACAGCCCAGCCCCATCAAAATGCCGCCGGTCGCCAGGCAAACCGGACGGCCTACCTTGTGGATGATGCGGTTGGCGAAGAAGCTGACCAGCATGATCCAGAAACCGTTGGCGCCGAACACCAGCGAAAATTGCAGCGGGGTCAGGCCGGCGGTGCCCATCAGCACGTTCGGTGCCAGGGAAACGTAGGTCAGCGCCATGCCCATCGCCCCGGAGTTCACTACCGCAAAGGAAAGGAAACGCCGTTCGCTGAGGATGCGCGCATATTGGCGTACCGGCAGCCCCTTGACCGGGACGGTGTCGGCAGGGCGGGTTTCCGGCAGGCGCAGCGCGATGAGCACCAACACCAGCAGCGCATAACCGACCAGGAACCAGAAAGGGGCTCGCCAGCCGAAGGCTTCGGCGAGCAGGCCGCCGAGCAGCGGCGCCAGCGCGGGGATGATGTTCAGCGTGCCATTGAGAAAGCCGAAGGCGCGGGCAGCGTCGTCACCATTCAGGCGGTCGCGCACGCCGCTGAAGGCGACGACGGCGGTGCAGCAAACCGCCACCCCTTGCAGCAGACGCGAAGCGATGAAAAGTGTCGGACTGGTAGCCAGCGCCGCCATCGCGGCGCCGATCATGTAGAGGATAATGCCGGCCAGCGCCACCGGCTTGCGGCCATAGTTATCCACCAGCGGGCCGGCGATGACCTGGCCGAGGCCGAGCACCAGAATAAACAGTGAAATGGTGGATTGGATCAGCGCTTCGCTGCTGCCCAGGCCGACGGCAATGGCGGGAATGGTCGGCAGGTAAAGATCGATGCCTAATGGGCCGAGCAGCACCAGGCTGAGAAGCATAAACAGAAACTTTTGCATAACAGGAAAGGCACGTCCGAGTGACAAAGAGGGCTAGAGTAGAGACTCCGGCGACAAATGAAAAGGGGCAAAGCGGGTCAGCGCTACGCCCCCTGGCGGTAATAGAGCGCCAAGACGGCATCGGCCACGTAACGGGCCTGGTGGCGAGCATCATCCAACGCACGGTGCGGCATGCCTTCGAATGGGCGTGTCTTTTTGGGGTTAAAGCCGTGAAGTTCTGCCAACGTGATCACCGTGCGCACGTCCTGAGTATCCCAGAATTTCCACGGGCAGGGCATTTCCAGCTGCTGGAAGGCGTGTTCGAGGATCGCACAGTCGAACTCTTTGCCGTTGCCCCAGACTTTCACCGTATCGGTGCTGTTCATATGGATAAAGCGGCTGAGGCTGCTCAACACGCGTTTCAGGCTCTCGGTGCCGCCGAAGGCCTGTTTGCGCGCTTCGTCGGACTGTTTCGCCCACCAGGCAACCGTATCCAGGCTGATGGTACGGCCCGGTTGCTCTTTCTGGCAACTGACGGCGGCTTCGAATTCGGCGCCCAGTTCCCCGGTTCGGGGATCGAAAAACACCGCCGCAACCACCAGAATGACGGCGCTGGGTTTTGTGTCCAGGGTTTCAATGTCTAACATCAGATGGTGCATCGGCGTTTCCGGTGGTAGGCGTGGTGGCTTAATATTACTACAGAACGTGCGCCGATGCGGGCCGATGCGCACATGAAATCCTTTTAAAGCGCCGCGTTCAGGTTATGATGCTCGGGATACTCTTATCAGGTTGGTCGTTATCGGTGAGAACGCTTATCTTTATTCTGTGCATGGTCGGCTACTTGCTGTTGCTGGGCTACCTTAGCATGTTCGTCACGGACAAGATCTGTGAGAAGGCGGGCAACTTCACTAAAATATGCCGCGTCGTAGACATTTCCGAACCTCATATCCCTAAGTAGCAGTCTGTTTACCCCAGATAGTCGGTGGTAATCAACGGGGTCAGGATGGCCGCCAGCGCCATGAGCGCTCCCCATTGCCGCCAGCCCAGCCGCGCCAGCCAGTCATGTCGCTGCGGCGGCGTGGCCAACTGCCCGACGGCCACGCCGCCGGTCAGCAGCAGCGTCAGAATCAGCAGCACCAGGCCGCGGCTCACCAGCGTGAACTCGACATGCAGCACATTGGCGTAATAGAGGCGCATCAGAATAAAATAGCTCAGCAAGATCCAGGCGAAAACGACGTTCTTCCTGAGTACCTGCTGCAGCATCAACGCGATGAACAGGCTGTGAAAAAGCGACAGTAGCGGGGCCTCGATCGGATGCCGAACGCAGACGTTGTAGACCGCCATGTAAATGTTGAAAACCAGCAGGATATAGATCACGTAAATATACCAGCCGTAGATGACTTTGAGCTTTTTCGGGTTCGGCGGCAGGGAGAGTGCGTCCGGTTTCATTAATGCCTCCTGATGATGCCATGCAAACGCTGCGGTTGAAGACGACGCGGCGACATCGTAATTTTAAATCCACTGGGTATATATCACCCGTGCGCTAAATGACAATTAAACGCATGAACGGCTTTATTTCCGCGTTGACCTGGAACTCTTTGGCGCTTGCGGGGTCGATTAGCGTGCGAATGTCTGGCGGTTTTCCCACCACAATGGAAGACGTAATACATTGATATGAGAGATTATAAAAACACTTCTGGCACAAAAATCCTGCTGCTGTTCAGCCTGATATTTTACACACTGTTGCCACCGTTGTTGACGACGGCCGTGTTCAACCGTTTCAATCTTAATCCGTTCGCGATCGTCAAATTTTTTCACTTTAACCCGTTTTTGGCCGATCGGGGCATACCCAGCTATCAGACTTTCTTCTATTTGCTGATGCTATGGTTGGGGTTCAATGTTTTGCTCTGGCTTCTGGTGTGGGGGGGAGGGCGACTGTATCAGCGCTGGCGAGCGCCGCGCGGCTGATAGTTTTCCAAAGGGAAAAAGTTGCGTTGGGAAATGACTTTACATTCAATAATGAGACGTATTATCATTTGTTTCGCCGGTGAGGGGAAAAGGGTTGTCTCCTTCTGTGCCCCCCGATCCGGCACGACATTGCTCACATTGCTTCCAGTTTTCATGCCAGCCTTGCGCTGGCGTTTTTTTATCCCTCGCCCAAAACCACGACGTCGGTGGTCAGCCTCATTTCATTAACACGATTGCTTAAAAGCCACCGCGCGGCATGGGGGCGTTAGAACAGCGAAAACAGCAACACGACCGGCAGGCTCAACGGCCAGGTTAACCCGATGGTCACTGCGCTGATACAGCGAATTTTGACGGTGTCCCGGCTAACCAGGTAGGTGAAAACCATAGAAACTAAAAGACCAATAAAATAACAGTATTGCGTTGCAACCCACAGCGGCGACATGAAACCCGATCCCAATTGTATTTTTACGCGCGAATTCTAGGAGCTTGGCGGGGGATAATCAATGACCAAAGGCCGTTTATTCAAACCTTTATTCATAAGGACGCATAATTCATTTCTATAAAGAACGTGGGGTTATTAACGGCTTTACGTTTATTACCAAAAGAAATCAACAGCATAGTTACCGGTAACACTCTGCGTCAGGCAAGCCATCGTTTTGGAGGAACTCCGCTGAGCAGTAAAAGGGCCTGTGAGGGGGAGAAACGCGATGAGTCTATAATTCATAAAAATTAATGATGTATTTGCGGCAAAAAGGCTGAGGTGAAGTGCCGTTGTCCGTTCGCGAGCCCTTTAAGCGTCGGTTTTAGCGCATCGTAACGATGCGCCGCTGACGAGTAGGGAAGAGGGATTGTTGTCGTTGTAGGTTTAATGAATGTTAAGACCGTAGACGAACAGCCACGAAAACAGCAGCGCCAGCAGGCATGCCATAAAAACGATGGAGATCATTTCCTTCACAACTTCATTCCTTTTCCCGTGAGTCAAATTTACTTCTCTTTGTTTTTGCGCGAAATTTTAGATCGTCATGGGTAAAAATCCTAGTTTTAATCCCGTTTTTTTCTCTGGCATTGCGGCGTAAGCCGCGTCGATAGGCCGTGGCGACGCCGGAAAAGCAGGGGACGTTAACTCGTCGTAGCTATTGCTGAACGCTGTGGGGCTGACTATATAAAATAGGGACTGTGTGACGTCGAAGGCAGCCAGGCGTGTCTCTTAAGGGGGGCCGTTCATCTGTCTACGGCGCTTTCCTATGAGATGAGGAGTCGGCAATGAGCACAAAACCCACTATCGTGCTGGTACATGGATTCTGGGGCGGCGCCGCGCACTGGAGTAAGGTTATCATCGAGTTGTCACGCAGGGGCTATTCGGCGATTCATGCGGTAGAAATGCCGTTGACCTCGTTGGCTGAGGATGCGGAACGTACGCGTAAGATGGTCGCGCAGCAAGCGGGACCGGTAGTGTTGGTAGGGCACTCTTACGGTGGTGCCGTGATCACGGAAATGGGCAACCAGCCTAACGTGGTTGGCTTGGTCTACATCGCCGCGTTTGCGCCGGATGCCGGTGAAAGTGCCGGCGGTATTACGCAAGCGCATCCTCCTGCGGCAGTCGAGAATTTGACCCCGGACAGCGACGGTTATCTGTGGATCAAAACCGACAAGTTTCACGAAAGCTTTTGCCAGGATCTGACCGCCGACGAGGCGCTGGTGATGGCGGTGGCGCAGAAGGCTCCGCTGGCTGATACCTTTGGTAACACCCTCGGTGAACCTGCCTGGAAACATAAACCGTCATGGTATCAACTCTCCAGCGACGATCGCATGATAGCCCCGGAGAATCAGCGACGTATGGCGCAGCGGCTGCAGCCTAAGAAAGTGATGGTACTCAATGCCAGCCACGCCTCGCTGGTCTCTCACGCCGAGGAGGTGGCGAGTTTGATTGACGAAGCGGCCGGTTCGCAATAAAGCAAGAGCCGAAAGGTTCTTCGGAATAAAAGGTGACAGACTATTCCTCCGCTGCCTATTACGCCGGGCTAAAGAGCCGGCGTAATAGGGGCCCATTAAGGATAAACGCTGATATCGCTATCGATATTAATGATTAACAGCATCATCAGCACGACGGCGGTGGCAATAATGGCGTAGATGTCTGCCTTACGCATATCGCCTTAACGCCCGTTAACCCCGATCATTTCTATTGCCGCACGATGCAGCCTCTGAAAATAATCATCGGGCTGTTTTTCTATCTCCTGGATAAGGCTGGCGAGCAGGTTCTGTTTGGTTATCGGCTTGTTGGCGGTCAGCACCAGAAGCACGTTTTTGCCGAGCAGGCAGCATATTTGCTTATGGTATTCATCAACGTCGTGTTTGTTGAGGCCATAGAGGGTGTAGTCGATCATGATGTTTAACCTGCTGACAGGTAAATGCCCGCCGCAGCGGGCTGAGAAGCCATAGAAAAATAAAATGAGGAAAATTTCGCTTAGGAAAGGTCCCAAGCGATGGGATAACGATAACTGAATGGGAATATTCCTATCAAGCCGTGTGGACGTGGAAGTGAATGTTTAGGAATAACCTCAGAAGAACAAATAATAGAGAGGGCCGTTCTGGGGAACGCGACTTATTATTGACATTGTTATTGTGTAAAAAACAAACACGGATGATGTAAATATAATGCGGAAAAGAAACAGCCGGAAAACGGCGTTTTCCGGCTGTGGTGACATTCACGCGATGTTATTCACACGGTCTGCTTGCGAAACAGTTCGCGGAATACCGGATAGATATCGTCCGGTTCGCGGATATGCTGCATGGCGAAGTTGTCGAACTTCGCCTGCAGATCCTCATATTCACGCCACAGCGTTTGGTGAGCGCGGCGAGTGATCTCTATGTAGCTATAATAACGCACCATCGGCAGGATCTTCTTCGCCAACAGTTCATGGCACAGCGGTGAATCGTCGGCCCAGTTGTCGCCGTCCGAGGCTTGCGCGGCGTAGATATTCCATTGCGCCGGGTCATAACGTTCTTCGACGACGTCGTTCATCAATTTCAGCGCACTGGAGACGATGGTGCCGCCGGTTTCCTGTGAATAGAAGAACTCCTGTTCATCCACCTCTTTTGCCTGGGTGTGATGGCGAATATAGACCACCTCAACGTTTTTGTAGGTTCGGCTCAGGAACAGATAAAGCAGAATGTAAAAACGCTTGGCCATGTCTTTGGTCGCCTGATCCATCGAACCGGACACGTCCATCAGGCAGAACATCACCGCCTGGCTCGAGGGCTCCGGCCGGCGCTCATAGTTTTTGTAGCGCAGGTCGAAGGTATCGATAAACGGCACGCTTTCGATTTTCTTGCGCAGTTCGGCAATTTCTTTGCGCAGCCGCTCCTCTTCCAGCAATTGCACGGGTTCGGTGTTTTCCAACTGGGTCAGCGCGTCTTCCAACTCGTGCAACGCGCGTCTTTTACCGGCGGTCATGGCGGTACGCCGCGCCAGCGAGTTCTGCAGCGAACGCACGACGCTGATGTTGGCCGGCACGCCGTTGGCGGTATAGCCGGCGCGATGGGTTTTGAACTCGGTCAATTGCTTGTACTGATTCTTCTTCAAGTTGGGCAGGGCGAGATCCTCGAACAAAAGATCGAGATACTCATCTTTGGATATCTGGAAGACGAATTCATCCTGGCCCTCACCGTCCTGACTGGCGTTCCCTTGGCCGCCGCCACCGCCTGCGCCGCCCTGAGGCCGCTCAACGCGATCGTTCTGCACGAAGTGGTCATTGCCCGGGTGAACGCGATGGCGAGTGCCGCCGCGCCCCTGATGAAACATCGGTTCGTTGATATCGTCAGTGGGGATGGAGACCGACTCCCCGCTGTCTACGTCGGTGACCGAACGCTTGTTGATGGCTTCGGCAATCGACTGTTTGATTTGCGACTTGTAACGGCGCAAGAAGCGCTGGCGGTTCACCATGCTCTTGTTTTTGCCGTTCAGCCGTCGGTCAATGAAATAGGCCATACTTCCCCCAAACGACGTTGCCAACTCTTCATGTCCCGGCCGCGGCAGCGCAATGTGCCAGCCCCTCCGTGGGCTGCGCTGCAACGTCCATGACTGTGGACATGGCCCTGATAATGCCGCTTACCTGAGGCGTTATGAGGATTTTCTGACCCGCAGATACCATTCACACAGCAGGCGCACCTGCTTGCGGGTATAGCCTTTCTCCATCATGCGGTCAACGAAGTCGTCGTGTTTTTTCTGCTCGTCCGTCGACGTTTTGGCGTTGAACGAAATCACCGGCAACAGCTCTTCGGTATTGGAGAACATTTTTTTCTCGATCACGGTGCGCAGCTTCTCGTAGCTGGTCCAGTTCGGATTGCGGCCGTTGTTGTTGGCACGAGCGCGCAGCACGAAGTTCACGATTTCGTTACGGAAATCTTTCGGGTTGCTGATACCGGCCGGTTTTTCAATTTTTTCCAGTTCGGCGTTCAAAGACTCACGATCGAACAGCTGACCGGTATCGGGATCGCGATACTCCTGATCCTGGATCCAGAAGTCCGCGTAGGTCACATAACGGTCAAAAATGTTCTGTCCGTATTCCGAGTAGGATTCCAGATAGGCGGTCTGGATCTCTTTGCCGATAAACTCGGCGTATTTCGGGATCAGATAGCCTTTCAGGTGTTCCAGGTATTTCTCGGCCAAATCCTGCGGGAACTGTTCGCGTTCGATCTGCTGCTCCAGCACATAGAACAGGTGTACCGGGTTGGCCGCCACCTCTGCGTGATCGAAGTTGAATACCCGCGAGAGGATTTTAAAGGCGAAACGGGTGGAGAGGCCGTTCATGCCTTCGTCAACCCCAGCGTAGTCGCGGTACTCCTGATAGGACTTGGCTTTCGGATCGGTATCCTTGAGACTTTCGCCGTCATACACGCGCATTTTCGAGTAAATGCTCGAGTTTTCCGGCTCTTTCAACCGCGACAGCACGCTGAACCGCGCCAATGTTTCGAGGGTGCCCGGTGCGCAGGGCGCGTGGGTCAGCTCACTGTGATCCAGCAGCTTGTCGTAAATTTTGATCTCTTCAGACACGCGCAGGCAGTAAGGTACTTTGACGATGTACACGCGGTCGAGGAACGCTTCGTTGTTCTTGTTGTTGCGGAAGGTCACCCACTCGGATTCGTTGGAGTGCGCCAGAATAATGCCGCTGAACGGCAGGGCGGAGATGCCTTCAGTGCCGTTGTAGTTGCCTTCCTGGGTCGCGGTCAGCAGCGGATGCAGCACCTTGATCGGCGCTTTGAACATCTCGACGAACTCCATAATCCCCTGGTTGGCGCGGCACAGGGCGCCGGAGTAACCGTAAGCGTCCGGATCGTTCTGCGCGTGGTTCTCCAGTTTACGGATATCCACTTTACCGACCAGCGCCGAGATGTCCTGGTTGTTTTCATCGCCCGGTTCGGTTTTGGCGATGGCGATCTGTTCCAGAATGGAAGGGCGCACCTTCACGACTTTAAATTTGGTGATGTCGCCGCCGAACTCATGCAGGCGTTTCGCCGCCCACGGCGACATGATAGTGCCGAGGTAGCGACTCGGGATGTTGAACTCTTTCTCCAGGATCGAGGCATCTTCCTGCGGGTTGAACAGGCACAGCGGATGATCGTTGACCGGGCTGCGCTCGCCATTGGCGCTGAGGGTGTAGATGGGCACGCGCTGCATCAACGCCTTAAGACGTTCTGCCAGCGAGGACTTACCGCCGCCCACCGGGCCCAGCAGGTAAAGGATCTGTTTCTTCTCTTCCAGGCCCTGCGCGGCGTGTTTCAGGTAAGAGACGATCTGTTCGATGGCCTCTTCCATGCCATAGAATTCCTCGAAGGCCGGATAGCGTGCGATCACGCGATTGGAGAACAGGCGCGACAGGCGTGATTCTAGCGCAGTGTCGACCATCACAGGTTCACCGATAGCCATCAGCAGACGTTCGGCCGCGTTGGCATAGGCACTGCGATCTTGCCGGCAAATGGTAAGAAATTCCTGCAGTGTGAACTCTTCGTCCTTGGCAGCTTCGTAGCGCTGGCGATAGTGGTCAAATATGTTCATGATGCCCGTCCTTTCGTTATTAGCACAGGTTAAAGAGAGCGTGTGATAGTGTTCTGGCCCCCAGAAGATGAGAATACGCCTGAGTACAGCAACCCGTATGCCAACTTGGTGCGCTTATTATCGCGAGTTGCGCTGTATGCCACTGGGCCCAGGATAAATTCGCCTTCTGATTTAAGCTTAGTTTGCTTGCCGGAAAATTTCCTGCCGCAGAAAAAGCTTTTTTTAAGTCATATCAATGACTCAGTTATTACCGTGTTAGCCAAATGCCTTGTCTGGCGCGGCCTGCGGGATAAAACGTCATCGTTCCGCCATGATTAATTCATAATTCCGCTATAAGTTATTCGATCTTGGTCGTTTTCTATTGTAAAGATTAGGCGCGCAACTAAATTTTCACATAAACTATTGCGGCTATTAACCCTGTAATTTATGGAAAAAGAACCAGTGAAGATTTCAAAACTCAAAACGCTAGCAATTATCGCTTCCGCAATGGTTTGTGCGCAAAGTGCTCAGGCGGGGACCTGGTCACTTGGCGCTGCCGCGCTGGTTAGCCCGGACGCGTATCGCGGTTATCAGGACCGCGTTTATCCGGTGCCCGTCATCGACTATGAAGGTGATGACTTCTACTTCCGTACTCTGACCGCCGGTTACTACCTGTGGAAAGATCAAGAAAACCAGCTGAGCATCATGGGTTACTACACGCCATGGGGCTACCGTCCGGGCGACAGCGACGACGATCGCATGAAGCGCCTCGACAAGCGTCGCGGCACGCTGATGGCCGGCCTGGCCTATTCGCACAACGCGGAGTGGGGCACTATCCGTACTACTTTCACCGGCGACACGCTGAACAACAGCAACGGGCTGGTGGGCGATGTGGCTTACCTGTACAAGTTTGATCTGGACGCATTGACGCTGGTCCCGGGCGTGGGCGTAATGTGGAACAGCAAGAACCAGAACAAATATTACTACGGCGTCAGCGCCAATGAATCCCGCCGCAGCGGCCTGGATAGCTACACCCCAGGCGATAGCTGGGCACCGTATCTCGAGCTGAGCGCCAATTACCAGATCAACAAGAGCTGGAACGCTTTCTTCGTCGGCCGCTATGTGAAGCTGTCGGATGAAGTAAAAGACAGTCCGATGGTGGATAAATCCTACACCGGTTTGTTGATGACGGGTGTGAGCTACACCTTCTAATCACGCATTGCACGATTATCGTGCATGGCGTGCATTAAAAAGGGGCGCAAGCGCCCCTTTTGCACATCTGCAGTGCGCTGCCGCGCACGATCCCCTCAGGCTTTTTTACGGCTGCGGAAGGTGACTCCCAAACGGGCGGGTTGCTCGCCGGCGGCGATCAGCGGTTTGCTGACGCGCCCGGTCTCGATACAAACCATGGTCTTGTAACCGTCGTTCGGCATATCCCCCATGCTGCAGGAGAGTTCTGCGCCGGGGTTCCAGGCGATGACGTCGCTCATATGATGGTGGTGAACCTCGATGGTGCGTGCGAGCGCCGGATCGCGGATCTGGCTGAAGGCCTCCGGGCGAGTATAGACACGGTCGGTTTGGCCGACGAAGGTCACTTCACCTGCCTGACGTGCCTCTGCACCGCCCGCCACCTTGTCGATATAAGGCTCGCCCAGACCCGCCACGCTGACCCGTTCGATGTCGCCGACCTGGAAGTAGCTATGTAGCGCCGCCGTGGCCTGATAATCGCCGTGCGATTCCAGTTCGATCTCGCACTCTGCACCCAGTTTGAAGCGGGCAATCAGCGTGAAGGCGTGCGGCCACAGTTTTCGGGTCTGCTCATTGTCTTTCAGCGTGAAGGTCAGAATGACGCCGTTGTCATCTTCATCGTGCGCCGTCAGGCTCCAGGGTTGGTTACGGGCAAAGCCGTGGGAGGGTTGCGCCACTGGACCGAACCACGGCCAGCAGATCGGTACCCCACCGCGGATGGCCTTGCCTTTGGCAAACGGGGTATTGTTGCTGAGCCAAATTACCGGCTGCTCACCGCTGGGCTGCCAGGCCAGCAAATGGGCGCCCTGCAGCGCGACGGCCGCGCGCACTTTCGGGTGCGAGACCACCACCACGCCCAGCTCATCGAGCTGACGTTGGCTGATGTAAGGTGAAATCTGTTCGGAAACGGGCAGGGTGAAAATTTTCTCGTTCATTTCATGACCTATTGTTTGCCGGAGAGACAAATAAAAAAGGGCGACAAAAATGTCGCCCTCATTATCAGCTTAACATCATGCCATTACTTGGAGATGTGAGCGATCAGATCCAAAACCTTGTTGGAATAACCGGTTTCGTTGTCGTACCAGGAAACCAGCTTCACGAAGTTGTCGTTCAGTGCGATACCGGCTTTGGCATCGAACACGGAAGTCAGCACTTCGCCGTTGAAATCGGTGGAAACCACGTCGTCTTCAACGTAGCCCAGAACGCCTTTCATAGAACCTTCAGCGGCGTCTTTGATGGCTTTCTTGATTTCTTCGTAGGTAGCCGCTTTTTCCAGACGTACGGTCAGGTCAACAACGGATACGTTAGGCGTCGGTACGCGGAACGCCATACCGGTCAGTTTGCCTTTCAGCTCTGGCAGAACCACGCCAACCGCTTTCGCTGCGCCGGTAGAAGAAGGGATGATGTTCTGGGATGCGCCGCGGCCGCCGCGCCAGTCTTTGTGGGACGGGCCATCAACGGTTTTCTGAGTAGCGGTGGTCGCGTGAACGGTGGTCATCAGACCTTCAACGATACCGAAGTTGTCGTTGATGACTTTAGCCAGTGGCGCCAGGCAGTTGGTGGTGCAAGAGGCGTTGGACACGATGTCCTGGCCGGCATATTTGTCAAAGTTAGCGCCGCGCACGAACATTGGGGTCGCATCTTTGGATGGGCCAGTCAGAACCACTTTTTTAGCGCCGGCGGTGATGTGTTTACGCGCGGTTTCGTCGGTCAGGAAGATACCGGTCGCTTCAGCAACCACGTCAACGCCTACTTCGTTCCACTTCAGGTTAGCCGGGTCTTTCTCTGCGGTAACACGGATGGTTTTGCCGTTAACAACCAGGTGGCCGTCTTTAACTTCTACCGTACCGTTGAAACGGCCGTGAGTAGAGTCATACTTCAGCATGTAAGCCATGTACTCTGCGTCCAACAGGTCGTTGATTGCAACGATCTCGATGTCAGAACGCTCTTGAGCAGCACGGAAAACAATGCGACCGATACGGCCAAAACCGTTGATACCTACTTTGATAGTCATATATTCCACCAGCTATTTGTTAGTGAATAAAAGGTTGGTTGTAAAATTACAAAAACCTTACCCAGCGTCAAGCGGAATCGTGTCAATTCTTGCGGCAAGTCAAACCAGAAGGGTGGTTTTGCACGCTTATTGCACAGTCCATTTGCGCTTGGCCTCATCCGTTATATGGGGACAAGCCGCCAAGTATAAAGTCAGCATACGCAAGATGTGTGATCGCTATCACATATCATCGTGACGTAGCCTTTATGGGCTACAGTTTAGGCCAAAAACCCCTGCAGCGGTGTTAATTTTTTGTTATTATTAATCATTGTTTTCGTTGACATTATCCACATTCAGAGATAAGCACAAATGGCTAAAGAGACAACCCCCGGTCATCCGGTCACGGAACTGAATGAAATCCAACGTTATGTGACGCAACAGCGTGGTACCGAAGCGCCGTTCAGCGGCAAATTGCTGCACAACAAGCGCGAGGGCGTGTACCATTGCCTGTGCTGCAACCAGCCGCTGTTCTATTCCGAAACCAAATACGATTCCGGCTGCGGTTGGCCGAGTTTTTATGAGCCGGTTTCCGCCGATGCAATCCGCTATCTTGATGATAATTCGCATAATATGCATCGTGTTGAAATCCGCTGCGGCCACTGCGACGCGCACCTGGGGCACGTTTTCCCCGATGGCCCGCAGCCGACAGGCGACCGCTACTGCGTCAACTCCGCCTCGCTGAGTTTCACCGATGGCGAAAATGGCGACCAAACGGCCGGTTAAGTGGTAATTTAACTAACAAAATCGATTCAGCTAATTATTCATCCGTAAGCGAGAAGGGCTCTGATGGACGTGAAAGATCTGATTGCGGCGATGACGCCCGAGATATACCAGCGCCTGGTACTGGCGGTTGAGCTGGGTAAATGGCCGGACGGCGTGGCGCTGACGCCGGAACAGAAAGAAAATAGCTTGCAGGCGGTGATGCTGTGGCAGTCGATGCACAACGTCGATCCGCAGCACATGAGCATCGGTACCGACGGGCAGATTGTGATGAAGAGCAAGCAAGAGCTGAAACAGCAGTTCGTTGCCGAGCCGCTGGCCAAACTCAAACCGCAGTAACGCGACCCTAAAGCGGGGCGATGTCGCCATCGCCCCGTCGACTCACCGTTTTTCGCCCTTTATGCCCAGCGATTCCGCCAGCTGCTGCGCCAGCCTGTTGTTGTCGTCCGCGCCGTATTCCCAGAACATCGCACCGCCTAATCCCTGGCTTTTGATGTATTCGGCCTTGATGGCCACCGAACGCGGGTTCTCGTAGGAGATGGCAAACAGCGGCTTGCCTTCGGCGGATTGCAGCGTCAAGTATGGCACTTTGGCGTCGTCATCCCAGTGTTCGCGAAAACGATGCTGCGGATCGTTGAGCAATTTGCTGACGATATCGTGGTATTTAAAGTAAGTGTCTTTGCTGAGATCCAGCCCCAGCGCGTTGAACAGGGCGGTTTCGCGCGCGCTGAAGTCAGGCTGCGTCACCGGATGCTTGGCGGCGTCCGGTTTGTCCCAGTCGATGCCCGCCTCGGTCGCCCGTTTCGGCACCCGGCCGTAGAAACCGATGCCCAGGTTCATCTGTGCCGGTTTCAGTCCGGCAGCCAGATAATGCTTTACCACGAAATCGGCGCTGTAGCGGTCGGCGGCCGCCACGGTTGGCCAACGCGTTGAATCGTACAGGTTGGCATTGAAGTACTGTGTGCCGTAAGCCATGTCGTAAGTCATCAGATTGATGTAGTCGAGGTAAGGGGCAATGCTTTTCACATCGACCCATTCCTGTGGGCTTTTGACGTTGGCCCCGACGGCGATGGTTAACAGCTTGCCTTGCCCCAGCGCTTGGTGAAGCTCTTTCAGCAGCAGGGTGAAGTTATCGCGATCCGCCGGTTGGCTTTCCACCAGCCCCCAGGCGCCGTTCACCGGGTATTCCCAGTCCAGATCGATCCCATCCAGCCGGTACTGTGCGATCACCTGCAGCGCGGAGCGAATGAATATCGCCCGGTTTTCCGCGGTAGCGGCGGCGGCGGAGAAACCGCGTGCGCCCCAGCCACCGACCGACAGCAGCACTTTCAGCTCGGGGTTCTGTTTGCGCAGCACCGGCAGCCGTTGCAGATCGGCCGTGACTTTCGGCGACAGGTAGATCTGGTGGCGGCGAGCGGGGTCTTTCAGCGCCGCATTGGTTTCGTCTTTCTCGCCGTTGTAGATCAGGCCGAACGAATAGTTGAGGTGGGTGATTTGCGTGACGTCCAGCTTATCGATATCGCCACCGGGGCCGGCGGTGACGTCGCCGCCGCCGTTGAAGTAGCCGACGGAGAGATAGGCCGCCTGGGCCGTGCTTGCGCCAGCCATAGCCAATTGCACCGCCGCCAGCAAAGGCAGCAGTTTTCGGGTTATTTTCATGTCAGTCTCCTTGTGGTCGGCAAGGCCGACCGTACCGCCAGGGGCGGGCACAATAAAGCCGGGCTCAGTGGGCCCCGGATGCGTATAACCGATTGACGCCAAAAGCGTCGCAGTCATAACAGCAAAAGCGCCTGCCGGTCACAAGCCGTTGGGGAAGAAGAAAGGCGGTATTGTGAGCAGCGTCGATAATTTCGCCGCCGCGCAGAGAGGGCGCCGGTGGCGCCCGAGCGGATTTAGTTGGCGAGAAACTGTGACAGGGTAACTAGCTGCGCGCCGGCGCGCGCCATGTCCTGCAGCGCTCGCTCACTGTCGTCCGGCTGCAGATTCACGCCGCGGCAGCCGTCGACGATCACTTGCGTCGGATAGCCGGCAGCCAGCGCATCCAGCACGCTGAACTTCACACAATAGTCGGTCGCCAGGCCCATGACAGCCAACCGCCGGACGCCCTGCGATTGCAGCCAGCCGTGGAGTTCGGTTTGCGCACGGTGGCCGTTATCGAAGAACGCGCTGTAGCTGTCGATGTTCGTATCTTGCCCTTTGCGAAAGACGGCATTGATGTGTTGCCGCTGTAACTGGGGATGAAAATCGGCGCCGTGGCTCCCTTGCACGCAGTGCACCGGCCACCATACCTGCGGCAGGCCTTCCAGCTCACCGAGGGTGCCGACCTGCGCATCGGAGTTCACCGCAAAGCTGCGGTGATTGGCGGGGTGCCAGTCCTGGCTGGCCACCACCGGCTCGCCCCGCGCCAGGCAGGCGGCGATCGCCTGATTGGCGACCGGGATGACGGCGTCGCCCGCCGTGACCGCCAGCGCGCCGCCGGGGCAGAAGTCGTTTTGCAGATCGATCAACAACAGGGCCGTTTTCATCGCCGCTCCAGAGTTCAGTCGATTAACCGTTGATGCTCAGCTCGCCGCGCAGATCTTGCTGCATCAGGGCGCGGATTTGTTCCGGCGTCAGCGGCTGGCTCAACAGATAGTGCAGCTTGGTCAGGGCGGCTTCCACCGTCATGTCGAAACCGCTGATAACCCCGGCGTGCGCCAGCGCGTTGCCGGTGGCGTAGCCTTCCATATTGACGCGCCCGGAGATGCACTGCGTCAGGTTGACCACCACGATGCCGCGTTCGGAGGCCGCACGCAACTCGTCGATCAGCTCGGCCTTCTGCGGCGCGTTGCCGACGCCGTAGGAACGCAGGATCAGCGCCTTGACCGGCTGCAGCAGGAAGTTACGCACCACCGCGCCGGAAATGCCCGGATAGATAGTGACCACGCCGATCGGCTGCGGCGTGATGTCGTGCACTCGTAACCCGCCGTTGCAAGTCGGGCTGTCGATGCCGTGCTGGCGACGAATGTGGATACCGGCTTCCAGCAGCGGCGGCAGGTTGGGTGAAGCGAAAGCGTCGAAGCCGTCGGCGTGCGCCTTGGTGGTGCGGTTGCCGCGGAACAGCTTGTTGTTGAAGAACAGGCTGACTTCGTTCACCGGATGGTTGGCTGCCAGGTACAATGCATTCAGCAGATTGGTTTGGCCATCGGAGCGCAGCTCCGCCAGCGGAATCTGCGAGCCGGTGACGATCACCGGCTTAGCCAGGTTCTCCAGCATGAAGGAAAGCGCCGAGGCGGTGAACGCCATGGTGTCGGTGCCGTGCAGGATCACGAAGCCGTCGTAGCGATCGTAGTTCTGCTTGATGTCGTCGGCGATGTGCTGCCAGTCTTCCGGCGTCATGTCCGAAGAGTCAATCAATGGCGCGTATTCATGAATGGTGAAATCCGGCATTTCCGGCCGATGGAATTCCGGCATCAGCGCCAGTTGGCGCTGCAGGTGGCCGGAAACCGGGATATAGCCGTGATCGGAGCGCTGCATGCCGATGGTGCCGCCGGTGTAGGCGACGTAAATGGATTTCTTTTGCATGGTCATGATTTTAACAAAGATAAGATGGGCTGAATTATAGGGGCATGGCGGCAGAAAAAAAGCCCGGCGATGGCCGGGCTGTAGAATTATTTGTTAGCGGACTTCTCCGCAGGTCAGACAGATCGCGTAACGGTTCTGCGGATCGTTCAAGTTATTGAACAAACCCGGCTGCTCTTTCACCGCATTGGCGACCGAGGCCAGCGGGGCAGGCAGCATGGCCTGAATCGCCGCCGGCAGCATGGCGTGAATGGAAACGCCGAACTGGCTGAGCACCATATCGCTCAGGCTCGGGGTATCGACGAACCAGTCAAGCTGCCACTGCTGCAGCTTCGCCAGCTCAGCGGCTTTCTTCACCGCGTCGTCGAAATCGCCCAACTGATCGACCAGGCCGTTGGCCTTGGCGTCGCTGCCGAGCCACACATGGCCCTGCGCGATTTGGTCAACCTGCTGCGGGGTCATCTTGCGTGATTTGGCGACCAGATCGAGGAAGTTCTTATACCCGTTTTCGATATTCAGCTGCATCATCTGTGAGAACTCCTGCGGCAACGCCTTGGTGACCGCGATATCGGCCAGCGGCGAGGTCGCCACGCCGTCGGTGTGCACGCCCAGCGTATCCAGGGTTTTCTCGTAGGTATTGATGATGCCGAAAATACCGATGGAGCCGGTCAGCGTGCTCGGGCTGGCGATGATGTAGTCGGCCGGCGTCGAGACCCAGTAACCGCCCGACGCGGCCATGCCGCCCATCGACACCACCACCGGTTTGCCGGCGGCGCGCACGGCGGCCAGCTCGGAGCGGATCACTTCGGACGCGCTGACGCTGCCGCCAGGGCTGTTGACGCGGAACACCACGGCTTTGACGGCCGGATCCAGACGGGCCTGACGCAGCTCGGCGGCGGTGGTGTCGCCCCCAACGTTGCCCGGCGTCTGCGGGCCGTCCATGATGGCGCCGTTGGCGAACACCACGGCGATCTTGCCACCCTGGTTGGCGTCCGGCTTCGGCTGGTAGTCGTAGATGCTGATGGCGTTGAAATCGTTCGCCTGTTTGTCCCAGCCGAAGGTTTTGACCAGCTGATTTTCGATCGCGGTGCGCGACGCCAGCTCGTCCACCAGCTTATTGTCCAGCGCATAGCGGGCGGTGTCGCCGCCTGCCGCCTGCAGGCCGCTCAGCACGCCGGCGGCGCCGGGGAACAGCTGCTGCGGCGTCAGCTGCCGGTTGGCCGCCACGGTTTCCAGATAGTTCTGCCACAGGCCGCCAATCCAGCGGCTGTCCGCTTCACGCGCCGCCGGGGACATGTCGTCGCGGATCAGCGGTTCGACCGCCGATTTATAGGTGCCGACGCGGAAGATATTGGTGGTGACCTTGAGCATGTCCAGCAACGACTTGTAATACAAGTTGTTGGTGGCGAAACCGTGCAGATCGACCGCGCCCTGCGGCGACAGGTAGACCTTGTTGGCGTAGCTGGCCAGGTAGTATTGCGTTTGATTGTAACTGTCGCCGATGGCGAAGATCGGTTTGCCGCTGTCGCGGAACTCGCGCAGCGCTTTGCCGATATAGCGCAGCGACGGCTGATCGGCACCGGCAAAGTCATTCAGCTGCAACACCATGCCGGTAATGTTTTTGTCGTCTTTGGCCTTGCGGATGCTGTCGACTACGTCGAACAGCGAGTTTTCCTGCAGGCGGCTGCTGGAGGCGCCCAACAGTTCGCGGCCCCATTGCCGCACTCGGTTGTTTACCGAAGGCTGATCGACCACCACGCCGCTTAAATCGACCAGCAGCGCGCCGCGCGCCGGGGCCGTCGAGGTGGAGGAACTTTGGAAGGACAGATAGATGCCGACCCCAACCAGGATCAGCAAGACCAGGAACAGGTTAAGGATCAGTTCCCTGATAAAATTCAGCAGACGCCATGTCCACCGGAAAATGCCGGCAATAATTTGCCACAATGTGCGCATGTGCTCTCCAACAAGAGTCGAGAATGTTCCGCTATCCTAATGAGCGGCCGGGTAAATGTCAGCTTTAAATCGTGGCACACAGACGCTATCGCCGAGGCTGTAACTCGTCGTTTAGCTATGTTAACGTGGCCGGAATGAAAATTGTTATCAGGAGTTTACGATGGATGCTCTGGATCTTTTATTGAATCGTCGCTCGGCTTCGCGCCTGGCGGAACCGGCGCCGGCGGGGGAAGTGCGC
This sequence comes from Serratia sp. CY47280, assembly GCF_052168655.1. NCBI lineage: Bacteria > Pseudomonadati > Pseudomonadota > Gammaproteobacteria > Enterobacterales > Yersiniaceae > Serratia > Serratia sp. CY47280. Next base: position 946,781 of record NZ_JBJNMG010000001.1, on the reverse strand, counting down.
CAAAATATCATCAACGCGGGCCTGCGTGCACCCGATCACGGCGCGCTGCAGCCGTGGCGTTTCGTGATGATCGAGAATCAGGGCCTGGAACGCTTCAGTCAGCTGCTGCAGGCGGCGGCGAAGCAGGATCAGCTGGACGAGGCGGCGATCGAAAAAGCCACCAAGGCGCCGTTCCGCGCACCGCTGATCATCACCGTCATCGCGCACTGCACGGAAGAGACCAAAGTGCCGCGCTGGGAGCAGGTGGTTTCCGCCGGTTGCGCCGTGCAGGCGATGCAGATGGCGGCGCTGGCGCAGGGCTTTAACGGCATCTGGCGCACCGGCGCCTGGACCGAGCATGCGCTGGTGCGTGAAGCCTTCGGTTGCCGCGAGCAGGACGAGATCGTCGGCTTCCTCTATCTGGGGACGCCGCAGCTGAAGGCTGCCACCAAGGTGACGCCGCCGGACAGCACGCCTTTCGTCAGCTATTTCTGAGTTTTTTCCAACGGGGCGCGGTGAAAATGCGCCAAACCCCGCAAAATTGCATGGTTTCTGAGCAGGCCGTTCGCTTATCGGCGGCCCGCTCTTATCAATCCCCTCGGCAAGCGCTACCCTATGTTATCTTGAGTGCCGTTACCGAAGGGAGTGGACTATGACATCGCCAGCGATCCGTTTAACCCAGTACAGCCATGGCGCTGGCTGCGGCTGCAAAATCTCACCGAAAGTTCTCGAAACCATCCTGCATAGCGAGCGGGAAAAGTTTGTCGATCCGCGCCTGCTGGTCGGCAATGAAACCCGCGACGATGCGGCGGTGTACGACATTGGCAACGGCGTCGGTATCATCAGCACCACCGACTTCTTCATGCCGATCGTCGACGATCCATTCGATTTCGGCCGCATTGCGGCTGCCAACGCCATCAGCGACGTGTACGCCATGGGCGGCAAACCGATCATGGCGATCGCCATTCTCGGCTGGCCGATCGCCAAGCTGCCGCCGGAGGTGGCGCAGCAGGTGATCGACGGCGGCCGTTTCGCCTGCCAGCAGGCGGGGATCGCGCTGGCCGGTGGCCATTCCATCGATGCACCGGAACCTATTTTCGGCCTGGCGGTGACCGGCGTGGTCAATACCGAGCGGGTGAAGAAAAACAGCGCGGCACAGGCCGGATCAAAACTTTATCTGACCAAGCCGTTGGGCATCGGTGTGCTGACGACCGCCGAGAAGCAAAGCAAGCTGCGCCCTGAGCATCAGGGCCTGGCGACTGAAGTGATGTGTCGCCTGAATAAACCGGGTGCTGATTTTGCCGAGGTGGCGGGCGTCACAGCGATGACCGACATCACCGGCTTTGGCCTGCTGGGTCACCTGAGCGAGGTATGCCAGGGCTCCGGTCTGCAGGCGACGGTCTGGTTTGATCGGGTGCCGAAACTGCCGGACGTCGAGGCGTATATCGCCGAGGGCTGTGTGCCGGGCGGCACCGGGCGCAACTTCGACAGCTATGGCCATCTGGTGGGCGAGATGAGCGATTTGCAGCGCCAGCTGCTGTGCGATCCGCAAACCTCCGGCGGCTTGCTGTTGGCGGTATTGCCGGAGGCGGAAGCGCAGGTGCTGGCGATTGCCGAACAGCACGGTATCACGCTCAACGCTATCGGTGAATTGCATGTGGCATCGGCCGATAAGCCGCTGATCGAGGTCGCGTAGTGTCCAACATGCAAGGAAGGGCGGACAGCGACGATTACCAACGCATTTTCCTGCAGGACGTGCCGCTGATTGACGTGCGCGCACCGATCGAGTTTCAGCAGGGCGCCTTCGCTCAGGCACTGAATCTGCCGCTGATGATCGACAGCGAACGCCAGGCGGTCGGCACCTGCTATAAGCAGCATGGGCAACAAGCGGCGATCGCGCTCGGCCACAGCCTGGTGAACGGCAAACTGCGCGAACAGCGCACCGCCGCCTGGCTGGCGGCCTGCGCAGAGCGGCCCGAAGGCTATATTTACTGCTTCCGCGGCGGGCTGCGCTCGCAGCTGGTGCAGCAATGGCTGCATGAGGCCGGCGTCGAGTACCCGCGTATCATTGGCGGTTATAAGGCGCTGCGCAATTATTTGCTCGGCGTGCTGGCGCAAAGCGCGGCATTGCCGATGGCCCTGGTGGGCGGCAATACCGGCAGCGGCAAGACGTTGCTGGTCAACGAACTGGCCGACGGCGTCGATCTGGAAGGCGTGGCGCGCCATCGCGGTTCATCTTTTGGTCGAACGCTGGCGGGCCAGAGCTCGCAGATCGATTTTGAGAATCGTCTGGCTGTGTTATTGCTGAAAAAACAGCATGGTGGCAGCCGCCGTTGGGTGCTGGAAGACGAAGGGCGGATCATCGGCAGCAACAATCTGCCGCTGCCGCTGTTCAATGGGATGCAGCAGGCGCCGGTGGCGGTGATCGACGATCCGTTCGACATTCGTCTGGCGCGTCTGCAGGCGGAATATATCGACGGCATGCGCGAACAGTTCGAACAGGCCTATGGTGTGGAAGACGGCTGGCGACAGTACGACGACTATCTGCACCACGGCCTGTTCGCCATACGCCGCCGCCTGGGGCTGGAACGCTTCCAGCAGCTGACGCAACGACTGGAAGCGGCGCTGCGGGCACAGCGGCTCAGCGGCCAGGGCGAGGCGCACCGCGAGTGGCTGGCGCCCCTGTTGCAGCAGTACTACGATCCGATGTATTGCTATCAGTTGGAAAAGAAAGCCCAGCGGATTGTCTTCCGTGGGAACTATGCAGAAGTAAGAGAATTCTTGATGACGTTCAGCCAGAAAAACGGTGAATAATGCGACTGTTCATAGCCGAGAAACCGAGTTTGGCGCGCGCCATTGCCGACGTCTTGCCCAAGCCGCATCGCCGCGGCGACGGGTATATCGCCTGTGGCAACAACGACGTGGTGACCTGGTGCGTCGGCCACCTGTTGGAGCAGGCTCAGCCTGACGCTTATGACAGCCGCTATGCGCGCTGGTCGTTGGCGGATCTGCCGATCATTCCCGAAAAATGGCGGTTGCAGCCGCGGCCTTCGGTCAGTAAACAGCTCAACGCCATTAAAAAGTTGCTGCTTGAAGCCGATGAAGTGGTTCACGCCGGCGACCCGGATCGCGAAGGGCAACTGCTGGTGGATGAGGTGCTGGACTACCTGGATTTGACGGCGGAGAAGCGCCAGAACGTGCGCCGCTGTCTGATCAACGATCTCAACCCGCAGGCAGTGGAGCGCGCGGTCGAGCGTCTGCGTGACAACCGAGACTTTATCCCGCTGTGCGTGTCTGCGCTGGCACGTTCGCGCGCCGACTGGCTGTACGGCATCAATATGACCCGCGCTTATACGCTGCTGGGCCGCAACGCCGGTTACGACGGCGTGCTGTCGGTGGGCAGGGTGCAGACGCCGGTGCTGGGATTGGTGGTGCGGCGCGATGAAGAGATCGAAAACTTCGTGCCGAAAGACTTCTTTGAGGTCAAGGCGCACATCGTTACGCCGAAAGAAGAACGCTTCGTGGCGCTGTGGCAACCCAGCGACTCCTGTGAGCCTTATCAGGACGAAGAGGGGCGTTTGCTGCACCGGCCGTTGGCGGAGCACGTGGTCAAGCGCATCGAGGGCCAGCCGGCGCTGGTCACGTCCTATAACGATAAACGGGAATCAGATACTGCGCCGCTGCCGTTTTCGCTCTCCACGCTGCAGATCGAAGCGGCCCGGCGTTATAACCTCAGCGCCCAACAGGTGCTGGACGTTTGCCAGCGGCTGTACGAAACCCATAAATTGATCACCTATCCGCGTTCCGACTGTCGCTACCTGCCGGAAGAACATTTCGCTGGCCGCCATGCGGTGCTGAACGCCATCAGCGTGCACCAGCCTGAACTGTACCCGCAGCCGGTGATCGACAGCGATCGCCGCAACCGCTGCTGGGACGACAAAAAGGTCGATGCGCACCACGCTATCATTCCTACCGCCCGTGCCGGCAAGATTAACCTGACGCAGGATGAACGGAACGTGTATGGGCTGGTGGCGCGCCAGTATCTGATGCAGTTTTGTCCGGATGCGGTGTTCCGCAAATGCGTGATCGAGCTGGATATCGCCGGCGGCAAATTCATCGCCAAGGCGCGTTTCCTGGCGGAGGCCGGTTGGCGTACGCTGCTGGGCAGCAAGGAACGCGACGAGGAAAATGAGGGCGCACCGTTGCCGGTGGTGGCTAAAGATGATGAGCTGCTGTGTGAGCGCGGTGAAGTGGTGGAGCGCCAGACGCAGCCCCCGCGGCCGTTTACCGACGCCAGCCTGTTGTCGGCCATGACCGGCATCGCGCGGTTCGTACAAGATAAAGCGCTAAAGAAAATCCTGCGAGCGACCGATGGTTTAGGTACGGAAGCGACGCGAGCGGGGATCATCGAATTGCTGTTCAAACGGGCGTTTCTGTACAAGAAGGGACGCTATATTCACTCCAGCGAAACCGGGCGCGCGTTGATTCACTCGCTGCCGGATCTTGCTGCGCGTCCTGATATGACGGCAAACTGGGAAGCCACGCTGACGCAAATCAGCGAGAAATCCTGCCGCTATCAGGACTTTATGCAGCCGTTGGTCGGCACGCTGCAAGAGCTGATTTATCAGGCCAAGCAGAGCCGGGCGAGCATGGCGTTTCGTGGATTGCCGCCGCCGCCCTCCAGCGGGGGCAAAAAACGCAGGAAAAGCGCCGGCAAGGCGCAGGAGAAAAGTGAATGAAGCGTGGACTCAATGGGGTGCTGGCTGCCGCTGCCCTGGCGTATTGCGGCCTGGCGGCCGCCAACCGGGGCGATGTGGACGTGGTGTTGCCGGTTTCGCCGGAGATTTGGGGCACGGCCAAAAGCGGCGTCAACCCGCCGCCGGCGCAGCCCTGCAACCGCTGTTGCGTCTACCAGAACCAGAACTATTCCGAGGGCGCGGTGCTTAAAGTGGAAGGGGAAGTGCTGCAGTGCGTGCGTGAGCCTAACACCATCGGCACCAACCCCTTGATTTGGGTGCGATTGAAGAAGTGACGATGTAACCTATCGCCGCGCTCAGCGTACATCGCCTTGCGCGGCGATATAGCCCGCCAGCAGTGGAACGTCAGCGGGTGCCAGAGCGTATTCCTGCGCCTGTTGCGGCGTGACCCAGACCAGCGCCGAGTGGCAGCGCTGTTGCAGTTCACCGGAGAACTCCGCGACTTGCCAGGCGTGCAGCCGGATGAGGAGTTCGCCTTGCTGCCACTGATTGCTGCCCACATAGTTGCCGATACGGGCGCAAATTCCCAATTCTTCATCCAGCTCGCGCGCCAGCGCCTCTGGCTGGCTTTCGCCGGCTTCAACCTTGCCGCCGGGGAATTCCCACAGACCGGCCTGGTCGCTGCCTGCGCCGCGCTGGGCCAGCAAAATGCGGCCATTTTTTTCCAGAATGGCGGCCACCACGTCGATAATTTTCATTGGCTTCACAGAGTAAAACCCCGGCGAGCGCCGGGGTGATGGGGTTACAGCGTAAATTCCGCCCAGACCGGTGCATGGTCGGAAGGTTTCTCCATACCACGGGTTTGGTAATCGATGCCGGTGGCGATGCAGCGCGAAGCTAGCGGGGTGCTGGCGAGCAGCAGATCGATACGCAGGCCGCGGTTGTCGTCGAACCCTTTGGAGCGGTAGTCGAACCACGAGAATTCGTCGCTGCGCCCCGGGTTGGCGTGGCGGTAGGTATCCACCAGGCCCCAGTTCAGCAGGCGGTCCATCCATTCACGTTCTTCCGGCAGGAAGGAGCATTTACCGGTACGCAGCCAGCGTTTGCGGTTGTCTTCGCCGATGCCGATATCGTAATCGCTGGGGCTGATATTCATGTCGCCCATGATCAGCACCGGGGATTCTGCCGACAGCTGTTGCTCCAGGTAATTTTGCAGGTCCTGATAAAACCGCGTTTTAGCCGGGAATTTGATCGGATGGTCGCGGCTTTCACCTTGCGGGAAGTAGCCGTTGATCACCGTCAGCGTGCCCTGTGGCGTAGCCAGATCGGCCATGATGATGCGACGCTGCGCATCTTCTTCATCGGTCGGGAAACCGCGGCGCACGGCCAGAGGCTCCGCTTTGGTCAGCAGCGCCACGCCGTAATGGCCTTTTTGCCCGTGATAGAATACGTGGTAGCCGTGTTGGCTGACGTCTTCCAATGGGAACATGTCATCGTGAACTTTGGTTTCCTGCAGACCGATCACGTCGGGCTGGTGCTGTTCGATAATTGCCGCCAGCTGATGCGGACGCGCGCGCAGTCCATTGATATTAAAAGAGACAAACTTCATGAGCGGTGCCGTTTTCACGAGAAAAATGTGCTGTGATAGTAGCAGAGTTTGGCGGGAAATGTAACGCAGACAGCGGCGGGACCGCTGACTGCGCAGCGGGTTTATTTCGCCCAGCGGTCGTAATTTTTAGGTTGATAGTCGTCAAACTGTTGCAGCAGCGTTTGTGCCGATTCACTGATGTGCAGGGTACCGAGATAGTCGTGGCGCATGAAACCCTGATCGGCGACGTGCTCGAGGAACTGGCTCAGTGGGCGGTAGAATCCGTTGACGTTCAGCAGGCCGACCGGCTTGTTGTGATAGCCGATTTGCCCCCAGGTCCAGATTTCAAACAGCTCTTCCAGCGTGCCGATGCCGCCGGGCAGGGCGATAAAACTGTCCGCCAGCGCCGCCATACGGGCTTTGCGCGTATGCATATCGGGTACCACTTCCAGTTCGGTCAGGCCGCGATGCGCCGTTTCCGCTTCCACCAGGCGCTCGGGGATAATGCCGACAGCTTCACCGCCCGCTGCCAACACCGCGTCTGCCACGATCCCCATCAATCCTTTTTTGCCGCCGCCGTAGATTAAACGGCGCCCCTGAGCGGCCAGCAGCTGCCCCAGTTGACGAGCCTGCTCGGCATAAGCGGGATTGACGCCCTCACTGGCGCCACAAAAAACGCAAATATTGTTTCGCATCCACCTGTTCCTTACTGCACTAAAGAAGCCAGTGGTATAGCGAATTGTCGGCCGGAGTTCAAGTTACGGGCGGAGGAGAGAAATAAAACGTCTGGATAGAAGCGGTTAATAAGGGGAGATAACTTGATTTATTGATACGAGAACATTGGATGCAACGAGTTTTAAGTAGGGTTTGGATTTTTCTGCAGGAGATGGTGGTGGGGGAAGGATGATTCGTCGCTGTGCGACTCACCCTGCGGGCCGCGCTGAAGCGCGTTGTCTCACTGCGTGAGACTCGAACCTTGGTCGAAGCTTCTCATCCTTCCCCAATACGGAACATTATGGAGGCGATGTGTTTTTAATTTGGTTTGGGGATTTTTGCAAGAGATGGTGGTGGGGGAAGGATTCGAACCTTCGAAGTCTGTGACGGCAGATTTACAGTCTGCTCCCTTTGGCCGCTCGGGAACCCCACCATGGTATTCATGGATTTACTGATTTTTTAAGGAATGGGCTAAATTCCTATTGTGTGCTTCTAAGGATTACCGCGCTAAAGCGCGTTGTCTCGCTACGCTCGGCTCGAACCTTGTCGAAGCTTCTCATCCTCCCCCTCGGCGTTTAATGAGATTTCAGCTTTCGCTTCAAGTTCATCAACAAAGAGAAGATGGTGGTGGGGGAAGGATTCGAACCTTCGAAGTCAGTGACGGCAGATTTACAGTCTGCTCCCTTTGGCCGCTCGGGAACCCCACCATATACATGGCTATTTAACTGGCCTTGCTTGCGAGAGCGCTGTCTCGGTAAGCGGGGCGCATCATATCAAATGAAGCGGATGTGTAAAGCATTGAAATGCAGAAAATGAATCGTTTGCCGTTTTTTTATTCTTGGCGGTGCATCCCTGAACGAAATGCACCGATTTATTGAGCGATTACAGAATAACGGTGCGGTTGCCGTAGACGAAGACGCGCTGCGCCAACACCTGATAAAGCGCGCGGCTGAGCACGTTTTTCTCTACGTCGCGGCCGGCGCGCATCATATCCTCGGCGGAATAGGTGTGATCGACGTGGATCACGTCCTGCATGATGATCGGGCCTTCGTCGAGATTGTCGTTAACGTAGTGGGCGGTGGCGCCGATGATTTTTACCCCGCGCTCATAGGCCTGGTGATAAGGGCGTGCGCCGATAAACGCCGGCAGGAACGAATGGTGAATGTTGATCACCTGGTTCGGATAATGTTGCACGAAGGCCGGCGTCAGCACGCGCATATATTTGGCCAACACCACGTAATCCGGCTGATATTGATCGATCTTGGCCGTCATTTCGCGGTCATGCTGCTCCCGCGTCAAGCCTTCGTGGCTCACCAGATGGAAAGGAATATCGAAACGCTCCACCAGCGTTTGCAGCGTGTCGTGGTTGCCGATCACGGCGGCAATTTCAACGTCGAGGCCACCATAGGCGCTTTTCATCAACAGATCGCCCAGGCAGTGGGCCTCTTTGGTGACCAGCACCACGATGCGCCGGCGCCCGGTGCTGTGCAGCTCGCGCAGCGAACCTTCCGGCAGCGCGCTGTCCAGATCGGCCAGCAACGTGTTGTCGTTGAAAATGCCTTCCAGCTCGGTGCGCATAAAGAAACGCCCGGTGCGGTGATCGACGAACTCATTATTCTGGACGATATTGAGTTCGTGCTTGTAACAGATGTTGGTGATCTTGGCGATCAGCCCTTTGGCGTCCGGGCAGATGGTGCGTAACACTTTTCGTTGTACATTTTGGTGTGGCATGGGTTTGAGGATCCTGTCTGATACTGAACGGCCTGTCTGCGCAGGCGTAAACGTGAAGCGCCGGCCGGTTAGCGCCCGCAGCACTTCTTATATTTTTTCCCTGAGCCACAGGGACACATCGCATTTCTGCCGGGCTGGGGTTTGGTACCGTCGATATAATACCAACGTTGATCGCGACGAAGGAAGCGTGAGCGCTCATGCATCGCTTGCGGTTCGCCGCTTTCGCCATCGGTAAAACGGGCGATGAATTCGACGAAGCCTTCATCCGGCTCATGACCGGCTTTCTCTTCCACGACCGTCAGGCCCAGCCATTCGGTATTCTTAAAACTGTCGACGATTGCATTGCGCCACGCTTCGGCACCGCAGTCGGGGTGCCAGGTGGCGATCAGATAGTCGACGTTATGACTCACGTAGGCGGTGAAGCGTGAACGCATCAGCTGGCCGGGCGTCGGCGCTGGCTGATTGCCGCTGATAAAAGGGGCGCAGCACGCGTTATACGCCAGTCCGCTGCCGCATGGGCATAATTCGGGCAAAATAACTCCTGAGAACACGAGGCAGAAAATGAATTTAGCGCATATGTTACCTAACAATATTCGTCAGTGACAATCTACCCTGAAAGCAGAGAACACCTTTCACCCTGAGGATGGCGCGATGCGGCAAATCAAGATCGGACTGGCGCTGGGAGCGGGCTCGGCCAAAGGCTGGGCGCACATCGGCGTGATCAATGCGATAAAGAAACTGGGGATTGAGGTTGATGTCGTTGCTGGCTGCTCTGTCGGCGCGTTGGTGGGCGCGGCGTTCGCCAGCCATCGTCTGCCGGCGATGGAGCAGTGGGTGCGATCGTTCAGCTATTGGGACGTCATTCGCCTGATGGATTTTTCCTGGCAGCGCGGCGGCCTGTTGCGCGGCGAGCGGGTGTTTAACGCCGTCGGACAGCTGCTGAGGATCAATGATATCGCCGATTGCGCGTTGAAGTTCGGTGCCGTGACCACCAATCTCAGCACCGGGCGCGAGCTGTGGCTGACCGAAGGCGATATTCATCAGGCGATACGCGCCTCCTGCAGCATGCCTGGCCTGTTGGCGCCAGTATGGGCCGACGGCTATTGGCTGGTGGATGGCGCGGTGGTCAATCCTGTGCCGGTGTCGCTTTGCCGCGCCATGGGCGCCGATATCGTCATCGCGGTCGATCTGCAGCATGATGCGCATCTGATGCAGCAGGATCTGTTCTCGATACGTATCGAGGAAGAAAGCCCGGGCGATGCGCCTGCGGCGACCTGGCGCGGGCGTCTGCGGGAACGCATCGGCAAAATGCGACAGCGCAAACCGGCGACGGCGCCGACGGCGATGGAGATCATGAGCACCTCGATTCAAATGCTGGAAAATCGTTTGAAGCGTAATCGGATGGCGAGCGATCCGCCGGATGTGTTGATTCAACCTTTTTGTCCGCAAATCTCGACGCTGGATTTCCACCGCGCCGATGAAGCGATCGCAGCGGGGTTGCTGGCGGTGGAAAAACAACTGGATCGGTTGTTGCCGTTGATAAAAAATAGATAATTCTCGGTTCTCGGTTGGCAATGCGCGGTCAGTCTGTTTCAGACGAGCATAAGTGACCTTTTTGAGCCACTATTACACTATGGAAAGGGACGAGGCTCGGCTGATGGCATTACCACTTACTCACAAGCGCATCTTGATCGTTGAGGACGAACAGGTTTTTCGTTCAGTGCTGGTCGGTTATTTGGCCTCACTGGGTGCTGAAACCGGCGAGGCGACCAACGGTATACAGGCGCTGGGTGCCGTCGATGACTTCAAGCCGGATCTGATCCTGTGCGATCTCGCGATGCCGGAAATGGGGGGGATCGAATTCGTAGAGCACCTGCGTTTGCAGGGGCTGCAAATCCCGGTGCTGGTGATCTCGGCCACCGACAAGATGGCTGACATCGCCAAGGTGCTGAGGTTGGGCGTGCAGGATGTGCTGCTCAAGCCGCTGACCGATCTCAATCGCCTGCGTGAAGCGGTGTTGGCATGCTTATACCCCAATATGTTCACTTCCCAGGCGATTGAAGAGGTTGAACTGTTTCAGGACTGGGATGCGTTGAGCAAAAATCCCTCCGAAGCCGTCAAACTGCTTAAACAATTGCAACCGCCGGTACAGCAGACTATTGCGCATTGCCGGATCAACTATCGGCAGTTAACCACCGGCGAAAATCCTGGCCTGGTGCTGGATATCGCCGCTTTGTCAGAAAAGGATCTGGCATTCTATTGCCTGGACGTCACGCGCGCCGGCGATAATGGCGTATTGGCGGCATTGCTGTTGCGTGCATTATTTAATGGGCTGCTGCAAGACCATCTGGCTAATCAACAGCATCGTCTGCCGCAAATGTCGGCATTGTTAAAGCAGGTTAATCAATTATTGCGGCAGGGGAAATTAGACGGTCAATTCCCGCTGTTGCTGGGATATTATCACGCCGAAAATAAAAACCTGATTCTGGTTTCTGCCGGGCTGCATGCCAACGTCAATACCGGTGACAATCAAATCCAGCTGAGCAATGGCGTGCCACTGGGGACGCTGGGGGCCACCTACATGAATCAGATCAGCCAGCGCTGCACTGCCTGGCAGTGTCAGGTATGGGGAAGCGGTGGTCGGTTGCGACTGATGCTCAGCGCTGAATAACAGGCAACGAACGGCGAGATCTTAAGCTATTCACTTATCGGTAATTAAACCGTTTATTTATTCTCCCGATTATCCGAACGGGTAATAGTCCTAAATGTTTTCTATTTGTGTTCTGGTTAATGCCAGGCGCGCATAAGCTGGTATACTCCGAAGGTTTTTTATATTGAGCCCAAGCTCATAAAATGAGCGCTTTAGCTTCAAGAGAGGAAATAATGCCTGCTGTAAATCGCAAAGTCAGAAAAGCCGTGATCCCGGTTGCAGGCTTGGGTACGCGGATGTTGCCGGCCACCAAAGCCATTCCGAAAGAAATGCTGCCGCTGGTTGATAAACCGCTGATCCAATACGTCGTTAATGAGTGCATTGCGGCGGGGATTAACGAGATTGTGCTGGTCACCCACTCCTCCAAGAACTCGATCGAAAACCATTTTGATACCAGTTTCGAACTTGAAGCGATGCTGGAAAAACGCGTCAAGCGGCAATTGCTGGATGAAGTGCAGTCGATCTGCCCGAAAGGCGTTACCGTGATGCAGGTTCGTCAGGGCAATGCCAAAGGCCTGGGGCACGCGATTATGTGTGCCTACCCGATGGTGGGCGATGAACCGGTGGCGGTGGTGTTGCCGGACGTGATCCTCGACGAATACAGCGCCGATCCGAAAAAAGACAACCTCCGCGAAATGCTGCAGCGCTTCGAAACTACCGGCGTCAGCCAGATCATGGTTGAACCCGTGCCGCATAAAGATGTCGGAAACTACGGCGTAGCCGACTGTAAGGGCGTTGCTTTGCAACCGGGCGAAAGTGCGCCGATGGTGAGTGTGGTTGAGAAACCTTCGCCGGATAAAGCCCCTTCCAACCTGGCGATTGTCGGTCGTTACGTGTTATCCGCCGATATTTGGCCGCTGTTGGCTAAAACGCCCCCTGGCGCCGGCGACGAAATTCAGCTGACTGACAGTATCGAAATGTTGATGCAGCAGGAAACGGTGGAAGCGTATCACCTGAAGGGCGTAAGCCATGACTGTGGTAACAAGCTGGGATACATGCAGGCTTTTGTAGAGTACGGCATGCGTCATGCCAGCCTGGGCAAAGAATTTTCTCAGTGGCTGCAACAGGTTGTTGCCGCTGACAAGAAGTAATTTGATCTTTCGTCTTAATTTGAAAAACTAGGATTTTCACATGAAAGTAACAGTTTTTGGTATTGGCTATGTAGGGCTGGTGCAGGCCGCCGTACTGGCTGAAGTTGGCCATGACGTTATGTGCATTGACGTCGATGAGCGAAAAGTCGAAAACCTGAAAAAGGGCAATATTCCGATTTTTGAACCGGGCTTGACGCCGCTGGTGCAGAAAAACTATGAGGCTGGGCGCCTGCATTTCACCACCGATGCCAAAGCGGGCGTGGCGCACGGGAATATCCAGTTTATCGCCGTCGGCACGCCGCCGGATGAGGACGGCTCCGCCGATCTGAAATATGTCACCGCGGTTGCACGTACCATCGCTGAACACATGATCGATCGCAAAGTGGTGATCGATAAATCCACCGTGCCGGTCGGTACGGCGGACAAGGTGCGTCAGGTGATGGCGGAAACGCTGGCTAAACGCGGCAGCAACGTGGCGTTCGACGTGGTATCCAACCCTGAATTCCTGAAGGAAGGCGCTGCGGTAGCTGACTGCATGCGCCCTGAACGCATCGTGATCGGTACCGATAATAAAGAGGTAATCGAACCGATTCGCGAACTGTACGAGCCGTTTAACCGCAATCACGATCGTATGATCATGATGGATATCCGCAGCGCAGAGCTGACCAAATACGCCGCCAACTGCATGCTGGCGACCAAAATCAGCTTTATGAACGAAATGTCCAATCTGGCGGAAATGCTGGGTGCGGACATCGAGAAAGTGCGTCAGGGCATCGGTTCCGACTCACGCATCGGTTATCACTTTATCTACCCTGGCTGCGGCTACGGTGGTTCTTGCTTCCCGAAAGATGTCCAGGCGTTGATCCGCACGGCGGAGCAGATCGGTTACCAACCGAAGCTGCTGCAGGCGGTAGAGCAGGTCAACTACCAACAGAAAGATAAGTTGAACAGCTTTATCAAAGATTACTTCGGCAGCGATCTGAAGGGGAAAACCTTTGCGCTGTGGGGCCTGGCGTTCAAGCCGAATACCGATGACATGCGTGAAGCGTCCAGCCGCGTGCTGATGGAGCAATTGTGGGCTGCCGGCGCCACCGTTCAAGCCTACGATCCTGAAGCGATGAACGAAGTTCAGCGCATCTATGGCCAGCGCGACGACTTGAAGCTGATGGGGACCAAAGAGGCTGCATTGCACGGCGCCGATGCTCTGGTGATCTGCACCGAATGGCAGAATTTCCGCGCACCGGACTTCGATGTGATCAAGAGTGCGTTGAAGCAGCCGGTGATCTTCGATGGACGTAACCTGTACGATCCGGAGCGTTTGGAGAATCGCGGCTTTATCTATTACGCGATTGGCCGCGGCGCCTCGATTAAACCGGTTATTTAAGGAGTGGGCATGAAATTCCTGGTTACAGGCGCCGCAGGGTTTATTGGTTATCACGTTGCAGAGCGTTTGTTGACCGCCGGGCATCAGGTTGTCGGCATCGATAACCTGAATGACTATTATGACGTGGGCCTGAAAATGGCCCGTCTGGACAGACTGGCGGATAAGCCGGGATTCCGCTTTATCAAGCTGGATTTGGCCGATCGTGAAGGGATGGCGGCATTGTTCGCCGAGCATCAGTTCCAACGAGTCATTCATTTGGGGGCACAAGCCGGCGTGCGTTATTCGTTGGTTAACCCGTTGGCTTATGCGGACGCCAACCTGATCGGCCATTTGAACGTTCTGGAAGGCTGCCGCCATAATAAGGTCGAGCATTTACTTTATGCTTCCTCCAGCTCTGTTTATGGCCTCAATCGCAAGTTGCCGTTTGCTACCGAAGATTCTGTCGATCACCCTGTGTCACTGTATGCGGCCACCAAAAAAGCCAATGAGCTGATGTCACACAGCTACTCTCATTTATACGGTCTCCCGACGACGGGGTTACGCTTCTTTACCGTATATGGTCCCTGGGGGCGTCCGGATATGGCGCTGTTCAAGTTTACCAAGGCCATATTGGCGGGGGAGAGCATCGATGTATATAACCACGGTGAAATGCACCGTGACTTTACCTACATCGATGATATCACCGAGGCGATTGTGCGGCTGCAGGCGGTTATTCCGCAGGCAGATCCGTCATGGAGCGTTGAACAGGGATCGCCAGCGACCAGTTCCGCACCGTATCATGTTTATAATATCGGCAATAACACCCCTGTTAAACTGATGGAATATATCACGGCACTGGAGCAGGCTTTGGGGGTAACTGCCCGCAAGAATATGCTGCCGATGCAACCTGGCGACGTGATGGATACCAGTGCGGACACCGCAGAGCTTTATCGTGACATTGGTTTTAAACCGGAAACCAGCGTTGAAGAGGGTGTAAAGCGCTTTGTTGATTGGTATAAGGCATTCTACCAGGTTCAATAATTGAACGAGGGTAAATGCGATAAAGGGGCCTTAGGGCCCCTTTTTTTCATTGGGGCTCCATGCAGGGAAGAAAATGCGAATTAGGATATTTACTAAAAGGAGAGGGGTGAGGTGGGATCACGTCGATAAGCTTTAAAATGAAAAGGCCCCCCAGAGGGAGCCTTTCAGATACGGACTGAATCGCTATTACAGCAGGAAATCGTCCAGAGATTTACCTTGCTCTTCGATAGCTTTCTTAATCACCGCAGGCGTACGGCCTTGGCCGGTCCAGGTTTTCAGTTCGCCATTTTCATCTTTATATTGGTATTTAGCAGGACGTGCTGCACGCTTTGCTTTGCCGGCAGCCTTGTTGGCAGCCATGGTTTGCAGCAGCTCATTTGGATCGATACCATCAGCAATCAGCATTTCGCGGTATTGCTGCAGTTTACGAGTGCGTTCTTCGATTTCTGCTTGAGCCTGGCTGTCTTCTTCGCGACGTTCGTTCACAACAACTTCCAGTTTCTCGAGCATTTCTTCCAGCGTTTCCAGTGTGCATTCTCTTGCCTGGGCGCGCAGAGTGCGGATGTTGTTCAAAATCTTTAATGCTTCGCTCATTGTCCTAGTCTCAAATTATATTGGTGGGGGGCGTCTCGATAATA
Source organism: Serratia sp. CY47280 (assembly GCF_052168655.1). Taxonomy (NCBI): domain Bacteria; kingdom Pseudomonadati; phylum Pseudomonadota; class Gammaproteobacteria; order Enterobacterales; family Yersiniaceae; genus Serratia; species Serratia sp. CY47280. The sequence goes on along the minus strand of NZ_JBJNMG010000001.1, from coordinate 931,229 downwards.
ATAGAGTGCTATTTTCTTTTCTGCAATAGCCAAATTGACTTGAATACTCAAATTTACCTTTTAAAAAACCGTTAATCGGATCTGTCCGACTAATATAGGAAGGGCTGTTAACTATTATCCTCACCGCACTTAAGTCAAAATTTCAGCAGGCATGCTTTAAAAGGCGCGTGTCGCAAGGCTTTCATCGATAAGTTATCGTCGTAATTTATATCAATATTACAATGAGTTCTGTGGGCTTAATCACGCCATGGTAAGGCAGACATTGTAAACAATAGGGGTATATAGGTAAAGGTTGCGTCAGGAAACGTCGGGGGGATAGCGAAGGTGATTAAATGCCCTGTATTGGCCTCACGTATAATAGACAAGCACTCTCCCGCGGCTGCGGTGCCTGCCGCAGTGAAAGAGGTTATGCATTAATGGGCAAATGTTCGGGGTTAACCATTAGCAAGAATTAATAGTGATGACAGGCATACATTATCCTGTAAATAGCTGTAAAAAGAACGGGCCGACAGAACGATATGTTTCGCTTGAAAGCGCATTATTACGGCGAACGCAATATTCGTTCGCTTTGGGCTGAGCCGGGGGGCGGCTTATGGTACACTTACCGTCCTAATCAACATTTGAATATTTCTTATACCATCGGAGTTGCGGGGCCATGGCTCAACTTTATTTTTATTACTCTGCGATGAATGCCGGCAAGTCCACCGCGCTGCTACAGTCTTCATATAACTATCAAGAACGTGGTATGCGCACGCTGGTGTTCACCGCGGAGATCGATCACCGCTTTGGCGTCGGTAAAGTCAGCTCGCGCATCGGTTTATCCTCGCAGGCCCAGCTCTATAACAACGACTCGATGCTGTACGCCATGATTCAGCAAGAGCATCAACAGCAGCCGGTGCATTGTGTGCTGCTGGATGAAAGCCAGTTCCTGACCAAGGCGCAGGTTGAGCAATTGTGCGATGTGGTGGACCAACTGGACATTCCCGTATTGTGCTACGGCCTGCGTACCGATTTTCTCGGTGAGCTGTTTACCGGCAGCCAATATTTGCTGGCCTGGGCCGATAAGCTGGTGGAATTGAAAACCATCTGTCACTGTGGGCGCAAAGCCAACATGGTGTTGCGGTTGGATGAAAACGGCCAGGCGATGCACGCTGGTGAACAGGTGGTGATTGGCGGTAACGAGAGCTATGTCTCCGTCTGTCGCAAGCATTATAAAGAGGCGATTCACTCCTTGGAGTAGGAGCGAAAATGCCGCCAGCGCCCGCTGAGGCGTTTTGGCGGCGGGATAAGAAAAACCGCGCGCCAGGCGCAATAAAAAACCCGCCGTTTGGCGGGTTTTTTTATCGGTTCACGGAACCGTTATTTCTTGGGCTTCTTTACCGCGGTTTTGGCTGCAGCCGGAGCCGCCGCTTCCTCGTCGACCGCTTCGCTGAATTCGCGGCCGTAGAAGGTATCCAGCATGATTTGCTTCAGTTCGGCAATCAGCGGGTAGCGCGGGTTGGCGCCGGTGCATTGGTCGTCGAATGCGTCTTCCGACAGCTTGTCGACTTTCGCTAGGAAGTCCGCCTCCTGCACACCCGCCTCACGGATGGAGGTTGGGATGCCCAACTCGGTTTTCAGCTCGTCCAGCCAGGCCAGCAGTTTCTCAATCTTCTGCGCGGTGCGGTCGCCCGGTGCGCTCAGGCCGAGGTGGTCGGCGATTTCAGCGTAGCGGCGGCGCGCCTGAGGGCGGTCGTACTGGCTGAAGGCCGTTTGCTTGGTCGGGTTGTCGTTCGCGTTGTAGCGAATGACGTTGGAAATCAGCATTGCGTTGGCCAGGCCGTGCGGAATGTGGAACTCCGAACCCAGCTTGTGCGCCATGGAGTGACAAACCCCGAGGAAGGCGTTGGCGAAAGCGATACCGGCGATGGTGGCGGCGTTGTGCACGCGTTCACGGGCAACCGGGTTTTTCGCGCCTTCTTTATAGCTGGCCGGCAGATACTCTTTCAACAGTTTCAGCGCCTGCAGCGCCTGGCCGTCGGAGTATTCGTTCGCCAGCACCGACACGTAGGCTTCCAGCGCGTGGGTTACCGCATCCAGACCGCCGAAGGCGCACAGGGATTTTGGCATGTTCATCACCAGGTTGGCGTCGACAATCGCCATGTCCGGGGTCAGCGCATAGTCGGCCAGCGGGTATTTCTGTCCGGTGGTGTCGTCGGTCACGACGGCGAATGGCGTGACTTCCGAACCGGTGCCTGAGGTGGTGGTGATGGCGATCATCTTCGCTTTCACGCCCATTTTCGGGAACTTGTAGATACGCTTGCGGATGTCCATGAAGCGCAGCGCCAGATCCTCGAAGTGGGTTTCAGGATGTTCGTACAGCACCCACATGATTTTCGCGGCGTCCATCGGCGAACCGCCGCCCAGCGCGATGATGACGTCCGGTTTGAAGGAGTTCATCTGCTCGGCGCCTTTGCGCACGATGCTCAGCGTCGGATCGGCTTCCACTTCAAAGAACACTTCAGTTTCGATACCGTGAGACTTCAGAACCTTGGTGATCTGGTCGGCATAGCCGTTGTTGAACAGGAAACGGTCGGTCACGATGAAGGCGCGTTTCGCCCCGTCGGTCGCCACTTCTTCCAGCGCGATAGGCAGTGAGCCACGGCGGAAGTAGATCGATTTCGGAAGTTTATGCCACAACATGTTTTCTGCTCGCTTCGCTACAGTTTTCTTGTTGATCAGGTGTTTAGGTCCGACGTTTTCAGAGATGGAGTTACCACCCCAGGAACCGCAACCCAGCGTCAGCGAAGGCGCAAGTTTGAAGTTGTACAGGTCGCCGATACCGCCCTGAGAAGCCGGGGTGTTGATCAGAATGCGAGCCGTTTTCATTTTATCGCCGAAGTAGGCGATGCGAGCCGTTTGGTTATCCTGGTCGGTGTACAGGCAGGACGTGTGGCCGATACCGCCCATGGCGACCAGTTTTTCGGCTTTGGCGACGGCGTCTTCGAAGTCTTTGGCACGGTACATCGCCAGGGTAGGCGACAGTTTTTCATGTGCGAAAGGTTCAGACTCGTCGACCAGCTTCACTTCACCGATCAGCACTTTGGTGTTGGCCGGCACTTTGATGCCGGCCATTTCGGCGATTTTCGGTGCGGATTGCCCGACGATGGCCGCGTTCAGGCCGCCGTTTTTCAGGATGATGTCCTGCACCGCTTTCAGTTCTTTACCCTGCAGCAGATAGCCGCCGTGGGAAGCGAAGCGCTCGCGTACCGCATCATAGATAGCGTCAACGACGATGACCGACTGTTCGGAAGCGCAGATAACGCCGCTGTCGAAGGTTTTGGACATCAGGATAGAGGCGACCACGCGTTTGATATCTGCGGTTTCGTCTACCACGACCGGCGTATTGCCGGCGCCGACGCCGATTGCCGGTTTGCCGGAACTGTAGGCGGCTTTCACCATGCCCGGACCACCGGTGGCGAGGATCAGGTTGATGTCAGGGTGGTGCATCAGCTGGTTGGACAGTTCGACGGTAGGTTGGTCGATCCAACCGATAATGTCTTTCGGCGCACCGGCGGCGATAGCGGCTTGCAGCACGATATCGGCGGCTTTGTTGGTGGCATTCTTCGCACGCGGGTGCGGCGAGAAGATGATGCCATTGCGGGTTTTCAGGCTGATCAGCGCTTTGAAGATCGCGGTAGAAGTTGGGTTGGTGGTAGGCACGATACCGCAAATCAGGCCGATAGGTTCGGCGATGGTGATGGTACCGAAAGTGTCATCTTCAGACAGGATGCCACAGGTTTTTTCATCTTTATAGGCGTTGTAGATGTACTCGGAAGCGAAGTGGTTTTTGATCACTTTGTCTTCGACGATACCCATTCCGGATTCTTCCACGGCCATTTTGGCCAATGGGATACGGGCATCAGCAGCGGCGAGGGCGGCAGCGCGGAAGATTTTATCCACTTGCTCTTGAGTGAAGTTGGCATATTCGCGCTGGGCTTTTTTGACACGTGCGACAAGCTCGTTCAGTTCAGCGACATTCGTTACAGCCATAATGCTCTCCTGATAATGTTAAACTCTTTCAGTAAATAAGCCGTGCGAGCCACTAGTATAGTCGTAACGGGGATAAGCGGTGATGAGAATACCGGGGTCTTCCCGCGTTATTTCTTCGCATGCTGCTGATTTGCTTAAAGAGCTTCACCCTACGCCAACCGGAGGGGCAGGCAGTGAGGAGAAGGGAACCGGCGATGCTGCTGCCGACTTTGTTCTACTCCCTGACTACGACTAAGAGCTTACCCACTGTTGGGTAGTTGATTTGTGATCTAAATCATGAAAACTGCAAGCTGACACCTTTCAGCTTGCTGGTGTTGGGAATTATTCTCGATAACTGTGAGCGGTGACTCTTTTTTCAACATAAAAAATCAAAAGGCCATACATCACTTTAACAAAGGGCATTTGTTTTGTTGCATAACCTGCTGGTAGTCAAAAATGCTGCTCTGGCCGGATGGATTACCCGCGGCAATTCCATTACATTAGCGCGCATAGGCAGCACACCTTTTTATAGTACTTAATGCGGAGCCATCTGTGGGCCAATCTCTGTTGGATCTTTCCGGCTTTATCAAGTTCTTTGTCGGTCTGTTTGCGCTGGTCAACCCGGTGGGCATCTTGCCGGTGTTTATCAGTATGACCAGTTATCAGGCGGAAGCGGGGCGCAACAAAACCAACCTGACCGCCAACCTGTCGGTCGCCATCATTCTGTGGACCTCGCTGTTCCTGGGCGAAGGGATCCTGCGGATGTTCGGCATCTCTATCGATTCGTTCCGCATCGCCGGCGGTATTCTGGTGGTGACCATCGCCATGTCGATGATCAGCGGCAAGCTGGGGGAAGACAAACAGAACAAACAGGAGAAGTCGGAGAGCGCGATCCGCGAAAGCATCGGCGTGGTGCCGTTAGCGCTGCCGCTGATGGCGGGGCCGGGGGCGATCAGTTCTACCATCGTCTGGAGTTCACGTTATCACAACTGGCAAAGCCTGCTCGGTTTTACGGTGGCGATCGCCTTGTTCGCCTTTTGCTGCTGGCTGTTGTTCCGCGCCGCGCCGCTGTTGGTGCGTTTGCTTGGGCAGACCGGCATCAACGTGATCACCCGAATCATGGGCCTGTTGCTGATGGCGCTCGGGATCGAGTTTATCGTTACCGGCATTAAGGCGATATTCCCCGGCCTGTTGTAATACCCTTTGTTTAGCCGCGCACCTTTCGCGTTGGCGCGGCTAAAATTAATTTTAAAATTTAAATTATTTATTGGTTCGCATTATTATAGTGCAGAGGATGAATAAAATTTATTCGGTTGCACCCTTATGTTGCATAAATCTCATCTTGCTGTGCAAAAAAAACGCTAAGCATTATTTCAGACACTTTTCCTCCCCCATTTCCGCGCGTTTTGTCCCCGTTCAACGGTAAAGCTGTTGTTAAATTAATCACATCATTCTGTGGGGCTTGTCTCACTTTCATCCAGGTGTTATTAGTGATTAACCGACCATAGGCAGGTGTTTGTTCTTTGAATGGCTGGATTGTTAACTGAATGTTTCTTTGTGCGGCGGTGAGATGACGCTGACGGTTTCAAACGAAATGATTTTGGTTTTTTTATCTTTAAAATCAAAGTGATGATTTTGTTTTTTCGGTGCCCCGCTCTCGGGGAGCGGATCGGGCTTCGTGCGATAAAAGAGAATTGCTTAACATTTTCGTAAAATTTATTGGCTATGGAATTTGGCTTCTGCTAATTTCCGAGCAACTTTCCCGTGGTCAATTAACTGAAATGCGCCATAAAAACGGGAATGATTTTTGCTGGTATCCGTTTATTTAGAATTCTTATAAACACTTCACAAACTTCGATAAGCGATGCTTGTCGGTGAAAAGGAGCCTCGATTATGCAGCAAACCCTGAAGCGTACTTCTTTGACCTTGTTGATTAGCGGCGCGCTGAGCGTCGGCGTCATAAATAACAGTTTGGCGGCGGAAGTGCCGGCCGGCGTTCAGTTGGCGCAGCAACAGAATATTGTGATCAACAACGGCAGCGAAGTGGCTTCATTGGATCCGCATAAGGTCGAGGGGGTACCGGAAAGCAATATCATTCTTAACCTACTTGAAGGGCTGGTGAGCACCGACGCCAACGGGCATGTGGTGCCGGCGGCGGCGGCGAGCTGGGAAAACCAGAATTATCAGCAATGGACCTTCCACCTGCGCCCCGGCGCGGTGTGGAGCGACGGCACCCCGGTGACCGCGCAAGACTTCGTCTACAGCTGGCAGCGCCTGGCCGATCCGAAAATCGCCTCGCCTTACGCCAGCTATCTGCAATACACCAAAGTCGACAATATCGACGACATCCTGACCGGCAAGAAGCCTCCGCAGACCCTCGGCGTCAAGGCGCTGGACGACCAGACGCTGCAGGTGACGCTGAGCGAACCGGTGCCGTATTTCATCAGCATGCTGAGCCACACGTCGCTCAAACCGGTCAAACGGGCGGTGGTGGAGAAATTCGGCGATAAATGGACGCTACCCGCCAACTACGTCGGCAACGGCGCTTACCGCCTGAAAGAGTGGGTGGTGAACGAGCGCATCGTGCTGGAGCGCAGCCCGAGCTACTGGAACAACAAGCAGACGGTGATCAATCAGGCGACCTTCCTGCCGATTACTTCGGAAGTCAGCGACGTCAACCGCTTCCGCAGCGGCGAGATCGACATCACCAACAGCGCGATCCCGCCGTACCTGTACGTCAAGATGAAGCGCGAAATGCCCGAACAGCTGCACGTTAACCCTTATCTGTGCACCTTCTATTACGAGCTCAATAACAAGCGGGCGCCGTTTACCGATCCACGCGTGCGTACGGCGGTGAAGATGACGCTGGATCGCGACATCATCGCCAACAAGATCATGGGCCAGGGACAGATCCCGGCCTACAGTTTCACGCCGACCTTTACGGAGGGCGCGAACTTTACGCAGCCCGCATGGGCCGGCTGGAGCCAGGAACAGCGCAACGCCGAAGCCAGGAAGCTGCTGGCTGAGGCGGGCTACAGCGATGCCAAACCGCTGAAGTTCTCGTTGCTCTACAACACCTCCGATCAAAACAAACAGCAGGCGATCGCCGCCGCATCGATGTGGAAGAAGAACCTCGGTGCGGAGGTCACGCTGCGCAATCAGGAGTGGAAGACTTCATTGGAGAGCCGCCATCAGGGGCAATACGATGTGGCGCGCGCCACCTGGTGCGGCGATTACAACGAACCCAGTGCGTTCCTGAACCTGGTGCTGTCCAACAGCAGTATCAATACCGTGTTCTATAAGAGCCCGGCGTTCGACGCCATCATGGCCGCTACGCTGAAGGCGCCGGATGAGGCCGCGCGCGCCGCGCTCTATCAGCAGGCGGAAGCTCAGCTGGACAAAGACTCCGCGTTGGTCCCGGTTTATTACCGCGTCAGCGCACGGTTGATCAAGCCGACGGTAGGCGGGTTCACCGGCAAAGACCCGCTGGACTATACCGACGTTAAAAATCTGTACATTATCAAGCAGTAAAGGGGTATTCCTTGCGCTAACTCGCGGAGGAATATAGGGAAGGCCGGCCGCCGCATTCGTTCCGCGGCGGCGGGAAAACAGAGTCCGCTTACGGGCAACGCAGGTTCCACGAAGAGCCTGTGATAATAAAAACTGGAGTCGATAAGTATGACCAACATCACGAAGAAAACGCTCATTGCCGCCGGCGTCATCGCCGCGCTGGGCATCACAGCAACCACCTCCGCCTTTGCCGCCGACGTTCCTGCCGGCGTGCAACTGGCCGACAAGCAAGAAATTGTCAAAAATAACGGTTCCGAAGTGCAGTCGCTTGACCCACATAAAATCGAGGGCGTGCCGGAAAACAACGTCACCCGCGATCTGATGGAAGGCTTGGCGAACAACAGCCCGGACGGTTCCATCGTGCCGGGCGTCGCGGAAAGCTGGGATAACAAAGATTTCAAAGTCTGGACCTTCCACCTGCGTAAAGACGCCAAATGGTCCAACGGCAAGCCGGTGACGGCGCAAGATTTCGTCTACAGCTGGCAGCGCGTAGTGGATCCGAAAACTGCATCGCCTTACGCCAGCTACCTGCAGTACGCCCATGTGGAAAACGTCGATGACATTATCGCCGGTAAAAAAGACAAGTCGACGCTGGGCGTGAAGGCCATCGACGACCACACCTTCCAGGTGACCCTGAGCGAGCCGGTGCCTTATCTGGTTGAAATGACCCCACACTACGCCATGAAGCCGGTTTACAAAGACGCGGTGGAGAAGTTTGGCGAGAAGTGGACGCTGCCAGCCAACTACGTCAGCAACGGCGCTTACAAACTGAAAGACTGGATTGTCAACGAACGCATCGTACTGGAACGCAACCCGGAATATTGGGATAACGCCAAAACCATCATCAATAAAGTGACGTTCCTGCCTATTTCGTCGGAAGTGACCGACGTTAACCGCTACCGCACCGGCGAAATCGACATGACCTACAACAACATGCCGATCGAACTGTTCCAGAAGCTGAAGAAAGAGATCCCGAAAGAGGTGCATGTCGATCCTTACCTGTGCACCTACTACTACGAAATCAACAACCAGAAGGCGCCGTTCACCGATGCGCGCGTGCGTGAAGCGCTGAAGCTGGGCATGGACCGCGACATCATCGTCAACAAGGTGAAAAACCAGGGCGATCTGCCGGCCTACAGCTTTACGCCGCCATACACCGACGGCGCCAAGCTGACTCCGCCGGAGTGGTTCGGCTGGACGCAGGAAAAACGCAACGAAGTGGCGAAGAAACTGCTGGCGGAAGCCGGCTACGGCCCGGGTAAACCGTTGACCTTCTCCCTGCTGTACAACACCTCCGATCTGCACAAGAAGCTGGCGATCGCCGCCGCGTCCATCTGGAAGAAAAACCTGGGCGTGGACGTGAAGCTGGTGAACCAGGAGTGGAAAACCTTCCTGGATACCCGTCATCAGGGGACCTATGACGTGGCGCGCGCCGGCTGGTGCGCCGACTATAACGAGCCGAGTTCGTTCCTGAACATGATGCTGTCCGACAGCAGCAGTAACACCCCGCACTATAAGAGCGCCGAGTTCGACAAGCTGATGGCCAACGTGTTGACCGCGAAGAGCAAAGACGAGCGCGCCGATCTGTATCAGAAAGCGGAAGTTCAGCTGGATAAAGATTCCGCCATCGTTCCGCTGTATTACTACGTGAACGCCCGTTTGGTGAAACCTTACGTCGGTGGCTACACCGGCAAAGACCCGCTTGATAACGTGTACGACAAAAACCTGTACATCATCAAGCATTGATACGGTAAGAGCCGGCGGCGCAGGCCGCCGGCCCATGTTGAGAATAATAAGCCGTCATCAGGCTGTCGCACAGGGTTAGGGCAATGCTTAAATTTATACTTCGTCGCTTATTGGAAGCGATCCCGACACTATTTATCCTTATCACCATCTCATTCTTCATGATGCGCCTGGCGCCCGGCAGTCCATTTACCGGGGAACGCGCATTGCCGCCGGAAGTTATGGCGAATATCGAAGCCAAATATCATTTGAACGACCCGATCTGGAAACAGTACGGTCATTATCTGGCGCAGCTTGCGCAGGGAGACTTCGGCCCGTCCTTTAAATACAAGGACTATTCGGTCAACGATCTGGTCGCCAGCTCTTTCCCTGTTTCCGCCAAACTCGGCCTGGCCGCGTTTTTACTGGCGGTGGTGCTGGGCGTGAGCGCCGGCGTGATCGCCGCGTTGAATCAGAACACCAAATGGGACTACACGGTGATGGGGTTCGCCATGACCGGGGTGGTGATACCCAGTTTCGTGGTGGCGCCGCTGTTGGTGCTGATCTTCGCCATCACGTTGAAATGGCTGCCGGGCGGCGGCTGGAACGGCGGCGCGCCTAAGTTCATCATCTTGCCGATGGTAGCGCTGTCTCTGGCCTATATCGCCAGCATCGCCCGTATCACGCGCGGCTCGATGATTGAAGTGCTGCACTCCAACTTCATTCGCACCGCGCGCGCTAAAGGCTTGCCGATGCGCCGTATCATTTTCCGCCACGCGCTGAAGCCGGCGCTGTTGCCGGTGCTGTCCTATATGGGCCCGGCGTTCGTCGGGATCATCACCGGTTCGATGGTGATCGAAACCATCTACGGCCTGCCGGGGATCGGCCAGCTGTTCGTTAACGGCGCGCTGAACCGCGACTACTCCCTGGTGTTGAGCCTGACCATTCTGGTGGGCGCTTTGACCATTCTGTTCAACGCGATCGTCGATGTGCTGTATGCGGTCATCGATCCGAAAATCCGTTATTAATCTGGAGCACGCGAATGATGTTGACTAAAAAGAACAGCGAAGCTCTGGAACACTTCAGCGAGAAGCTGGAAGTGGAAGGACGCAGCCTGTGGCAAGACGCGCGCCGGCGCTTTATGCATAACCGTGCGGCGGTCAGCAGCCTGTTCATCCTGGTGTTGATCACGCTGTTTGTGGTGCTGGCGCCGATGCTGTCGCAATTTGCCTACGACGATACCGATTGGGCGATGATGTCCGCCGCGCCAAGCCTGGAATCGGGGCACTATTTCGGCACCGATTCCTCCGGGCGCGACCTACTGGTGCGCGTGGCGATTGGCGGGCGTATCTCGCTGATGGTCGGCGTGGCGGCGGCGCTGGTGGCGGTGATCGTCGGCACCCTGTACGGCGCGATGTCCGGTTATCTGGGCGGCAAGATCGACTCGGTGATGATGCGTCTGCTGGAGATCCTCAACTCCTTCCCGTTCATGTTCTTCGTGATCCTGCTGGTGACCTTCTTCGGCCAGAATATCCTGTTGATCTTCGTGGCGATCGGTATGGTGTCGTGGCTGGATATGGCGCGTATCGTGCGCGGCCAAACGCTCGGTCTCAAGCGTAAGGAGTTCATCGAAGCGGCGCTGGTGTGCGGCGTCTCCACGCGCAACATCGTGCTGCGGCATATCGTGCCTAACGTGCTCGGCGTGGTAGTGGTGTACGCGTCGCTGCTGGTGCCGAGCATGATCCTGTTCGAATCCTTCCTCAGCTTCCTGGGGCTGGGCACGCAGGAGCCGCTGAGCAGTTGGGGCGCATTGCTCAGCGACGGCGCCAACTCAATGGAAGTTTCACCGTGGTTGCTGCTGTTCCCGGCGGGTTTCCTGGTAGTCACTCTGTTCTGTTTCAACTTTATCGGCGATGGCCTGCGTGACGCCCTCGACCCGAAAGATCGTTAAGGAGTGCAACCATGAGCACCATTGAACATCCTCAACTGCAAACCGGCGCCGGCGTCAAAACGTCGCCGCTGCTGGACGTGAAAGACCTGCGCGTCACGTTTTCCACGCCGGACGGCGACGTGACGGCGGTAAACGATCTGAACTTCGATCTGCGCGCCGGCGAAACGCTGGGCATCGTCGGTGAATCTGGCTCAGGCAAATCGCAGACCGCGTTCGCCCTGATGGGGCTGCTGGCGAGCAATGGCCGCATCGGCGGCTCGGCCAAATTCAACGGCCGCGAGATCCTCAACCTGCCGGAAAATCAGCTTAACAAGCTGCGGGCCGAGGAGATCTCGATGATCTTCCAGGACCCGATGACCTCGCTCAACCCTTATATGCGCGTTGGCGAACAGCTGATGGAAGTGCTGATGCTGCATAAGAAACTGAGCAAAAGCGAAGCCTTCGAAGAGTCGGTCCGCATGCTCGACGCGGTGAAAATGCCGGAGGCGCGCAAGCGCATGCGCATGTACCCGCACGAGTTTTCCGGCGGTATGCGCCAGCGCGTGATGATCGCCATGGCGTTGCTGTGCCGGCCGAAGCTGCTGATCGCCGACGAGCCGACCACCGCGCTGGACGTGACCGTCCAGGCGCAGATCATGACGCTGCTCAACGAGCTGAAGCGCGAGTTCAACACCGCCATCATCATGATCACCCACGACCTGGGCGTGGTGGCCGGCATCTGCAACAAGGTGCTGGTGATGTACGCCGGCCGCACCATGGAATACGGCAGCGCACGCGAGGTGTTCTACCAGCCGAGCCATCCGTACTCCATTGGTCTGTTGAATGCGGTGCCGCGTCTCGACGCCGAAGGCGAAGCGTTGTTGACCATTCCCGGCAACCCGCCGAACCTACTGCGGTTGCCGAAAGGCTGCCCGTTCCAACCGCGCTGCCCGTACGCCATGGAACAGTGCGCGAGCGCTCCGCCGTTGGAGCAATTTGGGGAAGGGCGCCTGCGCGCCTGCTTTAAACCGGTGGAGGCGTTGGTATGACAGCGGTAACCGACAAGAAAGTGCTGCTCGAAGTCGCCGATCTGAAAGTGCACTTCGACATTCATGATGACAAACAGTGGTTCTGGCAGCCGCCGAAAACCCTGAAGGCGGTCGATGGCGTCACGCTGCGGCTGTTCGAGGGGGAAACTCTGGGCGTGGTTGGCGAATCCGGCTGCGGCAAATCCACCTTCGCGCGCGCCATCATCGGCCTGGTGAAGGCCACCAGCGGGCGCGTCGCCTGGCTGGGCAAAGATCTGCTGGGCATGAGCGACGCCGACTGGCGTAAAACCCGCAGCGATATCCAGATGATCTTCCAGGATCCGCTGGCTTCGCTCAACCCGCGCATGACCATCGGCGAGATCATCGCCGAGCCGCTGCGCACCTACTACCCGAAAATGCCGCGTCAGGAAGTGAAGGACAAGGTCAAGGCGATGATGCTGAAGGTCGGCCTGTTGCCTAACCTGATCAACCGCTACCCGCACGAGTTCTCCGGCGGTCAGTGCCAGCGTATCGGCATCGCGCGCGCGCTGATCCTCGAACCGAAGCTGGTGATCTGCGACGAGCCGGTCTCCGCGTTGGACGTGTCGATTCAGGCGCAGGTGGTGAACCTGTTGCAGCAGCTGCAGCGCGAGATGGGGCTGTCATTGATCTTTATCGCCCACGATTTGGCGGTGGTGAAGCACATTTCCGATCGCGTGCTGGTGATGTACCTGGGCCATGCGGTGGAGCTGGGCACCTATGATGAGGTGTACCACAACCCGCAGCACCCTTACACCAAAGCGCTGATGTCGGCGGTGCCGATCCCGGATCCGGACAAGGAGAAGGAAAAACAGATCCAGCTGTTGGAAGGGGAGCTGCCTTCGCCGATCAACCCGCCGACCGGCTGCGTGTTCCGCACCCGCTGCCCGATCGCCGGGCCGGAGTGCGCCAAGACGCGTCCGCTGCTGGAGGGCAGCTTCCGCCACGCGGTATCCTGCCTGAAGGTCGATCCGCTGTAATGCGCCGCTAGCCGGCAACAAAAAGCCCCGCTGAATAAGCGGGGCTTTTTTATCCGATGCGCTGGCGGCGAATCACTCTTTCCACAGAATGTGGCACAGCTTGTGGTCTTTCTCGCGGCAGATCAGCACGCGGGCGAACACGTCGTTGATTGGCTCGCCGTCGCTGTCCGCCAGACCGATCACCACTTCGGCGAAGAAGTCTGGGTTCAGATCGTAGTCCACGTGCTCGCTCCAGTCTTCGGAGGGATCGTACAGTTCTGCGCCGCCGCGCTCTTCAAACTGCAGATTGAACAGCAGAATATCCGCCGGATCCAGATTGTCGCCGGCCAATTCGAGAAAGATGTCGTAGGCCTGTTCCAGCGTTTCGTCTTCGGTAAGGCGGTTATTCAAATCCATAAAAAAATCCTGATAACAAATGATTTGGCGCTATTAAAGCACGCTCGTTGCGGCTTTTACAGCAGCGGGCTGAAAAAGTAGAACAGGCGCTCAACCAGGCGATGCCAGAACGGCCGCTTCAGCCACTCTTTGGCGTTCAGCAACTGGGAACGGGCGATGTAATCTTCCTGCACGCAGGCCAGATCGCTGCCGAAGCCGTCGTCGTCGATCACCAGGGTGATTTCGAAATTCAGCCACAGGCTGCGCATATCCAGATTGACGGTGCCGACCAGGCTAAGCTGGCCGTCAACCAGCACACTCTTGGTGTGCAGCAGACCGCCTTCGAACTGATAAATTTTCACTCCGGCTTCCAGCAGCTCGGAGAAGAACGCGCGGCTGGCCCAGCGCACCATCATCGAATCGTTGTCGCGCGGCACGATGATGCTGACCTCGACGCCGCGCAGAGCGGCGGTGCAGATGGCGTGCAGCAGATCGTCGCTCGGCACGAAGTACGGCGTGGTCATGATCAGCTGCTCGCGCGCGGAATAAACCGCGGTTAGCAGCGCCTGGTGGATCATTTCCTCGGGGAAGCCGGGGCCGGAGGCGATCACCTGAATGGTGTGGCCGCTTTCCTGCTCGAACGGCATGATGTTGACGTCCGGCGGCGGCGGCAGAATGCGCTTGCCGGTTTCAATTTCCCAGTCGCAGGCATAGACGATGCCCATGGTGGTGGCCACCGGGCCTTCCATGCGCGCCATCAGATCGATCCATTGGCCGACGCCCGCATCCTGTTTGAAGTAGCGCGGATCGACCATGTTCATGCTGCCGGTATAGGCGATATAGTTGTCGATCAGCACCACTTTGCGGTGCTGACGCAGATCCATGCGGCGCAGGAACACGCGCAAGAGGTTGACCTTCAACGCTTCGACCACTTCGATGCCGGCGTTGCGCATCATCGCCGGGTAGGGGCTGCGGAAAAATTGCAGGCTGCCGGCGGAGTCCAGCATCAGGCGGCAGTGTACGCCGCGCCGGGCGGCGGCCATCAGCGATTCGGCCACCTGATCGACCAGGCCGCCGGGCTGCCAGATATAGAACACCATTTCGATGTTGTGGCGCGCCAGCTCGATGTCGCGGATCAGCGCTTTCAGCGTGTCGTCGGTGGTGGTGAGCAGCTGCAGCTGGTTGCCCTTGACGCCGTCGATGCCCTGGCGGCGGTTGCACAGCTGGAACAGCGGTTCGGCGACTTTACTGTATTCGGTGGCGAAGATGCGACGGCTCTCTTTCAGTTCCTTCAGCCAGCGCGCGGTCGACGGCCACATGGCCTTGGCGCGTTCGGCCCGGCGCTTGCCCAGATGCAGCTCGCCGAACGATAAATAGGCCACGATGCCGAACAGCGGCAGAATATAGATAACCAGCAGCCAGGCCATGGCAGAGGGAACCGCACGGCGTTTCATCAAAATGCGCATCGTCACGCCGGCGATCAGCAGCCAGTAGCCGAACACCATGAGCCAACTGATTACGGTATAAAATGTTGTCATAAAGGCGAAAAATCCCGTTCGCAAACCACCAATGATGAGTGTACGCACAGATCGGGCAAGGCGAAACCTTTTATCGGCGCTTATGTTACATAAATATGATGAAGTTAAGGCACTTGCCGAAATTGAAAGGGGGGCTTTTGCCGGTGCGACGTCCGGTATGTTGCCGATAACGGCGGCTTGGATCACGGGCGGAAAGGGCTATAATGCCCGCGGTTGGCATTAGACGAACGAGTGACGGAATTATGAGACGCAGTAGAAATGAAGTGGGCCGTTGGCGCATGTTGCGACAGAGCCAACGTCGCCGGCATCGCTGGCTGGAACGCCAGTCGTGCAGCAATCGCCATATTATCCGGGTGCGGCGCCGCCTGGACGATCAGCATCGGCGTGCGTTGCTGTTTGCGGTATCCTGCGAGTGGTAAAACGAAAACAGTCCCGAGAGGGACTGTTTTGTTATGGCGTCAGGGTTATTTGCCGAGGTAGGCGTTGAGCATCCAGACCTGTTTTTCCTGCTCTTTGATATAATCGCTCATCAGTGACGCGGTGCCTTCGTCGCCAGCGTCTGCCGCTACCGTCAGCAGTTCACGCTGCTGCTGCAGCAAGATTGAATACCCTTCCAACAGGCCGCGCAGCGTGCCCTTATCATCGGTCACGTTGGTGTGTTCCTTGATGTCGGCGGTTTTCAGATAGTCGCTGAAAGCGTGACGCGGCTGCGAGCCCAGCGTCAGGATACGTTCCGCCAGCTCATCCACCTTGGTCAGCAGATCGTTGTAAGTTTCTTCGAATTTCGCGTGCAGCTCAAAGAACTGCGGGCCGGTAATATTCCAGTGATAGCCGCGCACGTTCATATACAGCACCTGATAATTCGCCAACAGCGCATTCAGCGCTTCGGCGAGTTTTGCCGATTGTTTACTGTCGAGGCCGATATGGGTTTTCGCTGCTTTCTTCGCCGTTGCCATAATAATCTTCTCCTGATTATTCGTTCCAAGGGTAGACAGAAT
The DNA here is from genome assembly GCF_052168655.1 of Serratia sp. CY47280. NCBI lineage: Bacteria > Pseudomonadati > Pseudomonadota > Gammaproteobacteria > Enterobacterales > Yersiniaceae > Serratia > Serratia sp. CY47280. Next base: position 915,038 of record NZ_JBJNMG010000001.1, on the reverse strand, counting down.
CAATTTCCATAGCTGTTACAGTAACCGGATTTATCGCAGGGTTAAACACGATAACAGGCATCATTACCATCGCTTAAACCGATGACGATAAATCCGTCGAGCAAATTGCCGAATCAGTTTACGCAGGATCCGCCGGCGAAAAAAGCCGCTTTTATCGGTTACTTGCGCAGCGCCAGTTTTACCACGCCGGCGCCCAGCGCCATTAACAGCGCGGCGGCGATCAGCACCGTAATAAAGGCGCGATCGAAGGCCAAACGCGCCAGCTGCGTCAGCTGCTGCGCGCGATCGGCCGCCATTCCGGCGGCCAGCCGCAGGGCTTCGTCGATACTGTCGTAGGCCAAATCGCTGACCGGCAGCGCCGCCGGCAGCGCCAGGCTGTGACTGTAAACCGCCGTCATCAACCCACCGAGCAGCGTCACGCCCAGCACGCCACCCAGCTCGTAGGAGACGTCTTCGATAGAGGCCGCCATGCCGGATTTCTCCTCCGGCGCGTTCAGCATGATGGCGGTGGACGCGGCGGTGATCACGCCGCCGAGGCCAAAGCCCACCAACGCCAGGCTTACCAGCTGCGGTGCCATGCTGCTTTGATACCACAGGGCGAGGCCGGCGATGCCGAAGGCGGTCAGGACGAAACCGCCGAGGATGATGCTGCGCTCACCGTAGCGCGGCAACAGTAAACCGGCCATTGGCCCCGCCAGCGCCGAGGCCAGTGGGATCGGCAAGATGAACAGCGCTGCCTGCAGCGGGCTGAGGCCGAGCACCAGCTGCAAGCGTTGGCTGAGCACCAGCTCGACGCCGATCAGGGCCACCATCGACAGCAACGCCACGCCGATGCCGCCGGCGAACAGCCGGTTGCGGAACAGGGAGAAATCGATCATCGGGTGAGCGCTGCGCTGCTGACGACGCACAAACAGCACCAGGAACAGGATGCCGATCAGGGCCGCTGCGAGCAACGCGCTGAGGTCAGGCGCCGGCTTGCTCAGTTCCTTCAGCGCATAGATAGCGCCGACCAGACCGATCATGATCTGCACCGAGCCGACGATATCGGCGGGGCGCGGGTTATCGCCGCCGCAGCGGGGGATCAGTTTCCACGCCAGCGGCCAGACCAGCAACACCACCGGTACGTTGATCAGGAACACCGATCCCCACCAGAAATACTCCAGCAGCAGGCCGCCGACCACCGGGCCGATGGCCGCGCCGCCGGAGGCCACCGAGGCCCAGATGCCGATCGCCAGCGCGCGTTCGCGTTCGTCGGTAAAGACGTGACGCACGATGGACAGCGTGGCGGGCATCATCATTGCCGCGCCAACGGCGAGGAATACCCGCGCGGCGATCAGCCACTCGGCGGTGGGCGAGAAAGCGGCGCACAGCGACGCGACGGCAAACACCGGCAGCCCGGCGAGAAACAGCCGCTTATGGCCGATGCGATCGCTCAGCATGCCGGCGCCGGGCAGTAGCCCGGCGACCACCAGCGGGTAGGCGTTGACGATCCAGAGTTTTTGCGAGGCGCTGGCGTCCAGCGCCTGGGTTAAGCGTGGCAGAGCGGTATAGAGCACCGTCATGTCGATAACAATCAGGAACAGGGCGCTGGCGACCATTGTCAGGATTAACCAGCGGTTCTTGGCGTACATAAGTCATAATCCAGTTAACGTGGGCGGCGCGAAGGCGCCGCCATTGTGGTAACCCTCCGGCGATGCCGGGTGGTATACTGGCGATAATATATATCCATACGTTCGTATTGAAAAGAAGGGTTTCTTAATGGGACGTCAACGCAGCATCGATCGCGACAAAGTTTTGGACACCGCCGAAGAGATCGTCGCCACCCAGGGCGCCGCCGGCTTGACCATTGACGCCGTCGCCAAAGCGATGGGGATCTCCAAGGGCGGGGTGCAGTACTGTTTCGGCAGCAAAGACGCCCTGATTGATGCCATGTTCGATCGCTGGGGCAGTGCCTATGAGACGCTGTTCGCCGCTATCGCCGGTGACGATCCTTCGCCGCAGACCGGCGTGCGGGCGCATATGTTGGCGACGCAAAGCTCGGATCAGACCGCCAGCGCCAAGGCCGCCGGGCTAATGGCGACGCTGATTCAAACGCCGGAGCATCTGGCGAGCACGCGTGAATGGTATCGCAGCCGCATCGCCGGTTTGGATTTGACGACGGAAGAAGGCAAGCGCGCGCGCCTGGCGTTTCTCGCCACCGAAGGCGCCTTTATGCTGCGTTACTTTGGTTTGATGGATATCGACCAGGCGGAATGGGAAACGATGTTCACCGATATGCAGGCGTTGATTTTAACTGAGGGTGCCTATCGCACTGATAGCTAGTAAAGCCCGCAGTGAAAGGCGTATGTTTATCGCACAAGATATTCCCTCGAAGAACTTTTTAGCCAGCCACTCCGTGCTGGCTTTTTTTTTGCCTGCGGCAAGCTTCGGAGCAAAGGCCCCTGCGTGCAGGGGGCTCCGGACATTACTTGCGCGCGTCCAACAGTTGCTGGGCATTCTCTGTGGTAACGACGGTCCACGGAATGTAGTAATGCTTCTGCGTGCCACCCTCCCATTTCAGATCCTTGGCGTACTGCTTCCAGATATCCGACTGTGGTTGATAGCTTTCACCTTTCACGGCGCGCAGCGCGACGTCAATGGAACCCTGCATCTGGCCTTTGGCATCTTGCAGAATAGAGACCATTTCACCGGCCTGCACCGCATGAATCGCGTCGGAGACGCCGTCAACGCCGGCAATCGCGAAGTCCTTCACATTCAGGCCTGCGCCTTTGATCGCTTCGATAGCGCCCAGCGCCATCTCGTCGTTTTGACCAATCACGCCGTTGATTTTACCCCGGTGCTTCTGCAGCCAGTTTTCCATCAGCGGCTGCGCTTCCGCGCGTGACCAGTTGGCCGTTTTGCGCTCAAGTACCGTGACCTGGCCGGCGCCGCACTCGGCAATCGCTTTATCGTTGCCCTTGCCGCGCTGGATCTCGCCGCTGCCGCCTTTCGGGCCTTCGATAATCACCACGTTCACCTTCTGGTTCTTGCAGTCGAGTTTGTCCAAGACGGCTTTGGCTTCCAGATACCCCCCCAACTCGTCATTAGACACCACTTCAGACGTCATCGCGTCCGTGTTCAGGCGCGCGTTGGTGACCACCACCGGGATTTTGGCTTCGTTGGCATTAGTGACGATATCGATATTGGCCTCAAAATCCATCGGGTTGACGATAATGGCATCGGCGCGCGTTTGGATAGCGGTGGCGGCCTGATCGTTTTGCACCGATGCATCATAACGCCCATCGTAGAAGGTCAGCACGGCTTCGCCGCTTTTCACCGCCGGGTGTTCCTTCCCGAACCTTTCCATCAATTGCACGAACTCGGCTTTGTTGCCGTACATCAATACCGCGATTTTTACCGGGGCGGCCTGAGCTGCCGACAGGCTACCGAGCATCATGGCAGAGGCAAACAACGCTATCTTGGTCTTATTCATGGTTTTCTCCTGGTAGAGTTGGGTCTGATGTTATTAATCGCGCTGTTGCTTACGCGATGGGTCGAGCAATACGGCAAGAACGATCAATGCGCCTTTGATAATTTGTTGGTAATACGATTGCACGCCGAGCAGATCGAGGCCGTTATTCATCACCCCGATAATTAGCACGCCGAAGAAGGTGCCGACCAGCGTACCGACGCCGCCGGCCATGCTGGTGCCACCGATCACCACCGCCGCGATGGCGTCCAGCTCATACCCTGCGCCGGCGTTGGTCTGCGCCGAACCGGTGCGTGCGGTGAGGATCAGGCCGGCGATGCCGGCCAGTGCGCCGCACAGCGTATACACCAGTATTTTGATGCGGGTGACGTTAATCCCCGAGGTGCGCGCGCTTTTCGGGTTGCCGCCGACGGCGTAGATGTAACGCCCGAAGAGGGTTTTATTCAGCACCAGCCAGGCGAGGGCGAACAGCACGATGAAGATGATGACGGGCACCGGAACGCCGCCGACATAGCCATTGCCTAACCAGCGGAAATCGCTGTTCAATTGCGATACTGGATTGCCGTTGGTGGTCAACATGGTTAACCCGCGCGCCGCGGAGAGCATGCCCATGGTGACGATAAACGGCTGCAACCGGTAGCGAGCCAACACGGTGCCGTTCACCAGGCCGCAGACGATGCCGATGCCCAGCGCCACGATCAGCGGCGCCATGACGGCGGTCGCGGTGTCGCCGATAGCCAATCCGCTGTTGTTGGTGGCGAAACGGGCGGCGACGATCCCGCTTAACGCCAGCACCGAGCCCACGGAGAGATCGACGCCGGCCGTAATGATGACGAAGGTCATGCCGATCGCCAGAATGCCGTTGATCGAGACCTGGCGCAGGACGATCAGGGTGTTTTCATTGCTGAGAAAATAATTGCTGCTCCAGGCCCCTTGAGCGACCTGATATTCGCCAATCAGCGCCACGATCAGGCACAGGGCGAAAAAGGCGATGATAATGCCGTATTTGTGCATACGGCGCTTATTGCGGGTGAAAAATGAAATTCCTGGTGATAAGGAGTGGGCGCTGCTCATTTTTTTTCTCTCTCTGTTAAACCGCAAGTTTCATCAGTGCTGCCTGGGTCGCATCGGCTGCCGAAAGCTCGCCGGCCAACTGCCCGTCACGAAACACCAATATGCGATCGCTCATGCCGATAATTTCCGAAAGCTCGGAGGAAACCATGATGATCCCTTTGTTTTGCAAGGCGAACTCCGACATAAATCGGTAGATCTCTTTCTTGGCGCCGACGTCGATGCCGCGCGTCGGCTCGTCGAGCAGCAAAACCTCCGGATCCAGCAGCGCCCAACGGCCCAGCACCACTTTTTGCTGGTTGCCGCCGCTCAGGTTACCCACGGGTTGTTCGCCATCGTGGGTTTTAACGTTGAAGCGCTGGATCATGTCGCGGGTTCGCGCCTGCTCCCGTTTCTCGCTGACAAACCCCATCCGGCTGATGCCGGCAAAAGAGGCGATATTGATGTTTTCACTGACGGAACGGCACAGCACCAGGCCGGTTTCCTTGCGATCTTCCGTCACGTAGGCAATACCGCTGTCGATGGCCTTGCGCGGAGAATGGCGGTTCAGCGTCTTGTCACCCAAGCGGATCGTGCCGCTGTCGGCATGCTGAATGCCGAAGATAAGATCGAGAAACTCGCTGCGGCCCGAGCCCACCAGGCCGTAGATGCCCAGGATCTCACCGTGCTTCAGTTGCAGGCTGATATCTTTTATCTTGCTGCGCCAACACAGGCCGTTGACCTCCAGCAAGACCTCTTCGCCGGGCTGGTTGAATTTGGCGAACTCGCTGTCGTACTCGCCTCCGATAATGTGTTCGATCAGCTGCTCACGGGTAATGTCAGCGATATAGCCTTCATGGATATAGGCGCCGTCGCGGAAAATGGTGTAGCTGTCCGCGATTTGGAATATCTCTGACAAACGGTGAGAGACGTAGATAATGCCTTTACCTTTCGCCGCCAGTTGCTGAAGCGTCTGAAAGATTTTTTGCGCATCCTCCTCGCCAATCGCCGAGGTGGGTTCATCCATGATGATGATGTCGGCATTGGCATGCGACAGCGCTTTGGCGATCTCGACCAACTGCTGCTCGGCGACGCTCAGGTTGCGCATTTTCTCTCGGGCGTCGATCTTGAAGTCGAGTTCCTTGAGCAAGCTGGTGGTGCGTTGATTGAGCGTAACGAAATCGACGAACCCCAAGCGTCTCGGCTCGCGGCCCAGCCAAATGTTTTCGGCCACCGTCAGATCCGGGATCGCGCTCAGTTCCTGCTGCACGATGGCGATGCCGGCGTTGAGGGCTTCCCGGGGATGATGAAATTCACAGCGTTGGCCATTGATAAAAATGTCGCCGCCATCGGGTTGAATAAAGCCCATCAGAATGCTGAGAAAGGTGGATTTACCCGCGCCGTTGCCGCCGCACAGGGCATGGATGGATCCACGCCGCAGGCAAAACTCCGCATTCTTGAGCGCCACGACCGGGCCAAAAGCTTTCCTGACGCCGCTGACCTCCAGCAGGTAGGCGGGCGCTTGCGTCTGGGGATCTCGCGTCACAGTTGCACCTCCGGATAGGTCTGCTGCAAGCGTTGCAGGTACCGTTGATAAAGCGTCTCGTATTGCGCTTGTCTGCCAGCATGTGGCCGTGTGCGCGTGGCCTCATCCAGCGCAACGAAACGCTGGCACAGTTCGGCCAGCAACGCGCCGGCGTTCCGCTGCGGATCGTCGGCCAACGTCGTCGCCCACATCGCCTGAATGGCGCCGCCCAGCGCGGCGGTCTCTTTGGCTTTCAGACAGACTACCGGGCACCCCATCACGTCCGCGACGATTTGTCGCCAGGCGGCGCTGCGGGCGCCGCCGCCGGTGAGGCGGATCTCGCGCGCTTCAATGCCCTGACGGCGAAACAGCTCGATGCCATAGCGCAACCCATACGTAGCGCTTTCGACTACCGCCAGGCAGAGATTGGCACGGGTAAAATTGTCGCTATCGAGGTTATGCAGACTGGCGCGCGCGTGGGGCAACGGCGGAACACGTTCGCCATTGAAGAACGGCAGCATCTCGACACCGCCTGCGCCGGGCGGGGCCTGCGCCAATAAACTGTTAAAGCCGGCAAGGTCTTCGTCCAGCAGCGTTTGTACCGCAGTGGTGGCCGAGGTGACATTCATGGTGCAAATCAATGGCAGCCACCCATTGGTGCTGGAGCAGAAGCCGGCAATCATGTCCGATTCCGCCGTGACGGGGGCGGCAGACCAGGCGAATAGCGTGCCGGAGGTGCCCAGACTCAGGGTAAGGGTGCCGGCCTCGATGTTGCCGGAACCGATGGCCGCCATCATGTTGTCGCCGCCGCCGGTCGATACCCGAACTGCCGGGCCGAGGCCGAGTTTTTCCGCGGCGGCGGGGCGCACCGTGCCGATGCAGCATTCCGCGCTTTTGAGCGGCGGCAGGGCTTGCCACAGGCGGCCGCTGTCGTCGATGAGATCGACCGCGGTTTTGCTCCAGCGACGGGTGCGTACATCGAACAACCCGGTGCCGGAAGCGTCGCCATATTCCGCTACGCGCTCCCCGGTCAGCCAGAAGTTCAAATAATCATGAGGCAACAACACGGTGTGCAGTTTTGCCCAGAGCGCCGGATGGTGTGTTTTGAACCAAAGGATTTTTGACGCGGTATAACCGGTGGCGATCCGCAGGCCGAGTGTTTCCAGCGAGCCGTTGGCTCCGCCGAGCTGTTGCAGGAGCCGTTCGTTTTCCTCTGCGGTTTCGGTATCGCACCACAGCTTGACGCTGTGCAGCACGTTGCCGTCTGCGTCCAGTGGCACAAACCCATGTTGTTGGCCCGAGACCCCCAGAGCATGAATCTCCCGTGCATCAACGCCGGCGTTAGTCACGGCTTGGCGAAAAGCGATGACTAACGCCTCAATCCACCAGTCGGCCTCTTGTTCGCGCCGGCCATTGGCTTGGCTGATGAGACGGTGAGGGGCGTTGCCCTCACCGAGGATCACGCCCTGTGTGCTGTCGACAATCACGACTTTCGTGCCTTGCGTACCGCAGTCTATGCCAGCATAGAGCGCCATAGGATCACTCCATTTCCAGCATGATTTTGATGTCCGAGGCATGTCCTGCCGCCGCGCGCTCGAAAGCGGCTACGCTGTCGGAAAACTTGTAGGTTTGGCTTATCAACGGTTGGACGCGCAATTTGCCGCTGCTCAACAGCCGCAGCGTGCGCGGGTACATGTTGGCGTAGCGGAAAATGGTCTTGAAGGTGATTTCCTTGGCCTGCGCGGCGACGATATCCAGCGGCGCGGCATCGATCGGCATGCCGACCAGCACGGCGGTCGCCCCGGGCGCCGCATGCTCGGCCAGCGTAGCGATAGCCGGTTTGGCGCCGCTGCATTCAAACACGACATCGGCGCCATTGCCGCTGGTGAGCGCGGCCACTTTCCCCGCCAGGTCGCCGGTTTTGATATTGACGGCGTGCAGCCCCTCATAACTGGCCGCCACGGCGAGTTTTTCGTCAAACAGGTCGCAGATAATGACGTCCGAACAGCCGCCCGCCAGCGCCGCGAGGGCGGTGACCACGCCGATCGGCCCGGCGCCGATCACCAGTGCGATATCGCCGGGTTTGATCCTGGCTTTGGTGGCCGCTTGCATGCCGATGGCTAAGGGTTCCACCATGGCGCCCTCAGCGAAACTGACGTTGTCCGGCAATCTGAACGTGAAGGCGGCGGGGTGGATGACGGTTTCGCGCAGGCAGCCGTGCACCGGTGGCGTCGCCCAGAAGCGAACGGCGGGATCCAGATTGTAAATCCCGGCGCGCGTCTGCGCCGAGTTGAGGTCGGGAATGCCGGGCTCCATGCAAACGCGATCGCCGACGCTGAGGTGAGTGACGTTTTTACCGGTCGCGAGCACCACGCCGGCGGCTTCATGGCCGAGCACCATCGGGGCGTTAACCACGAACGGGCCAATGCGGCCATGTTGGTAATAGTGCACATCGCTGCCGCAGATGCCCACGGAATGAATTTTTATCTGCACATCATCGGGCCCCAGCGTTTCGGCAAGCTGGACGTCCTCGATAGCGATTTCCCCCGCTTTGGCCAACACTAATGCTTTCATATTGCCTCCTGGTGAATCATTTTTATGGTAACGGTATCATTTCAATGCGGCGATAGTGGGCTAAAGCGGGGGGTTAAACTGTGATCGATGTTGGAATTACTCGACGGGAGTTAATTTTGCTGGTGGGTTGTTATTCAATATAGGGATGAAGATCACAAAATCGGCGATGCAATGACGGTTTTAATATCAGCATGCTGATATCGATACCGTTACTTTGCAGGGGAAATGATGAACAAACAACAACGTGCCATAGCCGCTACGCTGGAATACTTGCGTGAAGCGGACATTGTTTTGACTGAGGAAGAACAGCAACGTATTGAAATTGCGACGTTTGGCTTGGCTGACTATCCCGTCTCAGGGCTGCAACTGCTGACCTATGTCAACTCACCTCGGTATTGCGCGAAAGAGCTGGTGCTGTTTCCTGGTCAGACTTGCCCGGAACATTTACATCCTCCCTTTGCCGGCACACCCGGCAAGCAAGAGACGTTCCGTTGCCGTTGGGGAGAGGTGTTTTTGTTTGTCGATGATGAAAACCTGACGCTTAATGATGCCGGCGGCGAACCGGTATGTCGGGTGCCAGAGGGCGCAGAACCTTGGTACACCTGCAATCGCTATATTCTCTTGCGGCCTGGCGAACAATACACCATCGCCCCCAATACCCGGCACTGGTTTCAGGCTGGGAAGCGGGGCGCAGTGGTGTCCGAGTTCTCTTCCGAGAGCCGTGACGAGCTGGATATCTTTACCGATCCCCGGATTAACCGCCTGGCAGGCGTAAACCATTAGCGCCACGATGAAAGTTCTGTCATGATGTTGCCAATGGTACAAAATGATACTTTAAGCTAAGGAGCTGCATTTGGCAGTGGGTCGAGGACGGAAAGCGACGCTGGCTAGCGTGGCCGCACAGGCAAACGTCAGTAAAATCACCGCGTCGCGGGCATTTTCACAGCCGGACAAGGTTCATCCGGAAACGCTGCGCCGCATTCGGGAGACGGCTGCCGAACTCGGTTATGTGGTCAATGCCGCGGCGCGCAACCTGCGGGCGAAAAGCAGCAGAACCATTGGCATCGTCAACCCGGATATGGCCAACCCGTTCTTTGGCGGCCTGACACGCCTGATGACGCTCGAAGCGCAAAAAATGGGGTACGACACCCTGGTGTTCGACTCCTATGAGTCTCAGGAAAGCGAAGACAGAATCATCGACAAACTGATTGGCTACAACGTCGATGCGATCATTCTCTCGGTCATTTCCAACGATCATCTGTACCAGCCTTCCTATCTAAAACGGTTGGAAACATTGAATATCCCGGTGGTGCTGATCGACCGGGAACTGGACAATCGCCACTGCAGCGGCGTGTATATCGATAACCTGGACTGCGGTCTCCAGGCGGGGCGCTGGCTTTTGGAACAGAAAGCGCAGCGGGTGGTGGTGGTGTCCGGACCGGAGAACTCTAACGTTGCACGGGACAGGGTCACAGGGCTGCAGGCGGCGTTGCAAGGGAAAGTGGCGTCGTTTGAAGTGCTGTATGCCGATTTCTTTATGGACGTCGCCTGGCAAGAGACGAGCCGCTGGCTGGCCAATCACCGCGCGCCGGACTTTTTCGTCGGCTGCAATAACCAGATCTCCCTGGGTATCATCAAGGCCTGTATCGAACATCGGCTGCCGTTGATGCAGGACGTGTCGCTGTTCAGCATCGATGAGGTTTCGCATGCCGAGATCTACGGTTTCCATTTCCCTTGCGTGTCGCATGATTTGCAAGAGATCGCCTGGCAAGCCTTGAATCTGGCGATCCGTCGTATTGCCGACCCCGAGATCAAACCGGGCAAGGTGGTGGTGCGAGGAAAACTCGTCGCGTAACGGCGCACCCGTTCTCCTTATCCTTCATTTTTCAGCGTGTTGCGCTGTTTTTGGCTCATCCCGCCCGGCGGGACGGATGAGCAGCCACAAACCGCTTCCTGCCGTCGCCGCGCCTAGCAGCATGGGCCAGGAAAGGGGTTCATTGAACATTAATCCCGCCCAACAGAAGGTAACGAAGGGACTGAGAAACAGCAGGCTCGTCACGCGCAGCGCAGAAGTGAGCCTTAGACACAACCAGTACAGGCCGTAACCGGCCAGCGTCGCCAGTAGCGCGTTCCAAAGCACGCCGATCGCAAACCCCGTCGTTACCGTGGGCAGCAGCGGGCCTTCATTGCCGGCCAGCGCGGCGAAAGCCAGCGCCGAAACCGCGCTTTGTATCCCCAGCGAGGCCGGCAAACTCATTGCGTGCGCCCGCGGCAGCCGTTCCTGCCACAGGGTTGCCAGCGCGAGCGAGAGCATCCCCGCCAGCGGCAACAGGTAACTCCACAATGGGGCTTCTCCCCATGAGATGGCGCTGCCGGTCGCCAGCGTTACCCCGCTAACCCCCAAGGTTAAGCCGGACCAAACGCGACCATCGGGCAGACGGCGTTGCAACAGCATGCTCAGCAGCGCGGTGCCGAGAGGGAGCAAATCGGCGATGAGGGCGGCCAACCCGGCCGGCACGCCATATTCGATGCCTTTGCTGACGCCGGTCAGGTAACCGGTCATGGCGAGCAACCCAATCCCGGCGTGAACCGCTATCGTCAGCGGAGATGCGCGCCTGATGGCGCTCAGACTAAACGGCAGCAACGCGAGAGCGACGACCACGCAGCGCCAGAACGCTACCAGCAACACCGGCGCGTAATCGGCGGCGAAGCGGATGCCGACGAAACCGGAGCTCCAGGCCACGATCAGCAGAACCTCGGCCGCAGCCAGCCAGAGGGCGGCTTTGCCGCGATGTTTGCCGCCGTGGGACGAGGGGCGAAATGATGGCAGGGACATGATGGTCACCTCCTTTCCGCCCGATGGTAGTGTGTGGCTATAATTTAATAAATCGAATAATTTTCGTTCAGTTGTTTAATGGAGTTAAATCATGCGGCCGACATTGGATATCGATCTCTTGCGCACTTTTCACGCCATTGCACGTTTGGGGCAATTTCGCGCGGCGGCGGCATTTGTCAATCGCAGCCCCGCCGCCGTGAGCGTGCATATCCAGCGCCTGGAACAGGTGGTGGGCGGCCGCCTGCTGGAGCGTGACAATCAGGCCGTGGTGCTGACGCCGCTGGGAAGCAAGCTGCTGGCATCGACGCTCGGGCTGCTGAGCGCCCATGACGATATTCTGCGGGAACTGCAGGGCGCGCCGCTAAGCGGCCATATCAAATTGGGATTGCCTGATGAGTACGCTTCTCATGTGATACGCCATATTTTGCCGCGGTTTGCCGACAGTTTCCCCGCGGTGGAGCTGGAGGTCTCTACCGCTGCCAGTCAGGCGCTGGTGGAACAAATTGGCCGTAATCGGCTGCATCTTGCGCTGGTGGTTCAACCCTCGAAGAGACAGTGTCAGACACCGCTCGCGGTGACAGTACCAGTGTGGGTTGGAGGCCGTTCGCTGGCGCTGCAGGCTAACCGGCCGCTGCCGCTGGCATTGCATGCCGCCGATTGCCCTTATCGTGAGGCTATGATCGATGCATTGACCAGGGCGGGAAGGCATTGGCGAGTGGTTGTGAGCAGCCCTTCGGCCAGCGTGGTGGCGGCTGCCATCGAGGCAGGATTGGCCGTCACGCTGCTTGACCGCGCACGGGTTTCGGCGGCGATGCGGATACTCGACGAATTGCCTTCGGTCGTACCACATGAAGTGCAACTGCTCCGTTCTGCCACGGCCGCCAGCCAACCGGCGGTGGCGATGCTGGAAAGCGTCATCGGTGAGTATTTACGGGGGGAAACATGAATATCGGCCGCGTGGGGAAGACGAATCGAGCATGACGGTGACGGAGAGATGTGGCTAGCGCCGGGAACGCTGTATCGCGGGGCGTTCCCGGTATTCGAGGGCTGGAGATCAGAACACCTGTTTGAACGGCTTCACCGTCACGTCGGCATAGACGCCGGCGGCGATATAGGGATCCTGCTGCGCCCAGGCCTGGGCTTCCGCCAGCGAGGCGAATTCGGCGATCACCGTTGAACCGGTAAAGCCGGCGGCGCCGGGATCGTTGCTGTCGATGGCCGGGTTAGGGCCGGCGACCACCAGGCGGCCGGCGTCGCGCAGCGCCTGCAGGCGCGCCAGGTGTGCCGGGCGCACCGCCAGACGGTTTTCCAGCGAGTTGGGGACGTCTTGCGCGTAGATCAGATAAAGCATGTTTCACCTTTAAAATCATGGCTATAAAACGGTGCTACCAAGGTAGCGCAAAAGGCGCGGCAGGGGAACGGTACGCGGCGAATTTCCCCGCGGATTGGCGCTTATGCCTTGAAGCCGCTACTTTTTATTCGTATAGTGCGGCGCGCTTAAACTGATATGCCATTGAGGTGAGGACATGACGGAACTGGTAAGGGAAAAACTCGATTTGCCGGCGGGCAAAAGTAAACTGCTGCTGCACTCTTGCTGCGCGCCCTGTTCCGGCGAAGTGATGGAAGCGATCCAGGCGTCCGGGATCGAGTACGCCATTTTCTTCTATAACCCCAACATTCACCCGCAAAAAGAGTATCTGCTGCGCAAGGAAGAGAACATCCGTTTCGCCGAGCAGCACGGGGTGCCGATTATCGATGCCGATTACGACACCGACAACTGGTTCGCCCGCGCCAAGGGGATGGAGAATGAGCCGGAGCGCGGTATCCGCTGCACCATGTGTTTCGACATGCGTTTCGAGCGCACGGCGCTGTATGCGCATGAGCATGGTTATGACACTATCTCCAGTTCGCTGGGTATCTCGCGCTGGAAGAATATGCAGCAGATCACCGACTGCGGCATCCGGGCGGCGGAAAAGTATCCCGATCTGGTGTACTGGGATTACAACTGGCGCAAGAAGGGCGGTTCGTCGCGCATGATAGAGATCAGCAAGCGCGAACGCTTCTATCAGCAGGAATACTGCGGCTGCGTCTATTCGCTGCGCGACACCAACCTGCACCGTAAGGCGCAAGGGCGACCGCTGATCAAACTGGGCGTGCTTTACTATGGTGATGAAGAATAGCGCTGACTCACCGCAATTAACCCGCTCCGGCGGGTTTTTTACTTTTTGACGCCTGCCCAAACGTTAATGAAGCGTGTCGCCCCGGCGGTAAAAAAGCAACGGCCAGGTTAATATCCTTATGAGTTTGCTGGTTTTAGCCGCGCATACTGACGATTAAAGCGATAGTTTGCCTTTCGTTATTGAATATGATTGCTATTTGCATTTAAACTTGGCGAACCAGAGGAAACAGAATCATTATGCCGCTAAAAAAGATGTTCCTTAATCGCCGTATATCCGTGCCTTTCGTCTTGTCCGTAGGCCTGCACAGCGCCCTGGTGGCGGGATTGCTTTACGCTTCGGTAAACGAAGTAGTGGAGCTGCCGAAGCCAGAGGACGCGCCGATCAGCGTCATGATGGTCAATACCGCCGCGATGGCCGAACCGCCTCCGCCGGCGCCGGCCGAGCCGGAGCCGCCGCAGATCGAACCTGAGCCGGAGCCAGAACCGGAACCTATTGTGGAGCCGCCGCCGAAGGCGATCGTGAAGCCGGAGCCGGTCAAGCCGAAACCAAAACCTAAGCCGAAGCCAAAGGTCGAAAAACAGGTCAAACCGGAGCCGAAAAAAGTCGAGCCGCGCGAACCGTCACCGTTCAACAACGATTCGCCGGCCAAGCCGATCGACAAAGCGCCGGTGAAACAGGCGCCTGCCGCGCCGGTGCAGGGCAATTCGCGCGAGGTCGTGCCGAAGGCGTTGGTGCAGTCCAAACCGATGTATCCGCCGCGCGCGCTGGCCTTACAGATTGAAGGCAGTGTTAGGGTCCAGTTTGATGTCGACAGCGATGGTCGCTTGAGTAACGTGCGTATCTTGTCGGCCGAACCGCGCAATATGTTCGAGCGCGAAGTGAAGCAGGCGCTACGCAAATGGCGCTATGAAGCCAAAGAAGCGAAAGACCTCATCGTCAACATTCGCTTCAAGCTGGATGGCTCGACCGAATTGAACTGAGGTAGATCTGGCGACAGATATCAAGCGTGTTGATCGTTTGTCGCTTCATCTGACTACCGTCCTTGACTTCCTCGCCCGATGCCTGGGCGAGGAAGCTATCCAGACCTGATAATTCACGTTGATTGTTTTACGTGGACGTCCTCTTTTGTCCTACCGCAATGCCAAATTTATCCTCATAAATATTCGCAATCTGCCGGCAAACTTCACCGTTCTCATAGCAATACTTTTACATGTCTGTTGAAAAACATTCATTTTCATCAGGTTATGAGTTTTTTTGACATGGATACGCAGGTTTTAAATTTATTCCTGTCGTGATTATGCGCCAAGTCTGGGTGAAAAATAATCAACGGTAAACATGTAATATGTAATTCAGGTTTACAATAGAGGGGTGATTTGCTTGAATGCGGAGCGAGATTTGTCACTACGCCCGCTAAGCCGACGACCACTGCATTGTTCGTCGGTGAGCGAGGGAAGGTGCGGTCTCAAACAGCCACTCAGATCAGTGAAGTCTCCGTTAATCTGTGTGACAGAACGGGGGCTGTCTGATGGGGCTGTCACTGCGAATAACATCAGGATGAAAATATGAGCTGGACGATTGATAAAGTGAAAGTGCTGTTTAATAAGCCTTTGTTGGATTTGCTCTATGATGCGCAAAAGGTGCATCGTCAACATTTTGATCCGCTGGAAATACAAATGAGCACTTTGCTGTCTGTTAAAACAGGAGGGTGCCCAGAGGACTGCAAATATTGTTCGCAAAGCGCAAGGTATAAAACAGGATTGCGGGCAGAAAAGTTGTTGCAGGTAGAAAAAGTCTTACAGTCAGCCCGTACAGCGAAAGAGGCTGGCTCCTCGAGATTTTGCATGGGAGCGGCCTGGAGTAATCCTCACGAACGCGATATGCCTTATTTGGAGGAGATGGTCAGAGGGGTTAAGGCGTTGGGGTTGGAAACCTGCATGACGCTGGGAAAACTGACTGATTCTCAGGTCGAGCGATTGGCTAACGTTGGCTTAGACTACTATAGCCACAATCTGGATACCTCTCCCGAATATTATGGCAGCATCATCACAACCCGCACTTATCAGGATAGATTAACGACGATCGATAAAGTCAGGGCGGCCGGCATCAAGGTCTGCTCCGGTGGAATATTGGGTCTAGGTGAAAGTAACCTAGACCGGATAGGTCTGCTTTTGCAATTGGCCAACCTGTCTAAAGCGCCGGAAAGTGTGCCCATTAACATGCTGGTCAAGGTGGCGGGCACCCCCCTGGAAGACAGTGAGCCGGTGGATGCCTTTGACTATATCCGCGTCATTGCCGTTGCCAGAATCATGATGCCTACCTCCTACGTGCGCATCGCGGCAGGGCGCGAGAAAATGAATGAGCAAATGCAGGCCATGTGTTTTATGGCGGGGGCCAATTCAATTTTCTATGGATGCAAATTGTTAACGGCAACGAATCCCGATGAGGATCAGGATATGAAATTGATACGGAAGTTGGGTCTGAAAACACAAAAAGTGCGCCAATCACTGACAGACGAGGAAGAGGGCGCTTCATTGCTGAAAGACGTAATGACTATGGATGATGAGAAGTATTATCAGGTTATTTGATGCGGCATTTAAATATGCCCACGGATAAAGCGTCAAGCCAACAGCAGTATGCTGTTGGCTTCAATCATCTTATTCTTCGAAACCGACGCGGAAATTCATTTTGCCCTCAGGCAGCGCGCGCGAGTTGCCTTCCGCATCGACCGCCACATAGGTGAACACCGCTTCGGTCGCCCGGTAACGCTGGCCGATCGGGGCGGAAGAAACTTTCTTTACCCACACTTCGATATTGATGGTGATCGAGCTGCGTCCGGTGCGGATACAGTGCGCATAGCAGCAAACCACGTCGCCTACCGCCACCGGTTTCAGGAAGGTCATGCCGTCTACGCGCACCGTCACCACGCGCCCTTCGGCGATCTCTTTTGCCTGGATGGCGCCGCCGATGTCCATTTGCGACATCAGCCAGCCGCCGAAAATATCGCCGTTGGCATTGGTATCGGCCGGCATTGCCAGCGTGCGCAGCACCAGCTCGCCGCTGGGTAAAGGTCGTTGTTGTGTCATAGCAGTCTGCTTTTAAAAGGAAGGGATAACATCATACTGCCCGCGGCAAATGCCGCAGGCATTAACAATTTTGTAACTATTTTGTTTCTTCTGCCGGTACGTGCCGGTATTTGTAACTATTTTTTCTGTTCTTCCGGCATGTGCCGGTAAATATAGATACCGCTGAGGAGGGTGAAGACCAGCGTCAGTACCGTCAGGCCAAAGACTTTGAAATTGACCCAGACGCTTTGCGGCAGCCAGAAGGCGACATAGATGTTCGCCAGGCCGCAGGCCAGGAAGAAGACCGCCCAGGCCAGGTTGAGGTTACTCCACACTTTGTCCGGCAACGTCAGCTCTTTGCCCAGCATGCGCTGAACCAGCGGTTTTTTGAGCACCCATTGGCTGATCAGCAGCGCCAGCGCGAACAGCGCGTAAATCACCGTGACCTTCCATTTGATAAACAAATCATTATGGAATACCAGCGTCAGGGTGCCGAATACCAGCACCATCAAGAAGGTGATCAACGTCATCTTCTCGACCTTGCGGTATTTCACCCAGGTGAACACCAGCGCCAGTGCGGTGGCGACGATCAACGCGCCGGAGGCGACGTAGATGTCGTACAGCTTATAAAAAGCGAAAAAGACAATTAGCGGGAGGAAATCAAGAAACTGCTTCATAAATCAATCCATCATCTGTTCATCGGCCGACTATACCGGATTCGGCGAGCTCTGTGTACCGCCGGGCGTTGCCGATTATCGGCGTTTAGCCGGCGGATTTCTGCCGCGAAAGCAGGAATTTGCATAAACTTACGCAAGAAAGCGCCGGCACATTGCCAGCGCGGGCCGCAGGTCGCATAGTAAGTGTCATAATAACCAGATAATTTACCGCGGAAAACAAGCATGCAGTGGAAATCTCTCCAGGCCCTGACGCCTGGTTTGACGCATTTATTGGGCTATCAACGCAGTTGGCTCAAGCCGGATATTCGCGCCGGCCTTTCCGTCGCCGCCGTCGCCCTACCGGTGGCCATCGCCTACGCCGAACTGGCCGGGGTTAGCCCGGTGGTGGGGCTCTATTCCTGTATCTTGCCGATGATGGCCTACGCGCTGTTCGGCTCGTCGCGCCAGCTGATCGTTGGGCCTGACGCTGCCACCTGCGCGGTGATCGCCGCCGTGGTGACGCCGCTGGCAGCGGGCAATATGGAACGCCATTGGCAGCTGACCATCATGATGACCGCCATGATGGGCGGCTGGTGTCTGCTGGCCAGCCGGTTCAAGCTGGGGGCGCTGGCGGATCTGCTGTCGCGACCGATCCTCAGCGGGCTGCTGAACGGAGTGGCGATCACCATTATTGTCGATCAGATCGGCAAGGTGTTGGGGTTCACGGTGCGCCCGGCACAGCTGATCGAACGCATCTACGCGCTGCCCGGCAACCTGCTGCACAGCGACTGGCTGACGATGGCGGTGTCGTTGTTGACGCTGGTGACGCTGCTCGGATTTAAAAAATGGCGGCCTAACTGGCCGGCGCCGCTGTTCGCTATCGTGCTGGCGGCGTTCGTGACCTGGGCGGGCGGCCTGCAGCAGCATGGCGTGGTGACGGTGGGCGGTTTCAGCGGCGTGCTGCCGATCGTCCAGTGGCCGGACTTCCAGCCCGGTTTGCTGCGCGACATGGTGATCCCGGCGCTTAACCTGGCGGTGGTGAGTTTTGTCAGCATGATGCTCACCGCCCGCAGCTTCGCCGCCAAAAACGGTTATGAGGTGAACGCCGACGCCGAGTTTCGCGCGCTGGGGCTGGTGAATATCGTCTCTGCGCTGTCGCAAGGTTTCGCCATCAGCGGCGCGGATTCGCGCACCGCGGTGAATGATGCCAACGGCGGCAAGAGCCAACTGGTGTCGATCATCGCCGCCGTGGTCATTGCCTTTGTCTTGCTGTTCCTGATGGCGCCGCTGCAGTTTATTCCGGTGGCCGGGTTGGGCGTGGTGCTGATGTATGCGGCCTGGTCGCTGCTGGACATCCGCGGCATCTGGATCTTGCGCCGTCGCAACGCGCAGGCGTTCCGCCTGGCGCTGTTTACCTTCCTCAGCGTGCTGCTGGTGGGAGTGATCAGCGGCATTGGGCTGGCGGTGTTGCTGGGGCTGATGCAGTTTCTGCGCACCGTCTTCCGGCCGACGGAACAGCTGCTGGGCGTCAACGACGAAGGCATGATCCATTCCATGGGCAATAACAATGGGGTGAAGGCGGTGCCTGGCGTCATGATGTATCGCTTCAATTCGCCGCTGACCTATTTCAACGTGGCGTATTTCAAACGCCGTATTCTCAATTTGGTCGACGGCACGCCGTTCCAGCCACGTTGGGTGGTGGTGGATGCGGTGGCCAGTTTCACCCACGCCGATATCAGCGTGCTGGCGGCCATCGACGAACTGAAACGCGACCTGTTACAGCGTAACGTAAGGCTGGTGCTGGCGGGGCGCCGCACCGAGCTGACGCGTTGGTTCCGCATCAACCGCTTAGGGCGCGACAAAGAGCTGATTTTGGTGCCGGACCTGTATCTGGCCCTGAAACTGATTCAGAGTAAGGAGCAGGCGGAAGCCGCCGTGGTGGGGTAAACAAAAAAGGGGCGCGCCGAAGCGTGCCCCTTGGTTTTTGCTTGCGCCGGCGTTAGCCGCGCAGCAGCATGTACAGACGGAACAGGTAGATCAGCAGCAGAGCAGACACCAGGTTGCTCAACGCGGTCAGTACCACGCTGGCGACGTTCGGCGTCAGTACCGACAGATGGCTCACCAAAAACAGCACCAGCAGCTTGGCCGCCAGCCACAGCATCATCGCCGGCACCAGCACGCGCGCATTGGCGAAGGCTAATTTGCTGCTCAGCTTGAGCGAAGCGAAGACGCCTTTTTTGTCGACGGAGGCGATCACCGGCGCCAGTGCGAAGGCGATAGCCATCAGCACGCCCGGCACCACAAACAGCGTCAGGCCAAGTTGGATCAGCAGGGTGCAGATAAACAGCAGCAACAACAGGCGCGGCAGATCGGGCGCCGAAGCGCCGAGCGCGCGCAGGGCGCTGGTGCGTTGCCCTTGCGACACCAGACGGATCAGCGTCAGCATCCCGCCGACCAGCAGCACGTTGCCGACCAGCGCGGAGAAGGTGGCGGCCGCCGACACTTTCAGCAACACCATCTGCTGTTCCGGCGTCATCTGCTGGATCACTTCCTGAATGCCCATGCCGGTAGAGGAAGCGAAATCGCTGGTGGTGGCAGCGAGCGTCGCCAACTGTTCGGCATCGGGGCTGAAGGCCTGATTCAGCAGCACGGAGATAAACGCCGTCAACAGCGCCAGCATCAGGATGCTGGCCAGTTGATTGCGTAAAAAGTTAAAACTGTCACGGTACAAAGCGTTGGCCGTGATAGGCATGCAGACTCCTTGGCGTCGGGAAAACAGAGATAAATCAGTGGGTGATTGTACCCTGTTCCACGCCGCTGTGGCACCCCGCGAATTGCACTACGCCTATTTCTTCAACGATCGTCGTCTCAGGCAGCGATAGCGGCAAGGGCACCGGCAAGGGGGGCAGGCCGTAGCGTTCCCGGGCGCGATCGCAGGCTTCGTTACGCAGGCCGTTTTCACCGGACTGATCGAACTCTCTGCACGGGCTGGGTCGATTGAGGTAGATCGAGCAGGACACGGCTTTGCCGATCTCGCCGTCCAGCGCGGTGCAGCGGGGGGACTTGCTGTTGGTCCCCTGCATGCAGCGCAGGAACGGGCTCAAAGGCTCCGTCAGGGAAAGGGGGACGGTGCCGCCGCCGTCTTCGGCTTCGGCCCAATAGAATGACACTCGAAAATAACCGCAGCATGCGCCGCAGCTGACACAGGGATTAAGGATTTCGCTCATCTTGATTGCCCGCCGACTCCTCACGGCACCAACCAAAACCAACACGGAAAATGAAATTACCTCAGCCGCATTTTTCTCCGCAACTGAAATTTGAACATGTAGATAATTTGCAACAAAATCGTTTTTTTGATGCAGATCAATCCTTGATTTATTAGACGGTTAGGTAACCTTGTTTTTAGTGGGATTTTAAATTTTTACACATAAGATGTGATCTCGATGGGATCACAAATACCCGAAAGTAGGTATATTCCCCCTCGAGCGATTAACCACACAAATGGAATGGATAATGAAAAAGACAACTCTGATGGTATTGGCGACGATGATGGCGCCTATGTTGGCAAGTGCGCATCAGGCCGGTGATTTCCTGTTCCGCGCGGGAACCGCGACCGTGCGTCCAAATGCGGGTTCAGACAACGTACTGGGGTTGGGCTCGCTGGATGCGAAAAACAACACCCAGCTCGGTCTGACCTTCGGTTACATGGTGACGGACAACATCGGCGTTGAGTTGTTGGCCGCAACGCCATTCCGCCACAAGGTGACGCTGGGCGGTACCGATCTGGCGACCGTTCACCAACTGCCGCCTACGCTGATGGCGCAATACTACTTCGGCGACAAGCAGGACAAACTGCGTCCTTACCTGGGCGTCGGCGTTAACTACACCACTTTCTTCGACGAGAAGTTCAACGACTACGGCAAAAGCGCCGGGTTGAGCGACCTCGATCTGAAAGATTCCTGGGGCGTGGCGGCGCAGGCCGGCCTGGATTACAACCTGGATGAGCACTGGATGCTGAACATGTCGGTGTGGTGGATGAACATCGAAACCAAAACTCGCTTCAACGATGCGAATGGTGGGCACCATAGCTTCGATACGCGTCTGGATCCGTGGGTGTTCATGTTCGGGGCGGGTTACCGCTTCTGATGAAGGCTTCCAAGCAGGGAGGCGTTGCGCCTCCCTGTGTCAGTATTATTTAATCTGCATCACGTTTTCAACAGATTTCACGCCGGCTACGCCGCGTGTGACCTGCACCGCACGGTTGGCGTCATCGCTGGACGTCACGAAGCCGCTCAGCTGTACGCGCCCTTTAAAGGTTTCCACGCTAATCTCGCGTGACTTGATGTTTTTATCCGCCAGCAACGCCGATTTCACTTTGGTGGTGACCACGGTGTCATCGATATAACCGCCTGTTCCCTCTGATTTTGCCGTCGGCGCGCAAGCGCTCACCGCGACCGCCACAACGGCTGCCATGCACAAGGCCGAAAGGGTTTTAAACAGCTTCATAAATTACTCTCCATGCAATGTTATGGTTGAAATTCGCTACGGTTTTTCGCCGCAGCGAGCGCATTCCCCAAATCAAACGAAGAAATGCATAGCGAACAAAGTTCATTGTGAGACAAGACTGGGTTTTGTTCAAATTTTTGCTGTAAATAAATGGAACAAACTTTGAGGGGAAACAAGCTGTTAAAGCGAGCGCCGGCAGGGCGCTCGCTAAAGAGGATCACGCCCGGGTGGCGCGCTTCATATTGCTGACAAAGGCCGCCAGCTTAGTCAGCATCTCCGCCGGGTTGGCATGGTGCTGTTCGATGATTTTGACGATTGCCGAGCCGGAGATCGCGCCGGCGGCCCCGGCCTGCAGCGCCGCCTTCACCTGCTCGGGTTCGGAGATGCCGAAGCCCTGCAGCGGCGGCGCGGCGTGATACTCGCGCAGCTTGTTCACCAGGTGATGCAACGGCAGCTGCGCTCGGCTTTCGGTGCCGGTGACGCCGGCGCGCGACAGCAGGTAGGTGTAGCCGCGGCCGTGCGACGCGATTTCACGCAGCAGATCGTCATCGGCGTTCGGCGGGCAGATGAAGATCGGTGCGATACCGTGGCGAATGGCCGCGGCGCGGAACGGCGCAGACTCTTCAAACGGCACGTCGGCGACCAGCACCGAATCCACGCCCACTTCGGCGCAGCGTTGGTAAAACGCATCGATGCCTTTATGGAACACCAGATTGGCGTACATCAGCAGCCCAATGGGAATGGTCGGGTGCTTCTGGCGGATGGCCGCCAGCATCTCGAAGCACTGGGTCGGCGTGACGCCGGCGGCGAAAGCGCGCAGCGTCGCGCTCTGGATAGTGGGGCCATCCGCCAGCGGATCGGAGAAGGGGATGCCCAACTCCAGCGCGTCCGCACCGGCTTCGATCAGGGTGTCGATAATCTGCAGCGATAGCGTCGGATTGGGATCGCCTAACGTCACGAACGGGACGAAGGCGCCTTCCTTGCTGCTTTCCAAACGCGTGAACAGTTGCTGATAACGTTCCATCAGATTTCTCCCCGTGCTTTCAAAATGTCGTGAACGGTAAATATGTCTTTGTCGCCGCGGCCGGACAGGTTGACCACCAAGATTTGCTCTTTCTGCGGCGTTTCACGGATCATTCTCAGCGCGTGCGCCAGGGCGTGTGAGGATTCCAGCGCCGGGATGATGCCTTCATGGCGCGACAGCGCCTTGAACGCTTCCAGCGCTTCGTCGTCGGTGATCGACACGTATTCGGCGCGGCCAGTGCTGTTCAGGTAGGCGTGCTGCGGCCCGACGGATGGGAAGTCCAGCCCGGCGGAAATCGAATAGGACTCTTCAATCTGGCCTTCGTCGGTCTGCATCATCGGCGCCTTCATGCCGAAGTAGATGCCGACGTGGCCGTGCTTGAGCGGCGCGCCGTGCTGACCGGTTTCGATGCCCAGACCGGCGGGTTCCACGCCGATCAGCCCAACGTCGGCGTCATCGATAAAATCGGCGAACATGCCGATGGCGTTGGAGCCGCCGCCGACGCAGGCGATGACCGCATCCGGCAGGCGGCCTTCGCGCTCCAGCACCTGCGCTTTGGTCTCTTCGCCAATCATGCGCTGGAATTCACGCACGATGGTGGGGTACGGGTGCGGGCCGGCGGCGGTGCCGAGCATATAGTGCGCGGTTTCATAGCTGCCGGACCAGTCGCGCAACGCTTCGTTGCAGGCGTCTTTCAGGGTGGCGGAGCCGCTGTGCACCGGGATCACTTCCGCGCCCATCAGCCGCATGCGGAACACGTTCGGCGACTGGCGCTCGACGTCTTTGGCGCCCATATAGATGCGGCATTTCAGGCCGAGCAGCGCGCAGGCCAGCGCCGACGCGACGCCGTGTTGGCCTGCGCCGGTTTCCGCGATGATCTCGGTTTTGCCCATGCGCTTGGCCAGCAACGCCTGGCCCAGCACCTGGTTGGTCTTGTGTGCGCCGCCGTGCAGCAGGTCTTCACGCTTCAGATAAAGCTTGGTGTTGCTGCCGGCGGTGAGGTTTTTGCACAGCGTCAGCGCCGTCGGGCGGCCTGCGTAGTTCTTTAGCAGATCGATGAATTCGGCCTGAAACGCCGGATCGCGCTGAGCGCTGACAAAGGCTTCTTCCAGTTGTTTCAGGGCCGGCATCAGAATTTGCGGCACATACTGGCCACCAAATTCGCCGAAGTAGGGGTTAAGCAGCGTCATGAGAGTTCCCGTTATTATCCGTTATTAATGTTGAGCCGTATTCAGTAGGCGCGCAGGGTCTGGAAGACCGAGGCCAGGCGCGCGGGATCTTTGATGCCCGGTTCGCTTTCCACGCCGGAGTTGAAGTCCAGCCCGGCGCAGCCGAGCTTGGCCGCTTCGACGCAGTTGTCGGCGCGCAGGCCGCCCGCCAGCATCACGTTAGTCAGATCTTCGTCTTGCAATACCGACCAGTCGAAGCGTTGGCCGGTGCCACCGGCACCGTTGTCGAGCAGGTAGCGATCGACATACTGCAAATCGCGCGCCGGCACCCGATCTTTCACGCTCAGCGCTTTCCAGATGCGGCAATCGGCCGGCAAGCGGGCGCGCAGGGCGCTGATATAAGCCTGGTCTTCCGCGCCGTGTAATTGCACCGCGTGCAGACCGAGGCGCTCAACGGTCAACGCCACGGTCTCGACCTGGGCGTCGCAGAATACGCCGACGTACTTCAGCGGCGCGCCGGAAATCACTTCGCGGGCGCGGGTGATATCCACGTAGCGCGGGGAGCGGCCGACGAAAATCAGCCCGCCGTAGATGGCGCCCGCCTGATACGCGGCGGCGGCGTCCTGTGGGCGGGTCAGGCCGCACACTTTGTTGTCGCCCAGGATCACGCGGCGCACGGCGGCGCGCAGATCGGGTTCAGACATCAGCGCGCTGCCGATCAGGAAGCCGTTGGCGTAATGGCTCAGCTCGCGGATCTGCCCATAGTTGTTGATGCCCGACTCGCTGATCACCGTCACGCCATGCGGCACGCGCGGCGCCAGTTGACGAGTACGGTCCAGATCGATGCTCAGATCGCGCAGATCGCGATTATTGATGCCGACCACGCGCGCTTCCAGCGCGATCGCCCGCTGCAGCTCTTCTTCACTGATCACTTCGGTCAGCACGCCCATATTGAGGCTGTGGGCCACCGCGGCCAGCTGGCGGTACTGCTCGTCGGTCAACACCGACAGCATCAGCAGAATGGCGTCGGCCTGATAGTAGCGCGCCAGGTAAATCTGATACGGGTCGATGATAAAGTCTTTGCACAACACCGGTTGGCTGACGGTCTTACTGACCAGCGGCAGGAAATCGAAGCTGCCCTGGAAGTATTTCTCGTCGGTCAGCACCGAGATCGCCGAGGCGAAATCTTTATAGACCGTGGCGATCTCCACCGGATCAAAGCTCTCGCGAATCAGCCCCTTGGAAGGCGAGGCCTTCTTGCATTCGAGAATGAAAGCCGTCCGGGTGCCCTGCAGCGCGTGGTAGAAGCTGCGTTCGCTCGGTACGATGTCATTCTGAAAGCCGGCCAGGGGCTGTTGCTGTTGTCGCGCCGCGATCCATTGCGCTTTGTCGCGGACAATCTTGTGTAGCACGGTTTCCTGCATCATTTATCCTCTTGCCGCCAGTGCGATGACACGCTCATAGGCCTGCCCGCTGTTGATCATATCCAGTGCCTGCCGCGCATTTTGGCGCAGGTCTTCATGTCCGAATAACTTCAGAAGCAACGCGACGTTGGCCGCGACCGCCGCGGCGTGCGCCGGCTCGCCTTTACCTTGTAACAGCCGCGCCAAAATGTCACGGTTTTCTTCCGGCGTGCCGCCCAGCAAGGCTTCCAGCGGATAGGTTTCCAATCCGAAGGACTGCGGCGTGAGCTGGTAGCTGCTGATTTCGCCGTTGTTCAATTCCGCTACGTGCGTCGGGGCGTGGATCGCCACCTCGTCCATGCCGCCACCGTGAACCACCGCCGCACGTTGATAACCCAGCACGCGCAGGGTTTCGGCAATCGGCAGCACCAGTTCCGGGCTGTATACGCCGATCAGCGCCAGCGGCGGACGCGCCGGGTTAATCAGCGGGCCCAGCACGTTGAACAGCGTGCGGGTCTTCAGCTGCTGGCGCACCGGCATGGCGTGGCGAAAACCGGTGTGGTACTGCGGCGCGAACAGGAAGCACACGCCGAGGTCGTCCAGCGCCTTGCGCGCTTCTTCCGCCGGCAGATCCAGACGGATGCCGAACGCCGCCAGCAGATCCGAAGAGCCGGAACGGCTGGAGACGCTGCGGTTGCCGTGTTTGGCGATTTTCGCGCCGCACGCCGCCGCCACAAAGGCGCTGGCGGTGGAAATATTGATGCTGTTGGTGCCGTCGCCGCCGGTGCCGACGATATCGGCGAACGGGTAGTCAGGGCGCGGAAACGGCTGAGCGTCGTCCAGCAGCGCTTTGGCGGCGCCGGCGATCTCTTCCGGGCGCTCGCCGCGGACTTTCATGCTGATCAACGCCGCCGCCAGTTGGCTAGGTTCCAGTTCGCCGCGCACGATAGCGCTGAACAGCTGTTGGCTTTCCTGCTGGCTCATCGACTCGGCGCGGTACAGTTTCTCAAGAATAGGTTGCATCGTCGTGTTCCTTATATTACTTCGCCAGCGCCCAGGCGAGGGTCTGCTCAAGCAGGCGCGCGCCATGGGTGGTCAGAATCGATTCCGGGTGGAACTGGAAGCCGCACACGCGGCGGTGGTCGTCGCGCACCGCCATCACCATCTCGCCGAAATGGGCGTTGACGGTGAGATCGGCCGGGATGTTGCTGCCGACCAGCGAGTGGTAGCGCGCCACCGGCAGCGGGTTGGCCATGCCGGCGAACATGCCTTCGCCATCGTGAACGATCGCCGAGGCTTTACCGTGCAGGATCTCACCCGCCTGGCCGACCTGGCCGCCGTAGGCTTCGACGATCGCCTGGTGGCCGAGGCAGATGCCGATGATCGGCAGCCGGCCGCACAGGCGCTGCAGCAGTTCCGGCATGCAGCCCGCTTCGGACGGCGTGCCGGGGCCCGGCGACAGCATCAGCACCGGCTGGGTCATGTGCTCCAGGCGTTCGATGATCACCTCGGCGGCGATCTGGTTACGGTAAATCACCACCTGGTGGCCGCTGGCGCGCAGCTGATCGACCAGGTTGTAAGTAAAGGAGTCGACGTTGTCGAGCAACAGGATATCGGCCATCAGAACACCTCCTTGGCATGGTGCGCAGTGGCGATGGCGCGCAGCACGGCACGGGCTTTATTACGGGTTTCGTCGGCTTCCGCCTGCGGGATGGAGTCCAGTACCACGCCGGCGCCGGCCTGCACGGTGGCGATGCCGTCTTCAACGTAGGCAGAGCGAATGACGATGCAGGTATCCAGATCGCCGGTGGCGGTGAAGTAGCCCACCGCGCCGCCGTAGCTGCCGCGGCGCGTGCCTTCTGAGGCGGCGATCAGCTGCATCGCCCGCACTTTCGGCGCGCCGCTGAGGGTGCCCATGTTCATGCAGGCCTGGTAGGCGTGCAGCACGTCGAGATCGGCGCGCAGGGTGCCCACCACGCGGGAAACCAGGTGCATGACGAACGAATAGCGGTCCACTTTGGTCAGGTCGGCCACGTAGCGGCTGCCGGCCTGGCAGATGCGTGCCAGATCGTTGCGCGCCAGATCGACCAGCATCAGGTGCTCGGCCAGCTCTTTGTGGTCGGTGCGCATTTCCAGCTCAATGCGGCTGTCGAGATCCAGATCCAGCGAACCATCGGCACGGCGTCCGCGCGGGCGGGTGCCGGCGATCGGGTAGATTTCGATCTGGCGATTGCCCGCGTCGTATTTCAGCGCGCTCTCCGGCGAAGCGCCGAACAGGGTGAAGTCATCATCCTGCATGAAGAACATGTACGGGCTGGGGTTGTTGTCTTTCAACGTCTGGTAGGCCGCCAGCGGCGCCGGGCACGGCAGGGTGAAGCGGCGCGACGGCACCACCTGGAAAATCTCGCCCTGGCGGATCGCTTCCTGCAGCTCGCTGACCACCGCGCCGTACTCTTCGTCGCTCTGGTTACAGCTCAGCTGCATGTTTTCCAGCGTTTGGTGCGGGATCGGCTGCGGGGTTTGTTGCAACTCGGCCTGAAGTTGTTCCAGACGTTGCTGCAAACGCTGCGCTTCACTCGCTTGTTCACTGAAGACGCTGGCCTGCAGACGGGCCGTACCGCGTTGGTGATCAAGCACCAACAGCGTTTCAGCCAGATAGAAGCAGAAGTCCGGGCAGCGCTGATCCTGGCGCAGTGCCGGCAGATCTTCGAAACCGGCGACCAAATCGTAGGCGAACAGGCCGCCCAGCATCACGGCTTCGCGCTCGTCCGCCGGAGAGTCCACCAGGGTCAGCAGCGTACGCAGCGCGTCGAACACCGACAGTGAGCGCAGGCGGGCATCTTCGTCCTGCACCGCGTCGATCGCCGGGAAGGTCAGCTCGCGGCCGTTGGGGCGTGCCTGGTTGCGTACCTCAGGCGGCAGCGCTTCGTCCAGCAGCGGCAGCAGCGCCGCGCCGTTGGCGGTCAGTGCCTGCACGCTGACGGTGTGGCCCAGTGCGGTAATGCGCAGCGCGCTGTCGATCACCAGCAGGCTCTGCAGATTCTGTTTGCTGTTGATTTCCGCCGACTCCAGCAGCAGGGTGGCCGGACGGGCGCCGCACAGCTGGTGGAAAAGGGTGGTGGGGTCGCCCCGGTAGCTGGCTTGCGCCTTCAGCAATGTCAGTTGTGGTTTGGTGTTCATCATCGGTGGTTCCAGTGAATTCTGTCCATAAAAAAGCCCGCATCAAGTGCGGGCTCAGGAAATCTGCATTGTCAGATGACAGCTATGCGCGATTACACCGCCCGCAAGAGGGAGGTACGCCACCAACCGTGAAGAGAAATATAGTTGTTCATTTGCCGACTCTCTCTGTTAACGCTCATCTGACACGGCCGTTGCCGTGAACTTGTGTACTAGTTAACTGGTTCGCGGCGACAAAGTCAACCCTCTTTTTGCACAATGTTTTAGCGGCCAGCGTGAATTCTATTCATCATCCGCCTGGCGCCTGCGGCCAGGGCAGAATAGATTTCCGTCCGGCCGTCGATCGCGGGTATGATAGAAAACCAAGCCATTGCCGGATAGCCGTTTTGACAGACAGTAACCCCCCATCCACCGCTTTTACTCTGTACGATCTCCACAGCCACACGACCGCCTCCGACGGTTATCTGACGCCGACGCAGCTGGTACTGCGGGCGGTCGAGATGCGTGTAGGCGTGCTGGCGATCACCGATCACGATACCACCGCCGGATTGGCCGAGGCCGCCACGGCCATTGCGGAGCAGGCGTTGCCGTTGCGGTTGGTCAACGGGGTTGAAATCTCGACGCTGTGGGAAAATCATGAAATTCATATCGTTGGGTTGGGCATGGACGTCACGCATCCGGCGCTGGTGGCACTGTTGGCGGAACAAACCGAACGCCGCAACTGGCGGGCGCAGGAGATTGGCGTGCGCCTGGGTAAAGCGCGGATCCCTGACGCCTATGCCGGCGCGCAACGGCTGGCGGGCGCCGGCGCGGTCACCCGCGGCCATTTCGCCCGTTACCTGGTGGAGCTTGGCGTGGCGAACAACATGGCGCAGGTGTTCAAGAAATACTTGGCCAAGGGCAAAACCGGCTACGTGCCGCCGCAGTGGTGTACAATAGAACAAGCCATTGATGCGATTCATCAATCGGGCGGTCAGGCGGTGATGGCGCATCCCGGCCGTTACGATCTGACCGCGAAGTGGTTGAAACGTTTACTGGCGCATTTCGCCGAACACGGCGGCGACGCCATGGAAGTGGCGCAGTGTCAGCAGGCGCCGCATGAGCGCGCGCAGCTGGCGAAATACGCGCAGGACTACCACCTGTTGGCCTCGCAAGGCTCTGATTTCCATCAACCTTGTTCGTGGATCGAACTGGGGCGCAAGCTGTGGCTGCCGGGCGGTGTCGAGCCAGTGTGGCGCGATTGGCCGCAACCGGGCCAGGCGGTCTGATTTTACGCGCGTGGCAACGCGCGCGGGCATCATTTTAGGAGCAAGTCATGAGTCAGCTTTTTTATATTCATCCGGACAACCCGCAACCGCGTTTGATTAACCAGGCGGTCGACGTGCTACGCAAGGGCGGAGTGATCGTTTATCCCACCGATTCCGGCTATGCGTTGGGTTGCATGCTGGAAGAGAAGGCGGCGATGGAGCGCATTTGCCGCATCCGTCAACTGGACGGCAACCACAACTTTACCCTGATGTGCCGCGATCTGTCCGAATTATCGACCTATGCGCACGTCGATAACACGGCCTTCCGCCTGATCAAAAACAATACGCCGGGCCACTACACGTTCATTCTGAAGGCGACCAAAGAAGTGCCGCGCCGCCTGATGAATGAAAAGCGTAAAACTATCGGCCTGCGCGTGCCCTCAAACCCGATCGCGCTGGCGCTATTGGAGGCGTTGAACGAACCGATGATGTCCACCACCCTGATGCTGCCGGGCAATGATTTTGCCGAGTCCGATCCGGAAGAGATCAGCGATCATTTGGGCAAGGTGGTCGATCTGGTGATCCACGGCGGCTTCCTCGGCCAACAGCCGACTACGGTTATCGATCTGACCGAATCCACGCCGGAAGTGGTGCGCGAAGGGGCGGGCGACGCGGCGCCTTTCCGCTGATGTAAAAGGTTGCCACCTTGCCCATTGTCTGAAAATCGGCTGAAGCGAGGCTATTTCGCGTGAAAGCCGCTATTCTTGATTACTTCAGAATTGATAATGGGCAGGATGCGCAGCAATGATTAAACAGGTTTCTTTTTTAGCGGCCTTATTATTTTCCTCAATGGCAAATGCGGGTTTTTATTCAGGCAGCGGTTTGCTGGCGGAATCCGGCGGTTACGTAAAAAATAAAAGCGGTGAAGCCACCGTGGCCGAAGCGCTGAATGGTGGCATGTTTATGGGATACGTCGCCGGCGTATTCGATACCTATTCTATGCAGGGCAATCGCAATATCTGTCCGGCTGCCGGGATGAGCATCGGCGTCGCCGCCGACGCGGTGATGAAGTATTTGAACGAGCACCCAGAGCAACTGCATTATTCCGCTCCGTCGGTGATCATGCTGGCATTAAGCGCTGCCTATCCCTGCGTGCGCCATTAAGTTCCCGTTCCAATTAGTGCGCATTTTTTCTTAAGGTGCGCTCGGGGCGCATTCCGCACGAACTTCAATAGATCAATGCCTGCTGCGCTGTCACCTTATTCCCGTCGGTATTTCCCGAACGGGTCGGGGAGAGACGCGCAGGAGGTAATATGACCGCATTTCACAGTGCCAACATGATGCTCGACTATCAGGATATCGGCTCAGGGCCGCTCACGCTGGTGCTGTTGCCCGGCTGGTGCGAACCGAAAACCGTGTTCGAGCCGTTCATTGCTTTGGCGGCCGAACGTTATCGGGTGATCAACATCGACTGGCGGGGCCATGGCCTGTCGTCGAAAGCCGCGGAGATGTCGCTGACGGCGGACGATTTGCTGGAGGATGTGCGCCAACTGCTGACGGCGCTGCGTTTGGATAACGTGGTCACCCTGTCGGTGGCGCACGCCAGCTGGCTGGCGGTAGCGTTGGCTGAAGCGTTGCCGCAGCGGGTGCAGGGCATGGTGTTTCTCGACTGGATCATGACGCAGCCGGAACCGGCGTTCTTTACGGCGGTGAGCCGCATGCAGGAGCCGCAGCGGTGGCTGGCGGCGCGCGACGCCTTGTTCGACTTCTGGCAGGGCGGCATCCGCCACGATCGGGTCAAACGCCATCTGGAGGTTGAGATGGCGCAGGAAGATTACCGGCTCTGGCGTGCCGCCGGCGTGGCCATCGAACAGGCCTATCGGCAATTCGGCTCACCGCTGCAACGCCTGGCGGGAATGAGCGCACCGCCGCCGTGCCGGCACATCTACTCGTTGGATCGCCGTGACGACTATCTGCGGCAACAGCAGGCCTTTGCCGCCGAGCAGCCGTTTTTCTCCGTGGTGCGTCTCGGGGAGGCCCGTACTCACCTCGGCATTCTGGAACGGCCTGACTCGGTGCTGTGGGCTGTGGAGGATTTTTTGGCGCCGTGAACGCCGTCTGAAGGGGGACACCGCCGATAAAGTGGGTTTCAACACCTTAGAAAGCCTGTATAATACACGGTTCGATCCTGATAAACGTATTATGACCGTTGTGGCTGTTGGCCACGACGGTATCCCCCCGACGCCTGTGAAGGCGACATTAGAGGTTGCTCAATGAGCGAAAAGTTACAGAAAGTATTAGCGCGCGCCGGGCATGGCTCGCGTCGTGAAATCGAAACCATGATTGAAGCCGGGCGCGTCAGCGTCGACGGCAAGGTCGCCAAGCTGGGCGACCGCGTTGAAGTGACCCCGGCGATGAAAATTCGTCTGGATGGTCATGTCCTGTCGATCAAAGAATCCGAAGAGGTGGTTTGCCGGGTGCTGGCTTACTACAAACCGGAAGGCGAGCTGTGTACCCGCAGCGATCCTGAAGGCCGCCCGACGGTGTTCGATCGCTTGCCGAAGCTGCGCGGTTCACGCTGGGTGGCGGTAGGGCGTCTGGACGTCAACACCTCCGGTCTGCTGCTATTCACCACCGATGGCGAACTGGCCAACCGTCTGATGCATCCAAGCCGTGAAGTGGAACGTGAGTACGCGGTACGCGTGTTCGGCCAGGTTGACGATGCGAAAGTGAAGCAGCTGAGCAAGGGTGTGCAATTGGAAGACGGCCCGGCCGCCTTCCGCACTATCAGCTTCCAGGGCGGTGAAGGCCTCAACCAGTGGTACAACGTGACCCTGACCGAAGGCCGCAACCGTGAAGTGCGTCGCCTGTGGGAAGCGGTGGGCGTGCAGGTGAGCCGCCTGATCCGCGTGCGTTACGGCGACATCGATCTGCCGAAAGGCCTGCCGCGCGGCGGCTGGGCCGAACTGGACCTGCCGGCGATCAACTACCTGCGCGAGCTGGTGGAACTGAAGCCGGAAACGGTCAGCAAAATGCCGGTGGAGCGTGAGCGCCGCCGCGTGAAGGCTAACCAGATCCGCCGTGCGGTCAAGCGCCACTCGCAGGTAGCCGGCAGCGGCCGCCGCAGCGCGCCTGGCAGCAAACCGGGTAAACCGGGCAAGCCAAGCAAACGCAGCTAATCCCTCATTCTGGCCCCGTTCGGGGCCAGAACTTTTTGTTACCAATCGATCCCTTGTTGCGCCTTCACGCCTGCGTCGAACGCGTGTTTCACCGGTCGCATCTCCGTGACCGTATCAGCCAGTTCCAATAGATCGCGATGGCAACCGCGCCCGGTCAGGATCACCGTTTGGTGCACAGGGCGCCGTAGGAGCGCTTCCTTCAACTCGTCCAGTTCCAGATAGCCGTAGGTCAGCATGTAGGTCACTTCGTCCAGCAGCACCAGGTCCAGGCTGCTGTCGGCCAGCATGCGTTTACCGTGCTGCCACACCGCCTGGCAGGCGGCGGTGTCGCCTGCCTTGTTCTGCGTCTCCCAGGTGAAACCGGTGGCC
This sequence comes from Serratia sp. CY47280, assembly GCF_052168655.1. Classification (NCBI taxonomy): domain Bacteria; kingdom Pseudomonadati; phylum Pseudomonadota; class Gammaproteobacteria; order Enterobacterales; family Yersiniaceae; genus Serratia; species Serratia sp. CY47280. The sequence continues at coordinate 881,612 of NZ_JBJNMG010000001.1, read as the reverse complement.
ATTACCTGAAATTCAACGCCGTGTTGCTGTAGCAGATTCTTTTCGCCATTGGGCCATTCGCCCTTGATGAACTGGATCACCCCGGCGCGCATGCCGTGGCCAACCGCCCGGGTGACGGTGCCGAAGGCGGCGGTGGTTTTACCCTTGCCGTTACCGGTAAACACCAGCAGCAGGCCGCGAGTATCCTGCGCCGCGGCGATGCGCGCATCAACCTGTTCTTTCAGGCGCTGCTGGCGCTGTTGATGACGATCTTCCGCCATGAAACGCTCCTTATTATTCGGCCGCGCCGGGTTTACGATTCGGCTGCGCGTCGAAGCTCATGCCAGTTTTGCGGCGGCTGTCCTCGCCCATCAGATACAGGTACAACGGCATGATATCGGCGGGGGTCTTCAGTTTGTTCTTGTCTTCGTGTGGGAAGGCGGATGCGCGCATTTTGGTGCGGGTGCCACCCGGATTGATGCAGTTCACCCGCAAATTGCGAGTTTTGTACTCGTCGGCCAATACCTGCATCATGCCCTCGGTGGCGAACTTCGACACCGCATAGGCACCCCAGTCTGCGCGGCCGGTACGCCCGACGCTGGAGCTGGTGAACACCAGCGAACCGGCGTGGGATTTCAGCAGCAGTGGCAACAGTGCCTGGGTCAGCATAAAGGTGGCGTTGACGTTAACCTGCATCACCTCTTGCCACATGGTCATCGACAGCTCGGCCATCGGCGCGATGTCGCCGAGCAGGCCGGCGTTGTGCAGCACGCCGTCAAGGCGGGGGATCTGGCTAGCCAGATCGTCGGCTATCTGCCGGCATTGCTCCTGAGTGGCGTGCAGCAAGTCCAGCGTCACCACCAAGGCCGGGGCGCCGCCCTGGGCCGCAATTTCTTGTTGTACCGCCAGCAGTTTGCTCTCGGTACGGCCCAGCAGCACCAGTTGGGCACCGAAGCGCGCGTAGGTCAGCGCCGCTTCACGGCCGATGCCGTCACCGGCGCCGGTAACTAAAATGATACGTTGTTCGAGCAGGTCTTGTTTGGGTTGGTAATGCACGATACATCCTCGCCTGGGTGGCTGTTCTCCCGCGAATATCGGGGAGCAAGGGTGAAACGCGCGGCCGGGGCGGGAGCAAAGGCTCGACCGTCTGCGGGCCGCGCAGCGAATCCGTCTCATCGTATTGATGAATAATGGGTGTTATATGCCTTAATCCGCGGGCATTTTCAATGCGTAGCAGGCTGAAATGGCATTCTTTTGTAACAAAAGCGCGGCAGCGGCGGCTTGGTTCGACCGTAAATCGTCCCCATAGTGATGCTCCGTGCGCAATGAATTTTCATTTAGCCGCGACAGCAGCCGCTGCGGTTGGCTAGAATGGAAAGAAGTATACTAACAACCTGTAAATAAAGGCGGAATCTGTGGAGTTTATATCTGTTTATGGCCTGTTTCTGGCCAAGGTCGCCACGGTGGTGCTCGCCATCGCCGCGTTGGCCATATTGGCGGTCAGCCTGGGGCAACGCAAGAGCCGCCAAAAAGGGGAGTTGCAGCTGACCGACCTCGGCGAACAGTATCGCGAGATGCAGCGCGATATGCGCCTGGCGCGCATGGATGCCGCCGAGCAGAAGGTCTGGCTGAAACAGTTCAAGAAGCAGACCAAATCTGATGACAAATTGAAGAAGCAGCGCGCCAAGTCCGGCGCGGTGGAAGTGGCCAAGCCGTGCCTGTATGTGCTGGATTTCAAAGGCAGCATGGACGCGCACGAGGTGACGTCGTTGCGTGAAGAGATCTCGGCGGTGCTGGCGGTGGCGTCGGCGCAGGATGAAGTCCTGCTGCGCCTGGAAAGCCCTGGCGGGGTGGTGCATGGCTATGGCCTGGCGGCCTCGCAGTTGGAGCGCCTGCGCAAGGGCGGCATTCGCCTGACGGTAGCGGTGGATAAAGTGGCGGCCAGCGGCGGCTACATGATGGCCTGCGTCGCGGATCGCATCGTGGCGGCACCGTTCGCCATCATCGGTTCCATCGGCGTGGTGGCGCAGATCCCGAACTTCCACCGCCTGCTGAAAAAGAATGACATCGACGTGGAGCTGCACACCGCCGGGCAGTTCAAACGCACGCTGACGCTGTTCGGTGAAAACACCGAGCAAGGGCGCGAGAAGTTTCGCGAAGATCTGAACGAAACCCACGAACTGTTCAAGCGCTTCGTGCATGAGCAGCGCCCGTCGCTGGATATCGATAGCGTCGCCACCGGTGAGCACTGGTTCGGTTCTCAGGCCAAAGAAAAGGGGCTGATCGACGCCATCGGCACCAGCGACGATTTGCTGATCGCCGAGTTGGATAACCACGAAGTGATCGCCGTGCGCTACACGCGCCGCAAACGCCTGATGGATCGCTTCACCGGCAGCGCGGCGGAAAGCGTCGATCGTTTGCTGTTGCGCTGGTGGCAGCGTGGGGAAAAGCCGTTGTTGTAACGGCGATGAGAGCAGGAATCAACGGGGGCCAGGTGCCCCCGTTTTCTTTACTCAATCGACCAGGTGGTATTTTTCCGAAAGCAGATGGGCCAAATGTTTAAACATATTAAATACCGCGGTGGTTTTGGCGGTGGGCAATCCGTCGGCATCCAAAAAGTATTCGCCTCGAAAAACTAAAACGCCGCTTTTTTGTTCAACGTCGGTGGCGATCATGCCGTGCAGATAATCTTCGTGTTGGCGGATGATGTTATTTGCTTCCGCCAGTAGGGCCTCGCGGCCGATAGGTGCAGTATTCTTGTGCATTTATTAGACTCCAAACAAAAAACGCTGCGCATATTCTAACGCCGGTTCGCTTTTATCCGCAAACCGACTAAGGTTTATTTGCCGTCTGGATGGCCATGGGCGGCCGCCGGTTGGCGAAATCTGCCTTTCCGTGCTAATTAGGTTGCGTGACGCTTTTTATCAGGTACAGTGTGGGATTTTGCGGCGTCGGGTGGAAGGTTTTGTTTACGCCATGAATAAAACTCACACAGCCATACTTCTGGGGCATGGGTGAATAGCAGGCAGGATCAACAACTTGCGTTCAGGTTGAGCAATTGGGCAACCAAAAGAAAAAAATCTGTTGATCTCTTGCCAGACTGCCGCAATATAAAAAAAGAGACACGAATTGCCGCGGCACGGCGAGATAAAAGACTTCTTTTTAGAAGAAATAAATTAGGTAAAGGTAAATATGGGTAAAGCTCTCGTAATAGTTGAGTCCCCGGCAAAAGCCAAAACTATTAATAAATATTTAGGAAGTGACTACGTGGTGAAGTCCAGCGTCGGTCATATCCGTGATTTGCCGACCAGTGGCTCAGCCAGCAAAAAGAGCGCTGACTCAACCGAAGACAAAGCCAAGAAAAAAGTTAAAAAAGATGAGAAGGCGGCGCTGGTAAATCGCATGGGCGTCGACCCTTACCACGGCTGGAAAGCGCATTATGAAATCCTGCCGGGTAAAGAAAAAGTGGTCGCCGAGTTAAAATCGTTGGCGGAAAACGCCGACCACATTTATCTCGCAACCGACCTTGACCGCGAAGGGGAAGCCATCGCCTGGCACCTGCGGGAAGTGATCGGTGGGGATGACAAACGCTTTAGCCGCGTGGTGTTTAACGAAATCACCAAAAACGCAATCCAACAGGCGTTCAAACAGCCGGGCGAGCTGAACATTGACCGCGTTAACGCGCAGCAGGCACGCCGGTTTATGGACCGCGTGGTGGGCTATATGGTCTCGCCGCTGCTGTGGAAGAAAATCGCCCGCGGCCTGTCCGCCGGCCGCGTGCAGTCGGTGGCGGTGCGTCTGGTGGTTGAGCGCGAACGAGACATCAAGGCGTTCGTGCCGGAAGAGTACTGGGAACTGCATGCCGATCTGCTGGCGAAGGGTGAAACCGCGCTGCAGATGGAAGTGACCCATGCGCACGACAAACCGTTCAAGCCGGTCAACCGCGAGCAGACTCACGCCGCGGTCAAGCTGCTGGAAAAAGCCCGTTATACGGTGCTGGATCGCGAAGACAAACCGACCAGCAGCAAGCCGGGCGCGCCTTTCATTACCTCCACGCTGCAACAGGCCGCCAGTACCCGCCTGAGCTTCGGCGTGAAGAAAACCATGATGATGGCGCAACGGCTGTATGAAGCCGGCCACATCACCTATATGCGTACCGATTCCACCAACCTGAGCCAGGATGCGCTCAACATGGTGCGTGGCTACATCGGCGACAACTTCGGCGACAAATACCTGCCGAAGGCGCCGAATCAGTACAGCAGCAAAGAGAATTCGCAGGAAGCGCACGAAGCGATCCGTCCTTCGGACGTGAACGTGCTCGCCGAGCAGTTGAAAGACATGGAGGCGGACGCGCAGAAGCTGTATCAGCTGATCTGGCGCCAGTTCGTTGCCTGCCAGATGACACCGGCGCAATACGATTCCACCACGCTGACGGTGAAAGCCGGCGATTATCAACTGCGCGCCAAGGGCCGTACGCTGCGCTTTGACGGCTGGACCAAGGTGATGCCGGCGCTGCGCAAGGGCGATGAAGATCGCACTCTGCCATACGTCGAAATCGGCAGCGAACTTGATCTGCAGAAACTGATCCCAAGCCAGCACTTCACCAAGCCGCCGGCGCGCTACAGCGAAGCCTCACTGGTGAAAGAGCTGGAAAAACGCGGTATCGGCCGTCCGTCCACCTACGCCTCCATCATCTCGACCATTCAGGATCGCGGTTATGTGCGGGTGGAAAGCCGCCGCTTCTATGCCGAGAAAATGGGCGAGATCGTCACCGATCGCCTGGAAGAGAACTTCCGCGAGCTGATGAACTATGACTTCACCGCGCGTATGGAAGACGGCCTTGATGAGGTCGCCAACAACCAGGCCGAGTGGAAAGCGGTGTTGGACGAATTCTTCGTCGACTTCAGCGAGCAGCTGGAAACGGCGGAGAAGGATCCGGAAGAAGGTGGCATGCGGCCTAACCAGATGGTGATGACCAGCATTGACTGCCCGACCTGCGGCCGCAAGATGGGCATCCGTACCGCCAGCACCGGTGTGTTCCTCGGTTGTTCCGGCTACGCGCTGCCGCCGAAGGAGCGTTGCAAAACCACCATCAACCTGGTGCCTGAAGCGGAAGTGCTCAACATCCTCGAAGGCGACGACGCGGAAACCAACGCGCTGCGCGCACGCCGCCGCTGCCAGAAATGCGGTACGGCGATGGACAGCTATCTGATCGACAACCAGCGTAAGCTGCACGTCTGCGGTAACAACCCGGCGTGTGACGGTTATGAGATCGAAGAGGGCGAGTTCCGCCTGAAAGGCTATGACGGCCCGGTGGTGGAGTGCGACAAATGCGGCTCGGAAATGCACCTGAAAATGGGGCGCTTCGGCAAGTACATGGGCTGCACCAACGAGAACTGCAAAAACACCCGTAAGATCCTGCGTAACGGCGATGTCGCGCCGCCGAAGGAAGATCCGGTACCGTTGCCAGAGCTGCCGTGCGAGAAGTCCGACGCCTATTTCGTGCTGCGTGACGGCGCTGCCGGCGTGTTCCTGGCGGCCAATACCTTCCCTAAATCGCGCGAAACCCGCGCGCCGCTGGTGGAAGAGCTGGCTCGCTTCAAGGATCGTCTGCCGGAGAAACTGCGTTATCTGGCCGATGCGCCGGTCGCGGATGCCGAAGGCAATAAAACGCTGGTGCGTTTCAGCCGTAAAACCAAGCAGCAGTACGTCTCTTCTGAAAAAGACGGCAAGGCGACCGGTTGGTCTGCGTTCTACGTGGACGGCAAGTGGGTTGAAGGCAAGAAGTAAGGCTGATGTCCTGCCTGTAAGATGAAAAACCAGCCCTGGCGGCTGGTTTTTTATTGGTGAAAAGGGGCAAACGGATCTATCCTTTGCTGTTTTTATCCCTCCGACACCGCCGTTTCACGTTGATACCAATGCAAAATAATCGTTATCATAGTGTGACGCGGATCTATACTTGAAGCTGCAACGTGGTATAGTGGTTATATAAAAAGTTTTTTTATTATTAAAGCTTATTAACAACGGCGCTTTCTTCACCATCAGGGTAGAACACGGTGTTTATGGCTTGTGAGTTTCAGCATACCGGGGCGACACCGATATACCTGGCTGCGGGTAAGCCGCAGTGTTTAACCTAGGATGGTATAAGATATGAAATTGCAGCAGCTTCGTTACATTGTGGAAGTGGTTAACCACAACCTGAATGTCTCCTCGACGGCAGAAGGGCTCTATACCTCGCAACCCGGCATCAGTAAACAGGTGCGCATGCTCGAAGATGAGCTGGGCATCCAGATTTTCGCCCGTAGCGGCAAGCACCTGACCCAGGTCACCCCCGCCGGCCAGGAAATCATTCGCATCGCGCGTGAAGTATTGTCCAAAGTGGACGCCATCAAAGCCGTTGCCGGTGAACACACTTACCCGGACAAAGGCTCGCTGTACGTCGCCACCACGCATACGCAGGCTCGCTACGCCTTGCCCAACGTGATCAAGGGCTTTATCGAGCGTTACCCGCGCGTCTCGCTGCACATGCACCAGGGGTCGCCGACGCAGATCGCCGAAGCGGTCTCCAAGGGCACCGCCGATTTCGCCATCGCCACCGAAGCGCTGCACCTGTACGACGATCTCATCATGCTGCCGTGCTACCACTGGAACCGTGCGGTGGTGGTGAAGCCCGATCATCCTTTGGCGGGCAAAAGCAGCATCAGCATTGAAGAACTGGCGGCTTACCCGATCGTCACTTACACCTTCGGCTTTACCGGCCGCTCGGAGCTGGACACCGCCTTCAACCGCGCCGGCCTGACGCCGCGCATCGTCTTTACCGCCACCGACGCCGACGTGATCAAAACCTATGTGCGTCTGGGACTGGGGGTGGGGGTGATCGCCAGCATGGCGGTGGATCCAGTGCAGGATCCGGATCTGGTGACGGTGGATGCGCGCGATATCTTCACCTACAGCACCACCAAGATCGGCTTCCGCCGCAGCACCTTCCTGCGCAGCTACATGTACGACTTTATTCAGCGCTTCGCGCCGCACCTGACGCGCGACGTGGTCGACAGCGCGGTGGCGTTGCGTTCCAACGAAGAGATTGAAGCGATGTTCAAGGACATCAAGCTGCCGATTAAATAGCCGCCAGCGTTGACGACATCAAACAACACCCGGACAGGCCTGCGCCTCTCCGGGTTTTTTATGCGTAAAACCCTGCGCCATAACACACCCCATTCGCAAGCTGCGCTAATCCAATCTTGGTTGGGGGAACGCGTTATGGCGCTTTAACGTCAGACCGACTCCCTCTGTCATTTCCACTAAGTTTCTGAATAATGCCCATTCTGGCTTAAGACAGCTTATGTCTTCCTTGTTAGGAATCATCTGAAAACAAAGTGTTTTTGTTCTGGCAAAGAGTTTTTTTTCTCTCGGAAGTTAAAGTAATGCTAACCAATTGCCAGCGGAGCCGCTTATCTCATGACCAGCCGTATCTCTGTTCAATTGCCCGTTGAGGGCCTGCTTTTTTGGAAGCTGGCGGGCCGTGAGGCCTTGTCCGAGCCGTTTGCGCTTACGCTGACCTTGCTGGGACGGGATGCCCGCATTAATCGCAGCGAGCTGTTGGGGCAACCGGTCACGGTGAATCTACCGACGGGACTGCTGTCAGCGGATCGCCATATCAATGGCAAAGTGACCCGCGTTGCCGTCAGTGCCGTCGAATTAAGTGGCACGCGTTATGCTGTGTATACGCTGACGGTGGAATCGGATCTATGGCCGATGAAGCGGGATCGCAATCTGCGCATCTTCCAGGGGCAGACGGTGCCGCAAACGGTGCATGCTTTGCTCAGCGAATATCAGGTGAACGTAGAGGATAAACTCACCGGTCGCTATCGGGTGTGGGATTACTGTGTTCAGTATCAGGAGAGCAGTCTCGATTTTATCAGCCGCCTCATGGAGCTGGAGGGTATTGTTTACCATTTTCGCCATGAGGCGGGCCGCCACACGCTGGTGCTGACGGATGCGGCAGGGCAGTATCAGCCGTTTAGCGGCTACGAGACGATCCCTTACCATCAGACTCCGTCTGGCGGCAGCACCCTCGAGCAGGGCATCGGCCAATGGGCACCGGAAGACAGCGTAACGCCGGGCATTTACGGTTTGGACGACTATGACTTTCGCAAACCGAACGCCTGGCTGTTCCAGGCTCGCCAAAACCCGGCCTCGCCGATGCCGGGCAGCATCGACGTCTACGATTGGCCGGGCCGCTATGTCGAGCACGCCGATGGAGAATTCTACGCACGCGTGCGCCAGGAACGCTGGCAGGTGGAACATCAGCAGGTACACGGCACAGCAACGGCGATCGGAATCGCGCCGGGCTATACCTTTACCCTGATCAACGCCCCGTTTTTCAGCGATAACGGCGAATACCTGACGACGGCCGCCGATTACACGTTCTCCGAGAACCGCTACGCCAGCGGCGAAGAAGGAGAGACAATTCATCGCATCGACTTTACGGTTATCCCGGCTGCTACCGTCTTTCGTCCGCTGACGGTGACGCCGTGGCCGCGCACCTATGGCCCGCAAACGGCCAAGGTGGTGGGGCCCGTCGGCGAGAATATCTGGACGGACAAATACGGCCGGATAAAAGTGAAGTTTCACTGGGATCGCCGCGCCAAAGGGGATGATACCAGTTCGTGCTGGGTGAGGGTCTCGAGTGCCTGGGCGGGGCAAGGGTTCGGTTCGGTACAGATACCGCGCGTCGGTGATGAAGTGGTGGTGGACTTTATCAATGGCGATCCGGATCGGCCGATTGTCACCGGGCGCGTCTACAATGAAGCGAGCATGCCGCCGTGGGTGTTGCCGGCGGCGGCTACGCAAATGGGCTTTATGACTCGCAGTAAGGACGGAAGCCGGGACAATGCCAGCTATCTGTTTTTCGAAGATAAGGTGGGCAGCGAGGCCGTGGAACTGCACTCCGAAAAGGATATGAAGGTTTCGGTGGAAAATGACCAGCAGGTCAATATTGACGGTAACCGGTCGACAACTATCCTCAAGCAACAGCAAGACGAAGTGACGGGCAATGCCACCTTCCATTACAAGAGCCAGCGCACCACCACGGTGGATAAAAAAGAAACCGGCTATTTTAATGGCGGTGTCGCTACGGAGATCAAGGCAGGGCGGACGTTCGACATTAAGGACGGCGGTGACAAGGTAACGATCAAAGGCGACCGTACCAGCGATATCGACGGGAATGAAAGCCACCATGTCTCCGGCAAACTGACTGAGACCCTGGATAAAGGGCGGGACGTTACGATCGGCGCTGGCGGCCATAAAGAGAACATCACGGGGGGCGTTACCAGCGAGATCAAGGGCGGCGTCAACGAAACGATCAAAGACGGCGTTACCACCAATATCAATAGCGGCGACTGGACGCAAAACGTCAACGCGGGAACCATTACGATTTACAGCCCGCATCAGATCAAAATTGTCAGCGGCGAAAAGATCAGCCTCGAAGCGCCGGAGTCCGTGTTCAATCCCAAGCTGCACAGCCTGACCGTGACTGCCTTCAGTGAAAGCATTACCGGTAATAGCGTATCGGCATCGGCGATAGCCAGCAGCATCGTTGGCGTGTCCAACGGCCTGACGGGGCTATCCAATTCTTATAAGCTGAAAGAGTTTTCAAAGACGGCGTTCAAAACGGAAACGAACGGGGTGGTGGTGAATGTCGAGGTGACCAATATCAGCAACAGAACGCTGAATGTAACGAATAACTCATTGTTTATAATTACATAAAATGGAGCAGCACGCTTATGTCTCTGGCTGATATGTCGAAGTACTTCCTGTATGCGGGGATCGCCACCCCTGTCGTGATGGGCATTTTCTTTTACTGTATTTTTAAAAACAACGGCGGTAACTCGACCGAGATGTCTGCAGTTAAAAACTATCTCAACAAGGACAGCTGGCAAGGTGAAATTATCGCCTCACACCTCGAATCCTGTCGGCAAACCAACACTCGATATGGCAATGACTTTTTCTTTGACGTTGATTTTTATCTCCCGGGCGACACCCGACTCCACACTGCCAAGGCCCTGGTTCAACCAGGCCAGATGCATCTACTGCGTAAAGGGATGGACATCAAGGTAAAGAAGGGGCGTAAGAATCAGCTGGCGGTTGTGGAGATGGATTTCCCCGCTGAGCTGTTGTAGCTAACCTTTCCCTGCCAAAGCGCCGCATCGTTGCGGCGTTTTTGTTGGCGTATTGCCTAACCCCTTGGCTGGGCTCGCACTTCCTTTCCGCTGATTGTTCCCACCTATCGTTGTGATCAAATCGTGTTGTTATCAAAACGTTAACTTATCTTTGTGGTATCTTTAAACAAGACCTCACTGATTACCCTGTTTTAGTCACAATAAGAAATGGAGGAGCTATGTCGTCCGATCTTCGTGAAACAAGTATGGATAAGCTGGTTGCGCTGAATAGCGAATATTACTATTACAGTCTGCCGCTGGCGGCAAAGCAGCTGGGTGCTATCGACCGGTTGCCGAAATCAATGAAAGTGCTGTTGGAAAACCTGCTGCGCCATGTGGATGGTGACACCGTGCAGGTTGACGACCTCAAGGCCATCGTCGCCTGGCTGCAAACCGGCCATGCTGACCGTGAGATCGCCTACCGTCCGGCGCGCGTGCTGATGCAGGATTTTACCGGCGTTCCGGCGGTGGTGGATCTGGCCGCGATGCGCGAAGCGGTACGGCGACTGGGCGGCAACGTCGACCAGGTGAATCCGCTGTCGCCGGTGGATCTGGTGATTGACCACTCGGTTACCGTCGATGAATTTGGCGACGATAACGCCTTCGAAGACAACGTGCGTATCGAAATGCAGCGCAACCACGAGCGCTACACCTTCCTGCGCTGGGGGCAGAAAGCCTTCAACCGCTTCCGCGTGGTGCCGCCGGGCACCGGCATCTGTCACCAGGTCAACCTCGAATACCTCGGCCAAACGGTGTGGCACAGCGACGAAAGCGGCCGCCGCGTGGCTTATCCGGATACGCTGGTGGGCACCGATTCCCACACCACCATGATCAACGGCCTGGGCATTCTCGGCTGGGGCGTCGGCGGCATCGAAGCGGAAGCGGCGATGCTGGGCCAGCCGGTGTCGATGCTGATCCCGGACGTGGTCGGCTTCAAGCTGACCGGCAAGCTCCGCGAGGGCATTACCGCCACTGACCTGGTGCTGACGGTGACTCAAATGCTGCGTAAGCACGGCGTGGTCGGCAAGTTCGTCGAGTTTTACGGCGATGGGCTGGCCGATCTGCCGCTGGCGGACCGGGCAACCATCGCCAATATGTCGCCGGAGTTCGGCGCCACCTGCGGTTTCTTCCCGGTGGATGACGTTACGCTCGGCTATATGAAGCTCAGCGGCCGCAGCGCCGAACAAATCGCGCTGGTGGAAGCCTACGCCAAAGCGCAGGGCATGTGGCGCAACCCGGGTGATGAACCGGTCTTCACCAGCTCACTGGCGCTGGACATGTCAACCGTGGAAGCCAGCCTCGCCGGGCCAAAGCGCCCGCAGGACCGCGTCGCGCTGCCGAATGTGCCGCAGGCGTTCACGGCCGCGACCGAGCTGGATATCGGCGGCCACAAGGCCAATACCGACAGCAAAACCTTTACGCTGGACGGGCAGCAGCACGAACTGCGCGACGGCGCGGTAGTGATTGCGGCGATCACCTCCTGCACCAACACCTCCAACCCGAGCGTCATGATGGCGGCCGGCCTGCTGGCGAAAAACGCCGTCAAGAAAGGGCTACGCAGCAAACCCTGGGTAAAAACCTCGCTGGCGCCGGGTTCCAAAGTGGTGACCGACTACTTTGACAGTGCCAAACTCACCGCCTATCTGGAAGAGCTGGGGTTCAACCTGGTGGGATATGGCTGTACCACCTGTATCGGCAACTCCGGGCCGCTGCCGGATCCCATCGAGCAGGCGATCAAAGAGGGCGATCTGACCGTGGGCGCGGTGCTGTCGGGCAACCGTAACTTCGAAGGGCGCATCCACCCGCTGGTGAAAACCAACTGGCTGGCCTCGCCGCCGCTGGTAGTGGCTTATGCGCTGGCGGGCAGCATGAAGATCGATCTGACCAAAGAGCCGCTGGGCGAGGGTAATGACGGTCAGCCGGTCTATTTGAAGGACATCTGGCCGAGCAGCCAGGACATCGCTCAGGCGGTGGAAGAAGTGCGCACCGAGATGTTCCACAAGGAATACGGCGAAGTGTTCGACGGCGACGCCAACTGGCAGGCGATCCAGGTGACCGGTTCGGCGACCTATCAATGGCAGGAGGATTCTACCTATATCCGCCATCCTCCGTTCTTCAGCACCATGAAGGTGAAGCCGGATCCGGTGCAGGACATCAAGGACGCGCGCATTCTGGCGATTCTGGCCGACTCGGTGACCACCGACCACATCTCGCCAGCGGGTAACATCAAGCGCGACAGCCCGGCGGGGCGTTACTTGAGCGAGCACGGCGTGGCGCCGCAGGATTTTAACTCCTACGGTTCACGCCGCGGCAACCACGAAGTGATGATGCGCGGCACCTTCGCCAACATCCGCATTCGCAACGAAATGGTGCCGGGCGTGGAAGGCGGCTATACGCGCCATATTCCGTCGCAACAGCAGCTGTCTATCTACGACGCCGCCATGCAGTACCAGCAGGAGAAAGTGCCGCTGGCGGTGATCGCCGGTAAAGAGTACGGTTCCGGCTCCAGCCGCGACTGGGCGGCGAAGGGGCCGCGCCTGCTGGGCGTGCGGGTGGTGATAGCCGAATCCTTCGAGCGCATTCACCGCTCAAACCTGATTGGCATGGGGATTTTGCCGCTGGAGTTCCCGCAAGGGGTGACGCGCAAAACCCTGGGGCTGACCGGGGATGAGCAGATCAGCGTTGGCGGCCTGCAACAGCTGCAGCCGGGCCAGACGGTGCCGGTGCATATCACCTATGCCGACGGGCGCAAGGAAGTGGTCGACACCCGTTGCCGCATCGATACCGGCAATGAGCTGACCTACTACGAAAACGACGGTATCCTGCACTATGTGATCAGGAAAATGCTGTAATTAAGCAATAAAAAGGGCGCCGCGAGGCGCCCTGATTGTTTCCACCGCGGTAGCGATCACTTCTGGTCGAGCAAATGGCCCATTTTGGCGGCCTTGGTGGCCAGATAGCGTTCGTTCTTCGGATTGCGGCCGACGATCAGCGGCACGCGCTCGCTGATATTGATACCGGCTTCGGTCAGGATCTCGACCTTTTTCGGGTTGTTGGTCAGCAAACGCACCGCGTCGACGCCCAGCAGTTTGAACATATCGGCGCACAGGGTGAAGTCGCGCTCGTCGGCGGCGAAGCCGAGCTGATGGTTAGCTTCCACGGTGTCTGCGCCCTTATCCTGCAGGGCGTAGGCGCGGATCTTGTTCAACAGGCCGATATTGCGGCCCTCCTGGCGATGATAAAGCAGGATGCCGCGGCCTTCTTCGGCGATCTGCTCCAGTGCGGCTTCGAGTTGAAAACCGCAGTCGCAGCGCAGGCTGAATAAGGCGTCACCGGTCAGACATTCGGAATGCACGCGTGCGAGTACCGGCACTTCGCCGGAAATATCACCGAATACCAGTGCCAGATGGTCATGCCCGGTCGCCAGTTCTTCGAATCCTACCATCAGGAAATCGCCCCAAGGTGTCGGCAGTTTAGCCTCTGCCACCCGTTTAAGCTGCATGTCATTCTCCACAAAAACCTACGATTCAATCATTGTCGCGCATCCTAAGTCCGGTTCAGTGAATTGACCAAGACTAAAACGTGCTACGCCGATCTCTATTTCGTTAATTATCGGCTATTTTGCCACAACTTCTTGCCGGGCGGTGCTCAGCAAACCAGCAGATGGCGTTTTCTGGCCACCTATTATTGCGATAGGTTGCCTATCTGTTTAATTTTTCGCGTGTTATCAATATTGCACTCTTGTTACACTGCGGACTGATTCACGCAGAGGAAAACGGGAATGTATGAGATAGCGAAACGTACGGCGGGCGGCGCGCTGCTGCTGCTGTTGATGCCGCTGGTAGTATGGGCATCCGGCTGGCACTGGCAGCCCGGCGGCAATGATCGGCTGCTCAAAGCGCTGTACTGGGTGACCGAAACCGTGACCTCGCCGTGGGGCATTCTGACCAGCGCGATCCTTTGCGGTTGGTTTTTGTGGTGCCTGCGCTTTCGGCTGAAGCCGGCGATCGGTCTGGCGATGCTGCTTTTCGCCGCGCTGTTGATTGGGCAGGGCGTGAAGTCGTTGATCAAGGATCGGGTGCAAGAACCGCGTCCTTTCGTGGTGTGGTTGGAGCAAACTCACGGTGTGGACGGCAAGTATTTCTACTCGCTGCAGCGCAAAGAGCGCAGCGCGCTGGTGCGCGAGCAGTTGCAAGATCAGACGCTGGTGCCGAACTGGCTGCGCAAGCACTGGCAGTTTGAAACCGGCTTTGCTTTTCCGTCCGGGCACACCATGTTCGCTGCCACCTGGGCACTGTTGGGCGTAGGGCTGCTGTGGCCGCGCCGCCATTATAAAACCGTCGCGCTGCTGATGGTGTGGGCAACGGGTGTGATGGGCAGCCGTCTGCTGCTGGGCATGCACTGGCCGCGCGATCTGGCAATGGCCACGTTGATCAGTTGGTTGCTGGTGGTGATCACCTGCTGGCTGGCGCAGCGCTGGTTCGGTCCGCTGACGCCGCCGCCGCAAGAGCAGCAGGAAATCGCGGCGCGCAAGCCGGAATAATCACTTCTTTCACAGGCGCCGTTCAGGCGCCTGCCACCAAGACCTTAATGCCTACCTTTTCAAATGCCTGCAGTGCGGAATCGCTAATTCCGTTGTCGGTAATCAAATAGTCGATATGCTGCCAGTCACAAGGCAGCGCAAACATTGAAACCTTATCGATCTTGCTTGAGTCGGCCACCACATACACCGTGTTGGCTGCATTGATCATCGCCATTTTCAGTTTGATGTCGGTTTCGCTTGGGAAACTGAGCCCGTGGCGGGGCGAGATGCAGGCCGTCGCGAGGAACAGTTTTTGCGCCAGCACGTTTTCGAAGAAGCTGGCGGCTTTGTCCCCGGAGGTGGAGAGCGTAGGGAATTTGAATGAGCCCCCGGTCAGCAAAATATTCACGCCCGGTTCGCCGCCCAGCTGCAGTGCAATATTGACGCCGGTGGTGATAACGGACAGTTTCTTTATGTGATTCAGGTGATTGGCGATAGCCGTGGTGGTGGTGCCCGAATCAAGAATGATGGTGTCGCCGGGTTCGATAAAACCGGCGGCGAGCTTGCCGATGCGATCTTTGGCGGTCAGGTTAACCTGGCGTTCCAGCAGCATGGCATGAGTATTTTGCTTGCCATCAACCAGGGTTGCACCACCGTGGAAGCGCTGCACATAGCCTTGCTGCTGCAGGACGCGCAGATCGGTACGAATGGTCGCCTCGGTCAGCTTGAAGGTATCGGTAAGCATTTTGACCGTCGCCGAGCCGTCTTCGCGGATCATGTCGAGGATCTTTTCGCGCCGTTGCTGCATTTCCGCCAGCTGTTCGCTTTTGCTTTTCAATCGAAAGACTCCTGCACCTATCAGTACCTGTCAGTTCCCGCCACGCGGTTTGCTACGGCAACTCCTTATTGATGCGCTGAATTTTAGCTCGCGATTATTGATAAAGCCACGGATAAACTGCATTGGTTTTTGTTCGAAAATCAATGGAGTCCAATGAAATCAACGGTAAAAACTAAATCAAACTCGGTGATTTTACTTTATATTATTGTTATTTATTGGTTTTTATTGATTCTTTGATTGTCTGGTAAGCGCTTTTGCTTGAAATTTGATCTTGCCCACATTAATTATCGTTTTTGCTGCATATGATTTCCATTCGAAAATCAATGGCGAGTTAACGGATCAATTTCGATGCGATAACGATAATCAGGGCGCTTATGCAGAGGTGACGATGGACTTTCAGGCGATTAAAAACACGGCACGCCAGGCGCGCCGATATGTGGTGACCATGAACCATAAGGCAGGCAAGGGCCATACCGGCGCCGATCTGTCGGAGATCGACATCATCTGCACCTTGTATATGGCGGTGATGGATCGCAGCAATGCCCGGCCCGATCAGGATCGGTTCATTTTGTCTAAAGGGCATGGCGCCGGCGGTTTCTACTGCAGTTGCGCGGCGATGGGCTTGCTGGATCCTGCGGTGCTCGATCAGTTCATGGGCGACGACACCTTGTTGGCCGGGCATCCGGTGCGGCAGAAGCTGCCGGAGCTGGTGGAGATTAACTCTGGCGGTTTGGGGCATGGGCTGCCGATCGGCGTGGGGCTGGCGCTGGGCAACAAGCTGGCGGGGCGTGCGCATCGCCGCGCTTTCGTGTTGCTGGGCGACGGCGAACTGGCAGAGGGTTCCAATTGGGAGGCGGCGATGGCGGCCAGCAAATTTAAGCTGGATAACCTGATTGCCATCGTCGATCGCAACCGGCTGCAACTGGCGGGAAAGACAGAGGCCATCATGCCGCTGGAACCGTTGGCGGAAAAATGGCGCGCTTTCGGCTTTGAAACTCTGGAATGTGACGGCCACGATCCGGCGGCGCTGGTGGCGGCGATCCAACGCCCGAGCCAGGACAAGCCGCGAGTGATTTTGGCCAATACCGAAAAGGGGCACGGCGTGTCGTTTATGGCTAACGTTGCCGCCTGGCATCACGCGGTACCGGACGAACAACAGCTGGCGCAGGCGCTGGCGGAACTGGAGGGGTAAACATGCAGGATTTACGCGATGCGGTGGTAACGGCGTTGATCGAACAGCAACGGGCGGGTGCGGATCTGAGCGTGATGGTGGCGGATTCCACGTCCACGTCGAAAATCGCGCCCTTTGAGCAGGCTTATCCGGAGCGGGTGGTGAACGTCGGTATCGCCGAGCAGAACATGGTAGGCATGGCCGCCGGCATGGCGCTCAGCGGCCGCACGGTCTTTACTGCCAACGCGGCACCTTTCCTTTTCGCTCGTTCTAACGAACAGATGAAAAACGATGTTTGCTACACGGAGACCAACGTGAAAATGCTCGGCCTGAATGCCGGATTCGGCTATGGGCCGCTGGGGGCGACGCACCATTGCATGAACGATATCGCCATTGCCCGCACGCTGGGCAATCTCTGCGTCTATGCGCCTGCGGATGCGCGGCAAGCGGCAGAGATTGTCCGTTATGTTATCGCACAACCCGGCCCGGCCTATATCCGTATGGACAGCGACAAGTTGCCGGTGTTGAACGCGGATTACCAATTCCGTCCGGGAGAGCCGGAGGTGTTGCACCAGGGGGAAGATAACCTGGTGTTCTGTTTGGGCACGGTGGCTCATGAGGCGATGAAGGTGCTGGCATTGGGCGATAACCCGACCATTGTCTCTCTCCCTTCGCTCTGGCCACTCAATGAGGCGGCGGTAGTGGCGCTAATGCGCTCGCACCGCCGGGTGCTGACCATGGAGGAACATGCGCTCAGCGGTGGTTTAGGCACCATCATCGGTGAATTGTTGCTGCGGCATCAGCTGCCGCGGCCGTTTACCGCGCTGGGCGTGCCGGCTTACGAATTTACCCACAGCAGCAGCCGGGCGGCGCTGCGGCGGCAATACGCCATCGATGCGGCAGGATTGCATGCACAGTTAACTCAATAGGGGGATGCGATGGAGCGGAACGAATATGACGTTAATTTACGCTACGGTGTCGATAGCCGGATGTCGCTGGCAGGGAAGGTTGCGGTAATCACCGGCGGTTTGGGCGGCATCGCGATGGCAGCCAATCGCCTGCTGTTGGAAAAGGGCGCGCGCCTGGTGTTGATGTATCCGGCCTTTGAACAAGACAAGGCCGCGGCAGCGCTGCGAGAGTTGGGCGATGAACAGGTGTTCTGTCAGGTGTGCGACGTGACCGAACCCGACTCGGTGGCTGCCGCCTTCAACGCGGCTGAGCGGCGCTTTGGCCGGCTCGATATCCTGGTCAACTGCGCCGGCTACGTTAATTTGCAGCCGGCGACAGAAGTCACGCTCGAGGAGTGGCAGCGCCATCTGGCGGTCAATCTCACCGGGCCTTTCCTGTGCTCACAAGAACTGGCGCGCCGCGCGATAACCGCCGGCCACGGCGGGAAAATCATCAACATCGCGTCGCAGGCGGCTTCCATCGCCATTGACGATCACTGTGCTTACACCTCCGCCAAGGCGGGGCTGCTAGGCATGACCAAGGTGATGGCCAAAGAGTGGGCGCCGCACGGCATCACCGTCAATACGTTATCGCCCACCGTGGTGCTGACGCCTATGGGAGAGAAAGCCTGGCGAGGCGAAAAGGGCGAGGCGATGAAAAAGCTGATCCCACTGGGGCGTTTTGCTTATACCGATGAAATCGCGGCGGCGATCCTGTTTTTTGCCAGCAACGGCAGCGACATGATTACCGGCGCGGACCTGATGATCGACGGCGGTTTTACCATTTGGTAAGCGGCAACCGCAGCGATCGCCAACACCAGACGATGTTCAACACAACGATAAGAGAACACCATCATGAGAAAAATAGCCACTTACCTTACCCTGCTCACCGGTTTTGCCTTCACCTCTGCCATGGCGGCGGAAAAGGGCACGATCGCCATCCTCGTCAACTCATTGGACAACCCTTATTACTCCGCGGAAGCCAAGGGGGCCGAGGCCAAAGCCAAGTCTCTCGGCTATCAGACGCTGGTGCTGTCGCACGGCGAAGACGTTAAGCGCCAGGGAGAGCTCATCAGCCTGGTTATCGGCCGTAAGGTTCAGGGCATCATTTTGGATAACGCCGATTCCCAGGCCAGCGTCGCCGCCGTACAGCAGGCGAAAAACGCCGGCATTCCAGTGGTGCTGATCAACCGCGAGATCCCGGTTGATGGCGTGGCGTTGGCGCAGATCACCCATAACAACTTCCAGGCCGGCTCGGACGTCGCCAACCAGTTTGTGGAAAAAATGGGGGAAACCGGCAAATACGCCGAGCTGACCTGCAACCTGGCGGACAATAACTGCGTTACGCGTTCGCAGTCGTTCCACAACGTGATCGACCAATATCCTGAGATGGTCAGCGTGGCGCGTCAGGATGCCAAGGGTAATCTGCTGGAGGGGAAACGCATCATGGACAGCATTTTGCAGGCGCATCCGGACATCAAGGGCGTGATCTGCGGCAACGGCCCGGTTGCGCTGGGCGCAGTGGCGGCGCTGAAGGCCGCTGGCCGGCAGGATGTCACCGTGGTGGGCATCGACGGCAGCAACGATGAACGTGACGCCATTCTTAACGGCAACCTCTACGCCAGCGTGATGTTGCAGGCGCAGGCTATCGCTGCGCAGGGCGTTGAAATCCTCGACGGTTATTTCCAATCCGGCAGCTATACCGGCAAGGAACGCGTGATGTTCCGCGGCATCCTGATCGGCAAAGACAATGCGCAACGGGTCAGTGACTTCAACTTCAAACCGTAACCCGCGCTGAGCGGCGTCTTTCACCACCCCGTCCTGGTGGCGGGGTGCGATCGGAGGTGTTGTTATGTCGATGCGCATTGCGTTGACCGTCATCGTCGTCCTGACGTTGAGCGGTTGCCGTATCGTCTCGGAGAAAAAGCTGGCGGAGCTTCGCTCCCCGGTGAATCCACATGTGGCGCAGGCAGCGGAGATTTACCGCAGCAAAATCGCCCCGCAAACGGTCAAAACGGCGCAGCCGCTGGGCGAGCTGATCGCCCGGATCGCCCAAGCCAAGGATTTTGACAGCGCTTGCGGCCTGCTGGGGTACCGTGCTCAACCGGAGTTTCCTTGTTACTTCAACGTCAAGGTCAGTGGTGAAGTCGCGGCGGTCAACACCCGCTCGCGCAGCGGAAAATTAACGCTCGCACTGACCGATGCGCCGCTCAGCAGCGTGGAGGTGCAGATCGGGCCGGTCTACCGCGGTACGGCGTTACGCGACAGCTATCGCGGCCTGAGCTACAGCGATTTCAATGACCAAGCGCTGTTCGGCGATTTTGCCAGGGCGATTAACCAGGCTTCGATCGACGAACTGACCGGATCCCAGCCCAAGGTGGGTGACCACATTACCGTGTATGGCGTATTCAGCAGCTGGCAGGCACCTGCCGAGCCGCTGTTGATCACGCCGGTGCGCATTCAACCTTAAGGGGGCGTGATGAGCGATCCGATCATTATTCAAACGCGCAACGTTTCGCGTCTCTATCCGGGCGTCACCGCGTTGGATAGCGTGAGTTATCGAGTGTTTCGCAACCAGGTCAACGTGCTGATCGGCGAGAATGGCGCCGGCAAGTCGACCATGATGAAGCTGCTGGCGGGGGTGGAAACCCCGTCCTCCGGCACTATCGAGCTGGAGGGGAAAGCGGTGACGTTAACCTCCACGCAGCAGGCGGAGCGGCTCGGGATCAGCATTATTTTTCAGGAGCTGAACCTGTTCCCCAACATGTCGGTCATGGACAACATTTTTATGGCCAACGAGTTCTTCCAGCGCGGCCGTATCAATGTGGACTATCAGTATCAGCTGGCCAAATCCTTGCTGCAGCGGCTGGAGTTGGATATCGATCCGCATACGCCGTTGGGCAGCCTCGGTATCGGTCATCAGCAGCTGGTTGAAATTGCCCGTGCCCTGGCGAAGGACACCCGGGTGCTGATCATGGATGAGCCGACGTCGGCGCTGAGTCAGGCCGAAGTGCGCACGCTGTTTCGGGTGATCGCCGATCTGAAAAAACGCGGCGTCACCATCATCTACATTTCTCACCGACTGGAAGAGCTGATGGAGATTGGCGATCGCATCACGGTGTTTCGCGACGGGCGTTTTGTTGCCGCCGAACCGGTCAGTAACGTCAGCATTCCGTGGATCATCGAAAAGATGGTGGGGGAAAAGAGCAAGCACTTTGATTATTGCGCGGCAGAACAAGGGGATGAAGTGTTGAAGGTCGAACAGCTGACGCTGCCGCGTGAAAACGGCGGCTATTGCCTTAACGACGTCAGTTTTTCACTGCGCAAAGGGGAAGTGATCGGCATTTATGGCCTGCTGGGGGCCGGCCGTACCGAACTGTTCAAAGTGCTCAACGGCGTGATGCGCCAGACGGCAGGTCGCATTTTGCTCAACGGCAAAAGCGTGGAGCGGCTGGGATTCCGTCAACGCATGGCGTTGGGCATGGCGCTGGTGCCGGAAGACAGGCAGGCGGAGGGGTTGGTGCAGATGATGTCGATCAAGGCCAACATGACCCTGGCCAGCCTGGGACGTAATGCGCTACGGCCGTTGGCGTCGGCCGGGGAGTGTACGTTGGTCGATGGCATGATCGAAAAACTGGCGATCAAGGTCAGTGACCGGGAGCTGCCAATTACCAGCCTGAGCGGCGGCAATCAGCAGAAAGTGGTGTTGGGCAAGGCGCTGCTGACCGGGCCGCAGGTGGTGTTTCTTGATGAGCCGACGCGCGGAATTGACGTCGGTGCCAAAACGGACGTTTACCACCTGATTGGCGCGATGGCGCGCCAGGGGTTGGCGGTGATGTTCTCTTCATCGGAGCTGGATGAGGTGGTCTCACTGGCCGACCGGGTGATGGTGATGGCGGACGGGCAGCTGACGGCCGATCTGCCGCGTGAACGGGCCGATCGCGAAACGCTGATCCGCGCCTCAACCCCTCATGCATAAGGATAAGGCAATGCAAACCAAGTATCGGTTGTATATGTATTTGCTGCAGGCGCGCACCTTCATCGCCCTGTTGCTGGTGGTGCTGTTCTTCAGCAGCATGGTGCCGAATTTTCTGACCGTCTCTAATCTGCTGATCATGACACAGCACGTGGCGATTACCGGGCTGCTGGCGGTTGGCATGACGCTGGTGATCCTCACCGGTGGCATCGACTTGTCGGTCGGCGCGGTGGCAGGTTTGTGCGGGATGATTGCCGGTGCGCTATTGACCGTCGGTATCCCGCTGTGGGAGGGCAATCGGCTGTTTCTCAACGTTTTTGAAGTGATCGGCGCGGTGGCGCTGTTGGGCGTGTTGTTGGGTTTGATCAACGGCACGCTGATCACGCGGCTCGGCGTTGCGCCATTCATCTGCACCCTGGGGGCGATGTACGTGGCGCGTGGGGCCGCGTTGCTGACGGCGGACGGCAAAACCTATCCCAATCTGGTGGGCATGGAAGCGCTGGGCAACACTGGTTTCGCGGCCCTGGGGTCCGGCACCTTCCTGGGAATTTACAACCCGATTTGGCTGATGTTGGCCATCGTGTTGTTGGGGATCTATCTCACTAAGAAAACGCCGCTGGGCCGTTATATCTATGCCATTGGCGGCAATGAGCCGGCAGCGCGGCTGTCGGGGGTGCCGATCGTCAAAGTGAAAATGTTCGTCTATGCGTTTTCCGGGCTGTGCGCGGCGCTGGTGGGGCTGGTCATCGCTTCTCAATTGCAGACCGCGCACCCGATGACCGGCAATATGTTCGAAATGGACGCCATCGGCGCGACGGTGCTGGGCGGTACGGCGCTGAGCGGTGGTCGCGGCAGGGTATTCGGTTCGATCATCGGCGCCTTTGTGATCGTTTTTCTGGCGGACGGCTTGGTGATGATGGGCGTCAGCGAGTTCTGGCAAATGGTGATTAAAGGGCTGGTGATCGTCACCGCCGTGGTGATTGACCAGTTCCAGCAGCGTTTGCAGAGCAAGGTCATTCTGATGCAGCGCCAGGAAAAAAAAGCGGTGCAGCCGCTGGTTGAGGTGAGCCATGGTTAAAGCAGACTGCATTGTCGCGTTGGACGAGGGCACCAGCAACGCCAAGGCCGTGGTGGTGGATGCGCAGGGTACGATCGTCGCCAGGGCCAGCAGGCCACTGACGTTGCAGACGCCGCAGCCCGGTTGGGTGGAGCAACGGGGCGAGACCTTGCTGGCGGCCTCTCTGGCGGTATTGCGGGAGGCTATTGCGTTGGCCGGAGCATCCCGCATTGCCGGTATCGCCATCAGCAACCAGCGTGAAACCGCCATCGGCTGGCGGCGTTCCAACGGCCAGCCTATCGGGCCTGCCTTAACTTGGCAATGCGCGCGTTCCGCCGATTTCTGCGAACGGCTGCGGCGCGATCGGCAGGAGGAAGCAGTGCGTCGCGCCACCGGTTTGCCGCTTTCACCCTTGTTCTCGGCGTCGAAAATGCGTTGGTTGCTCGATCACTGCGAAGAGGGACAGCGGTTGGCGGAGAACGGCGAGCTGTGCCTGGGCACCATCGATGCCTGGCTGCTGTGGCAGTTGAGCGGAGGACAGGCATTCGGTTGCGATATCTCCAACGCCGCTCGCACTCAGCTGCTGAACCTTGTTTCCGGCGATTGGGACGAGCAGATGCTGGCGCTGTTCAATATTCCCCGTCAGGCGCTGCCGACGATCCATCCCTCCAGCCATCTGTTCGGTACGACGTTGGGATTGGACGGCATTGCTGACGGCATTCCAATTGCTGCGATGGTAGGGGATTCGCATGCGGCGCTTTATGGCCATGCGCTGGGTCAGGCTGGGCAGGTCAAAGCCACCTATGGCACCGGATCATCGGTGATGGCGCCAATCGCCGACGCGCAATGCGATACGAGCGCTCTGGCAACGACCATCGCTTGGCATGACGGTGGACGCATGCAGTACGCACTGGAGGGCAATATTCCCCACACCGGCGATGCTATCGCCTGGATGCTGGATATCGCCGCCATGCCGTCGGAGGACGAAGCGCCGTTGAGTGAACTGCCTGTTCGCGTGCCCGATAGCGGTGGTGTCTATTTTGTACCGGCGCTGACCGGTGCCGGCGCACCCTGGTGGGATGAGCAGGCGCGCGGCGTGATTTGCGGGCTCAGCCGCGGCACGCGGCGAGAACATTTGGTGCGGGCCGCTTTTGAATCGGTGGCTTATCAAATCGCCGATGTGATCGGCGTACTGCGGCAACAACCGGGTTTTGCGCTGCAGGGGCTGATGGCCGATGGCGGCCCCAGCCGCAATGACTGGCTGATGCAGTTTCAGGCCGATCTGCTGGGTTGCCCGGTGTGGCGCAGCAACACGGCGGAACTGTCGGCCCTGGGGGCGGCGTTGATGGCGATGCGCAGCCTGTGGGGAGCTACCGATCGGCAACTGGCGGCACTGTTGCCTCAACATGATGAGTTTAAACCCGATATGCAGCGCCACCACCAGCTGCAGGAAAGCTACAGCGCGTGGCGGCAGGCGGTACAGCGCACCTTGTGGCGGCCGCAGATGGCCTCATTGATAACAGGAGAACAATCATGAATCGTGACTTCACGGGGAAAACCGTGGTGATTACCGGCGCATGCCGCGGCATTGGCGCCGGTATCGCCGAGCATTTCGCCAGTTTGGGTGCCAATCTGGCGATCGCATCGAATGCGGAGCGCATTCTGACCGCGGCGGAAACGCTGCGCCAGCGTTATCGGGTGGCGGTGCTGCCGGTCATCCTCGACGTTACCGATGAAGCACAGGTAGTTGATTTTTATCGTCAGGTCTGGGAGCGATTTGGCGCGATCGACGTTTCTATTCAGAACGCCGGGGTGATCACTATCGATCGTTTTGACCAGATGCCCAAAAGCGATTTTGAGAAAGTGTTGGCGGTAAATACTACGGCGGTCTGGCTCTGTTGCCGGGAGGCGGCTAAATATATGGTCGGCCAGCGCAAGGGGCGCCTGATCAACACCTCTTCCGGCCAGGGGCGTAACGGGTTTATTTACACACCGCATTACGCCGCCAGCAAAATGGGGGTGATCGGCATTACGCAGAGTTTAGCGCTTGAGCTGGCGACACATGGCATCACCGTCAATGCATTCTGCCCCGGCATCATTGAAAGCGAGATGTGGGAATATAACGACCGCGTTTGGGGAGAAATTCTCAGCGGCCCGGAAAAAACTTACGGCAAAGGGGAGTTGATGGCCGAGTGGGTGGCGGGTATTCCGCTCAAGCGTGCCGGGCAACCCGAAGATGTGGCGGGTCTCGTGGCCTTCCTTGCCTCAGATGATGCCGATTATATCACCGGCCAAACCATCAATGTGGATGGCGGGTTAATCATGTCTTAACGTGACGATGTCACAAAAAGCGCGGCGTCGGATCGGCGCCGCATCAATCGCTTACATTTTCCCGCCATTGCATTCCACGCGGTTGCCCCCATATCCTTATAAATTCGACGTTTTGAGAAGCTTTCTCATCAATTTGTTCGCTAAAGCCGTTTACTGCCGAATATGCCAGCAGATATGTGGTTTTATCGTGCCGCAGGGTTTCCCTGCCGCAGCGGGAAATGCTAACTTAAGGGTTAGGGACGCCACGTTTTGGCATCGTTCATCCGATTCACTCGGCATCGCGGGAAAGAATGTGAAATATTTGCTGATTTTTTTGTTGGTTCTGGTGATCTTCGTGATTTCCGTCACTTTGGGTGCGCATAACGATCAGGTGGTCAATTTTAACTATCTGGTTGCGCAGGGCGATTATCGCGTATCGACCCTGTTGGCCACGCTGTTTGGCGCCGGCTTCGTTCTCGGTTGGATCATTTGCGGCCTGTTCTACCTGCGCACGCGCATTGCGCTGGGCCGCGCCGAGCGCAAGATCAAAAGGCTGGAGCTGCAGCTTGAGCAGCCCGCTGAACCGGCGGCTCAGGCCGTTGTCAGCAAGGAATAACCCTCTATGTTAGAACTGCTGTTTCTGTTGCTGCCCGTGGCTGCCGCGTATGGTTGGTACATGGGGCGCAGAAGCGCTCAGCAGGATAAACAGCAAGAAGCCAACCGCCTGTCGCGCGAATACGTGGCAGGGGTGAACTTTCTGCTTTCCAACCAGCAGGACAAGGCGGTCGATCTGTTCCTCGACATGTTGAAAGAGGACAGCAACACCGTTGAAGCCCACCTGACGCTGGGTAACCTGTTCCGTTCGCGCGGTGAAGTCGACCGCGCCATCCGCATCCATCAGGCTTTGATGGAAAGCGCTTCCCTGACCTTCGAACAGCGCCTGCTGGCGGTACAGCAGTTGGGCCGCGACTATATGGCGGCCGGGCTGTACGATCGCGCGGAAGACATGTTCAGCCAGTTGACTGACGAAGCGGATTTCCGCGTATCGGCGCTGCAGCAGTTGCTGGTGATCCATCAGGCCACCAGCGATTGGCAGAAAGCCATCGACGTGGCGGAAAAGCTGGTCAAGCTGGGCAAAGAGAAACAGCGCGTCGAGATTGCGCATTTCTACTGTGAGCTGGCATTGCAGGCGATGGGCAGTGACGATCTCGATCGGGCGATGAGCTTACTTAAGCGTGCGGACGCGGCCGATAAACAGTGTGCACGAGTATCCATCATGTTCGGGCGCATCTACATGGCGCAAAACGACTACGCCAAAGCGGCAGAGTCGCTGCAGCGCGTACTGAGCCAGGACAAAGAATTGGTCAGCGAAACGCTACCGATGCTGCAGGAATGCTACACGCATCTGCCGGAACAACAGCACAACTGGGCTGAATTCCTTAAGCGCTGCGTAGAAGAGAACACCGGCGCTACCGCCGATCTGATGTTGGCCGAGATCATCGAGCAGCACGAAGGGCGCGACGTGGTGCAGGTCTATATCAACCGTCAGCTACAGCGTCATCCTACTATGCGGGTGTTTTATCGGTTGATGGATTATCACCTGGCGGACGCCGAAGACGGCCGTGCGAAAGAGAGTCTGCTGTTGTTGCGCGATATGGTCGGCGAGCAAATTCGCACCAAGCCGCGTTACCGCTGCCACAAGTGCGGATTTACCGCACACTCGCTCTATTGGCATTGTCCGTCGTGCCGCGCCTGGTCATCGGTCAAACCGATCCGCGGTCTGGACGGACAATAACGCGGCGGCGCGACAAAATAAAACGGGGCGATTCATCGCCCCGTTTTTCTACGTTCATCGCTTACTTTTTCTTGCCGCCTTTGGCGCCAGTTTTCAACAGCTGACGCAGTTTCTTCAGCTCTTTCTGGCTCAGCGGCTGTTCAATCTCTTCTTCAGTGCTTTGATTGTCGATCTCGCCGTGGTGCAGCTCATCCGCCTTTTTGGTCGGTTTTTCTGCCTTGGCGGCGGGGGCGCTGAAGCTGCTTTCCAGGCGCTGGCACACTTCCACGCTCAATGAAAACTCGTTTTCAGCGGCGGCGGCGCGGATTTTTTCCTTCAGTGCCAGAGGAATTTTAATGGTAAGTGTCGATATCTCGCTCATTTTGAAAGCCTTTCTGCAGGAAGATGCCTTCAAGCTAAGCCACTGGCGATCGGGTGTCTAGTGTGTAATAAAAATTTAATATTTTTGTAACAGTGTAAGGCGAGCAAGATGCGGTTTTTTCAGGCGGGAAACAGAGGCAGGACCCGAGCGAGCGGGCCCTGTACCGGAAACATTATTTGTAGATGACCGCGGTGCCGCTCAGCATGTTGTTACCACCGGCGGAGATGATGCGGTAGCTGCTGGCGCCCTGGGCATCCGCTTTAGCGGCCAGTTTTTTCTCCAGGCTGCTGAGGGTGGTCGCATGACCTGCGGAAACGACGCCGGTGGCGGTCAGGCTATCGGCCTGCTGGCTGCTGATCGGCTCAGCGGCGAAAGTGGCGAAAGAGGTCAGTGCGATAGCGGCAGCGGCTGCAAAATATTTGATGGTTTTCATAGGTGACTCCAGTCTGTTTATTTAGGAAGGAAGCCATTCGCTTCCGATGTGGTGAATAATAAAGCATCTTGGCCGATTGAAAATCTGATAATGCTGAGTAATTTATTCAAAATATTTGATTGATAATTTACGCATCTTTACGGCGTTTTACGCTGCGTGGTTTATCGCTGGCGCGCTTTCGTTGACGCACCATGACAAAGGTGAGAGGTAACATGACAGAGCGCCGGTGCGCGCTGCGGCTGGGATTTCTGGCCCCCGGCATGTAGAATGCGGCGGTCAGTTTCGCGGGTGAGTCCCTGATTATGTCTATTTTACAGAAGGTAGAAGAAATGAAGTCTGAAAATAACGCTAATAACAATGACTTAAAATCATCTCCAATCGTTGTGGCGTTAGATTACGCCGATAAGAATGCCGCGCTGGCGTTCGCCGACCGTATCGATCCGCAAGACTGCCGGCTGAAAGTGGGCAAAGAAATGTTCACGCTGTTCGGGCCGCAGCTGGTGCGCGATCTGCACGGGCGTGGCTTCGACGTATTTCTTGACCTGAAATTCCACGATATTCCCAATACCACCGCGCATGCGGTCGCGGCGGCGGCCGAGCTGGGCGTTTGGATGGTCAACGTCCACGCCAGCGGCGGCGCGCGCATGATGACCGCCGCTAAAGAAGCGCTGACGTCATTCGGGGCGGATGCGCCGCTGCTGATCGCCGTGACGGTGCTCACCAGTATGGAAGCGGAAGACCTGCGCGGCATTGGTATCGAAGCCAGCCCGGCGGAACACGCCGAGCGCCTGGCGCGCCTGACCCGCGACTGCGGGCTGGACGGCGTGGTGTGTTCGGCTCATGAAGCGCAGCGCCTGAAGGCCGCCTGCGGGCAGGCTTTCCAGCTGGTGACGCCGGGGATCCGCCCTGAAGGCAGCGCGGCGGGCGATCAGCGCCGCATTATGACGCCAGTGCAGGCGCAGGCCGCTGGCGTGGACTACATGGTGATTGGGCGTCCGATCACCCAATCTGCGGATCCGGCCGCGACGCTGCGCGCGATCCGCGCCTCTTTGGCCTGAGGAACCGCCGATGAATGACGATAACAGCCGCCTGGTGTATTCCACGGACACCGGCCGCATCAAGCAGGAAGACGTTAAACCGCAACGCGCCAAGGGCGACGGCATCGTGCGCATCCAGCGTCAGACTAGCGGCCGCAAGGGGAAGGGCGTGTGCCTGATTACCGGCGTCGATCTGGATGACGCTGCGCTCGACAAACTGGCGGCCGAACTGAAAAAGAAATGCGGCTGCGGCGGTTCGGTGAAAGACGGGATCATCGAGATCCAGGGCGATAAACGCGATCTGCTCAAACAGCTACTGGAAGCCAAAGGCATGAAGGTCAAACTGGCGGGCGGTTGAGGCGAATAGCCATGCCGCAGTGCAATGCTGCGGCATGGCTTGAGGCTGTTGCTGCCGGGAGTTAGCCCGTTAACGGCGAAAGAACCATAGACTTAAAGTAAAGCAGACCTGAAATCATCGTTATTCTGGTTAATACGTCAAAGCGCCTCGGCGCTTTTGCCCGCCTGTCGGCAGAGGAACATCGGAAAGGTTATTTGCCAACCTGGTGACCGATGATGCCCCCTACCGCAGCCCCACCCAGCGTGCCCAACGCGCTGCCGTCTGTCAGCACTGCGCCGCCGACTGCACCGGCGCCGGCGCCGATAGCGGTGTTGCGATCGCGTTTGGACATGTTGGAACAGGCGCTCAGTGAAAACGCCAGAGTCAGAGCCAGAGCGGCGGTGGCGAAACGTTTATTGATAATCATCATAATGACTTCTCCTTAGCATTGGCTATATGGAAGTGCCCTCTAAGTATAGGCGCTAACCATAAATCAGGCCTGCTGTTGATTCCCGTACAGTATCGATATAAAAAATGGCACTTTTTGTTAACGGCCGAATAATTAGCAGGTTACGGCCCAAAAGTGACCGAAACTGAGTATAGGTTTCTCTGAAAGGATAAACAGGTAAATAGTCTTAAAATCCCGTTGCACAAGGGAAACGGCGCGCGGCGTGGCCCGCGCGACGCGAGAGGTGCGGTGGCGGCCCGCGTTATTCGTTGACCAGCTCCACCTGTACGCCCTGGCGTTTCAGCTGATGCTGATACTCCAGCGCCAGGCGTGAATCGGTGATCACTCGGCTGATTTGCCCCGGCTGCGCCAGCGGGTTGGGTTGGATCTGGCCGAATTTGCTGGAGTCCGTCAGCACGATATTCTCCACGCCCTTGGCCAGCACCGCGCTGACCACGTCGGCGCGCATCATGTCGCGGCCGGTAAAGCCGGTTTCGGCCTGAAAGCCGTCAATGCCGATAAACGCCTTGTTGAAATGCACCTGCTGAATGCACAGCCGTGTGAGCGGGCCGACCACGGTCTCGCTTTTCTTCTGATACATGCCGCCGAGGACAATCACGTCGCAGTCGGTTTCTTTCAGCAGGTTGGCGATATAGTGGCTGACGGTGATCAGCGTAATACGCTTGCGTTCGGCGATGTAGCGCGCCAGCAGGGCGTTGGCGCTGCCGCTCTCGATGAAGATCGTCTCACCGTCGTTGACCTGCGCCGCGGCGTACTGTGCCAATCGTTGTTTGAGGGTGAAATTGGACATCATGCGAGCGTCGACGTCGTCGCTTTCCAACGCCACGGCGGAACCGTGTACGCGCTTCAAATAACTGCGTTTTTCCAGCAGGTTGAGATCCTGCCGGATGGTGACTTCCGATACGCCCGAGGCCCGCGCCAGCTCATTGACGCTGATCCGCCGGCGATCGTTAACCAACTGCAATATGGTCTGTTGTCGTAAATTCATATCGGCCTGATGATGCGGCCGCCAAGGCGCGGCCGCTAAGAGTCAAAGGTTTAAAGAGTATGTTCTGTGCGCGCAATAATATCATCCTGCGCCTCAGGGGATAATGCGGTAAAGAAAGCGGAATAGCCAGCTACGCGAACCACTAAATCACGATATTGGTCAGGGTGTTGCTTCGCCGCCAGCAGCGTTTCGCGCGACACGATGTTGTACTGCACATGCCAACCGCGATAGCTCTCGAAGAAGGTGCGCAACATCAGCATCAGCTTTTCCCGATCGCGCGGGTTGTCCAGCGTCGCCGGATTCAGCTTCTGATTGAGCAGCACGCCGCCAAGGATCGCCTCGGTTGGCAACTTGGCGAGCGAATTGAACACCGCCGTTGGCCCCAGGTGGTCGGTGCCGGACGCCGGGCTGGCGCCTTCCGCCAGAGGCTGGTGCGCCTTGCGCCCATCCGGCGTGGCCAGGGTGGCGGCGCCGAAGGGCACGTTGGCCGAAATCGACGAGGTGCCGGCGTAGTAGCCGCCGCCGATCGGCCCGCGGCCGAAGCGGGTGTTGCGGTACTGTTTCAGTTCTTCGATGTAGGTTTGGTAGGCGCGCACCAGCAGCCGATCGACCTCGTCCACATCGTTGCCGTATTTGGGCGCGGCGTTGAGCAGCCGCTGACGCAGTTGTTCGCCATCCAGTCCGGCGAAGTCTTCGGCCAGCGCGGCCGCCAGCTGCTGCTGGCCGATTGCCCCTTGGTCGAACACCAGTTTGCGCACCGCCGCCAGGCTGTTGCCCAGGTTGGCGATGCCGACCTGCAGGCCGGAAACCCAGTCGTATTTGGCGCCGCCTTGCTTGATGCTTTTGCCGCGTTCAATGCAGTCATCCACCAGCGCGGAGCAGAGGATATCGTGGGCGTTCTCCTCCAGCACGCTGTCCACCACGCACTCGATCTCGATCGACTTGCGCGTGTAGTAGCGAATTTGCCGATCCCAGGCGGTTAAGACCTGTTCGAAATCGGCGAAGTTTCCTTTGGACAGCGCCTGTTCCTGCGGCAGGAAGATCTGCCCGGAGGTGGCGTCGCGGCCTTGTTCCAGCGCCGCCAGCAGCACGCGGGCGAAGTTGATGAAGCTCATGCCGGTGCAGCGATAACCCCATTTGCCGCCGACGGCGGTCTCGATACAGCCGATGGCTGCGTAGTCGTAAGCGTCCTGCGGCTCGACCCCCAGCTTGATGAACTCGGGAATGACGATTTCGTCGTTATTGAATGCCGGCATGCCGAAGCCGCAGCGGATCACCTGTACGCAGGCGTCGAGGAAATCGGCGCTCATCCCGGCGTGGTAACGCACGCTGAGGTTGGGCTGGGTGGAACGCAGGCGGCCGCAGGATTCGAGAATGGCGTAGGACAGCGGATTGACCGCGTCACACGGCCGCCCATCGACCCGTTTTTGCCCGCCGATGGTGACGTTTTGGTACAGCGGGCTGCCGGCGGAGGCCTTGGAGTGCGAGCCGGAGCGGATCTTGTTGATCTCCAGCAGCTTCAGCCAGCAGCTGTGCAGCAGCTCGATGGCGTCTTCCCGCGCCAGGTTTTGCTCCAGCTCCACGTCGCGCCGATACCAGGGATAAAGATATTGGTCGAGGCGACCGAAGGAAACCGAATGGCCGTTGGATTCGATCTGCAACGTCAGCTGGATGAAGTAGCACAGTTGCAGCGCCTGCCAGAAGGTTTGCGGCGGGCGATGGGCGATCAGGTCGCAGTTGTCTGCGATAGCCAGCAGCTCGGTGCGACGCCAGTCGCGGGTTTCGCGTTGCGCCATATCGCGCGCCAGGCGTGCGAAGCGTAGGATGTGCTCACTCAGCGCCGTCAGCACGATATCGATAGCGTTGAGAAACTGCGCTTTGTGCAGATCTTCCCACTCGGTCAGGCGCAGGCGGCTGCGGCGCGCGTTCACTTTTTCGCGCAGGCCGTCGAGGCCATGTTCCAGTAGCAGCGGGAAGTTGACCGCCAGATGGGCGTCGCCAGAGGTCATGTTGCCCTCGGCCTTGATGATGCCGGTGGCCAGCAGCGCCTTTTGTTCGTCGGTGAACATGCCGTAGCAGCGATCCTGCACCGTTTGGCCGCGCCACCATGGGCACAGACGGTGCAAAATCGCCTTATTCTCTTCGCTGACCGAGAAGCCGGCACCCGGCCGGTCTGCCAACTGGTCTATCTCGTTTTCTATCCAGCCGACGGTGTATTCGGGGAAGATCGGCGCGGCGCGCAGCTCGCTGGCCTGGTTGCCGACGATCAGCTCGTCGTTGGCGATCCAGATGCTGCGCTTCGCCAGGTGGTTGGCCAGCGCCAGCGCACGGCGCACCGGCAGCGGCCGATCCTGATGCTGCTGATAGGCCTCGGTATAGTGCTGCGCGCGTTCGGTGCACACCGGCGGTTTGACGATGTGGATCAGCGCGTTCTTATGCGCCTGAATACGGGCGCTGAGGGTGGTCAAATCCAATGTGGTCATGGCGTTATCCTCGCAAAATGGCGGTCAGGCCTTTGGCGCCGGCGTACGTTTCGGCGAAGGCCAGCAGATCGGGCGCGTCCAGCGGTGTGCGGGCGGCGCGGTAGGGTTCGCCGAGCAGGTGATACTTGTTGATGCCCAGCGTGTGGTACGGCAGAAAGTGGATCTCCGATACGCCGATCTCGTCGGCGGCGAAGTCGACAATCGCGCGGACAGAGTGGCGATCGGCATTGAAATCGGGGATCAGCGGTACGCGCACGGTCATTGGCACGCCGTGCGCCGCCAGCCGGCGAAAATTGTTCATCACCCGGCGGGCCGAGCCGCCGGTCCAGGTTTTGAAACGCGCTTCATCGGTGTGTTTGAGATCGGCCAACAGCAGATCCAGCCAGGGCAACGAAGGGGCGATGTAATGCCACGGCACGTGCAGACAGGATTCGACGGCGGTGTGGATGCCGGCTTCGCGGCCGCGCCGCAGCAGCTCCGCCGCGACTTCCGGCTGCATAAAGGGTTCGCCGCCGGACAGCGTTAAACCGCCGCCGCTGCGCAGGTAGAAAGGCTTATCCCGCATCACCTCGGCCATGATATCGTCGGGGTTGACCACGCTGCCGCACAGGCTGAGCGCGCCGGTTGGGCAGGCGGCGGCCAGCGCCGCGTAGTCGTCTGCGCTGATGACGTCGCGCCGCAGCGTCAGTGCGCCCTCGTCACGTAGCAGGCCTTGTGGGCAGCGCTCGGTGCACAGCGTACAGCCGCTCAGACACAGGCGCTCGTCAAACAGCAGATCCGCGTGGCGCGAGCGGCTTTCCGGGTTCTGACACCAGCGGCAGCTCAGCGGGCACCCTTTTAAAAAGACCACGCTGCGGATGCCGGGGCCATCATGGGTCGAGTAGCGCTGCAGATTGAAGAACATGAATCACCCGTTTGGCGTTGCTGAATCTTTCGCCATTAAAGGTCTTTCGAATGAAAGTTGAATTGATTTTGATCAAAAGTTGACGGGGTTTTTGCCCTATGATGATCAGAGTTTGAATCCGCCCACAGAACATGACACAGGAGTCCGTGATGGAGCTTTATCTCGATACCGCCGATGTGACCGCGGTAAAACGCCTGGCGCGCATTCTGCCGCTGCACGGCGTCACCACCAACCCGAGCATCGTGGCGAAGGAAGGCAAGCCGATCTGGGAAGTGCTGCCTGCGCTGCGCGACGCCCTTGGCGGCACCGGCAAGCTATTCGCGCAGGTGATGGCGGCCGATGCGGAGCGCATGGTGGCGGAGGCGTCGCTGCTCAGCCAGCGGGTACCGGGGCTGGTGGTGAAGATCCCGGCAACCGCGGAGGGATTGGCGGCGATCAAGAAGCTTAAAACGATGTCCATCCCGACGCTGGGCACCGCGGTGTACGGTGCCGGGCAGGGGCTGTTGGCCGCCTTGGCCGGGGCGGAATATGTGGCGCCTTACGTCAATCGGGTTGACGCGCAGGGCGGCGACGGTATTGAAATGGTGCACGAGCTGCAGCAGCTGCTGAGCCTGCACGCGCCGTCGGCGCAGGTGCTGGCCGCCAGCTTCAAAACACCGCGCCAGGCGCTGGAGTGCCTGTTGGCGGGCTGCCAGGCCATCACGCTGCCGGTGGACGTCGCGGAGCAGTTCCTCAGTGCGCCGGCGGTGCAGGCCGCGGTCGAGAAGTTCGAGCAGGATTGGCAGGGGGCGTTCGGCTCAACGCTGTTAGGCTAAAGCCAGTAAAAAGGGCGCCGCGGCGCCCTTGCTTGATGCTCGGTTCGCTTAGCCGCGGCCGGTCTCCTCTCGCAGCGCGGCGCCGACCTCGTGCGTCGTCGGCTGTTCGGAACGCAGCGCCCGGCGGATCGCGAAGAAGGCGGCAATCAGCATGGTTACCGCCACCAGCATAAAGAACCCGCACAGCGCGGCGTTGATCTGGTTGCTGAACACGATGGTTTCCATGTCTTTCAAAGACTTGGCCGGCGCAATGATCGTGCCTTGCTCGATGCCGGTGGAGAATTTCTTCGCCTGCGCCAGGAAACCGATGCTCGGTTTCTCGTGGAAGATCTTCTGCCAGCCGGCGGTCATGGAGGTCACGAACAGCCAGGCGGTCGGTAAAATGGTGACCCAAGCGTAGCGCTGTTTTTTCATCTTGAACAGCACCAAGGTGCCGAGGATCAGCGCCATCGACGCCAGCATCTGGTTGCCGATACCGAACAGCGGCCACAGGGTATTGATGCCACCGAGCGGATCGACCACGCCCTGATACACGAAGAAGCCCCAGCCGGCCACCGCCACCGTGGTGCCCGCCAGGTTGCCGAACCAGGAGCGGTTGTTGGCCAACTGCGGTACCGCCACGCCCACCAAATCCTGCACCATAAAGCGACAGGCGCGGGTACCGGCGTCGACGGCGGTCAGGATGAACAGCGCTTCGAACAGAATGGCGAAGTGGTACCAGAAGGCCATCATCGCCCGGCTGTTGAACACCTCGCTGATGATGTGCGCCATGCCCACGGCGAAGGTCGGGGCGCCGCCGGCGCGCGACAGGATGGAGTTCTCGCCCACCTCTTTGGCGATCAGCGCCAGCGTTTCCGGCGTGACGATAAAGCCCCAGCTGTTGATCACCTGCGAAGCATTTTCCACCGTGGTGCCGATCAGTGCCGCCGGCGAGTTCATGGCGAAGTAAACGCCCGGATCCAGCACCGAGGCGCAGATCAGCGCCATGATGGCGACGAAAGACTCCATCAGCATGGCGCCGTAACCGATAAAGCGAATGTGGCTTTCGCGTTCCACCAGCTTGGGCGTGGTGCCGCTGGAGACCAGCGCGTGGAAGCCGGAAATGGCGCCGCAGGCGATGGTGATGAACAGGAACGGGAACAGGGCGCCGGCGAACACCGGGCCGCTGCCGTCGATGAAGCGCGAGACCGCCGGCATTTTCATCTCCGGCATGGCGAAGACGATGCCGATAGCCAGGCCGATGATGACGCCGATTTTCATAAAGGTGGAAAGGTAATCGCGCGGCGCCAGCAGCAGCCACACCGGCAGCACCGAGGCGACGAAGCCGTAGATCACCAGCACCCAGGTCAGGGTGGTACCGTGCAGCGTGAAGAACGGCCCCCAATAGGGATCTTGCGCCACGTTGCCGCCGTAAACGATCGCCAGCAGCATCAGCACGAAGCCAATCACCGAAATTTCAGCGATTTTGCCCGGCCGGATAAAGCGCATGTAGATGCCCATGAACAGGGCGATCGGGATGGTGGCGGCGATGGTGAACAGCCCCCACGGGCTGTCGGCCAACGCTTTTACCACCACCAGCGCCAGCGCCGACAGGATGATGATCATCACCCCCAGTGCGCCGAGCATGGTGATCACCCCGGCGAATGCGCCCAGCTCTTGCTTGGCCATTTCCCCCAGCGAACGGCCGTCGCGGCGTGTGGAGATGAACAGCACCAGGAAATCCTGCACCGCGCCGGCCAGCATGACGCCGACCAGGATCCAGATGGTTCCCGGCAGGAAGCCCATCTGCGCGGCCAGGATCGGCCCCACCAGCGGCCCGGCACCGGCGATGGCGGCGAAGTGGTGGCCGAACAGCACCCATTTGTTGGTGGGCACGTAGTCCAGGCCGTCGTTGTGACGTTCTGCCGGGGTCAGACGACGGTCATCCAGTTCAAAGACCTTGTCGGCAATGAACCGGCTGTAGAAGCGGTAGGCGATGCTGTAGCAGGCGACGGCGGCGACCACCAGCCAGACGGCGTTGACGTGCTCGCCACGGCTGAGCGCCAGCATGGCGAAAGCGAAGGCGCCGACCAACGCCACCAGCAGCCAGATAAATCCGGACCTGATGTTTTTCATGAAACAACTCCTTGGCGTGCAGAGGTAAAAATCAACGTTGTTATTAGGAATGACGTTTTAACAGTAGAAGTTTTGCCGCCGAACCGCGGCAGGTCGGATGAGAAATGTGAAGCAGGTGGGGTTTTAGTGTAAAAACAACGTGATGAAACCGCGTTGGCGCAGGCTGTCGCCCACACCATCCTGAGCAGTTATTCATTCTGCATTTTCACGGCGCGCACAGCGAATTATCGTCGTTTTTTATCTGGGCACGGTGTCTGGCGGATTATTATTTTATCTGTCGAGGCGTGCCGAAATAAAATTATTCATGCCGTGTTATACCTTTATTTTCACCCGCAGGCTTAATCATTCATCAAATAAATAATAAAGCTACGAAAGGAATTTAATTATGATAAATAAAATCATCGAAGGGTATTTACCGCAGCTCACGGCCATTCGGCACGATATTCATCAGCACCCTGAATTGGGTTTCGAAGAGTTTCGCACCAGCGATCTGGTGGCGGATTATCTGAGTTCGTGGGGCTATGAGGTGCACCGCGGATTGGCGGGCACCGGCGTGGTGGGTACGTTGCGGGTGGGCGACGGCGTTAAACGCCTCGGATTGCGTGCCGATATGGACGCTCTGCCGATCGAAGAGAACAACGGCAAGCCCTGGAGCAGCAGCGTGGCCAACCGCATGCACGCCTGCGGCCATGATGGGCACACCACTATGTTGCTCGGTGCCGCCCGCTATCTGGCGCAAACGCGCAACTTCAACGGCACGCTGCACCTGATTTTCCAACCGGCGGAAGAGATGCTGAACGGCGGCGCGCGCATGGTGGAACAGGGGCTGTTCGAGCGCTTCCCCTGCGACGCCATCTTCGCCATGCACAACATGCCGGGGATGCCGCTCGGCGAGTTCTTCTTCCAACACGGTCCGTTTATGGCCTCGATGGATCAGTTCAACGTGCGGGTGCAGGGGCGTGGCGGCCACGGCGCCATCCCGCAGCTGGCGGTCGATCCCGTGCTGGTGGCCTCGCATATCACTGTCGCCCTACAGAGCATCGTTTCGCGTAATATCGATCCGCTGGAGGCGGCCGTGATCACCGTCGGCAGCATCAAGGCCGGTGAGGCGGCCAACGTGATCCCGGACAGCGCGGAAATGAAGCTCAGCGTACGCTCTCTGGATCGTCAGGCGCGCGCAATCCTGCTGGCGCGCATTCCGGCGCTGATCGAGGCGCAGGCGGCAAGCTTCGGTGCCCACGCGGTGGTGGAGCACGTTAACGGTACGCCGGTGTTGGTCAACGACGAAGCGATGACCCGCTTTGCCCACCGTGTGGCGGAGCAGCAGTTCGGCGCCGCCCGCGCGCACTACGGTGCCCGGCCGCTGATGGGCAGCGAAGATTTCTCCTTCATGCTCGATGCACATCCGCAGGGCTGCTACCTGATCGTTGGCAACGGCGATGGCGAAGGCAGCTGCATGGTGCATAACCCGGGATATGACTTCAATGACGGCTGTCTGGCGGCCGGCAGCCAGTATTGGGGAGCGTTGGCGGAAGCGTATTTAAAATAAACGCGAAAAATAATAACAGGGAAGATAATGATGAGTGAAAATACGGCTGAAACCCAAACGGAAATAATATCGGCCCCGAAGGTCGGTGGCAAAAAGGTCATATTCGCCGCCTCCTTCGGTAATGCGCTGGAGTTTTTCGATTTCGGTATTTATAACTTCTTCGTTATTTATATCAGCGTATTGTTTTTTCCCCCGTCTAGCGATCCGCATCTGGCGTTGCTGTTGGCGTTTGCCACGTTCGGCGTCAGCTTTTTCATGCGGCCGCTGGGCGGCATTCTGATTGGCGCCTATGCCGATCGCTGTGGCCGCAAGCCGGCGATGATCCTGACGATTTCCTTGATGAGCCTGGGCACGGCGATGATCGGCTTTGCGCCGACCTACGCCAGCGCCGGCTATTGGGGAACCGCCACGCTGGTGGCCGCGCGTCTGATCCAGGGCGTAGCGGCGGGCGGCGAGGTGGGGGCGTCGATGTCGTTGCTGGTGGAGTCGGCGCCGCCCAATCGGCGCGGTTTCTATTCCAGCTGGTCACTGGCGACGCAGGGCATCGCCACCGTGGTTGGCGGCGTCACCGCGCTGGCGCTCAGTGCGGCCTTGCCGGTGCTTTCCGGCGAACCGAACGCCATGGCCGAGTGGGGATGGCGCATTCCATTCTTTATCGGCGTGGCGCTGGCGCCGCTCGGTTGCTGGCTGCGTCTCGGGCTGGAAAGCGATCGGCCGTCGGTGGCGCGGGCTCACGAGCCGCCTGCTCAGCTGCGCCAGCACTCGCGGGCGGTAGTGCTCGGTGTGATGCTGACCATCGGCGCCACCGTCGCCACTTACATCTCGATGTATTATCTCGGCACCTACGCGGTGAAATACCTGGGAATGGCGCAGGCCTACGGTTATGCCGCGATGCTATTGGCGGGGCTCATCACCTTCGGCGGCAGTCTGCTGGTCGGGCACTGGTGCGATCGTTACGGCCGTCTGCCGCTGATCCGCGGGTCGCGGATCGCGATTCTGATCGTGGCCCTGCCGGCGTTTTGGTGGCTGAGCGCGGTGCCGCATCCTGCGGTGCTGCTGCTGATCGTCGCGGTGCTGGTCGGGTTGACCACGCTCGGTTCGGTGCCGACCATGCTGATGATTTCGGAGCTGTTCCCGCAGCGCATTCGTGCGCTGGGGTTTGCGTTGGTCTACAGCCTCGGGGTGGCGATCTTCGGCGGCTTCGCCCAGTACATCGCTTCGCAGTCGATCGCGCTGAGCGGTTCGCTGCTGGCGCCCGCCGTCTATCTGATGGTGGCTACGCTGGCTTCGCTGGCGGTGCTGCCATTGCTGCGTGAAACCGGCGGAGAGCCGCTGCGCTAGCCGAAAAAAAACGCCGGCGGTTTTCACCGTCGGCGCTTTGCGTTGCGACCGTTTCAGGCTGGCGTTCAGGCCGCCGGGCGGGCGATCACGCTGCGGGTTTCCATGCGCACTTCGGCGATGGTGACCTGCAAGGTATCGCTCTGGCGGTAAACCACTTCGCCTTTAATCTGCACGGTGCCGGTTTCCTGGCTGCACTGCATCTCGTCACGCACCGCGTGAATGAACGGTGCCGGGATGAAGGCAACCGCGCCGTTGTCCAGCAGGCGTACACGCAGGCCGCCACGGGTCACGTCGATGATCTCGGCGTTGAAGCGGGTATCGGTACCGGCCTTGTCCTGCAGGAAGCGGGCGTACAGCCAGTCGCCGACGTCGCGCTCCGCCATGCGGTTCAGGCGGCGGCGCTCCGCCAGCTGCACCGTGACGTCATCCTGTGGCTTTTCCGCCGGTTGCTGGTTGATGATCGCCTTCAGCAGACGATGGTTGACCATATCGCCGTATTTACGGATCGGCGATGTCCAGGTGGCGTAAGCCTCCAGACCCAGACCGAAGTGTGGCCCCGGCGTAGTGCTGATCTCGGCGAAGGTCTGGAAGCGACGGATGCGGCTGTCGAGGAACTGGGTCGGCTGCGCATCCAGGTGGCGGCGCAGTTCGCAGAAACCGTCGAGGGTCAGCAGCTTCTCGGCTTCGGCTTCCACGCCGTTGGCCTGCAGCACGGTGACCGCTTGTTCAACCAGCGCAGGATCGAAACCGGTGTGCACGTTGTACACGCCGAAGCCCAGGCGATCGCGCAGCACGATGGCGGCGCAGACGTTGGCGGCGATCATGCACTCTTCAACGATGCGGTTGGCGCTGCGGCGCTGCTCGGTAACGATCTCCAGCACGTCGCCTTTTTCACCCAGCACGAAGCGGTAGTCCGGACGATCTTTGAACACCAGCGCATGCTGGTGGCGCCAGGCATTGCGCGCATCGCAAACGCGCTTCAGCAGGGTGATTTGTTGCGCGATGGCGTCGCTCGGCGGTTGCCAGCCGGCAATGCCGTCCAGCCAGTCGGAGACTTCGTCGTACACCAGTTTGGCTTTGGATTCGATCTCGGCGGCGAAGAACTGAATATCGTCGCCTAGCGCGCCGTCGGCGGCGATGGTCACGCGGCAAGCCAGCACCTGGCGGCGCTCGTTAGGGCGCAGCGAGCACAGGTTGTCCGACAGATCGCGCGGCAGCATCGGGATGTTGAAGCCCGGCAGGTAATTGGTGAAGGCGCGCACGCGGGCGATATCGTCCAGCTTGCTGCCTTGTTCGACGTAGGCAGTCGGATCGGCGATGGCGATGGTCAACTGCAGCGAACCGTCACCGTTGTCGGTCACGTACAGCGCATCGTCCATGTCCTCGGTGCTGGCGCTGTCGATGGTGACGAATTCGAGCGCGGTCAGATCTTCACGCACCAGCGCAGCGTCCGGCTCGCTGAGGGCCTGCATCTCCGGCGCCTCTTTTTCCAGGTTGTGACGCGCCAGCGTCACCCACCACGGGGCGAAATGGTCTTCGCCTTCGGTGATAAAGTGGGTCAGGTCGGCGTTGAAACCGCGATCGCCTTTCAGCGGATGGCGGCGCATTTCCGCCACCGCCCAGTCGCCGGCCTGGAAGTTGTGGGTCAGTTCACGCACCGGGCGGCACGGAATCGCATCTTTCAGCAACGGATGATCGGGCACGATGGACAGGCGATCGTCGCGCTTTTGCACGCGGCCGACAAAGCGCGACAGGAACGGCTCGACCAGGGTTTCCGGCTCGGCGATTTCGCGCTCTTTCTCGGTGTGCAGGGTGGCGATAATGCGATCCCCGTGCATGACTTTCTTCATGTACGGCGGTGGAATGAAGTAGCTTTTTTGACCGTCTACTTCAAGAAAGCCAAAGCCTTTCTCGGTCCCTTTCACGACGCCTTCAACGCGCGGGGTCTGAGAGTGAAGTTGCTGTTTAAGCTGCGCCAGCAGCGGGTTATCTTGAAACATATCGTCCAGTGAATGGGTTGTGAGTGGCAAGATTTGCGGCTGACAGTTTTACGCGAATCACCCGCTGCGAGCAAGCCTAACGTCACGGAACCCCGCGTTGCCGCGCGATTTTGCGCAAGAATGGTCAATCGAAGGGCGAACGATGAAACACCCCGGCGCGCAGGCCGGGGTGAAGGGCGTGGGACAATCAGTCCCGCAGCGGCGTCGGCTGCAGGATTTCAATCCAGTAATCGTCCGGATCGCGAATGAACGCCACGTAGTTCATGCGGCCTTCATGCAGGCGTTTCTGGAAGGTGACGCCCAGGCGCTCAAACCGCTCGCAGGCGGCGCGCACGTCCGGCACCGTGACACACAGGTGGCCAAAGCCGCGCGGTTCGCTGTTGCCGTTGTGGTAGTGGAAATCCGCCTGATTTTCGGTGCCGTGGTTATGGGTCAGCTCGAGAATACCCGGCTGGCTCAGCGCCCAGCGTTTGCGTTCGTCGTCATCCTGCGGGATCTGCTCGCGCGGGCTGCGCGTCAGGTAGCAGATGGTGAAAGCGGCTTCTTTGAACTCTTCCAGATAGACCGGGGTAAAGCCCAGCACGCGCGTATAGAAATCCAGCGCTTTGGCCAGATCCTTCACGCGGATCATGGTGTGGTTGAACACGTAACCGTCGGTAACCGCGTCCGGTTGGGCCGCCACGCCGGGCAGCGTCAGTAAATCATTCAGTGGCATCAGTGATCCTCCTCAGGGTGTCGGCAGACTGTAGGTGAAATCGATGCTAATCTAAAGTAATTGTTTTTAACTAAAACACTAACTAAAAGTGAATGATAGATGAAGCTGAGCCAGCTGAAGTATTTCTGCACCGTGGTGGAACACAAAACCATCGCCGCCGCCGCCCGCGAGCTGCACTGCGTGCCTTCCAACGTCACGCTGCGGCTGCGCGAACTAGAGGAGTCGCTGGGCGGCGAGCTGTTTTTCCGCGACAAGAACCGGCTGTACGTCAATCCCAAAGGGCGGCTGTTCTACCAGCAGGCGCGCGACATCGTGGCGCAGGCGGAGCGCAGCAAGCAGCTGTTCGCCGGCGAGCATCAGCATGGGCTGCTGAACCTCGGGGCGCTGGATTTCTCGCTGGTCAGCCATTTACCGGCGCGTATTGCCCGGCTGCGCCGTTTACAGCCTCATCTGCACATCAACGTACTGAGCCGCGACTCGCTGGTGCTGGAACGCATGCTGATCGACAGCGATCTCGACCTGGCGATCACCGACGGCCCGATTGAGCATCCGTTACTGGCCAGCCAAAAGGCATTCGATGAACGGCTGGTATTGCTGATGCCGGCCGATGTCGGGGAACCCGACGCCGCCACGCTGGTGCCGCTGGAGTTTTACACGTTCAGCCGCGAATGTTCGTTTCGCCTGAAGGTGGATCACTGGCTGGCCTCGCGCGGGCTGAAACCGCGCATGACGCTGGAAATGGAGTCTTATGCCGCGATGGCGGCCTGCGTGCAGGCCGGTTGCGGCGTGGCCTGCGTGCCCGGTTCGTTGCTGCCGCTGATCTTGCCGGCACCAGGGTTGAAGGTGGTGGAAATGGGTGAGGAGGGCGTGAGCGATCTGTACTTCGTCTGGCGACGGCATCAGCTGTCCGACGAGTTGCAGACTATCCTGGAAATATTGGCGCGCCCGGTGTGAACCGGGCGCGCATGTTCAGGCAATACGCAGCGAGGGTTGCTGCTCGCTGCGGCGAATCACCACCGGGATCGACTTCGAGGTCGGGGTGCCGGTACCGTCGCCGAAGCTGGCCAGCGGCACCAGCGGGTTGGTTTCCGGGTAGTAGGCCGCCAGGTTGCCACGCGGAATGTCGTAACTCACCAGCTTGAACCCGTCCACTTTACGCACCACGCCATCGTTCCACAGGGTTTCTATCTCTACCCGTTCGCCATCCTGTAGGCCCAGTGCCGCCAGATCCTCCGGATGGATGAACAACACTTCGCGCTGGCCGTAAACGCCGCGATAGCGGTCATCCAGACCATAGATGGTGGTGTTGTACTGATCGTGCGAGCGCAGCGTCTGCAGGGTAAACGGCGCTTGCTCGTCGCCCAACTGCGGGAACAGGGTGGTCGGCAGCGCGGCGGCGCTGAATTCCGCCTTGCCGCTCGGCGTGGCGAAGCGCAGTTCGGCGGCAGCATTGCCCAGGTAGAAACCGCCGGGCTGGTCGCAGCGCCGGTTGAAATCTTCGAAGCCGGGAATGGTGGCGGCGATATGATCGCGGATCAGCGAATAGTCGTCGGCCAGTTCCAGCCAGTCCAGCTGTTGCGTACCTAGCACGGCGTCGGCGATGCCGCAGACGATCGCCGTCTCTGAACGTTGAGTATCCGCCAGCGGTTTGCCGATGCCTTCCGAAGCGTGAACCATGCTGAATGAATCCTCGACCGTGATGTACTGCGAGCCGCTGGCCTGCATGTCCAGTTCGGTGCGGCCGAGCGTCGGCAGGATCAGCGCGTCTTTGCCGGTCACCAGGTGGCTGCGGTTAAGCTTGGTGCTGATATGCACCGTCAAATCGCAGTTGCGCAGGGCGCGGGCGGTGCGTTCGGTGTCCGGCGCTGCGGCGGCCAGGTTGCCGCCCAGCGCGATCAGCACTTTCACTTCGCCGCGCAGCATCGCTTCGATCGCTTCCACCGTGTTGTGCCCCACCGCGCGATTGGCGGTGAAGTTAAAGTGGCGTTCCAGGCTGTCGAGCAGCGCCTTCGGCGACTTCTCATCAATCCCCATGGTGCGGTTACCCTGGACGTTGCTGTGGCCGCGCACCGGGCACAGACCGGCGCCTGGTTTGCCCAGTTGCCCGAACAGCAGCTGCAGGTTGGTGATTTCACGCACCGTCGCAATAGAGTGTTTATGCTGAGTCACGCCCATCGCCCAGGTGCAGATCACCCGTTCGGCACCCTGGTAGGTGGCCGCCGCCTGGCGCAATTGCGCTTCGCTCAGGCCCGATTGCGCGGTAATGGTCTGCCACTCGGTCGCGTCCACCTGCGCCAGGTAAGCCTCCACGCCGACGCTGTGCTGTTCGATAAATGCCAGGTCGAACAGGGCGGGTTCACCAGCGGCCATACGCTGGCGGTGAGTTT
This sequence comes from Serratia sp. CY47280, assembly GCF_052168655.1. Taxonomy (NCBI): domain Bacteria; kingdom Pseudomonadati; phylum Pseudomonadota; class Gammaproteobacteria; order Enterobacterales; family Yersiniaceae; genus Serratia; species Serratia sp. CY47280. Next base: position 836,863 of record NZ_JBJNMG010000001.1, on the reverse strand, counting down.
CCAGCAGCGCTTTCACCATGCCGCGCACCGCTGCCATATCGCCGCCCAGATTTGGTTGGTAATAGGAAGAGCTGATCGGCGAGGATTTTGGCGTCAGCATCTGTACCGGATCCTGCGGATCGGCGAACCTTTCCAGCCCACGTTCGCGCAGGGTGTTGAAACTGACGATACGCGCGCCGCGTCGGGCGGCGTTTTTCAGGCTGTGCAACATGCGCGGGTGGTTGGTGCCGGGGTTTTGACCGAACACGAAGATGGCGTCGGCCTTTTCGAAGTCATCGATGCGGATGGTGCCTTTGCCAACGCCGATGCTCTGCTTCAGCCCGACGCCGCTCGCTTCGTGACACATGTTGGAGCAGTCGGGGAAATTGCTGGTGCCGAGCATGCGGCCGAACAGCTGATAAAGGTACGACGCTTCGTTGCTGGCGCGGCCCGAGGTATACAGCTCGATCTGGTTCGGGTTGTCCATATCGTTGATGTGCTTGGCGATCAGCGCCAGCGCGTCCGGCCAATGGATAGGCTCATAGTGGTCGGTTTCGGCGTTGTAGCGCATCGGATGGGTGAGGCGACCCTGGTATTCGAGGAAATAGTCGCTCTGCTGCTGCAGGGTGCTGACGCTGTGGGCGGCGAAGAACTCAGGCTCCACGGCGCTGCGCGTCGCTTCCCAACTGACCGCTTTGGCGCCGTTTTCGCAGAAGCTGAAGGTGCTGTGGTTGTCGTCGCCCCAGGCGCAACCGGGGCAGTCGAAGCCGCGTGCCTTGTTGACGCGCATCAGGTTGCGCATGTTTTTTAGCGTTTGTTTACTGTCGAGGACAAAGCGGGTGGTGGCTTCAAGCGAACCCCAGCCGCCCGCTGGGCCGGTATAAGGCTTGATTGACGGTTTGAATTTCATGGTGACACTTCGCAGGTGGTTGTAGCTAAAAAGTAAACGCTTTTTTATGCGTCTTGCGTATTTATGTCACAAGTTTAGGGGCGTGGCAGGCAGGCGTCTAATCGAATGGGGCAATGGCGGCATAGAGCGTATCTATCGCAGGCGGACGCTGACCTAAACAAATGGTTGCATAAAGACACCCGCTGCAAAAGAGTAATGGTTTCGTCTGAAAGTGAATTCATGCAGTCTATCTCGCGGATTATATTGGCATTTTATTCAGCCTGCGGGCCTGAGGAACACAGCGTGAAGCGTTCAGTATCAGTGGTGATCGGCGGTATATTACTGCCTTTAGCGGCGCAGGCGGCGGAAACGACGCCCCATTTTCCCACCATGACCCCACCGGCGATAGACGCCGCCTCTTACGTTTTGATGGATTACACTACCGGCCAGGTACTGGCGGCCGACAATGCCGACGAACGGCGCAACCCGGCCAGCTTGACCAAACTCATGACCGGGTTGGTGATCGACCACGCGCTCGATCAGCACAAGATTGGCCTCGACGATGTCGTCACCGTGGGGAAAGACGCCTGGGCGCAGGGCAACCCGGTGTTCAAAGGCTCTTCGTTGATGTTCCTGAAGCCTGGTGACAGGGTCACGGTTCGCGATCTCAGCCGCGGCATCATCATCGATTCCGGCAACGATGCCTGCGTGGCGATGGCGGACTATGTGGCGGGCAGCCAGGCCAACTTCGTCAAGCTGATGAACGAGAAGAGCGCGCAGCTGGGCCTGCAGAACACCCATTTCGAAACGGTACACGGGCTGGATGCGCCGGGGCAATTCACCACCGCCGGCGATCTGGCGGTGATTGCGCGCGCCATCATCATGAGTGAGCCGGCGGAATACCACATGTACAGCGAGAAATCGCTGACCTGGAACGGTATCACGCAGCAGAACCGCAACGGCCTGCTGTGGGATAAGACGCTGCACGTCGATGGGTTGAAAACTGGGCACACCGCCTCGGCCGGCTTCAACATCATCGCCTCCGCCACCGAAGGGGATCGCCGCCTGATTGCCGTGGTGATGGGCGGCAAAAGTTCCAAAGGCCGCGAGGAACAGGCGCGCAAGCTGCTGAGCTGGGGGCTGCGCGACTTTACCACGGTACACCTGTTCAGCGCCGGCCAGAGCCTGGGGGAAGAGCCAGTCTGGTACGGCGAGAATCACCGGTTACCGGTCGGCAGCGTGCAAGAGCAGTCGCTCAGCCTGCCAAAAAACGAAGCGGACAAGCTGAAGGCGCAGTACGTGATCAATACCGCGCGGCTGGAAGCGCCGATTGGTAAAGGGCAAACCGTCGGCGAGATCCGCATCAGCGACAATGGCCAGGTAGTGAAAACCCTACCGCTGGTGGCGCTGCAGGCGGTACCGCAGGGCGGCGTGTTCTCGCGCCTGGTGGATTACGTGAAGCTGAGGCTCTGACTCGTCGGGCGGGCGGCGGCCCCCGGTGGTATACTGGTGCGAATGCCGATCATTGAGCTGCGCTATGGATATTAAACAACTGATTTATTTGTGCAATCTGGAACGAGAGCGCCACTTCGGCCGGGCGGCGGAGGCCAGCTTCGTCAGCCAGCCGACGCTATCCATGCGATTGAAAAATTTGGAAAAAGAGCTGGGCGTTTCGCTGATTAACCGCGGCAACCATTTCGGCGGTTTTACCGCCGAAGGCGAGCGGGTGTTGGCGTGGGCGCGTGAGATCGTCTCGGTTTATCAGGGGCTGAAGCTGGAAGTGGAGTCGCTCAAGCACGGTTTGCACGGCACGCTGCGCCTCGGCGTGGTGCCGCAGTGCAGTATCTCGGTATCGGAAATGCTCAAGGCGGTCAGCGAACGTTACCCGCATCTCGATTACCGGCTGGCGGTGCTGAGCGCTGATCAGCTGCTGGAGGCGCTGACGGCGCACACCGTCGACATCGGCATCGGCTTTTTCGAGCTGTCGACCTTGAAGGAGCTGCATTTCCAATCGCAACCGCTGGTGGAAACCGGCGTCGAGCTGGTATTTCATCCGCAACATTTCCCGAAGCTGGTGGGCGATACGCCGTTGCCGCTGGAGGCGGTGGCCGCCTTGCCGTTGTGTCTCGCCGAGCCGACGCGTTATTTCCGCCGCTATCTCGATCAACACTTTCGCGACGCCGGGTTGACGCTGCACCCGCGGCTTGAGACCGCGTCGATCTTCCAACTGCTCGAAGGTATTTTCGTCGGTTTGGGCTGCGGACTGTTCCCGCGCGGCCAGCTGCAATCGCCGTTGATGCCGGCGTTGCAGCGGCGTCCGGTGGCCATCGGCGCCATGCCGCGTCATGCGGCGGTGGTCGTCGATATGGCGGAGCGCGCTACGCCGTTGGCGCAAAAGTTCTTCGATGCCGCCAGCGAGTGGCTGCGTCAGCAGAATGTCTAAAACGCGCCGTATTGCGGCCGGTAATAAGGCCGCATAGCGGTATTCAGTCGGCGGTGATGGAAGATGTTGCATCGCCCAACGTTTGGCGCAGGCGATTTTCCCAGGCGTAGAGTGCGGCGGTGAGGATCACTTCCAGCGCCTGCGCCTGATTCAGACCGCTGTTGAACAACGGCTGCACGCTCTGCGGGGTAAATTTCTCCGGTGCGCGCGTCAGCTCGGCGGCGGTGTGGATCACCGCGCGTTTGACCGTATCCTCGGTAGAGGCCAATCCCTGAGGCAGCCCGGTGAACAGCGCCTGTACCAATCCGTCATCCTGCATTTCATGCGCCACCGTGGCCGCGCAGTAACGGCTGCCGTTGATGCGCGAGACCACCAGCGTCGCCAGCGCCTTCAGGCGGCTCGATAACCCATACCCTTCGGCATTGATGCCATTGAACACGCCGTTGCGTTCGCGCAGTGCGGCGGCATCGTGCGCTAACAGCAGATAATAAGATTCGGCGCGCGCCTGCGGGTGGCTCTGATCCAACACGTCAAGCTGTTCGGCGGCGGCGGTTTCCGTGTCGATCGGCGGCAGCCGCGCAGTCCAGCTCAGTTCTTCGGTACTGAAAGCGACGCCATCGGCGTCTTCGACATTCGGGAAGCCGGGCACCACTACCGCCGGTCGGCCGGCTAACGCCGCGATGCCAGCTACCACACGCGCCTGATAGCTGACAAAACCGATGATTTGCGAAAAGGTGACGATATCCGCAGGGCTCAGCCCGACGTCGACAAGCTGTTGCAGCGCCTTGCGGCAAATCAGCGTGGGTTGGCTGGCAAGCTGGCGGGCATATTGGGTGATCTGGGCGAGCCGGATATTGCTTTCTCGGGAGGCGTCCGGGCTGTGCAGCGGGGCGAGGCGGGCGGCATAGTGGCTACAGAGGGACTGCACGCCGGTCACCTGAGCGACGGTCAGTGCGGTGCTGAGGCGATCGTAGGGTGACAATGTCACGTATCGTGATAGCGACACCTGGTCGGGAAACAGGGCGTGGTAACCGGCCAGTGAGGCGTTGAATACCCCGGCGCGGGCGCCGAGCGCGCTGTTTAACGCTTCATCGGCGAAGGCACCCAGCCCCAGCAGAAAACGATCGCGCAGGGTAGCCGCCTGCGGCTCCAACGGCGTATCGCCCCGCACGCTGCTTTGGGTTTCGTGATACCACTGGGCATTATGTTGTCGACGGAGTCGTTCCATAGGGTCAATCCTTAATCATGATCAACAACCACCGCTGCGTACGGCAGCGGTGGCTGGACAAAGAGGCAACATGCCCGCAGGCGGGGCGAAAGGCGGATTTAGCGCAGCTCATCGCAGTACAGCGCGTGGCCGTAAACAGAGAAACCGGTGGCCAGCGTGAGAAGAAACTGCGCGAGGCGGCGATGGCGAAGGCTGTTCATCAGTGCGATATCCTGTCGTATGAGAGGCTCAACGTAGGGGATATCCTCACCGATCGCCCTGGCGAGATAAAATAATGTTACGGACTAATCAATAACTGAAAGGAATAAAATATAAGGATATATAACAAGAATGTAATTTGTATGTGCATTTTCTCGCTAAGCGACCGAGGCGCGCAGCAATAAAAAACCCGCCGCAGCGGGTTTGTTGCAGGCCAGGACGGGGCTCAGAAACGGCCGCCGTCGCGTCGCCAGGCGTCGGCGGTCAGCGCCTCGCCGAAGTGGCTGGCGATAAGACGCTTGGTCAATTCGTGCAGCGGCGCCGCCAACACCTCGGCGGTGCTGCCACGTTCGACGATTTCCCCTTCGTGCATCACCAGCACCTGGTCGCTGATATGCTTCATCATGCCGAGGTGCTGGGTGACGTAGATATAGGAAATGCCGTGTTTTTCCTGCAGTTCCAGCATCAGGTTGATGATTTGCGAGCGCATCGACATGTCCAGCGAGGCCAGCGCCTCATCGGCGACGATCACCTTCGGCTGCAGGATCAGCGCACGGGCCAGCGCGACGCGCTGTTTTTGCCCGGAAGCCAGCATGTGCGGATAGTAGTAAGCGTGATCCGGCAGCATGCCGACCTGGCGCAGCGTCTGGTTGATACGCTGCTCGCGCTCGGCGGGTTCCAGATCGGTGTTCAACCGCAGCGGCGCATCCAGCAGCTGGCCGATGCGCTGACGCGGGTTGAGCGAGGTGCTCGGATCCTGAAAAATCATACGAATGCGCTGGCTGCGGTAGCGATAATCACCGAACGCCAGCGGATGATCGTCGATCAGCAGTTCGCCGGCGGTCGGTTCCACCATGCCGGAGAGCATTTTCGCCAGCGTGGATTTGCCAGAGCCGTTCTCACCGATCACCGCCAGCGTCTGACCTTCACGCAGGGTAAAGCTGACGGATTTCACCGCCTCGACGTGCTGACGGCGGAACAGCCCGGTGCGGTAGCGGTAGGTTTTGCTCAGGTTGCGCACTTCCAACAGCGTTTCCATGTTATTGCTCCTCCATGTTCAGCGGGAAGTGGCAGGCGAAGAAGTGGTTTTTGACCGGGCGCAGGCGCGGCGTTTCGATGCACTTCTTCTGCGCGTAAGGGCAGCGTGGCCCCAGGCGGCAGCCGATCGGCAGGTGTTCCAGTGAAGGAATGGCGCCCGGTAGCGTGTTCAACCGGCTTTTGTGCGGCAGCGAGCGGCCGAAGTCCGGCATGGCGCGGATCAGCGCCTGGGTATAAGGGTGGTGCGGCGCCGCCAGCAACTCTTCGCACTGGGCGCTTTCCACCGTTTGCCCGCAGTACAAGACGTTCACCCGGTCGGCCCACTTGCTCATCATCTGCAGGTCGTGGCTGATCAGCAGAATGGTGGTGTTGTTGTTCTGGTTGAGGCGCGCCAACAGGCGGAAAATCTGCGCCTGAGTGGTCGGCTCCATGGCATTGGTCGGCTCATCGGCGATCAGCAGGCGCGGCTGGTTGGCCAGCGCGATGGCGATCATCACTTTCTGGCACTCGCCCTCGGTCAGCTCGTACGGGAAGCTGCCCATGATGTCGTCGTGATCCTTGATGCCGACGCGGTGCAGCAGTTCGATGGCGCGGCGTTTGCGCCAGTTGAAGCGTTGCCACCAGCGGCCCTTGTAGGTCCAGCCCGGTATGGCCTGCGCCAGCTGGCGGCCGATGCTTTCGGAAGGATCGAGACAGGACTGCGGCTCCTGGAAGATCATCGAGACGTTGTGGCCCACCAGCCTGCGCCGCTCGCGCGGGCTTAGCTGCAGCAGGTCGATGTCGTCGAAGCGAAAGCGATCGGCGGTGACGCGCCAGTTGTCTTTGGTCACGCCGCAGATGGCCTTGGCGATCAGGCTCTTGCCGGAGCCCGATTCACCCACCAGGCCGCGCACCTCGCCCTCGGTCAGCGTCATGCTGACGCGATCGACCGCCTTGACCGGCCCTTCGGCGGTCATAAATTCAATCGTCAGATTGCGGATATCGAGTAACGGCATTATTCCACCCCGGCATTGATTGCGCGGCGCATACCGTCGCCTAACAGGTTAACCAGCAGCACGCTGACGAGGATGGCCGCGCCGGGCAGCATCACCGTCCAGGGCGCAACGTACACCAGCTCGAGCGAATCGCCGAGCATCGCTCCCCATTCCGGCGAAGGCAGCTGCGCGCCGAGATCGAGGAAGCCGAGTGCGGCGATATCCAAAATGGCCATCGACAGCGCGCGGGTGAATTCGGTCACCAACACCGCCGCGATGTTCGGCATGACCGCGTACCATAAGATCTGCAGCGTGGAAGCGCCGTCAAGCCGGGCCGCCACCACGTACTCTTTCTCCAGTTCGTCGTGCACCGCGCTGTAGATAGTGCGCACCATGCGCGGCAACAAGGCGAGCCACACTGCCAGCATGGCGTGTTCAAGTTTGGGGCCGATAAACGCCACCACCACGATCGCCAGCAGCAGCGAGGGAATCGACAGCAGGGTATCGAGGATGTGGTTGAGCACCGCCGAGCGCAGCCCGTGGGTGACGCCGGCGAACACGCCGAGGATCACCCCGCAGAACGCCGCGGCCAGCGTCACCGCCAGCGCGGAGCCGAAGGTGGCGGCGGTGCCGGTCAATAGGCGACTAAGGATGTCGCGCCCGAGATCGTCGGTGCCGAGGAAAAACGACACGTTGCCATAGCGCGACCACGACGGCGGCAGCAGCTGATAACCAAGGAACTGCTGATCCAGCGCGTAGGGCGCCAGCAGGCTGCCGAACAGCGACAGTAGCAGCAGGGCGATCACCCCGTAAAAACCGATCATCGCCAGCGCGTCGCCATAGAAAATCCGCCAGGTGTAGCGCAGCGGGCTCGGCATCTTTTTCTCGCGGTATACGTTATCGAAGGGCATACCATTCCTTATGTTTCAGCGGGTTGGTTGCCGCACCCAGAATGTCGGCCAGAACGTTAATGGTGATCACCAGTGTGCCGACCACCATGACGCCGGCGGAAATTGCCGCATAGTCCTGCTGGCGAATTGCGTTGATCAGCCACCGGCCGAGGCCTGGCCAACTGAACACCACTTCGGTGATCATCGCCAGCGTGAGCATGGTGGAGAACTGCAGCCCCAGCTTGGGCACGATCGGCGGCAGCGCGTTGTGCAACACGTGGCGACGAATGATGGTGAAGCGCGACAGGCCGCGGGTGGCGGCGGCCTTGATGTAGTTTTGGCTCAGCACGTCGTCGGTGCTGATGCGCATCAGCCGCACCACTTCGGTGGTGGGCGCCACCGCCAGCGCGGCGATCGGCAGGATCATGTGGCGCAGGGCGCTGCCGATCATCTCGGCGCGATACGGCGAGTCCGACAGCCAGGCGTCGATCAGCGCGAAACCGGTGATAGGCTTCACCTGATACAGCAGATCGAAACGGCCGGAAACCGGCAGCCAGCCGAGATGCAGCGAGAAGAACAGCATCAGCAGCAGCGCCAGCCAGAACACCGGCATTGAAAAGCCCAGCAGCGCGAAGGTGCTGATGGCGGTGTCCTGCCACTTGCCGCGCAGCACGCCGGCGATGATGCCCAGCGGAATGCCGATAAACAGCGCCAGGGCGAACGCCAGCAGGCACAGTTCCATGGTGGCCGGGAATACTTCGCGCAGCTGTTCGCTGATCGCCTGGCCGTTGATGCTGGAGACGCCGAAGTCCCAATGGAGCAGGCTGACGAAGTAGAACTGATAGGCGTCCAGCAGGGCGGCGCCGTTCAGCGGCGCGCGCGGCGTGAAATAGCTCAGGCTGAAGCTGACCAGCGTCAGGAAGAACAGCGTGATCAGCAGCAGCAGAATGCGGCGCAGGGTAAAGATAATCACTTGTTCACCTCCGGCGCGGATTCACGGTACACCCCGGCGAACGAGGCGTTGCCGAACGGGCTCAACACCAATCCCTTGATGTCGTAGCGGTAGGCCTGCAGACGCAAAGAAGAGGCCAGCGGCAGCACCGGCAGTTGCTGCTCGAGGATTTTCTGCGCCTTGCGGTAGTTGTCGATGCGCTGAGACAGCTGCTGCGACAACAGCGCGTTCTGCAGCACCTCGTCGAAGCCTGGGTCACACCAGTGAGCATAGTTGGTTTGCGAACGGATTGCCGCGCAGCTCAGCAGCGGCCGGAAGAAGCTGTCCGGGTCGTTGCTGTCGGTGGCCCAGCCGGTCAGGGTCAGATCGTGGTTCATTTCCATCAGGCGCGCCTCTTGGAAACGGCCTTCTACCGGCACGATGGTGACGTTGATGCCCACCTGGCCGAGATCGGCCTGGATCAGCTCGGCGGTTTTCAGCGGGCTCGGGTTGTAAGACTGCGAGGCGGTCGGCACCCACAGCTTCAGGTTCAGCTGGCCGACGCCGGCCTGCCGCAGCATCTCGCGCGATTTGGCCGGATCGTACTCGGTGACGTGCGCGTCGTTGTCATAGGCCCAGGAGGCGCGCGGCAAGATTGAGGCGGCGGTTTCCGCCGTGCCGTAATAGATCGACTGCATCAATCGTTGGTTGTTGATCGCCAGCGAAATCGCCTGGCGCACATTGAGGTTGTCGAGCGGCGGTTTGCGGGTGTTGAACGCCAGATAGGCGATGTTCATCCCAGGGCGCAGCGTCAGGCGCAGGCGCGGATCGTCGCGCAGGATCGACAGCTGGCTGGCCGCCGGATAAGCCAGTACGTCGCACTCGCCGGTCAGCAGCTTGGAGAGGCGGCCGGTGCCGCCGGCGCCCAGATCGATCACCACCTGCGGCATGCGCGGCAGGCCTTTCCAGTAGGCGGCGTTGCGCGCCAGGCGAATATATTGCCCCGAGCGGTATTCGTTGAGCAGGAACGGGCCGCTGCCGACCGGCTCGCGGTCGATCAGCTCCTGATGGCCTTGGCGCGTCAGCGTGTCGGCGTATTCGGCGGACAGCACCGGCGCGTAGTGGGTCGCCAGGTGCCACAGGAACGAGGCGTCCGGTGACTGCAGGCGAATCTCCACCGTGTAGTCGTCGAGCTTTCTCACGCTCTGCACCGAATCGCCGAACTGCAGGCTGTCGAAATAGGGGTATTCGCCACCGTTGACGTCGTGATACGGGTGTTTTTGGTCAAATACGCGCGCGAAGCTGAACACCACGTCGTCGGCGTTCATCTTGCGGGTGGGCGTAAACCAGGCGGTGGTCTGGAACGGTACGTCCTTGCGCAGATGGAAGCGGTAGGTGGCGCCGTTGTCCAGCACCTCCCAGCTTTGCGCCAGTTCGGGGATCAGCCGGTAGGTGTACGGGTCGACGTCCAGCAGGCGATCGTACAGCTGGGCGGCCAGGGTATCCACCGTCAGGCCGCTGCTGGCCATTTGCGGGTTGAAGGTATTCAGTATGCCGCTGACGCAATAAACAAAGCCGCTCTGGCGAATGTCCGGCAGCGGCGCCGCGCTGGGCACGGGCGGTGTTGTCGCGGCCAGGGCAGAGCCCGTCAGGCACAACGACAGTATCCAAAAGGGTAAACCACGCATAGAGGCTCATGGGTTAATCAGCAATAGCGTTAGTGTATCGTACTCTGACCAGCAGCCCAATCCATTGAACAAAATCGCTGAGTTTTCTGCGACTTGATTAATCAGGCCGTTCAGCGGCAAGAAAAAAGTTTTTCATGTTATGTTATAATATAACAAAACCGTGTTACCGTTCCCCGGCAAAGTCACAATAACGCAAGGGGATGTATGAACGAAGTTGCACTTCCACCACGCCGTTCGCTGCCGGACGCTCAGGCATGGCGCGGCGAAATGAGTGATGTCGGGCTCGATTGGGTCGGGATGCAAGGGATCGCGCTGCCGCTGGAACTGGCTGGCAAGCCATTGATGGCGAAGGTCGACGCCGGCATCAACCTGCGCGCCGAAGCGGCGGGCGAACGCGGTATTCACATGTCGCGGCTGTATCTGGCGCTGGACGAATTGACGCAGGGCGAGCTGACGCCGCAGCGCATCGGCCGGACGCTGCAGGCCTTTCTGGATTCGCAGCCAGAACACAGCGATCGCGCCAGCTTGTCGATCGGCGGCGAGCTGTTGCTGTCACGTCCGGCGCTGCTGTCGCCACAGCGTGGCTGGAAGGCTTACCCACTGCGCATCGAGGCCACCCTGGCAGGCACGCTGACGCTGGCGCTGACCGTCGGCGTGCCTTATTCCTTTACCTGCCCGAGTTCGGCGGCGCTCAGCCGTCAGTTGGCGCAGCAACAGTTTCAGTTTGATTTTGAACAGGCGGCGGAGCGGGTCAGCCAACGCCAGGTGAGCGAGTGGCTGCTGGAGCAAGGTATGCCGGCCACGCCCCACAGCCAACGCAGCTGGGCCTGGATCACCGTGACGCCCGAGAATGAACGGGCGTTCGAACCGGTGAAACTGATTGACCGCATCGAACACGCGCTGGGCACGCCGGTACAAACGCTGGTGAAACGCCGCGACGAGCAGGCCTTCGCATTAGCCAACGGTCAGAACCTGATGTTTTGCGAGGACGCGGCGCGCCGTCTGTATGGCATGCTGCGCAGCCAGTGCGACTACCGCGCTTTTTCGCTGCGCGTCGAGCATCAGGAGAGCCTGCATGCCCACAATGCGGTGGCGGAGCTGAGCTGGCGGGGAGAACACCATGCTGCGTAAAAATCCCAGCGGCCATCTGCCGCAGGTCTCGCCGCTGGCCTACATCGATCCCACCGCCATTATTTGCGGCCGGGTGATCGTCGAAGATTTCGTCTACGTCGGGCCGTATGCGGTAATTCGCGCCGACGAGTTGAACGCCGCCGGCGACATGGAACCTATCGTCATCGGCTCGCACTCCAATATTCAGGACGGTGTGGTGATCCATTCCAAGAGCGGGGCGGCGGTCACCATTGGCCGTTACAGCTCTATCGCCCACCGCGCCATCGTTCACGGCCCGTGTCGCATCGACGATCGGGTATTTATCGGTTTCAACAGCGTGCTGTTCAACTGCCACATCCAGTCCGGCTGCGTGGTGCGTTATAACGCGGTGGTGGATGGCGTGACGCTGCCGGAAAACCGCTATATCCCCTCGACCGAGCGCGTGGGGCCGGACAGCGACCTGTCGCGCTATCGCCAGGTCGACCGCGGCGCGCTGCAGTTTTCGGAAGAAGTGGCCGCCACCAACGTCGAGCTGGTGCGCGGTTACCAGGCATTACGCAATGAATTTTAGTGAGGCTCTCATGAAACAACTTCCCGTGACCGTGCTTTCCGGCTTTCTCGGCGCCGGCAAGACCACGGTGCTGAACCACATCCTGAACAACCGGCAGGGCATGCGCGTGGCGGTGATCGTCAACGACATGAGCGAGGTGAATATCGACGCCGCGCTGGTGGAGAATGAAGTGCACCTCGATCGCCAGCAGGAAAAGCTGGTGGAGATGAGCAACGGCTGCATCTGCTGTACGCTGCGCGAAGACCTGCTGGTGTCGGTGCGCGAGCTGGCGCAGGACGGGCGCTTCGATTATCTGCTGATCGAATCGAGCGGCATCTCCGAACCGCTGCCGGTGGCGGAAACCTTTACTTTCGAGGATGAAGAAGGGGAAAGCCTGTCGCAGTTCGCCCGGCTGGATACCCTGGTGACGGTGGTCGACGGGGTAAATTTCATCCAGCAATATCAGCAGGCGCAAAGCCTGCAGGAGGCCGGTCAAAGCCTGGGCGAGGACGATCTGCGCAGCGTGGCGGACCTGTTGATTGAGCAGATCGAATTCTGCGACGTGATCCTGGTCAGCAAAACCGATCTATTGACGCCAACCCAGCAGGGCGAAGTGATGGCGCTGCTGGCCAGCCTGAACCCCGACGCCCGCATTGTGCCGATCGCGCCGGGCAAACTGCCGCTGGAGGTAGTGCTGAATACCGGCAGCTTCAGCTTTGAAAAGGCTCAGCAGGCACCCGGCTGGCTGAAAGAGCTGCGCGGCGAACACGTGCCGGAAACGGAAAGCTACGGCATCAGTAGCTTTGTCTATCAGGCGCGGCGGCCGTTTGCGCCGGACAAGTTCTACCGCGTGATCAACGGCGACTGGGGAGGCGGCAAGCTGCTGCGGTCGAAGGGCTTCTTCTGGCTGGCGACGCGGCCGCGGCAGGCCGGGCAGTGGAGCCAGGCGGGCGGCATCGCCCATTATGGCCTCGCGGGCACCTTTTGGCGCGCCATCCCGCAAGACAACTGGCCACAGGATCCCGAAACGCGGGCGCATATTAAGGAGAAATGGGTGGAACCGTTCGGCGACATGCGCCAGGAGCTGGTGTTTATCGGCCAGCATTTACAGCAGGCGACGATCGTGCGTCTGCTGGACGACTGCCTGTTGAGCGACGATGAAATGGCCGCCGGCGTGGACTATTGGCTGGACATGGCAGACCCGTTCCCTGAGTGGTAATTGCGCAATCTTCGTGTGGAGATGAGAAAAATTCTCAACAAAGTGCTTTACAGACGATACTGATAACTATTATCATCGCCTGGCAGTTCACGGAAGGCCACAGTTTGCGGCTCTGATGTGGAAGGCACGACATTGCTCACATTGCTTCCAGTGTTTTTTAAGCCAGCTCGGGTGCTGGCTTTTTTTTTTGCCTGTTATTCCTCGTCCGCTTCGCCGTTTTGCAGCAGCGCATGCTTTTTCAGCATACCGCGCAGCTGATGATAGGTGAGCCCCAGCAGCTGCGCCGCCTTGCGCTGATTGAACCGCCCCTGCTGCAGCGCCGCTTCGATCAATGCCTTCTCCTGCTCCAGCTGCCAGAGTTTCAAATCCAACGGCAGCGGCGGTAACGCGCCGGCGTCTTCAGGAATGGGCGCGACCGGCGTGGCCTCGCGTGGCGCAAACGGGTTGATGACGATCTCATCCAGCGGGCTGTCGCTGTCGCCGTGACGATAGACTGAACGCTCCACCACGTTTTTCAGTTCGCGCACGTTGCCCGGCCAGCCATACTCGAGCAACGTTTGCCTGGCACGTTCGGTAAAGCCGGGAAACAGCGGCAGCGCCAGCTCGCGGCACATTTGAATGGCGAAATGCTCGGCCAACAGCATGATATCGGGCCGCCGTTGGCGCAGTGGCGGCAGTTGCACCACGTCGAACGCCAGCCGATCTAGCAGATCGGCGCGGAATTTGCCCGCCGCCGCCAGCGCCGGCAGATCGTCGTTGGTGGCGCACACCAGGCGCACATCCACCCGCAGCGGCTGGCTGCCGCCCACGCGTTCCAGCTGGCCGTATTCGATCACCCGCAGCAATTTCTCCTGCACCAGCATCGGTGCGGTCGCCAGCTCATCGAGGAACAGCGTACCGCCGTCGGCGCGTTCGAAGCGGCCCAGATGGCGCTTTTGGGCGCCGGTAAACGCGCCGGCCTCGTGGCCGAACAGTTCGGAATCCAGCAGGTTTTCATTCAGCGCCGCGCAGTTAAGCGAGATGAACGGCCCTTGCCAACGGTTGGAGAGGTAGTGCAGACGGTGGGCGATCAACTCCTTGCCGGTGCCGCGTTCGCCGATCACCAGCACCGGCTTGTTCAGCTTGGCGACCTGGGAGACTTGCTCCAAGACTTCGACAAAGGCGTTTGCTTCGCCCAACAAATTCTCTGGCTGTTCGTTCATGATGAAATTCGCCAATGTTTGGTGAAAATAATCACTCTACAGCAAGCGCGCAGAGAGTCAAAAATAAAGAGTTGTTGTTTTTCAATGAAATAAAAGTTGGCACGGGTTTTGATTATCTCTTTGGGCAAGCTGTACGACTTAACGCGGCGCTTCAGACGCCATCAGAACCAAGAGGAAGTGAATTATGGGTATTTTTTCTCGTTTTGCCGACATCGTGAACGCCAACATCAACACCCTGCTGGACAAGGCGGAAGATCCGCAGAAGCTGGTGCGGTTGATGATCCAAGAGATGGAAGACACGCTGGTTGAAGTTCGCTCTACGTCGGCGCGTGCGCTGGCGGAGAAAAAGCAGCTGCTGCGTCGCATCGAGCAGGGTGAAAACCAGGTCAGTGACTGGCAGGAAAAAGCCGAACTGGCGCTGCGCAAAGATAAAGAAGACTTGGCCCGTGCGGCGCTGATCGAAAAACAAAAGGTGGCCGATCTGATCGCTACGCTGACGCAGGAAGTGTCGACCGTAGAAGAAACGCTGGCGCGCATGAAGAGCGAAATCGGCGAGCTGGAAAACAAGCTGACAGAAACCCGTGCGCGGCAGCAGGCGTTGGCGCTGCGTCATCAGGCCGCATCTTCTTCTCGTGACGTGCGCCGCCAGCTCGACAGCGGCAAGCTGGATGAGGCGATGGCGCGTTTCGAACAGTTCGAACGTCGCATCGACCATATGGAAGCCGAAGCGGAAAGCATCAGCATTGGTAAAAAGAAGTCGCTGGACCAGGAGTTTGCCGAGCTGAAAGCCGACGACGCCATCAGTGAGCAGCTGGCGGCGCTGAAAGCCAAAATGAACCGCTCCGAGTAAGGCGAACCGCGGCCACACGCCGGAGGTGGCCGCCTATCCAGGATCCGATAAGAAGGAACAACAATGAGTGCTTTATTACTTGCCATTCCGCTGACAATTTTCGTGCTGTTTGTCGCGCCGATTTGGCTTTGGCTGCATTACAGCAATCGGCAACAGACCGGCATCCAGCTGAGTCAGCAAGAAATGCAGCGCCTGGCGCAGCTGGCGGAAGACGCCAAACGCATGCGTGAACGCATTCAGGCGCTGGAAGAGATCCTCGATGCGGAACACCCGAACTGGAGACAGTCCTGATGAGCACGACGCTGGGCAGTAAAAAGCTTTATCGCGTTCCCGAAGAAGGCATGGTGAAAGGCGTCTGCGCCGGTTTGGCGCACTATTTCGACGTACCGGTGCGACTGATCCGCGTGATGGTGGTGCTGTCGCTGTTCTTCGGGCTGTTCTTCTTCACGCTGGTGGCCTATATCGCGCTGGTGTTCGTGTTGGATGAAGCGCCGGCCAGCCGTTTCGAAGGCGAGCATCAGAAGACGCCGCGCCAGCTGCTCGATCAGCTGGAGTATGAGTTGGGCAGCGGCGAGCAGCAGCTGCGTCAGGTCGAGCGCTACGTGACGTCCGATACCTTCGGCGTACAGAGCCGTTTCCGCAAGCTGTAACCCTTCTTGCGATACCCGGCCTGCGCAGGCCGGGCATCTTCGCCGCCGTTATCCCGTTGAATGTAACCTTAATCTCTTGTGCCGGAGGGCATTGTCATGAATAAAATCGATGTTGCAAACACCGCCAGAACGGGTGGATTTAAACGAGGAGCGGCGGCAATGTTGAAGACATTGGCTAAAGTCATCATCATAGCGTTATTGAACTATGGCCCGGCGGGCGCCGCCGGCTGGCTGCTGAAAACCGTCGGCCGTAAACCGGTGCGCGTCGTGCTGGCGCTGGTGCTGGAACCGCTGTTCCGTAAAGGCCTGAACAAGGCATTCGGGCGTTACGTCAAGGAGAGCAATGAAACGACTGCAAAATGAGTTAACCTCGCTGGTCAACCGCGGAATGGATCGCCATCTGCGCCTGGCAGTGACCGGCCTGAGCCGCAGCGGCAAAACCGCCTTTATCACCGCCTTCGTCAACCAACTGCTGCATGTGCACAGCGGCGCGCGCATGCCGCTGTTTTCACCGGTGCGCGAAGAGCGCCTGCTGGGCGTCAAACGCATCCCGCAACGCGATCTCGGCATCCAGCGTTTCACCTATGACGAAGGGCTGGCGCAGCTGTACGGCACGCCGCCGGCCTGGCCGACGCCGACGCGCGGCGTCAGCGAAATCCGGCTGGCGCTGCGTTACCGCTCCAACGATTCGCTGCTGCGGCACTTCAAAGACACCTCCACGCTGTACCTGGAGATCGTCGATTATCCGGGCGAATGGTTGCTGGATCTGCCGATGCTCGAACAGGATTACCTGGCCTGGTCGCGCCAGATGACCGGGCTGCTGCAGGGCGAACGCGCCGAATGGGCCAAGCCCTGGCTTGAACTGTGCAAGGCCTGCGATCCGCTGGCCCCGGCCGACGAAAACCGGCTGGCGGCGATCGCCCAGGCCTACACCGATTATCTGTTGCGCTGCAAAAGCGAAGGGCTGCACTTCATTCAGCCGGGGCGTTTCGTGCTGCCGGGCGACATGGCCGGCGCGCCGGCGCTGCAGTTTTTCCCGTGGCCCGACGTGGCCGCGATCGGCGAATCGAAGCTGGCGCAGGCCGACAAACACACCAACATCGGCATGTTGCGCGCTCGCTTCAACTACTACTGCCAGTCGATCGTCAAAAACTTCTACAAAGAACACTTCGTTCGTTTCGATCGTCAAATCGTGCTGGTTGACTGCCTGCAGCCGCTCAACAGCGGCCCGCAGGCGTTCAACGACATGCGCCTGGCGTTGACCCAACTGATGCAGAGCTTCCATTACGGCAAGCGCACGCTGTTTCGCCGCTTGTTCTCGCCGACCATCGACAAACTGATGTTCGCCGCCACCAAGGCGGACCATATCACCGCCGATCAGCACGCCAATCTGGTGTCATTGCTGCAGCAGCTGGTGCAAGAGGCGTGGCAGAACGCGGCGTTCGAGGGCATTAGCATGGATTGCGTCGGCCTGGCCTCGGTGCAGGCGACCGAGAGCGGCATCGTCGATCACCAGGGGCAACGCATTCCGGCATTGAAGGGCAACCGCCTGAGCGACGGCGCGCCGCTGACGGTGTTCCCCGGCGAAGTGCCCGCCCGCCTGCCGGGACCGGCGTTCTGGCAGAACCAGGGGTTCCACTTCGATGAGTTTCGTCCGCGCGCCATGAGCGTGGACAGCCCGTTGCCGCACATCCGCCTGGATGCGGTGATGGAGTTTTTATTGGGAGACAAATTGCGATGAGCGAGCCGATCAAACCGCGTATCGATTTTGACGAGCCGCTGCAGCCGCCGCAGGAGCCGGCGTTGCGCGCCGGCGTCGCTTTCGATGCCGAACAGGCAGAAAGCTTTTTCCCGGCGGCGCCGGAACTGCAGCAGGAAGAGGAAGAAGGGCGCGCTGAAGGCATCATCAACGCCGCGCTGAAACCTAAACGCAGCCTGTGGCGCAAAATGGTCACTGCCGGGCTGGCGCTGTTCGGCGTCAGCGTGGTGGCGCAGGGCGTGCAGTGGGTGCATACCGCCTGGGTGCAACAGGACTGGATCGCCATGGGCGGCGGCGTGGCCGGCGGCCTGATCGTGTTCGCCGGCGTCGGTTCGGTGGTCACCGAATGGCGGCGTTTGTATCGGCTGCGCCAGCGCGCGGAAGAGCGCGACGTGGCGCGCGAGCTGTTGCACAGCCACGGGCTGGGGCAAGGGCGCGAATTCTGCGAGAAGCTGGCGCGTCAGGCCGGGCTGGATCAGGGGCATCCGGCGTTGCAGCGCTGGCAGGCCTCGCTGCATGAAACCCAAAATGACCGTGAAGTGGTGGAGCTGTACGCCAAGCTGGTACAGCCAGTGCTCGACAACCAGGCGCGGCGCGAAATCAGCCGCTCCGCCGCCGAATCGACGCTGATGATTGCCGTCAGCCCGTTGGCGCTGGTGGACATGGCGTTTATCGCCTGGCGCAACATCCGTTTGATTAACCGCATCGCGGCGCTGTACGGCATCGAACTGGGTTACTTCAGCCGCATTCGTCTGTTCCGGCTGGTGCTGCTCAACATCGCCTTCGCCGGCGCCTCTGAACTGGTGCGTGAAGTGGGCATGGACTGGATGTCGCAGGATCTGGCGGCGCGGCTGTCGGCGCGCGCGGCGCAGGGCATCGGCGCCGGGTTGTTGACCGCGCGGCTGGGCATCAAGGCGATGGAGCTGTGTCGCCCGCTGCCGTGGCTGGAAGGGGAAAAACCGAAGCTTGGCGATTTCCGCAGCCAGCTGATCGGCCAGTTGAAAGACACGCTGAAAAAGAGCGACGGCAAGGCCAAATAACCCCGCGACGGCGCTCCCAGGAGCGCCGTTTTCTCAACGGCACCGACGCCGGACGTAATCGAGACTTGACGATAGTCGATCCCCCTGTGATTGCGTGATAAATCTCTGCAAAATTAATTCTGATTGTGATAACTCTCTGTTTGTAGGCTAAAATGACGCCGATGCTGTTATCCGCTTGCGTTTAAAATCAGCAACCACGGCAATAAATCAGAGTTCTGTCAACTTTTGCTGACAGATCGCTTCTACCGCCCGGTGCGAGGGAGTATCATCATCGTCAACGATCCCCGCACCTGCAGAGATAAGGCCAACACTGATGCGTTTGGAAGTATTTTGCGAAGACCGCCTCGGTCTCACTCGAGAATTACTCGATCTTTTGGTATCGCGCAGCATTGACTTACGTGGCATCGAAATCGATCCCATCGGCCGCATTTACCTCAATTTCTCCCAGCTGGATTTCGATACTTTCCGCGCGCTGATGGCGGAGATCCGCCGCATCGCCGGCGTGACAGACGTGCGCACCGTCAGCTTTATGCCTTCCGAACGCGAACATCGCGCGCTGCGTGCGCTGCTGGAATCGATGCCGGAACCGGTGTTCTCTATCGACATGAAGGGCAAGGTCGAGCTGGCCAACCCGGCGGCGCAGGCGCTGTTCAGCCTGAACGAAGACAAGATCCGCAACCAGACCGCCGGGGCGCTGATCGGCGGCTATAACTTCAGCCGTTGGCTGGAGAGCGAGCATACGGCGCCGCACGCCGAGCGGGTGGTGATCCGCAGCCAGGACTTCCTGATGGACATCACGCCCATCTATCTGGAAGACGAACAGCAGCAGGCGGCCGCGGTCGGCGCGGTGGTGATGCTGAAGTCCACCGCGCGCATGGGCCGCCAGTTGCAAAATCTATCGGTGAACGACGATACCGAATTCGACCACATCGTGGCGGTGAGCGCCAAGATGCGTCACGTGCTGGAGCAGGCGCGCAAGCTGGCGATGCTCGATGCGCCGCTGCTGATCGTCGGCGATACCGGTACCGGCAAGGATATTCTGGCCCGCGCCTGCCATTTGCGCAGCCCGCGTGGCAAACAGCCGTTCCTGGCGCTGAACTGCGCCGCGCTGCCGGATGACGTGGTGGAGAGCGAACTGTTCGGCCATGCGCCGGGCGCTTATCCCAACGCGCTGGAAGGCAAGAAGGGCTTCTTCGAGCAGGCCAACGGCGGTTCGGTGCTGCTGGATGAGATCGGCGAAATGTCGCCGCGTATGCAGACCAAGCTGCTGCGTTTCCTCAACGACGGCACGTTCCGCCGCGTTGGCGAAGAGCATGAGGTGCACGTCGACGTGCGCGTGATCTGCGCCACCCAGAAAAACCTTACCGAGCTGGTGCAGCGCGGCGAATTCCGCGAAGATCTCTATTATCGCCTCAACGTACTGACCATCACCATCCCGCCGCTGCGCGAACGTCCGCAGGACATCATGCCGTTGACCGAGCTGTTCGTGGCGCGTTTCGCCGATGAGCAGGGCGTGGCGCGGCCCAAGCTGGCGAACGATCTGGGCGGCTTCCTCAGCAAGTACGGCTGGCCGGGCAACGTGCGTCAGCTGAAAAACGCTATCTACCGCGCGCTGACGCAAACCGAAGGCTACGAACTGCGGCCACAGGATATCGTGTTGCCGGAGTTTGAGGTGGAGATGTCGCTGGGCGACGAGGTGCTGGACGGTTCGCTGGACGACATCAGCAAGCGTTTCGAACGCTCGGTGCTGACGCGCCTGTATCGCACCTATCCCAGCACCCGCAAGCTGGCGAAGCGGCTGGGCGTTTCCCATACCGCCATCGCCAACAAGCTGCGCGAGTATGGCCTGAGCAGCCGCAAAGGCGGCGCTGAGGGCGAAGAATAAGAAAGGCGCCTTGCGGCGCCTTTAATGGGTATCCAAAGCCGGCGTTCGCCGGCTTTGTTATTTCAGCGCAGCCAGCGCCGCGTCGTAGTCAGGCTCGGTGGTGATTTCGTTCACCAGCTCGCTGTACAGCACGTTGTCCTGGCCATCCAGCACCACGACCGCACGCGCGGTCAGGCCTGCCAACGGGCCTTCGGCGATTTCGACGCCGTACGCCTGCTTGAACTCGGCGCCGCGCAGGGTAGACAGGGTAACCACGTTGCTCAGGCCTTCCGCGCCGCAGAAGCGAGACTGCGCGAACGGCAGATCGGCGGAGATGCACAGCACCACGGTGTTATCCAGGCCGCTGGCCAGCTGGTTGAATTTACGCACCGACGTCGCGCAGACGCCGGTATCGATGCTTGGGAAGATGTTCAGGACTTTGCGTTTACCCGCGAAGCTGCTCAGCGCCACGTCTGACAGGTCTTTGGCAACCAGCGAGAAGGCCTTGGCCTGTTCGCCCTGCTGTGGCAGTTTGCCTGCTACGCTGACCGGATTGCCTTGAAAATGTACTGTCTGAGTCATTGCTAGATTCCTTTTACAGGTGTTTATACAAAGGGTATGAACCTGATGAAACGGCGCGCCGGCAACGGCATTTAACATCAGGTTCACACCCTGGCGCCAGTTTATGACAACCGGGGCGGATTGGATATCAAAGTTTGCTAAATAGTTGTATATATTAGGCTGTTCTATAAAACATCACCGGCGCATCAGCCTGGCTGAATGCGCAGTTTTCGCTCAGGAGCCGTTATGAGAGACATGCGTTTTTACCCGGAAGCCTGGCCGCTGCATACTGCCTTCGTGATTGCGCGCGGCAGCCGCACCGAAGCCCGGGTGGTGGTGGTCGAAATCGAACAGCAGGGCGTGCGCGGCACCGGTGAATGTACGCCGTACCCGCGTTACGGCGAGAGCGAGGAATCGGTGATGGCACAGCTGGCAGAGATGGCGCCGGCGATCGCACAAGGCATGACCCGCGAACAGCTGCTGGTGCAGATGCCGGCGGGCGCCGCCCGCAACGCGCTGGATTCGGCGCTGTGGGATCTGGAGTGTCGCCTGCACGGGCAGAGCCTGTGGCAGCGCAGCGGTGTGACGGCCCCGGCGCATATCCGTATGGCGCAGACCGTCAGCATCGGCACGCCGGAAGCGATGGCCTTCGCCGCGCGTGAACTGGAGCAGCAGGGCGCCACGCTGCTGAAGATCAAACTCGACGATCACTATATCAGCGAACGATTGGTAGCGATCCGCGCCGCGGTACCGCAGGCGACGCTGATCGTCGACGCCAATGAGTCCTGGCAGGCGGAAGGGCTGGCGGCGCGCTGCCAGCTGCTGGCCGATCTCGGCGTGGCGATGCTGGAGCAGCCGCTGCCGGCCGGTGACGACGCTGCGTTGGAGCACTTTATCCATCCGCTGCCGATCTGCGCCGATGAGAGCTGCCACACTCGTGCCGATCTGCCGCGGCTGGCGCAACGCTATCAGATGGTCAATATCAAACTGGACAAAACCGGCGGCTTGACTGAGGCGTTGGCGCTGGCGCAGGCCGCGCGCGAACAAGGGTTCGCCATCATGCTCGGCTGCATGTTGTGCACGTCGCGCGCGATATCCGCCGCCTTGCCGCTGGCGCCGGCGGCGCGCTTCGTCGATCTGGACGGCCCGACCTGGCTGGCGCGGGACGTTGAACCGGGTCTGGCGTTCGAATGCGGGGCGATCGTCGATATCGCCCCGTAGGGATTAATTCGGGTAGGTCAGCAGCTCGATCATCGCGTCGATGTAGCGCTCGCTGGCGGCATCGGCGGAGATCGGCGGGAATTCGGCGGTGATGCACGGCAGCGACAGATCTGCGCACCAGCTGCCGAACGAACCGGGCGTTTCATAGCCGACGCTGGTCACCAGCGGCAGTTCGAACTTGTGCGACAGCCAAACGCCGAGCCGCGAGCTGGCGGGATCTTCGATGCAGGCCAGCGGTTCGTGGAACGACACCACCCAGTGCGGCTTCAGACGATGGATCAGATGACATAGCGCCTGGGTTTCCGGTTCGGAACCGGGGCGCCCACCGGTGGAGAGCTTGACGTCGCGCACCGGCGCCGCGCTGTTCCAGCGGTAGACGGTGTCGCCGGAGCGCCAGTTGGCAGCCGGGAAGTTGCGGTTCAGATCGACGCCGTTGGCATTGGCGCGCAGCCCCAGCTGACAGCCGTCGGGGTTGACCGCCAGCACCACGTGGTGGCGCAACTGTTCGGGGGCGATGCTGCGCAGCGCGCAAGATAGGGTCACGATGGCGGCGCTCTCATCGCCGTGGGTGCCGGCGATGATAAGCCCGGTCTCCGGGCCGCTGATCGCCGCCGGGAAATAGAGCAGCGGCGCGCCCAGCAGCGAGCTGCCGTAGTTCTCTCCTGCGATGGCCAACTGGCCACGTTCACTGCGTGGTCGATGTTCGGTCATGGTGTTGTCCCTGGATTAAAGGTCGAGAGTCATTGTCATTTTATTCAGTGTATTACGCTTTGAGGCATCTTTCCCATCGCAATTGTGCGACGTTTGCGCAATCTGTGACGCCGCGGCGGTGAAAACGCCAATTAAACCGCACCTGGCCTGACGCTGTTGTTATACTAACGGCAGAGCTAAGCCAATCACCCGCAAGAGGATTTAACATGCCAGTAGCCAGAATCATCGCCAGCTATAGCGAAAATGAAAATGACACCATCACGCTGCTGTGCGGCGTGGATGCTGAAAACCAGATCCGTCAGGGGGAATGGTTCGGCGTGGTGAAAAATGACGACGGGCGCGGGGACGAATCGAACTATCCGTTCACCCTGCATATCGATTACCAAAAAGATGTCTTCTACCTCGACTACGGCTACGACGACGCCGACGCGCGCCAGCTGCAAAAAACCGATATCTCGGCCCGTCCGCTGGCCGAGAAAGGCTTTTTCACCGTGTTCGATGAAGAAGAGGGTGAAGAGTTCAGCTACCGCATCAACAGCATCCACCTGTACGACTGACGGTCGCCGCTGCAAACACCGCCCGTGCCGCCCTGCGCCGCACGGGTTTTTTATTGCCTGAATCGCACTTTTTGCAACTTCTCGGCCGTGAGCGCTAGGCCGGACGGATCTTGTGCTATATGATAAAAAATTCAGATGGTTAACGGGGGTAAATCATAATGACGGGAAGAAAAATGCAACGGGGTTTTCGTTTGGCGCTTTGCGCGGCGGCGATCGGCGCCTGTATGAGCAGCGCTATGGCGGCGCAGGTTCCCCCGGGCACCGCGTTGGCGGCCAAACAGGAAATCGTGCGCCACATTAAAGACGAACCGGCCTCGCTCGATCCGATTAAAGCGGTAGGCCTGCCGGAGGCACAGCTGGCGCGCGACCTGTTCGAAGGGCTGGTCAATCAGGACGCCAATGGGAAAGTGATCCCCGGCGTTGCCACGCGCTGGCAGACCAGCGATAACCAGACTTATATTTTCCATCTGCGCAAAGATGCGCGTTGGTCAAACGGTGACCCTGTCACGGCAAAAGACTTCGTCTACAGCTGGCAGCGGCTGGTCGAACCGAAAAACCTGTCGCCGTTCGCCTGGTTCGCGCAGTTAGCGGGGATCCAGAACGCCGAGCAGATCATCAGCGGCAAACTGCCGGCCGATCGCTTGGGCGTGTCGGCGCCGGACGACTACACGCTCAAGGTGCAGTTGGACAAGCCGGTGCCGTACTTCGTCAGCCTGACGGCTAACTTCAGCCTGTTCCCGGTGAATAAGGCGGTGGTGGAAAAATACGGCAACGACTGGACCAAGGTCGGCAATCTGGTGGGCAACGGCGCGTTCAAACTGCAAGAGCGGGTGGTGAACGAGAAGCTGGTGCTGACGCCTAACGATCATTACTGGGATCATGCGCAAACCGTGCTGACCAAAGTGACCTTCGTGCCGATCAATCAGGAATCCAACGCCACCAAGCGTTACCTGGCGGGCGATATTGACATCACCGAATCCTTCCCGAAAAACATGTATCAGAAGCTGCTGAAAGATATTCCGGGGCAGGTGTACACGCCGGATCAGCTCGGCACCTATTACTACGCGTTCAACACCCAGCGCGCGCCGACCAACGACGTGCGGGTGCGCCAGGCCTTGTCCTACGCCATCGATCGCAAGATTATCGCGGAAAAAGTGCTGGGCACCGGCGAAAAACCGGCCTATCACTTCACGCCGGACGTGACTGCCGGGTTCAAACCGGAGGCGAGTTTGCTGCAACAGCAATCGCAGGCGGAGCTGGATGCGCAGGCCAAGGCGTTGTTGCAGGCGGCCGGTTACGGCCCGAACAACCCGCTGAAGCTGACGCTGTTGTATAACACCTCGGAAAGCCACCAGAAGATCGCCATCGCCGTGGCTTCAATGTGGAAGAAAAAGCTCGGCATTGACGTCAAGCTGCAAAACCAGGAGTGGAAAACCTATATCGACAGCCGTAATACCGGTAATTTCGACGTGATCCGCGCCTCCTGGGTAGGTGACTATAACGAGGCGTCGACCTTCCTGTCGCTGTTGACCTCTACCCACAGCGGCAACATTGCCAAGTTCAAGAACGCGGACTACGACAAGCTGCTGGCGCAGGCGGGGCGGGAAACCAACCCGGCGGCGGTGACCGCCGATTACAACAAGATGGAGCAAATCATTGCCGATCAGGCACCGATCGCGCCGATTTACCAGTACACCAACGGCCGCCTGATCAAACCGTGGGTAAAAGGCTACCCGATCACCAATCCGGAAGACGTGGCCTATAGCCAAACGATGTATATTATCAAACACTGATTGGGCTTATTTTTCACCCCCGCATAACGCGGGGGATTTATTTTTATTGACGGTTAAATGAAGAAGGTAATTAATTTATCCACGCGATAAACCCCGTTTAATAATAAACAGGGTTGCCATCATCACATTATTTTTTTGCTATTTCAGAGAGCGGTTACGCTTATAGACAGTCCCGCATGGCATCCACCACCACACGGCCGCTCATGTCGGTTTGGGTGATGCGATAGCTGGTGGGATAAGAGCGGCGAGTGCTGAAACGATCGTGGACGGAGACCTTGCCAATCTGCAGGCCGGCGGCGTTTTTTACCACGAATTCACTGATCTCTTCCTGCCCCTGGTTTTGCAAATGGATATTGCTGATTTTTTCCAGCGTATCGCTGGCGTTTATTTTTAAATGGTCGCGTAACATAACTACCTCCTCGTAGTGAGAAAAGTATATGCCCCTAAAATTTGCGCTGAAACAGCTTTATGTAGATTTATTATTATCATTTTGAATTAAAAGTGATAGCAATATGTTAAGTCATAATAATAACGGCATTACCAGTGCTTTATCGGCGATATTGCCCGATTTATCGGCAATGGTTTATTTCATTACCGTTATTATTAGTCTGCATTAATCGGGAAAAGCGCCTGCCTGGCCGCCGGGGCGGGAAAGACGCAGGCGACGTTGTGCCCGCAGCCGGGAACGATCGTTAACCGATGCGGCTTCTTCGGCGCCAGGTAACGCCGGTCATAGTCGGCATAGGCCAGGGCGCGCTGCAACCGGTAGGGGCCCTGCAGCTGGGCGGCGCAGGATTTGTCGAGTATCCGATAGTAGGCGCCCGGCGCGGTGCCGGTATCCTCGGCGGCGGCCAGATAGGTGATATCGGCGGCGGCGTAACGCCGGCGCGCCGTGTCTGCGGTGCGTTGTAGATGAACGGGAAGCGCTTCCAGGCCGTATTTCCACTGGTTAGCCTGTGGGCACTGGCCGCCATTCACCGTTTGCCAACGGAATTGACAGGTTTTTTCACTGCCGCAGCTTCCCCAGCTTGTGGGCTGAGGACGCAGATTCTCAAAGTAGAGCCAGCTGCCGGGATCGGCCACCACATAGCGCAGACGCACCCCGTTTGGCGGATGGGCAAAGCCGACATAGTGCTGCACGAACTGGGCGCCGGCGGAAAAACCGGCCACGGTTATCGACTGCAGCGATGGCCAGCGCCGTTTCAGATCGGCCAGCAGGTTATCCAGGGCGTTGAACGAACCGGTTTTCCCGCTATTATCCAAATCGCCTGCGATCCAGGAGCCGCAGCGCCACAGGGCATCGCCGTCTTGCGGTGACGGGAGCCCGGCGGAATGGCAATGAACGGCAAGTTTCTCCGGCACCTGGAACAGCGGGGCGACCAATAAGCCATTGTCTCCCGCTTCCTGCGCGGCATCGATCGCCGCTTGCAACGTCTTGGCGACATCGCGCGGGCGGCCGTGCATCACCACCAGTGCGGTGCGCGGCTGGCGGGAGTGAGCGTGAGCGACAAAATAAGGCAGTGAACCCGCCGCCGTCGGCGCGTGATAGGGCGTGGCGAGGCGTTCTAATACCGGCTCTGCACGAACCGATTGGCCGAACAGCAGCAGGGCGGCCATTGCGATGTAGCGCAGGCGGCGCATCCTCGTCAGGTTCGGCGCAGCGCAGTGCGCAGTTGTCTCAGGACTTCCCGGCATCGTTGTTCCTCACGCGCTCGTTGATAGTAGCGATAAAAGGCGCGTTCCGAACTGAGGTTACCCGCCAGCGCCAGTTGCCTGAAGATTAAGTATGTCAGACTGAGCATGATGATAATAAATATAAAGCCGGGGAACAGCAGCTGCCAGCCGTCGGTGATGCGCGCACCGGACATAAACACCAGCGACGGCGCGATAACCAGCACGCCAAGCTGCCGCAAGCCCCATTGCGCCAGCACAGGCATTAGCACCAACAGAGTGACGAATAGCAGGTATTTCAACAGATAGCGACAGGAAAGCAGCGAGCGTTTTAACGCACTGTTGGCGCGTCGTTGCAAAACGAAACCCTCGGACGTGGTGCGCAGGATCTGCTGTCGGCCGCCAGTAGGTCTGTAGCGCTCCAGCGCCGTTACGCCGTCCGGCAGTGCCAGCAATTGCTGCAACTCCTCAAGCCCGACGGTTTTGCTACCGATGTAATCCCTAAACAGTAAGAGCTGCATGCGCTCACTGTGGGGCTTCTCGACGGATTCGAGTAGCTTGAGCAGCTTGTCATGGTTTTCCCGCCGAATACGAAATGGCGTTTTAACAACGGCGATAAACAGGGTGATAACGGTCAAACTGACTTTGAGAATATCTGCGGCGCTGATCTCAAACATGGGGGCTTCCTGTCGTTGCGATGTGTTCCCTAAGGCCAGAAGTATAGAGCACGTTTTTCACCTGGCGTGAAAACTGGCGTTACAGCTTGGCCTTTGATCTCCAAGGCGTTAAGGCTAGACTCAGCAACATAAGTAAGACTGAGGGGATAAATGAATGGATGTGATTGAGGGGAGCGAGCTGCAGATCGCCGATGCGGTTTACGCCTACCAGTTGGACGGCAAGGGCGGCGTCACGCCGATCGAGCAAGATGACAAGATCACCTGCGACGCGCCGTGCTGGCTGCATCTTGATTACGCGCACCCGGCCAGCGCCGAATGGCTGAGCACCACGCCGCTGCTGCCGGACTCGGTGCGCGAAGCGCTCTCCGGCGAAAGCTCTCGGCCACGCGTCAGCCGCCAGGGCGAAGGCACCATGATCACCCTGCGCAGCATCAACTTCAACGCCAACTCACGGCCGGACCAGTTGGTCACCATCCGTGTGTACATCACCGATAAACTGATTATCTCCACGCGGCACCGCAAGGTGTATTCCATCGATCAGGTGGTGAACGATTTGCAAAGCGGCGCCGGGCCGACCAACAGCGGCAACTGGCTGGTGGAGATTTCCGATGCGTTGACCGATCACACCAGCGAATTCATTGAGGATCTGCACGACAAGATTATCGATCTGGAGGACGCCTTGCTGGAACAGCAGGTGCCGGAGCGTGGTCAGCTGGCGTTGATCCGTAAACAGCTTATCGTGCTGCGCCGTTACATGGCGCCGCAGCGTGACGTTTTCGCACGGCTGGCCAGCGACCGCCTGCCGTGGATGAGCGACGACGATCGCCGCCGCATGCAGGACATCGCCGATCGCCTGGGGCGCGGGTTGGACGATCTGGACGGCAGCATCGCGCGCACCGCTATCTTGTCCGACGAAATCACCACGGTGATGGCCGACGCGATGAACCGCCGCACTTACACCATGTCATTGTTAGCGATGGTCTTTTTACCTACCACCTTCCTGACCGGGCTGTTTGGCGTCAACCTTGGCGGCATACCGGGCGGCGGCAACCCCTTCGGTTTCGCGGCATTTTGCCTGATGCTGGTCGGGTTGGTGCTTGGCGTCGCCTGGTGGCTGAAGCGCAGCCGCTGGCTGTAGGTGAAAATGACGAAAACCCGGTTAACATTGAGCAAAATCAACATTTAGCCGGGGGAAATGGGGCATGATCTCTCTCGCAGGTGAATGCAACGTCAAGCGATGGGCGTTGCGCTCCATAATTGTCTTACTTTCTTATTTTTGAATTACTGCATAGCACATTTGATTCGTACAATGCCGGTTTAATCACCGGCATTTTTTTATTCGGCTTCCCTTCTTCTTCAGGCCGCGCTTTCATCCCAGAAGCTGGCTTCAATCTTGTGCCCATCCAAATCCCGGACAAAGCAGCCGTAGTAAGCCTCACCGTAATGCGGCCGCGAACCGGGCGCGCCTTCATCGACGGCACCGGCCAGCAGCGCCTGGCGATGGAATTCATCCACCTGTTGCTTACTGGTGGCGAAAAAACCGACGTGCGTACCGTTGCCGGGTGAGGCCGGGCGGCCGTCGATCGGCACCTGCAGCCAAAACTCCGGGTAGTCGCGGCCGTAACCGATGGCGCCGGGATGCTCCAGCACCCGTCGGCATCCCAAGGCGGCCAGCGCACGATCGTAAAAGGCGGCGGCGGCCTCGAAATCGTTGGAGCCCAGCGAGATGTGGGACAGGCAGGGGGTAATATTCATTGCGCGATCTCCATATGACTGTATAAATAAACAGTATAGGGTAAAAACGGCACTGCCCAGTAAATTTTGCGCAAACTGTGAACAGGATCGAGATCGTCGAGAAAGGGAAATGTCGCCGCTCGCAGGATGGCAAGCGGCGAGGGGGCTTATTTGATTTCCAGCACGTTCAAACGTTCTGGCGCAGGTATCGCGTCGTCCGAGTCTTCCGGCTGCCAGCCGACCGGCTGCATCGGGATGTCTTCGCGATCGAAGGCCAAATCGCCGCCGTCTACTACGGCGCTCCCGTGGTGAATGCCCTTGAAATCGAACAGATTGATATCGCTCAGGTGCGAAGGCACCACGTTTTGCATGGCGCTGAACATGGTTTCCAGCCGGCCAGGATAGCGTTTGTCCCAGTCACGCAGCATATCGCCGATCACCTGGCGCTGCAGGTTAGGCTGCGAGCCGCACAGGTTGCATGGAATGATCGGGAACGCTTTGGCGATCGAGAAACGCTCGATGTCTTTCTCGCGGCAATAGGCCAGCGGGCGAATGACCACGTGCTTGCCGTCGTCGCTCATCAGTTTGGGCGGCATGCCTTTCATCTTGCCGCCGTAGAACATGTTGAGGAACAGCGTCTGCAGAATGTCGTCACGGTGATGGCCCAGCGCGATCTTGGTGGCACCCAGTTCGGTGGCGGTGCGGTACAGAATGCCGCGGCGCAGGCGCGAGCACAGTGAACAGGTGGTTTTGCCTTCCGGGATCTTGTCTTTGACGATGCTGTAGGTGTTCTCTTCGACGATCTTGTATTCCACCCCCAGGCTTTCCAGGTAGGCAGGCAAAATATGCTCAGGGAAGCCGGGCTGTTTCTGATCGAGATTCACCGCGATCAGCGAGAAGTTGATCGGCGCGCTCTGCTGCAGGTTACGCAGGATCTCCAGCATGGTGTAGCTGTCTTTACCGCCGGACAGGCAGACCATGATGCGGTCGCCTTCTTCAATCATATTGAAATCGGCGATCGCTTCGCCCACGTTGCGGCGCAGGCGCTTTTGCAATTTGTTCAGGTTGTACTGCTCTTTTTGGCTAACGGATTGCTTTTCTGACATTTAAATCGTGCTCATTCTCAATAGGGGGCACTAGGGGCATGGCGTTGTAGACCGCGAGTTTACCATTCAACCGGCCGATTTTGATCATTATTCATCATCCAGCCGCCACGCACCCGACGCGAGGTCTGTATGGTACGGATTGTAGCGATGAATACCAGCAGGTTTTTCAGCTCGCCGCTTTATCGGTTTCCCTTAAAAGCCTTCGCCGTCATTTGAACGAAGGCCTTGAGGGAACGTTGTTTCGCGGTGCAGGTCTCATCTCAGACAGAACTTACTTCGAGAGGCACTGAGAGCATGAAAGGAATCGCTGTTGTTGGATTTTACGCATCGTTTTTTGCCTACGCAGAAAACGCACTGGCGTTTGACACGATACCTGTTGGTCTGAGCGAACCGACCGAAACCGTGGTACTGGTACCGCGCGAGCAAAAAGAGCGTCTTGATGGCAAGGATAAGGGAGATGCACTTTATTGTTATTATGACGGGAAATTATTCTCGCTGGGCGCCACGTTCAAAGACAAGGTTTGCGCTTTAGCGGAGATTAAAACGGATAAGCCGTTCTCAGCACGCGTCATGGCCCAATGGATAAAAGAAAAAAGTGCGGCTCGCTAAGTGTGAAACCCCTGAGCATTGAGGCCCACCGCTGATTCAAACGGTATGTGAAAAACAGGGCGCGAATCGCTCGCGCCCTGAGGGGGTTACTCAGCGGCGGACTTTTCCGCCTTGCCGGCCAGCAGGCTGAGGAAATCGTATTTCTCCTTCAGCTCTTTCTCGGCGGCCTGATACAGCGCGCTGGCCACCTCCGGCTGCTGCGCGTTGAGGCGGCGGAAACGCTGTTCTTTCAGCAGCGTTTCCGACAGGTTGCTGTTTGGCGGCCGCGAATCCAGCGCCAATGCGGCCTTGCCCTCGGCGCTACGGCGCGGATCGAAGCGGTACAGCGGCCAGAAGCCGGTGGCGGTCAGCTGTTTCATCTGATCGTGGCTGAGCGCCAGATCGTAGCCGTGTTCTTCGCACGGGCTGTAGGCGATGATCAGCGACGGGCCCGGATAGGCCTCGGCCTCCTGAATCGCTTTCACCGTTTGGTTAAGCTGCGCCCCCAGCGAGATCTGCGCGACGTAGACATGGCCGTACATCATCATGCTGACGCCCAGATCCTTGCGCGCCTTGCGCTTGCCGTGCTCGCCGAACTTGGTCACCGCGCCGAGCGGCGTGGCTTTCGACTGCTGGCCGCCGGTGTTGGAGTAGCATTGGGTGTCGAGCACCAGCACGTTGACGTTCTCCGTCAGGCTGAGGACGTGATCCAACCCGCCGAAGCCGATGTCGTAGGCCCAGCCGTCCCCGCCGATCAGCCAGATGGATTTATCGACCAGGTAATCGGCGTCGGCCGCCAGTTGGCGTGCGTCTTCACCTTCAATACTCGTCAGCAGCGTGCGCAGTTCGGCGATTTGCTTACGGCGCGGCTCCGGCGCCACATCTTCCATCTGCAGGGCATTGACCAACTGCTCCGGCAGCTGCGGCGCCAGCGAATTCAGCAGGCGCAGCACCCGTGCGCGATGTTGATCGACCGTCAGACGGAAGCCCAGGCCGAATTCGGCGTTGTCTTCGAACAGCGAGTTGGCCCACGCCGGCCCGCGCCCTTCGGCGTTGGTGGTGTACGGCGTGGTCGGCAGATTGCCGCCGTAGATCGAGGAACAGCCGGTGGCGTTGGCGATCAGCAAACGGTCGCCATAGAGCTGGGTCAGCAGCTTGATGTACGGCGTTTCGCCGCAGCCGGAGCAGGCGCCGGAGTATTCGAACAGCGGCGTGATCAGCTGCGAGGTGCGAATGTCGATGCGCTCCAGCTGCGCTGGATCGATTTCCGGCAGCTGCAGGAAGAAGTCGTAGTTGTCTTTTTCCGCCGTCAGATTATCGAGGCGCGAAGCCATGTTGATGGCCTTGATCTCTGGGTTCTGGCGATCTTTCGCCGGGCAGACCTCGACGCACAGGTTACAGCCGGTGCAATCTTCCGGCGCCACTTGCAGTACGTATTTCTGGCCGCGCATATCGCGTGATTTGACATCCAGAGACTGCAGGGAAGCGGGGGCGTGTTCCATCTCCGACGGCTGAACCACTTTGGCGCGAATGGCGGAGTGCGGGCAGGCGGCGACGCAGTGGTTGCACTGGGTGCACAGATCGGGCTGCCAGACCGGGATCTCTTCGGCGATGTTGCGCTTTTCCCACTGGGTGGTGCCCACCGGCCAGGTGCCGTCCGGCGGGAAGGCGGAAACCGGCAGCGCATCGCCCAGCCCGGCCAGCATCGCGGCGGTAACGGTTTTGACGAAGTCCGGCGCGGCGTCCGAGACCACCGGTGGGCGCATCGGGCTGCTGTCGTCGACCGGCTGCAGTGGAATTTCAATCAGTGCGCCACGGGTGGCGCCCAGCGCCTGCCAGTTGCGCTCGACGATCTCCTGGCCCTTGTTGCTGTAGCTGCGCGCGATGGCATCCTGCAGCTGTTGCAGCGCCACGTCGCTTGGCAGGATCTGCGTCAGGTGGAAGAACGCCATCTGCATTACGGTGTTGATGCGCGCGCCGAGCCGGCATTCGCGCGCCAGCTTGGCGGCGTTGATGATATAGAAACGCGCCTGGCGTTGATACAGCAGCGCCTGTACCTCCTGCGGCAAGCGTGACCAGACCTCGTCGGCGCCGTAAGGGGTATTGAGCAGGAAGGTACCGCCGGGTTTGAGACGTTCAACCATCTGATACTTATCGATAAACTGCAGCTGGTGGCAGCCGACGAAATCCGCCTGGCTGACCAGATAGGCCGAATTGATCGGCTGCTCGCTGACGCGCAGATGCGACACCGTCAGGCCGCCGGCCTTTTTGGAGTCGTAGACGAAATAGCCCTGCGCATACAGCGGCGTGGCGTTGCCGATGATTTTGATGTTGTTCTTGGTGGCCGAGACCGAACCGTCGCTGCCCAAACCGTAGAACAGCGCTTCCAGCGAGGCGCGCTGCGGCAGGATTTCGTCGCTCAGCGGCAGTGAAAGCCCGGTGACATCATCGAAGATGCCGACGGTAAAGCGCGGGCGCGACTGCGGCTGGGCCAGCTCGCGAAACACCGCCAGCGCACAGTCCGGGCCGAACTCTTTCGACGACAGGCCGTAACGGCCGCCGATCACCCGCGGCAGCGTGGCGCGCTCACCCCGGCTGTAGGCCTCCGCCAGCGCGGTCATCACGTCCAGATACAGCGGTTCGGCCAGCGCGCCCGGTTCTTTGGTGCGATCGAGCACCGCGACGTTGCGCACGCTGTCCGGCAGCGCGCCGAGCAGGTATTTGGCGGAGAACGGCCGGAACAACCGGACTTTCAGCACGCCGACTTTCTCGCCGCGGGCCAGCAGGGTGTCAATCACCTCTTCGCAGGTGCCGGCGGCGGATCCCATCACCACCACCACGCGTTCGGCCTGCGGGTGGCCGTAGTAGTCGAACGGCCGATAGTGGCGGCCGGTGAGGGCGGCGAAGGCCGCCATGGCGTCGATCACGTGTTGGCCGGTGGCGTCATACCACGGGTTGGTGGCTTCGCGCGACTGGAAATAGGTGTCCGGGTTGGCGGAAGTGCCGCGCACCACCGGATGATCGGGCGACAGCGCCCGGCGGCGGTGAGCGTCGATCGCCGCCTGCGGCAGCATTTGCCGCAGCGTATCGTCGCTGAGCGGCACGATCTTGTTGATTTCGTGCGAGGTGCGGAACCCGTCGAAGAAGTGGATAAACGGCACGCGCGCGTTGAGAGTGGCGGTCTGTGAGATCAGCGCGAAGTCCTGCGCCTCCTGCACGTTGCTGGCGCACAGCATGGCGCAGCCGGTTTGGCGCACCGCCATCACGTCCGAATGGTCGCCGAAGATCGACAGCGCGTGTGTGGCTACGGTGCGGGCGGCGACGTGCAGCACGAACGGCGTCAGCTCTCCGGCCAGTTTGTACAGCGTCGGGATCATCAGCAGCAGACCCTGCGATGAAGTGAACGAAGTCGACAGTGCGCCGGTTTGCAAGGCGCCGTGCACGGTGGCGATCGCGCCGCCCTCAGACTGCATTTCCACCACCCGCGGAGTATCGCCCCAGATGTTTTGCCGGCCATCGCCGGACCAAGCGTCTGCTTGCTCCGCCATGGTGGAACTTGGCGTGATAGGGTAGATGGCAATCACTTCGTTGGTGCGATAGGCCACGGAAGCGACTGCGTTATTACCATCTGTAGTTATCATCGACATTACCTTTTCATTGCTCACAAAGCCGCGAAAGCACACTTTCGCAGTAATGGGAAAAAGTCTAACAGAGGGTTTGAACGTGGCTTTATCGCGTTTGTGTGGCGGGTGATAAATCGTCAATGGCGTATTTCCTCGCCGAATGAGATGCAGTGGCAATAAATTGTTTTGACCGTTTAAAGACAATTTATTTCCGGCGCGTCATAATTGCGCATCGGCAAACTGACAGAAGAAAATCATGAGCGCATTTATGTATTTGACGATGGCGATAGTCGCGGAAGTGATCGCCACCACCATGTTGAAAGCCTCCGAGGGCTTTACCCGCCTGTGGCCGTCGCTGCTGGTGGTGCTGGGTTACGGCGTGGCCTTTTGGGGGCTGTCGATGGTGGTCAAGAGCATGCCGCTGGGCATCGTGTATGCGATTTGGTCGGGTATGGGCATCGTGCTGGTGTCGATCGCCGCGGTATTCGTTTACCAGCAAAAATTGGATTGGCCAGCGATTGTCGGCATGGGATTAATTATTGCCGGCGTGCTGGTGATTAATTTACTGTCTAAAGCCTCGGTGCACTGAGTGTTATTTTAATGTGAAAAAAGGCCGGCGTGACAGCAAGTCGCGCCGGTTGAAGAATTCAGCCATCATTCACTGAAAATAGTGGAATGCTAATTACTTAGCGCCGCCAGCATAGACGCAAATATCGTCCTCTCCGGTAGCAAAAAATGCGTCGTCTCACTGAAAGCACGTGAAGATAATGAATACCGATATCGCGGGAGAAATCTCTTCGTCAGCAGCGGTGACGTTATCACTTTCTGCGTGCGGCCGGGGCCAGGCACAGGGTGGCGCTGTCACGTTTGGCGTATCGCGCCGGGGCGGAAATATTCTGCAAACAAAATAAATGTCCGGCCGGTGCAAAAAAATGACAAATAATGGCTGGAATATATTTTCATTATTTATATATCGAGCTAGATTAAACAAGTTTGCATCAAAGATAGCGAAACGTGTCCGCTAAGTGACGCGCGTTATCAGCAATGGCGATTTTACACAGCGCAGTTCCGGGTTCAGGAGTGGGATAATGACGACATCAAAATGGTTGCTTGCCAGCGCCGTGCTGCTTTTAGCCGCCTGCAGCAGCAATAACGAAGAGCCAGTACAGCAGGGCAACAGTGCCAGAATCAATACGTTGCAGACCAGCGCCGGTTGCGCGGCGGTCGGCGGCGTTACTACCATCGCGCATAACCTGAACGGTGAAGCGCTGCGCATGTGCCAAATGCCGAATGGCAAGCAGTGCGAAGAACGCACGCTGGGCCTGGGCAGCTGCGCCGGGTAAGCCCGCAGCGACAGGCCCGGATCAATACACCCAGTCGCGCAGGGTATAAACCAGCGTGTGGCCGCTGCCGTTGAGCGTCAGTTGCTGCACGTTCAGCATCACGTCGGCGCCGTTTTCGAGCACGGTGCCGATCACCCGATCCCAGCGGTTGCGCTGCTCATCAGGGCACAGCTTGCGCGTCGAGGCCAACGGTTTTACCGTCAGCACGCCGTCGCGTAACTGCCCCTGGCCGAAGAAGCGGTTGCACATCGCGCCGGAGACATGCAGGTTCTCGCCAAATTCCAAATTGAGCAGGCCGCCATCCGTTCGTGATTGTGCCGCTTCACCATCTACGCTCTGCAACACGAAGTTGTGATGCAACAGATCGCCGGGTGTGACGGTAGACTGTGGTTTCATGCTGCATCCCCCTAGGAACAGCGTCGCAAGGGCGGCCACCGTGGTTTTTCTCATTGCGTTCTCTCAAATAAACAGGGCGCCGCAAGGGCGCCCCGAAGTTACGCTCAGGCGTTCAGCTGGTTCGGGCAGGCTTCGCCGCGATCCAACAGGCTGATGTTCTGCAGCGTGGTTTGCGAAATGCTGGTCAGCGCCTCTTCGGTCAGGAAAGCCTGATGGCCGGTGAACAGCACGTTATGGCAGGCCGACAGGCGGCGGAACACGTCATCCTGAATCACGTCGTTAGACTTGTCTTCAAAGAACAGATCGCGTTCGTTCTCGTAGACGTCCATCCCGAGCGCGCCGATTTTTTGCTGCTTCAACGCGTCGATGGCGGCGGTAGAGTCGATCAGCGCGCCGCGGCTGGTGTTGATCACCATTACGCCGTTTTTCATCATCGCGAAGGCGTCGGCATTCAGCAGATGGTGGTTTTCCGGCGTCAACGGGCAGTGCAGGGTAATCACGTCGGATTGCGCGTACAGCGTTTTCAGGTCGACATATTCCGCGCCCAGCGCCAGCGCCTGTTCGCTCGGGAAGGGATCGTAGGCCAGCAGCTTCATGCCGAAGCCTTTCAAAATGCGCATCGTCGCCACGCCGATTTTACCGGTGCCGATCACGCCGGCGGTGCGGTTGTGCATGTTAAAACCGATCAGCCCTTCCAGCGAGAAATTGGCGTCGCGAGTGCGTTGATAAGCGCGGTGAATACGGCGGTTCAGGCACATCATCATGCCTACCGCGTGTTCTGCCACGGCCTCCGGCGAGTAGGCCGGCACGCGCACTACCTTGATGCCCAGTTCTTTGGCGGCGTCCAGATCGACGTTATTAAAACCGGCGCAGCGCAGGGCGAGGATCTCGACGCCCAGTGCCGCCAGTTCTTCGAGCACTTCACGGCTGCCGTCGTCGTTGACGAAGATACACACCGCCTTGCAACCGGCGGCCGTTTTGGCGGTTTTTTTGCTGAGTAAAAAGTCGAAGAATTCCAGCTCATAGCCAAACTGCTGATTCACCAGTTCGAGATATTTACGGTCATACTGTTTGGTACTGTATATCGCCAATTTCATCGTGGTTTCTCCACCGTGATTTTGTGATCAATTTAACAGATTTTAGTAAATTCGACAATTGGTTAGCGGTTTGGCCAGCGTGGGGTTTGTTCGGTCAACCAAGAGGATGAAACCGGCCCCATAGGGCCGGTTCACGCGATGTTAGCGAGCGATTTCCGTGTAATGATGCTCATCGTAGTCATGGGTCAAGTACCCGTTGACGGCATCGTTAAAGGCGACCCAATGCGGGGTTTTCTGGTGTGCCGAAAGCGCCGCCTTATCGTCCCAGTTTTCGATCAGCGCGTAGCTGTTTTCATCGTTCTGGCATTGCCAAAGCTGGTAAAAAGAGCAGCCGGTTTCTTTATTGGATTCCTGCACCATGGTGTTGAGCAGGCTGAGAAACGCGGGGCGTTTGGCCGGATTGACCTGAAAAAAGACATTGAGCGTGATCATGGTTTATTTCCTCAGTCGATAATGAAACTGGAATTTCCAGGTGGCAGCAATGTGCTGACTGCGAGGATTCTACGGACTTGATGGTTGACTAAAAGTGAAATAAAGTTCCGATAATATTCATTTTTGGTGAAGGTTTGTGATGTTGAAACGTGCTCAGTTGGTGACCTTTTGCATGGTGGTTGAGTCAGAGAGTCTCACGGCAGCGGCTGAGAGGCTGTTTTGCGTGCCCTCTAACGTGACCAAGAAATTAAAAGAGTTGGAAATGGCGTGTGGCGTTACGCTATTTGATCGTGAGCGCAATCGACTGTCGCTCACACCGGAAGGTCGGGCGCTTTACCATAAAGCCAAGCGCTTTTTGGCTATCGAAGAGCGGGCGCGAGCGCAGCTTGAACAGGATCCGGTGCAGGGTGAACTGAAGCTTGGCGCGCTGGATATCGCCTTGAGTCATCATCTGCCGCAAAAGTTGGCGCATTACCGTGCGCAGAACCGCCGCGTTCAGTTGAGTGTGGTGCAGGGCTATTCGCTGGATCTGGAGTTTCAATTGCAAAAAGGAACTCTGGACGTGGTGTTTTCAGATGGGCCGATAGAACATCCGCAGCTGCAGAGCCGGCGTGCTTTTCAGGAGCGTTTGGTCTTCATTGGCGGGGCGTATCAGCCAGCGTTGTTGGCAAAAAGCGATCTCTATGTTTATTCGCGTCAATGCCACTATCGCCATCTGGTGGACGCCTGGCTGCAAAAGCAGCAAGTGATCCCCGCCGCGCTGCTGGAGGTGGAATGCTATGACGTGATATTCGCCTGCGTAAGCGCGGGGTTGGGGTATGCGTTTGTCCCTGAGAGCCTGGCGCGACAGCGGGAGGTTGCGTATACCGAGTGCGGGAATGAAATGCGCAGCGATATTTATGCTATCTGGCGTAAAGCGAGCGACAGCCGCATAGTACAGGCTTTTATTGAGGCCGTGATTTGAAATTAGCGGCAAAAAAATCCCCACGGGGGTGTGGGGAATGGCTTCTCTAGTACACAGTTAGCTAGCAGCTAAACTTTTATTAGAATGGTTGCAAGACTATTAATCATCAACGGTAACGACAATAACAAAAGTCTGAAAACCGTCCTATTTATGTGATGTATATGTAACGAAAATCTACAACTTCGCACACGTTTGCGCTAAAAAGGTGCAAATCGCCTTTGCGACCCCGCTCAGCTTCACCCTATGTCAAATTCGTGCCATCATTATTGTCAATTCAGGCATAGACTTAACCAATGCCTAACTCAGGAACGAAGCAATCATTTAATGACCAGGCGATTGAAAGTATTCATAGGGACCGTGG
The DNA here is from genome assembly GCF_052168655.1 of Serratia sp. CY47280. Lineage (NCBI taxonomy): Bacteria > Pseudomonadati > Pseudomonadota > Gammaproteobacteria > Enterobacterales > Yersiniaceae > Serratia > Serratia sp. CY47280. Next base: position 797,526 of record NZ_JBJNMG010000001.1, on the reverse strand, counting down.
CGGGCTGTGCAATTCTGGTGCTGGCGTTATGGCAAACTTTGCCGCGCTGGCTGCCGGGGGTGTTATCGCATTGGTTGCCGGCGGGAAGCCGACTTGAGTTACAGGGCAAGTTGCATTGGCGCCAAGGCGGCCTGGCGTTGCCGGGGGCACGTTTCACCGCGCAAGATTGCCTGCTGGCCAACGTCGGTCCGACGCGGCTGGCTTACCGCCAAGGCCGCTGGCAGCTGTCGAGCGATAAGGTCAGCGTCGATAGCGCCTGTTTGTCAAAACTGCCGGGCGGCGACGCCAACAGCGCGCCGCTGGCGCTCGATCAATTGCAGCGGCAACTGCCTGCGCTGGATCTCACCATTAATGATCTGACGCTTATTCCCTGGCAGCGCTATGCCGGCAAGCTGCAGCTTTCCTCCAGCCCCGACGGGCAACGTCTGCATTATCGGGGACCGAATCTCAGCGCCGAGGCGCGGCTGGATGAAAAACAGCAGCTGACGTTGCAGAGTCTGACCGTCGTCCCGCCCAACAGCGCGCAACCGCTGCACCTAGCCGGTAAGATAACTCTCCCGCTGGATCTGGCCAGCCTGCCGAAGCAGGGCGCGTTGCAGGGTGAAATGCAGACGGCCTATCTGGAAAAACCGGTTTTGCTGGATATGCGCTGGCAACAGCAGCAGGGCGTGTTGACGGTGAGCGAGAAAGGCGACGATCGGCCGCTGGCGGTGCTGCCGTGGGAAGTGACCCCGCAGCGGGTCAGCATCAAGCAGGGCGAGTGGCGTTGGCCCTACAGCGGACAGCCGTTGAACGGCGGCCTCAGCATCGCGCTGCACGACTGGAGCAAGGGATTGGATGAAACGGAGATCAGCGCGCGGCTGAACGTGATCACCGCCGGCCACAACGGCAAGGGTAATGCGGTGCTCACCCTCGGGCCGGGCAAGGTGGGGTTGACCGACAGCGATCTGCGCTTCCAACTGACCGGGCAGGCCAATCTGGCCGATTTCTCCACCACCGCGTCGATCCCGGGCGTGATCGGCGGCAGCATTCTTAACCCGACGCTGGTTCTGCAGCCAGGTTCGCTGCTGCGTCTGTGGGGCAAAGTGACGCCGGAAATGACGCTGGAAGAGGCGCGTCTACCGCTGGCCGGCGTGAAGGTGACCGCCGCCGGCATCACCGGCCGCCTGCAGGCGATTTTGAGCGCCAGCGACAGTTATTGGGGGCGTTTCAAGCTCCACCTGGACGGCCAGGCGCAGGATTTCTGGCCGGACAAGGGCGACTGGCAGTGGCGTTACTGGGGCAACGGCCGGTTGCCGCCGCTGCAGGCCGCCTGGGACGTCGCCGGCAGCGGTCGTTGGCAGGACAGCGAGCTGGTGCTCGACAAGCTCTCCACCGGTTTCGACAAATTGAAGTACGGTCTGGTGACGGTCGCCGCGCCGCGCTTGAGCCTCAACCAGCCGCTGCGCTGGCAGCGTGATGAACAAAGCCCGCAGTTCAACGGCGAATTCCAGCTGGCGGCGGATAAGGTCAGCTTCAGCGACGGTGGCTATCTGCCGGCGCCGGTGCTGGCGCTGCAGGTGAACGGCCGTTCGCCGGACAGTTTCCAGCTGCAGGGCAAGCTGCAGGCGCAACAGATCGGGCCGATCGCGCTGCGCGGCCGTTGGGACGGCGAACGTCTGCGCGGCGAAGGCTGGTGGCCGAAACAGTCGCTGAAGGTCTTCCAACCGCTGTTGGCACCGGATCTCAATCTCACGCTGCGCGACGGCGAGTTTTACGCGCAGTCGGCGTTTTCCGCCGCCCGTGAACAAGGGTTCGAGGCCGGTGGCCACTGGGTGGTGAAAAACGGCGGCATGTGGCTGAAAGACGGCGAAATGAGCGGCCTGGATTTCATCCTGTCGTACCGTTTCAAGCAGCATCACTGGCAATTGGGAGCTAAACAGCCGGTATCGCTGCGCATCAAGTCTTTCACCAACCTGTTCGAGATGCAGAACATTTCCGCCGATCTGCAGGGCACCTATCCTTATAGCGAAGGGCAGCCACTGACGTTGAGCAACGTCGGCGTGGACATGCTCAACGGGCATATCAGCCTGTCGGCGCTGCGGTTGCCGCAGCATGACGCCGCGGTACTGAAGCTGGATAAGGTCGATCTCAGCGCGCTGTTTACCGCCCTGAAACCGAAGCAGTTCGCCATGTCCGGCCGGGTCGACGGCGAGCTGCCGCTGTTCCTGAACCATCCGAAGTGGTTGGTGCAAAACGGCTGGATCGCCAACGCCGGCACGTTGACGCTGCGCCTGGACAAAGACATGGCCGACGCCATCGGCAGCAATAACCTGGCGACCGGCGCGGCGATCGACTGGCTGCGCTACATGGAAATCAACCGTTCGCATGCCCGGGTCGATCTCAACAACCTGGGCGAGTTGACGCTAAGCGCGCGCATCGACGGCATCAACCCGCAGAAAAGCGCCAAGCGCGAGGTGATCCTGAACTATCGCCATCAGGAAAACGTGTTTCAGCTGTGGCGCAGTTTGCGCTTCGGCGACAATTTACAGGAGTGGCTGGAGCAGGCCCTCTCACAACCTGGGGAGCAACAATGAAAATCATGAGTGTGTCGACGCTGGCAGCGGTGCTGTGCGTTTCGCTGCTGAGCGGCTGCGTGCCGCGCATCGAGGTGGCGACGCCGAAGGATCCGATCACCATCAATATGAACGTCAAGATCGAGCATGAAATTCATATCAAGGTGGATAAGGACGTCGAAAACCTGCTGAAAACCCAAAGCGGTCTGTTCTAGGAGCCGACATGAAAAAACGTTATTTGTGGCTGGCCGGCGCCGCCTGGTTGTTCAGTGGCATGGCGATGGCGTTGACGCTGGATGAGGCGAAGCAGCAAGGGCGGGTAGGTGAAACCCTGAGCGGCTACATCGCGCCGGTGAAGCAGGACGCGGAAACCCTGGCGCTGGTGAAACGCATCAACGCCGGCCGCGCCGAGAAGTATCAGGAAGTGGCGAACGGCAACCATATCGCCGTCGACGAAGTGGCGCGCATGGCCGGGCAGAAGCTGGTGACGCGGGCGCAGAGCGGCGAGTATGTGCGCGGCATCAACGGGCAGTGGCTGAAGAAATAAAAAAAGCGCGCCGTCTGGCGCGCCAAAAGATACGGATAGATGATTATTATGAGGGTAGTGCAGGTTTGACAGGACTTTCCTCTTGTCCGGCAGGGGCTCGGCGCCCCTGCGCAGGGTCTTAGGCAGCAACCACCTGAGACAGGGCCGCCTTGGCGTCTTCCTGTGCTTTGGTCGCCACTTCCGGGCCATAGGCGATGCCTTCCGCGAAGACGAACTCCACGTCGGTGATGCCGATGAAGCCCAGGAACAGACGCAGGTAAGGTTCTACCAGGTCGGTCGGGGTGCCTTTATGGATGCCGCCGCGGCTGGTCAGGATCACGGCGCGTTTGTTTTTCACCAGGCCTTCCGGACCGTTTTCGGTGTAACGGAAGGTCACGCCGGCGCGGGCAACCAGGTCGAAATAGTTTTTCAGCTGGGTCGGAATGTTGAAGTTGTACATCGGTGCGGCAATCACGATGACGTCATTGGCCTGCAGTTCGGCGATCAGCTCGTCCGACAGGGCCAGCGCTTCTTGTTGACGTGGAGTCAACGGAGCATCGGAAGGACGCAGCGCGCCGACCAGTTCACCGTCCAGCACCGGGATTGGCTGTGCGGCCAGATCGCGCACGGTGATGGTGTCGCCGCTGTGGGCGTTGCTCCATTGCTCTACGAAGAAATCGGCCAGTTGGTTAGACTGAGAGTAGGTCGCCAGGATGCTTGATTTCAGAACCAATACGTTGCTCATCGATAATTCCTTACGTTGTGACAGTGACATCAGGACTCAGCGTCCCTTGCATGAAGTACATGCTATTCACATTCCCCCAACAGTGATAGCGCAATATTTCGAGATCTCCGTTCAATTTTATTGAATGACATGGCGACGCTTTACTCGCGGAAGTAGGGGGAGAAAGCCGTTTGTGATAGGCTGTGCGGCTAAAGCAAAAAAATCGCTAAAAAAACATTAAACCGTTGCCAAGCCTGGCCTTGGCGGCGAAGAAACAAGGAACACCGAACGTGAAATCTCCGCTCGAGGCACTGCCGGCCCAACTGGGCGAGCTGATGCTCCGCGATCAACAACGCCTGCGTCGTCGCCTGCAGGGCGCACGAAAAATCAAAAATCCCGATGCCCAGCTGGCGGTCGCCGCCGACGTGGAAAGCGACATCGCGACGGCGCGGCAAAAAGTGCAGGCGCGCGCCGCGTCTTGCCCGCGCATTACCTATCCGGAAAGCCTGCCGGTCAGCCAAAAAAAGCAGGACATCTTAAACGCTGTCCGCGACCACCAGGTGGTGATCGTCGCCGGGGAGACCGGCTCGGGAAAAACCACCCAGTTGCCGAAGATCTGTCTGGAGCTGGGGCGTGGGGTGAAAGGGCTGATCGGCCATACCCAGCCGCGCCGCCTGGCGGCGCGCACCGTCGCCAACCGCATCGCCGACGAGCTGGAAACCCCGCTCGGCGGCAGCGTGGGCTACAAGGTGCGCTTCAACGATCAGGTGGGGGAAAACACCCTGGTCAAGCTGATGACTGACGGTATCTTGCTGGCGGAGATTCAGCAGGATCGCCTGCTGATGCAGTACGACACGTTGATCATCGATGAAGCGCACGAGCGCAGCCTGAATATCGACTTTATTCTCGGCTACCTGCGCGAACTGCTGCCGAAGCGCCCGGATCTCAAGGTGATCATCACCTCGGCGACCATCGATCCGCAGCGTTTCTCGCGCCACTTCAACAATGCGCCGATCATCGAGGTTTCCGGCCGCACCTACCCGGTGGAGGTGCGTTACCGCCCGGTGGTGGACGACGGCGATGATACCGACCGCGACCAGCTGCAGGCGATTTTCGATGCGGTGGACGAGCTTGGGCGCGAAGGGCCGGGTGACATTCTGATCTTCATGAGCGGCGAGCGCGAGATCCGCGATACCGCCGACGCTTTGAACCGCCTCAATTTGCCTCACACCGAGGTGCTGCCGCTGTATGCGCGCCTGTCGAACAGCGAGCAGAACCGGGTTTTCCAGTCGCACCACGGCCGTCGCATCGTGCTGGCCACCAACGTGGCGGAAACCTCGCTGACGGTGCCGGGCATCAAATACGTCATCGATCCGGGCACCGCGCGCATCAGCCGCTACAGCTTCCGCACCAAGGTGCAGCGCCTGCCGATCGAGCCGGTGTCGCAGGCCTCCGCCAACCAGCGTAAAGGGCGCTGTGGCCGCGTGTCGGAGGGCGTGTGCATCCGTCTGTACTCTGAACAGGATTTCCTCTCGCGGCCGGCGTTTACCGATCCGGAAATTCTGCGCACCAACCTGGCGTCGGTCATTCTGCAGATGACCTCGCTGGGGCTGGGCGACATCGCCGCGTTTCCGTTTGTCGAGGCGCCGGACAAGCGCAACATTCAGGATGGCGTGCGTCTGCTGGAAGAGCTGGGGGCGATCACCACTGCCGATAACGGCCACTATCAGCTGACGCCGCAGGGCCGGCAGCTGGCGCAGTTGCCGATCGACCCGCGTCTGGCGCGCATGGTGCTGGAAGCGCAGAAGAGCGGCAGCGTGCGCGAGGTGATGATCATTACCGCCGCGCTGTCGATTCAGGATCCGCGCGAGCGCCCAATGGATAAGCAGCAGGCCTCGGATGAAAAACACCGCCGTTTTGCCGACAAAGACTCGGACTTCCTGGCGTTCGTCAACCTGTGGGACTATCTGCAGGAGCAGCAAAAGGCGAACTCTTCCAGTCAGTTCCGCCGGCTGTGCCGCAACGATTTTCTTAACTACCTGCGGGTGCGCGAGTGGCAGGATATCTATACCCAACTGCGCCAGGTGGTGAAAGAACTGGGGCTGCCGATCAACAGCACGCCTTCCGATTATCGCAGCGTCCACACCGCGCTGCTGACCGGCCTGCTGTCGCACATCGGCCAGAAGGATACGGACAAGCAGGAATTTACCGGCGCGCGCAACGCCCGCTTCTCGATCTTCCCCGGCTCCGGCCTGTTCAAGAAGCCACCGAAGTGGACCATGGTGGCCGAACTGGTGGAAACCAGCCGCCTGTGGGGACGCATCGCCGCGCGCATCGAACCGGAATGGATCGAGCCGCTGGCTCAGCACTTGGTGAAACACAGCTACAGCGAACCGCACTGGTCGAAGTCGCAGGGGGCGGTGATGGCCAGCGAAAAGGTCACGCTGTTTGGTCTGCCGATCGTTGCGGCGCGCCAGGTCAACTACGGCGCCATCGATCCGCTGCTGTGCCGTGAGCTGTTTATCCGCCATGCGCTGGTAGAGGGAGACTGGCAGACGCGCCACGCCTTCTTCCGCGAAAACCAAAAGCTGCGCGCCGAGGTGGAAGAACTGGAGCATAAATCGCGCCGCCGCGACATTCTGGTGGATGACGAAATGCTGTTCGGCTTCTACGATCGCCGCATCCCCAACGACGTGGTGTCCGGCCGTCATTTCGACAGCTGGTGGAAGAGCGCGGCCAAGCAGCAGCCGGATCTGCTGAACTTCGAAAAAGAGATGCTGATCAAAGACGGCGCCAACAAGATCAGCGCGCTGGATTACCCGAACTTCTGGCATCAGGGCAACCTCAAGCTGCGGCTGAGCTACCAGTTTGAACCAGGCACCGATGCTGACGGCGTGACGGTGCACATCCCGCTGCCGATCCTCAACCAGGTGGAAGAGCAGGGCTTCGAATGGCAGATCCCCGGCATCCGCCGTGAACTGGTGATTGCGCTGATCAAGTCGCTGCCGAAACCGGTGCGTCGCAACTTCGTGCCGGCACCGAACTACGCCGAGGCGTTCCTTGGCCGCGTAACGGCGCTGGAATTGCCGCTGCTGGACGCGCTGGAGCGCGAGCTGCGGCGCATGACTGGCGTGACCGTGTCACGTGATGACTGGCAGTGGGATCAGGTGCCCGATCATCTGAAGATGACCTTCCGCGTGGTGGGCGAGAAAAACCAGACGCTGCGCGAAGGCAAAGATCTGGCCGCCTTGCGCCTGCAGTTGAAAGAGAAGGTGCAGGAGACGCTGTCGGCGGTGGCCGATGACGGACTGGAGCAGAGCAATCTGCATGTCTGGAGCTTTGGCCAATTGCCGGCGTTTTACGAGCAGAAGCGCGGCGGCTATTCGATGAAGGCATACCCGGCGCTGGTGGATGAAAAGGACAGCGTGGCGATCCGCCTGTTCGACAGCGAAAGCGAGCAGCAACAGGCGATGTGGCAGGGCACGCGTCGCCTGCTGTTGTTGAATATTCCTTCACCGATCAAATACCTGCATGAGAAACTGCCGAACAAAGCCAAGCTGGGGCTCTATTTCAACCCGTACGGCAAGGTGCTGGAGCTGATCGACGACTGCATATCGTGCGGCATCGACAAGCTGATCGCCGAACACGGCGGCCCGGTCTGGCAAGAAGCAGACTTTGCACGGCTGCAGGAGCAGATCCGCGCCGAGCTGAACGACACGGTCGTCGAGGTGGCCAAGCAGGTTGAACAGATCCTGACGGCGGTCTTCAACATCAACAAACGGCTGAAAGGCCGGGTGGACATGTCGTTGGCGCTGGCGCTGTCGGACATCAAGACCCAGCTCGGCGGGCTGGTTTACCGCGGCTTCGTGACTGGCAACGGATGGAAGCGCCTGCCGGATACGCTGCGCTACCTGCAGGCGATCGAGCGGCGGTTGGAAAAACTGGCTATTGATCCGCACCGCGATCGCGCGCAGATGTTGCGGGTGGAGCAGGTGCAGCAGGCGTGGCAGCAGTGGCTGAACAAGCTGCCGCCGAAGCGACAGCAGGAGGAAGAAGTAAAAGCGGTGCGCTGGATGATAGAAGAGCTGCGCGTCAGCCTGTTCGCGCAACAGTTGGGCACGCCTTACCCGATCTCCGATAAGCGCATTTTGCAAACTATCGAGCAGCTTTCGAGCTAAGCTCAGCCGCACCGGCCGGCAAGCGGCCGGCGCAGCGCAAGTTGAAATTCGCAGAGCAGAGAAACAGCAACGGCGCATAATGCGCCGTTGAGAGAGGATTATTTGCCTGCCGCCAGCGCGTCCAGCGCTTCGCGGATACCGGGCACCGCCAGGGCACGGTTATCGGCGCGATAGCGATCTTTCGCCGCCGGTGCCGAGCTTTGGATGGCGATCAGTTGCCAGCCGTCCGCGGTTTTCAACAGCAGCGGCGAACCGCTGTCGCCGGGCAGAGTATCGCACTGGTGCGACAGTACGCTTTGCTGGGCCCAGCCGGTGACCTTGCAGTTTTGGTGGCTGTAGAGGTCATCCAGATGATCCTCCGGGTAGCCCGCTTGAGTTATCAGCCGTTTGGCCTGTTTCAGGGCCTGAGTCAGCGCCTTGCTGTCGCCTTGCCACAACGGCAAGGGTGCGATCGGCAGCGGTTTTTTGTCTTTCAGACGGATCAGCGCAAAGTCATAAGCGGCCGCGGCGGGCGGGACGATCCAGCCATCACCGTCCGGCTTCAGCTTTTTGCCCAGTTTGCTGTCGACCAGGGTCTCGATATTGTCGGTTTGATACTGCCACGACTTATCACCCGCCACGAAGCGCAGAGCGATGGCTTTATCCAATTGCCCCGGCGGTGCCAGCACGCAGTGGCCGGCGGTCAACGCCAGGTGTGGGGAGATCAGCGTGGCGGTACACAGATTGCCGCTGGCGGTTTCGACCTGGCCGATGGCCTGCCACGGCTTGGCGGCGGTATCCGTGACCTTGATTCGTTCATCTTTGCCGAAAAACAGACGCGTTTGCTCGGCCTTGGACGGGCCGTCTGCGCGTGCCGCCTGAGAAGCGATGAGCGGGAGTGAACACAGCAACAGTAAAACGGATATGCGCATAGATCTCTTGCCTGACAAATACGGATCATCCATAAACACACTGAATGCTAACTATAGACTGATTTAGCAGCCATGTGGATGGGCAATAATTGATTTTTCAATAATTTCCCGCCGGCGATGCGGCAGGCTACAGGTAAAAAAAGACGGCGATCAGTCCGCAAAGGATCAGGGCGGTCAGAACGATCTCGAACAGGTAGCGGCGCAGCATCAATGAGAACCCCCCGATGAAAAAACACCCGGTGAACCGGGTGTCGTACACGTCAAGCCTGAAACGGTGAGGGGACCCTCACGACATTACGCTTTTTTGTGGCTGGCTTTCTTGTGGTGCTTTTTAGCCGCCTGGGCTTTTTGCGCCGGGGCTTTCTTGCCGGCTTTTTTGTGATGCTTTTTGGCCGCCTGAGCTTTCTGAACCGGGGCTTTCTTGCCGTGGTGTTTCACCTGAGCTTTAGCCGGCGCAGCGGTGGCGGTGGTTGCGGTAGCCGCAGGTGCGGTGGTGGCAGCCTCGGCAGCGAAAGCCACGGAAGACAGACCCATTGCAGCGGCAACAACCAGAGCTAATACTTTTTTCATCGCAGAATCCTCAACATGACTTTTGGGTACCAACCCCACTGCGGGGCCGTTGAGATGATAGTAGGCAAACGGCGTCCGGCTTTCCGTGAGTGATTGGTTTCGGCATGTAACCTAATGTACAGGGCGGCGGTGGCGAGGGGGATTGCTGCTATAATGACCGCCAGACAAGGAAAAAGGGATTTAAAATGAACGAGATAACGATTCGTTGTGGCGTGACTGAACAGGGCGAGGTGCCGCTGGCCTATGAGGACTGGGGCGATGAGACGCACCCGCCGTTGTTGCTCATCATGGGCATCGGCGCGCAGCTCCTGCTGTGGCCTGACGACTTCTGCCGCGCCCTGGTGTCCATGGGGTTTCGGGTGATCCGTTATGACAACCGCGACGTCGGCCTTTCAGGAAAAACGCAGGCACAACGCTCACAGCCATTGTGGCTGCTGATGTTGCGCGCCCAGCTTGGCTGGCAAACGCCGGTGCCTTATACCCTGGCGGACATGGCAACGGACGCGGCGCATCTGCTCGATCATTTACGCATTCCGCAGGCTCACGTACTGGGCGCTTCGATGGGGGGGATGATCGCCCAGGTGCTGGCCGCCGAATACCCGCAGCGTGTCGCCTCGTTATGCATCTTGTTTTCCAGCACCAATCAGCCGCTGTTGCCGCCGCCTGCGCCTTCGCTGCTGTGGTTGCTGGTGCGCCGGCCTGCCGCCGATATGACGCTGCAGCAGCGCCAGGAAGGGATGAAGGCCTTTCTGCGCGCGCTTGGCACCGCGACTTATCCACCGGAGGAGGCGGAGCTGGATGCCCTGGTGACGCGGTTGCTGAAGCGGGGTGTGGATCCGGCAGGCATGCAGCGGCAACTTTCCGCGTTGCTCGGCAGCGGCGATCTGCGGCGTTACAGCCGGCGCATCGCCGCGCCGACGCTGGTGATTCACGGCGATCGCGATCGGCTGGTGCGCAAGGCCGGCGGGGTGGCGATCGCTCGGGCCGTCGCCAACGCCAGATTGCAGATTATGCCGGGCATGGGGCATGACCTGCCCGCCGCGTTGAGGCCGCAGCTGGCGGCGATGATCGCCCGCCATGCATTGGGATGAGAGGCCGGTTGGTTCGGTATTTTTGCTTTTTTAGTTACAACATACTAATGGTGGGTGGCCACCCGCCACTCTGTAGCCAAGGCGTTACCCGCAGGAAAGTGCACTATGGAACAGTGTCAGGTCAACCAGAGGAAAAAAGGGCGCGGCAGGGCCGCGCCAGGAGAGATTACAGGTAGCGGTTTTCCAAATGCTGACGGAAGTAGCGTGGGTTGAGCGCTTCGCCGGTCGCGTTGGCGATCAGCGTCTCGGTCGGGAAGCGGCTACCGTGGCGCCAGATGTTGTGCTGCAGCCAGTGGAACAGCGGCTGCAGATTGCCGGCGGCGATATCCTCGCTCAGCGAAGGTAGGGCCTGGCGCACGCTGTGGAACAGCTGCGCGGCGTACATCGCGCCGAGGGTGTAAGTCGGGAAGTAGCCGAACGCGCCGTCTGTCCAGTGGATATCCTGCATGCAGCCGTTGCGATAGTTGCCGATGGTGTCGAGGCCGAGGTAAGCGTGCATCTTTTCATTCCACAATGCCGGAATGTCTTCCACTTCGACCTCGCCTTCGATCAGCGCTTTTTCAATTTCGTAGCGCAGGATGACGTGGGCAGGATAGCTCACCTCGTCGGCGTCGACGCGGATCAGGCCCGGTTTAACGCGCTGGTTGAGGCGAATGAAGTTGGCTTCTTCCAGCGCCGGCTGTTCGCCAAATTGCGCGGTGACCAGCGGACGCAAGATTTTCAGGAATTCATTGCCGCGCGCCAGCTGCATTTCGAACAGCAGGCTCTGCGATTCGTGGATGGCGGTAGAGCGGGCCAGGGCGACCGGCTGGCCGAGCAGATCGCGCGGCAGGTTCTGTTCGTAACGGGCGTGGCCGGTTTCGTGCACGATACCGAGCAGCGCGGTCAAAAACTCTTTCTCGTTGTAGCGCGTGGTGATGCGTACATCTTCCGGCACGCCGCCGCAGAACGGGTGGGCGCTGACGTCGACACGGCCGTTGTCGAAGTTGAAACCGAGCAGTTTCATGACGCTCAGGCTCAGCTGACGCTGGGTGTCCACATTGAACGGGCCTTGTGGCGCCTGGCAGGGCTCATTAGCCTGTTTGGCCACCACGCGCTGCAGCAGATCCGGCAGCCAGGTTTTCAGATCGCCGAAGATGCGGTCGAGATCGCTGCTGCGCATGCCCGGTTCATACAGATTGAGCAGGGCGTCGTAACGGCTGGTGCCGGCCGCCTGCGCACGGATCTGCGCCTCTTCCCGGCTGAGTTTGACCACTTCGCGCAGGTTCTCGGCGAAGCCGTCCCAGTCGTTGGCCGGGCGCTGGGCGCGCCAGGCGTGTTCGCAGCGCGCGCCGGCGAGCGATTTGGCTTCGACCAGCGACGCCGGTAGCAGCACCGCGTCTTCATACTGGCGGCGCATTTCGCGCAGGTTGGCGCGGTCGATCTCGTCCAGCGTCTCTTGCTGCGCGCGATCCAACAGCGCGCCGGTGCTTTCCGCTGTTAAAAGCTGGTGCTGCAGCACGCTCAGCTCGGCCAGCGCTTCGGAGCGCGCCTTGCTGCCGCCCGGCGGCATCATGGTTTGCATGTCCCAACCGGCGATGGCGGACAGGTGGCCGAAACGCGACAGACGGCTAAAAAGCGCGCGCAGGTGATCGTAAGCAGACGTGTTGGAATGTGCAGATGTCATTATTATTCGACTCCAATGAGAAGGGTCCGGCGGTATTACGCCAGATCGGCTTTTAAACTGAATGTCGGCTTCACCGGCCAACAGAAACGGAAACTGGCGCCGCCGAGCGAACTGCTCTCGACGAACACCTGTCCCTGGTAGGCGACGGCGATGGAATGGACGATGGCCAGCCCCAGTCCGCAGCCGCCGGTGGCGCGATCGCGGCTGGGATCGAGGCGAACGAAAGGCTCGAATACCCGCTCGCGCTCTTCCGGCGGGATACCCGGCCCGTCATCTTCGACCTGCAAACAGGCGAGGTCGCCGTCGAACCACAGACCCACGCGCAGACGCTGCTCGGAATAGCGCAGCGCGTTATTGACCAGGTTATCGAGCACGCGTTCCATCAGGCGCAGATCGACGCCGCCAAAGTCGCCGACGTGCGGGATATCGAGCTGGATGTCGCGTTCCTGATGAATAAGACGGATATCGTCGACCTTGTCCTCCAGCCACTTTGGCAGATCGATGGGTTCAATGTTTAGCGCAACCTGCGGCCGGTCCAGGCGGGCATAGGTCAGCAGCTCGTCGATCAGCGACTCCAACTGGCCGATATCGCGGTTCAGCGCCTGCTGTTCGCCTTCGGACAGGTTATCGCTCATCTCGAGCCGATAGCGCAGGCGCACCAGCGGCGTGCGCAGCTCGTGCGCGATGCCGTCGATCAGCTGTTTCTTGCTGGCGATCAGGGTGTTGACGTTGTCGGCCATCTGGTTGAACGCCACGCCGAGCCGGCTTAGGCTGGAAGTGGGATCGAAGTGGGTGCGTTCATCCAGATGCCCGGCACCGAGCCGCTGGGCGGCGTTTTCCAGTTTGAGCAGGTCTTGCCAGTGCGGCCGCATCCACAGAAACACCGGCAGCGCCAGCGACATGCCGATAAACACCAGCAACACCAGATCCAGCAGGCGCATCTGGTGCAGATAGAACAGATAAGGAATGGGGCCGACCACCAACACATAGTGGCTGCGCGGAATGCGCTGCATAAAGGTGTACTGATCGTCGAGGGCGATGATTTCACCCAGCCGCAGCCGCTTTTTCAGATCCTCGCTCAGTTCCTGTTTGCCGAGTGGCTCGATATGCAGCTTGAACGACAGATTGAGATCCAGCGTGGCGATAGTCTTGTTCCAGTCCTTCAGCGGGATTTCGCGCAGCTCGCTGCGCATCAGGTACAGCGAGCTTTTCATCAAATCGTCCATCGACTGGCGGCCTGCGCGCTCGGCGGTCACCTTGTACACCAGGCCGACCAGCATCGCCATCACCAGAAAACAGACGAATAGCAACAGGAAGAACTGGACGAAAAGTTTTCTCATTGTTGCACCGATGCCCAGGCGTTAGGGGCGAACAGATAGCCTTTGTTGCGCACGGTTTTGATGCGGAACGGCTCCAGCGCATTGTCGTACAGCTTGCGACGCAGGCGGGAGATCGCCACGTCGATGCTGCGATCCATACCGTCGTAGCTCACGCCACGCAGGTTTTGCAACAACGCCTCGCGATCCATGATCTGCCCGGCATGGGTCGCCAGCTCCCACAGCAGATCGAAATCCGAGGTGGACAGGGTGATGGTTTCTTCGCCCAGCGTAACCTGACGGTTGACCGGATCGATGCACAGCAGCCCGAAATGCAGCGCGTTATGCTGGGTGAGCGGCTGAACCGACTCTTCTTTCGGCTGTTGGCTGTGTTGGCGCAGGTGCAAACGCAGGCGCGCCAGCAACACCGCCGGTGGCGTGGTTTTCAGGATATAGTCGTTGGCGCCCATCTCCAGCGACAGGATATGGTTCATGTCGCTGTCGAGCGAAGTGAGCAGCACGATCGGGCCGGGGAAGGTAGGGCGCAGATCGCGGCACAGCGTCATGCCGTCTTTGCCGGGCAGCATGATGTCCAGCAGCACCAAATCGGGTTGCTCGCGCTCGATGCGCGCCTGCGCGCTGTCGCCACGCGGTTCGATCAGCACCTCGATGTCATGTTTGCCCAGATAGGCGGCGATCAGTTTGCCGACTTCAGGATCGTCTTCCACAAAAACAATTTTATGCATATGCCCGTGTTTTAATATAAAAAGCGGATTTGAGCATAGCGCGGCCCGCGACGTTGCGCCATGCGGATCTTGGCGTCAGCGCAGCGGCCGGCCGCCGTCGACGCCGTGGGTGCGGCCGGTGACGTAGCGGCTTTCCAGCAGGTAGTTCACCAGATTGACCACTTCACTTTCGCCGGGCGCGACCTTCATCAGCGATTTCGCCAGCGCCTGCTGGCGATAGGCTTCGTCGTCGCCCGGATTGAAGATGATCAGCGCCGGCGCGATGGCGTTGACCTTGACCTCCGGCGCCAGCTTGCGGGCAAACGAACGAGTCATATTGTCCAGCGCAGCCTTGCTGGCGGCGTAGGCGATATGCTTGTCGCTGCCTTTTTCCACCACGTAGTCGGTGAGATGGATAATGTCGGCGCCAGCCTGGCCCTGGCCGGTCAGACAGGATTCGAGCAGCTGGTTGAGCAAATAGGGCGTGTAAACGTGAATTTGCAGCATTGCTGCCATTACCTGTTCCGGCGGCACCTCCGGTGACTCGGCCTGCCAGGCGCTGGCGTTGTGGATCATCGCGCGCAGCTTGGGCGCCACTTGCCGCACCTGGTCGGCGAAACGGTAGATACCTTCATGTGTGGCAAAGTCGCCCTGAATGCAGCGGGCGCCCAAGGCCTGCAACTCGGCCATCGCCGGATATTCGCTGCGATAGGCGATAATGACCGGAACGCCGCGCTGGAGAAACGCTCTGGCGAGCGCCAGCCCTATGCGCCGCGCGCCGCCGGTAATCAGCACCGGGGCAGAGTTGGGGTGTTCCATTGATTAAAGCTCCTGGACAGACTGGCAAACAATAGGGGAATTATGCCATCATACGGCGCAAAGTCGTTAAAGCTTCGCATGATTATCCATTTCTGGATGTAAGATCCCCAATGCATTTCAGGTTGCCGTCCGGCGGCGGCTTGAAAGACCACGGGTTAACACTGGCCATGAGAGGAATGAGGGGATGAACAGCAATCACCTTGCATCCATCGCGCGCAGTGAGAAAATCTGTTTTGACTACATGGATTTTCTGTCCGCATCGTGCAGGAAGCACTGGCGCTTTGTTGATGCTATTTATGGTGTGATGCCGATCTTCGGCATGGTGGTGAAATCGCGCGTGACCACGTCACAAACGCGCAAAGAGCAGTTGAAAGAGCTGGCGCTGCAGGTGGTGTCAACGCAGGTTAGCGATGAAACCAATATCGTGCGCCTGATTGACCTGGCGCAGCAGCAGGGCCTGACGGTATTTGATATTCAGCTGCCTTATGCGCTGGAGGCGCAACAGCTGGCGGCCATTCAAAAAGAGTGCGCGGAAGGCATTGCGATCGCCCTGGTGGGTGAGCGAATGACCGTCACCATTCCCCCTAAAAGCTGACCGGGAATCAACCCGGCCGCCCGTTCATGGTTAGGCAATTGACCTGCTGAGATGGCCTAACCATGAACGTGAAATCTCACGCCGCGTGACGCGTGCTGTCTAAAGTCGGGTCCCGGCATTGGGACCGGAACGCAGGGTGTAAATACTGTCTATATGTATTAACACCGCGTATTTCGGCGGATTCATCCCGTTTTTTTCTGCAAATGCCAGCGCCTCGTCAAACGGTTTGCCCGTCAGAAACAGTTCGGGTGTACCAACGAAGCGGTAGCCGTCCAGTGCCTCGCGGTCGATGACCACAACGGCCATTTTCGAGCCTTCCTTGATGTTTTGCAGCGTTTGGCCACCGGTATTTTCGTTGTAAATCAGTGTACGGTCATCATAGAGGCGCAGAGAACGCTTGGGGCCGATATCGGGCACGCCGCTCGGGCTGCTGGTTGCCTGCACTGGCAGCTGTTTAGCCAGCATCTTCTTCATCTCGTCATTCAATTCATTCATGGGCAGATTACCCCTCAGGTTGATGTGTCACTGTTAATGCACGGTGGCGGAATGATGGGTAGCGGGCGCGCAGATGCTGGTTTCCGGCAGACGGTGCTCGCGCAGTAAGTGCAGGGTTTCAATCCTGAAGCGCAGCAGGTGCCGCTCAGCGATCTGCTGCATCTGTTCGCACAGCGACGAATCGGCCAAGAGTTGCTCGATAGCGACTCGGGCCTGATGAACATGCAGCTCGACGCCGCGCAGAGGCTTCTGCCGCAGGCGCAGATGGGTGATGTTGTTGAACGTGACGATCAGCGCGGCAAGGGCAGACTCGAAAATATTCAGCGCTTCAAATCTGGCGGTATAGTCCGCATTCAGCCAAGGCTTCTCGGCGATGATCGCCTGAGCCCCCTCCAGCGCCTGTTGATAGCTGGTCATCGCCTGGCGATCGTGCCGCTGATTAAACGCCGTGTTGCCCTCGGCGATCAGCGTCTCCCAGGCGGCAAACAAAGGTAATGAGTGCAGCAGTTTCTCAGCCATGAAATGCCTTCCATTTTAGCCTGTCTTCATCCGCCGCCTGACGCCTCTCGCCAGGGGCACTCGCGTCTTACCATTAATCAATAAATGATAATGATAATTAATTGCATTTGAGATCGCAAGCGTGGCGCATGGCTGACTGTGCAAAGGGAGGGTAAGCGTGGTAGCAGGGGAAAAGAGGAAGCAAAATGCGGCTGACGGGCAGCCGCATTGACGGGGCACTTTAGTGCAGCATAAACCAGCCGGCGGGCAGCGTGGCCACCAGCAGCAGTAAGATACTGCCTTTTTCCAGGCGATTCAGCAGATTGATATCCTGATGGCCGCGACGGGCGTACATGAACACCAACAGGCCCGGCGCATACAGCAGCACCGACATCAGCAGGTGCATCAGACCGGAAGCGTACAGCAGCCACAAACCATAGACGCAGGCGCCGGTGGCGGCGAAGATCAGGCGTTTGTCGCGGCGGCGGTAAGCCACCTTGAACAGAAATGCGCCGACCAGGAAGTAAGGCACCAGGATCATTTCCGACGCGATGGTCAACAGCGAGTTGTAGTTGCTACCGGTCAGCCAGATCAGCACCAGCGCCAGCTGCACCGCGATGTTGGTCAGCCACAGCGAAGACGCTGGGGCGTGATGGCGGTTCTGCTTGCCGAACACGCGCGGAAACGCGCCGTGCTGTGCGGCCAGCAGCGGCACTTCCGCCGCCATGATGGTCCAGCTGAGGTAGGCGCCGCACACGGAGATGATAAGACCGGCGGCGATGATCACGTCTCCCCACGGGCCAATCAGTTCCACCATCAGCACCGCCATCGACGGATTGCGCATGTCGGCCAGTTCGCTGCGTGGCACCACGCCCAGCGACAGCAAGGTGACCATCAGGTACACCGCCAGCGCCGACAGCACTGCCAGCATGGTGGCGCGGCCCACGTCTTTCTTATTGCGGGCGCGAGCAGAAACCACCACGGCGCCTTCCACGCCGATAAACACCCACAGGGTGATCAGCATGGTATCCTTGACCTGTTCCCACACCGGCTTGCCGAGGGCGACACCTTTGAAATCCAGCGTGAACACGTCCATTTTGAAGGCGATCGCCGCCAAAACGGCGAACATCCCCAATGGCAGCAGCTTGGCGAGGGTGGCCGCCAAGTTAATGCTGGCGGCAGTTTGCACGCCGCGCAGTACCAACGCGTGCACGATCCACAGCAGGGCGGATTCGGCGATCAGCGCCTGCCAGGTATTGCCGTCACCGAGAATCACGTTGCCGCCGCGATCGGTGAAAATACTCAGCGCCGCAAACACGATCACCAGATACGAGACGTTGGCGATCACGGCGCACAGCCAGTAACCCCAGGCGGAGCAGAAGCTCATCAGCTCGCCGAATCCTTCTTTGGCGTAGGTGAAGATGCCGCCGTCCAGATCCGGGCGCAGACGCGTAAGCAACAGCATGGCGAACGCCAAAAACAGAATGCCGACGCCGGTGATCCCCCAACCCAGCAGCAACGCGGCGGGGCTGGCGACCTGCGCCATGTTTTGCGGCAGACTGAACACGCCGGCGCCCAGCATCGAGCTGAGCACCAAAGCGGTTAGCGCGGTAAGACCGAGTTTTTTTTCCAATGACGGATCCTGAACGCAGAATAAACAACTGGAAGGGAACTGCTTGGCGGCAACAATGTGTTAACAACCACTGCGCGAATAGACAATAGCCCTAAAAATTGGCGCAAATTCTACGGAGGGATGATTAGAGATGCAATGATTGAATATGCGGAATTTACAAAAAACTATTCAACGAGCGGCGAAAAGAACGGCAATAAAAACGGGCAGCTCAAGGGCTGCCCGATGGTAAACCGAAAAGCGGGTTTTATTTGAACAGATCGGCGCTGACGGTCAGGTTGCCGCCGCTCTTGTTCTGCCATTGGCGAGTGACGTGATAGTACTTGGCGCCTTTCTCGGCCGCGCGTTTCGCCACTTCGGTGGACACGTCGGTCATGCTGTTGAAGTGGCCGGTGAAGGTGACGGAATCGAACGGCACCATCTGCGCGGCGGTCACGTTGTTCACTTCCTGGATCTTGGTGCCGTTAGGCAGCGTGACGGTATAGCGCTGGCCGGTAGAGGACTGCGTTTCGAAGAAACGGCCCACTTCGCGGCTTGGCGAACCGGAAGACGCGACGCCAGGGATTTCGACTTTCGCGGCTGCGGCACCACCGGCGGCCAGTGCGGCGCGGCCGGCGTCAGAATCAGCCGGGATAGCGTCCGGGCTCTGCACGCGGCGTTTCGGCGCATCGGCCTTATAGATGTACGCGGTGACGAACTGGTTGCCGCCGGAGTTGGCGTCAACCTGGCGCACGATGAAGAACGAGGCGGCGCCTTTTTTCTGCGCTTCTTTGGAGATGGCGTCGTTGATGTCCGGCTGGCTGCGGTAGAAACCGCTGACGCTCACGGTATCGTAAGGCTCCAGCAGGTAGGCTTCCTCTTTAGGCAGTTCATTCACGCCGTTAAATACGCGGTATTTTGGTGTTTTGCTCACTTCTGGCGCATCTTTATGATAAAGGTCTGCGGTGACGCGCCAGTTGCCGCCGTTGTTGCTGTTGTTGCTGTCCTGGATATAGAAGGAATCGGCACCCAGTTTGTCTGCACGGCGGGATACGGCGTCGACGGCTTCATTGATGGCATTGAAGCGGCCGGTAATCGTGATGCGATCAAACGGCTTCAGCGCCGCTGCTTTCTCAGGAGTTAACTCTTGCGCCGCATGAGCAGACAGCGCGGTGAGTGATAACAAGGCTGACGCGATGATCGTGGTCTTCAGCTTCATAAAAAATCCTTTCGCCTAGCGCATTAACGTTTATAACGTACTGAACTGTTTAAGTGTAATTCAGCCGTCGATTATTACATGTAATTCTGAAAACTGTCTCAGCATTTTATGTTATCCCGTGCGACAAATCGCTTACGGTGACGCGGGCCGCACGGATGGCGCCATCATCATAAGTTTCCATAATAAAGGCTTTGGTGTCATTAATGTTAATTATTCACAAAATGATAACTTTTATGCTTTTTCGCCGCGCGTGGCCATCAATCGTTACGCCGGGCGTAAACCTCTTGTCACGCAGAATGTGCTGTTCTGTATGGATTTTTTCACAGTAAATTGCGATTTGTCATATCACGCGCGGCATTTTTATGTAAAAACAGAGCTGAATGCGTAAGCAATTATGGATCATCGACCTTATTTTCAGTAGGTTATAGTTGGCGTCTGAAATCAGTGCGGGCAAGTTAACGCCTTGCTCGCCGGTGGCGTCGTGCTATGGGCAGGAAAATAATAAACATCATCCAAGACAGGTGAGAAGGGAACATTATGCGTATTGGTGTACCAAGAGAGCGGTTGGCCAATGAAGCCCGGGTCGCAGCCACGCCGAAAACGGTGGAACAACTGCTGAAGCTGGGTTTTACCGTCGCGATTGAACGCGGGGCGGGCAAACTGGCCAGTTTTGACGACGTCGCCTACGAAGCCGCCGGTGCGGCGCTGGTCGACGAAAACGAAGTGTGGCAGTCGGATCTGATCCTGAAAGTCAACGCGCCGCAAGACGACGAGATAGCCTTGATGCGCGAAGGCAGCACGCTGGTCAGCTTTATCTGGCCGGCGCAAAACCCCGAGCTGATGGCCAAGCTGGCGGCGCGCAACGTCACCGCGCTGGCGATGGATTCGGTGCCGCGCATCTCGCGCGCCCAGTCGATGGATGCGCTGAGCTCGATGGCCAACATCGCCGGCTACCGCGCGATCGTCGAAGCGGCGCATGAGTTCGGCCGCTTCTTCACCGGCCAGATCACCGCCGCCGGCAAAGTGCCGCCGGCTAAGGTGATGATCATCGGCGCCGGCGTGGCCGGCCTGGCGGCGATCGGCGCTGCGGGCAGCCTCGGCGCCATCGTGCGTGCCTTCGACACCCGCCCGGAAGTGAAAGAGCAGGTGCAGAGCATGGGCGCGGAATTCCTCGAGCTGGATTTTGAAGAGGAAGCGGGCAGCGGCGACGGTTACGCCAAAGTGATGTCCGAAGCCTTTATCAAGGCCGAGATGGCGCTGTTTGCCGCACAGGCGGCGGAGGTTGATATCATCGTCACCACCGCGCTGATCCCAGGCAAACCGGCGCCGAAGCTCATCACCAAAGAGATGGTGGCGTCGATGAAGCCGGGCAGCGTGATCGTCGATCTGGCGGCGCAAACCGGCGGCAACTGCGAACTGACCGTGGCCGACACCATTACCGTGACCGACAACGGCGTGAAAATCATCGGCTATACCGACCTGCCGAGCCGCTTGCCGACCCAATCTTCGCAGCTGTACGGCACCAACCTGGTCAACCTGTTGAAGCTGCTATCGAAAGAGAAAAACGGCGAGATCGACATCGATTTCGACGATACGGTGATCCGCGGCGTTACCGTGGTGCGCAGCGGTGAAGTCACCTGGCCAGCGCCGCCAATCCAGGTCTCCGCCCAGCTGAAAGCGGCACCTGCCGCTGCACCGGTCGCCAAACCCGAAGCCAAACCGACCTCGCCGTGGCTGAAGTACGGCCTGATGGCCCTGGCGATCCTGCTGTTCGGCTGGCTGGCGGACGCGGCGCCGAAAGAGTTCTTGTCGCACTTTACCGTGTTCGCGCTGGCCTGCGTGGTCGGTTACTACGTGGTCTGGAACGTCAGCCATGCGCTGCATACTCCGTTGATGTCGGTCACCAACGCGATATCAGGGATTATCGTGGTCGGTGCGCTGCTGCAAATTGGCCACGGCGGCTGGGTGAGTTTCCTCTCCTTTATCGCCGTGCTGATCGCCAGCATCAACATTTTTGGTGGATTCACCGTCACTCAGCGCATGCTGAAGATGTTCCGCAAGAACTAAGGGGTAACAAATGTCTGGAGGATTGGTTACAGCTGCATACATTGTTGCCGCTATTTTGTTTATTTTCAGCCTGGCGGGCCTGTCGCGTCATGAAACGTCGAAGCAGGGCAACCTGTTCGGCGTCGCCGGTATGGCGATCGCGCTGATCGCCACCATTCTGGGGCCGGATTCCGGCAACGTCGGCTGGATCATCATCGCCATGATCATCGGCGGTTCGATCGGCGTCTATCTGGCGAAGAAGGTCGAGATGACCGAAATGCCGGAACTGGTGGCGGTGCTGCACAGCTTCGTTGGCCTGGCCGCGGTGCTGGTCGGTTTCAATAGCTACCTGGATCACGGCGCGCCGATGGAACCGGTGATGGCGAATATCCATCTGACCGAAGTGTTCCTCGGCATCTTTATCGGTGCGGTGACCTTCACCGGGTCGATCGTCGCCTTCGGTAAGCTGCGCGGCATCATCTCTTCCAAGCCGCTGATGCTGCCGAATCGCCACAAGCTGAACCTGGCGGCGCTGGTGATCTCGTTCCTGCTGCTGGTGGCGTTCGTGCGCGCCGACAGCGTGGGCTGGCAGGTGGTGACGCTGCTGCTGATGACGGCGATCGCGCTGGCGTTCGGCTGGCATCTGGTTGCCTCGATCGGCGGCGCCGACATGCCGGTGGTGGTGTCGATGCTCAACTCTTACTCAGGGTGGGCCGCGGCCGCGGCGGGCTTCATGCTGAGCAACGATCTGCTGATCGTCACCGGCGCGCTGGTGGGCTCTTCGGGGGCTATCCTGTCTTACATCATGTGTAAGGCGATGAACCGTTCGTTTATCAGCGTGATCGCCGGCGGTTTCGGCAGTGACGGTTCATCCACCGGCGATGCCGAAGAGATGGGCGAATACCGTGAAACCACGGCGGAAGAGGTGGCCGAGCAGTTGAAGAACTCCATCTCGGTGATCATCACCCCGGGTTACGGCATGGCGGTGGCACAGGCGCAATATCCGGTGGCGGAAATCACCGAGAAACTGCGGGCGCGCGGCGTGAAGGTCCGTTTCGGTATTCACCCGGTCGCCGGGCGCTTGCCGGGCCACATGAACGTGCTGCTGGCGGAGGCGAAGGTGCCGTACGATGTGGTGCTGGAGATGGATGAAATCAACGAAGATTTCCCGGATACCGACACCGTGCTGGTGATCGGCGCCAACGACACGGTGAACCCGGCGGCGCTGGAAGATCCGCGCAGCCCGATCGCTGGCATGCCGGTACTGGAAGTGTGGAAAGCGCAGAACGTGATCGCGTTCAAACGGTCGATGAACACCGGCTACGCCGGCGTGCAGAACCCGCTGTTCTTCAAGGAGAACACTCAGATGCTGTTTGGCGACGCCAAAGACAGCGTGGAAGCGATTCTGCGGGCGTTGCAGAAGTAAAATTGGGCAACCAAAGAAAAACGGGCCGCTTAGCGGCCCGTTTTTTATACGCGAAGCTTAATCTTCGTCGTCGTGTTCGTCGTCTTCATCCGCTTCGATCGGGCAGTTGAAGTTTTCCGGTTTAATCACCAGCAGGTCGCATTTCAGATGATCGATCACATGTTCCGCGGTGTTGCCGATAAAGGCGGCTGAAATGCCGGTGCGGCCCAGGGTGCCCAGCACCACCACGCCGGCCTGCAGGTGTTCGGCCAGATCGGGGATCACCTCTTCCGGCAGGCCTTTTTCTACGTGGGTGAACTCTTCCTTAATGCAGAATTTCTGCCGCAGCGCCTTCATGGCGATCAGGTGCTGGCCGCGAATGGCGTCGTTGTAGACGCTCGGGTCGAAGTCGGGCAGTTCGATGGCGATGTTGATCGGCGTGACGGGATAGGCGCCGACCAGGTGAACCTCGGTCTGGTTGACGTTTTGCGCCAGTTCGACGGTTTCTTGCACCAGTTTGATATTGAGCGGGTCGTGATAGGGTTCTTCGCTGGCCAGGTTGACCGCCACCAGCGCTTTGCCGCCTTCCGGCCAGGGCTGGTCTTTCACCATCCACACCGGGCAAGGGCATTTGCGCAGCAGGTGCCAGTCGGTGGGGGTAAAGATCACCGACTCCAACCGGTCGTGCTGGTGCGCCATTTTCAGCAGCAGGTCATGTTGGCCAGAAAGCACTTCCTGAATGATGGCTTCGAAGGGGCGGTTATGCCAGACCACTTTGATTTCGATCGGCACGCCGTCGTTGAGGTAGAAGCGGCACTGTTCATTGATCCAGGCGGCGCGTTGGCTGATCACACCTTGCCGCATCGCCGTTCTTTCGTCCGGGGAGAGCAGGGTCGTCATTTCGTAAGAGAAGTCGTAAATGGGCAGGAAGGCTTTGATGCGCCCGCCGTTCCGTTTTACCAGGTACACGGCGCGGCGCAATGCCGGCTGATCGTCCTGATTGGGGTCAATAGCCACCAGAAGATTCTGATACTTCGCCATAGGGCCTCCTTACAGCTGAAATCAACAGTCTGTTAATTTACAGAGTAACCCAACATTGAAAAACAGAACAACAACAGAAGCGTGCCGGATCAACAATTTCGGGGAAATGTTGATCCGGCAGGGGGATCAGGCGTTGACGGTCACGTTGATACGTGGCGTTCCGGCCAGCACCGACAGGGCGTCGGCATTTTCGATGGTGATGTATTTGCCTTTCACGCTGAGAATTTCGCTTTTCTGGAAGCGGCCCAGCAGGCGGCTGATGGTTTCCACCGTCAGGCCGAGGTAGTTGCCGATGTCGCCGCGGGTCATGGTCAACCGGAACTCGCGTGGTGAGAAACCGCGCTCCGCGAAGCGGCGCGACAGGTTGTAAACGAACGCCGCCAGGCGCTCTTCGGCGTTTTTCTTCGACAGTAGCAGGATCATGTCCTGATCGCCTTTGATCTCGCCGCTCATCAGCCGCATGATCTGCTGACGCAGGTTGGGCATTTTGCCGGACAGATCGTCGAGGGTCTCGAACGGGATCTCGCACACCATCGAGGTTTCCAGCGCCTGGGCGAAGCTCGGGTGCTTCAGGCCGCCGATGGCATCGAAGCCCACCAGGTCACCCGCCAGGTGGAAACCGGTGATTTGCTCGTCGCCTTGCTCGGTGATGGTGTAGCTTTTGATGGTCCCGGAACGGATCGCGTACAGCGATTTCAGCTCGTCGCCGGCCTTGAACAGGGTCTGGCCTTTCTGGATGGGCTTTTTCCTCTCGATAATGTTGTCGAGCTGGTCCAGCTCGTGAGCATTAAGGGTGAAAGGAATGCACAGCTGGCTGATGCTGCAGTCCTGGCAATGGATCGCACAACCACCAGACTGGATACGACGAATCACGCGTTTTTCCGGGATCATAGATTACGCTCATTCAATAATTGATATGAGTCAATTTTAACATCTTTTGCTGCAGCTGATAAGGGTGGCATTAGCATGAATAGGGGTATTGTGTGCGAATTTTGCGCACACATGCCGCCGATTATTCTGTATGGGACTGAAGTTATGAGTATTATTTGTGACTTATGCGTTTTATTCACACAAGCTATTAATAGTACCCAAGTGGGCACGCGCGCGGCGTAGAGCAATGTGTTTTATTAAGCAGCGCCAAACAATGGCGCTGGATAGGTGGCTACAGCAAATTTTTCGGCAGGTAGCCTTCGTGCTGCAGCAGCCACTGCTTGCGTTGTACGCCGCCGGCATAGCCGGTCAGCGCGCCCTGCGAACCGATCACTCGGTGGCAGGGCACCACGATGCTGATCGGATTTGAACCGTTGGCCATGCCGACCGCGCGCGAGGCGGTCGGACGGCCGATGCGTTGCGCCAGTTGGCCGTAGGTCAGGATCTCGCCGCAGGGGATTTGGCGCAGCTGTTGCCACACGGTGCGTTGGAACTCGGTGCCGGCAGTCATCACCGGCAACCGATCGATAATGCTCAGTTCACCGGCGAAATAGCGCTGCATGGCGTCGGTCAGCCCGCTGGGATCGCGCTGTTCGCGCAGGGTGAAGCGATCGGCGCGGTAGTGGGTATTCAGCAGCTTCATGAGGCGCGCTTCGTGATCGGTCCAGTCAATCGCCCGCAGGCGCCCCTGTTCATCGGCAATCAGCACCAGTTCACCCACCGGCGTAGCGGTACGATCAATCAAAAAAGTCTGCATCTGGATCACTCCTCGGTTTAGTGTGGGGATTATCGCATGAAACGGAGGGAGACGATGGCGGATTTCGGACATGTTGATGGGCAACCGCAGGGTTACCCAAATAGGCGGCTCAGGGGAAGCCAGGGAGTCATTGTTCGACGAATTTATAAAATAAATTTATAAGTTATCAAGACAAGTTGTTTCTTGTTTATTATTTCATCAAGCATTGACACATTGGGGTTACTTATAGCTGATGGTCACACGCTTTAAATAGGGATTGTTATTCACCATTTCACTGGTGACGGCAGAGACTAATTCTTTTGGCATCTCTTTTAACGAAGAAGAAATATACCCGTTCTGATATTCCGTTACTTTGCCGAAACAGTTGGAGATAAGCTGTTCATCCTGATGTGTGATGGCGCAGGTTGGCGTAGTAATGGCGCCGGTGAAGCGCACGACGCCGGAGGCGACCTGGCTTCCGGAAAGCGGTTTTGCTTGCAGAGCGAAGGGCAGAATGACCAATGTGCTTAATACGGCTAAGTAATGGTTCATACGCTGTTCCTCTTAGAGTAAAGAATGCTGCCAATTAAAAACAAGCATGCTTGTTTTCATTAAATAAGCTATTTCGTGTGGCGAAATAAAAACGAATGGGCAAAATTCCTACTGCCTTCATTCAATGGGTTTGATAATAGGGAGGTAGGGTGAGCAAAACCATGATTTGGATCATAGTGAAGACCGGTTAATGGTTTCCGGTGCGGGCAGGGTAAAAGGCTGTGATCGTTCTCTCAGGAAAGCGGGGAATGGCGGGATGTTTTCGCCCCCGTGGTGTAACGGCAGGAACCGGGGGCGAGAGCGGGCTTACAGCATGCCGCTGCTGCCGCAGATGCGGATCTTTTCCGCTACCACTTCTTTCATCGCCAGCTTGCCGGGGACGATGTATTTGCGCGGATCGTTAGCATCCGGGTGCTGCGAAAAGTAGCTTTTTACCGCATCGGCGAAGGCGATTTTCAGTTCGGTAGCGACGTTGACCTTGCAGACGCCGAGCGAAATCGCGCGCTTGACCATCGCTTCCGGAATGCCGGAGGCGCCGTGCAGCACCAGGGGCACGTCCACCTGTTCGCGGATCAGCGCCAGGCGCTCGAAGTCCAGCTTCGGCTCGCCGTGATACAGGCCGTGGGCGGAACCGATCGCCACCGCCAGCGAATCGATGCCGGTGGCGGCGACAAACTCGCGTGCCGCCATCGGGTCGGTATAGAAGCTGTCCGCGGTATCGACGATCAGATCGTCTTCCTGCCCGCCCAGGCGGCCCAGCTCCGCCTCCACGCTGGCGCCATAGCGGTGGCACAGGGCCACTGCGGCGGCCACCTTGGCGATGTTCTGCTCGAACGGCAGATGGGAACCGTCGATCATCACCGAGCGGATACCGCTTTTCACCTTGTGCTCGATGTCGTCCAGCTCTTCGTGATGATCCAGATGCAGCGCCAGCGGCAAATCGTAGCGGTGCGCGGCCGATTGGCAAATGCCGATCAGGTAGTCGGTGCCGGCGTAGCTGAAGGTGCCGGGCGTGCCGGCCATGATCACCGGTGAGTGCAGCTCGGCGGCGGTCTCCGCCACCACCTGCACGGTTTCCAGATTGTGGACGTTAAACGCCGGAACGGCGTAACCCTGGCGCTGTGCCTTGAGCAGCATTTCTCGATTGGCTATCAGATACATGGGATCTCCTTACAACTCAGGGGAGGGAAAACGGTAAATCGTCACGCCTTTCACCACCCGGTTGACCTCGCCGGTCGGGCAAGGGTTGTCCGGGGTCAGCCCCAGCGCCAGTGAACTCTCGAAGGCCAGCATCTGGGTGAACAGCAGATACGGGAACAGCAGCCAGATATCGTCAGCCGCGTCGTGCATATTCAGCAGAGCGTCGGACAGGGGTTGGCGTTCGCCGGTCAATCCGACCAACTGCATCGCCAGCCCGTCGCGCTGCAGCTCGTTCCACAGATCGCGGTCATACTGGCGGGCGTAGTCGTCGTGGGAGAACATCAGCACCACCAACGTCTGGCCGTCGACCATGAATTTCGGGCCGTGGCGCAGGCCGAGCGGCGAGTCGTAGCGTGTAACGATGCGGCCGGCGGTCAGCTCCAGCATCTTAAGTGAGGCCTCTTCGGCGAGGCCGGTAAAGCAGCTGCCGCCGAGGGTGATGTAGCGGCGGAAGCCGCTGGCGGCCAGCGCTTTCACCTGCGCCTGCAGCGTTTCACGCAGTTCTCGGCAGCGCTGCACCATGGCACTCAGCGGTGCCTGGGCGGCCTCGAGCGACGTTGGGCCGAGCAGCAGCGCGGCGCTCAGCATCATGCAGCTGAAGCTGGAGGTCATGGCGAAGCTCTGATCGTTGGAACCTTGCGGCATCACCAGCGAACAGACGTTGTCACGCCGATGCGCGTACTGCGCCAGCCGGCTGTCCGGGTTGCACACCAGCATCAGGTGATAGCTTTCCGGCAGCAGCTGGTCGGCCAGCTCCACCGTCGCCACGCTTTCGGGGCTGTTGCCCGAGCGGGCGAAAGAGACCAGCAGCGTCGGCCGATCAGGGTCGAGATACTGCAGCGGGTTGGCGACGATATCGGTGGTGCCGTAGGCTACCACGTCGCGGCCGGTGCGTTCGCGCAGCCAGGGCGCCAGGGCACGGCCGGCAAATGCCGAACTGCCGGCGCCGCACAGGACGATCTGCAGGCGCGGATTGGCCAGCAGCGGCGCCAGGAACGGCTGCCACTGCGCCTGTTGATCCTGCAGCTGCCGGTGCAGCGCTGCCCACAGATCCGGCTGTTGCCAAATTTCTGCGGCGGTGTGCCAGGCGTTGCGCTGCTTCAGCCAATCCGCCTCGTAAGAGAAATACGCGTTCATGATGACAGCTCCTTAAAAAGCCTCGGTTAACGGTCGGCGATAATCACGTCGATCCCTAAATGGTGCAGCGCCTGCAGGTAGTGCGCCGGAATGCGGCTGTCGGTGACCAGACGGTGGATCTGACCGATTTCGCGGATCATGCAAAAACTGGTGCGGCCGAATTTGCTGGCGTCGGCGATGGCGATCACTTCACGCGCCACCTCGCACATCACGCGGTTCAGCTGCGCTTCGCCCGGATCCGGCGTGGTGATGCCGCTCGTGAGATCGAAACCGTCGACGCCGAGAAACAGCTTGTCGAACCGGTATTGGCGCAGCTGCTGTTCGGCGGCAGGGCCGTAAAGCGACCAGGCTTTGCGGCGCACGCTGCCCCCGACCACCATCAGATCGATCTGCTCGTTGCTGGCTAATTCGAAGGCGATGTTGAGCGCGTTGGTCATCACCACCAGATCCTTTTTCCCCGCCAACTGCGGCGCCATCTGGCTGGTGGTGGAGCCGGAGTCGAGGATGACGGCGTCGCCGTCTTCAATCAGCGCCGCGGCCGCGCAGGCGATGACGTGTTTTACGTCGCGATTGAGGCGGCCCTTGTCCTGCAATGGGCGGTCGAAGGCGAACTGTTTGTTCAACATAGCGCCGCCGTAGGCGCGCACCGCGCAGCCGTGTTTTTCCAGCTGGCGCAGATCGCTGCGGATGGTGACGCTGGACACCGAAAACTGCTGGCTGAGCTGCTCCACGCGCACTGTGCCCTCGCGGCACAGCTGGTCGATAATTAATTCCCGGCGTTTTGCGGTATTGATCATTAACGCAGACTCCTGATTTACCTGTAGCCGTGCCCGACCGCGGCTTAATAAGCCGCAGCGATACCGACCGGAGCGCTTTCAGTTGTTCGTGGCGAATTACAGCAAACGAAACACTGAAATGCAATCGATTAATTTTAAAATATCTATATCTATCAGATGGTTATATTTAATTTTGCTTTCAGTTTAATGCCAACCGAAAGCGGTGTTAACGCAAAGTGAAAACGGCAAATTCGTTATTTTTCAGTCGCCAATTCCCGGCATTTAATTATTCAGCCCGTCGAGGCCGAAAGCCGCAACGATCGCTCGACAACCGCCGGGCTTTCACTGTTTTTTTATGCCGGCGCGCGTAAAAGCGCCGCGCCGCGTACGCCGCTGCTGTCACCGTGCACCGGCGGGAACACCGCCGCCGGTTCCACGCCCGGCAGCAGCCAGCGCCGCATCGCCGGCGGCAACAGCCGGTAAAGCTCGCCGACGTTGGACAAGCCACCGCCCAGCACGAAGGCATCAACATCCAGCAGCAGCTGTAAGCCGGCCAGCGCGCTGGCCAGAATGTCGACGTAAATCGTCATCAGCCGATGCGCGAGCGCATCACCGGCACGATAGCTGGCGACCAGCGCTGGCACGTCGGCGGCCGGATGGGCGAAATGGCGGCTCAGCGCCAGCAGTCCGCTGCCGGAGACGTAGCGCTCAAAGCAGCCGGTCAGCCCGCAGTTGCAGCCGAACAGCGGCAGATCGTAACGCTGCGCCAACTGGGCCGAGATCGGCATATGGCCCCATTCACCCGCCACGCCGCTGCGTCCCTTATGCAGTTGCCGGTTCACCACCAGGCCACCGCCGGCGCCGGTGCCGATGATGGCGCCGAACACCAGCGGCAGGTGTGCGGTTTGCGGCGTACTGGCTTCCGACAGCGCGAAACAGCGGCAATCGTTCTCGATGGCGATCGGCCGCGCCAGCGCCCGCGTTAAATCATCCGCCAGGCAATGCCCGGTCAGGCAGGGCACGTTGACCGCCAGCTGGCGGCGGCTGACGGGATCGGTGATCCCCGGTAAACCGATGCCGATGCTGCCGCGCGTATGCAGTTCGCGATCCGCCTGCTCGACCAGCCCGGCGATGCAGGCCACGAATTCGCCGTAATCTCTGGTAGGGGTGCGCACCCGCTGGATCAGCACCTGATTGAGCCGGCGATCGTAAGCGGCCATTTCAATCTTGGTGCCGCCGATGTCGAAGCCGTAACGCATCTCTGTCGTGGCCATGCTTCAGGCTCCGTTCAGGGCGATCACCGCCGCTTCACGGCGTGCGCGTTCGGCGGCGAACACCATCAGGTGGCTCTCCAGCGCTTCGGCCGGGCCGGCCAGCACCTGGCTCGGATCGTTGGCGCGAATGGCCGCGATAAAGTGCTGCATCAGGTAGTAGTCGCCGCCGCCGTGGCCGCCCATCGCGTGCAGATCCTGGCCGGCGTCGGTGTCGTAATGCGTTTCGCCGTCGTCGAGGAACGAGGTGATGCGGATATGGCGGCCGTCGCCTTCCAGGCAGCCGCGGCTGCCGAAGATGCGGGTGTGGCGATCTTCGTGGCGAGTGAAGGCCGTCATGGTGAACGACGCAGTGCGGCCGCCGGCGAACTGCATGTTGACCACCTGATGGTCGACCACGTTATTGTCGCAGCGGTAGACGCAGCGGCCGTAGGGCCCGTCGCGCAGCGCCGCCCGCAGCGTCGTCTGGTCGGGTTCCGGCGTCAGCACCCGCAGAAAACCGGGCGTGGCCTTGTGATCGTCGCCCAGATAGATGCGTTTGGCGGAATAGGGACAGGCTGCCTCCACTGCGCAATCCAGGCAGTTGTCCGCCGCGCCGGCCGGTTGGTTTTCCCGGCGGAAGTGGTGCAGGTTGCCGAAGGAGCTGACCTGTTCGCAGGGCTGTTCCATCACGTAGCGGATCCAGTCGATGTCGTGGCAGGATTTCTGCAACAGCATAAACGCGGCCTGTTGATCGTTGCGCCAGTTGCCGCGCACGAAGGAGTGCGCCTGATGCCAGTAGCCAACCGGTTCTAAGTGTTGCAGGCTGACGATGTCGCCGATCGCGCCGTCGCGCAGCAGCTGTTTGAGCTTTTGGGTATAGCGGGTATAGCGCAGCACGTGGCCGACTGAGAAGATCAGCTTTTGGCGCACGACCTCGGCGACGATGGCCCGGCACTCGTCGGCGTCCGGCGACAGCGGTTTTTCCAGCAGCATGGCGTAGCCCTGACGGGCGAAGGCCAGCGCCGGCTCTAGGTGCATCTGATCCTGAGTGCAGATCAGCACCGCGTCGGCCAGCTTGCCGGCGTCGGCGGCCTGGCGCCAGTCGGTGAAGACGTTTTCCGGCGCGATGGCGTGCTGCACCACGAACGGCTCGCGGTAGGCATCGCGCGGTTCCGCCACCGCCACCACCTGCATCAAATCGGGGTGCGCCAGCGCATAGCGCGAGTAGATTTCACCGCGCGCACCGGCGCCGACGACCAGCACTCGCACCGGGCGCTGGGCAACGTTGTTGGGTTGTGTTGACGACATTGCTGATACTCCGCTGTTGTTATTTGAGGTTTTGGCCGCTGAGCTCGTCGAACAAATGCGCGCGCGTCAGATCGAATGCCAGATGAATGCTTTCGCCGAGGCGCGGCTCCCAGTCCGGCAGCGACGCCATGCGCAGCACGAAGCGCAGGTCAGCCAGTTCGCAGTGCAGCAACTCTTCGTTGCCCATGCGCTCGATGGTGACGATCTGCGCCGGGAAACAGTTGGCGCTGCCGGGCGCACACAGCCGCAGGGACTCCGGCCGGATGCCGAGACACACCCGCGCATGCGGGTAGTCGGCCAACTGCCGTTGCAGCGCCGGCGGCAGATCGAGCTGGTGCTGCAGGCCGATACGCAGCCGCACCGTTTGGCCGTCGCGCACGATCGCCAGATCGTGCAAATTCATCGACGGGCTGCCGATAAACTCGGCGACGAAACGGTTGGCGGGGTGGTGGTACAGATTGATCGGTTTATCCACCTGCATGATGGCGCCGCGATTCATCACGCAAATGCGATCGCCCATGGTCATCGCTTCGACCTGATCGTGGGTGACGTACACCATGGTGGCGGCGGCGCCTTCCTGCTTCAGCTGGTTGTGCAGTTCGATCAGCTGTACGCGCATCGACACTCGCAGCTTGGCGTCGAGGTTGGACAGCGGCTCATCGAACAGGAACACCTTGGGCTTGCGCACGATGGCTCGGCCGACCGCCACCCGCTGGCACTGGCCGCCGGAGAGCTGGCCCGGCTTACGCTGCAGCAGGTTGGTGATCTCCAGTTTTTCCGCCGCGTCGCGCACCCGGCGGTCGATCTCGGCCTTGCTCTCTTTGCCGATCAGGCCGAACGCCATGTTCTTGTACACCGTCATGTGCGGGTACAGCGCATAGTTCTGGAACACCATGGCGATGCCGCGATCCTTCGGCATGCTGTCGTTGACGCAGCGATCGTGGATCAGGATCTGCCCCTCGCTGACGCTCTCCAGCCCGGCGATCATCCGCAGCAGGGTAGACTTGGCGCAGCCGGACGGGCCGACGAACACCATAAATTCCCCGTCTTCAATTTCCAGATCGACGCCGTGCAGCGCGTGGAAACCGTTGGGGTAGACTTTTTTAACGCTGTTTAACTGAATTCCGGCCATGTCGTTTACCTTGTCTGCGCGTTAGCCTTTCACCCCGGCGCTGGCGATGCCCTGGATGAAATAGCGTTGGAAAATAATGAACAGCATCAACATCGGGATCACCGCCATCAGCGCCCCGGCCATCAGCAACGGGTATTCCACCCCGGCGCGGCTGGAGAGCGAGGCGAGGCCAACCGGCAGCGTCAGCTTCTCGGTGGTGGTATTGACGATCAGCGGCCACATCAGGTTGTTCCAGCTCCACAGGCCATTGATGATGACGCAGGCGATAATGCCTGGCCGGATCAGCGGCAGCATGATGCGCCAGAAGATGGCGAAGTAGCTGTAGCCGTCGATCAAAGCCGCTTCTTCCATTTCCTTCGGTACCGCCAGGAAGAACTGGCGCAGCAGGAAGGTGGCGTAAACGCTGAAAATGCCCGGCAGCACCAACCCGGTGATGCTGTTGACCAGCCCCAGCTTCTGTACCACCAGGAATTGCGGGATCAGAAATGCCTGACCGGGCACCATCAGGATCGACACGCATACCAGAAACACCGCGTCACGGCCGCGAAAATGCAGGCGCGAGAAGCCATAGGCGGCCAGGGTAGCGATCGCCATCTGCAGGGTGACGGTGAAGAAAGTCGCCAGCAGCGAGTTGAGGTAAAAGCCGGCGAACGGGATTTCGTGCATCACCCGACCGTAGGCCTGCAGGCTAGGGTGCGCCGGCAGCAGCGTCAGCGGGATCTGAATGCTCTCGGCCTGGGTTTTCAGCGAGGTCACCAGCATCCAGATAAAGGGCACCACCGAGGCCAGCGCCGCCAGCCCCATAAACAGGTACACCAGCGTTTTCTTGCTTGCGTTCATGTGCAGCTCCTCAGCTGACTTTCAGGCGCTTGCCGATCGCCATTTGAATCAGGGTGATCACCAGCGTGACGGCGAACAGCACCACGGTGATGGCGGAAGCGTAGCCTTTTTCCTGCAGGTAAAACGCGTACTTGTAGAACAGGTTGGTGACGGTCATCACGTCGTTTTCCACCAGCGCGCGGTCGAACATCAGGAACACCACGTCGAAGATTTGCAGGATCTCGATAAAGCTCATCACCGACACGAAAAACAGCGTCGGCACCATCATCGGCAACGTGATACAGAAGAAGCGGCGCAGGGTGCCGATGCCGTCGATATCCGCCGCCTCGTATAGCTGGCGCGGAATGCTCTGCAGCCCGGCCAGCAAAATGATGATCTTCAGCGCCAGCGACGACCAGATGATGATGATGGACACGCTGATGCGCACCACGTCCGGATCGGACAGCCAGGCGACCGGCGCAATGTGCAGCAGGCCCAGCGCCTGGTTGATCAGGCCGAAATCCTTGTTGAACAGCCATTGCCACACCATGGCCACCGCCGCAGGCATGGTGACCGCCGGCAGGAACAGCAGGGTGCGCAGCAGGCCTTTGCCACGGATGTTCTGATTGAGGCCGATCGCCAGCAGCAGCGACAGGCTCAGGCTGATCGGCACGCACACCACCACGTAGAACAAGGTGTTGGCGGCGGCGGTGTAGAAGTCGTCGTCTTCGAACAGGTTGAGATAGTTATCGACGCTGATGCTGCTCCAGCGCATGAACTGGTTCAGATCGGTAAAGCTGTAAAAAATGTTTTGCAAAAAGGGGATCAGGTAAAACACCGTCACCCCCAACAACAGCGGCAGGATCATCACCCAGCCCCAGAAGCGTTCGGCGCGTTCGAGCCGATTGAGCGCGGGGCGGGCGGTGCGCCGGGATGGTTTCAGGGTGACCGTAGCCGTTTCTGCCAGCGACATGTTGCCATTCCTCACCTATGACGTTCAGCGTGGGTCCACCGCGGCGCGCGCTCGGGGCAGCGCGCCGCGGCGGGGCGATTACTGCTCCATGACGCGCGCGATCTTCTTGACCGATTTGTCCATTTCCTGCTTAGCGTCCGCGCCCATAAAGATCTTCTTCAGGCTGGCGATCCACATGTTCTGCCACTTCGGCGTATTGGTGCCGGCGGTGGGGTAAGCCTGGGTCACTTCAAGGGTCTGGATATAAGGCGAAACGTCGACTTTCTGAATCTGCTGCGCCCAGACCTTGGCCGCCGTCTTGTTGGCCGGGATCACCACCTTGGCCAGCTCAGCCTGTGAGGCTTCGCTGCTCATGAAGGCAATATATTTCCAGGCGGCCTGCTTATGGGCGCTTTTGGCCGACATGGCGAAGGCCAGGCTGTGCGCCACGCCGGACTGGCGTTCAATTTTGGGCATCATCACCACGCCGATGTGGTCGTTGATCAGCGGGTTATTGGCGAACGGTGCCGCCAGCCAGGAACCGGCATAGACCATCGCCGCGCGGTTGGACTGGAAGATGTTCTCGGTTTTGACTTCGCTCATCTGCTGGGCGCTTGGCATCAGGCCGTCTTTCATCATGCCCTGCAGCTGCTGGTAGACCCAGAGGGATTTGTCGTTGGCGATGTCGGTGGGCTGGCCGTCTTTCGGCACGATGTGATTGCCGTTTTGGAACAGCAGGTTCATGTAACTGTCCTGGCCGTCGATGCTGAGATCCATCACCAGCGGGAAGGCCGTGCCTTTCAGCCCGTTTTTCAGCGCGGTAGCCTTGCTTTTCAGATCGTCCCAGCTCCAGTCGCTGGTGGGGTAGCTGACGCCGGCCTGATCGAACAGTTTTTTGTTGTACCACACGGCGATGGAATCGACGTCGCGCGGGATGGCCATCTGCTGGCCGTCGTACTGGTAGGCTTTCACCGAGCTGGCGACCACGTCGTCCAGCTTAAGGCCGCTGTCTTTAATATAGGGTGCCAGCGGCTCCATAATGCCGTTTTTGGCGTACTGCACAAAATAAGGCATATTGATCCAGAATATATCCGGCGCCACGCCGCCGGCGGCTGCGGAATCTAATTTAACGAAATATTGTGCCGAGGGGGTTAATTCTATTTCTATTTTTATATCCGGGTTGGCCTGCTCAAATCGCTTAGCAATCTCCTGTTCGGATGATAATTGATTTCTGTCCCAAACGGCATAGCGCAATGTTATTTTATCTGCGGCGTGGAGCAGTGTGGGCAATAATAATGCGCTGGCAAGAATAGAGTGCGCCAGCAGGCGGCCGGTATTTTTTATCGGTGACATTGCTTTTCCCTCGGTGAGCGACGAATAGCGTTTTTCGCAACGTAAATTCTTTCTATCCCTTAACTTTCAATGTGTCAATACACCCCCAAATGCCCAAAAATGGGGCGTTGATGTTTCATTGTTGTTAAAATCGAAAGGCTTTGACGGCCAAGTGAAAGGTGTGTTTATTCACAATTCGTTAACCTTTTGACGGGTTTTTTCCCCGGTGGCGCGGCATTTAGCGGCCTTCGCAGGCATAGGAATAACTGATAACCCTTGCACCATAATGGGGATTAAAAACATTTTTATTGTGCAAGCTTCTGCTTCTTTCATTTTTGTGATGCAAATAAACAAAAAAATCTTGCTGTGGCTGTCAGAGGAGGGTGCAGGAACGTTTTTTATTGCCGGCTATTGTCTGTGGCGATAAAAGACGTTAGCCTGGATTTCACAATATTGATTTATCCAAAATAAAGAGGGCCGATTATCATGCGCCTGTCTCTGGTATTTACGCATTGCCTGGAGAAAGTATTTCATTGCCAAAATATGCCGCCCGTTGCCGTAGAAAATCGGCTGAGCGGGTTAAATAACGAGGTGCTTTCCTGGCAGGCGGTGTACTGTTTGCAAACCCCGGGCAACGAGACTCGCCATGAGCTCAGTTATCAACTTGACGGACCGCTGGCGGCGTATATCAGCGTGCGCCAGGTGCAATCGGTACCGAGCGGTTTTCCCTGTTATCGCGAGACCGATGAGAATTACCTGACGACCGAGCCGGGCTTATTTCCCGATCCGCTGATGCCGCTGCCGCAACGGCGTTTTTTTGCCGCCTGCCGCTATTATGGCAGCCTGTGGCTGACCTTGACGCCGCCGGCCGACGCGCAACTGGCTGGTGACTTTCCGTTGACCCTGCGGCTGCGGGGTGCCCAGAGCGGTGAGGCGCTGGCCGAGGCCACGCTGACGCTGCATCTGGTGCCGGCGGCGTTGCCGCCGCAAACGCTGTTGCACACCGAGTGGTTGCACACCGACTGCCTGGCGGATTACTACCGTCTGGCGGTGTTCAGCCCGGATTACTGGCGCGCGGTGCGCAACTTTGTGCGCTGTGCGGTGCAGGCGGGGGTTAATATGCTGCTGACGCCGCTGTTTACGCCGCCGCTGGATACCGCCGTCGGCGGTGAACGCACCACGGTGCAGTTGGTGAGGGTGTCGCGTTCGGCGCAGGGATATGGCTTCGATTTCAGCCGCCTGGCGCAGTGGATAGCGTTGGCGCAGGAAGAGGGCATCGAGCACTTCGAAATCGCGCCGCTGTTTACCCAATGGGGCGCGGCACATGCGCCGAAGATCGTGGTGGAGGAGCAGGGCGAGGCGCGACCGCTTTTCGGCTGGCACACCGATGCGCAGGGCGAAGCGTACCAGCGTTTTCTGCAGGCGCTGCTGCCGGCGTTGACCGCCTGGTTCCGCGAACGGGGGCTGGAACGGCAGGTGTGGTTCCATGTTTCCGATGAGCCGACGCTGGACAACCTGGCGGCCTACCAGCGCGCCAGCGCCGCGCTACGCCCATTGCTGGATGGCTTTCGCACCTTCGATGCGCTGTCGGATTTCGCTTTCTATCAGCGAGGCCTGGTGGAAATCCCGGTCGCTGCCACCGATCATATCGAACCCTTTATCGAACACCGGGTGCCTGGCCTGTGGGCCTATTATTGCTGCGTACAGAAGACCGAGGTCGCCAACCGGTTCTTCGCCCAGCCTTCGGCGCGCAACCGCATATTGGGCGTGCAGCTCTATCTGTATCGCATCGCCGGCTTCCTGCATTGGGGATTCAACTTCTATAACAGCGCCCATTCGCGCGAGCGCATCAACCCTTATGCCGTGACCGACAGCGGCCATGCGTTTCCCTCCGGCGACCCGTTCGTGGTCTATCCGGGCGAGGATCTGCAGCCGGTGGAATCGCTGCGTCTGCGGGTGCTGCACCAGGGGCTACAGGATATGCGCGCGCTGCAGCTGTTGGAGAGTTTGACCGACAGGGCGACGGTGGAGGGGCTGATCGAACGCGAACTGGGTATGCGCATTACCTTCAAGCGTTATCCGCACCAGGCCGGGCCGCTGCTGCGCTTGCGCGAAGCGGTGAACCGCCGCATCGAAGCGCTGCTGGCGCCGATGTGAGGGCAAGTGGGGGCGAAAATGCGTCTTTCGCTCCCAATTCGTCATTACTTTGCTATACCTGATAGTCGATGGATTCATTTTATTGTCATGTAACTGACACGTCAGAGTCACGGCTCTGGCTTAAGTTTGCAGCGACTACGTCAGGAGATAACGCGATGTTCAGCCTGGATTCTCTGTTGCAAGATGCATTTCCACACCGCAATACCCCTGCCTGGCAGCGCAGCCTGCTAAGAACCCTTCTCTTCGAAAAAGAATTCAAACAGTTCGCTGCCGACTATCCCCACCTGAAAGGGCTCGATCTGATCGAGCAGGTGGTGGACTACTTCAACCTCAGCTGCGAGCTGGTGGACGGCGATCTGGAAAACATCCCGAGCCAGGGGCCGGTGGTGCTCGTCGCCAATCACCCGATCGGCTCACTCGACGGCCTGGTGCTGCTGCGCGCCGTCGCGGCGGTGCGCCCGGATGTGAAAGTGGTGGCCAGCCAACTGCTGACCTATATCGAACCGCTGCGCAACCTGTTCGTGCCGGTGGATAACGTCGCTTATAAAACCAGCCGCAAACAGATTGAAGGGATGCAGCAGCAACTGGACAATCAGGGCGCGCTGATCCTGTTCCCGGCTGGCGAAGTGTCGCGCATGAGCCCGAAAGGCATCCGCGATGGCCACTGGCATACCGGCTTTCTGCGCCTGGCCGCCAAGGCGCGCGCGCCGATCGTGCCGATCCACATCAGCGCGCGCAACAGCAACCTGTTCTACTTTACCTCGCTGGTTTATCGGCCGCTGTCGACGCTGCTGCTGGTGCGTGAAATGTTCCAGCAGCGGGGCGGGCGCATCAAGATCCGCGTCGGCGGCCGTGTGCCGTTCGCCAGCTGGCACGACGGCCACACCAGCGCCAAGGATCTGGCGGAGCGCTTTCGCCGCCACGTCTATCGCCTGGGCCAGGGTAAACCGGGGCTGTTCGCCAGCGAGTCGCCGATCGCGCTGCCGGAAGAGCGTCTGGAGCTGAAAAAGGCGTTGGCGAACTGCGAACGGTTGGGGGTAACGCCGG
Source organism: Serratia sp. CY47280 (assembly GCF_052168655.1). NCBI lineage: Bacteria > Pseudomonadati > Pseudomonadota > Gammaproteobacteria > Enterobacterales > Yersiniaceae > Serratia > Serratia sp. CY47280. The sequence continues at coordinate 758,206 of NZ_JBJNMG010000001.1, read as the reverse complement.
ACGGTAAAACCATCTATCTCTACCGTCGCCGTGACGAAGCGCGTACGCCAATCCTGCGCGAGCTGGGGCGCCTGCGCGAGATCGCCTTCCGCGCGGTGGGGGAAGGATCCGGCCGCCGCCGCGATCTGGACAGCTACGACGACGATTACTACCACCTGGTGCTGTGGGATGAGGAGGAGCTGGAGATCGTCGGCGCCTATCGTTTTATTCCCACCGCCGAACAAATCGCGCGTAAGGGCCTGGAGAGCATCTACAGCAACAGCCTGTTCCACTATGACCGCGATATGGAACCGATCCTGGCGCAGGGCATCGAACTGGGGCGCAGCTTCATTCAGCCGGCCTATTGGGGCAAGCGCGGGCTGGACTATTTGTGGCTGGGCATCGGCGCCTATCTGTCGAAATACCCGCAATATCGCTATCTGTTCGGCCCGGTGTCGATCTCCGGCGGCATGCCGCTGGCGGCGCGCGATTTGCTGATCGCCTTCTACCGGCTCTATTTCTCGCCGGATCACGCCTTCGCGCAGTCGCGTCGGCCTTATCCGGCGTCGCTGCCGCAGGTGTTGGCGCAGTTTGCCGGGGACAACTACCAGGAAGATCTGGTGCGGCTGAAGAGCCTGCTCAGCAACATCGGCTGCTCGATCCCGACGCTGTACAAGCAATACACCGAGCTGTGCGAACCGGGTGGGGTGCAGTTCATCGACTTCGGCACCGATCCGGCGTTCAACAACTGTATCGACGGACTGGTGCTGGTGGATACCACGCGGCTCAAGCCGTCGCGCTATCAGCGTTATATCGCGGTGCACCAGCCACAGCCAGCCGAGACGGCATGACTACAGTCTGACTCATGCCTTTTTGATCTAAGCACGACCTTGGGGCCGGCGACGGGATAGCGCTACGATAAACGTTTTGCTTTCCACCGCCGGAGCCCGTCATGCCCCATTCGTTTATCCCGCCGTTATTGTCCGCCGATGAACCGCCCGCAGCTGCCGTTGAAATCCCGCGCGGCAAAGCGCCTTTTTTGCTGCTGTGCGATCACGCCGGCAAGGCGATACCGCAGTCCCTTGGCGACCTCGGTTTGCCGCCGGGGGAGATTGAACGCCACATCGGTTGGGATATCGGCGCGCTGAGCGTGTCGCGCCATCTGAGCCGCCAACTGGACGCCACGCTGATCCATCAGCGTTACTCACGGCTGGTGATCGACTGCAACCGGGCGCCCGGCATCGCCAGCTCGATCCCGCCTTTGTCCGAACTGACGCCCATCCCCGGCAATATCGGCATCGACGGCGAACACGCGCTGGCGCGCGAGCGTGAGGTATTTTTGCCGTATCACCACGCCATCGACGATCATCTGGGGCAACGCCAACTGCGCGAACTGCCGACGGCGGTGATCGCCATGCACAGCTTCACGCCGGTGTTCAAGGGCGAATCGCGCCCCTGGCAGGTGGGCCTGCTGTTTAACCGCTACCCGGAATTTGCGCTGCTGCTGGCCGAACTGCTGCGCGAAGAGGGGGATTTGCAGGTGGGGATCAACGAACCCTATGCGATGACCGACGCCACCGACTACACGTTGCCGGTGCATGCGGAACGTCGCGGTTTGCCTTATGTCGGCATCGAAATCCGCCAGGATCTGATCGCCGATGAACGCGGGCAGCAGGCGTGGGCGAAACGTTTCGCACGCCTGCTGCCGCAGGCCTGGCAGCGTTGGCAAATTTGACTTTAGGAATATTCCCAGAGATGATAACCGTAAGGAATACGTAATACGTCATTAGAAAAAAAGTCAGGAGAGACGTGTGGAGCACAGCGATAACGGACTGTTTATCAAACGGGAGCGTTTTGAAGTTCTGGCGATTCTGCGTGAAATTTGCAAACAACGCACGCCGCTGCGCGTAGAAAATCAGCAGCACCGGTTTCAAAGTCTGTTATTGAGCGTCGGGCCGGACAATATCGTGTTTAGCGGTGAGGAAGCGGAAAATGCCATCGACGGCGCCTGCACCATCGTGATTGAAAGCAACGACGCCAAAATCGAGTTTTCCGTCGGCCAGGCGGAACTGACCGAACATCAAGGCGTCCAGGCCTGCTCGACCCGGCTGCCGCAGGAGTTGGTCTACATCCAGCGCCGCCGTCAGTTCCGCATCACCACGCCACACTGGCGCCAATTCTTCTGTACCGGCGAATACCCGGACGGCACGCCTTATGAGCTGCGGATCCACGATCTGTCTGCCGGCGGCGTCGGTTTGCGCTTCGACGGGCCGCTACCGGATTTCTTCCAGCCGGGCCTGCAGTTCAAGAAAGCGGAGTTGGATCTGGGCAGCTACGGCAGCTTCAAGGTCAACATGGAGCTGGTGGTGGTCAACGACGATCAGGAAACCGACGATAACGATCAGGTGGTGCACTTCTCGCGCCTGTCATGCCGTTTCCTCAAGCTGGGGTTGGCGATGGAGCGCAAAATTCAGAGCGCCGTGTTCGCCTTCGAGCTGGATTTCAACAAAAAGAAAAAACGCTGATAGTGATCAGGGGCGGCACGCTGCCCCTGACTCTCCACCGGCCTTACGGCTTTAACGCCCGCAGGCTGCCGATTTCTTCCCAACCGAAATGTGCCGCTTCGGCCAGCACGTCGCACACTTCACCCCCGGCGGCGACCACGGCCGCGTCGAGCGCAGCGCCGTGCAGCAGATGGCTGACCAGCAATGCGGCGAACAGATCGCCGGTGCCTTTGACCGCCGATTTAACCTTCGGATGGGTAAAGCACTGTGTTTCCTGCCGGGTGACCAGCATCAATCCCACCTCGTCTTCGTGCTGCGCGACGCCCGGTGCGCTGGTGACCAGCACCCATTCGGTGGTGTCGTTCAACAGCGCCTGCGCGGCGTGCTGCGTCTGCTCCCGGCTGCTCAGTTGTCGGCCGCACAGCTGTTCCAGTTCAAAACCGTTCGGCGTCAGGCCGTTGGCCAGCCGCAGGAACGGCGATCGATAGCAGTTGACGATGCGCTCATCCACGTAGATCCCTTCACCGTAATCGCCCATCACCGGATCGATATAGATTTTTATCTGAGGATTGAGCGAGCGCACCCGCTGCAGCCAGTTGGCCAGAATATGGCACTGCATCACATCGCCCAGGTAGCCGACAATCACCGCCCGGGTGCGCTTCATCACGCCGCGGGCAATCAGATCGTCGAGAAAGCCGCCGAACCACTCGCCGGAAATGACGCCGCCGTGCGGCTTGCCGTAATAGGGCGGGCAGCCGAACAGCACGCTCGGCACCTGCAGCGCTTCCAGCCCCTTTTTCAGCAGTGCGCGGTAGGCGATGCCGTTACCGACGCTGCCGTAGACTACCTGAGATTGAATGCTGATCACGTCGATGGACGGTGACCGCAAGGGTGAAGACTGTTGCATGAGTTACATCCTTGGTTCGTTATTATCCAGCCAGCGTGCGAACACCTGCCGCGCGCGTTGTTCCAGCTGTGCGCCGTGGCGCGCCGCCTGTTCGCGCAGGCTCTGGGGCGCAACGCCGGCCAGTTCCAGCTCGCAGGCATGGCCAATCAGCCAGCGTTCGATATCGCGATGATCCGCCTCCAGATGGAACTGCAGGCCGAACGCGAACCCCTGATAGTCGAAAGCCTGATGTGGGCAAATCGCCGTGCCGGCCAGGCAGCGGGCACCGTCCGGGATCATGAACATATCGCCGTGCCAATGCAGCACCGGCGTATCGGCCAGCGGGGCCAGCACCGAGTCGTCTTCCGCCGCGAGCGTGCTCAGCGGGGCGAAGCCGATCTCTTTGACGCCGAGCGAGATCACGTCGGCGCCCAGTGCCTGGGCGATCACCTGCGCGCCGAGACAAACCCCGAGGGTCGGTCGCCGCTGCGCCAGGCGCTGTTTGACCAGCGCTAATTCATGGTCGAGAAAATCATAGCGCTGCTCACCGGAAAAGTGTTGGGCGGCGCTGATCGGCCCGCCGAGCACTACCAACAGATCGGTCTCTTCATTATTGATAGCACGAATATCATCGCGGCCGGCATCGTAATAGTCGATCTGATAGCCGCGCAGCGAGAGCAGAGAACCGAGGATACCCAGGTTTTCAAAATTGACGTGTCGAATGGCGACGGCTTTTTTCATTGTTCAACCTCGCTAGCGTGAGTGAAAGGGGTCAGCGCCAGCGACTCGCCCAGCACAGTGATGCCTTGCGCACCGCTCTGGTAGACGATGCGACGTTCGCTGACCTGGCTGAGCTGCACCTGATAACCCTGAGCGGCCGGGAACAGCGCGCACGCCTGTTCCAGCTGATCGGCTGCCCAGGGAGTGAACATCTGCAGGCGGGCAAAGGCTTTTCCTGCATACTGAATGTCGAGCACGTAATGTTTATCCATGGAACCCCTTACTTTTGGCCGCGGAAACGGGTAATCTATTTTGAACTAGTACAAAAGGATTTATGTATGAATTCATTGTATGCAAAAGGCGGCGGCGCTGTCCAGATTGCCGAGCAGATCGCCGCACGCATCAAAGACGGCGCGCTGCGGCCAGGTGAGCTGTTGCCGCCGGTACGCCAACTGGCGGCGGAGCTGGAGGTCAATCCGAATACCGTCGCCAGCGCTTACGCCCGATTGCGCGACGCCGGTCTGGTGGCGACGCGCGGGCGGGCCGGAACGGTGGTGCTGGAGCCGCCGCTGGCGGCGGTGAGTGCGGCCTATGTGCCGCGTCAGGTGCCTGCAGGGATGTGCGATCTGGCCAGCGGTAACCTGGATGCCGCATTGTTGCCGGTGCTGGCGCTTGGCACGGCGGAGGTGTTCCCGCAGCAAAACGGCTATGACATCAGCGGTGATCTGCCGATATTGACCGGTCTGGGTCGCGAGTGGCTCGGCCGCCAGGGCGTCGCGCTGGGGGAGCCGGCGGTGTTCTCCGGCGCGCTGGATGCGATGGAAAAGGCGCTGCGCTGCCATGTGCAGCCGGGCGCGGCGGTGTGGGTGGAAGATCCCTGCTGGCCGCCGCTATTGACGCTGTTGCGCCACCTGCGCCTGCGGCCGCTGCCGCTGGCGGTAGATGAACAGGGCTGTCGGTTGCCGGAAAGCGGGGCGGCCGCTGCGGTGATCCTGACGCCGCGCGCCCACAATCCGACCGGCGCCTCGCTCTCTGCGCAACGCGCGCAGCAGTGGCGGCGTTTTCTGCACGACAACCCGCAGTGTCTGGCGATCGTCGACGATTTCTGGGGGCCGCTGTCGCAGCAGCCGCTGCATCTGCCGTTCGACGGCGATCGCGGCCTGTACGTGCTGTCGCTGAGCAAGTTTCTCAGCCCGGATCTGCGTATCGCGCTGGCCTGCGGCGACCCGACGTTGCTGCAGGCGATGCGCGCCGATCAGTACATCAGCGAACGCTGGGTCAGCCATATTTTGCAGCAGATTGCCGCCAGACTGTGGGGACAGGCGTTGCAGGAAGGGCAACTGCAGCGGGCTCAACAGGCGTATCAGGCCAGAAGGGATGAACTGGTACAGCGGCTCAATACGTTGAATCACACGGCGCTGGCGGCGGGTGAAGGGCTGCATCTGTGGTTGCCGGTGAGATCAGAAACCGCCGCCGCGCAGCTGATGGCGCAGCGGGGGTGGTTGGTGCAGGGCGGTGAACCTTTCCGCCTGAAGGGCGGCCCGGCGCTCCGCGTCAGCCTGGCTAACGTCACGCCGGCGCAGTTGGCGCCGCTGGCGCAGGATCTGACCGACGCCATGCGGGCCAGCGCGGCGATCAACTAGGCCGGCGTCAGGCTCTCCTCCGCCAGCAGCTGTAGCGAAGTGAGCCGGGCACTCGGTTCGCCGATCGGCGTGTCGATGATGAACTCGTCCACGTCGTACCGCTGCTGCAGCTGCGCCAGTTGCTGATGTACCTGCGGCGCGGTACCAAGCAGGATATGGCTTTCCCGCGGCTCGATGCGGTAGTCGGTGGCGACGGCCTGCTGCACGAAACTCTCTGCCTGCGCCAGGCTACCGACGGTCACGCTCTGCTCACCGGCGACGTGCACGCGGTATTGCTGAATATCCGCCGCCAGCGTCGCGGCCTGCTCCGGGCTCTGCGCCACGATCGCCGCCACCGCCAGCAGCGCCTTGCGGCCGCCGCTCAGTGCGGTGTAGTGCGCCAGCGCCTCGCGGATATCTTGCGGATTGCCGTTCAGATGCGCGGCAAACACGAAGGCCCAGCCGGATTCGGCCGCCAGCGTCGCGCTCTCTTTACTGGCGCCGAGCAGAAAGCGCTGGGCGGCGTGCGGCGGCAGCGGTGTGGCGCTCAGGCCCGGTTCGGCGTCGTCGTTCAGGTAGGCGGTCAGCTGCGACAGCTGCTGCGGGAATGCCGGTTTGTTTTGTCGGTCATGGGCGGCCTGCAGCGCCTGGGTGGCGAGCGGCAGCCCGCCGGGCGCTTTGCCTACCCCGAGATCGACGCGCCCCGGCGCCAGCGCCGCCAGCAGGTTAAAGTTTTCGGCTACCTTGTAGGCGCTGTAGTGTTGCAGCATCACGCCGCCAGAGCCGATGCGAATGCGCGACGTCTGGCCGAGCAGGTAGCCGATCAGTATTTCCGGCGACGGGCAGGCGAGCTGCGGCGTGTTGTGGTGTTCCGCCAGCCAGAAACGCCGATAGCCCCAGCGTTCCGCCTGTTGCGCCAGATGCAGCGTGCGCGCCAACGCCTGCGCGGCGCTTTCCCCGTCGGCGATCGGACTTTTTTCCAATATGCTCAAGGCATAAGCCATTTTCCCGCTCCTTTGATCATCAGATATGCCTGACAAATACCATGCGGGCGGCGTGAGGCTTAATACTGATTGGCGATAGGATATTCCATTGATCCAAAACGGATTTGGATATGCGTGGGACGGTAAAGCGCCACGGTGTTACCCCTCGAGCCAGGCCTTCAGGCGAATGGCGTCACGGTAGTGGCCGTAGCGCGGCTGCGCGCCGAGCAGGATCATCACCACCGGTTGGCCTTTGATGGTGGTGCGCATCACCAGGCAGTGACCGGCCTCGTCGGTAAAGCCGGTTTTCTGCAGCAGGATCTTCCAGGCCGGGTTATTGATTAAGCCATTGGAGCTGCGGTAGACCAGTTGGCCGCGGCCGGGGCGTACGATCTGCTGCTTGTCGGTGCTGAAGCGGCGGATCGACTGATAGCGATAGGCGTGATTGACCATCTTCAGCAGATCGTTGGCGCTCGCCACGTTGCGCGGCGTCAGCCCGGTCGGATCGTAGAAGCGGGCGCGTTTCATGCCGATGGCGCGCGCTTTCTGATTCATTTTCGCCACGAAGGCCTTGCGCCCGCCGGGATAGCTGCGGCTCAGCGCCGCGGCAGCGCGGTTCTCCGAAGACATCAGGGCGATGTGCAGCATGTCGCGGCGGCTGAGCACCGAGCCGATGGTCAGCCGCGAATGGGTTTTCTTCAGCAGATCGCGATCGGCGGCGGTGACTTTGAGCTTGCTGCCCATCGGACGTTTGCTGTCCAGGGCGACCATGGCGGTCATCAGCTTGGTGAGCGAGGCGATCGGCAGTACGCGGTTCGGCTGCTTCTGATAGAGGGTCTTTCCGGTGCGTTGATTGACGACCAGCACCGATTTGGCATTCAGCACCAGCGGTGGCGCAGCGGCATACACGGGCGCCAAAACGAACAGCAGGCTGAACAGAAGGGCGGCGCCGAAGCGCCGGACAGGCAGACGGAGAAAAGCGTGAGATAAAAGCATAACGGCGGAAATAGTGACCCTAAGTGATTAAAAAATATCAAAAGAGTCTGCCCGGCAAATGTGAAGGAAATAGGGCGATAATCGCTCAAACTGTTACAACAATCCCTTTTGCTGCAGCGTGAAGCGCGTAGCCTCGTTCAAATCGTAGTCCCCCAGGCGCTCGCGCGGCACCCAGGCGTAGTCGTCGAACTCGTCGTTGATCGTTACGTCGCGGTTGGCGGCATGGCAGTCGAAAATCAGGTAAATCATGTAGATTTGCTCCTGGCGGCCGTCGGCGTAGGTTTTCATGCGCACGTCGTCGCGGAAGGTCCAGGGCGTGATGTTGTCGAGGATCAGCGCGGCGCCCAGCTCTTCGCGCACTTCGCGCCGCAGCGCCTGTTCTATTCGTTCACCCGGCTCGACGCCGCCGCCGGACAGCGCCCACTGGCCGGGAAACACGCCTTTGTGCGCCGCCATTTTGCACAGCAGGAAGGCGTTATCGTTTTCAATCAGCGGGCAAACAATGATGCGTTGGCGCATGGAAGACTCCTGTCAAAATGGAAAACAACCACTTTAACATGGGGTTCGGCACAGTAGCGTGAGAGAAATCAAAGCGTTGTCTTCGTACAGAGAAGCGGCAACCGCTTCTCTGCGCTAAGGTCAGTAGATTTCCGGCACCACCATGTTGTCCGGCACCGGGCTACGGTGGTATTCCGGGCTGCGTTTGCGCTGCGGCAGCGTGATGACGTTGCCTTCGGCCTCCTCATAAGGCACCTGCTGCAGCAGGTGAGTGATGCAGTTCAAGCGGGCCTTTTTCTTGTCGACGCCCTGAACTACCCACCAGGGTGCCTCGGCAATGTTAGTGCGCGCTAACATGATCTCTTTGGCTTCGGTGTAGTCTTCCCAGCGGCGGCGGCTTTCCAGATCCATCGGGCTGAGCTTCCACTGTTTGAGCGGATCGTGAATGCGGCTGAGGAACCGCAGCTCCTGCTCGTCATCGGTGATCGAAAACCAATATTTGACGATTTGGATGCCGCTGCGCGTCAGCATTTTTTCGAATTCCGGCACGCTGCGGAAAAACTCCTCATACTCTTCGTCGTTGCAAAAGCCCATCACGCGTTCCACGCCGGCGCGGTTATACCAGCTGCGGTCGAACAGCACCATTTCGCCGGCGGCGGGCAGATGCGCGATGTAACGCTGAAAATACCACTGGGTGCGTTCGCGATCGTTTGGCGCCGGCAGCGCCGCCACGCGGCAAGTGCGCGGGTTGAGGCGCTGGGTGATGCGTTTGATCACGCCACCCTTGCCGGCGGCGTCGCGGCCTTCGAAGATGATCACCAGCCGGTGGCCGGTGCGCATCACCCAATCCTGCAGCTTCACCAGTTCGCCCTGCAGGCGCAGCAGTTCGCGGAAGTATTGTTTGCGCCAGGCTTTTTTCGCGTCGCTGTCGACTTCTGCCGCGTCGAAGCGCAGGTCGTCCAGCTCCATTTCCAGCTCTTCATCGTAGCTGTCGTAAAATTCTTGCAGCAGGCGCTGGTTGAAACCGTCATCGCGGTTGAATTCATGCATGGTCATCAGATTTTCTCCGTATCAGCCCGGTGTTAGAAATGGTTGAAGATCCAGTACAGCACCGCCGACAGCAGCACCGAGGCCGGCAGCGTCAGCACCCAGGCCATCAGTAGATTACGCAGGGTGGCCATCTGCAGTCCGGAGCGGTTGGCGGCCATGGTGCCGGCGATGCCGGACGAGAGTACGTGCGTGGTCGAAACCGGCAAACCGAAGGCGTCGGCCGCGCCGATGGTGGTCATCGCCACCAGTTCGGCGCTGGCGCCCTGGGCGTAGGTCAGGTGCGATTTACCGATCTTTTCGCCCACCGTCACCACGATACGGCGCCAGCCGACCATGGTGCCGAGCCCCAGTGCAATCGCCACCACCACTTTCACCCAGAAGGGAATGAAGCGGGTGGCGTTATCGAGTTCACCCTTCAGCGCGTCGAGGTTGCGCTGCGCATCGGGATTGATCTGCAGCTGACGCTCTGCTTTGAGGTGCTTGATGGTCTCGGACGCCAGGTACATGTTGTTGCGGGTGTTCGACACCGCCTGCGCCGGGATCTTGTCGACCGAGCCGTACTGACGGATTTGATCGCCGATCGCGCCGGCCAGCTGCGCCAGCGCCGGTACGACTTCCGGCGTCAGTTCGCTGGTGCGCACATAGCCGGTCAACACCTCACGCGGCGGGGTTTCGCCGCCGGCCGGGAACTGGCGCAGCAGCTCGTTTTTGGTCACCTCCGCCAGCGCCGCCACCCGGGGGATCTGCTCCGGCGGCATCGAACGGTTCAGGGCGTAGGCGATCGGCATGGTGCCCACCAGGATCAGCATGATAAGGCCCATGCCTTTCTGCCCGTCGTTGGAGCCGTGGGCAAAGGAAACGCCGGTGCAGGTGAGGATCAGCAGCCCGCGGATCCACAGCGGCGGCGGGGTATTGCCTTTAGGCGCGCTGTACAACTGGCGGTTCTTGACGAACAGCTTTAGCGCCAGCAGCAGCAGGCCGGCGAACACGAAGCCGATCACCGGCGACAGCAGCAGCGCATAGCCCACCTTGATCGCCTGGCCCCAGTCCACGCCGCTGGTGCCGGTGCGGCCGTGGATCAGGGCATTGGCCACGCCGACGCCGATAATCGAGCCGATGAGCGTATGCGACGACGAGGCGGGCAGCCCGAGCCACCAGGTGCCGAGGTTCCAGATGATGGCGGAGAACAGCAGGGCGTACACCATGGCGAAACCGTTGCCGGTGCCGGCTTGCAGGATCAGCTCGACCGGCAGCAGTGAAATGATGCCGAAGGCCACCACGCCGCTGGAGAGCAACACGCCGAGAAAGTTGAAGAAACCGGACCACACCACGGCGACCATCGGCGACAGCGAGTGGGTGTAAATCACCGTCGCGACCGCATTGGCGGTATCGTGGAAGCCGTTGACGAATTCAAAGCCCAGCGCGATCAGCAGCGCCAGCCCCAATAATAAAAACGGAATGTAACTGGTATAGACGGCGCCGGCATCGCTGACGTCGTTAAATAAGTTCACCCCGGCAAACGCGATCCCCAGAATTAATAAGAAAACAAAAAAAAGAACAGTGAGTCGACTGTTCTTTTGATGCAGCTTGGGCAGGCTGGATGCGGCCGGCACACCCGTTTGAACGGCGCTGTTATCGCTCATAATGACCTTCCTGAAAGGATTGAATGCGGTAGCTGTCGCCTGAAAAGTATTCTGAATGAATGTGGCCTTTTTATGACGAAAATATTAATCATCGGGAACGGCGAAAATCATTAACGCCGATAAATAAAGATTGTTATAACAGCGGGGAAGGTCTTGGGTTAACGGCAACAGGCAGGATATGGCGTTATGGTGCAACGGTTAGCGGAAAAGATGCACAAGCTGGATTTTGATGATGAGGTGACCGGGCTGATCTACGGCCATGTGTTCCGCTCCGGTGAGGCGCCGGCGCGCCTGAACTCGCAGCAGGTTTGTCAGGCCTACCAAGCGTTGCCGCCCGGCGACGGTTTTGTCTGGCTGCACCTCAATCTCAACCACGCGGCGGCGGAGAAGTGGTTGAAAAACCATTTCGCCATTTCCGATTTTTTCTTTCACGAGATCCGCCACGGCTCCCACACCACGCGCATCGAGCGCCAGGGCGACGATCTGTTCGCGGTGCTCAACGACGTGATTTTCCACCCCGAGGACAGTAACCCGGAAACGGCGACGCTGTGGCTCTATTGCTGCCGTGGGCTGGTGGTCACCGTGCGTCACAAACCGGTGCGACTGATTGAACGGCTGCTCGGCCGCCTGACGGCGCTGCAGCTGGCGTCGTCTACCGAGCTGCTGGCGCACCTGCTGGAAGAGCAGGAGGACGTGCTGGAGCAGGTGGTGCGGCAGGCCAACCAGTATGTCGATGCCATCGAGGATCGTCTGCTGACGAGCCGCGTTAAACGCAACCGCGCCGAGCTGGGGCGCATGCGCCGCATGCTATTGCGCTTTCAGCGCCTGTTGGCGCCTGAGCCGGCCGCGCTGTTTCGCCTGTTGAACCGGCCGCCGAGCTGGCTGAGCCGTGAGGTGGTGCAGGATCTGCGGCAGTTTACCGAAGAGTTCACCGTGGTGTTGAACGATCTGGCCAGTTTGACCGAACGCATTCGGCTGCTGCAGGAGGAGCTGAGCGCCAAGCTGATGGAGCAGAATAACCGCACGCTCTATACGCTGACGGTGATCACCGTGCTGGCATTGCCGATCAATATCGTCGCCGGTTTCTTCGGCATGAACGTGGGGGGGATCCCGCTGGCCAGCAATCACCACGGTTTTATCCTGCTGGTGTTGCTGGTCGGCAGTTTTACGCTGATCGCCGGTTATTTGGCGTTCAGGCGCAGGGACGAGACGTAATTACAGGCGGGCGCGGTACTCTTCTTCCAGCCGGGCATGGGTGCTCCAGAACGGCTGCGGCGCCCGGTCGTGCAGGCGATCCAGCAGGATATCCAGATGAGTGTGCCAGCCGCCGGCGACGCTGAGCATCTCGTCGCGGTTGGCCAAGCGCCGGTGGGTGACCGTCAGCAGCACCGCGTTTCCCTGCTCCGTCAGTTCGAAGGTCACTTCGGAAGGGCGCCCCTGATCCTGTTCGGCCCAGGTAAAGCTCAGCAGGCGCGGCGGGAACAGGCAGGTGATGTGGCCGCGGTTGCTGACACAGCCGCCGTGCTGTTTGTACTTGGCCGGCGGTTGCTCGTGCTCGCCGGCCAGATCGGAGTTGCGAAACTCCAGCTCCAGCGGTGCGCCGTTTTCCAACTTCATGGCGCCGGACGCCAGCCAGGTGGCGCGCTTGTCGGATTCGGTCAGGTAAGCCCACACCCGCTCGATGGGCCCGGGCAGCAGCCGCTGGATGCGCAGCGTGCCGGGTTCGATAATCATGCCGTAATCATTCATGGTTCACTCCTTGGGAGGAAGCTGTTCGGGCTGTAGCAGCGCCTGTTCGAGCGCATCCAGCCGTTCAGTCCAGAAATGTTCATAGGTTTGCAGCCAGTGCATGGCCTGCGCCATAGGCTCGGGTTCGAGCCGGCAGATATGGTTTCTTCCTTGCACGGTGCGTTGCACCAGGCCCGCATGTTCCAGTGCTTTCACGTGCTTGGAGGCGCCGGCGAACGACATCTGCAACGGCGCGGCCAGTTCGCCGATGCTGCGCTCACCGCCGGCCAGCGCGCGTAACATCGAACGGCGGGTCGGGTCGGCCAGCGCATGAAAAATGGCGTCCAGCTGTGAGGAAGATAATTCAACCATATGGTTGAATATAGAACAGGTGGGCTAATATTCAACCGTTTTGTTGAATATTTTTTTGCCCCGGCGAGAAACCGGGGCGAGGATCAGGCGTACGTGTGCGCCAGCAGGGCGTTGAGCAACACGTCGGCGCCTGCGGCTGCCCAGGCGGGGGTGATATCTTCCCGCTCGTTGTGGCTGATGCCGTCCACGCAGGGAATGAAAATCATGGCGGTCGGGGCGACGCGGTTAAGGTAACAGGCATCGTGGCCGGCGCCGGAAATCATGTCGCGATGGCGATAGCCCAATGCTTGCGCGGCGTGGCGTACGCTGTCGATGCAGCCCCGATCAAAAGCGATAGGGGGATACTGGAAGATGCGGTCGGCGCGGGCGGTCAGACCACCGCCGTTGACGGCGTTCACCGCCGTCAGCAGACGCTGCTCCATCTGCTCCAGGGTAGACTCCTGCGGATGGCGGAATTCGACGCTGAAAAAGACGCGTCCCGGCACCACGTTGCGTGAATTGGGGGTAATTTGCGCCATGCCCACCGTGGCGCGCGCATCGGGCGCAAAATCCCAACCGATGCGGTTGACCGCCGTGACCAGCGCCGTAAAGCCCAGCAGGGCATCGCGGCGCCGATCCATTGGCGTGGTGCCGGCATGGGCGCTGAAGCCGACGACCTCCAGCTCATACCAGCGCTGCCCTTGTGCGGCGGTCACCACGCCGATGTCGAGATGTTCCGCTTCCAGAATCGGCCCCTGTTCGATGTGCAGTTCGAAGGCGGCGTGGATCGGCGTGCCGCCCACCGGGTGCTCGCCGGCGTAACCAATGCGTTCCAGTGCGTCGCCAAGGCTGACGCCGTGCTCGTCGCGGCGCGTCAGGCCGTATTCCAGGTCGAATACCCCGGCGAACACCCCGGAGGCGATCATCGCCGGCGCAAAGCGTGCGCCTTCTTCGTTAGTCCAGTTGATCACTTCAATCGGGCGTTCGGTGACGATCTGCCGATCGTTAAGGGTACGAATAACCTCCAATCCGGCCAGCACGCCGTAGATGCCGTCGAAACGGCCGCCGCGGGGCTGCGAGTCGCCGTGAGAACCGGTGACGACCGGCGGCAATTCGGGGCGCGCGCCTTCACGGCGCAGGAACATGTTGCCCATCCGATCGACGCGCACGTTACAACCTGCCTCCAGCGCCCAGGCGCGCAGCTGCTCGCGCGCTTGGCGATCTTCTTCACTCAGCGCCAGCCGGGTGACGCCGTTATCGGCGATGGCGCCGAACTGCGCCATCGCGTGCAGGCTTTGCCACAGGCGCTCGCCGTTGACCCGATACGTCATTGTTCTTCTCCCGACGTTTTGGCGGTGTAGCGAAAATCGCAGCAGGGGGCGCCGGACATGATGGTTTGGCTGCGCTGCAGGTCAACCTCTGGGGCATAGCCGACGATGAACTGGCTGTCGCGGGCGCAGGAGAGCAGGTGGCCGATCTCCCCCAGCCCCATCTCGTGATACATCTCGGCGTAGCGGCAGCGGGTGACGTTATAGTCGAAGTGCTGCGCATCCTGGTTGATCACCTCGACGCGCAGCGCATCGTCTTTTTCCCACAGGTACTGCAAGGCGGCGAAGCTGCGCAGATCCGCGCCGTTCGGTTCCTGGGCGGCGAACTGTTTGCCCGCCTCGATGGCGGCATTCTCGATGGCTTCGCCGATCACTGCCTGAGCACGCGTCTTGCCGATTTCACGCACCAGAATCTGGTAGATCGGCTTGATGATTTCCGCCTCAATCTTTCTGCGGGCCAAAATGCCCAATTCGTTTTTTGCACAGCTCATCGCCTTGCTCCTCTTGATTTATTGTGACTTGGCGCCGCCCAACACGGTTTGCGGCTGCCATTTGCCGTCAACCACCCGGTACAGGGTGAAGCTCGGCTGTTGCAGGTTGCCTTGCGCATCGAAGGCGATGTCGCCGGTGACGCCCTGGTAATGTATGGCGCGCAGTTTCGGCAGATAATCGGCCGGATTGGCCGAGCCGGCTTGTTCGATGGCGGCGATCAGCACCCGGGTGGCATCGTAGGCGAAGGGCGCATGCAGTTCGATGTGGGTGTGATAACGATCGCGGTAGGCTTGCTCAAACGCCTTGCCGCCCGGCATCTGCTCCAGCGGCAGCCCCGGCTCCAGCGCGACGACGCCTTCGCCTTCCCGCTGCGCCAGCGTCAGGAAGGTTTGGCTGACGAAGCCGCCGGCGCCCATCAGCTGCGCGTTCATGCCCAGCTGTTTCAGCTTGCGTGCCAACGGCGCCGCTTGAGAATCCACGCCGCCGAAGAAAATCAGATCGGCGTTTTTACTGCGCACGGTGGTCAGCACGGCGCTGAAATCGACGGTCTTGTCATCCACATACTCGCGGGTGACCGGCTGCACGCCCTGGGCCTGCAGCGATTTGATAAACTCGTCCGCCAGCCCCTGGCCGAAAGCGGTGCGATCGTCGATTACCGCGATACGCTTGGCTTTCAGCGTTTTCACCGCATATTGCCCGGCGTAGTTGCCGCCGTCGTCGTCGTGGCCCATCACGCGGAAGCTGGTGTCAAAGCCTTGCTGCGTGTAGCCGTGACCGGTCGCCACCGGCGCCACCTGAGCGATGCCGGCGTCGTGGTAGATGCGCGCCGCCGGGATGCTGGTGCCGGTGTTCCAGTGGCCGACCACGCCGGCGACGCCTTCGTCGACCAAGCGCTGCGCCACGGCCACGGCGGTGCGCGGGTCGGACTGATCGTCCTCGGACAGTAATTTGAAGGTGACCGGTTTGCCGTTCAGCGTCGGTTTCTGTGCGTTAGCGTCGGCGATCGCCAGCCGTGCGCCGTTTTCGAGATCTTTGCCGATGCGCGCGGAAGGGCCGGTCAGCGGCCCGGCCAGGCCGATCAGCACGGTGTCGTCCGCCAGCGCCGGGAGGCTCAGGATCATTGTCATGGCGGCCAGCGCCAACGGCTTGATGCGAATGTTCTGCTGCATGTCATACTCCTGGTGCGGTTAAAGGTAACAACGGTTATTCACCCAAATAGATCTGTTTGATTTTTTCATCGTCCAGCATGTCGGCGGAGCGGCCGCTGTGGCTCAGGCTGCCGCTGTCCAATACGTAGGCGCGATCGGTGGACGCCAGCGCCAGGCGGGCGTTCTGCTCGACCAACAGCAGCGTGACACCGTCACGGGCTAACTGCTTGATGACCGAGAAAATGGCCTCCACCACAATCGGCGCCAGCCCCATCGACGGTTCGTCCAATATCAGCAGCCGCGGGCGGCTGAGCAGCGCGCGGCCCATCGCCACCATCTGTTGTTCACCGCCGGAAAGCAGCCCGGCCGGTTGATGCAGGCGCTCGCTCAGCCGTGGGAAGGTGGCGCACACGCGTTCGAAATCTTGCCGCACCGCCGATGCGTCACGCCGCGCATAGGCACCCAGCTGCAGGTTTTCTCGCACCGTCAGGCGGGTGAAAATGCCGCGTCCCTCCGGCACCATCACCAGCCCTTGTTGCAGCAAGCGGTGCGGCGGCATGCCGCGAATCGAACGGCCGTCGAACAGGATGTCGCCCTCAAACGGCTGCAGGCCGGTCAGCGCCCGCAGGCTCGAGGTTTTTCCCGCGCCATTGGCGCCGATCAGCGTCACCTGTTCGCCGGCGTTCACCGTGAAATCGATGCCTTTGACCGCATGAATGCCGCCATAAGACACTTTGAGTCGTTTAACGCTCAGCAGGGCTTCAGACATGCGCGCCACCTCCCAGATAGGCCTGAATGACCGCCGGTTCGCGCCGCACCTGCGCCGGTTCGCCTTCGGCGATCGCTTTACCGTAATCCAGCACCGTCAGCCGATCGCACAGGCCCATCACCAGCTTGACGTCATGTTCAATCAGCAGCAGCGTTTTGCCGCTGTCGCGGATGCGCAGCAGCAGTTCGCGCAGCGCCACTTTTTCTCCGGCGTTCATGCCGGCCGCCGGTTCGTCCAGCGCCAGCAACCGGGGCTCGGTCGCCAGCGCGCGGGCGATCTCCAGCCGCCGCTGATGGCCGTAGGCGAGATCGCCGGCGCGGTAATGGGCGAATTGGCTGATGCCGACGTACTCCAGCAGCGCATGAGATTTATCGCGCACCGCCTGTTCCTCCTCCCTGGCGCGACGGTGCCGGGCGATCGCCGCCCACAGGCCGTTGCGGGTGCGCACGTGGCAGCCGACCATCACGTTTTCCAGCACGCTCATTTCATTGAACAACCGCAGGTTTTGGAAGGTGCGGGCAATGCCGGCCTGCGCCACTTTGTCGATCGCCTGGGGCTTATAGCGCTGGCCCGCCAGGCGGAATTCGCCCGCGTCGGCGCGATACAGGCCGGTGATCAGGTTGAAGCAGGTGGTCTTCCCGGCGCCGTTCGGCCCGATCAGGCCGTAGATTTCCCCCTGGCGGATGCTCATGCTGACGTCATCCACCGCCGTCAGGCCGCCGAAACGTTTGCTGACGTGATTTAAAGCGAGCAGTGGCGTCATGCGGCGGTCCTCCCAGCATGGCGAGCCGGCCACAGGCCCGCCGGGCGATACAACATCACCAGGATCAACGCCAGGCCGTAAAACAGTTGGCGAATGATTTCCGGGTCGATCAGCACCTGGCCGAACAGCGCCTGCTGCAGCGGCCCCATGCTGCTGCGCAGCAGCTCCGGCAGGGCGGCCAGCAGCAGCGCGCCCAGGATCACGCCGGGGATGTGCCCCATGCCGCCGAGCACCACCATCGCCAGTACGGCGATCGATTCCTGCAGAGTGAACGATTCCGGCGACACGAAGCCCTGAAACGCGGCAAACAACGCGCCGGCCACACCGCCAAAGGTGGCGCCGATGGCGAAGGCCAGCAGCTTGAAGTTGCGGGTATTGATGCCCATCGCCCGCGCGGCGTCCTCGTCTTCGCGGATCGCTGTCCATGCGCGGCCAATGCGCGAGTTTTGCAGCCGCAGGCTGATAAACAGGATCGCCAGCAGCAGCGCGGCGAACAGGTAGTAATAGAGATGCAGCCCGGAGAAACGCACGCCGAACCACTCATGCATGCCGGAGAACTTCAGGCCGAACAGGCTGACCGGGTCGATGCCGGAAATGCCTTTAGGGCCGTTGGTGAGGTTGACCGGGCGATCGAGGTTACGCATCAGAATGCGCACGATCTCGCCGAAACCGAGCGTGACGATCGCCAGATAGTCGCCGCGCAGCCGCAGCGTCGGCGCGCCAAGCAGGATGCCGCACGCCGCCGCCAGCAGCGCCGCCAGCGGGATCAGCCACAGCATCGACAGGTGCAGCCCGTCGGGGAACCACTGCAGCAGCAGCGGGAATTGCTGCGTCAGATGCGGTGACGACAGCAGCGCGGCCAAATAGGCGCCGACGGCGTAAAAGGCGATAAAGCCCATGTCCAGCAACCCGGTCATGCCCACCACGATGTTCAGCCCGAGCGCCAGCATCAGGTACAGCAGGGCGAAGTCGACGACCCGCACCCAGTAGTTGCCGCCGGCGGCGCCCGCCACCCAGGGCGCCAGCAGCAGCGCGAGAATGAACAGCGTCAGCCCCAGCCTGGCGCGACGCGGCGTGGCCAGAGGAACGGGGGGAGTCAAAACGGTCATGGTGATGTCCTTATGCGCGCGTGGCGATGCGTTCGCCCAAGAGCCCGGAGGGGCGGAAGACCAGCACGGCGATCAGCACCAGAAACGCGAACACGTCCTGGTAGTTGCTGCCGAACACGCCGCCGGTCAGCTCGCCGAGATAGCCGGTGCCCAGCGATTCGAACAGGCCCAGCAGCAATCCGCCGAGCATCGCGCCGCGCAGGTTGCCGATGCCGCCGAGCACGGCGGCGGTAAACGCCTTGATGCCCGGCAGAAAGCCCATCGAGAAACCGGCGTTGCCGTAGTTGCTGGCCATCATGATGCCGGCCACCGCCGCCAGCGCGCCGCCGAGCGCAAAGGTCAGAACGATGATGCGGTCAGGACTGATGCCCATCAGGCCGGCGACCTGCGGGTTTTCCGCCGTAGCGCGCATGGCGCGGCCGAAACGGCTGTGTTCGACCAGCAGCCAGAGGCCGGCCATGACCGCCACGGCCACCGCCAGCGTGACGATCGCCGTGCCGGTGATCACCGCCGGCGCATGCCCGCCGCTGCCTGCGGTCAGGGCGATGGGGGTCATTGGCAGCAGCTGCGGAAACATCAGGGGATTGCGTGACCAGATCAGCATCGCCAGGGTTTGCAGCAGCAGCGAGACGCCGATGCCGCTGATCAGCGGAGCCAGGCGCGGCGCAGTGCGCAACCGGCGGTAGGCGAGACGCTCGATCGCCATCGAGGTAATGGCGCAGACCGCCATGGCGAACAGGGCCGCCAGCAGCAGCGTGGCGTACGGCGATAACGCGGGAAAGTGGTGTTGCAACACGCCGATCGCCGACAACGCGCTCAGGGCACCGACCATCAGCACGTCGCCGTGCGCGAAATTGATGATGCGTAGGATGCCGTACACCATGGTGTAACCGAGCGCGATCAGCGCATAGATGCTGCCGAGCATCAAACCGTTGACGGTTTGCTGTACCAGCGTATCCATAAGGAGAGTCCGGAGATAATGAGTCAGGAGGCTCACAGTAGAGAATTTAAAAAAATTGTAAAATACGGAAAAATACTTTCTTATACAAAAAACGAGTGATTTTAATACGTTGATTTTTATGTATATTGAACCCATTCCTTCAGTGTCGATTTCCCAAAAACAGTCAATATATGAAAAAAACAGAACAGTACGATGAGCCATTGCCGATGCTGCCGAACGATCCGCCGCTGCGCGCCGTGCGGGCGTTCGAAGCCATCGCGCGCCTGGGTGGCATCAGCGCGGCGGCTAACGAGCTGATGATTTCGCCTTCGGCGGTCAGTCATCAACTCAAAACGCTGGAGGCATTTTTGCAGATGCCGTTGACCGAACGGCAGGGGCGTAACCTGGTGCTGCGCAGCGAGGGGCGAGAGTATTACCGCTCGATTCGCTCGGCGTTTAACGTGCTGCGCCAGGCGACCGAACACGTGCGCGAGCAGTCCGCATCGCGGCAGGTCACCATCAGCCTGATCCCGCTGTTCGGCATGGGCTGGTTCATTCCGCGGCTGCGTGGCTTTTTGCGCGAAAATCCGGATATCGACATCAATGTGGTTTACGCCAACCACCGCAATTACCTGAGCGACGCCGCCGATCTGTCGATCCGCTTCGGGGTTGGGCAGTGGACCGGCTATCGCAGCGAAAAGCTGATGTCTGGCCAAATGGTGCCGGTGTGCAGCCGGGCATTCAGTAAACTGCACGGTTTGCTGGATACGCCGGATCAGCTGGCGACGCTGCCGCTGCTGCACGACGAGGAGCGCAATACCTGGATGCAATGGTTTCAGCAGGCCGGCGTTAAACGCCCGCTGCGCAGCATCGGGCCGATGTTTGAAGACGGATTGTTGACACTGGCGGCGGTGCAGGCGGGGCTAGGGTGCGCGTTGATGCGTGAACCGTTAATCGCCCAGTACCTTGAGAGCGGTGAGTTGATCAAAATGTTCGATCTGCCGATCGACGACGGCCGCGATTATTACCTGTGCGCTCGACTGGATAGCGAGCTGTCGCAGGAAGGCGAAAATCTGCGGCAATGGCTGCGGCGTGAGGCGGCGGCTCAGAACGTCGGGGCATAATCTACAACCAACGCGTCTTTCAGCACCTGGCGGCTTGCAGTAGAGTGCGGGTTCCTGTGTCGCGATAAGGTATGACGATGCTGTTCGATTTAAACCAGCAGGCGGCCGAACTGCCCGAGGCCTGGCGTTCTGCCGTGCTGGGCCGCGTCGGTGCGGCCAATATCAAAGTGCTGCGCATGGACGCGCGCAGCATTGCGGATGAAGTGCATGATTACAGCGAAGGATTGCTGGTGATCAGCGGCCACCTGCGGCTGCAGGTGGCGGGGGAAGTGGTGGTGGTGCGCGCCGGCCAGCTGTATCAGGCCGCGGCCGGCGTGCCGCATCGCGTGTTGCCGGGCAGCGAAGGCACGCTGGTGATTGTCGATCTGCCGGAGGATTAAGCGGCGCCCAGGACCGCCAGCGCCACCTTTACCGCTGCCAATAGCCGCTCTTCAGTGACGCCGTCACGTGCCTGAATCGACAGGCCGTGCAGGAAGACGGCGAAATAGTCACCCAGGCTGTCGGCGTCGGTATCGGCCGGCAATTCGCCGGTTTGCTCCGCCTGCCGCAGCCGTTCGACGATCTGCTGCGTACGCTGCAACCGATGCTTTGCCAGCCAGGTTTTGAGCCCATCGTTTTCCGCACTGACACTGGCGGCGGCGGAGACCACCATGCAGCCCTGCGGCAGATCTGGCCGGCTGTAGAGGCGCACGGCATCTTCCAGCATACGTTGGATCGCCGGGCGAATGCCGCTTTCCTGCGCGAAGGCGCGATCGGCGAAGCCGCCTTCCTCGGTTTCGTAACTGGCGATTGCCTCGCGGAACAGCTGCTCTTTGGAGCCGAACGCCTTGTAGATGCGTGCGGAAGCAATGCCCAATTCCGCCACCAGATCCGACATCGAGGTGCCTTCGTAACCCTGTTGCCAAAATAAGTTTCGCGCCTTCAAGAGCGCCTGTTCGCGGTCGAACTCACGCGGTCTGCCAGCCATTCTCTGCTCCAATTTACCTGCCATTCAGCGACATAGGATCGCTTAAATCGGCGGGAATACCAATGTCTTTATAAATTTCGCTTGCGGTGAACTCGCTTTGCTCCTATTGTTTGTCAATCGACAACCAATAGGAGTTTACGATGAAAACCCTCAAAGGTCCAAGCCTGCATCTCGCGCAGTTCAGCGATGAGACAGTGCCGTTCAACAGCCTGCCGGCCATCGCCGAGTGGGCGGCGCAAACCGGTTTTACCGCCTTGCAGATCCCGGCCTGGGATCGGCGTTTATTCGACGTGGCCACCGCCGCGGAAAGCCAAACATACTGCGACGATCTGACCGGGATGTTGGCGGAGCAGGGGTTGGTGGTCAGTGAATTGACCAGCCATATCTTCGGCCAGCTGATGGCGGTACACCCGGCTTACGATGCGCTGTTTGACAGCTTCGCGCCGCCGGCGCTGCAGGGCAATCCGCAGGCGCGCGGCGAGTGGGCGCGGCAGCAAATGCTGCTGGCGGTGAAGGCGTCGGCGCGGCTCGGGCTCAGCGAGCTGGGCACCTTTTCCGGTTCGCTGGCCTGGCCCTATCTGTTCCCGTTCCCACAGCGCCCGGAAGGATTGATCGACACCGCGTTCGACGAACTCGCCAAACGCTGGCTGCCGGTGCTCGACGCCTGCGAAGAACAGGGCATCAACCTGTGTTATGAAATTCACCCGAGTGAGGATCTGCACGACGGCGTGACGTTCGAGAGGTTTCTTGAGCGCGTCGGTAACCACCCGCGTTGTCGGGTGCTGTTCGATCCGAGCCATATGGTGCTGCAGCAGCTTAACTATCTGGAGTTTATCGATATCTATAAGGACGTTATCGGCATGTTCCACGTCAAGGACGCCGAGTTCAATCCGACCGGTCGCCAGGGCATTTACGGCGGCTATCAATCCTGGATCGATCGCGCCGGCCGCTTCCGCTCGCTGGGCGACGGCCAGGTTGATTTCAACGGCATCTTTTCGCGCCTGACGCAGTACGGCTATTCGGGCTGGGCGGCATTGGAGTGGGAATGTTGCCTGAAAAACCCGCAGGACGGCGCGCGCGAAGGCGCAGCCTTCATTCGCGATCGCATTATCCGCGTCACCGACAAAGTATTCGATGACTTCGCCGGTGCGCCGGTCAGCCCGCAGCAGATCAACGCCTTGCTCGGCATTCGCTGAGCCCAACTTTTCAGGGAGTCACCCCATGCAATATCTACAGAACGAGGTCCCGTTGGCGGATCTCGCGGCGGAACACGTCTATCTCCAGGTCAACGGCCGGCGCCTTCACTGCGTGGTGGCCGGTGAAGGGCGGCCGGTGCTGCTGATCCCCGGCTGGCCGCAAACCTGGTACACCTGGCGCCATGTGATGCAAGCGCTGGCGGCGGCCGGTTTTCAGGCGATCGCCGTCGATCCGCCGGGCATCGGCGATTCTGACAAGCCCGCTGGCGGCTACGACACCGGCAGCGTCGGTGCGGCGCTGCACACAATGATGGCGCAACTGGGCCATGAACGTTACCAACTGGTTGGCCACGACATCGGCATGTGGATCGGTTACGCCATGGCGAGCGATTTCCCGCAGGCGGTGGAGCGTCTGGTGCTGACGGAGGCCGTGATCCCCGGGCTGGCGCCGCCGCCGCCGATTTTCGTTGCGCCGGAGGAGAACATCTTCCTGTGGCATTTCATGTTCAATCAACTGGCGGATTTGCCGGAGACCCTGACTCAGGGGCGCGAACGGGAGTATCTTGGCTATATCTTCAACCGCTGGTCCTATCGGCGCGATCGGGTGGCGGCGGAGGTGTATATCGCCGCCTATTCGGCACCGGGCGGCCTGCGCGCCGGATTCGACTATTACCGGGCGATCCCGGAGACCGTGCGGCAGAACCGGCTGCGCGCCGCTACGCCCTTGACGATGCCGGTGTTGACGGTGGGAGCGGAGCACGCCACCGGCGACGCGCCGCTGACGACGCTACAGGGCAATGCGCACGATCTGCGGGGCGAAACCGTCGCCGGCTGCGGCCATTTCATCACCGAGGAGTGTCATGAGGAATTTATTGCACTGATTACGTCATTCCTGGCGGGAGAGCCGTATGCCGCTTGATGAACGCATCGCCGCCTTTTTGACGGCATCGGCCGACGTGCCACCGCCCGCTTCGCTGGCGGCAATGCGCGCGGCCACGGAAACCGGTTTACGCCAGCTGCAGGGCGAGGCGGAACCGAGCGGCGGCGTCAGGGACCATACGGTGGTCGCCGCCGATGGACACCGGATTGCACTGCGCGCCTATCTACCGGCGGGGGAAAACGGCACGACCGCGCAGCCGGCGATGCTGTTCGCCCACGGCGGCGGCTGGTGCCTCGGCTCACTGGCGTTGTACGATCGGCCCTGTCAGGCGTTGGCTAACGCCACCGGCCGGGTGATCCTGTCGGTTGACTATCGTCTGGCGCCGGAATACCCGTTTCCACAGCCGCTGGAAGATGTCTATCAGGCGCTCTGCTGGGTGGCACAACGGGCGCCGCAGTTGGGGATTGACGCGCAGCGCCTGGCAGTGGGCGGTGATAGCGCAGGGGGCAATCTGGCGGCGGCGGTCGCACTGTTGGCGCGGGATCGCAGCGGCCCGTACATCGAACGTCAGCTGCTGCTGTACCCGGCGCTCAGCCGCGAGATGACGACGACGAGCTATCGCGAGTTTGCCGAGGGGCACTTTCTGACGCGCGACGCGATGGGGTTTTGTTGGCAGCAGTATCTGGGCCAGCGGCGCGATCCCGGCGCGGAACCGTTGTATGCCGCCACGCTGCGTGGGTTACCGCCGGCCACCATCCTGAGCTGCGAATACGATCCGCTGCGCGATGAGGCCGAGCAGTATGCGCAGCGGCTACGCGAGGCGGGCGTGCCGGTGCGCTGCGAACGGTTGCCGGGCATGGTGCATGCCTGTATTCACATGCTGGGGCTGACCCCGGCGGCGCGGCAGCTGTTCGAACTGGCCGGTGAGTAAAAAAAAGCCCCGCATTGCGGGGCTTCTGGCTATTCATCCGCCGGGCGATTATCGGCCGGCGACGGTGACAAAGCGCGTTTCCAGGTAGGATTCGATCGCTTCGCTGCCGCCTTCGGTGCCGTGGCCGGAGTCTTTCACGCCACCAAACGGCGTTTCCGGCAGGCCGAAACCGATGTGGTTGATGCTCAGCATGCCGCTCTCCACGTCACGCCCCAGCGCATTGACGGTGGCGATGTTGCGGCTGTAAGCGTAGGCGGCCAGCCCGTACGGCAGGCGGTTGGCTTCGGCGATCGCCTCGTCATAGGTAGCGAACGGGCGCAGCAGGGCGACCGGGCCAAACGGCTCTTCCGACATGGCGCGCGCGCTCAGCGGCACGTCGCGTAGCACCGTCGGCTCGAAGAAGTTGCCTTTGCCCGCCACGCGTTTGCCGCCGGTGCTGGCCTTCGCCCCGTGGGCGACGGCATCCTGCACCAGCGCCTCGATATTGTCGACGCTGCGGCCCAGCACCATCGGGCCCATCGTCACGCCGTCTTCCAGCCCGTTGCCGAGCTTGAGCTCACGCACCGCGGCGGTGAATTTCTCCACGAAGGCCTCATAAACGCCTTGTTGGATCAGGAAGCGGGTCGGGGCGATACAGACCTGGCCGGCGTTGCGGAACTTGGACTGCGCCAGCTCTTTGGCCGCCGCGTCGAGATCGGCATCGTCGAAGATCAGCACCGGCGCGTGGCCGCCCAGCTCCATGGTGGCCTTTTTCATATGCTGGCCGGCCAGCGCTGCCAAATGCTTGCCCACGCGAGTGGAGCCGGTGAAGGAGATCTTGCGAATGGTCGGATGGGGGATCAGGTATTCCGAAATGTCCGCCGGGGTGCCATACACCAGCGCGATCACCCCGGCCGGAATACCGGCGTCGGCGAAGGCTTTGATCAGTTCAGCCGGTGAGGCCGGCGTTTCTTCCGGGCCTTTGACGATGATGGAACAGCCCGCCGCCAGCGCGGCGGACAGCTTGCGCACGATCTGGTTGATCGGGAAGTTCCACGGCGTGAAGGCGGCCACCGGGCCGACCGGCAGCTTGAGGGTTTGCTGCTGTACATCGCGGGCGCGGGAAGGAATGATCTGCCCGTAGGTGCGGGTGGCTTCGCCGGCGAACCAGTCGATAACGTCGGCGGCGTTGAGAATTTCGACTTTGGCCTGCGCCACCGGTTTGCCCTGTTCCTGCGTCATGACGGCGGCGATGGCGTTGGCGCGTTCGCGCAGCAGCGCCGCGGCTTTGCGCATCAGGTTGGCGCGCTGGTGCGCGGCGGTGTCGCGCCAGACGTTAAATCCGCGCTCGGTGGCGGCCAGCGCCAGATCGAGATCCTCTGCGGCGGCATGCGCCACTTGACCGATGACCTCGTCGGTAGCGGGATTGGTGACCGGCAGGGTTTTTCCGGCCAGTGCGCTGCGCCATTGTCCATCGATATACAGTTGAGTATCCGGATACATTGTTGCCTCTTGTTTGCGGAGTGTCAGGGGCCGATGAGCTTCGCGATGCGGCCCGTCTGAAAGGGACAGGGACCTTAACCCTACGCCGAATGGCGGCGATCGTCCAGGCGAGGGGCACGAAAGGAGCAGGGCGGCTACTCAACCGGCGATGTTTTGGCTATGCTGAGCAGATTGTCAGCACGGATGAGGAGGTCGGGTGCAAGGGGTTCCACAACAGTTTCCGTTCGAGAAGGACTGCGCGCAGTTCCGGCATTTGTCGCATCTGCCCGGCGTCGAACTCTATCAGGCGCATATCGAACGCTATGCCTTCGAGCCGCATACCCACGACGCCTTCGCCATCGGCACCGTGGACACCGGGGCGGAGCGTTTTCGCTATCGCGGGGCGCAGCACCTGGCGGCGCCGGGCGCGCTGGTGCTGATGAACCCGGACGAGCTGCACACCGGCGAAGCCGAAACGCCGGGCGGCTGGTGTTATCGCATGCTCTACCTGGCGCCCGAGGCGCTGGAGCAGCTGTCCGGCGATCGGTGCCAGTGGTTTACCGATGCGGTGCGCCACGATCCGCGGGCGGCGCAGCGCCTGTCCGCCATTCTCGCCACGCTGTGGCAAACCGACGATCCGCTCACGCTCGACGGCCTGCTGTTGGAGGCGGTCGAGCTGTTGCACCCGCACATCCGCACCGGGCGGCGAGAGAAAGCCGAGGCGGCGCACCGTTTCGAGGTGGTGAAAAGCTACCTGCACGATAACTTCGCCGAGGCCGTGACCCTCAACCAGCTGGCCGATCTGGTATCGCTCAGCCCGTACCATTTCCTGCGCAAGTTCAAGGCCGAATATCACGTTTCGCCGCAGCAGATGCTGATGGCGATCCGGCTGTCGCAGGCCAAACGCATGCTGGAGCGCGGCATGCCCGCCGCACAGGTGGCGGCGGCGGCGGGGCTGACCGATCAGGCGCACCTGACGCGCGCCTTCGCCAATCGTTACGGCGTCACGCCAGTGCGTTTCCAGAAACAGGTGAAATTGGGCTAAAACAGCAACCTGCTACAATAATTCCTCCCCGCGTTTTCGTTACTCTGCCGCTGTCTTGTCGGGCGGATTGGCCGCGCCGGCCGTTTGTCGGAGTCGTTATGTTCATTGGCGTTGTGTTTGCCCTGGCCGCCGGGCTGATGTGGGGACTGATTTTCGTCGGCCCGCTGCTGGTGCCGGATTATCCCGCCGCGCTGCAGTCCACCGGGCGCTATCTGGCCTTCGGGCTGATCACCTTGCCGCTGGCGTGGTTCGATCGCCGCCGCCTGCGCAAGCTGCGGCGCCAGGATTGGCTGGAAGCGCTCAAACTGACGGCCATCGGCAATCTGCTGTACTACCTGTGCCTGGCCAGCGCCATTCAGCGTACCGGCGCACCGGTATCGACCATGATCATCGGCACCTTGCCGGTGGTGATCGCCATCTGCGCCAATCTGTTTTACGGCAGGCACGACGGGCGGCTGGCCTGGAGCAAGCTGGCGCCGGCGCTGCTGCTGATCGTCTGCGGGTTAGCGTGCGTAAACATCGCTGAACTGCGCGGCAATGCGGTGCCGATCGACGGCTGGCGCTATCTCAGCGGCCTTGGGTTGGCCGCGTTGGCGGTGGCGTGCTGGACCTGGTTTCCGCTGCGCAATTCGCGTTGGCTGCGGGATAACCCGACGCAGCGGCCGGCCACCTGGGCCACGGCGCAGGGGCTGGTGACGCTGCCGCTGGCGCTGCTGGGCTATCTGGCGGTCTGCGGCCAATTGGCGCTGAGCGAACCGGCGTTTGCCTTGCCGTTCGGCCCGCGCCCCGAGGTATTTATCCCACTGATGCTGGTTATCGGCGTGTTCTGCTCCTGGCTGGGGGCGCTGTGCTGGAACGAAGCCAGCCAGCGGCTGCCGACGGTGTTGGTGGGGCCGCTTATCGTGTTCGAAATTCTGGCGGGGTTGGCCTATACCTTTCTGCTGCGCCAGGCCTGGCCGCCGCTGCTGACATTGGCCGGCATCGTTTGCCTGATCGTCGGCGTGGTGTACGCCATGCGTATCAAGCCGCAGCCGGTGGTGGTGGCGTTGGAGGACAAGCCGAGGTGACGCCCGCCGCGAAGGCGGGCGCGAGGGTTAACGCTTGCTGTGGTGAATGATTTCTTCGGCCACGTTGCGCGGCGCTTCGGCGTAGTGGCTAAATTCCATGGTGTAGGTGGCGCGGCCCTGCGACATCGAACGCAGGGTGGTCGAGTAACCGAACATCTCGGACAGCGGCACCTTGGCGCGAATTTCCTTGCCGCCGCCGCCCGGGATCTCTTCCATACCCTGTACCAGACCGCGGCGTGAGGAGAGGTCGCCCATCACGTTGCCGGCATAATCCTCCGGCGTTTCCACTTCTACCGACATGATCGGCTCAAGGATCACCGGGTCCGCCAGGCGGCAGGCCTCCTTGAAGCCGAAGATCGCCGCCATGCGGAACGCCTGTTCCGACGAGTCGACATCATGGTAAGAACCGAAGGTCAGGTGTACCTTGACGTCCACCACCTGATAACCGGCCAGCACGCCGTTATTCAGCGCCTCAAGCACGCCTTTTTTCACCGCCGGGATAAACTCGCCCGGAATGACGCCGCCCTTGATCTCATCGAAGAACTCGAAGCCTTTGCCGGGGTCGTTGGGTTCGACGGTCAGCACCACGTGGCCGTATTGCCCTTTACCGCCGGACTGGCGCACGAACTTGCCTTCCACGTCGGTTACCCGTTTGCGGATGGTTTCGCGGTACGACACCTGCGGCTTGCCGGTGGTAGTCTCCACCCCGAACTCGCGGCGCATGCGATCGACGATGATCTCCAGGTGCAGCTCGCCCATGCCGTAGATAATGGTCTGGCCGGATTCTTCATCGGTGCGCACGCGGAACGACGGATCTTCCGAAGAGAGCCGCTGCAGCGCAATGCCCATTTTCTCCTGGTCGCCCTTGGTCTTCGGCTCGATCGCTTGGGCTATCACCGGCTCGGGGAAGGTCATGCGCTCCAGCGTGATGATGGCGCCAGGGTCGCACAGCGTATCGCCGGTGGTGACGTCCTTCAGGCCGACGCAGGCGGCGATGTCGCCGGCGTGCAGTTCGTCGATGTCCTTACGATCGTTGGCGTGCATCTGCACGATGCGGCCGATGCGCTCCTTTTTGCCCTTGATTGGGTTGTAAACGCTGCTGCCTTTGGCCAGCACCCCGGAGTAGACGCGCACGAAGGTGAGTTGGCCGACGAACGGATCGGTCATCAGTTTGAACGCCAGCGCCGAGAATTTTTCGTTGTCGTCGGCTTTGCGAGTGATGATTTCATCATGTTCACCGTGGCCTTCCATCGGCGGCACGTCGAGCGGCGAGGGCATCAGTTCAATTACCGCGTCCAGCATGCGCTGCACCCCTTTGTTGCGGAACGCCGACCCGCACAGCATCGGCTGGATTTCGCCGGCGACGGTGCGCACCCGCAGCCCGTGAACGATCTCCTCTTCGCTCAGCGGCACCTGGTTGAGGTATTTCTCCATCAGTTCTTCCGACGCTTCGGCGGCGGCCTCAATCATGTTTTCACGCCACTCCTGCGCCGAGTCGCGCAGCTCTGCCGGGATCTCTTCGAAGCTGAAGTTCATGCCCTGCGAGGCCTCGTCCCACAGAATGGCTTTCATCCGCACCAGATCCACCACGCCGCTGAAGCGGTCTTCGGCGCCGATAGGGATAACGATCGGCACCGGGTTGGCTTTCAGGCGCTCGATCATCATTTTGCGCACGCGGAAAAAATCCGCGCCGATGCGGTCCATCTTGTTGACGAACGCCAGCCGCGGCACTTTGTACTTGTTGGCCTGGCGCCAGACGGTTTCCGACTGCGGCTGCACGCCGCCCACCGAGTCATAGACCATCACGGCGCCGTCCAGCACGCGCATCGAACGCTCCACTTCAATGGTGAAATCGACGTGCCCGGGGGTGTCGATGATATTGATGCGATGCTGCGGATAATTATGCTGCATGCCGTTCCAGAAGCAGGTGGTGGCCGCCGAGGTGATGGTGATGCCGCGCTCCTGTTCCTGCGCCATCCAGTCCATGGTCGCCGCGCCGTCATGCACTTCACCCAGCTTGTGGCTGACCCCGGTGTAAAACAGAATCCGCTCGGTGGTGGTGGTCTTGCCGGCATCGATATGCGCGGAGATGCCGATATTGCGGTAACGTTCGATAGGGGTGGTGCGAGCCATAATTAACCTTTCTTAGCCGCATGAAGGAGAGCGGCTTAAACAGCATGGATAATGATGATAATCCTCATAGGGTTATCCGCCGGATTGCAGAGCCTTGCTCTGGTCACAAACTAATCGTAGTTGAAGGCGTTAGTTTTTTTAAGCGATGGCTGTGATAGATGAAAGTTTGCGCGCATAACGGCGCCGGTGCAGAAAAGGGCGAAAAAAAAGGCCCGTAACGGGCCTGTTGTCGTAGGGCGCATTCGCCGCTTATTTGCGGCCCAGCAGGAAGCCGAAAACGATGCCGACCGCTGCCGCAACGGCTACGCCGGCCAGCGGGTTGGCTTCCACCTGCGTTCTTACGCTGTCCGCTGCGTCACGGGCGGCATAGCTGGCCTGGGAGGCGTATTTGCGCGCCGCGCCGCGCACCTGATGCTCCGGCGAATCAACGGCTTTGCCGAACGCTTCTTGTACCGCGCCTGCGGCTTCATTGGCTTTGTCTTCCGCTTTACCAAACATGCTGCTCTCCTGTTCCTTGTGGGTTAACGAACACTAAGCCTAGCAGGTGAATGGCATTTTTTGCAGCATTCTGTGCGTTATAAGATCAATCTGAGCAAAGAAAAGTCTTTCCATACGCACGGCGTCGGCTTCACCCGCGCGTTTTTTTATGTTCTATTGGCTAGCGGTTTAACCGAGTATCTTTACCCTTTGACCGATTCGTTGAGTTGAAAGGACTCCCCATGTCAGTACTGCGTATTCTGGCGCTGTTCGCCGCGACCGCCGCCGCGTTGCCCGCCCTGGCCAAGCCGGCGGCTCACGGCATGGCGGTCGAGAACGGCATTCGTTGGCAATCTTGTCTCAACAGCGGTTTTCAGCGCTGGTTCGATGAGGCGCCACCGCCGGGGCTGCGCTGCGGTTACCTCGAGGTGCCGTTAGCCTACGCCACGCCGCCCGCCCATGCGGCGCAGGCGGGCGAACAGACCGTGCGTCTGGCACTGACCCTGCAGCCCGCCACCGGGCCGAAAAAGGGCAGCGTAGTAATGATCAGCGGGGGCCCAGGCCTGCCGGGCATCAACCCCTATCTGGGCAACGACGCCCACGTCGCCAAGCTGCGAAAATCCTACGACATCATCGGTTACGATCCGCGCGGCGTCGGTCAGTCGACGCCGAAAATCTCCTGCCAGCTGGCCGAAGGCGACGAAACCCCGACGCCGGACGATAACGACGTGGCCGGCGCGGAGAATCAGACGCGCACCCTGATTGCCGCCTGCATCGAACAGACCGGCGCGGACGTGTTGCAACACATCGGCACCGACGAGGCGGTCAACGATCTGAACGCAATCCGCCACGCGCTGGGCGAACCGGGGCTGACGGCGGTGGCATACTCTTACGGCACCAAGGTGGCGGCGCTGTATGCCGAACGTTTTCCGAAGAAGACGCGCGCGCTGGTGCTGGACGGGGTGGTGGATCTGGCGGAGGACGATTTCACCCAGCGCATGAACCAGGAGCGGGGCTTCCAGCAAAGCTTCCTGCGCTTCGCCGCCTACTGCGGCAAAACCGACAGCTGCCAGCTGGGCGGCGGCGCTAATCAGGCGCTGCAGCGCTATCATGCCTTACTGCGCAAGCTGCACTATCAACCGTTCGTTACCGCCGCGGGCTATGAAATCTCCGCCGACGATGTGCTGACGGTCACGCGTTCGCTGCTGCTGTGGCCGGAGCGCTGGCATGAGCTGGCGACCGTGCTGCGTCAACTCGATGCCGGCATCGCCGGGCAGCAGGTTTCCGATCTGATTGACGAAAGCTATTCGCCGGATGCCGATGACGCCCTGAACGTCATCACCTGCGCCGACGTCGCCAACCCGACGGCCGATCCGCAGCAGTTGCGCAGGCAGCGGCAGGAGATCAATACCGCCGCTTTGTACGCTCACTACCTGCCGCTACACGAGTATCCGCTGGAAATGTGCGATCTATGGCCGTACCGCGGCAAAGATCGGCCGCACACCCCGGTGGCGTCCGCCGCGCTGCCGCCGCTGCTGTTCGTCGCCCAGCGCTACGATCCGACCACGCCGTACCGCAACGCCCAGGTGATGGCCGCCGCCTTTAAAAGCCCGCTGATCACCCGCGAACGCGACGGACATACGCTGGCGCTGAACGGCATCGACAGCTGCGTTGACGAAAGCGTGGTGGAGTATCTGCTGGCGCCGAAAAAGCCGCGCCGCGACAAGGTTTGCCGCTGAGGAGGCCGGAGCAGCCCGGCCACAAGAGAGTCAGCCGGCGAAAATATGCGCCTGGCCCATCACGTTGAGATTGACTTGTGCACCGGGCCGCAGGCCTTCGCGGCTGACGGTTTTGATCTCGAGCTGTGCGCCGGTGGCCGCCATTTGCAGATTGAGGGTGGAGACGAAGCCGGCGAAATCGATGCCGGTGATCACCGCCTGGCCGCGCTGCGCCGGATCAGACAAACCGATTTGAATCTGCTCCGGGCGCAGCATGATGCGCGCTGAGCCGCTGCGTTGGCGATCGTCGACGGCGATGCGCCCCAATGCGCAGTCTGCCCAGCCCTGCGCCAGTTCGGCGGTCAGCACCAGCGTTTCGCCAAGGAAACTGGCGGTCGGTTCATCGACCGGGCGCAGATAGAGATCTTGCGGCGCGCCCACCTGCGCCAGCCGGCCGTTGCGCATCACCGCCACCTGATCGGCGAACGACAGCGCCTCGCTCTGATCGTGCGTAACCAGAATCGACGCCACTTTGGCCTCCGTCAGCAGTTCGGCCACCGCTTTGCGGGTGGCGGCGCGCAGGCCGGTATCCAACGCCGAGAACGGCTCATCCAGCAACATCAGCCGAGGTTGTTGCGACAAAGCGCGCGCCAGCGCGACCCGCTGCTGCTGTCCGCCGGACAACTCGTGCGGCCACAGCGCGGCCAGGCGGCGATCCAGCGCTACCATTTCCATCAGCGCCTCAATACGGTGCTGTTTCTCGCGTTTGCTTCCTTTAAGGCCAAAACCGATGTTGCCGGCAACGGTAAAGTGCGGGAACAGTGCGCCATCCTGCGGGACGAAGCCGATGCCGCGCAGATGCGCCGGCACCCAGCCGCCGCCGTTGCCCATGGCTTGCCCTTGCAGCAGGATCTGGCCGCCGTCGGGGATTTCAAAGCCGGCGATGATGCGCAGCAGGGTGGTTTTGCCGGAGCCGGAAGGGCCGACGATCGCCGTGCGGCTGCCGGCGGCAACCTGCAGGTCGATGTGTTCCAGCACCCTGATGGCATTGTAAGATTTTCCGATACCGTGCAGTTCGAGCGTGCTCATAGTCCCGCCGTACGTTTAGATTGAGAGTAAAGAAGCCAGGTGAGCGGCAGCGACAGCGCCACCATAATCAGCGCATAAGGCGCGGCGGCGACATAGTCTATCTCGCTGGTCAGCGCCCAAAATCCGGTGGCCAGCGTGCGGGTGCCGTTCGGCGCCAGCAGCAGCGTGGCGGTCAGTTCATTGGCGATCGCCAGAAACACCAGCGCGGCGCCCGCAGCGGCGCCCGGCGCCGCCAGCCGCAGCGTGGTGCTCCACAGCGCCTGCGCCGGCGATTTGCCGAGGCTGCGCGCCACGTTTTCCAATTCCACCGGCGCCTGTGCGATACCGGCGCGCAGATTGATCAGCGCCCGCGGCATAAACATCAGCAGATATGCCAGCAGCAGGGTGATTTCGGTCTGGTAAATCGGCCGGAAGCTGTGAATGGTGATGGTCACCAGCGCCAGCGCCACCACGATACCAGGCAGCGAGCTGGTCACGTAGTTGCAGCCTTCCAGCACCCGATACAGCCGGGCCGGATAGCGTACCGACAGCCAGGCCATCGGAATGGCACACAGCGTAATCAACAATGCGCCAGCGGCGGACAGCGACAGCGTTTGCCACAGCGCGGGCCACAGCTCGGCGTTACGCCACACCTCGAATCCACCCAGCCACAGCCAGCGGGCCAGGGTGATGAAAGGCACGCCCAGCGCCAACGCGGTCAGCGCGATCGGCAGCAGCAGCGCCAGCGCGGCGAGCGGCGGCGAAAGGCGACGCGGCGTTTGGCTGCGGGCGCTGCCGGAACCGACGCGGGCATAGCGTGCGCGGCCGCGGCTGAGAGCCTCAAGCAACAGCAGCCCCAGGCAGCACAGCACCAACACGCCGGCCAGCATGTTGGCCGCCGGGCCGTTGAAGGTCGACTGGAACTGATCGAAGATCGCGGTGGTAAAGGTATCGAAACGGATCATGGCGTACAGGCCATACTCCGCCAGCAGGTGCAGCGCGATCAGCAGCGAGCCGCCCCAGACCGCCAGCTTCAGCTGCGGCAGCACCACGCGGAAAAACACCGCCGGCGGCCGCGAGCCGAGTGAGGTGGCGACGTCCTCGATACCGGGATCCAGGCGGCGCAGCACGGCGGCGGCCGGCAGGTAGATAAACGGGAAATAAGCGAGCACCGAGATGAAAACGCCGGCGCCCAGGCCGTGCATCGACGGCACCAGGCTGATCCAGGCATAGCTTTGCACGAAGGCCGGCACCGCCAACGGCGCGGTGGCCAATACCGCCCAGAGACGGCGGCCCGGCAGCGTGGTGCGTTCGGTCAACCAGGCCAGGGCCACGCCCAGCACGGCGCAGATCGGCAGCGTTAACACCACCAACAACAGAGTATTCAACAGCAGTTCCGCCACGCGTGGGCGGAAAACCAGTGCTTTGACCGTTTGCCAGCCGGTTTCAAACGCCACGCCGATAACGAATCCCAGCGGCAACAGCGCCAGCAGCGACAGTAACACAGCGCTGGCCACCACGATCGCCCCTGGCCGCGGATGAAGGGGGACAACAGAATAACGCCGCGCGGTCTGCGCGGCGTGGGTACTCAGGTTTGACATAACGATCAAAAACTCTCGGTTTGCCGGCGGGCCTTACAGCAGGCCGGCCTCGGTCATCAGTTCGACCACTTTTTTACTGTTCAGCTGCGCGGCGTCTACTTTCGGTGCGTCCAGATCTTTCAGCGGCACCAGTTTCGGGTTGGAGGCCGCACCGACGCCGACGGCGTATTCGAAGGCATTGTTGGTGCGCAGGATCTCCTGGCCCTGTTTGCCGGTGATCCACTTGATGAAGGCCTGCGCCTGCTGCTGATGCTTGCTGGAAGCCAGCACGCCGCCGCCGGAGATGCTGACGAATGCGCCCGGATCCTGATGTTTGAAGTAATACAGCTTGATGTTGTTGCTGTTCTCGCCGGTTTTAGCGCCGTCGACGAACGGGTAGTAATGATAGATCACGCCGCTGTCGATCTGGCCGGCATTGACCGCTTTCATCACCGTGCTGTTGCCTTTATAGGCGGTAAAGTTGGTTTTCATCGCTTTCAGCCACTCCAGCGTGGCTTTCTCGCCTTTCAGCGCCAGCAGCGCGCTGACGATCGCCTGGAAATCGGCGCCCGATGGCGAAGCGGCCCAGCGGCCTTTCCATTCCGGCTTGGCCAGATCCAGCAGCGACTTCGGCAACTGCGCGTCGGTCAGTTTGGCCGGGTTGTAGACGAACACGGTAGAACGGGCGGCGATGCCGGTCCAGCGGCCGTGGCTGGGGCGATATTGCGGCTCTACCTGGGCCAACGTCGCGGCGTCCAGCGGGGCGAACAGCTTGGCGTTATCCACCAACACCATCGCCGGGGAGTTTTCCGTCAGGAACACGTCGGCAGGCGAGGCGCTGCCTTCCTGCACCAGCTGATTGCCCAGCTCGCTGTCGCCGCCGTTGCGCAGCGTGACTTTGATGCCGGTGTCTTTGGTAAACCCGTCGACCCAGGATTTCACCAGATTTTCATGCTGGGCGTTGTAAATAACGATGCCCTGGTCGGCGGAGGCCGCCTGAGCGCCAAAGGCCAGCATCATCGAGGAGGCGAGCAGGGCGACGGGGCCGAGAGATGAAATACGCAGCTTCATGCAGTTATCCTTTTTAGCGTTCGAATGAAGAAAACGAATATCGCCTGGCAAGCGCAAGCAGGCCGATTTTAGCCAAGAACATCAATAATGATAGTGAAAACGATTCGTATTAAATTATTTTTGACGATCGCTCACAAAATGAATTGCCCTAAGGATACGTTAAGCTTCGGCTGGAATAATCTATATTGATTGCCTGAATTTATGTCACCGCCGATTCACGGCGTTCCCGGCGGCAATGCCGGTCTCCGCGTTTATCCTCGTGTTCTTTATCGTTCCGTCACCAGTACTCCTTTGATAATGAAAGAAATTCAACACCGCTTTTGGTTATGACTCATAGCGATTAATGATTTAATTTATTCCACTGCCTCATTGCATATTGAACGCGATAAAACACTCATCAGGGATATCGACGTGAAATATTCATTCAATGGCAAGAAATTGGCTGGTTTAATCATCCTGGCTTTTAACGCGACGGTCGCACAGGCGGCCGAGGTGCCGGCGGGCGCTAAACTGGCGGCGGCGCAAGAACTGGTGCGCGCCAACGGGTATGAACCGGCGACGCTGGATCCAAACCTGGCCGAGAGCAATGTGGAGTTCTACATCTTCAACGATCTGTTCGAAGGCTTGCTGCGCGTCGGAAAAGACGGCGAAGTGATCCCGGCGCTGGCACAGAAGTGGGAGCACCAGGGCAACGTCTGGACTTTCCATCTGCGGCCGCAGGCCAAGTGGTCGAACGGCGATCCGGTCACCGCCGACGATTTCGTCTACAGTTGGCAGCGCCTCACCGATCCGAAAACCGCGTCGCCGTACGGCAGCTATCTGGCTTCGGCCTACGTGCTGAACGCGGCGGCGATCAACGCCGGCAGCAAGCCACCGAGCGAGCTGGGCGTCAAGGCGCTGGATGCGCACACCCTGCAGGTGACGCTGTCGGAGCCCAACTCCTATCTGCTCAAACAACTGGTGCATTTTCCGGTCTTGCCGGTTAACCGCAAGGTGGTGGAGCAGTACGGCAAAAACTGGACTCAACCGGCGCATTTTGTCGGCAACGGCGCGTTCCGCCTCAGCCAGTGGGTGGTGAACGAAAAGGTGGTGGTGGAACGCAATCCGCAGTATTGGGACAACGCCAACACCGTGCTCAACAAGGTGACGTTCTTGCCGATACAGGGATTCCCGGAAGTGGCGCGTTTTCGCGCCGGCGAGGTGGAATTGGGGTATACCACGCCGCCGGAGCTGTATCAGCAGCTGAAAAAAACGCTCGGTGAGCAACAGCTGGTGACCTATCCGCTGCTCTCCACCAGCTATTTCGCCTTCAACAACCGCCAGGCGCCGTTCAACGACGTGCGGGTGCGTCAGGCGCTGAATCTGGCGCTGGATAAAGAGATCATCGCCGGCAAGGTGCTGGGATATGGCCAGCAGCCGGCCTGGACCTTTACCCCAACGAGGGCGGGCGGCTATCGCCTGCAGCCCGGCGCCGCGGCCGGCTGGACGCCGGAACAACGGCACGCCCAGGCGAGGCAACTGCTGGCGCAGGCCGGTTTCAACGCCGAGCATCCGCTGCGCTTTACCGTGCTGTACAGTAACGACGCCACCATCAAGAAGATCGTCATCGCCGCCGCCGCCATGTGGAAAAAGAACCTCGGGGTAGAGGCCACCTTGCAAAGCCAGGAGCGTAAAGTGACGCTGGATAATATCAACCGCGGGCAGTACGGCGTGGCCTTTACTCGATGGCTGGCGGATTACAACGATCCGTCTACTTTCCTGAACGTGTTCCGTTCCGACAGCAGCGAAAACAGCCCCAAATACCGCAATCCGGAGTACGATCGCATTCTGCATCAGGCGACGGCGGCGCCGACACCGCAGCAGGTGCAGCAGTATTTCCAGCAGGCCGAGGCGGTGCTGGCCGTCGATACGCCGGTCGCGCCGGTGTACTACGAAGCCAACGCCACGCTGGTCAAACCTTACGTGAAGGGGATCGACTTTACCCGTCAGGGCGCGCTATACGATAAAAACGTCTACATTCTCGCGCACTGAGAAATAAAAAAACGGCTGATTTATATCAGCCGTTTTTATAGATTCACATTTAATAAAATTATCCTAAATACTCCATAAACGACGGGCAATCTTTTCTTCCCGCCGGATAAAACAACGCCTATACTGCGCCGGTAGTTTATATGCAGTATCTCGTTTGGCGAGGCTCCTATACAAACACAGGTTACTGATCTGACGACATCGAGAGATGCCCAAGGTTAAGACAGGCTTTATCGGATTAAGGTTCAGCCCAAAGTAACTTCCGAGCAACAATTCGGATACGTTGTATAGTGCTAAAACCTGGACGCGGAGATAGGCAGTCTGCACTCCCTCTGTGGTTACGCCCCTATGCGATTCGCTGTTGAAGTTCACAACAGAAATAGGGACTGACAAAATGATCAAGTCACATCAATACTCTTCTTCTCCGGCGCTGCGCGCGACTGAAACTCTCGATGAAACTTCAGTTGCCGGTTATATGAACGCCGATTTTATTACCGTTCCCGCGACGATGACGGTCACGCATGCCCGGGAATATTTACTTTCGCAGCTAAAAACGGACGAAATTCCCACCCGGGTCTTTATTACCGCGGACGACTATCATTTGCGCGGCACGCTGTCGGTGAAAAAACTGCTGCAGTGCGACGATGAGGATAAAGCGGTCGGCGTAATGATGGATTACAGCTATTTCCAGGTTTCACCCGACGACGATCGCAATGACGTGGCGCATCTGCTGGGCAAAGGCGGTTTGGACGTGGTGCCGGTCGTGGCGAACAACACGCTGGTCGGCGTGCTGGGCGAGCGCGAGATCGCTCGGCTGGTCGAAGATGAAAACACCGAAGACGCGCAGCGTCAGGGCGCGAGCCTGCCGCTGGACAAGCCTTATCTGGAGACCAGCCCGTGGGCGCTGTGGCGCAAACGCTCGGTGTGGCTGCTGATGTTGTTCGTGGCCGAAGCTTACACCGGCAACGTGCTGAAAGCGTTTGAAGATCAGCTCGAAGCGGCGATTGCGCTGGCGTTCTTCATCCCGTTGCTGATCGGCACCGGCGGCAACAGCGGCACCCAGATCACCTCGACGCTGGTGCGTGCTATGGCGCTGGGCGAGGTCAGCCTGCGCAATCTGGGCGCGGTGATCCGCAAAGAGGTCACGACCTCGCTGCTGATCGCCGTCACCATCGGTCTGGCGGCCTGGGTGCGCGCCTGGATCATGGGCGTCGGCATGGAGGTGACGCTGGTGGTCAGCCTGTCGCTGGTGGCGATCACCGTATGGAGCGCCATTGTTTCGTCGATCATCCCGATGCTGCTGAAACGGCTCGGTATCGATCCAGCGGTGGTGTCGGCGCCGTTTATCGCCACCTTTATCGACGGCACCGGCCTGATTATTTATTTCAAAATCGCCCAGCACGTCCTGGGAATTTAAACGGGTCCCGCGCTTGAAAGCGCGGGAATGTTGCCAAAAAGAGGAGGACGTTAAAAAACCATGGATACCGACCAACCCCGATATTTAACGCAAGGGGCTTTTATCGATAACATTTAACCTGAGGACAAAATAATGGGAAACATGACTATTTTTATGGGATTCCTGGCAATGATCAGCTCGCTGGGCCTGTTGGCGGCCTATATGAGCACCAAATGGGATGATTGATGAACGCTAAAGAACCGCCTAGATGCATCCTCCCCGTAACCGCTATTTATTATGGGGGGGATTTAGTGGCGCGCTGAACGCGCGGCCTGATACGGGAGTTGATAATAATGACGATTCTTATTTTGGGATTGCTCTACGCCATTTTAATGATCTCGGTGGGCGTTAATGAGATTTATTTTTATTCCACCGGAAAATCCAATTTTCTTACTAGCCTCATGCTGACATTCTCTGGCAGTATGCTGCTGATCGCCTTTGTCTGGCAATTATCCGCTAAAGTAAAAAAATAAATCACCGTCTGAATGTGAGCAGCATCATGCAGAATGAAAAACAGGCCGTGGCCAGAAACTCGATGATTGCCAGCGGGGTGCTGGCCACGGGCAAATTCGTCGCCGGCATTTTTACCGGCAGTATTGGCCTGATATCCGAAGGGATCCACTCTTTCACCGATTTTATCGCCACCAGCATCACCTGGCTGGCGGTGCGCATCAGCGATAAACCCGCCGATGACGATCACCACTTCGGCCACGGCAAAGTGGAAAACCTGGCGGCGCTGTTCGAAGTGCTGTTGTTGCTGGGCGCCGCCGGTTGGATTGTCTATGAGGCGGGCAGCAGCCTGCTCGGGCAACCGCATGAGATCGTCGCGGCGCCGGTGGTGATCGCGGTGTTGCTGATCTCCATCTGCGTCGATTTCTTCCGCGTGCGGGCGCTCAACCGCGTCGCCAAAGCCACCGACAGCGCGGCGCTGGAGGCGGATGCGCTGCATTTCTTCTCCGACATGCTTTCATCCGGCGTGGTGCTGCTGGGCATGGTGTTTGTGCTGCTAGGCTTTGGCCGTGCGGACGCCATTGCCGCGCTGATCGTCGCCGGTTTTATCTTTGTCGCCGCAATCAAGCTCGGTAAACGCTCCTTCGACTCGTTGATGGATACTGCGCCCGCCGGAGCCACCGAAGCGATTCGCGCCACGCTGGACAGCTTTCCGGCGGTGCTGGCCTGCGACAGCGTGCGCATTCGCAACGCCGGCGCCGTAATGTTTGTCGAGATCACGGTGGCGGTGTGCCGCACCTTGCCGCTGGAGCGCATCGATACGTTGAAGCGAGAAATCATCGAACGGCTGCGGGAGCAGTACGCCAGGGCGGAATTCACTGTCATCGCGGTGCCGCAGACCCGCAGCGACGAAGACATGGCGACGCGCATTCGGGCGATTGCCGCCAACCACGGCGCGCAGGTGCAGAATGTGACCTTGCAGCAGTTGCCGACGCGTATGGCGATCGGCATGGATTTGGCGGTGCCGGCCCACGTCAGCGTGGCGCAGGCGCATGACATCGCCACGGAGATAGAAGGGATCCTGCGCCAGGCGATCGGCGAAGACACTGAAATAGAGACGCACCTGGAGCCGCAGACGCCGCACTGGCTGACCAGCGAGGATGTCGATGCGGTGGAGCTGGCCGCTATTCGCCGTATCCTGCAATCGGCGCTGGAGCAGGGGGAGAATGTGCAAGACGTACACAACATCCGTGCGCGCAAGACCGACGGCGGCATCATCGTCAACTTCCACTGCCGCGTGTCGCCGGTGGTAACCATCGCCGCCGCGCACGATGCGGTCGATCGGGTCGAGCGGCGGCTGCGCGCGCTTTATCCGGCCATCACGCGCGCGATAGGGCACGTCGAGCCGATCAAGCCCGGCATTTGAATCAGCGCGGCCAACTGCGGATAGAGCACCGCGTTGGCCAGCAGCAGCGGGTTGCCGCGCCGCAGCCCGTTGTTGTGCATAAAGTCATTCGCCACGCCGCCGGCTTCGCGCGTCAGCACCAGTCCAGGCAGACTGTCCCAGGCATTCATGTGCGGTTCGTAATAGCCCAGCAGCCGTCCGGCGGCCACCTGGGCGGTCATCAACGCGCCGGAGCCGCTGCGCACAAACATTCCTCCCGCCTGCAGCAGGCGACAGAGAAAGCCGCTGAATTCCGCCGCCGAGGCGCGCGGTGATATCCCGACGCCCATCACGCCATCCGCAACGCTGCGCCCGGCATGCACGCCTATCGGTTCCCCGTTGAGGAAGGCACCGCCGCCGCGGCAGGCGCGGAACATCTCGCGGTGGTTGGGATCGTAGACCACACCGATCGTCGGCTCGCCGTCGATCACCACGCCTATCGCGATACACCAGGTATGCAATCCGTTCAGGAAGCAGGCGGTGCCATCGATAGGATCGACGACCCAAACGCAGGCGGCGTGCTCGCCGCTGCTGCCGCTCTCTTCGCCGAGAAAGCCATCCTGGGGAAACCGGCGATTGATCATGCGGCGGATCAGCGCTTCGACGCGGCGGTCGGCTTCGCTGACCACGTCCTGCAGCCCCTGTTTAAACTCGACCGCCAGGCTTTGCCGCCGTTGATAAAAACTGAAAGCGAGATCGGCGGCGGCGCGGGCGATCTCACGCGCGAAGCGGTAGCGCGTTTCGATATCCTGTGGGGAAAGTAACGGCATGGCAGGCTCGATAACAAAGAATGAATCGACTTACTCTGCCATAAAAGAATGAACGTAATGTGTCGTTCAACGCGGCGGATAATAAAAACGTAGCAGTATCAGGGCGTCGTGGGCTGAAAGCGGTTCGGTCTTGGCCTCGGCCGGTATTATCGAGCGCCAAAACGCCAGCCCGCGCGGATTATCCTGGCTGACCGACAGCGACCAACCGCCGGGATGCTGCACGAACAAGGCGCGGGCAGCCCGTTGTCCCAGCCCGTTGCGTCGCCATTCGGGTTTGATGTAGAACTCCGCCATTTCGACGGTGGCGCTATCCAGGCGCCTGACCAACGCGAAACCGGCGGTTTGCCGATCGCTCAACATCAAATAAGGGTAGCGGCCGACCTCGCGCCAGTAGAGCGGCAGATAGGGGTAATCTCCATCGGCGCCCAACTCGCGAAGGCAATCGGACAGCATGGCCGCCAGCAGTGGCCGCTGCGAGAGTGAGGCTTGCTCAAGGGAAAATGCCATGTCGCACTCCATCAAAAAACAGGCCGCCGGATGGCGGCCTGTCAAGGTTAGCCCAGATGCAACCGGGCGGTGATGTCGGCAATCTCGCGGCGCCAGCGCGCCTGAAGCTCCGGTTTCTGGTGCTTCGGCTTGCGCGCCAGGTCGGCCTCCAATTTGCTTTCGAGGGCAAACAGGGCGGTCAACAGCGCTTCTTCACCTTCCAATCGATCGTCCGGCGTCGGGCCATCAGCATTAGCCCTGTCCGCCGTCGGGAGTGCCGGCGCTTCGCCCGCCAGGCGCTGATACACCGGCGCCAGATCGTGCCACTCCTCCAGTTTTTGCTGGTCGATCAGCCAAAAGCGGTTGCAGCTCTGTTCGATCAGCATCCTGTCGTGGGTAACCAGCATGACGGCGCCGGGGAACTGGCGCAGCGTTTCCGCCAGCTCCTCTTTGCCCGCCATGTCCAGGTGGTTGGTGGGCTCGTCCAGCAGCAGCAGCGAATGGTTGGCCAGCGTCAGACCGACGAACAGCAGCCGCGAACGCTCGCCACCGCTCAGCGAACGGATCTGCTGATGGTGGCGCAGGTAAGGAAAACCGGCGCCGATCAGCGCCAGTTTCCGCTGTTCCTCGGTCAGCGGTGCAAACTGCGCCAACGCGTCGCTCAACGTGTCTTCATCGCGCAGCTGTTGCAGGCTCTGATCGTAATAGCCGATGCGCACGCGCGGATGGAACAGCGCCGGGCGCTCCGTTTGTTGCTGATACTCACGCCACAACAGGCGCAGCAGCGACGATTTACCGCAGCCGTTGCGCCCGACGATGGCGATGCGATCGCCGCTTTTCACGCGCAGATGTTCGAGGCTGAACAGCACCGGCGCATCCGGCGCCGGGCGCACCGCCCAGTGCGGCAGCGCCAGCAGGCGATCGGCATCCAGCGCTTCTCCCTGCAGCCGCAACCGCCACGGGCTGCCGGCGGTCAGGGTGGTCTGTTCTTCCTTCAACCGATCGACGCGCTTCTCCATTTGCTTGGCCTTGCGCGCCAGATCTTCGTTGTCGTAGACCTTGCCCCAGGTCGCCAGGCGTTTGGCGCTTTTTTCCACCCGGTCTATCTCTTTCTGCTCGGCGTAGCGCCGCTGTTCGTCCGCGGCGTCCTGTTCCGCCAGCGCGGTGCGCGCCGCAGAGCAGGGCAAACGGAAGAACTGCAGCGTTTTGTCGCGCAGGATCCAGGTGCAGTTAGTCACCTGATCGAGCAGGTAGCGATCGTGCGACACCAGCACGAAGCTGCCGGCCCAGCTGCGCAAGAACTGTTCCAGCCACAGCAGCGTGGGCAGGTCCAGGTGGTTGCTGGGTTCGTCGAGCAACAGCAGATCGGGTTGGCGGATCAACGCGCGCGCCAACAGCAGCCGCGTATGCTGGCCGCCGCTGAGGGTGCCGGCGGTCAACGTCCAGCTCGCCGGTTCAAACCCCAGCTCGGCCAGTAACGCTTCACAGCGCCAGCGTTCACTGAGGTGTTGGCCCGCAGGCAGCCGCGCCAGCACCGCATCCAGCAGGGTGCAGGCGTGCAGCTCCGGCGGCAGGTGCTGCTCGATGCGCGCCATCAGACATTGGTGTGACAATGTCACTGAACCGGTGTGCGCAGGTAGGTCGCCGCTGAGAATTTGCAGCAGGGTGCTTTTGCCGCAGCCGTTATCGCCGATCAAACCGATGCGATCGCCTTTTTTCAGGCTGAAGGATATCTCGCTCAGCAGGACGCCGAACGCGTTGTCGTAACCGACAGATTGTGCAGACAGTAATGTGCTCATTGCTTACTCAAGAGTTACAGGCATGACAATGCCTATCGTCAAACATCGCTGACGACAACCCGGTAAGCCGGAGGGAAGATCCTGGATTTTAGTAAGCTTCGCTCAAGCTGGGTTATCGCAGCACGATACCGGTAATGCTTGAGCGGCGACGATTACCAAAGAAGTGTGAGTGAAAAACCAATTCACACGTCAGCATAGTAAGTCTCCTTTTATTGGTTGCAGGTTAATCGGTGGCTGGAGTATAGAGCGCTTCATGCCGTATCGCCAGTGTAAAAGCGCCTGAATAATCAGCAGGCTAAGGCGAGCA
The DNA here is from genome assembly GCF_052168655.1 of Serratia sp. CY47280. Lineage (NCBI taxonomy): Bacteria > Pseudomonadati > Pseudomonadota > Gammaproteobacteria > Enterobacterales > Yersiniaceae > Serratia > Serratia sp. CY47280. Next base: position 713,239 of record NZ_JBJNMG010000001.1, on the reverse strand, counting down.
CGGGCGCGTGGCACACAATGGGAATAATTACTGTATTTCGGCCGACATTAAGCAGCTATTATAATTAGCGTTTATGGTTAAGCGACGGTTCATCCGCCGCCTTTTCGTCTGTCTATCAGATAATGATGCTGAGCACTGAATTTATGTTAAAGCCCCGTTCGTTCCTGCTGTTGTTGTTATTGCTGTTGGGTTTGCAGCTGACGCCGCTCGGCGCCGTCGCCGCCCCCCAGGATGATCCCACCGCCGAAAGCGCGCCCGATCCCGCTACGCAGCTGAAAGCCGCGCAAAAGCAGTTGGACAGCATGAAGCAGCTGGTTTCAAAGGCTACCACCGACACCCAGCTCAGCAAGCTGCGGCTGGCGACCGACGATCTGGTCGCCAGCATGGATAAATTGTCTGCCGATCTGCAGCCGCTGCAGGAAAAGCTGCAGGCGCAGTTGGACGTGTTGGGGCCGGCCCCGGCGGCCGGCGCGCTGCCGGAAACCCCGGCTGTCGCCCAGCAGCGTAATGCGCTGAACAGCAGCAAGAAGCAGCTGGACGATGCGGTAAAACGTGCGCAGGCCATCAAGACCAGCGCTTTCGACCTGGGGCAGCAGATCAGCGATCTGCGCCGGGTAGCGTTTAAAACCCAGCTGGCGCTGAACACCGGCAGCATTTTGGGCGTCAAGTTCTGGACGCCGGTGGTGCAGCCGTCAGCGGATGACGTGCAGCGGCTGGACCAGTTCAACGCCGAGATGAAAGCGGCCTGGGACGCCAGTTGGCAGGACGAATGGCGGTACGGCACGCTGGCGTTGCTGGCGCTGGCGGTGATCGTCTGGTCCTGGGGGCGCTATTTGTCCGAGCGTTTCCTCGCCTGGGTCAGCATTCGCTTCCTGCCGGACGGGCGCCTGCGCCGCAGCTTTATGGCGATCATCACCGTGGCCGTGACGGTGTTCACTACCTCGATCGCGCTGAATTTGCTGTATTACGTTTTTATCCGCGTGCAGCCGCTGCCGGTGATGCTGGAAGACTTCGCCGAAGGCTTTAACCGTCTGGGGATTTTCTGCGCGCTGATCGCCGGGCTGGGGCGTGCGGCGCTGTCGCTGAATCGTCCGTCGTGGCGTTTGGCTTCGCTGGACAATGAAGTGGCCGCCGGGCTGCGTTACTTCTCGCCGCTGCTGGCCGGTCTGGCGCTGGCGTTCGGCACCGTTGAGCTGATCAACAACGTCGTCAGCGCCTCATTGGCCACCACCATCTTCGGCAACGGCCTGGTAGCGGGATTGATCGGCATGGTGCTGCTGGCGGCGCCGCTGCGCGGCCAGCGCATTCGTCGCCGTCTGGAGCAGCAGGGCGCGCACCTGGAAAAACGCACGCTGGTCGGCGGGCTGGTGCACATCGTCACCCTGGTGTGTTCGGTGGTGATCCTGCTTTCCTTGCTTGTGGGTTACATCGCCTTCGCCCGCTTCCTGACCTACCAGCTGATCTGGGTGGTGCTGGTGCTGATGGCATTCTACTTCATGGTGTTGTTCGCCACTGACCTGTGCGCCGCGCTGTTTTCGCCGCAGACCGTCAGCGGCAAGATGCTGAAGAAAACGCTCAGCTTCAAGGATCGCCATCTCGAACAGGTGGCGATCATCACCACCGCGCTGGCCAAATGTTCGCTGTTGCTGTTGATGATCGTCGCGTTGTTCAACGGCTCGTTCGGCAGCACCACGCCAGGCTCGCTGATGGAGAAAATCGTCTCGATCCTGACCGGCGAAGGCTTGCAGCGTTTCAACATCGTGCCCGGCAACCTGCTCAACGCCGTGATCTGTCTGGCGATCGGTATCTACATTCTGCGCGCGGTGCGGCGCTGGCTGGGCTCTGAGCTGCTGCCGAAAACCATTTCGGACGTCGGCATCCGGGCCTCGCTGGTGACGCTGTTCAGCAATATCGGTTATGTGCTGGTGATTCTGATCACCCTGGCGGCGCTCGGCATCCAGTGGAGCAACCTGGCGTGGATCGTCAGCGCCTTGTCGGTCGGTATCGGTTTCGGTTTACAGGAGATCGTGAAGAACTTTATTTCCGGCCTGATCCTGCTAACCGAGCGCCCGGTGAAGGTCGGGGATATGATCGGCATCGGCGGCGTGGAAGGCGACGTGCGGCGCATCAACGTGCGCGCCACCGAAATCCAGCTCAGCGACCGCTCCACCATGATCGTACCGAACTCGCAGCTGATCTCGCAGAACGTGCGCAACGCCACCATGGGCAACGCGCAAGGGGTAGTGACCATCGCGCTGACGTTCCCGACCTCGATCGATCCGGAGCAGGTGCGCAATATCTTGCTCAGCGCCTATAACGAGTACGAAACCATTCTGGAGACGCCGGCACCTTATGTGCGCTTTAGCCAGCTGGGGCCGGACGGTATTATCCTGAGCGTGACTGGCTACGTGCCGAGCCCGCGCATGGTCGGCGCCACCAAGAGCGAACTGCTGTTCAATATCCTCAAGCTGCTGCGCGCGCAGGAAGTGAGCCTGTCCAGCCCGCAAGAAGTGGTGTTTATGAAACAGCAGGCGACGCGGTATCAGGCCAACGAAGAGGAACACTCCTCCTAACTCAGCCCTGAGGCGGCGGGCCGTTAAGTGACGGCCCGCCGAACGTGGCTAGTACATCGACGGCTCCACCGATTGCGAGCAGTCGCTGTTGGCGCTGGATTTGGTGCAGGTGTAAGGTTCATTCGGCGATGCCGAAGGCGCATTCGATGGGCCGCCGCCTCCGCCGATACAACCGCTCAACATCAGCATCAAAAACACGAGAATTATCTTCTTCATCTCACCGTCCTCCATTGCGATTCCTCCCTTAAGTATATGTCGGGAAAGCGAACGGCACCGCTCACCGGTGCAATCTATACTCCTTTGATAACGTTTCGGCGCACAACGGCGGCGAACGAGGAGGGAAAGATGCAAACCGACGACGATTTGACCCACTTTGCCGCGCAGGGTGCGCCGCCGTTGCCGCCCTGTACCAAGCAGGGTGATGTCGAACATGACGGCGCGCGCATCTGGTATGCGGCCTATGGCGCGGATCCGACGGTGATCCTGCTGCACGGCGGCCTGGGCCACAGCGGCAACTGGGGGTATCAGCTGCCGACGCTGCTGGCCGCCGGGTACGGCGTGCTGGTCATCGACAGCCGCGGGCACGGGCGCAGCACTCGCGACGCCCGGCCGTATCGTTACGCTCGCATGGCCGATGATCTGTTGGCGGTGATGGACGCGTTGCGGATCCCGCACGCCGCGCTGGCGGGCTGGAGCGATGGCGCCTGTGTTGCGCTTATCGCTGCCCATCGGGCGCCGCAGCGGGTGGACGGCGTTTTTTTCTTCGGTTGCAATATGGACGCCAGCGGCGTTAAACCGCCCGCGTCCAACCCCATCGTGGAGCGCTGTTTTGCGCGTCATGCGCAGGACTATGCCGCCTTGTCGCCGACGCCGGAGGAGTTCGACGCGTTCGTCGCTGCCGTGAGCCTGATGATGAGCAGCCAGCCAGACTACCGCGTACAGGAATTGGCAGCCATTCGCGTGCCGGTGACGATCGTTCATAGCGAGCACGATGAGTTTATCCGCGTCGAGCATGCCGTCTACTTGAGCCGCAGCATCCCTGGCGCCCGTCTGGTGATGCTGCCGGGTGTCAGCCACTTCGCGCCGCTGCAGCGGCCAGCGGTGTTCAACCGCGCGCTGTTGGATTTTCTCGCCGATGTGATGTGTCGCAAGGCGTTTTGAGGCCGCCGCAAAGAAAACGGGCGCCAAACGGCGCCCAAGGCGTGACAGGTTAGAAATCGACCGTCGCCTGCAGGCTCAGGCTGCGCGGCTCACCCTCAATCACGCGTAAATTACCGGCGCTGGAAGCATAGTATTCGCGGTTGAACAGGTTTTTCACATTCAGTTTCAGCTGAGTATGTTTCCCCAGCAGCTTGCTGTCCCAGGCGACAAAGGCATCCGCCACGGTATAGGCCGGCATGGTGAAACTGTTCTCCGGATCGCCGGCGCGGCGACCGACGTAGCGCGCGCCGCCGCCAATGCGCACCTCGCCGGGCACCACCGGCAGCGTCATGCGGTGGCTGAGGTACAGGCCGCCCATGTTGGTCGGGGCGTTGACCAGCCGATTGCCGACGTTGGTCGGATTGAGGTTGTCTTCGACGATCTCGGTTTTGTCGTAGCTGTAGTTGGCGGTGAGATCCCAGTTGGGCGCCACTTCGCCGTTCAACTCCAATTCCGCACCGGTGGAGCGTGCTTTGGGAATGCTGCGGGTCACGCCGTTGATAAAGATCGACATATTGCTTTCATCGATGCGATAGAGCGCCAGCGTGGCGTCGAACGCCGGAGTGATCTGCCATTTTCCGCCTACCTCATAGGTGGTGCCGGTTTCCGGCGTAGCGACGTCGCCATTGTCGTCGATGGCGGTGGACGGCGTGAACGAACGGCTGTAATTGCCGTACAGCGACAGGCTCGGCGTCAGCTTATACACCAACCCCGCCTGCGGCAAAAACTGGTCGTCTTTGTCATTGAGCGTATTTTTCGGTTTCTGGAAACCGTTGCTGTTGTTTTGGTAATACGACTGATAGCGCGCCCCCAGCACCGCGATCCATTGATCGGTGAGATGAATGCTGTCCTTGGCGTACAGGGAACGGCTGAACAGCGTGGCGCGCAGGTTGCTTGACGCGTCACTGTAAGTGGTGCTGTCAGTGACCGGCGTTTCGCCATACACCGGATCATACATGTTGAAGGTCTTCGAGACCTTGCCGCGGTAGGAATAGGCCTTGTAGGTCTGATTCTTCTCGTAGTCCACGCCCAGCAGCAGGTCGTGCTGCATGCCGAACAGCTGCGGCGAACCGGTCAGATCCCAGGAGTAATAGTGGGTTTGATGATTGAAACCGCGATTGGCGTCGGCGCGGCGCGAGACGATGCCGGTCGTGGTGTCGACCGCGGTGGCGCGCACTTCGTTGCTGTCGTAACGGCGTTGCAGCCAGGCGTAGTTGAAGCGGGTCGTCCAGATCGGATCCAGCGCGTACTCATAATGGGCGTTCAGACGTTTGTTCTTGCCCCAGGCATGGTTCGCGTAGTCATCCAAGCGGCGGTCATAGGGCACATCGACCGGTTTGCCGTCGATAAATGCGGTGCCGCGATCGTAAGGAATGTCGTACTTGTATTCGCTGTAGGCGATGTTAAAGGAGGCCTGGTCGCCGAACCAACTGAGCGAGGGGGCGATCAGCGTGTGTTCGTCGCTGCCGAAATTGCGCCAGTAATCTGCGTGCTGGCGTTCGGCGATCAGGCGAAAGGCGAAGCCGCCGCCCAGCGGGCCGGTCACATCGACGCTGCCGCTGCCGCCGCCAACACTGTTGGTGGCGCCGCTGATGCGGGTGTTCCAGTCATACTGCGGTTTTTTGCTGATCAGATTGATGACGCCGCCGGGGCTGAGGATGCCATACAGCAGCGAAGCGGAACCTTTCAGGACCTCAACGCGATCGGTGGTGGCGTCCATGCTCAACCCCTGGTTGCTGCGCACGCCGTCGATGAAGACCGAGCCGTCGGAGTTAACCCCGAACCCGCGTTTGACGAAGCCATCCTCCGTGCCGCCGAGCGTGTTGCCCTGGGTGACGCCGCTGACGAACTTCATCGCGTCATTGACGCTTTTTACCTGGAAGTCGTCAATGACCTGAGAGGTGACGACGCTGACCGATTGTGGCACCTCGTCGATCGGCGCTGCGCTCTTGCCGGCGGTCGAGGCGGTGTCGGCGCTATAGCTGCCAGAAGGCTGGGCCGAGGCGGTCACCGTAATGGATTCCTCCGTTTTTGCGCCGGGTGCGGCGGCGATCGCCAGGGCGGGGAACAGGCCGGCGAACAGGGGCAGCGAGCGAAAAACGTGATTTTTTTTGTTTTTGTTGGGGTGGCGAAGAACTGACTGGCGCATATAATTCCGTAAAAAATAATAAATAGTAACGATTATCATTATAATTATCATTTATGCGTTTTGAATAGTGGGGAATGCCTGTATCCCTTCACTGCGCGATTTAATTTTGTCTTTACGGTAAAAGACGGCCATTTTTCCGGTAAAAAATCGGCTGGATGGCAATAACGATCGTAGTGACGGGAGGGGCGCGGCAGTTTGTTCGCCGGAAGGGGGATTTCTGTCAATATATTGATACACAAATATATTTTCCCTTGATGAATAAACAGGTGTCCGGGCAGGCAAAACTGGCAATAATAGGCGGGTCGGCCGTTTATCTTCGCCTCATCGCCGACGGTTGTGACGCGAACAGACTGTCACTTTATGCTAGCGGAAGTCTCTGGATCCAAGATGCAAACCACCTCGTTGTCCGATACCCGGAAAATCTGGCCCGCGCTCATCATTTTTTTGCTGGTGTTCACCCTGTGTCTGCTGGGCATCGTGAGTCGCCCCGGCAGCTTTCTGGCGATATTCTGGCCGGTGAACGCCGTACTGCTGGCCGTTTTGGTGCGGCGGCCACAGTGGGCTACGCGGGCCGGCTGGGGCATGGCGGTGCTGGGCTATCTGGCGGCGGATCTGTTGACCGGCAGTTCGCTGCAAAAGACGCTGCTGCTGAACGTCGCCAATCTGACCGGCGTCGTGGTGGGGTATCTGTTGTTCATGCGGCTGTCGCCGCCGGCGCGCACGTTGCAGCGCGGCACGTCCAGCATGTACCTGTTCGGTATCTGCCTGGCTGCCGCCGCCGCGACCGGCGCGGTGGGCGCCGCAACTTCGCAGTGGCTGTTCGGCAGACCGTATCTGACCTCGCTGGCGCTGTGGTTCTCGTCCGAATTCACCAACTACGTCACGCTGATGCCGTTTATTCTGGCGTTTCCCGCCGATTGGCGACGTCGCCTTGCGGCGGCCGGCGCCCTGTTCACCCAGCGCAGCCACTGGCCGCGCGCGGGGCGAAAACTCACGGTATTGGCGCTGCTGTTACTGGCGGCGGTGTGCAGCGTGCTGATCGGCGGCCCCGGGGCGGTGATCTTTCCCATGCCGGTGCTGCTATGGCTGGCGATGTCCTTCTCATTGTTCTGCACCATGATTGCGGTGCTGATTTATGTGCTGTGGTGCCATCTGGCGATCGATTTCGGGTTGCTTAGCACGACGCTCGACATGAAGGTGTTGCAAAACGCGGTATCGATGCGTTTGGGCATCGCGCTGCTGGCGCTGGGGCCCATCGCCGTGGCCAGCATGAACTATGCGCGCAATGCGCTGCTGCGCACGCTGGAGCACGTGGCGAATCACGATGCGTTAACGCACGTGCTGACGCGCAATGCGTTTATGCAGCGCGGCGAACGGTTGATAGACCAAAAGGGCGAGCTGGTGTGCGTCATGATGCTCGATATCGACTATTTCAAATCGATTAATGACCGTTTTGGCCATGCCGGCGGCGATCAGGCACTGATGGCCTTTACCCGCGCGATCGCCGCCGATCTGAGCGTCGGTGACCTGTTCGGCCGCATGGGGGGCGAAGAGTTCGCCATCGTTTCGACGCTCGGCCAGCCGCAGCAAGGATGGCAATTGGCCGAACGCCTGCGGCAACGCATCGAAACGGAGTCTATCCTCATGCCGGCCGGGCATCCGCTGCAGATCACCGTCAGCATCGGCATGGTGACCTGCCCGGGCGGCGCCGGCCAAAGCCTGGCGGATCTGCTGAAGCTGGCGGATCTGGCGGTGTACAAAGCGAAAAACGCCGGCCGTAACCGGGTTGCCACACCGGAATCGTCTCCGCCGGCTGCTCATGGCCGCTGAACTTCCGATCCGCGCTCTGCCCCGGCCGTCTAAACTGGTAGGGGGCGCGGGCATTTCCGCCTGCGCCGAACCGACTGTCCTTAATCAGACAAGAGGATGCCAGAATGAAATACGTAGACGGGTTTGTGGTGGCGGTACCGGCCGCCAATAAGGAGGCCTATCACCGGTTGGCGGCCGCAGCGGCGCCGCTGTTCAAAGAGTTTGGCGCCACGCGCATCGTGGAATGTTGGGGCGATGACGTGCCCGACGGCAAACTTACCGACTTTCGCGGCGCGGTGAAAGCCCAGGAAGACGAAGTGGTGGTGTTCAGTTGGATAGAGTACCCCTCCAAGGCGGTACGTGACGCCGCCAACGAAAAAATGATGAACGACCCGCGCATGAAAGCGCTGGGCGAGATGCCGTTCGACGGCAAACGCATGATCTTCGGCGGTTTCGCGCCGATCCTCGATGCGTAAAGGAGGCACAGATGGCCAGAATTACGCAACATCTGTGGTTTGAAAAAGACATGGAAGCGGCGCTGAATTGCTATGTCGCGTTGATCCCCGGTTCGTCCGTGAACTGGTTTTCCGAGCTGCCGGCGGATACGCCGAGCGGCCCGGCCGGCAGCGTGAAGCTGGCTTCCTTCACGTTGGGCGACCAGCGCTATGCGGCGATCGAAGCCGGGCCGTTGGATCCGTTCAATCACAGCTTCTCCGTGATGGTGGAATGTGACGATCAGGCGGAGGTCGACAGGCTGTGGGGCGCGCTGAGCGAGGGCGGCGAGGCGGAGCAGTGCGGCTGGCTGCGCGATCGCTGGGGGCTGTGCTGGCAGATCGTGCCGCGGCGCCTGACGGAGTTGATGAACGATCCCGACGCCGCCCGCGTGCGGCGTGTCACGGAAGCGATGCTGTTGATGGGCAAAATCGACATCGCCGGGTTGGAAGCGGCGGCGCGCGAGTAGTGCAACGCTCACTGAGGGAGAGAACGGATGCACCGAGAACGGCACAGTATTGAACGCATCGGCTGGCTGCGGGCGGCGGTGCTCGGCGCCAACGACGGCATCGTTTCAACGGCCAGCCTGCTGCTGGGCGTCGCGGCGGCCAGCGCCTCGCATTCCGCGCTGATGATCGCCGGTGTCGCCGGGTGGGTGGCCGGCGCAATGTCGATGGCCACCGGCGAGTATGTGTCGGTATCATCTCAGGCGGATACCGAAAAGGCCGCGCTGGCGGAGGAACAGGCGGAACTGCTTGAAGACTACCCGGGGGAGTTTCGCGAACTGACGTCAATCTACGTGCATCGCGGTCTGGATCCGGCGTTGGCCCGGCAGGTGGCGGAAAAGCTGATGGCGCATGATGCGCTGGAGGCCCACGCGCGCGACGAGCTGGGCATTTCCTCTGCCACCCGCGCCCGGCCGCTGCAGGCCGCGTTGGCGTCGGCCCTGAGTTTCTCTCTCGGCGCGCTGTTGCCGCTGCTGGTGGCGCTGTGGGTACCGGTCGCCTGGACGCGGCCGGCGCTGGTGGCGTCGGCGCTGATTTCCCTCGGCGTTCTCGGCGGCATCGCCGCGAAAACCGGCGGGGCGCCGATCTTGCCGGGCGTGGCGCGCATCCTCATCTGGAGCGCACTGGCGATGGCGGTTTCTTCCGGCGTCGGCCTGCTGTTTGGCGTGACGGCCGGCTAACGTCGCACTTGCATCAATCTATTGCACCTCAAGCTCAGAATTTATCATTTGTCAGCCGCCGGCGTTCGCGGCAAGGTGACGGCAACGCCAACCTCAGTCAGGGACACTTATGCAGAAATCACAGATCCTATCGTGGGTCGCCCAGCATCCGCTGTTGCAACGCATGGTCGCGCTAGAGCCAATCACCTGGTTCAATCCACGCGCGACAACGTTGGCCGCAGGGCTGCCCCACGTCGGGTTGACTGCCGCCGACGTCGCCGACGCGGAGCAGCGCCTGGCGCGCTTCGCGCCTTATCTCGCCGCCGCCTTCCCGGAAACCCAACCCACAAAGGGGATCATCGAGTCCGAGCTGGTGGCGCTCCCCGTCATGCAGCTCGCGTTGGATCGGCGCTATGGGCAGACGTTGGGCGGACGCCTGCTGTTGAAAAAGGACAGCCATCTGCCGATTTCCGGCTCGATCAAGGCGCGCGGCGGCATCTATGAGGTGCTGACGCACGCGGAAAAGCTGGCGCTGGAGGCGGGGCTGCTGCACACCGGCGACGACTACGCCCGGCTGTTTTCCGACGAGTTCCGTCAATTCTTCAGCCAGTACCGCATCGCCGTCGGATCGACCGGCAATCTGGGATTATCCATCGGCATCATCAGCGCCCGGTTGGGGTTTGACGTCAGCGTGCACATGTCGGCGGACGCGCGAGAGTGGAAAAAACAGAAGCTGCGCGAAAATGGCGTGACGGTGGTGGAGTACGCCGACGATTACGGCGTGGCGGTCGAACAAGGGCGCAAACAGGCGGCGGACGATCCGAGTTGCTTCTTTATCGATGATGAAAACTCGCAAACCCTGTTCCTCGGCTACGCGGTGGCCGGCGGTCGCCTGAAGCGTCAGTTTGCCGAACAGGGCATTGTGGTGGACGCGCAGCATCCGCTGTTCGTGTATCTGCCGTGCGGCGTTGGCGGCGGGCCGGGCGGTGTGGCCTTTGGCCTCAAGCTGGCGTTCGGCGATCACGTTCACTGCATTTTTGCCGAACCGACCCATTCGCCCTGCATGCTGCTCGGCGTCTACAGCGGGTTGCATGACGGCATTGCGGTGCAAGATCTCGGCATCGACAACCGCACGGCGGCGGACGGGCTGGCGGTGGGGCGCGCCTCCGGCTTTGTCGGCCGGGCGATGGAACGTCTGCTGAACGCGTTTTACACTCTCAGCGATGAAGAGATGTTTGCGCTGCTCGGGTTGTTGGACCGGTACGAGCATATCCAACTGGAGCCGTCCGCGTTGGCGGGCATGGCCGGACCGTGGCGCGTTGCCGCCCATGCGAAGGCGCTCAGCGAGCAAGGCATCAGCGCCGAGCACCTGGCGCAGGCGACGCATCTGGTGTGGGCGACCGGCGGCGGCATGGTGCCGTCGGCGGAAATGGCGAAGTACCTCGCCGCCGGGCAGGCGGCGGAGTAAGGCACAGTAAAAAGGGGCGAAAATCGCCCCTGATTGTCTGTCGTGCGGTTACAGCTGTTCGCCGTTGCTGGCGATCACCTGGCGATACCAGTCGAAGCTTTTCTTGCGCGAACGTTCGAGCGTGCCGGTACCGTCGTCGTGTTTGTCGACGTAGATAAAGCCGTAGCGTTTGCTGTACTCACCGGTGGTGAACGACACGCAGTCGATGCAGCCCCAGGGCGTATAGCCGATCAGGTCTACGCCGTCTTCAATCACCGCTTTTTTCATCTCTTCGATATGGGCGCGCAGATAGTCGATGCGATAGTCATCGTTGATCTGGCCGTCCGCCTCCACCTTGTCGAAGGCGCCGAAGCCGTTTTCCACGATAAACAGCGGCTTCTGGTAACGTTCATACAGCACGTTCAGCGAATAGCGCAGCCCGACCGGATCGATCTGCCAGCCCCAGTCGGAGGCCTTGACGTGCGGGTTCGGCACGTTGCCCGGGAAGCCGAACATGCCGTCGCTGCCGTCCACCGCGTTGGCCTGCAGCGCATTGCTCATGTAGTAGCTGAAACCGATGTAGTCGGTGCAGCCCTCGCGCAGGATCTGCGCGTCCTGCGGTTGCATCTCGATCTTCAGCCCTTTGCGTTCCCAATCGCGCAGCAGGTAGCTTGGGTAGTAGCCGCGCATCTGCACGTCGGTATACAGATAGCGCTGGTGCATCGCTTCCACAGCGTACATCACGTCGTCCGGTTTACAGGAATAAGGATAGAACGGCACGCAGGCCAGCATGCAGCCGATTTTGAATTCCGGGTTGATCTGATGGCCGAGTTTGACCACCTGCGCGCTGGCGACGAACTGGTGGTGCAACACCTGGTACAGCGCCTGTTCCGGGTTGTCTTCCTGGGTGTAATCCACGCCGGAACAGCAGTAGCCGAACAGCGGGTAGCGGTAGTTGCTCTGGTTGTTGATCTCGTTGAAGGTCATCCAGTACTTCACTTTTTCGCGGTAGCGACGCATCACCACCTCGCTAAAGCGCACGAAGAACTCCACCACCCGGCGATTTTTCCAGCCGCCGTAAGCTTTCACCAAATGGTAAGGCATTTCGAAGTGGGACAGGGTGATCACCGGCTGGATGCCGTATTTCAGCAGTTCGTCGAACAGGTCGTCGTAAAACTGCAGGCCGGCCTCGTTCGGCGTCGCTTCGTCGCCGTTCGGGAAAATGCGCGTCCAGGCGATCGAGGTGCGAAAACACTTGAAGCCCATCTCGGCGAACAGTGCCACGTCCTGCTTGTAGCGGCCGTAGAAGTCCACCGCTTCGTGGTTGGGGTAACGATAGCCGTCGAGCACGCCGTCGGTCATCACGCGATCCACGCCGTGCGAGCCGCCGGACAGCACGTCGGCGATGCTTGGCCCTTTGCCGCCCCGATCCCAACCGCCTTCAACCTGGTGCGCGGCGACCGCGCCCCCCCACAGAAAATCCTTCGGCAACTGTTTCATCGTCAATGTCTCATCGGTTTATTTAATGAAGGGTAATAACGCTGCGTTGAGAACAGAGTAGCAAGACCGAAAGAAATGTCACGATATAACAAATCACCGTGAAAAGTGATTTGTCACAATAAAAAAACAGCCTGTTTTATTTTTCCGAATTAATATGCCCGAGCCGTTTGCCGATGGTTTCAATAATGTAAAGTACGGGGATCTGCGTGGTAATATTGTGATGCCCGCCGATCAAATGCTGTGGAACGTGGTAGGAGAGGTTAAAGTCCGCCAGCCGCGCCAGCGAAGAGGTTTCGTTGTTGGTGATGCTGATGATCTTGCAGTGGTGCAGGCTGAACTGGCTGGCCAAACGCAGGATCTCTTCGGTCTCGCCAGAGACCGACAGCATGATCGCCACCGCGTTTTTATACATATCGCTGTTGACGGGATAATAAGGATCGTCGATATGGGTGCTGAATTTCCCGACGTTGGAAAAGAAACGCGCGCCATATTTCCCCAATGCGCCCGACGTACTGATGCCGACGAAAATAATTCGCTCGGCGGCGGCGATATGTTGCACCGCCTGATCGATCAGCTGATTAAATTCTTCGTTGCTGACGCTTTTAAAAAAGCTGAGGATTTCGCCGATGCCAGAATCGACCGGTGGCGCATCGGTTTGTTCCAGATACAGCTTGAAACGGATGCGAAATTCCGAATAGCCGTCACAGCCCATTTTCTTGCAAAACCGCAGCACGGTGGTGGTGGAGACGCCGGCGGCCTCGGCCAGCTCGCGGATGGTCATGTACATCACTTGATTCTTGTGTTTGCTGACGTAGGTATAAACCATCAGCTCCAGGGCGTTGAGCTCGGCGATTGCTTTATGGGTAAACATGAGTCGGTCCGGCGGCTGAAAACGGGAAGCTTATCTGCGGGTTAACATAGCAAAATTCACCGCCGCTGGCACTGCCGGGCAAAAAGAAAAGCCGCACCAGTCAGGCGCGGCCCAGGGTTCACGACGAACAAATTAAAGCAAAACGTTCCGGAAGACATGCCATGAAAACGCGTTTCATCACACAGGGTTAGCATAGGTCAGCTTATTCCGGTGGCAAAATGCCGGTTTCTGCTTTCTAAAGCCAAAGCGCGGCAAAGGCTATGGCGTCTCGGGTTTATCTTCGGACCAGCGGGCGGCGTTGACGTCCACCTTAACCGGCAGCAGCCCGATGGCGGTGAATTTATCCGCCAACTGCTGTTGCTGCCTGAACACCTCTGGCGACATGCGCTGGCTGCCGAACGGCATGCGGGCGATGGCTCTGGCCCAAATGGCCTGATCCAGGCCGGTGCTCTGAGCGAGGATCGCCGCCGCTTCCTGCGGATGGCCGTTGGCCCAGTCGCTCAGCACGCCGAGCTGTTGAATCACCTGTTTGGCGCTGTCCGGGTACGTTTCGGCAAAGCGGCGGCTGGCGAGATAGAAGGTGTAGTGCGGCACCAGGCCTTCCGCGTCTTTCAGCAGGCGGGCGTTGGCACGGGTTTCCACCTCGGCGTAGTAGGGATCCCAAATCACCCAGGCGTCGACGCTGCCGCGCTGGAAGGCGGCGCGGGCATCGCTCGGCGGCAGGTAGACCGGCGTGATGTCCTTGTAGCTCAAGCCGGCCTGTTCCAGCGCGCTCACCAGCAGGTAATTGACGTCAGACCCTTTGTTCAACGCCACGCGTTTGCCTTTCAGATCGGCCACGGAGCGGATCGCCGAATCCTGCGGCACCACGATGGCTTCGGTTTTCGGGCTGGGCGGCGAATGTGCCAAATAAACCAGATCGGCCTTGGCGGCTTGCGCGAAGGCCGGCGGAGCGTCGCCGGTCGCCGCCAGATCGATGCTGCCGACGTTCAACCCTTCCAACATCTGTGGGCCGGCGGGGAATTCTATCCAGCGAACCTTGATACCCTGCGGCTCCAGGGTTTTTTCCAGCGTACCGCGGTATTTCAGCAGCGCAAAAATGTTGGCTTTCTGGTAACCGATGGTGATTTGTTGCGGTTTCTCCTGCGCGCCGGCCGGCAGGCCAAACAGGCCGAGCAGCAGGGCGGCGATCAGCGGCGTTGTGAGTTTTCTCATCCTGATTTTCCGATAGGCGAAGTGAACGGTAGCGATGACGCGCTGGGCGTAACGCCATGAAACGGCATTTAAATTTTCCTGCGGCGGGATAAGGGCGATGATAATGAGCGGCGCAGTGGCGTGTAAAGCGCCCGCTTATGCTGAATAATGCCTTGCTTAGCCATAAATGAGCTTAATCGGGAGAGGGTGAGCTTGACGCTACGCCGCGTCACGCTCACGCGAACGCGCCAGCAACAGCGGAACCAACAGATACAGGGCGGCGGCCAACGCCCAGACCAGGCCGGGCCAGACATCGCGCGTGGCGGCGTACAGCGCCGTCGCGACCAGCGGCCCCGCGACGCCGATCAGGCTGCCCATGCTGGCCAACGTCCCTTGCAGCTCGCCCTGATGATCGTCGTCCACCTTGTGCGCCATCAACGCCTGCAGCGCCGGCAGCGCCATACCGCCCGCGGCGAAGAACGGCAGCAGCGCAAAGGGCGCCCAGCCGCGGGTGGCGATCGATAACAGCACCAGACCCAGCGCGTCGGCCGCCAGGCCGATCAGCAGTGCCTTGCGCTCGCCGAGGCGTGCGACCAGCGGGCCGATGGCGAAGGCCTGCGACAGCGCGTGGCAGGCGCCGTAACCGGCCAGCGACAGGCCCGCCACCATCATGCTCCAGCCGAAACGATCCTGACCGTATAAAATCCACAGCGTGGCCGGCGCCTGTGAAACCAGCGCCATGATCAGGTAAATACCGGCCAGCGGCAGCAGGCCCGGTTTGCCGTGCAGCCGACGCAATGACGAAAATGGATTAAGGCGGATTTTCTCGGCGGCGCGGGCGCGGGGTTTACGCGATTCCGGCAGCAGGAAAAACGCCATGATCAGGTTGAGGGCATTCATCGCCGCCGCCGCCAGGAAGGGGGCATGCAGATGCCATTCGCCCAGCGATCCACCGAGCAGCGGACCGACGATAAAACCGACGCCGAACACCGCGCCCACCAGGCCAAAACGCCGCGCGCGCTGGCCGGCGGGGGTAATATCGGTGACGTAAGCGGTGGCGACCGCCATGTTGGCGCCGGTGATGCCCGCCAGCAACCGGCCCAGATAGAGCCAGGCCAGCGTCGGCGCGAACGCCATCAGCAGATAGTCGGCCGCCGCGCCGGCGAGCGAAATCAACAGCACCGGACGCCGGCCGAAACGATCGCTCAGTGCGCCGAGGATCGGTGAAAACAGGAATTGCATCAACGCATACGCCGCCAGCAGCGCGCCGTAATGCACGCTGCCGGCGTCGAGGCCGCCCAGTGAGCGCAACAGCGCCGGCAGGATAGGCATGATCAGGCCGATGCCTACCGCATCCAGCAATACCGTCAACAAAATAACCAGCATAGGTTTTTTCAAAATTGCGACTCTAACAGTGATAGAGTATTGAGTATTCCATAGTAACCCTATCAGTGATAGAGAGATGAGCGAAAAAAATACCGCGACGCGTTTAACGCGAGAGACCGTCCTGCGCGGGGCGCTGGCGTTGCTGAATGACATCGGCATCGATGCCCTGAGCACCCGTCGCCTGGCACAACATTTGGGAGTGCAATCTCCCACGCTCTATTGGCATTTCAAGAACAAGGCCGAACTGCTGAAGGCGATGGCGGAAACCATCATGTTGGATCACCGTGAAGAGGTGCCCGCCGACATGCCCTGGCAGGATTGGGTCGTTACCAATGCGAGCCATTTCCGTCGGGCGCTGCTGGCTTACCGCGACGGCGCGCGTCTGCATGCCGGCACCCGGCCGCAGGAACCGCAATTCGCCATCATTGAGGCCAAGGTGGCGCTGTTGTGTCGGGCGGGGTTGACGCCGGAACGCGCCGTTAATCTGCTGTTCGCCGTCGGACGTTTCGTGGTGGGCTGGGTGCTGGAAGAGCAACAAATGCAGTCGGACGATGCGCTGAATGACGCCGATCGCCAGCGTTACCCGCTGCTGTGCGAAGGCTGGGAAACATTGCAGGATAAGGGCGCAGACGCGCTGTTCGAAGCCAGCGTGCGGCTGTTGGTTGACGGCGCCGAGGCCGAATTGACGATCGACAATAATCACGGCCAGCAATCATAAAACCGGGCTTATCTATAGGAAATTTATAGGAAATACCCACTTTTCGTTAAAGCCATGGCGGCTACATTCCCTTAACATCATCATGTCTTTTGATGATAATTATTAGCACGCTGCTCAATTGTTCTTCGCAGTGATGTTACGGATTAAATCCGTTTGTTTAAGGGATAGTTTCACCATGGAAATCAATGTTAATGGCCGGGTGGTTCCACTCGGCAATCTCGCGCCCGACACGCCGCTGCTGTACGTTTTACGCAACGACCTGCAATTGAATGGCCCCAAATACGGCTGCGGCCTGGGGGAATGCGGCGCCTGCACGGTGCTGATCGACGGCGTCGCCGCGCGCTCTTGTTCAATGCCGCTGTCCGCCGTAGGAAGCAAATCCGTCACTACCCTGGAAGGCTTGGGCACACCGGACGTGCTGCATCCAGTGCAGCAGGGGTTTGTCGATGAGCAGGCGGCGCAGTGCGGTTACTGCACCAACGGCATGATCATGACGCTGGTCGCGTTGTTCGAACGCGAGCCGGAGGCGGACGAGCAAACGATCAAGAAAGCGCTGGCCTACAACCTGTGCCGCTGCGGCACTCACCTTGAGATCTTGCACGCCGCCGAGCGCGCCCGCGACCTGTTGGCAGCACGGAGGCAAGCATGAGCCGCCTCGAACTGACTCGCCGCCAGTTGTTGCAGGCCGGCGGGGTGGTGATGGTCAGCAGCCTGCTGCCCGCGCCGTTTAACGCCTTCGCCGCAGAGGCGGTTGTAGCGCCTGCCGATCTGCCGCTGGATCGGGTGGACAGCTTTATCAGCCTCACCGCCGACGGCCGGGTAACGGCCTTCAATGGTCACGTCGATCTGGGTACCGGCATTCGCACCGCGCTGGCGCAGATCGTCGCCGAAGAAATTTGCGTGCCGTTCGAGCACGTCACGATGATCCTTGGCGATACGCAGCGCACGCCGGATCAGGGGCCGACCATCGCCAGCGCCACCATTCAGGTCACGTCGGTGCCGCTGCGACAGGCGGCGGCGCAGGTGCGGCACATGCTGACGGCGTTGGCGGCCAAAGCCTTCGAACTGCCGGCCGAACAGCTGACTGCGGCGGCGGGGCAGGTATTTGTGACCAAAAAACCGGGGCGCTCACTGAGCTATGCACAGCTGGCGAGTGGGCAGAATCTGCACGTGATGCTGGATAAAAACGTTCAGTTGAACAGCGAACACCAGAATCGCTACGTCGGCCGCGCCGTTGCCCGGGTCGACATTCCGGCCAAAGTGAGCGGTGGGCTGACCTACGTGCACGACCTGCGCTTGCCCGGCATGCTGCATGGCCGGGTGGTGCGCCCGCCTTACGTAGGCGCCGACAGCAGCGCCCCGCTGGGCGGCGGCCTGCTGTCGGTGGATGAAAATTCGATCGCGCACCTGCCGGGCATCGTGAAACTGGTAGCGATCAACGATTTCATCGGCATCGTGGCCGAGCGCGAGGAGCAGGCGATCGCCGCCATGCGCCAGCTGAAAACCAAATGGAAACCCTGGGCCGGGTTGCCGGATCTGTCGCCGGAAGCGCTGCCCGCCGCGCTGGAAGCCAACCCGAAAACCGACCGCGTCCTGCGCGACGATGCGGGAACGGACGCCGCGTTGGCGGCGCTGCATACCGAAGTGCAGGCCGACTATGTCTGGCCCTACCATCAGCACGCCTCGATCGGCCCTTCCTGCGCGGTGGCGGAGGTTAAAGACGGGCGGGCGCAGGTGTGGTCCGGCACGCAAAACCCGCACGATCTGCGCAAAGACATCGCCACGCTGCTGGAATTGCCGCCTGAGCAGGTGCACATCATCCGCATGGAGGCCTCCGGCTGCTATGGCCGCAACTGCGCCGACGACGTCTCGGCGGACGCGGCGCTGTTGGCACGGGCCACCGGCCGCCCGGTGCGGGTGCAGCTGATGCGCGAACAGGAATCTGGCTGGGAGCCGAAGGGCACCGGCCAGCTGATCCGGGTGCGCGGCGGCCTCGACGCGCAAAACCGGGTGGCGGCCTACGAATTGAAAACCAGCTATCCCTCCAACAATGCGGTGACCTTGCCGCTGGTGTTGACCGGCAAGGTGGCCAACCGGGCCGACGTGCAACAGATGGGCGATCGCACCGCCATTCCGCAATACGCGTATCCGCACATGCGGGTGATCTGTCAGGACGCCGCGCCGATCGTGCGGGCGTCGTGGATGCGCGGCGTTTCGGCGCTGCCCAACGTGTTCGCCCATGAATCCTGGATCGACGAACTGGCCTGGCACGCCGGCGAGGACCCGATCGCGTTTCGCCTGCGTTACCTGAGCGATCCGCGCGCGGTGGCCTTGATTGAGGCCCTGAAGCGGCAAGCCAACTGGCAAGACGGCCCGGCGTACCGGTCGCACGCCGCCGGCGCCGAAGTGGTGAGCGGCCGCGGTTTCGCCTATGCCCGCTACTTCCACAGCAAATTCCCCGGCTTTGGCGCCGCCTGGGCGGCCTGGGTGTGCGATCTCAGCGTCAACCGCCTTTCCGGGCAGATCACGCTCGATAAAATCTTCGTAGCGCATGACTGCGGGCGCATGATCAACCCGGCAGGGGTGCGCCATCAGGTGCACGGCAACATTATCCAATCCGCCAGCCGGGTACTGAAAGAGTTTGTGACCTTTAACGAGACGGGGGTGACGTCATTGGACTGGGGCGGCTATCCGATCCTGCGCTTCGACGAATTGCCGCAGATCGATATCCAGC
Source organism: Serratia sp. CY47280 (assembly GCF_052168655.1). Lineage (NCBI taxonomy): Bacteria > Pseudomonadati > Pseudomonadota > Gammaproteobacteria > Enterobacterales > Yersiniaceae > Serratia > Serratia sp. CY47280. The sequence continues at coordinate 694,001 of NZ_JBJNMG010000001.1, read as the reverse complement.
TGATTGACCGCCCGGACGAAGCGCCGATGGGTGCCGGCGAGTCCGCCTCGGTACCGAGTGCGGCGGCGATCGGCAACGCGCTGTTTGACGCGCTCGGCGTGCGTCTGCGCGAGGTGCCGTTTACGCCGGCACGGGTGCTCGCCGCGCTGCGCGCCCAGGCCGGCCATTAATCCCCCGTAACGAACAAGGACAGCAAAGATGAGTAAGATGAAAAAAATCGTCGGGTGGGGCGGCGTCACGGTGATCGCCGTTGTGGTGGCCGGCGTGGTCGCCAGTTGGCAGCCGGAAATCGCGCCGCTCGCCGCCGATGCGACCCACCGTTTCAGCGAGGCGCAGATCGCGCGCGGCAAAACGCTGGCCGACCTCGGCGACTGCGCCGTGTGCCACACCCGTACGGGTGGTGAGCGCAACACCGGCGGGCTGGCGATGGAGATCCCCTTCGGCACCATTTACACCACCAACATCACGCCGGACGTGGAAACCGGCATCGGCAGCTGGAGTTACGCGGCGTTCGAACGCGCCATGCGCCACGGCGTCGATCGCCAGGGCCGCTATCTCTATCCGGCGTTTCCCTATACCGCCTTTACCCGCACCCGCGACGAGGATCTGCAGGCGCTGTACGCCTACCTGATGTCACAGCCGGCGGTCAAATACCGGCCACCGGCCACCGATTTGCACTTTCCGTTCAATATTCGCCAGGGCATCTTTGCCTGGAACCTGCTGTTCCTGACGCCGGGCGCGATGCCGGAACAGGCGGCCCAAAGCGCCGACTGGAACCGCGGCGCGTACCTGGTCGAAGGGCTGGGGCACTGCAGCGCCTGCCATTCGCCGCGCAACGTGCTGTTCGGCGAGAAAACCGGCGGCGAGCACCTGGCCGGCGGCGTGGCGGAGGGATGGACGGCGCCGGCGTTGACCGGCCGCTCACCCGCGCCGCTCGCCTGGACGCAGCAGGATCTGGTCGATTTCATGCGCACCGGCTACTCGGCCAACCACGGCGTCGCCGCCGGCCCGATGGCGCCGGTGATCGAAGAAGGGCTGTCGCGCTTGCCGCAGGCCGATCTGCAGGCGATCGCCGTCTATCTGCGCAGCTATCATCCTGAAACGGCGGCGGGCGCTACGGCGGCAACGTTAAACGCTCAGGCGGAACGGCAGGTGGAGCCTCTGAGTTCGGAAGGGGCACGGCTGTTTTCCGGCGCCTGCATGGCTTGCCATGCGCAGGAAAAAGGCGCGCAGATGGCGGGGGTGCGGCCGTCTCTGGCGCTGAACACCAACCTGTTCGCCGATGCGCCGGACAACGCCATTCGTGTGGTGCTGGACGGCATACAGCGGCCGGCGAACGCCGAGCTGGGCTATATGCCGGGTTTTCGCCATAACCTGAATGACGCGCAGATCGCCATTCTGCTCAACTACCTGCGGCAACATTACGCCGGTCAGGCGCCGTGGCCGGACTTGGCGGCGCAGGTCAGCCGTTTGCGCACCGAAACCGCGCAGAAATAGCCGCCTGGGGCTGGACAGCCGCGCCGCGGTGACGACAATAGACCTTTTCACATGGACAGAGGCAGTAAAATGAATACGTTAGACGCGATCCGCCAACGCCGCGCCACCAAGCAGTTCGATACGCAGTACGTGATGACGCTCGAAGAGAAAAAAGCGCTGTTGAACATTGCGCTGCAGGGCGCACCCAGCGCGTTTAACCTGCAGCACTGGCGCCCGCTGCTGATCGAAGATCGCGCGCAGCGCGAGAAAATTCGCGAAGCGGCGTGGGGGCAGGCGCAGGTGACCGACGCATCGATGCTGGTCGTGCTGTGCGGCGATCTGTCGAGCTGGGAGTCACAGGTTAAAAACGTCTGGGCCGAGGCGGCGGAGCCGGTACAGCAGTTCATGATCCCGGCCGTCGATCAGTATTATCGCGGTAAGCCGCAGGTGCAGCGCGACGAAGTGATGCGCAGCAGCGGCATCTTCGCCCAGACGCTGATGCTGGCGGCCAAGGCGCAGGGCTACGACTCTTGCCCGATGGACGGATTTGATTTCGACGCGGTGGGTGAGATTATCAATAAGCCGGCGCACTATCAGATCGCGCTGATGGTCGCCATCGGCAAGGCGGCGGGGCAGCCTTATCCGCGCATCGGCAAACTGCCGTTCGACGACGTGGTGAAAACCGACCGTTTCTGATCTGAGCGGTGAATGACAAAAGGGAAGGCTTGCGCCTTCCCTTATTTTTTGGTGACGCACAGTTCGTTCCAGTAGCTGAAACGGATGCGCCGTTGCAGGCGGTGATGCCACATAGAAAACTCCTTCTACCCTACACGGTTTAAATAAATAGCACCGCGCCGGACACAAGGCGAATGCCTTATTGTGCATAGCTTGCCCGTCGGGCGGGATTAACCGATTTTACCGGCCCGGTGCGCGGCGAGCGTCCATCGCCAGCCGAAGTTCATGCCCGCTGCCGCGCCGAGAATGGCCAGCGTGCCCAGCAGCTGCAGCAGGCTGAGACGGTGCCCGAACACTGCCCAGTCCACCACGATCGCCACCGCCGGGTAGATGAACGACAGGGCGCCGACCAGGGCCGTGGGGATCTTCTGAATGGCGCCATAGAGCAACGTGGACATCAAACCGGTATGCACCAGGCCGAGGGTTGCCAGCAGCAGCCAGTCGATGGGGGCCGCAGGCGGCGTGGCCAGGCCGGCGAACGGTGCCAGTGCCAACGTGCCAACGGTCAGTTGAATCAACACGATGAGCTGCGGCGGCAACGCGGCCAGCCGTTTGACGATCGCCGCCGCAATGGCGTACATCAGGGCCGCACCGAGCGCCAGTACCACGCCGAGCAGGTAGTCATCGCCGCTGCCGCCGCTTTGCCGGCCGGCGACGATCAACACCATCCCCGCGAACGCCAGCAGAAGCCAGCCCAGCCGGTTAGCCGTTAGTTTTTCGCCGAACAGCAGCGCCCCCAGCGCCACCAACATAAACGGCTGAACATGGTAGGTCACGGTGGCGACAGCGATCGAAGCATGCTGATAGGCAGCAAACAATAGCGTCCAGTTGAGCACCAGCGCGATACCCCCGAGGATGGCGACAGCCAGCTGCCGCCGGTTGATTGCGCCGGGTTTCAACTGCCCAAGCGCGGCGCAGGTCGCCAGCATCGCCAGCGCGCCGAACGCGCAGCGCCAAAACACCACCGTTGTGGGCGGCTGCCCTAAAACGAGTACCGGCCAACCGACGGTGCCTGAGATGGTCATGGCGAGGATCATTTGCACTGCGCCACGCGTCTTTGTTTTCATGTTGTTGCCCTCGCTGCCTGACCATGCTTGTGGTGAAGCCGCTTAATCATTAAAATGAACAATTGGACATTATGATGAACACGCATGCAGCTGTTCGTCAATTCGAACAAGCGGATGATATAGCGAACGATGAGCAATAACCTGATGCAGAACATTACGCCGATCGGCCTCTTGTCGGCGGCGATCCGCCGCGAGCGTGAGCGATTGAACCTGTCGGTGACCGAGCTGGCGAAGCGCGCGGGCATCGCGAAGTCCACGCTGTCGCAGCTCGAAGCCGGCAGCGGTAATCCCAGCCTGGAAACGCTGTGGGCGTTGGCGATGGCGCTGGACGTGCCGGTCAGCCGACTGATTTCGCAACCCAGCAGGCCGGTGCAAGTGATCCGCGCCCATGAGGGAACGCCGGCGCTGTCGGAGCAGGGCAACTACGCCGCCACGCTGCTGGCCACCTGCCCGCCGGGCGCGCAGCGCGACATTTACCGGCTGCGGGTGCAACCCGGAGAGGCGAAACTTTCCCGGCCACATCCCCCCGGCACCGTCGAGCATGTGATCATCAGCAGCGGGCGAGCGCGCCTCGGGCCGGCGGAGCAGCCGCTGGAGCTGAGCGCCGGCGATTACATCAGCTACTCCGCCGATCGCGAGCACGTTTTCGAAGCGCTGGAGCCGGAGACCACCGCCGTGATGTTGATAGAACAGGGTTAGCCCGGGCGTTGAAGGTCCGTTTATTGAAAATGATTCTCAATTATATTAGTGTGCCCGCCTGTTTTGACGCCGGGGCAGGCGCGTAGCCCGGCGTCGCCGTTTATTGCCCTTCAAGGACCGAAGATGAAAATCGCTATTCCTTCCCTGCTGTTATTCGCCGGTTTGACGGCAACGCACCCGGCCACCGTGTTGGCCGCTACACCGCCCGTCGCGGCGGATCAGGGCCAGAACGACACGGCCAACAACGATTTCAGCTTCGTGCGCTATCGCGCGGATTACCGCGTCAACGCCAACGCCACCAACGTGAAGACGGAAAGCTACGAAGTGCTGCTGAAGACCAAGGCGGCGGTCGAAAAATTCAGCCAGATCCGCCTGAGCTACAGCGAAAAAATGGAAACGCTGGAGGTGGTCGCCGCCTACACGCTGACTGCCGACGGCCAGCGGCACGACGTGGCGCCCGATCGCATCTATACCCAGGAGAGTTACTCCAGCGCCACGGCCCCGCTGTATGCCGACCGCAAAGTGCGCGTCATCGTGTTCTCCAACCTGGCGCCGGGCTCGCGGGTGGTGTATGAGCTGCGCCGCACGCAAAACACCCCGTATTTCCCCGACTATTTCGGCCTGTGGGAGACGTTCAGCGTTTTCGATCAGTTCGACGACGCCGAAGTGACCCTGCAGGCACCGGCCAAGCTGCCGATGCATATCTTCACGCGTGGCGTGGAAGGCGGGGACAAGCCGCAGATCCGCAACGGCCAAGCGCACTGGCGCTGGCATTATTCGCGCAGCGCGCCGATGAAATCACAAAACTGGGCAGCGGACAGCTGGACCTTCAGCCCGACCATCATGGCGAGCACCTACCGCGAGTGGCCGCAGTTGGCCAAGGCCTATCAGCTGAAGGCCGGTGCGGCGGCGAAGGTGACGCCGGGCATCCAGGCACTGGCAGACAACATCACCGCCGGCATCAGCGATCGGCGCGAGCAGGCGGAGGCCCTCTATCGCTGGGTGGCGCAAAACATTCGCTACGTGGCGGTGTATCTTGGCAACGGTGGGCTGGAGCCGAATTCGGCGCAGAGCATTCTCGACAACCACTACGGCGACTGTAAGGACCACGTGGTGATCCTGGAGGCGCTGCTCGCTGCCAAGGGTATTGAAAGCTCACCGGTGCTGATCGGTATGGATGAAGGCCCGTTACTGCCTAAAGTGCCGCTGCTCAGCCGCTTTAATCACGCCATCACCTATGTGCCGGAGTTCAAACTGTACCTGGACTCCACCAATCCCTGGGCGCGGTTCGGGCAACTGCCGCAAGGCGATCTGGGGGCGCCGGTGCTGCTGACGCGCGACGCCAAGCTGGCGCGCACGCCGGGCAGCGATGAGCAGCCGGTCAAGAGCGCGCTGAGCGTCGATTTCGTGTTTGACAAAGCGGGCAATCTGCACGGACAAACCGAGCGTCGGCTGAGCGAAGTGGAAGAAATTGACCTGCGGGGCTATTTCTCGCAGATCAACCGGCAGAACCGGGCGCAGGCCGAAGCGTCGATCATGTCCGCCTCCGGTATCGACGGCAGCGGCGAAGTGGCGATGAACAGCGATCCGCTGGATCTCAAAAAACAGTTCGGTTACCGTTTCCGCTTCAAGGCGGACGACTACGTCGATTTCGGCGTGGTGGGCGGCATGACGCTACCTAATCCGCCCGGTGGCAAATCGTTCCGCACGCTGTATACCACCACGGCGGCACCGGACAACGAAACGCCGTTCTACTGCAGCGCGCAGCGCTACGACGAAACCTACCGTCTGCAGCTGCCGGCCAACGTGCCGATCATCGCCATTCCGCAAGACAGACAGTTCCGCAATGCGGCGGGCGACTATCGCGTGGCGTGGCGGCGCGACGGGCAGCAGGTGACCGTCAATCACCGCCTGCAGGTGAACGCCATTCGCGGCAAGGAAGCGCTGTGCCAGGCGCAGGATTACCCGGCGTTCCGCGAGCTGTTCCAGCAGGTGCGGCGCGGTTTCCGCGGCCAGGTGGTGTACGGCGAATTGGCCAACGGCAAATAAGCCGCTGCCCCGTCGCGCTTAGCGGCGGGGCGCACGCCTCAGTTGAACTCGCCCGCGACCTCAGACCACAGGCTGACGCGGCAGCCGCGTGCGGCGAAAGCGTCCATCTCGCGCTTGATGCCGCCGCTCTCTTGCCAACCCGGCAAATCGAGCACGATCAACTCATCCATCGCCGCCATGAACAGGGCGTCGATCGGTGCCCACAGCTTGCCGATGGCGGTTTTGTCGAGCTCTTGCAAACACAGGTTGATCGGATGTGACATGCTGACCTGGCTAAAAACGGCGCTGCCGGCGCGTACGATAGCGGCGGCGACGTCGTTGCACGCGATAAAGCGTTGCTGCACGACGTTGGCGTCGGCGTGGCTGTAGGGGCAGGCTAAAAATATTTTTCTCATTACCGTTTGTTCTCTCAATAATTGATGGTCGGGGCGAAAAAAGGGCGCAGCTTCCCCGTGAGGCGGCGCCCCGTTTATTTTTATGGCTTAGGGATAAATTTAGCGAGCGGCGGCGGCGATGGCCGTCGACTGCCTTTGCGTCTGTTCTTTTTCCAGCAATTCGGCTTCCGGCACCGAGATCTTGATGGCGATCAGGACAGCAATCATGCCGCCGAGGAATTTGCCCATCATGATCGGCAACACCAGCGAAGGTTGGAAGTTGGCGGTAAACGCCAGGTGATCGCCCAGCGTGGCCTGTGCGCAGATGCCGAAGGCCACGCACAGCACCTTATCGCGGGCGCGCATGCCTTTGAACAGGTGATAAACGGCGATGATATTGGCCAATACCATAATAAAGCCCAGCGCGCCGGTATCCGATAAACCGAGCTTTTTACCGATGAAATGCATCGGCTTGCGGCAATAGCGCTGGAATAAATAACAAATGGGGAATGTGCCCGCCAACATAATGCCGATATAACCGGCGATCTCGATAGCGCGGAATAATTCGTCTTTGTCGGCAAATAACGGATCGAATACCCAGCCGCCGAACACCTTTTTAAACACACCGGTGAAATGCTCGATGATGCACAGCGCCAACACCAGCTTGATAAAGGCATCCGCCGCCTTGCCGAAGATCAGGAACCCTTTCACCATCGCCGCCGGCCGCAGCTTCAGCCCCAACGCCAACAGGAAGCACAGGGCGAACAGCGGGGACAGCAGCCGCAGCGCCTGCAGCAAGTCCAACTGCAGATAGTGCGCGGCAGGTGACGTGGTGGAGATAATCTCCCTGACCGGCAGGTTGTTGAAGGTGATGGTCACCAGGGCGATCAGCACGGCGAACGGAATGCTGATCAGGCCCGCCATGGCGCCCAGCGCCAGATATTTATGGTCGTCGCGGTTCAGCATGATAAGCCCGACCGGGATCAGGTACACGATGCTGGCGCCGGAGGTGTAGCCCACCAACATGGCGACGATCCACATGTCGCGGTTGGCGGCGATGGCGTCAGCCAACTGATAGCCGCCCATGTCCACGGCGATCACCGCCAGCGCCGCGATCGAGGCGTCGGAGCCGAGCGCCGAGAAGAAGGGGCCGATGCTGTACATGATCAGGTAAGAGATGATTGGGATCGCCGCCATGATGCCCGCCTGGGCGAGAAACACCGGGCCGATGGCGTGAATGCCGTTGACGAACTCACGTCCCAGTTCGCCTTCCGGTTTGACGATCGACGCCAGCGCACCGATCAGAGTGCCGGCCATGATGATATAGATGATGAAATTACCGAACTCAGCCATGGTGTTCCTCCTGCGATGAACGTAAGCCGCGCGAACGCGCGATGATTTCCTGATAGCGGGCAAACCAGACCGCCATATCGACCTCGGTGGGCTCCGTCACTTCATAGCGGTTGAGCACCTTGAGCGGCTGTTCCACGCCCAGCCCTTTACGCGCCAACAGCGCCACGCCCTGAGCGGTGATCTCTTTATTGGCGGGCGTAACGATGCGCTTTTGGATCAGGTTGGCGAGGAACTGCGTGAAATAGCGGTTGGCGGACAGACCACCGTCCACCGAAATGCTGTCGCCGATCGGTTTCAACTTATCCATGGCGTTGATCACCTCGGCGGAACGCATGGCGATGCCTTCGAGTATTGACTGCAGCAGATCCTTGCGTTCGGTTTCCAGCGACAGGCCGGCCCACATCCCGGCGGCGGAGCGATCCCAGTACGGGCAGGCCAGCCCGGAGAGCGCCGGTACAAAGGCCAGGCCGCGCGCGATGGCCGGCTGGGCCGGGAAATCGCCGAATTCATCGAAATCGTTGAACAGGCCTATCTTTCTCGCCCAGTTAATGGCGGAGGCGGCGTTATAAACGCCGCCGTCCAGGCCATACACCGGCTCGCTGCCGGGCAGCTTCCAGCACAGCGTGGGCAACAGGCCGGACTCGCCGGCATCGATCGGACGCGGCCCGGTGATCGCCTGTAAAAAAGCGCCGGTACCGAAGGTGATCTTCATCTGCCCCGGTTGATGGCAGCCGTGGCCGTATGTACCGGCAAACTGGTCGACGATGCAGGCCGTCAGCGGCACCGGTTTGCCGTTGAGCACGACGTCGCCGAAGTGGCCGATGTTGTCTCTGACCTCGGGCAGGCTGTCGATCGGCACGCCGAACAAACGGCACAGCTCCTCGTCCCACTGCAGGGTATGAATGTTGAACAACGAGGTGCGCGAGGCCGAGTTATAGTCGGTGAGATGCCGGCCGCACAGGTGGAACAGGAAGAAGGCGTCCATGGTGCCGAGCCGCAGGCGGCCGCGTTGCGCCAACTGCCTGGCCCCCGGCGCGTTATTCATCAGCCAGCCCATCTTGCTGGCGGAGAAGTAGGTATCGAGCGGCAGGCCGGTTTTCGCCATCACCAGCGGTTCGACGCCTTCGCGTTTCAGGCGCTGGATCTCCGGCTCGGTGCGCTGATCTTGCCAAACGATGGCGTTGTACAGCGGCAGGCCGCTGTCGGCGTCCCAGGCCAGCAGACTTTCGCCCTGATGCCCTAAACCGATGGCGTCCACCATGTCGCACTGGCTGAGACAGCGGCGGATATTCGCCAGAATCTCCAGGGCGTCGTGTTCCACCCAGCCCGGATTGGGGGTGATCTGCTTGTGCGGCATGCTGGCCGGCGAATGGTGCCTGCCGTCTTCGCCGAACACCACGACCCGGGTGCCGGTGGTCCCCTGATCAATCGCGGCATAACGTTGATTCATCATTGCTTCGCTCTCTTATAGGTTTTGTTTTTTATTGTGCCTGGTGTTGGTTGTATGACTGTTTTAATAATCTATCTTCAATTTCACACATTAAAGCAACATAAATCACAAGATAAAATAACCCCGCGTGATCGACCTCATACTTTTTGCTTATCACCGCGTTCTGCGGCTTTTTTTTGGGAGTTGTGTTGTTTTTACCATTTCAAATGCGGTTATTGTGTGGTTTTATTGTGGTTATCACATCAAAACGGGACATCAGCATGATGGAAGAACAAACGGATTGGGACATTGTCGTGATTGGCGGCGGTGTGGTCGGGTGTGCGGTATTCCGCCAATTCTGCCTGATGGGCGCCCGAACGCTGCTGTTGGAAAAGGGAGGCGATATCCTGTCTGGCGCCAGCAAAGCCAACAGCGCGCTGCTGCACACCGGCTTCGATGCGCCCAGCGGCAGCCTGGAACTGCATTGCATGCAGGCCGGGTACCGGGAATTTATCGCCATCCGCGAACGGATGAATTTGCCGCTGTTACCCACCGGCGCCTTGGTTGTGGCCTGGGATGAGCAGCAGTTGGCGGCGCTGCCCGCGATCGTGCAGCAGGCGCACGACAATGGCGTGCTGGACGTGGCACATATCGACGCCGCCGAGCTGTATCGCCGTGAGCCACAGCTGGCGCCCGGCGCGTTGGCGGCGGTCGAGGTGCCGGGAGAGAGCGTGATCGATCCCTGGAGCACACCGCTGGCGTACCTGACGCAGGGCGTCAAACACGGCGGCAACTATCGCTTCAATACCGAGGTGACCGGCGCCGAACGCGTGCCGACCGGCTGGCGGCTAACCAGCAACCGGGGTGAGTTTCACGGCAAAATCGTCATCAACTGCGCCGGCAATCAGGGCGACCGGGTAGAAAGTTTCTGCCATCAGCCCGAGTTTGAAATTCGCCCGCGCAAAGGGCAGTTTCTGGTGTTCGACAAGGCCGCCGCCGGGCAGGTCAACGCCATTATCTTGCCGGTGCCGACGGCCATCACCAAAGGGGTGCTGCTGTCGAAAACCATCTTCGGCAATCTGCTGCTGGGGCCGACCGCCGAAGAACAGCAGGATCGAGAAACGGCAACGGTAGACGAAACCAAAATGCGCGAACTGATCGAACAGGGCACCCGGCTGCTGCCCTCGCTGGCGAATTACAGCGTGACCGCTAGCTATGCCGGATTACGCCCGGCGACCGAACAGAAACACTACCGCATTCAGCCCTATCCCGAGCGGCAGTGGATCTGCGTGGCGGGCATTCGCTCCACCGGCCTGACAGCGGCGCTCGGCATCGCGCAATACGTGGAGCAGCTTTACCGCGACCATTTTACGCCGTGCTTCACGCCGACGGCGCCGCAAACCGTGCATTGGCCGCAGATGCCGATGCTCGCCGACCACGCGCTGCGCGATTACGCGCGCCCGGATAACGGCGGCATCGTTTGCCATTGTGAGCTGGTGACCCAGCGGGAGATTGAGGCGGCGTTCGATTCCGCCGTGCCGCCGGAGTGCATCGGCGGGCTGCGGCGGCGCACGCGCGTGATGATGGGGCGCTGCAACGGCTTTTATTGCAGCAGCCGGGTGGCGGAAATGGTAGGCGATCGTTTTGGCCAGACGCTGGCCGTAGGGAGCATTGATGAAAACTGAGTATCAGGTGGCGATTGTCGGCGCCGGGCCGGCCGGGATCGCGGTGGCGACCGCGCTGCGGCAGGCGGGCATCGAGGATGTGGTGATCCTGGAACGGGAACAGCAAGCGGGCGGCGTGCCCAGGCACTGTCGGCACCCCACCTTCGGGCTGCAAACGTTTTACCGGCCGATGTTGGGCTCCACCTATGTCGATAAGATACTGGCGCGCGCCGGGCAGGTGGAAATTCGCACCGGCGTGACGGTGCTCGCCATCAAGCCGGGCGGCGAGCTGACCATCACGGATCGCCGCGGCGTCAGCACCTTGAAAGCGCAGCGGGTGATCCTGGCGACCGGCGTGCGTGAGACGCCGCGCCATCCTCGCCTGGTGAGCGGCCTGCGGCCGCAGGGCGTACTCACCGCCGGTGCGCTGCAGCAGTTCGTCTATCTGCGCGGGCTGCAGCCAGGTAAGGCGCCGGTGGTGGTCGGCACCGAGCTGGTCAGTTTCTCCGCGCTATGGACGCTGCGCAACGCCGGCGTGCGCGCCGTCGCCATGATTGAAAGCGGCGGCAGGCCCGTCGCCTGGAGGTTGAGCGCGCTCTATGCGCGTCTGATGGGGGTGCCGATTCATTATTATTCACGGGTGACCGATATTGCCGGCCACGATCGGGTTGAGTCCATCGAGGTGGAAAACCGCCAGGGGGAGAAGCAGCGCATCGCCTGCGACAGCCTGATCTTCACCGGCCGCTTCACCGGGGAGTATACGCTGATCCGCCAGAGCCACCTGGCGCAGCGGCCGGAGAGCGGCTGCCCGTTGACCGATCAGTTCGGCCGCTGTTCCGACGCCGCCTATTTCGCCGTCGGCAACATGCTGCATCCGGCGGACATGGGCGACCAGTGCTATCAGGAAGGGCTGCGCGTTGGCGAGGCCGTTGCCCGTTCGCTGCAGCGCACGCTGCCACCGGCGCGGCAAATCCTCCCGGTGCGGCATGACGAACGGATCCGCCTGACCGCGCCTACCAACGTGGCGCTGTCAGGCAAAGCCACCACGGTCACGATCAATATGCGCGTGGAACAGGCGGTGTCCGGTTCGGTGGTGGTGCGGCTGGGCGACGAAGTGCTGTATCGCAAAACGCACCGCTGCCTGCCGGAACGGCGGATCCTGCTGCGCAACATCGCCTTGCCGCCCGACGGCGAGCGTGACGCACTGCACATCAGCATAGAATCCGCCGGGTGAACGATGGCAACGGCTTGCGTCTAACGCCCTGAAACCCGTAGTATTCCGTCAGTTAACGCCGCGAGTCTCGGCGGAGGCAGTCACTCTTACTAAAGGCAGCGAGTGTAATGTGAATGGATATCTCTAATTCCGTGGAAAGGCGCAATGAAATACTGGCGCTGATCCAGGCCAACGGCCGGGTTTACGTGAATGAGCTGGCGGATAAATTCCAGGTTTCGCAGGAAACCATTCGGCGCGATCTGAACAAGCTAGAAGATTATCGGCTGATCAAGAAGATCCACGGCGGGGCAGTCAGCAGCCAGTTTAAATTCGAGCATGAATTCAACGAGCGGGCCAAAATCGCCGAGGCCGAGAAGCGCGCCATCGCAGAGAAAGCGGTGACGCTGATCCAACCGGGCGATACGGTGTTCGTGGATTTCGGCTCCACCACGCTGGAGTTTGCCCGGCAGTTGGCGACGGTCGATCAGTTAACGGTCATCACCAACTCGCCGTTGATTGCCAACGTCTGTCTGGAGAATGACTCCATTGACGTGGTGCTGATCGGCGGGCAGTTCATCGACTCCAAAATGGCGTGCCTGGGTGCAATCGCGTTGAATAACATTGAGGCGTTTTTCGCCGATTACGCCATTATCGGTGCCGGCGCGGTCAACGTGCAGACCGGCGTAATGGATCAGAACGTCAATGAAGCGGCCATCGCGCGCAAAATGATGGCGCAGAGCCGCAAGTGCATCGTGCTGGCCGACGAAAACAAGCTGCGCGGGCATGCGATGACGCTGGTGGCCAAATGGCCCGAGGTCGATTATCTGGTGACCTCCGACAGCGGTAACGCATTAGAAGGCTTGGTTTTCCCCGCCAACGTTAATGTGTTGGTGGCGCAGGTCTAAAGGGGGAGAAGCCTTTCTCCATGCGGAGAAAGGCTCAAACCGCTTCCGTCAGGCGATATCGACCGCGCGCACCTCTTTGGATCTCAACTTCACGCGGATCGGCACCGATTTATACGAAGGCGTGCCGCTCTCCTCATCGATGTAATGCAGCGGCACCAGCACGTTGGCCTCCGGGTAGTAGGCGCCGACCGAACCGGCTGAGATGTTGTAGGCGATCACCGTGATGCCTTCCAGGCGCTGGGTGCTGCCGGGCAGCGCCGTTTCCAGATCGACCACGTCGCCATGTTCCAGCCCCAAACGTTGCAGATCGCTGTCATTCATGAACAGCACGTCGCGCCGGCCGAAGACCCCGCGGTAGCGATCGTCCAGAGCATAGATGGTGGTGTTGTACTGATCGTGGCTGCGCAGCGTTATGAGCCGCAACGTGTCTTTGTCTGTCGTTATCTCGTCCTCATGCAGCCCGCTGAACACGGAAAACATCGCCTTGCCCGTCGCCGTCGGCCACTGGCGTTCGGTCGGCGGCAGCGGCATGCGGAAGCCGCCGGGTTGGCGAATACGCGCGTTGTAATCGTCGAAGCCGGGAATGGTTTTTTCGATCAGCTCGCGGATCACGTCGTAATCTTCGATCAGCTCATCCCAGGGCACCTTGCTGGCGGGCATCACCGCTTTGGCCATGCCGGCCACAATGGCGGGTTCCGAACGCAGCAGTTCCGACGCCGGTTTTAATTTGCCGGATGACGCATGCACCATCGACATCGAATCCTCCACCGTCACCGATTGCCGCCCGCCGGCCTGCATGTCCAGTTCGGTGCGGCCCAGGCAGGGCAGAATGAGGGTTTCTTTTGCCACCAACAGATGGCTGCGATTGAGTTTGGTGCCGATATGCACGCTTAACTCCAGGGCTTTCATCGCCGGGAAGCTCTGCTCGGGGTCCGGCAATGCTACGGCGAAGTTGCCGCCCAGGCAGATCAACGCCTTCGAGGCACCATCGATCATCGCCTGCATGCATTTCACGGCATCGTGACCATGGGCTTTGGGCGGCGTGAAGCCAAACACCGTTTCCAGCTTTGCCAAAAAATCGGCCGACGGTTTTTCGGTGATGCCGACGGTGCGGTTGCCCTGCACATTGGAGTGGCCGCGCAGCGGGCAGATGCCGGCGCCCGGTTTGCCGATGTTGCCGCGTAGCAGCAGCAGATCGGCGATCAGGCGCACATTGGCCGTCCCTTTATTGTGCTGCGTAATGCCCATGCCGTAGGTCACGATGGTGGCGTTGGATTTTGCGTAGGCGGTGGCGACCCGTTCCAGGTCCTGGCGCGCCAGGCCGCTCTCCGCTTCGATAGCCTCCCAATGGGTGGCCGCCAGATCGGCGGCGAAAGCGGCAAAGCCTTGCGTGTGCTCGGCAATAAAGGCGTGATCCACGGCGTTGCCTTGTGTTTCATCCAGCTGCAGCAGCGCTTTGGCGATGCCTTTGAGCGCTGCGGCGTCGCCGCCGGCCTTGACCTGATAGTAGGTGGACGCGATAGGGGTCGAACTGTAGGTCGCCATTTCGATGACGTTTTGCGGATCGGTGAAACGCTCGAGCGCCCGCTCGCGCAGCGGGTTAAACACGATAATCGGCACCTTTTTACGCGCCAGTTCATGCAGCGTGCCCATCATGCGCGGGTGATTGGTGCCCGGATTGTGCCCGATGGAGATAATCAGCTCCGCGCTGTCAAAGTCGTCCAGCGACACGGTGCCTTTACCGATGCCGATCGACTGGGGCAGGCCAACGCTGGTCGGCTCATGGCACATATTGGAACAGTCGGGGAAGTTATTGCTGCCGAACTCCCGCGCAAACAGCTGGAACAGATAGGCCACCTCATTGGACGCCCGGCCGGAGGTATAAAACTCCACCTGCTCCGGCGGCAGCGTTTGCAAAACGGCGGCGATGCGTTGAAACGCCTCATCCCAGGCCAGCGGGCGCAAGGTGTCCGTCCCGGCGTCATAGCACAGAGGGGTTGTCAGGCGGCCATAGTCTTCCAACTGGTAATCGGTTTTCTGCAGCAGCGACGTTACGGTGTTCTGCGCCAGAAATTCGGGCGTCACGCGCTTGCTGGTCGCTTCCCAGGTCACGGCTTTGGCGCCGTTTTCACAAAACTGGAAGGTAGATCGATGTTCTTTATCCGGCCATGCGCACCCCGGACAATCAAAACCGTCGGGTTGATTGGTGCGCATCAGCGTCACCGGCGCTTCTAAGGTGTCCATCTGCGTGCGCACGGCGATGGCCGTCGCTTTTAGTGCGCCCCAACCGCCGGCGGGCCCATCGTAGGGATGCACCCCGGGTACTGCTCGTCTTTTCGCCATTGTTGATTGCCTCCGACATCGCTTACGATAAATGCAGGTGATTGATTTACTGAAAATATTATTTTTATCGTCCAAGATGGAACGCAAGCGCCGTCGCCGTTAAACGCGAGCCTGTCGATTCAGTATAGATGAGTGAAAAAGGGAGCAACGTCAGTCTGTGCGGGGAGAACGGCGGCCCGGCGTGGCTGAAGCGGGCCGCCGGCGCGTTACTTTTTCACCACCAGTCCGACGCCGCGGCCGCGCGGATCTGATGCGGTTTCCGGCGTGCGGCCATCGATGCGGATAGCCTGAATATCCCCCATGTTCCAGCCCTGGTCTTCGAGGGTGTAACCCATGGCCTTCAGCTCGTCCGCCGGTTTGCCGGTCAGCGGTGCAAAGCTGTCATAGTAGACGGTGTCCTTCGGCAACAGCTGATGGTGCACGCGCTGGGCGGCCACCGCCTGCGCCAGCGGCAGGTGGTAATCGTAGAGGTTGTTGATCACCTGGAAGATCGAGGTGAAGATGCGTGAACCGCCCGGGGTGCCGATCACCAGGGTGACGTCGCCGTCGCGGGTGATGATGGTCGGGCTCATCGAGGAGAGCATGCGCTTGCCCGGCTCGATGGCGTTGGCGTCGCTGCCCACCACGCCGAAGGCGTTGGCGACGCCGGGTTTGGCGCTGAAGTCGTCCATCTCGTCGTTAAGCAGGAAGCCGGCGCCTTTGACCACCACGCCGCTGCCGAAGTCCCAGTTGAGCGTATAGGTGTTGCTGACCGCGTTGCCGGCGGCATCGACGATCGAGAAGTGGGTGGTTTGGTGGGTTTCCAGCCCCGGCAGCACCTTTTCGGTCGGCGAGATCGCCGTCGGGTTGATCTCGGCGGCGCGTTTTTTCAGGTAGTCGGGGGCGATCAGCTGCGCTTCCGGCACCTGGGTGAAGTCCGGATCGCCGAGGTAGTCGGCGCGATCGGCGAACACGCGTTTTTCGATTTCCGCCAGCAGGTGGATGTAGCGCGCCGAGTTCAGCGGCACGCCCTTGAAGTCGGCGGCGCGATCTTCTTTGATCCCCAGCAGCTGCGCCAGCGCGATGCCGCCGGAGCTGGGCAGCGGGGCGGTATACACGGTGTTGCCGCGCCAGCTGATGCGCATCGGTTCACGCCATTTCACCCGATAGTCGGCCAAATCCGCCGCGCCGATCAGCCCGTTGTCGCGCTGCATTTGCGCCACCAGCAGGCGAGCGGTTTCGCCGTGATAAAAATCGTCGGCGCCCGATTTGGCGATGCGCTCAAGGGTGGCGGCCAGCTCCGGCTGCTTGAACACCGTGCCGGGCTTCATGGCGCCGAAATAGTCGCCGAAGTTGGTTTTACCGGCGAACAGCTTGTTGGCGTCTTCACGGTACTGATACTGCTGATCCGCCACGGTGAAACCTTGCCGGGCGTAACCGATCGCCGGCGTCAGCAGCTCGGCCCAGGGCAACTTGCCGAAGCGTTTATGCGCTTCCCACAATCCCAGCACGGTGCCCGGCACGCCGGCGGCGCGGCTGCCCACCAGGCTGAGATTCTCGATCACTTCGCCTTTCTCGTTCAGATACATAGTTTTGCCGGCGGCCTTGGGCGCCACTTCGCGGTAGTCGAGGAAATAGGGTTTGCCGTCGACGTACAGCGTCATAAAGCCGCCGCCGCCGATATTGCCGGCTTCAGGGTAGGTAACGGCCAGGGTAAAGGCGGTGGCGACCGCCGCATCGACCGCATTGCCGCCGGCCTGCAGAATGTGCGCGGCGACCTTGGCGCCATACTGATCCGGGGCGGCGACCGCGCCGGCGGTCAGTTCGGCGGCAAAGGCAGCGGGAACGGTGCAGGCAAGGGCCACGCTCAGAGCTATCGTTTTCAATAAACCGGCAGACATAGAAGATCCTTTTAGCGATGTTCAGTTATCAGGTGAATTCAACTAATGATTTTGAAACAGCAGGTTAGCGCGTTTTCTTCGGGCTGTTGCGACGCTTTATTGAAAGTAGCAGCGGTCAGGCGGGGCCGCCTGACCAGAGTAGCAAATCGTGACGTGGCGCGTTATGCGCCGGCGGGCAGCGCCGACTGCAGCCATTGGCAGAAGTGCCGGGCGAGCGGATTGTGTTCGCTGTCGCGGTGCAGCAGCCACGCCCAGTTGGCGCCGCGCACGCGTTGCTCGGTTAACGGTTGCAGCAGCCCGGCGTCGCGCGCGTGTTGCGCCAGCAGTTGGCTGACCAACGCGATGCCGAGGCCGTTGCAGGCGGCGTCCAGCAGCAGACCAGGATCGGAGAAGTTCAGCCCGCTGTCTCGCTGGCCGACGTGCGCGCCGCCCGCCACTGCCCAGTGGCTCCAATCCATCTCGCGTTCGCCGTGCAAGGTCACGCGCTGCTCCGGCGTCAACGCCAGCAGGCTGGGGTGGCAGGCGGGGTAGAGTCGGTCGGTACAGAGAACGTTAAAGGTGCAGTCCGCCTGCGCGCTGAGATCGTCACGGATCGCCAGATCGATGCTGTCCGTCGCCATATCCGGCGGTTCAAAGCTGGTGAACAGCCACAGATCGATCTGCGGATGCTGCCGATTGAAATCGCCCAGCCGCGGCGTCAGCCAGTGGCGGGCAAAGGCCGGGGTGGTGTTAACGATCAGTTGGTTGGGTTTGCGGTACTGATCCAAACGGCGAATGCCGACGGCCAGCTGTTGCAGCATCACCTGTGCGGTGCTGAACAGATCGTGGCCGGCGTCGGTCAGCGCCACGCTGCGGCCGGTGCGGAAGAACAGCGGTTGCTCCAGAAACGCCTCGAGGCTGCGGATTTGCTGGCTGATCGCCGACTGAGTCAGGTGCAGCTCTTCGGCAGCCTGATGAAAACTGCCCAGGCGCGCCGCCGCTTCGAAACCGCGCAGGGCGCTCAAGGGGGGCCAGTGTTTTAACATTATCGATAAGCCTGTCTAATCAGATATCCGCTAAATATATCGTTTGTCGCGGTGGCAGGGGAAGACTAGCATGGGATTCAAGCGCTGGAGCGTAAAAAAACCGGCTAACAGTTTGAATTTAAATCAATTTAAAGAGGCTATTTATGTCAACGCGTCGCACCTTTATCAAGCAGCTTTCGGCGGTGGCCGGTGTGAGCTTGACGGCATCATTGGGCATCCCGTTACGCGGTCACGCGAAAGCTGCGCTTAATCCGGCCTGGCGGATGCCCGACGAAGGGGAACCGCAACAGCGGGCGTTTCTCGCTTTCGGCGCGCAGCGTGCGATTTGGGGCGGGTTCACCGCGGACGTGCAGGCAGCGCAGGGGCGCATCGCCCGCGCCATCGCCGACTTTCAGTCGTTGACGGTTTTTTGCCGCGGCAATGAACGGCAATTGGCTGAGGCCACCTGCGGCAGTCACAACGTCAGCTATGTTGTCACTGAGCTGGATGATATCTGGATGCGCGACATCGGCGCCAATTTCGTCGTCAATGACGCCGGCGAACTGGGCGCGGTGGATTTCAACTTCAACGGCTGGGGCGATAAGCAGCAACATGCCAGGGATGCGCGTCTGGCAGGGTTTGTCGCCAGGCGATACGGCGTCGCTCAACCGCGCCGCAGCGCGCTGGTAGGCGAAGGCGGCGGCATCGAGGTGGATGGGCACGGCACCGGCATCATGACCGAGAGCAGTTGGGTGAATGCGAACCGCAACCCGGGCTGGAGCCGAGACCGGGTTGAGCAAGAGCTGAAGGCGATGCTCGGCCTGCGCAAAATTATCTGGCTGCCGGGCATTAAAGGCCGGGACATCACCGATGCCCACGTCGATTTTTATGCCCGTTTCGTGCGGCCTGGCGTGGTGGTGGCCAACCTGGATACCGATCCGGCCTCTTATGATCATGCGGTTACCCAAGCGCATCTGGCGATCCTCAAAGCAGCGACCGACGCCGACGGCCGCACGCTGCAGGTACATACGCTTTCGCCGCCGCGGGCACCGCGCGAAAGCCGATTCAGTCGCCGCAACCCCGATTTCGCGGCGGGCTACATCAACTATTTCGTCATCAACGGCGCGGTGATCGCCCCGGAGTTTGGCGACCTGCAGGCGGACAAGGCGGCGTTTGAACTGCTGTCGGCGCTCTATCCGCAGCGCAAGGTGGTGCAGCTGGAGATCGACGCCATCGCCGCCGGCGGCGGCGGCATTCACTGCGTGACCAGCCAATTGCCGGTGCATGGCAAGCCAGACCAGTGAATGTTCAAAAAATGCGCACGCGGTTGTTTGTCGCCATAGGGTGTGATTGGCTGAGTGGAAACATAAGGAGGCCATAATGAACGACTCACCCTTGAGCATTCCCACCTGGTATCGCGATCCGCACGCAGAACAGGCCATGGCCGAAGGCCATGCGCCCATCTGGCGGCATCTGCTGAGCCTGGTGCCGGAACACGAATTGTCCGGCGTCAAGGTGCTGGACTTCGGCTGCAATCAGGGCGGTTTTCTGCGTCTGTTGCACCAAATCCGGCCATTTCGTGAAGGGCTCGGCGTCGATATCGCCCGCCAGTCCGTCGAACAGGCCAACCGCCTGAAAGGAAACCTGCCGATTGGTTATCAGACCGACACGCGGTTGACGGGTTATGAGAACCACTTCGATATCGCCTTCAGTCATGAAGTCATCTACCTGATTGAAGATATCGCGCAGCATGCCGCCGATATGCTGCGGGTGCTGAAACCGGGCGGCGTTTATTATGCGGTGACCGGTTGCCACACCGACAACCCGCTGTGGCCGCAATGGCGCGAAAGGGTGGCTGAACAGACGCATACCGTGGTGCAGGATCGCGCTCTGGACGACTATGCGCGCATTTTCTCCGCCGCGGGATTCCAGGTCTCTGCCCGCCGGCTGGGCTTTTCCGGCTTCGTGCCCTATGAGCCGGACGGCTGGATGCCGAATATCGCAGCGGCGATCGACTACTATTGGCACACCAAAACGGTGTTTAGACTGGTTAAACCCCCAGTGCCGGTGAGTTAACGCGCCGGGCCGATGCCGTAGCGCAGCAGGGCAATGGCGTGGCGGGCGATATCCTCGGCGTTTAGCTGGCCTTTATCCCGTTCGCGCCGCCATTTGGGTGCGGTGGCCAGCGGCAGCAGCGTGATGCCGAACAGCGTAAAGAACAGCAGGGCAGGCTCGAGATCGGGATTGAGTTTACCCTGCGCCTGCCAGCGTGCGATGGCTTGCAACGCGATCTGATGGCGTTCATTACCGAATCGTTCATCCATTCTCTGTTTCAATACGCCACTTTCACTCATGACCTCCCGCAGCCACAGCGGGGCGAACCAAGGGTGTTCCAACGCGATGTCGATAAAACGTTGCGCTAGCTGGGTGAACGCGGTGACGGGATCGTCCGCGTTGGCGTCGAACACCTCGCCGGCCATCTTGCGCACTGGCAGAAAGCGCTCTTCGATCAGCACGTCCAGCAACTGTTCCCGGTTATGAAAGTAGTAGTGCAGCATGGCCGGGGTGACGTTTGCTTCGCGCGCAATGGCATTCAATGAGGTGTCTACGATCCCCTGGCGGGCAAACAGGTTCAGCGCGGTATCAAGCAAATGCTCGCGTTTGTCCGCCCCTTTGGCACCGCCGCTCGGCCGGCCGGGGCGGCGAGGCTTGGCGGGAGTTTGAACGTTTCGTGCTGTCATCGCGATAAGATCCATTGACCGGAAAAAAGGATGACTCATATATTAATTATGCGATTAATTAATTACAAGTGAACTGACTCCGATGACGATTGAAAACCCGACAATCCGGCCCGATCACGGCGGGGCGCCTGCCAAGGCGCCTTCGCTCCCGTTGCTGTTTTCCGCGTTGCTGCTGGTGATGCTACTGGCGGCGCTGGATCAAACCATTGTCTCCACCGCGCTGCCGACCATCGTCGGCGAGTTTGGTGGTCTTGAGAAACTGTCCTGGGTGGTGACAGCCTATCTGCTGTCTTCCACTATCGTGGTGCCGCTGTACGGCAAATTCGGCGATCTTTTCGGCCGCAAGATTGTGCTGCAAATCGCTATTTTGCTGTTTTTGCTTGGGTCGGTACTGTGTGGGCTAGCGCAAAACATGACACAGCTGATTATGATGCGCGCGCTGCAAGGGTTGGGCGGCGGCGGGCTGTTGGTGGTCACTTTGGCGGTGGTCGGCGACGTGATCCCGCCGGCGGAACGCGGCCGTTATCAGGGGCTGTTCGGTGGGGTATTCGGCCTGGCCACGGTGGTGGGGCCGTTGATCGGCGGCTTACTGGTGCAGCATTTTTCCTGGCGCTGGATTTTCTACATCAATCTGCCGCTGGGCCTGTTCGCCCTGCTGGTGATTGGCGCGGTATTTCAGTCGCAGGTTAATCGAGTGCGACATGAAATCGACTTCCTCGGCGCCGGTTACCTGGCGATGGCGCTCACCTGTATCATCCTGTTCACCAGCCAGGGCGGCACGGTAATGGCCTGGTCGGACGGCCAGCTGTGGTGCATTCTGGCCTTTGGCCTGGTGTCGCTGGGCGGCTTTATCTATGAGGAACGTCTGGCCGGTGAACCGATCATTCCCCTCGGGCTGTTTCGCAACCGCACCTTCGTGCTGTGCGGCCTGATCGGCTTTATCGTCGGCATGTCGCTGTTCGGCTCCGTAACTTTCCTGCCGCTGTATCTGCAGGTGGTAAAAGGCTCGACGCCATCGCAGGCCGGGATGCAGCTGCTGCCGTTGATGGGCGGCCTTATGGTCAGCTCGATCATCAGCGGGCGGATCATCAGCAAACGCGGTAAATATCGCCTGTTCCCGATCGTCGGTACCCTGTGTGCGCTGGGGGCGATGACGCTGCTCGGCACCCTGACCAATAACACGCCGGTGCAACAACTGTATCTGTACCTTTGCCTGCTGGGATTGGGGCTTGGCATGGTGATGCAAGTGATGATTTTGGCGGCGCAAAACAGCGTGGAGCCCCGACATATCGGGGTCGCGACGTCCAGCGCCACGCTGTTCCGCTCTATCGGCGGTTCGATAGGCGTGGCGGTGTTCGGGGCAATTTTCACGCAGGTGTTGCACACCCGTTTGGCGGCGCTGTTGCCGGAAGGCGCGCAGCTGCCGCGCGCGCTCGGCGCAGAAGCGGTGCACCATTTGCCGGCGGCGCTGCAGCAGGATTACCTGCAGGCCTTCGGCGGGGCGATCCATTCGGTGTATCAAATTGCCGCCGGGGTGATGGCGCTGGCTTTTGCGCTGACCTGGCTCTTGAAAGATGTGCCGCTGCGGCACAAATAATCCCGATACCGGCCGCTCCGGCCGGCTCAGCCCGACGGACTTTTACCGAATCCTTACGCAACCCTTTCAGAAGCGAATGTCTGCATTCGATATATTGAGAATAGTCATTCTCAATGGGATCGTATTGCAATGCAGAGAAAAACGCTTTTGGTGCTTGGGCTGTCGCTGTTGCTGGCTGCCTGCGATGGGCAAAACGCCGGTGCGCCGACGGGCGCAGGCGGTGAGCAGGAGGTCGGCGTCGTCACGCTGCGCGGCCAGTCAGTGACCCTGAGCAGCGAGTTGACCGGCCGGGTCAACGCCACCATGACTTCCGACGTGCGGCCGCAGGTCGACGGCATCATCAAGCAGCGGCTGTTTACCGAAGGGGCCGAGGTGAAAGCCGGGCAGGTATTGTACCAAATTGACCCCGCCAGCTATCAGGCCAGCTACGATCAGGCCGCCGCCCAGCTGAAAAACGCCCAGGCCACGGTGCAATCCACCCGGCTCAAATCACAGCGCTATGCGGCGCTGGTGAAAGAGAACGGCGTTTCTCAGCAGGATGCGGACGATGCCAAAGCCGCCTATTTGGCGGCCGTGGCGTCGGTGGCCCAGTATCAGGCAGCGCTGGAGACGGCGCGCATCAACCTCGCCTATACCCAGGTGCGGGCACCGATCGCCGGCCGCATCGGCATCTCATCGGTGACGCCGGGCGCGCTGGTCACCGCCAGCCAGACCGATGCGTTGGCCACCATCCGCGCGTTGGATCCGATCTATGTCGATCTGACCCAGTCCAGCGCCCAGTTGCTTAAACTGCGCCGTCAGCAGGCCGCTTTGCAGCGCGGTGCGGTCACGCCGGTCGCCATCAAGCTGGAGGACGGCACGCCTTATGCCCACGCCGGCAAGCTGGAGTTGACCGAGGTGGCGGTGGATGAGGCCACCGGTTCGGTCACGCTGCGTGCGGTGTTCCCCAACCCCAAGCATGAGCTGCTGCCCGGTATGTACGTCCACGCCACGGTGGATAACGGCGTCGATCCCAAAGCCATTCTGGCGCCGCAGCAGGGCATCACCCGCAACGCCAAAGGGGAAGCCACCGCGTTGGTGGTGGACGAGCAAAACAACGTGGCGCAGCGCACCGTCAGCGCCGAACGGGTGGTGGGCAGCAACTGGCTGATCGGCAGCGGGCTGAACGAAGGCGATCGCCTGATCGTCGAAGGCACCGGCAAGGTCACGATCGGCGCCGCGGTGAAGCCGGTTGAGGTTTCAGTCGACAAAACCGAACGCGGGGAGCAGTGATATGGCGCAGTTCTTTATCCGGCGGCCGGTATTCGCCTGGGTGATTGCCATCATCATCATGCTGTGCGGCCTGATGTCGATCAATTCATTGCCCGTCTCGCAGTACCCGGATGTCTCACCGCCGCAGATTTCCATCTCCGCCACTTACCCGGGCGCGGACGCGGAAACGCTGGAAAACAGCGTCACGCAGGTGATTGAGCAGCAGCTCACCGGCCTGGACGGCCTGCTGTATTTCTCTTCGACCAGCAGCTCCAGCGGCTCGGTCAGCATCAACGTCACCTTTGATCAGGGCACCGATCCGGATATCGCTCAGGTGCAGGTGCAAAACAAGGTGCAGCAGGCGGAAAGCCGTTTGCCGAGCGCGGTCACTGCGCAGGGCGTGACGGTCAAGAAATCCCAGAGCAGCTTCCTGCTGATCGTCGGGCTGTATGACGAAAGCGACAAGGCGACAATGGCCGATATCTCCGACTATCTGGTCAGCAACCTGCAGGATCCGCTGTCGCGCATCGAGGGCGTGGGGGACGTGCAGGTGTTCGGCTCGGAATATGCGATGCGTATCTGGCTGGATCCGACCAAGCTGGCGAGCTATGCGCTGATGCCTTCCGACGTGCAGACGGCGATCGAAGCGCAAAACACCCAGGTGTCTGCCGGCAAGGTAGGCGATCTACCGGCCGCCGCCGATCAGCAACTGACCGCCACGGTAAAGGCGCAGTCGCGGCTGCAAACGCCGGAACAGTTTCGCAATATCATCCTGAAAAGCGACAGCAGCGGCGCGCTGGTGCGGCTGGGTGACGTGGCACGGGTTGAGCTGGGCAACGAAGACTACTCCGCCAGCGCGCACCTCAATGGCCACCCGGCGGCGGGGATCGCGGTCAAGCTGGCGGCGGGCGCCAACGCCCTGAGCACCGCCAAACTGGTTAAGGCCAAGGTGGCGGAATACCAAAGCGCGATGCCGCAGGGCTACAAGGTGGCCTACCCGAAAGACAGCACCGACTTCATCAACATCTCGATCGAGGAGGTGGTGAAAACGCTGTTTGAAGCGGTGGTGTTAGTGGTGGTGGTGATGTTCGTGTTCCTGCAAAACCTGCGCACCACGCTGATCCCGACCATCACCGTGCCGGTGGTGTTGCTGGGCACCTTCGGCGTGCTGGCGGCGTTCGGCTATTCGATCAATACCCTGACGCTGTTCGGCATGGTGCTTGCGATCGGGCTGTTGGTGGACGACGCCATCGTGGTGGTGGAAAACGTCGAACGCGTGATGCGTGAAGATAAACTGCCGCCGCGCGAGGCGACGGAGAAATCGATGCGCGAGATCACCGGCGCGCTGGTCGGCATCGCGCTGGTGCTGTCGGCGGTGTTTCTGCCGATGGCGTTCTTCGGTGGTTCCACCGGGGTGATCTACCGTCAGTTTTCAATCACCGTCGTTTCCTCGATGGTGCTGTCGGTGGTGCTGGCGTTGACGCTGGCGCCGGCGCTGTGCGCCACATTGCTGAAATCGACGCATGAAGAACAGACCGACAAAGGGCTGCTGGGTAGATTCAACCGCGGTTATAACCGGCTGCAGGAGAAGTACGCCGACAAGGTCGGCGCAGTGATCCACCGGCCAACGCGCTATCTGCTGCTGTACGGTCTGCTGCTGATCGCCGCGGCCGTGATGTATCTGCGTTTGCCGACCGGTTTCCTGCCCAATGAGGATCAGGGTTCGGTGATGGTGCAGTACACCTTGCCGGCCGGCGCCACCAACGCGCGCACCTCGGCGGTGAGCGAGGCGGTGACCGCCTATTTCCTCGATCAGGAAAAGGCCAACGTCAGCACCATTTTCACCATCAACGGTTTCGGTTTCAGCGGCAGCGGGCAAAACGCCGGCATGGCGTTCGTCAGCCTCAAAGACTGGAGCCAGCGCAGCGGCAGCGAGAACACCGCCGACGCCATCGCCAAACGCGCCATGGCGCACTTCGCTTCGCTGCGCGACGCCCAGGTGTTCTCCATGAGCCCACCGGCGATCGACGGTTTCGGTCAGTCCGACGGCTTCACTTTCGAGCTGCAGGCCAAAGGGGCGACCACCCGCGCCGAGCTGCAGGCGATGCGCGACCAGATCGTCGCCGCCGCCGGCAACAATCCGGCATTGCTGGCAGTGCGCGCCAACACCTTGCCGGACACCCCGCAGCTGCAGGTGGAGATCGACAACAGCAAGCTGCAGGCGCTCGGCCTGAGCGCCGGTGACGTCAACAGCACCCTCAGCAGCGCGTTCGGCAGCACCTACATCAACGACTTTATCGACCGCAACCGGGTGAAAAAAGTCTATATGCAGGGCGACGTGCAGTACCGCGCCAAGCCGGAAGACCTCGACCGCTGGTTTGTGCGCGGCACCAATGCGTCGGGCGCCAGCAGCATGACGCCGTTCTCCGCCTTTGCGTCTTCGCACTGGATCTACGGGCCGGAGAACCTGTCGCGCTATAACGGGCTGTCGTCGTTCGAGATCACCGGGCAGGGCGCCGCCGGCGTCAGTTCCGGTACGGCGATGAGCGAGATGGAGAAACTGGCGGCGAAATACTCCGCCGGCAGCAGCTATTCCTGGAGCGGGCTGTCCTATCAGGAACGGCTGACCAGCGGCCAGGCGTCGTCGCTGTACGCCATTTCGCTCATCGTGGTGTTCCTGTGCCTGGCGGCGCTGTATGAGAGCTGGTCGATTCCATTCGCGGTGATGTTGGTGGTGCCGATGGGCGTGGTGGGCTCGCTGCTGGCGATCACGCTGCGCGGGCTGGAAAACGACATCTACTTCCAGGTGGCGCTGCTCACCATCATCGGCCTGTCGGCGAAGAACGCCATTTTGATCGTCGAGTTCGCCGAGGAGATGCACCAGCGGGGGGAAACGCTGATTGGCGCGGCGGTCCACGCGGCACGCATGCGCCTGCGGCCGATCCTGATGACCTCGCTGGCGTTCACCGCCGGGGTGCTGCCGCTGGCGGTATCCAGCGGCGCCGGCGCCAACAGCCGAATCGCCATCGGTACCGGCATTATCGGCGGTACGATCACCGCCACCGCATTGGCCATCTTTTTCGTACCGCTGTTTTATGTGTTGGTGCGCCGCATGTTTACCCGCCGGCCCACCAACTCGCCGTCTCAGGCAGGAGAATAACGTGTTGCAACGAGTCATGATGTTAACTTTACCGCTGCTGCTGAGCGGGTGTCTGTCGCTGGATCCACACTACCAGCGCCCGGCGGCGCCGGTGCCCGCCAACCTGCCGCAGGGCGAGGCCGCCGGCAAGCAGGCGTTGAGCTACCCGGACGTCGCCTGGCGCGACTATGTGCAGGACGCCAGGCTGCGGCAGGTGGTGGCGCTGGGGCTGGACAGCAGCCGCGATCTGCGCGAGGCGATCGCCAATATCGCCTCGGCGCGCGCCCTGTACGGTGAGCAGCGCTCGGCGCTGTTCCCGACGATCAACGCCACCGCCGACGGCAGCCGCGGGCGTTCGCTGAACGGTAGCGGCAATGCCACCGCCATCAGTCAGAGTTATGAAGCGCAGGCCGGCGTCAGCGCGTTCGAGCTGGATCTGTTCGGCAAAAACGCCAGCCTGTCGCGCGCGGCGTTCGAAACTTACCTGGCCAATTCGGAGGCGGCAAAAAGCACCCGCCTGACGTTGATCGCCGATATCGTCACCGACTGGGTTGCGGTGGCGGCCGAGCGCAGCAATTTGGCGGTGGCGCAGCAGACGATGGAAAGCGCCAAACGGTCGCTGGAGGTGACGCGCAAGAACCAGCAGCACGGCATTGCGTCGCGGGTTGACGTGGCGTCGGCGGAGACCGTTTATCAACAGGCGCGATCGGACGCCGCCAGCTATGCGACCAGCGCCGCGCAGGCGAAAAACGCGCTGGATTTGGCGGTGGGGCAAAGCGTGCCGGAAAATCTGCTGCCGAGCGGTATCGATGGGCTCGGCGAAATCATGCGCAATCTGCCGGCTGGGGTGTCTTCGCAGGTGCTTCTGACGCGGCCGGACGTGCTGCAGGCTGAGCATAACCTGAAATCCGCCAACGCCAACATCGGCTCGGCGCGGGCGGCGTTTTTCCCGTCGATCAGCCTGACCGCCAGCGGCGGCGTGGGCAGCGGTGAACTCTCGTCGCTGTTCAGCCACGGCGCGGGCGTCTGGTCGTTCACCCCGAGCATCAGCCTGCCGATCTTCAGCGGTGGCTATAACACGTCGCAACTGAACTACAGCAAAGCGCAGAGAGATCTGTATGTCGCCACCTATGAGAAAGCGGTGCAGACGGCATTTCAGGAAACCGCCGACGCGTTGGCGCGTAAAGCGACTCTGCAGGAACAGCTGGCGGCGCAAACCGGCTATGTGGCGGCGGCGCAGCAATATTATCGCCTGGCCGAGTTGCGTTACCGCCAGGGCGTGGACAGCTACCTGACGCTGCTGGACGCGCAGCGCACGCTGTACACGGCGCAGCAGTCGCTGATCGCCGCGCAGCAGACCGCGTACGACAATCAGGCCACCCTGTATAAAGTGTTGGGCGGCGGCATTGCCGCCGAGCGGCAGGGGGACGGCGTCATCGCCGACAAGACGACGCTCAGCCGCTAACCATCGACCGCGCGCGCCAGAAGTGTGGCTGCGCGCGGTTTTTTATGGAAAGTGTAAAGAAACAGAAAACCCGCGCGGCGGCCCGAACTCGCCGCGGCGAGCAGAGTCAGACAGAGAACCGCATTCATCTTTATTCATACCGGCTTGAGGTCGTCATGGCAGAAGACATTCAGCAACAGGTCATCGCGCTTATCGCCGCATTCAACGCGCCTGGGCGGCAGAAGAAGGGCGTGGTCATCACCCCGGAAACCGAGATCAACACCGCGCTCAGTCTGTCGTTCAGCGACTCCAACACGCTGATGCGCCGCTACTTCGATACCTTCGGCGTCGACAGCAGCAATTACAACCACGAGCTGTATTTCCAGCCGCCGGCCAACACCGGGCGCTGGTTTTCCCCCTCCGCCTGCAAAGAACACCCCCGGCCGCTGTGCGTGTCGATGCTGGTGCGCTCGGCGCGCGCCAAACGCTGGCTGTACGACATCCATTTCCTGATCGAGCAATTGCGCTAAGCCTGATGCGGCGCTTAATCCGCCTCGGCCGGAGGAAAACCGGCTTCGTCCAGCGCGGCGATGAAGGTAGCGCTGTGTAACAGACTCTCGATGAGCACTTCCCGTTTGGCCGGCTCGGTTTGAATGCGCGCCTGCGGGTCAACGCTCAGCAGCGTCTGGGTGACGGATTTAGCGCAGCCGCCGCAGGTCATGGCGGGAATATGAAAACGAATCATTTTACTCTCCTCGTCGATTACGGTGTTTGATAACGGTAAAGCTTGCCAGCATGGCAGGGTCAAACTCTTTTTACGGCGATTCACGCAGACGCCTTGGTTTCGGCTCGCGCATCAGCCCGAAACGCGGCGTTTGGCGCGGTATGGCGGCGGCTTCCGGCTCCGCCAAATCGGCCAGAATAGGGCAGTCGGGGCGCGCATTGCCGCGGCAATGGCCGGCAAGGCGTTCCAGTGTTTGCGCCATCGCCTGCAGTTCAACAATCTTGGTTTTCAGCACCGCGATATGTGACAGCGCGACGGCTTTAACATCAGCGCTGGCACGTTCGCGGTCGTGCCACAGCAGCAGCAATGCAGATATCTGCTCAACGGAAAAACCCAGGTCGCGTGAGCGCCGGATAAAGCGCAGGCTATGCACCTCAGGCATACCGTAGTGGCGATATCCCGCATCGGAGCGAGCCGCTCTCGGGATCAGGCCTATTTGCTCGTAATAGCGAATCATCTTCGCCGAAACGCCGGATAATTTGGCGGCTTGTCCGATATTCATCCTGTCCTCCTGTTACGATGATGCCGATATCCCGGTGGGGGGGCTGTTTCTGCCACCGCTGCTGCGCGGCTCTCGACGGCCATCGGCGCGTGGAAACGTTTTAGCCGCAGCGCATTGCCAAGGACGAACACGCTGGAAAGCGCCATCGCGGCGGCGGCGAAGATCGGTGAAAGCAACGTGCCGTTCAACGGATAGAGCAGGCCCGCCGCCACCGGGATCAGTATGGCGTTGTAGGCGAAGGCCCAAAACAGGTTCTGCTGAATGTTGCGGATCGTCGCCTGGCTGAGCGCAATGGCGTTCGCTACGCCGCGCAGATCGCCCGACATCAACACCACGTCGGCCGCTTCTATCGCCACATCGGTGCCTGTGCCGATAGCCAACCCAACGTCCGCTTCCGCCAGCGCCGGCGCATCGTTGATGCCGTCGCCGACGAAGGCGACTTTCGCGCCGCGACTGCGGAAGGATTTCAACGCTGCCACCTTGCCCTCGGGGAGCACTTCGGCCGCGATTTCATCAATCCCCAGTTGCCGGGCGATCGCCGCCGCCGTTGCGGCGTTGTCGCCGGTGATCATCGCAACCTTGAGCCCGAGCGCATGCAATGCCGCGATGGCTTCCGGCGTTGTTTCCTTAATCGGATCGGCAACGGCGATCACCGCAGCCAAACGGCCGTCGATGGCGGCATAAAGCGGGCTTTTACCTTGGGCGCCGAGGCGTTCGGCGACGGACTGAAAACTTGTCACATCAAGCCCGAGCCGTGTCATGAAGCGATCCGCACCGACGGAAACCGCCCGGCCGCCGAGGCTGGCCGAGACGCCGAAACCCGGTACGGCATCAAAACTGTCGACGATGGCGAGCGTGAGATCACGCTGTTTTGCCGCCGCGACGATCGCTTCCGCGATGGGGTGTTCGGATCGCGTCTCGACCGCGGCAACCAGGGCCAACACCTCGTCATAGTCGAAGCCCTCTGCGGGTTCGAGGTCGGTCAGCTCCGGGCGGCCTTTGGTCAGCGTGCCGGTTTTATCGAGAGCGATAACGCTGACATCGCGCAGCGCCTGCAGAGCCTCACCTTTGCGGAACAATACGCCCAGTTCGGCGGCGCGCCCGGTGCCGACCATGATCGAGGTTGGCGTCGCCAGGCCCATGGCGCAAGGGCAGGCGATGATCAGCACCGCGACCGCATTGACCAGTGCGAACGTCAGCGCCGGGGTGGGGCCGAGGACCAGCCAGATCAGGAACGTCAGCGCCGCAGCGGCCATCACAGCAGGAACGAACCACATGGTGACCTTATCGACCAGCGCCTGAATCGGCAGCTTGGACCCCTGCGCTTCTTCCACCAGTCGGATGATTTGCGCCAGGACGGTATTCGCGCCGACTTTTGTCGCCCGGAAACTGAACGCGCCGGTTTTGTTGATGGTGCCGCCGACCACGTCGGCCCCCACGATTTTCTCGACCGGCACCGGTTCACCGGTGATCATGCTTTCATCGACATAAGACGCGCCTTCGATGACCTCGCCATCCACCGCGATTTTCTCCCCCGGCCGGACGAACACCACATCGCCGGCAACCACCTGCTCGAGTGGGATTTCGACCGTTTCGCCATGCCGCTGGACGCGCGCGACCTTGGGTTGAAGGCCGACGAGCCGTTTGATGGCCTGCGAGGTACGCCCCTTGGCGCGCGCCTCCAGCACGCGTCCGAGCAGGATCAGCGTGATGATGACGGCGGCGGCTTCGAAATAAACGTTGGCGGTGCCCTGCGGCAACACCTCGGGGGCGAAGGTGGCGACCAGCGAATAGCCGTAAGCCGCCGCCGTGCCGACCGCAACCAGCGAATTCATATCGGGGGCGCCGCGCAGCAGCGCCGGAACGCCTTTGCGGAAGAAGCGCAGGCCGGGGCCAAATAAAACCAAGGTGGTGAGGACAAACTGGATGTACCAGCTCGTCTGCGCGCCCAACACCTGCATGACCCACTCATGTATGGCGGGAATGAGGTGCGAGCCCATTTCCAACAGGAATACCGGCAGGGTAAACAGGGCGGCACCGAACAGGGCGCGCCGCAACGCGCGCGCCTCGTTTTCGCGCTGTTCGGCGGCCTGGTCGCCCGCGCTGGCGCTATCCGCCGTCAAGCGACGAGACGTATAACCGGCACGGGTGACGGCGGCTTCCAGATCGCCTGCGGATACGGTGCCGGCCAGGTAGCGCACCCGCGCGCGTTCGGTCGCCAGGTTGACATTGGCCTCGATCACGCCGGCAACCTGGGCCAACGCTTTCTCCACCCGGCCGACACAGGAGGCGCAGGTCATGTTTTCGATCGCCAGTTCGGCGGTTTCCTCTCGCACCGTATAGCCGGCGCCTTCAATAGCGCGAACGGCTGCCTGCGGATCGGCCTGACCGTTGAACGTGATGTCGGCGCGTTCGGTCGCGAGATTAACCGTTGCCGCCTGTACGCCTTGAATCGCGGTCAAGGCACGCTCGACGCGCCCGACGCATGAGGCGCACGTCATGCCTTCAACCGGCAGGCTCAGACGCGCGGACGAAGGCTGAGGTAAGTGGGTATGGGATGAGTTCATGTTACGTGCCCTTAAAAGAGTAACGGATATCAAAAGGCTAGAGCTTCCCATCGCGGGAAGGTCAAGGTTTACCGCCAACTTTTTTCGCTATGGCCGAATTGCCTGCGCCGCGGCAGTCGCTCATCGCCGTTGCGCACACTTCCCAGCCACCGCCGAGCGCTTTATAGATGCTCACCACGGCAAGCCGCTGCCGGGTGTGTGCGAGCTCCACCGCCCGCCGACTGCTGAAGTCGGCCCGTTCGGCTTCGAGCACCTCCAGGTAAATGCCCTGTCCCGCCGCAAAGCGCAGCCGTGAGAGCCTTGCCGCCTCGCGGTTCGCCGCCGCTTCGAGCAACCGCAGAGCAAGCAGGTCGGCCGCTTCGGCGTAGGCTTTGAAGGCATCATCCGTTTCACGCAGCGCACGCAGCACCGTCTGGTCATAAATCAATAACGCCTGTCGCGCCTGCGCCTCGCTGGCAGCGATCCTGGCGCGCACGCGGCCGATATCAAGAAATGACCAACGAATGATTGGCGCGATGAAGCCAGACAGCACGCCGGCGCCATTTATCGCATCGAGATTGCCGGCGACCAGCCCGATCGAGCCTCGTGCCTCAACATGCGGGTAGAGATCTGCTGTTTCAACGCCAATCCGGGCGGTGGCCGCGGCCAGCTCCCGCTCCGCCGTCGCAATGTCGGCGCGTCGGGCAAGCAGGGCGCCGGGCGTACCCACGGCGATAGTCCGCAGCGCAGGCAGCTGACTCCCCCGTTCGGTGGCCGGAGGACGGAATGTTTGGGGCGTTTCGCCAAGCAGCGTCGCCAATACGTTGACGGCGGCGGATCGGCGGCGTTCCAGTTCCGGCGTCGTCGCCTCGACGCTGAGCAAGAGCGCCTCGGCGCGCAATCGGTCAACTTCGCTGGCGACGCCGGCGCGCATTTGTCTTTCAACCTGCGCCAGGCTTTCACGCTGGCTTTGGTTGATGTCGGCGACCACCTTAAGTTCGGCCTCAAAACCGCGCAGTTCGAACCAGGTGGCGGCCACTTCGGCGGCGACGCCCGCCTGAACGCCCCGCAGCACTGCTTCACGGCTCCCTGCTTGCGCCTGAGCGAGTTCAACCGAGCGCCGAACGCGCCCAAAGAGGTCGATTTCCCATGCGGCGTCAAGCGCGCCGCGGTAGGTTTCCGCATGGCGCGGCTGGGCGGCCATTTTTTCTGCCTCCCCCCGTCGACGCGTCTCATAACTCAACGCGACGTCGCCGCGCGGCAGGAAATCCTGCCGTTGTTCACGCAACAGGGCCTTGGCTTCGTCTAACCGGGCGACGGCGATGCCGACATCATGGTTCGCCGCCAACGCGCGCCGAATCAATTCGGTGAGCGCCGGATCGTCGAAGATGCGCCACCATGCGATCTCGACATCGCCGGCGCCGAGTCCCACCGGCGATGGGCCGAAGCCGGAGAGAGCCCGGGGGGCGGGCGGCGAGTAATCTGGACCGACCGCTGCACACCCGGCTAACAAGGCGATCGCACTCAGCGGCAATAAAAAGGTTCTACGAAGATTTCTCATCAGACTCGCTCCTTACGTTGGCTTTGCCTTTGGTACGGTATTGCTCGAATCGCGCCGTCAGGCCGCGAATCACCACATAAAATACCGGTGTCAGGAACAGGCCGAACAAGGTCACGCCCAGCATGCCGGCGAATACCGCAACCCCCATGGCATGGCGCATTTCCGCACCCGCGCCGCTGGCGAAGATCAACGGAATGACGCCGGCAATAAACGCGATCGAAGTCATCACGATCGGTCTTAACCGCAGCCGGCAAGCCTTAATCACCGCCTCGAGCGTGTTTGCACCTTCATCCTCCAGACCGCGGGCAAACTCGACGATCAGGATGGCGTTTTTGGCGGCCAAACCGACCAGCACAATGAGGCCTATTTGCACGAAAACGTTGTTGTCGCCCCCCAACAGCCAGACGCCAATCATGGCGCTCAACAGACACATCGGCACGATCAGCAGTACGGCCAAAGGCAGCAGCCAGCTGTTGTATTGCGTGGCCAGAATGAGATAAGCGAGCAGTACGCACAGTGGGAAAATGAACAGCGCCGCGTTGCCCGCGAGCTTTTGCTGATAGGTGAGATCGGTCCATTCGACGGTCATGCCTTCCGGCAGCGTCTCTTTTGCCAGTTGCTCCATCAAGGCCACCGCTTGACCGGAACTGACACCTATCGCCGCGCCGCCCGAGATATCAGCCGATGGGTAGCCGTTGTAACGGATGATGCGATCCGGGCCGGAGCCGGGCGTCACGGTAACAAAGGAAGACAGCGGCAGCATGTCACCGGCCGCGTTGCGCACCTGCAGTCGGCCGATGGCTTCCGCCTGCATGCGATGGTCGGCATCGGCCTGGGCGGTCACCTTGTAAGTGCGGCCAAATCGGTTGAAGTCGTTGATGTAAAGCGAGCCGAGGTAAATTTGAAGCGACTCGAACACATCCGCCAGGCTGACACCCTGACTTTTCGCCTGCGTACGGTCGATAACCACATCAAGTTGCGGCGCATTGATGTCCAGGCTGGTCATCAGACCGGCGACCTGTCCCGATTCGGTGGCTTTCACCATCAGGAGCCGCGTGTGCTCAACCAGAGACTCAAGCCCCACGCCGCCGCGATCTTCCACCTGCATCTTGAATCCGCCGGTGGCGCCGAGACCGGGGACGGGCGGTGGCGGAAATACGCCGAGGAAACCATCGGGAATGTCGGCGAACTTCGCCTGCAGCCGACCCGCTATGGCTGACGCGGCCAGATCGGGCGTGGCGCGCTCTTTAAACGGATCGAGCATAACGAACATCACGGCGGCGTTCGGCACATTGACGAAGCCGTTGATAGACAGCCC
This sequence comes from Serratia sp. CY47280, assembly GCF_052168655.1. NCBI lineage: Bacteria > Pseudomonadati > Pseudomonadota > Gammaproteobacteria > Enterobacterales > Yersiniaceae > Serratia > Serratia sp. CY47280. Next base: position 658,927 of record NZ_JBJNMG010000001.1, on the reverse strand, counting down.
CGGAAAGGCCACGACGCTTTCCACGCCGGGTTCCGCCAGCGCGATCTTCGACATCTGTTTAACGACCGCATCGGTGCGATCCAGCGAGGCCGAGTTGGGCAGTTGGGCGATGCCGACGAGATAGTACTTATCCTGCATGGGCACGAAGCCCGGCGGTACGGCCTGGAAGCCGAAAAACGTCAGAACGAGCAGCCCGCCGTAAATGGCCAGCGCCACGCCGCTGACGCGCACCGTTTTACGTACGGCATTGGCATACGCGTCCGGCGCGCGTTGGAAAGGCCGGACGGCGGCTTGCAAGATACGCTGAATGCGGCCGGGAGCGCGATGTTTCGCCGGGTGCGGCCGCAGCAGCAAGCCGGCCAGCGCCGGGCTGAGCGTCAGGGAATTGAGCGCCGACAGCAGGGTAGAAATGGCGATAGTCAGTGCGAACTGCCGGTAAAATTCCCCTTGTAAACCGCTCAGGAACGCCGTTGGGATGAACACAGCCGCCAACACCGAGGTGATGGCGACGATCGGCCCGGTGACTTCATCCATGGCGAGCCGTGCGGCTTGCTGCGGCGTTTTACCGTTTTCGATGTGCCGTTCGACGTTTTCCACCACCACGATCGCGTCATCGACGACGATGCCGATAGACAACACCAAACCGAACAGAGACAGCGTATTGAGAGAGAAGCCCATCAAATGCATGATGGCGAACGTGCCGACCAGCGAGACCGGCACCGCGAGCAGCGGAATGAGCGAGGCTCGCCAGCTACGCAGGAACACCACCACCACGATCACCACCAGCAGGATCGCTTCCAACAGGGTCGTCACCACCGACTCGAGCGATGCCCGCACGAAAACCGTGGGATCATAGGCGATTCGTGAGCTGAGCCCGGCTGGGAAGTCGCCTTCCAGGCGTTTGACGGTCGCTCTGACCGCCTGAGCGACGTCCAGCGCGTTGGCGCCCGGGCTCTGAATGATTTGCAGCGCGACGGCCGGCTCGCCGTCGAGCAGGCTGCGCAGCGCATACGCATCGGCGCCCATGTCTATACGGGCGACGTCGCGCAAGCGGGTCACCTGGCCGTCGCTGCCGGTGCGGATGATGATATCGCCAAACTGTTTCTCATCGGCCAGCCGCCCCAGGGTATTGACCGTAACCTGAAATGCGGCATTGGAATCGGGCGCCTGACCGACGGAACCGGCCGCCACCTGCACGTTTTGCTCGCGCACCGCAGCGATCACATCGCCGGCGGTTAGCCCGCGTGCGGCGATCAGATCCGGATCCAGCCAGAGCCGCATGCTGTATTCGCCGGCTCCCCAAACCTGGACATCGCTGACGCCCGGAATACGGGACAACTCATCACGAACCTGCAGGTAAGCGTAATTCGAGATATACAGCGGATCGTAGCGTTGGTCGGGCGACAGCAGATGCACCACCATCAGGATGTCCGGTGAGGTTTTCTGCGTCACCACGCCCTGATGCTGCACCTCTGCAGGCAACCGGGGTAACGCGCGCGCCACCCGGTTTTGCACCTGGATCTGCGCCATGTCGGCATTCGTTCCTTGCGCAAACGTGACGGTCAACGTCATTCGGCCGTCGGTCGCCGCCTGTGAAGACATATAAAGCATACCTTCGACGCCGGTGATGGCTTGCTCCAGCGGCGCGGCCACCGTTTCCGCGATCACATTGGGATTGGCGCCGGGGTAAGAGGCGGTCACTTGGACGGTGGGCGGCGTGACCGCCGGATATTCGCTCAGCGGCAATTGGAACAGCGCCACGATGCCGGCGATCAACGTCAAGATGGAAAGAACAATGGCGAAGATCGGGCGTTTGATGAAGAAGCGGGGAAACGTCATGTCGCATCTCCCATCGTGTTCGGTTGTGTTGCAGGCGTGCCGTCAATCATCGAAGGGCGGGGTGTGATCGCCATGCCGGGGCGCACCAGCCCTTTCACCACGATGCGTTCTCCCGGTTGCAGCCCTCGCTCTATCACGCGCATCCCATCAACAACCGGGCCAAGTTCTACCGGGCGGTATTCGGTCTGGTTGTTTTTATCGACGACCAGGACATAACGACGGCTTTGATCGGTGCCAATCGACAGATCGGCGATCAACACCTTGGCCTGTGGCGCGCCGGTTTCCAGCTTGATCTTGGCGAACAGCCCCGGGGACAGCCGTCCATCGGGGTTATCGATCACCGCGCGCAGGCGTACCGTGCCGGTCGTCCGTTCAGCAGCATTGGCGATAAAGTCTACGCGGCCGGGACGTGAGTATGTTTTGTCGCCGATCAACGCCGTCATGACCTTGATCTCATGCGTTGCCGTCTTGTCGCGCCAGGCGGCCAGCGATTGCAAATAGGTGCGTTCATCGACGTCAAAGTAGATGTGGAGTGGGGTGACGGAAACGATGGTGGTGAGCGCCGTGACGCCGCTGGCGACATAGTTGCCTTCGGTGATGAGCGTCCGCCCGACTCGCCCGGTGATTGGCGCGGTGACGCGCGTAAAGGTCATGTCCAGTTGCGCCGCCGTCAACGCCGCCTTTGCCGCGTTGACCTGCGCTTTACTCACATTCATCGCGGCAGTGGCGGCATCAAAACGCTCGCGGGCGATGACTTTTTGGTTGAACAGCGTTCGGGCGCGCGCAAAGTCGGCCTGGGCGAGCATAGCGGTGGCTTCAGCCTCTTGCAGCCGCGCCGCTGCGGCGTCCAGCGCCGCCTGGAAGGGCCGCGGATCGATACGAAAGAGCGGATGGCCTTTTTCAATGACGCGCCCTTCAGGGACGTTCACGGCCTGTATGTACCCGGCGACCCGCGGCCGCAGCTCAACGCGCTGGACGGCGGTCAGGGAACCGCTGAATTCGACAAAAGGGGTGACCGGACGCATCAGCACCTCGGCCACCGGTACGGCGGGTGGCGGCGGTGCGGTGGCGGACGGTGCGCTGTCGTTGCATCCGGCAACGGCGAAAGCGATGCTTACCGCCGCTGCCGTCGAGAGGAGAGTTTTAGCTTTCATCATTTGACCTTTTCTACCGACGTCGACTGTGGAATTGACTGCATAGCTGCAGCTCATCCTGCGTTATCCGGCTTCCAACGTTGGCAAGGTCAAGCGATTTAGGGCGGGGGCGCTGATACCCGCATGACGAGTGACAATAACCTCGTGCCGCAAGAGCGGTACGAGGTTGCGCGTTTATTGCTGCAGTACCTCGGCGAACTTCGCCAGCCACTGCGGATGCGCCGGCCAGGCCGGGGCGGTGATCAGATTGCCGTCGACGTGGGCCTGATCGATGCCGATCTCCGCATAATGGCCGCCGCCGAGCCGTACCTCCGGCGCGCAGGCCGGGTAGGCGCTGCAGGTGCGGCCTTTCAACACCCCGGCCGCCGCCAGCAGCTGCGGGCCGTGGCAAACGGCGGCGATCGGTTTTTTCGCGGCGTCAAACGCCTGCACCAGCGCGATCACCTCGGGGTTCAGGCGCAGGTATTCCGGCGCCCGACCGCCGGGGATCAAGAGCGCATCGTAGTGCTCTTCTTTGGCGGCGGCGAAGTCGGCGTTCAGGGTGAAACGGTGGCCGGGCTTCTCGCTGTAGGTCTGCGCGCCGTCAAAGTCGTGGATCGCGGTCTGGATGTAGTCGCCGACGGCTTTGCCGGGGCACACGGCGTCCACCCAATGGCCGATCATCTGCAATGCCTGAAACGGCACCATGGTTTCGTAATCTTCGGCGTAGTCGCCGACCAGCATCAGGATTTTTTTCTTGCTCATGATCACAACTCCTGCAGGAGGGGGAATGCCTAAGGTATAGCCCAGCGCCCCTGGGAATGCGAACCGCAAAGTGCTGTGGAATACACGATTAAAAAGCGTAAAAATTGAGTTGACTTTCTTGGCAAGAATAAAGGCCATAATTATCTTGGCGGTCTAATCAGTAATGAATTTGATTTTCGTTTGTTTCCTATGGTAGAAAAACGGCTCCCCACTAAAATGGAAGAGAAATCTGTTAGCACGCTTCATACGAATACTTCAGAGTTCTGTGATTATGACCATTGCGTAATAATGGAAAGCACTTGTTTAATTTTTTTATTATTTTGAAGGAACAAAAAAATGCCTATTTTAAATCGCTGTGCCACAGCCTGCGCACTGGCGCTGAGCCTGCTGGGGAGCTCGGTTGCAGCACACGCTGGGGAACAAGAGGAACTTACCCAAAAACTCGATGAGTCGGTAATGACGTATGCTTACTCTAAGAGTAGTAGCGATATGGACACCATTAATGAACTGATAAAAAATGGCGCTCACCCTACTATTCAAACGTTATGGTATGCCGCCTATTACAAACAGCCGGCGCTGCTCGATCGTTTTCTTGATATGTCGGTGAATGTGAATCAAGCCATCAGTGACAATGGAGAAACCGTATTGTTGTCAGCGTTGGGAAATACCGACAAGTCTGAATTATCCGATGATGACCTTCACATTTTACAGAGCTTGCTAAAAGCAGGTGCCAATACCAACGTCATTGCACAAGGGGGGACTAATACACCACTTATTGCCGCCACCCAAAGCCAAGGAGCCGCGCCCGCGCTGGTGAAACTGTTGCTGCAATTTGGTGCGGATGCCAAGCAGGTTACCCCGCAAGGATTCTCACCGATAATGGGGGAAGGGGCGGCTAATCTGGAGGTCATCAAACTGCTGGTAGCCGCCGGAACAGACCCTTATGGCGTCAGCAAGGTAGGATCAACGCCTTTACACTTTGTTTGCACGCGGGACTCTTCCCAGGACGGCCAGCCGGACCCGCAAGCGGCACAGCGTATCGCCTTGTTGCATAAACCCGGAACCTCTATCGATGCTCAACCGCCCCAGCAACAGGCCTGGCCTGTTGGCACACCACTGCTGGAAAGCCTGACCAGCAATAATCCTGACTGCGTCAAGGCGTTGTTGGCTGCGGGTGCCGATAAAGATGCGCTGGCTTTCCCGGCAGAGTATGTGGCAGCAGATCCAAGCGTAAAAGGTAAAACGGTTCGTCAGAATATACTCGGGTCGGCAGAAAAATATCCCGACCTGTATTCGCCAGAAATCGTGGCCTTGTTTCAAAAATAGGTGAAACGAAAAAGGGGGCTTTCGCCCCCTGAAACAATGGCCCGCTCGCAGGCCAAATAAGCCGGCATCAACCTGGGTAGATGCCGCGCTCTTTACGTGCGGTCAGGATGCGCTCACAAGCCACGATGTAAGCCGCGGTGCGCAGGCTGCACTCTTTCTCTGCGGCCTTGTTCCAGACGTGGACCATCGCGTCGGTCATGATCTTGTCCATACGCTCGTTGATCTCGGACTCGCTCCAGAAGTAGCTCGCCATGTCCTGAACCCACTCGAAGTAACTGACCGTTACGCCGCCGGCGTTACAGATAACGTCCGGAACCACGGTGATGTTACGGGAGCGCAGAATGTCGTCCGCTTCTGGGAAGGTTGGGCCGTTAGCCCCTTCCAGCACCAGCTTGGCGCTGAGGATTTCGGCGCGTTGACGGGTGATCTGGCCTTCCAGCGCCGCTGGGATCAGAATGTCCATGTCAACCGACCAGAACGCTTCGCTCTCGATCTCGCTGGCACCCGGGAAGCCGGCGATCTGCTTGTGCTTGGCCTGGTATTCGGTCAGCGCGACCAGATCGATACCGTTGGCGTTGAACAGGGTAGCGGAGTGGTCCTGGATGGTGACGACGCGCGCGCCGACGCCGACGAACAGACGGGCCGCTTCGCTGCCCACGTTACCGAAGCCTTGTACCGCCACTTTGGCGCCTTCGATCTGCACGCCCAGACGCTTGGCCACTTCGCTACCGGTGACGAACACGCCGCGGCCGGTCGCTTTCTCACGGCCCAGGGAACCGCCGAGGTGGATTGGCTTGCCTGTCACTACGCCGGTGATGGTGGTGCCGTGGTTCATGGAGTAGGTATCCATCATCCAGGCCATCACTTTGGCGTTGGTGCCGACGTCCGGCGCAGGGATGTCTTTCTGTGGCCCGATGATGAAGCCGATTTCGCTGGTGTAGCGGCGGGTCAGTCGCTCCAGTTCACCTTCAGACAGTTTGAACGGATCGACGCGGATGCCGCCCTTGGCGCCGCCGTACGGCAGGTTGACCGCGGCACACTTGATGGTCATCCAGGCGGACAGGGCCATCACTTCGTTCAGATCGACGTCAGGGTGGAAGCGGATACCGCCTTTACCCGGCCCGCGCGACAGGTTGTGCTGTACGCGGAAACCTTCGAAGTGACGGATGGTGCCATCGTCCATCTGCAGCGGGATATCAACAATCAAAGCGCGTTTAGGGTGACGCAGCGTATCAACCCAGCGTGAGAGGTCGCCGAGGTAAGGGGCGACGCGATCGATTTGTTGCAGATATGTAGCCCAAGCGGTGGTGCTGCTGTCTGAAGCGTAGGATAGCTTTTCCATAACCAACCTTTATATTTTAGAGGTATTTATTTCGTTTAACCGTGGATTAGCAAGCGCATAACACTTTGCGACGCTAAATTTACCACTAATTATGCCGGTTGTTAGCCCCCCTCTCATCGGGCCAGCGGACGGTTTTTCGCCGCCTGCAGGGCGGCAAATGAATAGTTAATTACTTTTTGTCGACGGTGAGCGAGCTCATGCATATTTTATGCATATAAAGCGCATAAAAACCCTTTTTATCTATTTTTCAGAAGCTTGAATGTGATCAAAAAGTTTCATTTTATTTAACTGCCATGTTGACAATGGCATTTCCCCTCGCCAGAGTTAAATTAATGTTAAAACGACTCCGGCGTCGTTTTTTTGTTGCACAAGGGAAAGCATAACTATTTGATATTGTAGTATTTACCCACCACGCTCAGGCTATGTTCGCCAAACGTGGGCGATACGACGGCTCACGAGAGCATTTTCTCGGTACCCATTATTATTACCTCCCTGTTACAACGGGGCGGGCAGCGTTCGGTCTCACTTTTTTGCCGGTTAGAACGCTCACGGGCGTTTCACTCCTGCTGCAGCCGCATATCGGTTGCTTAATCGCCTTAATGACGGACAGGTAACACCATGACAAAAAATCACTGCGATCGGCTGAACCCAGGTTCAGCCGAGGGGCCAAACTGTGCCCAAACCTTGCAGCGCGGGCTGAGCGCGCGCCACATTCAACTGATTTCGATCGGCGGCGCCATCGGCACCGGGCTGTTTATGGGCGCCGGGAAAACCCTCGCGCTGTCGGGCACCTCCATCGTACTGACTTACGCCATCGTCGGCTTTTTCATGTTCATGGTCATGAGGGCGATGGGGGAGCTGCTGCTCACGCGGCTCGATTACCGTTCGTTCGCCGATTTCGTCTCCGAATACCTGGGGCCGCGCGCCAGCTTTTTTCTCGGCTGGTCCTACTGGCTGAGCTGGGTCGTGACCTGCATTGCCGACGTGGTGGTGTGCGGCGGCTACGTGCAGTATTGGCTGCCTAACGTCTCGCCCTGGCTGCCGGCGCTGCTGACGCTGGGGTTTCTGTGTCTGTTCAATATGCTGTCGGTCAAGATGTTCGGCGAAGCCGAATTCTGGTTTGCGATGATCAAGGTGGTGGCGATCGTCGCGTTGATCGCCACCGGCGCCTGGATGGTGTTCAGCGGATGGACCTCGCCGGATGGCGTGACCGCTTCGCTGTATAACGTCACCGATCCCGCCATTTTCATGCCGCACGGCATCTTCGGCTTTTTCGCCGGGTTCCAGATCGCCATTTTCTCCTGTACCGGCATCGAGCTGCTGGGCACGATGTCGGCGGAGACCAAAAACCCGCAGAAGGTGTTGCCGAAGGCGATCAACGCGATCCCGGCGCGCATCATCGTCTTCTACGTGTGCTCGATGCTGACCATTATCGCCGTCACCTCGTGGAGCCACATCTCGCCGGACAGCAGCCCGTTCGTGATGCTGTTCGATCGGGCGGGGCTGCCGGCTGCCGCCGCGGTGATCAACTTCGTGGTGCTGACTTCGGCGATGTCCTCGGCCAACAGCGGGGTGTATTCCAGCACCCGCATGCTGTACAGCCTGTCGATGGAAAAGCACGCCCACGGTCAGTTCCGCATTCTGTCTCGCACCACGGCCATTCCGATCCGCAGCCTGCTGTTTTCCTGCTTCTGCATGGTGGCCGGCACCTTGCTGCTGATACTGGTGCCGAACGTCATGACGCTGTTCACCATCGTCTCTACCGTGGCGGCGATCCTGGTGGTCTACAGCTGGGGCATGATTTTGGTCGCCTACCTGGTGTATCGCCAGAAGCGACCGGATCTGCACGCCGATTCCAATTTCAAAATGCCAGGCGGGGTCGCGATGGCCTGGCTGACGCTGGCATTCTTCGCCTTTACGCTGGTGCTGATGGTGTTCGATAGCGATACGCTGATCGCGCTGTGCAGCATGCCGCTGTGGTTTACCACGCTCGGGCTGATCTGGCGCTATCGGGTCCGCGACAGCGTGGCGCGCGAGAGCTACGTGTTTTATCGGCGTGGCACCGAGGCGGAATAACCGGCAAAGGATACGCCGCTTGCTGCCGCTCCACTCGGCAAGCGGCGGCAACTGCGGTATGCTAAGCGGCTGAACAGCAAACCAAACCGGGCCATACGGAGACCCCCAGCGTGCCGAACTCTTCTTCTCAACTCGAACTTTTGCGCTCGGTCGCTGACGGCATCGCGGCGCTGTTTTTCCCGAATGCGGAAGTGGTGATCCACGATCTGGCCACCAACAAGATTGCCTATCTGGCGAACAACCTGTCGAAGCGCAAACCGGGCGACGACGCCGGGCTGGAAGACTTCGAGCTCGATGGCGGCGCCGGCGTGACCGGCCCCTATGAGAAGCTGAACTGGGACGGCAAAAAGATGCGTTCGGTGAGCATTGCCGCACGCGACGAACAGGGCAAGCCCAGCTATCTGCTGTGCATCAACCTGAGCACCGCGATGTTCGAGGACGCCCGCAACGCGCTGGACATGTTCCTGTCGGTCACGCGATTGCAACCTCAGCCACAAGAGCTGTTCAAAGACGACTGGCAGGAGAAGATCAACACTTTCCTGCACGATTGGCTGCGGCGCGAAAACGCCGCGCTCGGCGCGCTGAGCCGCGAACAAAAACGGCGACTGGTCAGCGATCTCTACCATCAGGGCGCGTTCAAGGCCAAAAGCGCCGCGGACTACATCGCCAATGTGCTGTCGATGGGGCGCGCCACGGTGTACAAGCACTTGCGGGAATTGAAGCAGGAGTAAAGGCGGCGGGAAAGGGCACGACGCCCCAGGGCGAATGCCGAGGTAGCGCAATAGCTGCGATGATCGTTTATGAACGGTCTGAGACGACGTCCTGAAGAAGCCAGTCGTGGAAAATTTTCACTTCATCACGCATGACATGTTGCTGCGGGGTGACCAGATAGTAGGACCATCTAAGTGGCCAGCGATGGTCGGGATGGAGATGAACCAACTGCTCGGTCTCGATAAGCTGCTTTACCAGAGCGTTTCGAACGATGGCCACGCCCCTGCCGCTCAGCGCCGACAGGATCACTGCTGAAGTAGAATTGATATGCAGCCCGCTTTCCCGCGTTTCGGGCGCACCGACCGCTCTCAGTACATCACCCCATGATGGAAAATCCGCACCAGGATGCGGCGTGTCATCGTGAATGAGTTTTTGCGTGGCGAGCCATTCACTGCAGGCCATTTTCTCGGGGGGAGCCAGGCGTGGACTGCAGACCAGCACGGCTTCCTCATCCATTAGCCAGGTTTTACTCACGCCGGGCCACTCTCCCTGTCCACAGCGAATGCCGATATCAGCCTCGCCATACGACACGTCCATCAGCTTTTCCGTGACGTTAAGCCGCAGATCGATATTCTCATGCGTTTCCGCAAACCGGTTCAGGCGGTCCATCAGCCAGTTCATCATCAGTACCTGGGACGCCGTCACCACGACCACCGAGCGTGACCGGCGACCACGAAGCTTACTTAAACCGATTTCCAGTTTATCGAGACCTTGAGTGATATCTTGTAGGGCCTCCTGCGCTTCGTCTACCAGCGTCAGTCGCTCCTTGCCGGAGCGGGTGCGGTGAAGAAGCGGGTGTCCGACCCAGTCTTCCAGCGAACGGACCAACTGACCTACGGCGGCGGGTGTGACACCCAGCTCCTGTGCCGCGCCGGTAAAACTGCCATGCCTGGCGGTGGCTTCAAAAGCGTGCAGCCATTTAAGTCGGTTTAACGATCGCATTGTGATCATCCTGATTCATTCTTTTCCTCAGTATACGCCGGCGAGAAAGATTTTCTTTCCTGTGTCGCAATTTCTTCTCAGTCGTCAATCGGTTTTCAGGGTGGCAATCTGGTTTCACACGATGAGAAGCCAGGCTTCTTATTAATGACAACCAGATGAATGTAAAGAGGTTAGCGATGAATACATCTTTTGCTGGCAAAAAACTGTTAGTGGTCGGCGGTACAAGCGGTATGGGCTTCGAAACGGCGAAGCGGGTCCTGAAAAGCGGCGGCAGCGTGGTGCTTGTTGGCCATCGTCAGGACAAAGCCGAGCAGGCCCGTCAGGCGCTGGCTGCAGACGGCCAGGTTTCCGTCATCGTTGCAGACCTTATGAAAGAAGAAGGTCTGCAGCATGTAGTGAACATCATTAACGCCGAACACAAAGATATCAGCCTGCTGGTCAATGCGGCTGGCGTGTTCTTCCCGAAACCGTTTACAGAACATGAAGCGTCAGACTATGACATGTACATGAGCATTAACCGCGCCACGTTTTTTATCACCCGCGACGTAGTGCGCAATATGGTCGAGGCCGATATCAAAGGCGCTATCGTCAATATTGGCTCTATGTGGGCACGACAGGCCATCGGTGCCACACCGTCTTCAGCCTACTCAATGGCCAAAGCCGGTCTGCACGCGCTGACCAAAAACCTGGCTATTGAACTGGGTGAAAAAGGGATCCGTGTGAATGCGGTTTCTCCAGCTGTCGTTCACACGCCGATTTATGAGGGCTTCATTCCGAAAGACGACGTGAAGGATGTGATGAACAGCTTCGACAGCTTTCATCCGATCGGACGCGTGGGTTCACCGGTCGACATCGCGGAAACCATCACTTTCCTGCTTTCTGACAAGACTGGCTGGGTGACCGGCGCTATCTGGGATATCGATGGCGGCGTGATGGCGGGGCGTAACGCCTGATGACCATGCCGCACGAGTTAACCCGCGTGCGGCATGGGGATTGGACAAAGGCGTGGGTTGCAAGGGGCAGCATCTTACGGCCCCTTGCTCATTTTCATTTATCGCCCGAAAACGTCATCAATACCTTCAGAAAAACGCTAACTGACAAACATTACGATGTTGGCCACCCCTTTTTGTTACCAGCGGTAGTTGACCGAAGCGATGATGCTGCGGCCGCTGCCGTAGAAGCAGGCGTACTCGCCGCTGCAGGATGAGACGTATTTCTTGTCCGTCAGGTTCTGCACGTTGAGCTGGAGCGCCGCACCGCGCAGCGCCGACGAAGCCTGGCCGAGGTCATATTTCACCATGGCATCGTACAGCGTGTAGTGCGGCACGTCGTACTGGCCGGTGGCGTCGGCCGGCGCATCGCCGATGTAACGCACGCCGCTGCCGACGGTCAGGCCGTTCAGCGCACCGCTCAGGACGCTGTAGCTGCCCCAGGCGGAGGCCGCGTGGCGCGGGATGCCCGCCGGGCTGTGGCCAATTTCATCCGCCGAGTTGGAGTCTTTGGTCACTACGTCGGTGTAGGTATAAGCGGCGGTCAGCGTGATCTCCGGCGTAGGCTGAGCGTGCACTTCCGCCTCAATCCCTTTGGATTTCACCTCACCGATCTGCTCGTAGGCGGAGGTGAGACGGTTATAAGACGCCACATTGCGCTGGGTAATGTCGAACCAGGAGAGGGTCAGTAGGGTGTTGCCGCCCGGGATCTGGTACTTCACGCCCACCTCGGTTTGCTTGCCGGTGGTCGGCTTGAGCGGATCGGCGCCCGCGGCACTTGGGTACAGGTTAGGATCGAACGAGGTACTGTAGCTGACATACGGTGAAATGCCGTTGTCGAAGGCGTAGAGCAGGCCCGCGCGGCCGGTGAACTGGGCATCGTTATAGGTCTGCTCTTTGCCGCCGCTGGTGCGATCGCGGGTGTTGACCTGCGACCAGTCCTGACGGCCGGACAGCAGCAGGTTCCAGTTATTCCACTCCAGCTGGTCCTGCAGATACACCCCGACCTGATTCAGCGTCTTCAAATCGCTGGAAGCCAGCGCCAACGTGCTGCCATCGATGCTGGGGCGAACCGGGTTGGCCCAGTCGATCGGGTAATCGTTACCGCGATCGCGATACATCTTCGAATCGATATGGCTGTAGCGGTAATCCAACCCGCCCAGCACCGTGTGCTTCACCTCGCCGGTGTCGAACAAACCCTTCAACTGGTTATCCACGCCAAACTCGTTGGTCATCTGCGTTTCATGCTGCGCCATGCGGGTGACGGTGTGGTCGTTGACCGTCGAGTTTACGTTATAAACCAGATATTTATAGTCTTCATCACGGTGGGTGAAGCGCAGGTTCTGGGTAAACGACAGCGCATCGCTGAAGTTATGCTCGAGGCTGTAGCCGATCGACGCCTGTTCGCGCCGCGACTTGTTGAAGCTGGGTTCGCTGACGTTGAAGTCGTAAGGCACGTAGCCCGCGCTGGTCGGGAACAGCGTGCCGGAACGCGGCAGGAAGTTACGCGATCCGGCTTTCGGATCGTTCTGGTAGCTGGTCAACAGCGTAAAGCTGGTATCTTCGTTCGGCAGCCAGGTGAAGGCCGGGGCGATGGCCACCCGTTGCTGCTTGCTGTCTTTGACAAACTCATGTTCGGTTCGGGCGATACCGTTCAGGCGGTAGAACAGGGTGTTGTCGTCGTTAAGTTTGCCGCCAAAATCAAACGCCGTTTCCGCCAGATGGCGGTTGCCGGTGCTGAATTTGACTTCGTGAATGCTCTGGGCGGTGGGGCGTTTACTGGTCATCACCACCACGCCGCCGGGGCTGACCTGGCCGTACAGCACGCCGGCCGGGCCGTGCACCATCTCCACGCGCTCCAGCAGCCAGGGATCGATCTGCCCGGCGCCGCCGTTTTGGCTCGAGAGGCCAAAGTGCAGGCCGTCGAGCAGCTTGGGCGCATAACGGAAGCCGCGGCTGATCACTTCGTCATTGCGGTTGGAGTTGCCGCGGTAGGTGGTGATCACCCCGCTGGTGTAGTTCAGCGCGTCGGCGACCGACGCCGGCTCCTGATCGTTCATCTGCTCGCGCGTGACCACCGAGATGGACTGCGGCGTCTTGCGCAGAGCGGTGGCGGTCTTGGTGCCGGCAGCGCTCTCTTTGGCGACGCTCCCTTTGACCGGCGCGGTCACGCTGTTTTGCGCGTCGGCGGTCACCAGAATCGTCTCGTCCGCTGCGGCGGACGCGTGTGGCGCCAAGGGCAGTAAGGCCAGCGCCGATCCCAGCAACAGACGCTTGGCGGACATCGCCTCCGCGTTCGCGTTTTCTATCCCTTTGTTTTTAGTCTTCATTATCTCTCCTGAATACCTGCTTTTGTGTGTCATGCCACCCTGATAAACCCCGAAATGCCGACAAGCGGTCTTGTCCCGTCGACGTGGAGACGTCGTGTTTGCACGACGGTAAAAATCCGACAAATAGTATTGAAAATGATAATGAGTATCAATACGATTGTCAGGTTTTGTAAAAGACACTCATGTTATGTAAGGGGCGCTATGGAGTTTTTGCCGGAAAAGAGGCCAGAAAACGGTCGTGAGGGATTGGCGGCGCAGTGGCTGCGTGAAGAGGCGGCAGGGCAATCCGCGTGGTGGCAGAAGGTTGCCGCTCAGGGCACGCCTGTCGTCGAACCGCACGATGACAGTCACGTCAAAATGACCTGGCTATGGCGCGATCCCGCCGGCGATGAACGGCACTCGCCGATATGCCGCGTTTACGCCGATATCAACGGCATTACCGATCACCACAGCACGTCCCCCAGCGGCCTGACCCGGCTCCCCGGCACCGACGTTTGGTACGGCTCGGCCGTAGTCGATCGCCGCTGGCGCGGTAGCTACAGCCTGATCCCCATTACCGACCGGGATCTTCCCCCCGCATTCAGCGACGACGAAACGTTGCGCGACCGCCAGCAGCGTGCCTGGTGGGTATCGCTGTCCCCGTTGGCGATTGCCGATCCGCTGAATCGTCTCTCGTTGGGACCGTCTCATCGCCCGCGGCCCGTATCCCTGGCGCAAGGGCCGGATGCCGACGATCAAAGCGCCTGGCAGGCCGTCGATCGGCCACTGGAGGAGGCGCGGCTGCAGCTTTTCCAGTGGCAGAGCGAACGGCTGGATAACCAGCGGCGAGTTTGGCTGTATGCCAGCGGCGACGCGGCGATGAAAGCGAATCGCCCGCTGGTGCTGCTGCTCGATGGCCAAAACTGGATCGAAAAGCACGCGCTGTTGCCGGTGATCGAGCACGAAACCGCACAAGGGCACCTGCCGGCCGCATGTTGGCTGCTGATCGATGCGATCGACGGCGAACACCGGGAAAACGAGCTGCCTTGCAACGCCGCGTTTTGGCAGGCGGTGATCGACGAACTGTTGCCGCAGGCGCAGCGGCGCGAACCGTTCAGCGAGGCAGGGGCGCGCACCGTCGTCGCCGGCCAGAGCTACGGCGGGCTGGCGGCGTTATATGCCGGTTTGCACTGGCCAGAGCGCTTCGGCCACGTGCTGAGCCAGTCCGGCTCCTTCTGGTGGCCTACGGTGCAATTCGTTACCCAGTTCGAAAAACGCCACGAGCTGGAAGAAGGCTGGCTGATACGCCAGGTTCGGCAACGCAGCCCGGCGGCGCCCAAGCTCACCGTGATTCAGCAAGCCGGCGATCGAGAGGCGGACATCGAATTCGTTAATCGCCAGATGCATCAGGCGCTGGCGGCGGCAGGGCACCGCGCCGAATACCGCGTGTTTTCCGGCGGACATGATGCGCTCTGCTGGCGTGGCGGCCTGGTGGACGGCGTGCGCCAGCTGCTTTCCGCAATGAAGTAATCCCACATTTTGACAGACAGGTAAGGCAAATGACTCAGGAACAACAGAACCCGTTCGATGACGAAAATCTCCGTTTCTCCGTGCTGATCAACGCGCAACAGCAGTACTCGCTGTGGCCGCAGTTTGCCGATACGCCGCAGGGGTGGCGCGTGCTGATGGGGCCGGCGTCGCGCGGCGAATGCATCGACTACATCGAAACGCACTGGCAGGACATGCGGCCGGCGGCGCTGAAAGCGGCGGATGCGGCGCGTTAAGCGCCAGGCAGCCACATCGATACATTCCGTTTGAGGGAAAGGACAGACACCATGTCAGAAACGCTTTCTTTACCGGATACTCAGGTCGAGTATCGGGATTATCCGCTGGTTGCGGCGCAACCGGGGATCTGGATCGCCGACCAAATCGCGCTGCGGCGCAACAGCTTCGCCGTGGCGCACTACACCGAATTGCACGGCGCTATCGATCGTTCGGCGCTGGAGCGCGCGATCTGTCAGGGGCTGGCCGAAGCGGATACGGTTCAGGCGCGGTTCTTTGAGGCGCAGGACGGCCAGCCGGTGCAGCGTCTCCCGTTGATAGCCGACCCTGCGCGCGTACAGGCGCCGGAGTGGTTCGATTTCAGCGCGCAGCCGGACGCCGAACAGGCGGCGCTGGCGCTGATGAACGACGATCTGGCGCAGGATTTGCCTGCGGACGGCGAACGGTCGCTTTATCGCCATGCGATAATCCGCGTCAGCGCCGATCGTTGGTTTTGGTACCAGCGCTTTCATCATCTGACCCTGGACGGCTTCAGTTTCGAAGCCATCACCCGCCGGATCGCCGATATCTATCGCGCGCTGCGCCACGGGCTGTCGCCGGTGGCCTCGCCGTTTACCCCGTTCGGCAAGGTAGTGGAAGAGTTTCAGCAATGGCAAACGTCGCCCGCACGTGAGCGGGCGGCCGAATTCTGGCGCCAGCATCTGCGCGAACTGCCGTCGCCGCTGTCATTATCGACGGAAAGCCGGGAGGTTGAACCGGGCGCCCGGCCGCTCAAACAGGTGCTGGTGCTGCCGGAGTCACTGTTTGACGAAGCGCTGCGCGACGACGCGTTGCAGGCGCTGCAACCGGCCGACATCGTCACGGCGGCGCTGGCGATGTATCTGGCGCGCATGAGCGGCGAAACCCGCTTCTCAGTCGGTTTTCCTTTCATGCGGCGGATGGGGTCGCAGGCGCTGGCGGCGGTCGGCCCGGTGGTCAACGTGCTGCCGCTGCTGCTGAACGTGACGCCGGAGCTGTCGCTGGCGGACGTCTGCCAGGCGACCGTAGCGCAGATCAAACAGGCGCGCCGCCATCAACGCTATGAGGCGGAGCAGATCAAGCGCGATCTCGGCCTGGTCGGTGGCCATCAGGAACTGTACGGGCCGGTGATCAACGTCAAGGTCTACCACAGCGCCTTGTCGTTCGACGGCCAAGCGGCCGTTACCCATACGCTGGCGATGGGGCCGGTCGATGACCTGGAGTTTGAGATCGGCTTTCGCAACGGCGTGCTGACGCTGTCTTTGGTGGCCAACCCGGCCAAATACTCGCCGCGCACCTTGCATCATCACGCGGAGCGCATCGGCCATTGGCTGCAGCAGTTGGCGCGACAGCCGCACCAGCCGAACGCTCAACTGGCGCTGATCGGCGAAGGGGAGCTAAGGCAACTCGCGGCCTGGGGGCGCGGCGCCGATCTGACGCCGCCGACGGGCATGGTGTCAATCTTGGATGCGTTCCAGCGCCAGGTTGAACGCCAGCCTGAGGCATTGGCGGTGGCCTGCGGCGACGAGCGCCTCAGCTACCGGCAGCTCTCCGAACGGGTGATGCAGTTGGGGCGAGTGCTAATCGAAAGCGGCATCGGCGCTGAAGACGTGGTTGCCATCGGCATTCCGCGCTCGGTGGACACGCTGGTCGCGCTGTTCGGCGTGTTGGCCAGCGGCGCGGCCTATATGCCGCTCGATCTGGATTACCCGCGTGAACGCCTGGCGCTGATGTGCGACGACGCGCGGCCGGTAATGTTGCTGACCCACCGCGCGACGCAGCTCAATATGCCGGATCTGCCGCAGGTATTGTGCCTGGACGACGCAGCGTGCCTGGCGCGCTGCGCGGCTGCCGAGGCCACGCCGATAACGGACGACGAACGGCGTGCGCCGCTGAACGAGGCGCATCTGGCCTATATGATTTACACCTCCGGTTCGACCGGCAAACCCAAGGGCGTGATGTCCACGCACCGCGGGCTGCTGAACCTGTTCCTGTCGCACCAGGCCTCTCTGTTTGGCCCGGCGATCGAAAAATTCCAGGCTCGCCACGCGCGCCGCTTGCGCGCCGGCCATACCGCCTCGTTTTCTTTCGACTCCTCCTGGGAACCGCTGTTCTGCATGATGATGGGCAGCGAACTGGTTATCTTCGACGAGGAGCTGCGCCGCGACCCCTGGGCGCTTCTGGAACAAACCCAACAGACGCCGATCGATCTGCTGGACATCACGCCGTCGTTCTTCTCACAACTGGTGGACTGCGGCCTGCTGAAGGGGCAGTTCCCGCTGCCGGCGTTCGTGATGATCGGCGGTGAGGCGGCAACGCCGACGCTGTGGAACCTGATGCAGCAGCATCCGGAGGTGGAGATCCACAACTATTACGGCCCGTCAGAATATACCGTCGATACCCTCGGCGCGCCGGTCACGGCCGCCGATCAGCCGGTGATCGGGCGTCCCCTCGCCAATACCGCCGTCTGGCTGCTCGACAGCCGGCTGCAGCCGGTGCCGATCGGCGCGGCGGGCGAGCTGTACATTTCCGGCAAAGGCATCGCGCGCGGTTACCTGCGGCGCCCGGATCTGACGGCGGCGCGCTTTGTCGCCAACCCGTTCGCCGAAGGCGAGGTGATGTACCGCAGCGGCGATCTGATGCGCTGGAGCGCGGAGGGTCAGCTGGTATTCATTGGCCGGACCGATCACCAAATCAAGGTGCGCGGCTTCCGCGTCGAGCTGGGTGAGGTGGAAAGCGCCTTGGCCGCCTTGCCGGACGTGGGGCGGGCGGTGGTGATCGCCGAGCCGATCGGCGCCACCTATCGTTTGATCGGTTACTGCTCGGTGCAGGATGACGCGCGTCGCGCTTCGCCAACGTTGCAAAGCGAGCTGCTGGGGCAATTGGCGCAGCGTCTGCCGGATTATATGGTGCCGGCGATCCTGGTGGTGATGCCGGAGCTGCCGCTTAACGTGAATGGCAAGATTGACCGCCAGGCGCTGCCAAAACCGCAGGAGACGCTGGCGCAAAGCATTCGCGAGCCGGCCACCGAGCAGGAAAGGCTGATTTGCGGCGCCATGGCGCAGCTGCTGGGGATGGATCGCGTCGGCGCCGACGACGATTTCTTCGCGCTCGGCGGCGACAGCATCTCGGCGATGGGGCTGGGTACCGCCCTGCGGCGCAAAGGGTATCTGTTGCGGCCGCGCGAGATCTTCGCGCTGCACACCCCCGCGCGCATGGCGCAGGCGATGCAGCCGCTGGCCGTAGACTCTCAGGCTGCACGCAGCGTACAGCAAGGCCCGATCGACGGGCTGCCGATCCTGCACTGGTTTGCCGAGACGGGCGATATGCATCGCCGCTTCGCGCACGGCGTTTTCCTGCGTGTACCTGCCGAGCTGCAGCCGCAACAGCTGCGTTATGCGTTGGAACAGCTGCACACGGCACACCCGGCGCTGGGCGCGCGGATCCGCGACGGTCAGTTGGTGGTTGAAACCGCCGCCGCCGGTGAGCTGATGCAGGTTAATACCGTGTCCGGTGAGCTGGAATCAGCGGCAGAACAGGCGTTTGATGCCGCGCTTGACCATCTCGATCCGGCGGCCGGCGCCATGATGCAAGCCATCCTGCTGCAGCGCGACGAGCAGAGCCTGGGGCTGGTGCTGGCGATCCACCATCTGGTGGTCGACGGCGTTTCCTGGCGCATCTTGCTCGACGAACTGCGGCAAGTGGCCGACAGCGCCATGCAGGGGCAGCCGATCATGCTGCCGCCGGAAGAAACCTCGCTCTATGAGTGGTCTGCACGCCTACGAGCCGACGTCGAACGCCGCGAAGCCGAGCTGCCGTTCTGGCGGCAGATGCTGGCGGACGACGTGCCGCGTTTGGGCCGGCGCGCGCTGGATCCGCAGACCGATCGCCTCGCCTCGGTGAGCGAACGGCGCACGCTGATCGACAGCCGGCTGACCGCCGCGTTGCTCGGCACCTTGCCGCAGAACTATCGCGCCCAGGTTGAAGAGATCATGCTGTGCGCGCTGGCTCAGGCCTGTCGCCAGCGTTTCCAGGCCGCTTCGCTGCGTTTCTCTCTGGAGTCGCACGGCCGCGCCGAACTGGACGACGGCCTCGATCTGGCCCGCACCGTCGGCTGGCTGACGGCGGAGTATCCGCTGCGCATCGAACTGCATGACGCTGAGCACAATGAGGCCGTGCGCGCGGTGAAACGGGCGACGCGTGCGGTAGCCGATCGCGGCATCGGTTACGGCCAGCTGCGTTATCTGCATCCGCGGCGTGACGAACTGGCGGCGCTGGCGCAGCGCAATGCGCCGGAGATTTTATTCAACTACCTCGGGCGCTTCAGCCAGGACGAGGGGAACTGGGCGCCGCAACGCAGCCAAACCCGCTTCCGCGACGCCTTCGCCGTGGCGCAGGATGCGCAGCAGGCGCTGTCGTATGGCCTGGAGGTGAATATCTTTGTCGAAGAGCGGCGCGACGGCGCCTGCCTGGCGATCAACTGGAGCTGGCTGGAGGGGATTTTCAGCGAGAGCGACATTACGCAGCTGCACAGCGACATCGAGCAAGCGGTGCGTGCACTGTGCGAATTTGCCGAACGGCATCCCGATCGCGCGGCGGCAACGTTGGTGGCGGCCGAGATCGCCCAGCCGGGCGCCGACGATGAGGCGGTGCGCGCCTGGGAGCGGGAGTGCGGGCCGTTAGCCGCGGCGCTGCCGCTGTTGCCGTTGCAACACGGCCTGCTGTTCCATGCACAGACGGCGCAGCAGGGCGGCAGCTATAACTCGCTGACGCGCCTGAGCCTCTGCGGAGAATTGGACGTACATCGCCTTCAGCAGGCGCTGGATGCGGTGATCCGCCGCCATCCGCAGCTGGCCGCCCGATTCAACAGCGAGGGCGAACCGCTGCAGCTGATACCGCAGGAAAGCCATTGGCCGCTGGACAGCCACAGGCTGCTGCCGCTGTCCGACGAGCAAGAAATGCAGGCGCTGAATGAGCTGGAGCAGAAAGAGCTGCAGCGCGATCTGTTCAACCAGCCGGGCGCAATGTTGCATGCGCTGTGGGTCAAACACGGCGATAGCGAACGCCACACGCTGTTCCTCAATGCCCATCACTTGATCGTCGACGGCTGGTCGACGCCGGTAGTGCTCAACGATCTGATGCTGGCCTTGCGTGAAGGCGAGCAGGCGCTGCCGACGCTGCGTTCGAACTACGCCGATATCGTGCGCCGCCTGACCGCGCGGGATGCTGAAGCTTCGCGCCGCATCTGGCGTGATACGCTGCAGGATGTGCGCCCAACGTTGCTGTTCGGTGAAGTGCAGGACGATCGCGTGCATGAGCTGGAAATGACGCTGCCGCCGGCCGAGGAAAGACGCTTGCTGACCCTGTGCCGCGAACGCGGGTTGACGCTCAATACCGTGATGCAGGGCATTTGGGCGCTGCAGCTGGCCAGCTATTGCGGCCATCAGGACGTGGTGTTCGGCTCGCCGGTTTCCGGCCGCTTTGGCCAGATAGAAGGGGTCGAGGAACACGTTGGCCTATTCAGCAACACGCTGCCGGTGCGGGTTCGTCTGCAGCATGACCGTTCGTTGACGGAACAGCTGACCGAACTGCAGCACCGGCAGATTGAACTGCTGGAGCACGACGATTTGGGGTTGGGGGAGATCCAGCACCTGGCCGGGGCGGGCACGCTGTTCGATACGCTGTTGGTGGTAGAGAACTACCCGGACAACGACGCTCTGCTGGGCGGCGAAGGGTCGCTGCGCTGCGACGCCATCCGCAACAAAGGCTATACCCACTATCCGCTGACGCTGTTGGTGCTGCCGGGCGAACGTCTGCGCCTGTTGATGGAGTACCGCGCCTCGGTGCCGCAGCCTGAGCGCTTCGCCGCGCGGCTGATGGCGCTGCTGCAACAGTGGATCGCCCAGCCGGATCTGCCGCTGCCGCGCTGGCAGTTGCAAACCCCGCAGGAACAGGCGCTGATCGCGGCGGTCAACCGCACTGGACAGGCGGTGGCGGACACCACCTTGCATCAGGCGATCGCCGATCAAGCGCGGCGCACGCCGGAACGCATCGCGCTGCAGGATGCCGGGCACAGCCTCAGCTACCGTGACATGCAGCGCCAGGCCGCGCTGTTGGCCGAGCGGCTGACGGCGGCCGGCATTCAGCCGGGCGATATTGTCGCGGTGGCGTTACCACGCTCCGTGCGCCTCAGCCTGGCGCTGACGGCGATTGTGCAGACCGGCGCCGCCTGGTTGCCGCTGGACACCGGCTACCCGGACGAGCGGTTGGCCTACATGGTGGAGGACGCCAAACCACGGTTGATTATCACCGAAAGTGCGTTGGACGCCCGCTTTGCCGCACTGGCGCCGACGCTGCGGTTCGATGTGCTGGACGACAGCGGGCGCGAACCAGCGCCGCGCCCACCGGCGGGGAACGGCGATTATCCCGCCTACGTGCTGTATACCTCCGGCTCTACCGGGCGACCGAAAGGCGTGGTGGTGAACCACCGGGCGATCGTCAACCGCCTGTTCTGGATGCAGCACGAGTATGCGCTCGATGCGCAGGACGTGGTCTTGCAGAAAACGCCGTGCAGCTTCGACGTTTCCGTCTGGGAGTTCTTCTGGCCGCTGATGGTCGGCGCGCGTCTGGTGATGGCGCCGCCGGAGGCGCACCGCGATCCGCAGGCGCTGACGACGTTGATTGACGACTATGGCGTGACCACGCTGCATTTCGTTCCATCCATGTTGGCTATCTGGGTGGAGGCCTTGAACGAGCGGGCGCCACAGCGCGCCGCCGCCAGCCTGAAACGCGTGTTCTGCAGCGGCGAAGCGCTGTCGTGTGAACTGGCCTCCCGCTATCAGGCGTTGGTTACCGCACCGCTGCACAACCTGTATGGCCCGACGGAGGCGGCGGTCGATGTCACCTATCAACCGGCGTCCGGCGCGGCATTGGCGGCGGTGAACGGCGCCGGCGTGCCGATCGGCAAACCGGTCTGGAACACCCAACTGAGCATTCTCGATGCCATGCTGCGGCCGGTACCCGTCGGCTGCGCCGGCGATCTCTACCTGCGCGGCATTCAGCTGGCCGACGGCTATCTGCATCGGCCGGGATTGACGGCGCAGCGGTTTGTCGCCGATCCCGCCGGCAACGGCGCGCGCATGTATCGCACCGGCGATATCGCCCGCTGGCTGGAAGACGGCAGCGTCGAGTATTTGGGGCGCAGCGACGATCAGCTGAAGATCCGTGGCCAGCGTATCGAGCTGGGCGAAATCGAGCAGGCGCTGCTGGCACAGCCGGGGGTAGCGCAAGCGGCGGTGCACGCCATCGAACTGGGCGAGGGCGCGACGGGGCTGGGCGGGGCCGATATGCGCCAGCTGGTTGCCTGGCTGATCGCCCAACCGGGCGTGACGCTGGATACCGGCGCGCTGCATCAGGCGCTGGAGCAACGTTTGCCGGCGCACATGATGCCGGTCAGCTATGTCATGACCGACAGCTTCCCGCTCAGTGCCAGCGGCAAACTGGATCGCAAGGCATTGCCACGGCCGCAGCTGAGCCACCAGAGCGGCCGCACGCCGGAGAGCGACAGCGAGCGCCTGCTGGCAGCGCTGTTCGGGGAACTGCTGGGGCGTGAGACGGTGTATGCCGACGACGACTTCTTCGCGCTGGGCGGCCATTCGCTGCTGGCGATGCGTCTGGCGGCGGAGCTGCGTCGGCGCGTCCCTCGGCCACTGAGCGTCGGGCAGATCATGTTTGCCCGTAGCCTAGAGAAGATGGCGCACCTGCTCGATGACGCGCAGGCCGCCAACTCGGCCGAGAGCCGTGGCGTCGGCGAGTGCCTGCAGCTGCGGGCGGGTCAAGGCCCCGCGCTGTTCTGCCTGCATCCGGCTTCCGGTTTCGCCTGGCAGTACTCAGGGCTGAGCCGTTATCTGCCGGGGAACTACCCGATCATCGGCCTACAGTCGCCAAGGCCGGATGGCGCTATCGCCACCTGCGAGGACATTGAGCAGATGGTCGATCGTCATCTGGCCAATCTGCGCCGCCTGCAGCCGCAGGGACCTTATTACCTGCTGGGCTATTCGCTCGGCGGCACGCTGGCACACTCGATGGCCGCGTGCCTGCAGCAGCAGGGTGAAGAGGTGGCGTTCCTCGGCATGCTGGATACCTATCCGCCGGAAGGCCAGGATTGGACCGGCCCCAGCGAGGAGGACGCGCAGAAAGAGGTGGCGCAGGAGCAGGCCGAGTTTATGGCGGAAGATCATGGCGATCCGGCGCTGATGGCGGAGAAGGCGGCGATGTTCGACAGCATCGTCGCCAACTACCGCGATGCGGTGCGCATTCTGTCTCAGGCGCGCAGCCGGCGCTTCCACGGCACGGCAACGCTGTTTGTCGCCGACCAGACGCTACCGCCGGAGATGGATATCGACGCCGTGTGGGCGCCGTATCTGGATGGATTGATCTGCCATCATCAGCGCTGCGAACACGCGGACATTCTGTCGCCGGCCTCGCTGGAGACGCTTGGGCCGCTGTTGCATTCGCTGCTGACGCGGCAATACGGGTTGGTATAACGCAACCGGGCCGGGGGGCGTGCGTCCCGGCCCGCACTAAAACATGACATGCAGGACACTATGGCCAGACCTTCTTTTTTTCTTGATTTCAGTTTGCTGAGAAGCAATGCGCATTTTCGCGCGATTTTCTGCGCCCGCATGCTGTCGGTGTTTTCCCTCGGCATGTTGGCGGTGGGGGTGCCGATTCAGATCCAGGCGATGACCGGATCCACGTTGCAGGTGGGCGTGGCGGTGGCGCTGGACGGCGTAGGTATGTTTATCGGCCTGATGCTGGGCGGGGTGCTTGCCGATCGCTACGATCGCCGCAAGCTTATCCTGTTTGCGCGCGGCACCTGCGGGCTGGGTTTTGTCGCCCTGAGCCTGAACGCCTTCGCACCGGCACCGTCGTTGTGGGCGCTCTACCTGCTGGCGGCCTGGGACGGCTTCTTCGGCGCGCTGGGTATGACGGCGCTGATGGCCGTGATCCCGCTGCTGGTCGGGCGCGAAAACCTGGCGGCGGCGGGGGCCTTGAGCATGGTGACGGTGCGCATCGGCGCGATCCTCGCACCGGCGCTGGGCGGGATTATCATCGTGTTCGGGGGTGTCGGTCTCGCCTTCGCCGTCGCGGCGGCAGGGACGCTGGGCACCCTGGTCCCGCTGGTGCGCTTGCCGACGCTGCTGCCGCAGCAGCAGGAGCCGGAACACCCGCTGCGTGCGCTCGCCAGCGGCTTCCAGTTTGTCTGGCGCAATAAGGTGGTCGGCTCGGTGGTGCTGCTGGGGATGCTGATGAGCATCGTCGGCGCCGTCAGGGTGCTGTTCCCGGCGCTGGCGCAGGACGCTTACCACGTTGGCGCGTCCTCTATCGGCCTGATGTACTCCGCGGTGCCGCTCGGTGCGATGCTGGGCGCGCTGACCAGCGGCTGGGTGGGGCGATACGCTCGCCCTGGCGTGCTGATCCTGGTCGCCGCTATCGTCGCGTTCACCGCCATCGCGTCACTGGGGCTGTTCAGCCACCTGGCGCCGGCGCTGCTGGCGCTGGTGTGCTACGGCTACGCCAACGCTATCGCCTCACTTCTGCAGTTCATGCTGATCCAGAGCAACACGCCGGATCATTTGCTTGGGCGGGTGAACAGCCTGGGCACCGCGCAGGACGTGACCGGCGACTCGATCGGTGCGCTGGGGCTCGGCGTACTGGGCAGGGTGTTCACCCCGTTGATGAGCGTGCTGTCGTTTGGTGCATTCGCCGCCGTGCTCGGCGTGCTGGTGGCTTTCAGCGTACGTACGCTGCGCCAGTGCCGGCCGGCGGACGCGTTGGTTGAGCACGACGATCCCGCTCCGGCAACCTCAGCGGCGGCGGACAACTAACCCCTCACGGCGCCGGCTGTTCCGGCCGGTGCCGCTCTCCCCAGTCGCACATCATGTCGATCACCGGGATCAGCGAACGCCCGCGCTCGGACAGGCTGTACTCCACCTTGGGCGGGATCTGCGGATACTCCTTTCTCACCACTAGCCGATCTTTTTCCAGCTCTTTCAGCGTCGAACTGAGCGTTTTATACGAAATGGTGCCGATGCAGCGCTGCAGTTCGTTGAACCGCAATACCGGCTTATACAGCGCCAGCCAGTAGAGAATTATCATTTTATATTTGCCGTTGATCACCGACAGGGTGTAGCCATAGCCGGTGTCTTCGAGACTGATGCCCGTTGGGCTGCAGTGAGATTCGGCGGTCATTTTATACTTTCTCCAAGGTAAGTATGTATCGTGAGTGTGCGTATTTTACATTCTGTCAGCATACCCTAAGATGCGCCGAAACACCTGACTGGAGAAATCAGTATGAAAACCTTGGTGATCGTGGCCCATCCCGATATGGCGAACTCGGTGGTTAACAAACGTTGGCTGGAGGAACTGCGTCGCTATCCGGAGCGGTATACCGTGCACGAATTGCATCAGGCCTATCCGGACTGGCAGATCGACGTCGCCAAAGAACAGCAGTTGATTGAAGCGCATGACAACATCGTGCTGCAGTTCCCGATTTACTGGTTCAGCAGCCCGCCGCTGCTGAAAAAATGGCTGGACGACGTGCTCACCTACGGCTGGGCCTACGGTTCCCGCAGCGGCTATAAGATGCAGAACAAGAAACTGGCGCTGGCGGTCACGGCGGGCGTGCGCGCAGAAGATTACGCGCGTGAAGGGCGTTATCGCTACTCGCTGGAGGAGATCTTCCGGCCGTTTGAAGTGACCGCCGATTACGTGCGGGCTGATTATGCCTCGTTCTTTGCCTTTTACGGCAAGGAAGCCGCTTCGGACGGGACGGTGGAACCGCTGCAATCCCACGAATTGGATAGCAGCGCGCAAGGCTATCAGGCATTTCTCGCCGCCCTGAGTTAACGACACTCCCCGGATGCGTCTGATAGTGCTGTTGCGAATGTCCGGGGAGGAATATGATTGCCGTATCCTTTGACTCGCCGGTGATAACCCCATGCCTTCAGCCGAAACGTTTATTGCTTTTCTTGTTGCACTCACCCTTCTGGAACTCTCTCCCGGACCGGACATGATGCTCACGCTGGCCCGGGGTATCGGCCAAGGCCGTCGCATCGCGCTGCTCAATGTTTTCGGCATGGTTTTTGTCGCCGGTATGGTGCAGGTTTCCATGCTGGTGCTCGGCCTCGCCACGCTGCTGCATAGTTATCCGCTGGCGTTGGACGTATTGCGTTGGGTTGGGGCCGCCTATCTGGTCTGGCTGGGGATAAAAATGCTGAAGGTAAGCCGGCAGCGTTCCGATGCCGTGCTGAAACCCCGGATGATGACCGGGTGGCAGGCGGTGAAAGAAGGGGCAATTAACAGCCTGACCAACCCTAAGTCGCTGCTGTTCATGTTTGCTTTCCTCCCGCAGTTTGTTAACCCTGAAACCGGGCCGGTTTGGTTGCAATTGCTCGTTTTAGGTTCCATTCAGAAGCTGGCCGGGATCCTTTCGCTGGGCTCTGTCGCTATGGCCTCCGGCACCGTGGGGCAATGGCTCGCCCGCAATCCTCGGTTGTTGGTGTGGCAGCAGAGATTTACGGGCTTGGTCATGATGGGATTGGGCGCCAAACTCCTCCTCGGGGGCGGCGCTGCGTCAGCGCCGCGATAAGAGGAGCGGTTCGCGCTATTTCAGGTGAATGCTAAAACCGTCTTGCCCCGGCGCGAGATGTGCTTTCAGCGTCAGCTGCGGGATCAGGTAGTCACCGGCGTTCTGCCGCCGAAACGGAATCGGCTCAGTGTGCCACAGATTGTCGAGCCGCTGTCCGAGCTGTTCACACAGGGCGGCGAAGCGCGTCTCGTCGGTCTTTCCGGCACGATAGGTGACAAACGGCGGTAACACCTCGAATCCCGGGTAATGCAGTATGCCGTGCTGGATCGGAAACAGGATATCGTCGATCGGCCCGTTGACACCGCGCGGGGCGTAATGGGATTCCCACCCGCCGGCGCTGACGATCAGCATCGCCCGTTTGCCCGCCAACATACCCTCGCCGTAACGGTCGCCCCAATGCGTATCGGAATGCTCACCGACGCCATAGGCAAAACCATAGGCATAGACACGCTCGAACCAGCCTTTCAGAATCGCCGGCATCGAGAACCACCACAGCGGAAACTGTAGCAGCACCGCGTCCGCCCAGCGCAATTTTTGCTGCTCCCGTTCGATATCGGCGCTCTGCACGCCGTTGGCAAACGCGCGCTGGGAATCCAACGAAGGATCGAAACGGGGCCCTGATGCACCTTCCAGGCTGTCGTTGGCGTCAAGTGCCGCTTTCCACTTCATGGCGTAAAGATCGGACACCTGTACCTGATGACCGGCCTGCGTCAGGCGCTCAACGGCGAAGTTTTTCAGTGAGCCGGTCAGCGACTGCGGCTCCGGGTGGGCGTAAACAATCAGCACATTCATAGCAACTCTCCTTGGTGTGAGAGCTGCAGGTTAGGGCGTCACAAGGTATATTAGAAATGAATTACCGTTATCCCAGGTATAACCATGAATAATTTAAGGCGGCTGGATCTCAATCTGCTGGTGACGCTCGACGCGCTGCTGGCGGAGCACAACGTGACGCGCGCGGCGCAGCGGCTCAATTTCTCTCAGCCGGCGGTCAGCGTGCATCTCGCCAAACTGCGGGCGATCTTTGACGATCCGCTGCTGTTGCCCGGCCCGCGCGGCATGCGTCCGACCGCCAGAGCGGAGCAGTTGCGGGAACCGCTGCGCCAGGCGCTGGCGGCGCTTGAGTTGGCGGTAACGCCGGCGACGCCGTTCGATCCCGCCGTGGCGACCGATACCTGGCGTGTGGCCGCCTTCGACTACGGCGAATCCACCATCGTCCTGCCGGCGCTGAACGGTTTGCGCACGGCGGCGCCCGGCACCCGGCTGGCGGTGCTGGAAACCGCGCCGTCACGCATCGCCAAACTGGCGGAACAGGGGGAGATCGATCTGGCGTTTCACACCCGCGAGGGGTCGCCGCCCGGTTTGCGTCAGCGCACGCTGTTCAGTGAACGCTATGTGCTGGTGGGCAGAGTCGGCCATCCCAAGCTGCATGAAAACCTGACGCTGGCGCAATTTTGCGAATTGGAGCAGGTGATGGTTTCGCCGGACGGCGCCGGTTTCTACGGCATCACCGACCAAGCGCTGGCGGACGTGGGGCTGACGCGGCGCGTGGTGCTTTCTGTGCCGCATTTTCTCTTCGTGATCTCGGTGCTGGCGCAGTCCGATTTGGTGGCGATGCTGCCGGAGCGGCTGGTGCGCAACCAGCCTTTATTGCAACAACTCGAGCCGCCGCTGGCGGTGCCGGGGTTTGAAATGACCATGCTGTGGCACGAACGATCGCATCGAGATCCCGCTCACCGGTGGCTGCGCGAACATATCGTGCGGTCAGTGTAAGCGGGTTAAACAGCGCGGGAAATTACATGAACAGGAAGCGGTCGGCCAGCGGAACGCCGCGTTCGAGGCGCGGTGGCAACGCGTCGTCGCGATCGTCTGGCTGAGTAGCCTGTGGCGCGACATCGTCGGCTTTTTCGATCATCAGCTCGCCGAGCAGGGCCAGAAAACGAGTGAGCTTTTGCATATTCCCTCCGGATCGTTGATTACGTTGAGGGTGATAGTAATCGCCGCTAAACCGAATGGGAAAAACTTAAAACTCATATCCTAAGAACCGGATCGCATATCGCATGACCGGGCGACGGTTGCCCATCGCCCGGTGGATGGCTTAGAAGGTGACGTTAACCTTGGCCCACAGGGTGCGGCCCGGTTCATTCACCGCGCTGTTGGCCGAATAGCCGAAGGCGCTGTTGCCCGCCAGGTTAAGGTGCTCGCTGTAGGTCTTGTTCAGGATATTATCCAGACCGGCGCTCAGCTTGACGTTTTTATTCACCTTGTAAGCGGCGTTGGCGGAGAGCACGCCGAAGCCGGCGCTTTCGGCAAAGTCTTTGCCCACCACGTTGCCTTCGTTGATCGCCACGCGGTTTTGGCTGCTGACCAAACGCCACAGCCCGGTGCCGCTCCAGTCGCCGTACTCATAGGTGAGCCCCAGACGTGCCTCCAACGGCGGGATCTGCGGCAGCGGGCGGCCGTCGCTGGTGTTTTTACCCCAGGAGTAGGCCAGGCTGGCGTCGGTTTTCCAGTGCTCGCTCAGTTGGTAACCCATGCCCATTTCGCCGCCCATGATGTCGGCGTTGACGTTATCGGCCTGGCTGAGACGCGCATTGTGCGGATCGTATTTGAACAGGATGAAATCATCGACGCGGCCCACATAAGCGGAGACCCAGCCGTTGAAGCGCTTGCCGTTGTATTGTGCGCCGATGTCGAGCTGCGTGGTTTTCTCGCTCTTGACGCTGGAGAACGGATCTTTGCTGCCGTTCGGGCCGAGCTTCGGCGAGAATAACTCCCAGTAATCCGGGAAGCGCTCGGTATAACCGACGCCGGCATACAACATCAGCGGCAGGTCGGCCAGCGTATGCTCAAGACGCATAAAGCCGCTAGGCAGGGTGTCTGAACGCTCCCCATCGCTACCGCTGCGGAAATTCTCCACCAGGGTGCGGTCAAGACGCGCGCCGCCGATCAGTTTATCCTGCTCGCTGGTGGACCAGGTCAGCTCACTGAAGGCGCCGTAGCTGTTGAACTGGGCGTCTTTTTCCCAACTGCCGCGGCTCATGCTGCGGTGGGTGTTGGTCTGCGTGTCCAGGCCGCTTTCAAGCTTCACGTCCTGCCACTGCCAGGTGCCCATCACGCGGCCGCCGACGGTGCGGCGATCGAGCTGCATCGTCATGCCGGAAGACATCATGTGCCCGCCGTGACCGCCCATGCTCATACCGCCATGGCCGCCGTGCCCCCCCATGCCACCGCTGCCCGGCGAGCGCAGGGTGACGTTGTCCATCACGTGGTTGGCGTAGTTGTAGTAGACCTGCGCTTCCAGCTTATCCAGCACCTCGCCGATGTTGGATTTTTCCACCCGCATGCCCAGGCTTTCGCGCTTGAACTGCGAACCGTCCATGCTGCGGCCGGCATAGCGCGCTTCGCCGTTGCCGCGGCCCATGGTCACTTCCAGCAGCGTATCGTTGTCCGGCGTCCAGCCGAGCGCCAGATCGCCGTTCCACTTGTCCCAGCGCGACGGCACGCGTGTATTGGTGCCGTCCTGATAATCGTTGGAGCGGGATTTGTTGGCCATCACCCGCAAGTAACCTTGCTCGGCGCCGAGGCTGGCGTCGATATTCTCGTCCCAGCGGCCATTGGAGCCGGTCAGCACGCTGGCGTTGCCCTTGATACCCGGCTCGTCGAAGCGCGGACGTTCACGTTCGAAACGCACGGTGCCCGCCGACGAACCCGGCCCCCACAGCACCGTCTGCGGCCCTTTGGTGATGGTCAGCAGATCGAAGCTTTCCGGCGAGATGTAAGAGGTGGGCGCATCCATTCTCGATGGGCAGGCGCCCAGCATTTCCGAACCGTCGGTGAGGATCTTCAACCGCGAACCGAACATGCCGCGGAACACCGGATCGCCGTTGGTGCCGCCGTTGCGGATCTGAGAAAAGCCGGGAATGGTTTTCAAGTAGTCCGAGCCATCGCTGGCCGGCACCGGCTGGCGCGGAGTTTTCGGTGACGTCACGATGGTCAGCGGAGAGTAGAGCGGTGCGGTAACGGTGATCACGTCGCCATCATTAACCTGGGCGCCGGTAGGGGGTTGATGCGCCTGCGCCGCGTGGCCAGCCAGCAGGAACAACGGCATGGCGGTGGTAATGGCGCGGGTGACGGCGTTCTTTTTATAAGTCGGTTTAAACATCATCTTTCCTTAAGCTAACTCTATTCCGTTCTTGGCCGAGGGATTATTCAGGCGTAGGGCGGCCTGGCGAAAATCACCATCGGTAAATACGGGAGGTTAATTCCATCGACGTGGAAATAACCGGACTAATAATGTCGTCTCGATGATTAACCGTTGGGCGAGTTAATTCCGCCGGGTTGAAGCAATCAACGGCAATACAGAGAACGGCAATGGGTTTGCGGTTAAATCAGAGGAAAGAGACGGGGGGCGCGCGCGGCTGTAATTCGGTGTGAACGACGTGGGCAAACAGGGGAACGAGGTAATGGATCGGCGGCGGGCGTGAAGCCAGCGACTGGGACCAGAACAGCGGGGCGTGGCTCACGTCCAGCAGCGGCGCGTGCAGCAACAGCACGCAGTAGCCGCAGGCGCTGTCGTCCATCATCATCGCCATGTTGTGGTGGCCGCCGCCGTGCTGCATCAGCGCCTGCGAGGCTTTTTCAGGTTCAGACGGCGGCGAGTGCATCCCGTGATGCATCGGCATATCCATGCCGCAATCCGCCATGGCGGTCGTTCCAGCACTTCCGGCGCGTACATGCTCCAGAGATCGCGAGACCACCGGCGCAATGAACAGCATCAGAATGGCAAACATCCCTAACCAGGCGGCGGCCCGATTTCGCGATGCAGAGGGCTGAATTAACGACACAATCAACCTAAAAAAAGGGTTAACACAGGGTAGGGAATTGTACTGGTTTATGTCGAAATGTTAAAACCTTTTATTTCTGGTCAACGCTCTGTTGATGAATATATTATCGGATAAGCGCTTTAATTCTGACCAAAGGCTATTTTTTTGCGCCAATGACATGACGGGGACAATATTAATGACGGAAAAACTGGCGAGCACGATTATTCCGCTTTATGACAATCTGGCTGGCGCAGAGGGATGAGTGACAATGTCACGGGCGAGTTCACCGGAACCCGCCCGTAACCTTACTTCGCGCTGACGCGCCAGACGGTGTTGCCGACGTCATCCGCAACCAGCAAAGCGCCGGTCTTGTCGATCGCCAGGCCCACAGGGGCGCCATAGAGTTCCTTCTCATCATCGGAGACAAAACCTGTCACCACGGCTTTGAGCTTGCCGACCGGCTTGCCTTGTTCAAACGCCTCGTAGCTGACTCGGTAGCCGTTCAGCGGCGAGCGATCCCAGCTGCCGTGCTCGCTGACAAAGGCGCCGCCGCGATACTCGGCCGGCAGAGCGCTCGCGGTGTAGAACAGCAGCCCCAGCGGTGCGACGTGCGAGCTGAGGGCGTAGTCCGGTTTGATGGCTTTCGCCACCAGATCCGGCCGCGCCGGCTGCACCCGACGATCGACGTGCTGGCCGAAATAGCTGTAAGGCCAGCCGTAGAAGCCGCCGTCCTGCACCGAGGTCAGGTAGTCCGGCACCAGATCGGCGCCGATCTCGTCACGCTCGTTGACGATGGCCCACAGCTTGCCGCTGTGCGGTTCCCACTGTAGCCCGGTCGGGTTGCGCAGCCCGCTGGCGAAGATGCGGCTGGCGCCGGAGGCGGTGTCCACTTCCAGTACCGCGGCGCGCCGGTACTCTACGGCCAGGCCATTTTCGGTGATGTTGCTGTTGGAGCCGACGCCAACATACAGCTTTTTGCCGTCCGGGCTGGCCAGCAGAGCTTTGGTCCAGTGGTGATTGATAGTGTTCGGCAGATCGGCCAGCTCTTTACCCGGATCGCTGATGCGCGTTTCGCCCGGTTGATAGGCGTACTGCATGATATTGCCGGTGTTGGCCACGTACAGCGTATTGCCAATCAGCTGGACGCCGAACGGGGAATCGAGCCCCTCGAGGAAGACATGCTTTTCCCAGTTGCCGCCGGCGGTCGGGCGCAGAAGGGTGATACGATTGCCCCCTTTACCGCCTTTACCGGACTGGCCTTTCACCAGGCCGGCGATCAGCTGCTTGGGCGTGCTCACCGCTTCCGTGCCCGGCCCGTTGGCCTCCACGACCAACACATCGCCATTGGGCAGCGCGAGCAACTGACGCGGATGAAGCAAATCGTCCGCCACCTTATCGATTTTCAAGCCTTCCGCCACTTTCGGCGTCTGATCTTGTTGCCAGCCAACGCCCTTAGGCACCTGCATCGGCGGCATCAGAAAGTCTTGCGCCGCCGGCAACGTCGGGTCCGGGCCCATTTGTTGCTCTGGCGAAATGACGGCGCTGTTATCGCAGCCGGCCAAGGCCAATACGGCGGAAAGGGTGAGCGCCAGAGATGAGAGCTTCATGAAAACCTCCTTATTTTGCGCGGGCGCCAAGGGCCAGCAGAATATTCGCCAGGCTGAGCAGCGCGACCACGATCGCAGACAGCACCAGGCCTTGGGGCACCACGGCATACGCATCCCGGCTATGCACGAAAGCGTTGATAATGGCGAGAACGATGGCCAACAGGTTCAGCCAGAAATGGAGTTTGACCGACGAACCCAGCAGCCGGCCGCTGCCGAACCATACTTGCACCAGGTTAATCAGGCGAGGAATGATGGCAAAAATCAGGCCGATGGCGATTAGCCAACTGGCGCCATTAACCCACTGAATATTGGCAGTGCAGGCATAAATGATGTCGAAAATTAGCGCCGCGGTGAAAAATCCATAAGGTATCGGGTTGAGCCATTCATAGACGGCCACTGCGGCCGCTGAGGGCCTTGCTGTCGTTTGCGTGGTCATGCAGGCATCTCCATGAAAAATGATGGGTAAAAAGGCCATTGGCCCCTTAAAGCTTTGTTCAGATCCAGCGATTTGAACAATTTTGATTCTCATTTTTAGCATGCGATGTTAAAACCGAAACCATCACTGCGGCATTATCAATGGCTTAGCAATATCAGGAGGAAGGGCATGAGTATAGAGCGCGTTCAGCGATTTCTGGCCGAGCACGCACCGGAGACGACGGTGACGGTGCTGGCAAAGAACACCGCGACGGTAGCGCTGGCGGCGGAAGCCTTTGGCGTGGAGAGCGGGCAGATCGCCAAGACGCTGTCGTTTCGCGTGAACGATGGCGTGGTGCTGCTGGTGATGGCGGGAACCGCCAGAATCGACAACAAGAAGTACAAGCAATTCTTCGGCGTGAAGGCGCGTATGCTGCCGGCGGAAGAGGTTGAAGCATTAACCGGCTATCCGCCCGGCGGCGTTTGCCCCTTTGCCGCACCGGAAACGGTGAGAATTTACTGCGACCGCAGCCTGTGCAGTTACGGTGAAGTGCTTCCGGCAGGCGGCAGCGATAACTCAGGCGTGAGAATTGCGCCGCAACGTCTGGCCAGCATCACCGGAGCGGAGTGGATTGACGTGACAGGGTAACTATATGTGACCGCGTCACAATTACGTTATGTTAAATAGATTGTATCAATTCTTAATTAATAGACTGTTTTAACAGGGAAAATTACTAATCCATCGGGTGATGGCAAACCGCCTCGATATTGTGGCCATCCGGGGCGATCACAAATGCCGCATAGTAATGGGCATGGTAATTGGGCCGCAAGCCGGGCGCGCCATTGTCTTTGCCGCCGGCGTTTAACGCGGCGTGATAGAACGCATCGACCTGTTCACGGCTGCTTGCGGCAAATGCCAGGTGCAGATGCGCCGGTTTTTCATCGGTCTGAAACAGGCATAATGACACGTTATCTCGATCGCGGCACAGCTCAACGCCATAGTCGGGTTCGCCTTCGGCAACGATCTTTACGCCCAGTGGCGCCAGCGCATTGAGGAAAAACGCTTTGCTGAGGGCAAAGTCGCTGACGCCAAATTTCACATGATCAAACATGGGGAGGCTCCTTGAGCGTGAAAGAATGTTCCCATTCAGTATAGCCAACGCCGTGTTGGACGCAGAAAGCGATGCAAACGCACGCCAATGCGCATTTAACAGGCAAATACTGCCCGTTTAAGTGACGCGTTTGGATGAAATCTGCAGTATCGTAGCCGCCACGTTTTATCAGATTTCACGTAGCGCGATCAAAAAAGCAGAGGATTTCTGGCCAATACCGGCAGGTAGCCGCCATAGAAAATCATGTCCGGTCATCATTACTGGAGCGGGAAATGGCAGAGCGCATACCGGCCGGCATGTTAACGGCAATTCATCAGCAGGCCGGAGCTGCCGGCCAAACCAGCGATTGATACCTTGCTAGAAGTTGAAAGCCTGGCGGCGTTGGATGGTTTGAATGACAGGATGCATGATATGAGAGCTACGCCGCGCGGCGAGAACGGCATAGCCGGCAGGCGTTACTACATCAAGGGAAACGGCAATCATGTATTTACTGCAGTAAGTGAACAGGCGATCCGACATTTGGTGTTCAGAGATTATCTGCGCAAGCATCATGGTGTTGCTCAGCAATATGCGGCAATCAAACGTCAGGCAGCAGAAGACAGTCGGCAAAACCCGGCGGCTTATGGCAGGTTGAAAAACGAATTTGTTCAGCGGCATGAGCAGCTGGCGCTGATATGGTTAACCGCAGGAGAAAGCCCATGATCAGGCCTGGACGGCAGAATCCACATATCACCACCTAGGTGCGCATAATGTATATTATGTTAAATGTAATTACTGGGTACGCACCGGGGTTATCCTGCCCGTCCTTTCTCACCTCACCTTCAAGGCTTATCAGGCTGACATCCTTTTTTATGTTTTAAGCCCATCTGTCAACCCATCTCAGTTTAGCCCTTAGTCGGCGTACCTTGATGAAAGCGCATCTGCCAACCCGCCTTTTCCGTCAGGAGCCAAACCGATGAGCGTTCGGTGCAACGAACGACGCGGCCCTGCGCGTCACGCTGAAAACTTTTATACGTCAGCAACACGGCGCCTTCACTGATTTTCGCCAGCTTAAACCCTTCGGCGAAAATCGGCGGATAATCCGTTTCCATCTCCAGCGCCGCAACGGTTTGGCATTTGTCATAACGTAGGCCTGAACGACCAATCTCTTCAAAGTCTTCATGCAACAATGCCGCGACATGTTTCGGATCGCAGCGCGTTGTTGGCTGGTGCAGTTCAACCTCAAGCGCCTGAATTTGGCTAAGCCACTGTGCAAAATGGGTCAAAATGCCCTCCTTTTTTGATCGCGCTACGTGAAATCTGGCAAACTTCGGCAGTCAATCTACACCAGAATGACACTCGTGAAACCTGACTATTCCCAGGATTCCTTCTCATAGGGTTTTTGCCAGTTCTTTTCCGTGACGGGTACGAGTTCCCCGTTGAACGTATAGGTACAACAGCGGCATCTCACCGGCACATCTTCTGCGGTGAATGCCGGGTTCACTTTCTGCAGTATCCCGTGATCATCTATGCATAGTCCGCTGTAATAGCTCGACTCACCACAGCGGACATAGCTCTGCCAGTTTTTACGGTGCAGCGCCACCAGGTAAAAAATAGGCGCTTCTTTATCCAACCGACTTACCGCTTCGCTATGTACTTCATTCCAGGGTTGGCCCACTTTACTGAGCAGAAATTGAAATAGCGGCGTGTAATCCATGCCATGTTGTATCTGCCCATGCATACTTTCACGCAGTGGCAACTGCTCATCGTCTGCCTGTTTACCATGGCGTTCCCAGCGGTACTTACCACCGCTGGCGATGGGCCCTCTGGATGTAACGCTTTCTCTTCTATAGAGTTTCTTCTTTACATCTCGATGTGCTCTCATCAAGCCTCAATAGTGACATTGTCACACAAAAAGAAATCCTTACGCCGGTTTCCCAGCCAAATGCGACCGCCGAACTCGCAACTCTCCATGCCGCCAGGCGCCGTCTGCCGTGGTGCGATTGTCGATCAGGCGATTCAAGGCCTCCTCGACTAACCGGTCAATGCGTTGGCTGTAGCTGGTCAGCGCCCAATTGGCTGAGCCGGCTTCGTCGATATCGTCGAAACCTACCACGGCCATGGCTGACGACGGTGCTACTTGCCTGAGCGCTTCGAGCGCCCCCAGTGCCAGCACGTCGTTCTCGCAGAACAGCGCTTCAACCCGCTCACTTTCCGGCGTTGCCTGCAGGTATTCACTCATCAGTTGGAAACCGCGCTGGCGATCGTAGTGGCCAGCGGTGAGCACCCGATCCAGCTGAAAACCGGCGGCCATCAGTTTGTCGCGGTAGCCTTCCATACGCAGCAAATGGCTGCTTTGCGTGTCTGGCCCCTTCATGTAGCCAAAGCGCCGATGCCCTTGTTCTATCAGCAACCCAGCGATCTCTTCGCCGGCGCGGTAGCCGTCGATGTTCACCACATCAATGTGTTCACTTTCCGTATTGCGGCACACCTGCACCAGCGGGATCTGATGCAGATCTTGCGCGATCGCCGCCCACTCTTGGGTTAACACCGTCGCCAGGAACAAAATGCCATCGACCTGCAGCTGATCGGCCATCGCCATCACCGCCCGGTAGTTTTCCCCCGCGGTGATGTTCAGCAGCAGCGCCATATAGCCGCGGGTTTGCAGCTGTTTGGTGACCATATCGAGCATCATCATCGAATGCGGGTTCTTCATTTCGTCGATGGCCACGCCGATGATGTGCGTGCGTTTTTGCGACAGGCTGCGCGCCAGCAGATTGGGTCGATAGCCCAGCTCGGCCGCCGCCGCCAGTACGCTTTCACGCGCGCTGTCTGAGATCGACGCGCCGGGCGTAAAGGCGCGCGATACCGTCCATTTAGAGACGCCGGCCTTTTCGGCGACATCGCTGGCGGTGGCTTTGTGGTGTTTCGTCATGGTTGCGTCGATCTCTGCTTCGGTGAAGTCACACTATACCCTGCTCGCTCAGATCCCCTAAGCGCCTGCCGGCATACCTGCTGCGATTATGTCCCGTTTTTGCACCCGATTGCAATTTGTTATGCAACCGGGTGCAAAAGGTAAAGAGTTTGTGATCGTCCGCGCTGTTTTCACCTTTCCCCTGTTGACCAAATTTTCTTCATGGCCGACATTCACGGTGGCATTCAGAGACTCATCGCGGTTTTGTCTCCTGCTTTGCACCCGGTTGCAAAAGAACTGTTTTTACATAACACCTCTCTTCTCAACAGGATACCGTAATGAAAAAAACCAGACTGCTGTTGATGTTAGCCTGCTCGCTGTTTGTCGTGACCGCCCAGGCCAAGACCTACCAGGTCGGCGTGGCGCTGGCCAACTTCGATCTCAACTTCGTCTCCATCCTGCGCAGCCAAATGGCGCGAGAACTGGCTGCGCAACAGCTGCAAGGCCAGTTCGTCGATGCCAAAGGCGATGTCGCCCTGCAGGTGCAGCAGGTAGACGATCTGATTAATCAGGGCGTGGACGCCATTATCCTCAACCCAGTCGATACGCAAGGCGTCCAGCCGATGATAGCGGCCGCCCAACGCGCCGCGGTCCCCCTTATCTTCGTCAACCGCAAACCCGAAGTGCCGCTCAGCGGCGCGACGGCCTACGTCGGCTCCGACTCGGCGCTCAGCGGCCGCCTGCAGATGGAGGCCCTGGCGAAAAAAATGAATTACCGCGGCAATGTGGCGATCCTGATGGGCGCCCTCTCCAACGAAGAAACTCGCGAACGCACCCGTGCAGTGGAAACGGTGATCGCCAAATACAAAGACCTGAAAGTGGTAGAGAAACAGACCGCCAAATGGCAACGCAATGAAGCGGTCGACGTGGTTTCCGGCTGGTTGCTGAACGGCGCGGCGATCGATGCGATCGCCGCCAACAACGATGAGATGGCCATCGGCGCGATCATGGCGCTGAAACAGGCCAAAAAGCGCGACGTGCTGGTTGCCGGTATCGACGGCACACCCGACGGCCTGCAATTTATCAAAAATGGCGACCTGGCGGTGACCATTTTCCAGGATGCCAAAGCCCAGGCGATCGGTGCGGTGCAGGTGACCCGAGCGATGTTGGATCACGCCAAAACCGAGCCCTATAACTGGGTACCCTACGCCACCGTGACGCGAGAAAACTACCCGCAATTTGCACAGATGAATCAGAAATAAGCCGTTGCCACTCTCTTTTTCAACCCACTTTGCACCCGAGTGCAAAACCACAGTATTAGGAGTCAGCATGTTAAATGGTGAAAGAAGCATCCCTCGCCCGCTGCGTTGGGCGATGATCGGCGGCGGCCGCCTCAGCCAGGTGGGCTACAAACACCGTTCCGGCGCACTGCGCGACAACACCGCCTATCGGCTGGTTGCCGGCGCCTTTGATATCGACGCGGCGCGCGGACGTGAGTTTGGCGTCAATCTCGGCGTGCCCGCCGAACGCTGCTATGACAACTATCAACAGCTGCTGGAGCAAGAAGCTAACCGCGAAGATGGCGTTGAGGTGGTGACCATCGCCACCCCTAACGGCACCCACTATGAAATCACGCGCGCCGCGCTGAATGCCGGACTGCATGTCATCTGCGAAAAGCCGCTGTTCTTCACCACGGCGGAGGCGAGAGAAATCAAGGCGCTGGCGGCGGAGAAAGGCCTTATCGTCGGCGTAACCTACGGCTTCTCCGGCCATCCGCTGCTGATGCAGATGCGCGCCATGATCGCGAACGGCGACATCGGCGAAATACGCATGGTCGAATTGCAGTACACCCACGGCTTCAATGCCAACGAAAGCGCGGACACGTTCGAGGCACAAAAGTGGCGCGTCGATCCGAAAATCGCCGGCCCCTCTTTTGTGCTGGGCGACATCTCCACCCACACCTTCTACATCTCGCAGCTGGTGATGCCCGATATGAAGATTGCCTCCCTGCTGTGCGATCGCCAGAGCTTTATTCCTTCCCGCGCCCCGCTGGAAGACAACGCCATGGTGCTCATGCACTACGAAAACGGCGCCGTCGGCCGCATGTGGGCTTCTGCCATCAACGCCGGCGCGATGGACAGCCAAAGCATCCGCGTGGTGGGCTCACGCGCCAGCCTGCAATGGAGCGATTCCACGCCCGGCGAATTACGCTATGAGATCCAGGGGCGGCCCAGCCAAACGCTGCACCACGGCATGCCCTATCTGGACGACAGCGCGCTGGCCGAAGAGCGGCTCGGCGCGCTGCATACCGAAGGGCTGGCCGAATCCTGGGCCAATATCTACCTCAAGTTCGCCATCGCGATCAGCGCCAGTCAGCGCGGCGATCGGCAGACGCTGGCCGCGCTGATCTATCCGGATATCGATGCCGGATTGGAAGGCGTACGCTGGATTGAAAACTGCGTTCGCTCCGCCGACAACGGCGCCACCTGGGTCAATTACCAATAAGGAAAGCACCATGAAACTTTCGTTCTGTACCGACAGCCTGGGCCATTTACCCTTCGAGCCGATGCTGGATCGGCTGCTGGAGCTGGGGGTGCGCGGCGTGGAAATGACCACCGGCGGTTGGTCCCCGGCGCCCCATCTGGATGCCGACGATCTGCTGGCCAATCCCGCCAAACGCCGGCAGCTGCAACAGGCGCTGGCCAGCCGCGGCATGGAGATTGCCGCGCTCAATGTCTCCGGCAATCCGCTCGATCCGGGCGAGCTGGGGCAGCGCCATCTGCGCCAAACCGACAATACGCTGGAACTGGCTGGCCTGTTGGGGGTGAAGAAGATCGTCATGATGAGCGGCCTGCCGCCGGCCAGCCCGCATGACACCATCCCCAACTGGATCACCTATACCGTCAGCTGGCCGCCGACGGTGAAAAACTGTCTGGATTATCAATGGAATGAGGTGGCGATCCCCTATTGGCAGGCACTGGTCGCCCGAGCCAAAGCGTGCGGCGTTGAGCGCTTTGCGCTGGAAAACTTCAGCGCCATGCTGGTGTGGAACCCGGAAACGCTGTTCCGGCTGCGCGAGGCCGTTGGCCCGATGGTGGGCCTGAACCTCGATCCCAGCCATTTGATCTGGATGGGCGCGGATCCCATCGCGGTCGCTCGCGCCCTTGGTCCCGCCATTCACCATGTACACGGCAAAGACGTTCGCCTGGAACGCGGTGTCGTCGAAGTTAACGGACTGCTGGAAACCAAACCGATCGACGAGGTGGCCGGCCGCGCCTGGAACTATGTCGCCGTCGGCTGCGGCCGGGATCTGCAGTGGTGGAAGGAATTCTTCTCGGTGGTGCGCATGATAGGCTACAACGACTGGGTGTCGTTGGAAATGGAAGACTTGACCATGTCGGTCGATGCCGGCATCGTCTCTTCCGTTCAGGCGCTACAGCAGACGATCAGCCAATAACACCCTGCGCGGCGGCCACGGCCGCTGCGCAGAGTTCATCACGTTACGGGGTTATCGCCAACTTAATCACGCCATCGCGCTTTTCGGAGAACAGGTGGTAAGCCTCGGCAATATTCTCCAGTTGAAAACGATGCGTCACGAACGGCGTGAGATCCAAACCGCCATGCTGAATCACGTTCATCATTCTGCGCATCCGTTCCTTGCCGCCGGGGCACAGAGCCGACCGAATCGTATGATCGCCAAGACCATAGGCAAACGCCTCGACAGGCAATTGAATATCGTCGCTATAGACGCCAAGGCTGGACAATGTGCCACCGGGTTTTAAGACTCGCAGCGCCTGATTAAAGGTGGCCTGCGTCCCCAAACACTCGATGCTGGCATCCACGCCGCGCCCTGCCGTAATCTTGAATATTTCATCAATCACATCGGTTTCCTTGTAATTCAACAAGACGTTTGCCCCCATTTTTCCCGCCATCATCAGCTTTTCGGGAGAGCTGCTGATGGCAATAATCAGGCTGGCGCCCCGCAGGCGAGCCCCCGCGGTGGCACATAAGCCGATCGGGCCCTGGGCGAAAATGGCTACCGTATCGCCAATGTTAATGTTGGCATTTTCTGCCCCTTTGAAACCGGTAGACATCACATCCGGGCACATCAGCACCTGTTCATCCGTCAGACCGTCGGGGATGAGCGCCAGATTAGCTTCCGCATCAGGCACCAAGACATATTCAGCCTGAGTGCCGTCGATAACGTTGCCGAAGCGCCAACCCGCCGTGGCTTTATAGCCATGGCAGCGGCATTCGGGTAAATAGGAACCGTCCTGCGCGGGAAAGCCGTCCTGACATGAATAGGAGGTAAAAGAGGGGCAAATAGCCCCAGCCAATGCCCGCTGCCCCTCTTGAAAGCCTTTAACATTGCTTCCCAACTTTTCAATAATGCCGACCGGCTCATGGCCAATGGTCAACCTACGCGGTACCGCATACTCTCCCTTGAGGATATGAATATCCGTGCCGCAGATTGTCGTCGTGGTTATTTTGAGCAAGGCATCGTTGGGACCAGGGGAAGGAATAGGTTTTTCAATGAGTTCTATTCGCCCCTTTTCGATAAAGGCAGCGGCTTTCATCATGCGCATGGCGGAAGATCCTTTGGTTTCTGCCGAAGTGGCTACAGAAAAGAATAATCCAATCGGTCATTTTTTCCGATTTTACCGCCTTGGGAAATAATTAAACACGCCAGTAATCTTTATCGGTAAATAATATAAAAAATATAATTCAATAAAATAACATCCAATAAAATCTGCTTTGTCACGCTGCCGAAAAACACGGTCGATTTATATCGACAGACGCTGCATCATTTCTCTTTCCAAATACTCTACGCTCAGCGAAAATATACGTTATCTGATTGATAAGTCCTGCAGGAAATGCCATGTCACGACTCACCCTCCTCCCGCTGAGCCTGGCACTTGCCGGCTGCGTGCCAATGCAGCCTGATGGCTGTGAAAAAGCCAGTGCGGTGAATGATTGCGTTTATGCCTGGCGTGCAGGCAGCGATGTTCCAACGGCAAAGCAACCGCCTAACTTGGGATGCGACGGACAAGTTTTTTATGAGCGGCCGCACTATTCCGCCTCTGCGAAGGCAGAAAAACGCGAAGGCGAAGTGAGCGCAACGTTTGATGTTGATGATAAGGGTAAAGCCAGAAATATCGTGCTGACGGGCACCCCAGAGTTCTATCGCGACACCAAAAGCGCCATCGCACGCAGCTGCTGGACACCGAGCCGTGTTCATGAAACGGCGTTGTTTACTTTTAAACTCTCTGGTGATGCAGATGCCAACCGATAAGCGAATCTCGGCCGGCGATCAACGCCCTGTTCACTTCGGCGCGTAAATCTCTCTGAGCGTGGCGATCACTTTCGCCACGTTTGGGTTATCGATGCGGTAAAACAAGGTTTGCGCTTCGCGTCGGTACGTCACCAGACCTTCATTGCGCATTTTCGCCAGGTGCTGCGACAGCGCCGATTGGCTTAGCGGCACCAATTGTTGTAGCTCCCCCACGGCAATCTCATCGTGTTTCAATAGCAGGCAAAGCACCAGCAAGCGGTGTTCGTTGCCTATCGCTTTCAACAGCCTGGCGGCTTCAATCGCCCCTTCGATCAGAAAGGGATCTTGGTTAGCTTTTGCATTCATGGTCAATCACGGCCCCGTCATCATTCAGCCGCATTATAGCGGCTTTCAGACGCTGGCACAGCATTATATTAGCACCCTTTAAATTAGATATTGCTAATTTATATAAATCTAATATAACCTTGTATTCATGCCAAGTGGCTCTCCCTGAGGCCGCAGGCCTTCCCCAACACAAGTGAGAATGCATTATGAATATGCCAACCCTGGTACTGCTGGCGTTTGCCGGCTGGACCTTATTGATTCTATTCGGCACCGTCGGCGTTTATCGCTGGTCCAGAATTTTAACCGGCCGTGCCACGGTGAGCGAATGGCAAGCGAACAAACCACAGGGCAGCGATAGCTACCAGCGCGCCATTGCGGCGCATCGCAACTGCATTGAAAATTTGCCGGTTTATACGG
Organism: Serratia sp. CY47280; assembly: GCF_052168655.1. NCBI lineage: Bacteria > Pseudomonadati > Pseudomonadota > Gammaproteobacteria > Enterobacterales > Yersiniaceae > Serratia > Serratia sp. CY47280. Next base: position 615,099 of record NZ_JBJNMG010000001.1, on the reverse strand, counting down.
CCCTCGTCGTGGCGATAGCTGTATTTCAGGTGGAAAGCACGACGCTGAATGTCTTGTCTCTGGTGCTGCTCGGCGCGCGCATGGCGCAGAGTCTGGTTCACATCGGTTTCGAGCAGACGGAAAACGTCGCCACATGGCGTTTCGCTTTCTTTTTCACACAAATCGTCACGATGTTTTGGATGGGGATAGAGATCGTCGGGAGCCTGCCATGACGATAACGAACCTGGCAGAGCCCCATGAGGTGGCCCATTTCCTCTATGATGCGGATAAACCCAAGGGGCAGCGGGCCATCCTCTACTTTTCCGCCTCCTGGTGTCGCCCCTGCCAGAATATGCAGGGGATCGTTGAACAGCTGCACCGTCACGCCAACGAGATCGCCTTCGGCAGCATTGACGTCGCGCAGGCGCCGACGCTCGCCCCTGCATTCGGTATTAAATCCGTGCCCTCCCTCGCCCTGTTTGAGGATGCGTGCCTCATCGCGATCATTGCGGGCGAGGTTCCCTTGCAACGGCTATCTCACCGGGTGGCGGCGGCATTCGCCGGCGTTACAACATCCACTCAATAGGCAGCCAGCCGGCCACGGTAAGAACGATGCGTTTTACCCAGCCGGCGCCGGGTTCTTGCTGGTGCACCTCGGTATGGCCGTCTTCGAAGGCTTCTTTCCACACCATTTTGCCTTCGGGCGTCAATGCCGGCCGATAGGCGGCGTACTCGAGCGGGCCATCAAACAGTTGGCGGGTGTCGGCCGCCAGCGCCGGGCTGTCGATCAAGAATCCCATTTCGCAGTTCAGGTGCGCCGAGCGCGGATCGAAATTGAACGAGCCGATAAACACCCGCTTATCGTCGATGGCGAAGGTTTTGGCATGCAGCGCCGCGCCGGACAGCCCCAGCGGCTTGAGCTCCTTGCGCCCGGTCGGTTGACCGGCGCGCAGCTTCAGCTCGAACAGTTCGACGCCCGCCTGCAGCAGCTCACGTCGGTATTTGGCGTAGCCCGCATGCACCACCAGCACGTCGGTGGTGTTCATCGCGTTGGTCAGCACGCGAATGGATTTCCCCTGTTTGGCAAGCGATTCAAAGAAAGTCGCCCCTTCTCGCCCCGGCACGAAATAGGCGGAGACCAGATCCAATTGCTGGCTGACGCCGCCGATGATCTTACCCAGTTGCGTCACCATCAAACGATCGCGCGAAGCCTTGCCCAACCCTTTCGCCGGATCGTCGGCCACCAGCTCTACCTGGGTGAATTCCGGCTGTATGGCGCCATCGCGAAAGCGCACCGCGCTGGTTTCCAGCTGCACCGCCAGTTTACGGGCGCGCTCGCTGGTTTCGGTGGCGGCGGCCTGCGTCAGGAAGGCGGAAAGATCGCCTTTTCCCCGGATAATCTGCTCAACGCCGAACACCGAGGCGCTGTTCCAGTAGCGATCGAAGACCTCGGCGGTCTCCGCCACCACGTTGCCGACGCTCAACACGTCGAGATCGAGGAAATAGTTTTCGTCACCGACCTGAAAATACTCGTCGCCGATGTTGCGGCCGCCGATGATCGCCACGGCGCCGTCAACGATGTAGGACTTGTTATGCATGCGCCGGTTCATGCGCATAAAGTCGAAGGCGTAACCGGCCAGTTTCGGCGTACGTACGGTGGACGGATTGAACAGACGGATCTCGACGTTTTCCTGGGCGTTCAGCGCCGCCAGCGTCTCATCCATGGCGACGCCGTTATCGTCCAGCAGCAGCCGCACGCGCACCCCACGTTGGGCCGCGTCATACAGGGTTTTCAGCAGGATCTGCCCGGAGGTGTCGTTATGCCAGATGTAGTACTGAGCGTCGATAGACCTTTCCGCCATCCGCGCCAGCGCCAGGCGGCTGGCGAACGCATCGTGGCCGCTGACCAGCGGCACCACGCCGCTCAGGCCGGAATGTGCCGCCATCTGTTCGGCGGCCCGCGCCGGCAATAGCGCGGTAGGATCAGCCGGCAATGCCGCCTGCGGCAGACGCTGCGAAATATCCGGCAAACGAAAGATGACTCTTGCCGCAATAATGGCGATCGTCACGGCGATAATCAGATACACGACAATTTTTATCACGGGAGGCGGCCTCGGAGGTTGACTGCTTTGCTTTATACGTCATTAGGTTGCTTCAATCTATAGGAGAAGCGCGCTATGCGCGAGGTCCGCTTGGAAAACGAAAAATATCTTACGTTACTATCCAAATCATGCCAGTTGCGCCGTATTGCGCAACTGGCATATCTATCGGCTTTAATTTATTCCAGCTTAGGCATGATGCTTAAATGACGAACATCCATTTCTGTCAGCGCAACGCCATTCAACGGCGAAGCGCCATTGATATCCCTGACGGTACCAACCTCTGGCTTTAAGGGCCAAGGCGGCAGCCCTGCCAATGCCTGATGAAACGCCGGCAATCAGAACAGCTTTATATTCAGACATTTTTTAATCCTTCAGACGTGGAATGGCTTTCGGTTGGCAAGGTTGCCGTTGGGCTCTTTATCCGGAACCAGATAGCATACATAGCAGGCAGGAACACCAGCGTAATAATGGTTCCACCCAGTGTCCCGCCTATCAGGGTATAGGCCAGGGTTCCCCAGAATACCGAGTGGGTTAACGGGATAAAGGCCAGAATGGCCGCCATCGCCGTCAGCAGTACAGGCCTGGAGCGCTGTACCGTTGCCTCAATGACCGCATGATAGGGTTCAAGCCCTTCCTGCTCGTTGTGATGGATCTGCCCAATGAGGATCAGCGTGTTACGCATCAAGATCCCTGACAGAGCAATCAAACCAACCAGCGCGTTGATACCAAAGGGCTGGTTGAAGAGCAGCAAGGTTGGCACCACACCGACCAGCCCCAGAGGTGCGGTCATAAAGACCATCACCATCGCCGACATCGAACGCACCTGAAGGATAATGATCAGCAATGTCATGGCTATCATGATAGGGAATAACGGCACCATCGCTTGGGTAGCTTTCCCTGACTCCTCAATAGAGCCCGCCTGTTCAACCCGGTATCCATTCGGAAGCGTTGTGATGATGGGCTGCAGTTGTTTAAAAATCGCAGTGGAAACATCAGGTGCCTGAAGGGATTCGGCAATATCGCCTCGCACGGTAATGGTTAGCATACGGTCACGACGTCGCAGGACCGGGTCTTCCATGCGCACTTCGACCTCGCCAACCTGCGATAACGGAATACGCTGCCCTGCAGAACCGACCAGGGTGAAACCCTCTATTTTCGCCGGATCAAGTCTGATATCGCCGGCAGCGCGTCCCACGACCTGCACCGAACGGATATCTTCGCGCACCGCGGTGATAGGAACACCCGAAAGCAAGAATTGAAGCTGCTGGGCCACGGCATTTGACGTCAGCCCCACGGCCTGCAGGCGGTCCTGATTCAGGGTGAAATGCAGTGTTGGCACGCGTGAGCCCCAATCCGTGTTGACCGTTCTCATCAGCGGGCTGGCCTGCATCAGCATTTTCACCTTGTCCGCGATGTCTCGTAATACCGTCGGATCAGGCCCTGTGACACGGAAGGCAACCGGATAGGGTGAGTAAGGGCCAAACACCAGTTGGGTCACGCGAACTCGCGCCTCAGGAGCCAGTCCATCAGCCGCAGCCTGGCGAAGACGGAACTTGAGCGCCTCACGGGCTCCCTCACTGTCCGTCAGGATAACAATTTTCGCAAAAGAGGGATCAGGTAGCTCGGGTGCCATGGCGAGATAAAAACGAGGAGCCCCTTGCCCGATATAAGCCGTCACGATTTTTGCTTCTTTCTGGTGCTTCAGCCAGTCCTCAATTTTCGTCACGGCGGCGCTGGTTTGTTCAATGGACGAGCCATACGGCATTTGGACGTCCACAAGGACCTCTGGCCGGTCAGACGTCGGGAAAAACTGTTTTTTCACCAGCGCCATGCCGAGAACAGCAACGGTGAATACCGCAACGACAGAAGCCGCGACCAGCCATTTTCGCGCGATGACCTGCGCCAGCAACTGACGAAAACGGTTGTAGCGGCGGGTGTTGTAGATAGCTGTGTGCCCCCCTTGAACCGTTTTGATATCCGGCAGCATTTTCACCCCAAGGTAAGGGGTGAACACCACTGCCACCACCCAGGAGGCAATCAATGCAATTCCCACAATCCAGAACATATTGCTGGTATATTCACCCGCCGTGGATTGTGCAAAACCGTTGGGCATAAAGCCAACGGCCGTCACCAGGGTGCCTGCCAGCATCGGCGCAGCAGTGTGGCTCCATGCATAGGCTGAGGCTTTGATTCGGTCGTACCCCTCCTCCATTTTCACCACCATCATTTCAATGGCAATGATGGCGTCATCCACCAACAACCCCAGGGCCAGGATGAGCGAGCCCAGGGTAATACGGTCGAAGTTTTTACCTGACGCCTCCATGACCACAAAGACGACAGCCAGCGTCAGGGGCACAGCAGCAGCGACCACCACACCCACACGCCAACCCATACTGAGAAAGCAGACCACCATCACGACCAGCAACGCGACGAAAAATTTGATCATGAACTCATCTACGGCGGAACTGATGTTAACTGACTGATCGGTGACTTTCACGAATGTCATGCCGAGTGGCATGTCCGCATTGATGCTGGCGGCTTCCTTATCCAGCGCTTTACCCAGCTCCAGACCATTCCAGCCCTCACGCATCACGATACCCAGCAGAAGTGCAGGTTCGCCCTGATTACGCACCATAAAGGTCGCCGGATCTTCGTAGCCACGCTCGACCGTCGCCACATCGGAAAGCTTCAGCGTCCTCCCTTGCACCACAACCGGCGTTTCACGAATTTTTTCCAGTGTGTCAAAAGCCCCATCCAGACGGATAAAAACCTGCGGCCCACGGGTATCTATCGAGCCCGCAGGTGTCAGCACGTTCTGGTTGTTCAGGGCTGCAAAGATATCCTGGGCAGAGACCCCCAGGGTTGCCAGACGGTCATGGGAAAATGAGACAAATATCCGCTCGGCCTGCTCACCGATAATATTGACTTTTTTTACCCCGGGAACATGTAATAAGCGCTGGCGTAATGACTCGGCATCGCGCACCAGTAGCCGCTGTGACTCGCCTTTTGCCTTCAGCGCAAAGAGCGCAAACGTGACATCCGAAAACTCATCGTTAACCATCGGCCCAGACACCCCTGCCGGCAAGTTTTTAGCCTCGTCGCTGAGTTTTTTGCGTGCCTGATAGAACGCTTCCTGGACCTCTGAGGGGGGAGTGCTGTCCAACAATGAGAGCATGGTAAAAGCCAGACCGGGACGCGTGTAGGTCTCTGTGCGGTCATACCACTTGAGCTCCTGGAGACGCTTCTCCAGCGGTTCGACCACCTGATCCTGCATTTCCTTAGCCGTTGCTCCAGGCCAGGCGGAAATGATGGTCATCTGCTTGACCGTAAAAGGCGGGTCTTCTGCGCGCCCCAGCCCAAGGAACGAGAGAATACCGGCAACGGTGATCAACAGGATAAGAAACAGCGTAACGGAACGCTCGCGTACGGCGAGCGCGGAAAGATTGAAACGTCCGCGACTCATGGACGACTCCCGACGACACGGATATCGCTCTGCTTCGCCAGCCGGACTGTCTCACCATCATGCAGTAGATGAGCGCCCAGCGCTACGACCTGTTCGCCAGGCTTAAGGCTGCCGGTTACGCTTGCTGCATCATCCCCGAGGCTCACGACCTGCACGGACCGCCAGGTCACTCTGGCGGGATTTCCTGAAATGCTCCAGACCCCCGGACCTTTACCCGCGTCAAAAACAGCCGCTAAAGGCACCTGCAGCAACGGCTGCGATGCTCTGCTCTGCGCAATATGGATGGTGACAGTGGCCCCCAGAGGGGCACCAGACAATGGACCGTCGAGCACGTACCTTGCTTCAAACGTGCGCGTCAGCGGATCGGCTGCATCAGAGAGTAACCGTAGCTTCGCGGAAACAGAGGGTGTATCGCTGCCGTACAGAGAGGCCTGTGCCACGCTTCCAATTACCGGGCGCAGCGTCTCAGGCAGTTGGACGACCGCTTCGCGTTGTCCAGCCCTCGCCAGCCTGATAACTGGCTGTCCGGCACTGACCACCTGACCTGGCTCGGCCAGCGTGTCCATCACCACTCCGTCGGCGTCAGCGACCAGGACTGCATAGCCCATGGCGTTTTGCGCCACATTCGCCTGCGCCTGGGCGGCACTGAGGTCAGCCCTGGCCGTCTCTGCGGCAGCCTTAACCTGATCGTAAGCGGATGCCGACACAGCACCTGTAGTGACCAGACCGCGATAACGCGATTCATCATCCGCTGTCTGTCGGGCTCGCGCTTTTGCTGCGGCGACTGCCTGCTGTTGAGCCTGAGCCTGTAGGCTCAGATCAACCGGATCCAGACGCATTAACGGCTGGCCACGTTTCACGGCCTGGCCGGTATCGACGAGACGTTCCAGGATTTTGCCTTGAACCCTGAAACCAAGGTCGCTCTGAATTCGTGCAACCACCACCCCCGTAAAAGCACGGGAAAAGTCGGTTGCATTGATCGCTGCGGCAGACCTGACCAGAGGTGGCAGACTGCGTGGATCGCGGTTATCGGAAGCCTCACCGCAGGCCACAAGGGCAAACGGCAACAGACAGACAGCAAAGGTGACAGGTTTAAGTCCGAGCATGGGTTCCCTTAATTAATTAACAGGACAGGACAGGAACCCATACTTATACTTGTGACCATTATTGTCAATGGTCACAAAGTCAGGGTGACAAACTTCTCAAGATCAGTGATGGCAGCAACACCGCCGCTGCTTGGATGGTGTCCAAATTATATTGCAGCTGAACCGGGCTGATATAGGGACGCATGACCATAAAAATCGCATCCGCCGCCTCATCCAGTGGCGTTTTTCTTTCGAACTCACCTGCCTGGCGCCCTTCAACAATGATCTGCTCGATTAGCTGCCGCAGGTGCTGCTCATGAGCTTGTGCTGAGGGCCATTTATCACGCACAGCAACAGCCGCAATATCGTGCAACTTACGGTCATGAAAAAATAAATCGCAGCCAGATTCTGACAATGCCTTGAATAACCGCCTTATTTTCTCTGCAGCTGTCGGCGCATCCGCAATCGCTGCGTGGACAATATCCCTTATGATCGCCAGCCGATTAGCGCAGATCACTTCTCCAATCGCCTGCTTGGAATCGAAAAATTTATAGATATAAGCTTTTGAAAAACCAATTGCTTTGGCGAGGTCGGAAACCGTTGTTTTTTCGTAGCCATAGTGACCGAAATGCTCAGTGGCCGCGTCAACGACCTGATCGCGGACACTGTGGTCGGAAGGTCCCCTGGAAGGGGTTTCATTCATCTGTTTAGTCATTTTCCCATCCTAGCTCAATGAAGCCCGGCTGACAACGAGTGACCAATTGGTAATGTGGTCACAATTCAAATTCGGTTCAAGGCTTCTTCCTGTTTGCCCTAAATACACTTGCACTCTGGCAAACTTTTCGCCGGATGATACAGCGCCGCCGGGCACTCCCCTTAATCAACAAAACGGAACATCTCACCATGAATAATGACGTCATCATCATCGGCGGCAGCTTTGCCGGTCTCGCCGCAGCCCTGCTATCAATATGGTTAATGCCCGCGCGGACAGCCTCTCTGATACTCCCTCAGTCACCACGGCGCGATGGCGTGTATCTTCGCTCAGCAGTCGATGCTCACCTGAGTGCAAGCAACAACAATCTCCAAGCGGATCACTGCCATAAGGCTATAGCGTAAAGCGCGAAGGCGAAACGCCAAACAGTTTTTTGAACGCCACCGAATAGGCGCTGTGGCTCTCATAACCGCTTTCGAAGGCGGCGTGGATGATCGAGTTGCCCGCCAGCAGCAGCGGGATGGACGACAACAGCCGTAGACGCTGTTTCCACTGACCAAAGGTGATGCCGGTTTGTTGAGTGAAGTGACGCTGGAAGGTTTTCGCGCTGATCGACAATGAATCCGCCCAGATCTCAATGCCGCGATCGTCGGCCGGCGTGATGACCAACTGCCGGCAAATGTCAGCCATTCTCGCTTCCATCGGCCAAGGGAGATGCAGCGCCAGCTGCGGCTGCAGGCTCAGTTCCTCGAGGAACAATGCTCTGAGCAACGCGTGGCGTTTGGTCTCCTCGCCCTCGGGCGCCAGCGTCGCCAACTGGGCGATCAGCTCGCGCAGCAGCGGCGACACCTGCAAGACGCCGTCGCGCAACGGCAACCGCGCGGCGGTGAATTCATCAACAAAAATCCCGTAAACGCAAATGTTGCTCTGCATGACCAGCTGATGTTCTACCCCCGGCCGCAGCCAGACTGCGGTGGTAGGCGGTACGATCCAGCGTCCGCAGCTCGCCTCGACCGCCATAACACCCTGTTGCGAATAGAGCAAATGGCAGCGTTTATGCGAGTGGTAAGGAATGACAAAGCCCGCCGGGTAGTGTTTCACCAGCCCCGTCACCTCGAACGCAGAGTTTTCGTGGCTGCTGAGGTCGATGCGTTTCGTTTCGGCGTTGTCGACGTCGAATCCCATGGTCGTTTGTCCCTTTTGATAACGCGAATGTCTTTTATTTGATAGAGAGGCCGCATGATCCTCCATATAGTGACGTTCTCGCAAGCCACACCAGGGGCCTTATGCGAAGAAACTCACTATTTACACCAAAATTTCATCGTTCTGCTTAAAACGAAGGCGATGACGTTGCGCATGCGCTGCGCAATGGCGGCTCGTTGCGGGGGCGACGCGGCCGAAAGTGATGGAAAGGGAAAGCGCGGTGGCTTAAATCAGGAGGTATGCGCATCAATCAGCAGGTAGCTCAGCCTGGGGGGCGGCTTAATGCTAAAGGGATAGGGAGAGCGCCTAGGCTCTCCTCCATCCAGAATGGTTATCTCGTCAACGGGCCAACTCGGCGCCGTCCAGCTCGGAAATCGCCAGACAAATCACTTCCGTGATGGCCTGTACCGTATAGGCGGTCTTGGCAGGAATGATTAACATCTCATGGGGTTGCAACGTCTGATCGTCAACCTTCAGTTCACCGCTCAGCACCATCAGTTTCACCCAGCCCGGATGAAAACGCGCCGGTTGTTGGCTGCCCGCATCGAGCTTCAGCAACGCCGTATGGCCAGGCGTCTCCCGTTTCAAAATGTGAAAGTGTACCCCATCGTAAGGCATGTTTTCGTAATGCAGTGACGCCAGTGTTCTCTTATGCATGGTAAGTGTCCTCGTGACCTGTGAGTAGCTGCTCCGCCTTCGGTCGCCGTAAAAACGATTGGCGGCTGTCCCTACCGAAAGCACCGGCTCGCAGCCTCTTGGCGAACGGATTAACTGTCGTACTTGCAGCGGCCAGATCGACCGCCGTTTCATGCCTAACCTGCCTCAGGCATGCTACTAAATATATAAGAGCCTCGCCGACGGCGCAAAAAACCGCTGCAGGGTTGAGCGTATTACGGTGCTGATCCGTAGTCGGGAAACCTGAACGGCGAGACCAAGGCGCCGTCTGCCGGAGATCGCGATGGTCTCCCCCTTCACACCCCATCATTAATAAATCGCGCCGGGCGATAAGCGTGCGGAATGGCGGAATTGACGCCATGCAGCAGCTCGTCGCCGATCAGCCGGCCAAGCGTCGGTGCGCACATCACGGCCGGATGCATCACCGCCACATAGAGGCAGGTGGCGCCCAGCGGCCCAACGATGGGATAACCGTCGCGCGGCCGGGGGCGCATCCCCACCGAACACGCCTGCAGTTGCAAGGGCGCCGTGCCTGGCAGGCGCCCTTCAATCGCCGATTGCGCTTCGCCCTCCACGCGATTTTCATCGCTGTGCGCAGGATAATCTTCCGCCGCCAGCAGATCGCCATTTTGCGCATGACGCACTTCGATGTCGTCGCCCGCAATCAGCGTGTTCACCACCTGCGCCGCCGCGTGATAGCGTAACAAAATGGCCGGCGACGCCTCGATCGGCAGCGAGAATCCGCTACCGTCCAACAGCGCCGAGATCCCCGTGCCACAGGCGAGCACCACCCGATCGGCGGTAATCGCGCCTTCCTCGGTAACGATGCCGATTATCTTCCCGTCTTCACGCAAAAATCCGCTGACGGTTCGCCCCAGGAACAACTCCCCGCCCCACGCGCGAACGCATTCGAGCAACCGCTGTGTCACCTCTTGCGGATCGACGGCGCCGTCACGCGCCGCAAAATAGGCTTGACTATCGGGCTGCCTGAGCCCCGGTTCCAGCGCGGTCACCTCGGCGGAGGGCAAAAGCCGATTATCGGGGTTTTGCGTCGCCGGCGCCTGACCATAGCTGAGCGCGCCGGACCAATTCACCCAGAGATCCGGGATCTCCTGCGCCAGGCGTATCCAGTCAGCCACGATCTCGCGCCGCAGAAACGCGTCGGGCGCGCCCTCAGGCACGCCTTCGCTGATCCAGCCAAACGAGCGGCCTGTGGCTCCCGCCGCGGGATGCGCCTGCTCAACCACGATAACGTGCTGCCCTTGGCGCGCGAGATGATAGGCGATCGATGCGCCGACAATCCCGGCGCCCACGATAACCATGCGTGATGATGTTCCATTCATTTAATGATGTCCGAACCTCATTTCAAGTGTTGTCGCCAAAGCAATCCTGCCGCCAGGCAGGCTACCCCGCCGCCGCAGGCCAACACGGCATAAGACGTGCCCCAGCTCTGGGTGGTATCCATCACGATGCCAAAGGATAACGGGGCGAACGAACCGATGCCGAACCCCAGCAACGATCGCCAGCCCATCACGCTGCCGAGCTGTTGCGGCGGCACGTTGTCCGCCATCGCCGCCGACAGCACGCCGGAGTCGCCAAGAATAAAGAAACTGCCGATGCTGACGAACAGCAGCGTCCAGCCCGGCCCCCAGTTCGCCGACCACCCCATCAGCAGCGATCCCAACGCACCGGCGGCGCCCACAAACGTCAGCACCGAGGCACGATTGAAATAGTCGGAAACGGTGCCGACAATCAGCGTGGCGATCATGCCGGCCAGGTGGATCACCGCCGCGGCGATCAATCCGGCGCTGAGCGGATCCAGAGAGAAACCGCTCAACGCCTCGCTGACCAGGCTGGGTGCCCAGGCCCAGTTACCGAGCAGTTCCCAGCTGTGAGCGATATACCCGATCAGCAACAGCAGGGTCGCATAGGTGATAGCATAGCTTTCTCGTTTCGTCTTCCTCCCCAGCGTGCGCGGTTGCGGTTCCTGATAACCGACCAGGGCCAACGAACCCGCCAGCGCCCCCAGTAGCGCACCGGCGGCGCACAGGGCAAACGCCACGCCGGCGCCCCAGCGCATGGCGCTCCAACCGGCGATGAAAACCGACAGAAAATACCCCAATGAACTGGCCGCCAGGATCATGCCGATGGCGTAACCGCGTCGGGCCGGGCCGTTCATCCCCATCGCTAACAGCAGCGCCGGCGTATAGGCGCCGCCCTGCGTCAGGCCGACGAAGGCCATCAACACCAGTGCGCCGATATACGAATGGGCAAACACGGCGAACAGCATCAGCGCACCGGCACCCAGCCAGGAAAACAGCAGATACACCCGACGCGCGCCCAGCGAATCACACCACCAGGAAGCCACCAGCAACGCCAGGGCGTTGGTCAGGCTGAACACCGTCTGCACTGTACCGGCGGAGGCGGCGTCGAGCTGCCACTCGCTTCTGATGGTCGGCAGTGCGCCGGCGAACATCATGGTGCCCAGGCAGAGGCCGGCCCGGCTCACGCAAAGCAAAAAGAAAGCTCGCATCTCAGGGGCGCCTCCCTGTCAACCGCAGGGTGAGGATAACGCCATTAACACGCATGACCGATAGGCAAAAGATCCGCATCATAAACTCAGCAATCAGAAGGAGATGCCTCATCATAGTGAGCAAAATCAACGGCTGACAAACGATCTTTCCTCCCTCACTTGGTTGAGCTAGACTCAACCTATGAAAAAAATTCACTCCCTGCCGCACCTGTCCGCTTTCGAAGCCGCCGCCCGTCTCGGCAGCTTCAGCGCCGCTGCGGATGAGCTGTTTCTCACCACCGGCGCGGTCAGTCGCCACATCCGCAGCCTGGAAGAACAGCTGGAGCTCAAACTGTTTTATCGCGGACACAAGTCCGTGCGGCTGACGCAGGCCGGCGAGAATTTTTCCCGCACTGCGTCCCGAGTGATAAGCGAATTGTTTTCGGCGGAAAGCGCACTGAAAGCGAGCGTCGGCCGGCAGCGGCTGGTGGTACACAGCCTGCCGACGTTCACCATGCACTGGCTGATGCCGAAATTGGCAGCGTTCAACGAGATTCATCCGGAGGTCGCGATTGATATCACCACCGCCACTGGGGCCGTCGATCGCAATATGCCGTTTGACCTGGCGATCCGGCGCGATCCCGCGCACTTCTCCGGACTGAAAGCGATCCCTTTTTTGCAGGAAGACAGCCTGCTGGTCTGCAGCCAGAGCTATTTGCGCACCATGCCGATCAGCGCGCCAGACAATCTGGCCGGGCATACCGCCATTCGCATCCGCGCCCGTGAGGATTTATGGCACAGCTGGTTGAATACCTATCCGACGGCACTGGACGCCTCGCCGCCGCCGCTGACGCTCGACCATACCTTCGCCGCCATTCAGGCGGCCGAAGACGGCCTGGGACTGGCCGTCGTGCCTTACCTGTTCTGCGCCAAACATCTGTCGTCTGGCCGGCTGGTGTCGCCTTTCCCAGCGTTGACTATCCGAACCGGCGTTTATTCCCTGCTGCTGCGCGATCGGGACGATGAGGTCGTGAGCCAATTCGCCGCCTGGCTGCAGACGTTCCAGGCGTAAGCGCCGTATCGGAAACGCGTCACCCTCCTGGACATGCGCGAGCGTTTCGCGCGTCCAGTCGGTAAACCAGGCAAAGACATTCTCAGGCGTGGAGCGTCAGGCCTTTTATCGCCTTATCCACCGCTTTCTTCGGCCCGCGCAGCGCCAGGCCGACCAAATCCAGATTGTCCGCGTCTTCAGCGAGAAAAACCTGCCGGTTGGCTGCATCGTGCCCGGTCGCAAACATGGCGTACACATAGGGAACCAACGTCAATTCCCGCTCCAGCCCTTTGCGATGCACATTTTGCAGGCCCGGCAGATCCGCGGCAAAAATCAGCATCGGCTGCCCGGAAATGCCGCCGTAGCGTCTGCCTTGCGCATCCACATAACACTCGCCGATGATTTCCGGGGCGGCGGCGGCGATGCCCGTCGCCAGAAAGGCCACCACATTCAGCCGCTGCCAGGTCTGCAGATCGTCGCGTACGATAAACGCTATCTTGGTATCAAACATGTTTCGCTCTACTCCGTTGTGCTCTTAAAATAAAAGCGCATCATCGGCGATGGGCGAATCAGCGGTATAGAACGTTTGTGCACTGACGTTGATAGGCCGCCGGCGATAAACGGTAGGCGCGCTGGAACCAGCGGCCCAAGTGGCTCTGATCGGCAAAGCCCACCTGCATCGCGACCTGCGCCGGTTCTTCCCCCTGCGCCAACAACAAGCGTGCAGCCCGCAGCCTCAGCCGGACCAGGTAAGCATGCGGCGACTGGCCGAAGGCCCGGGTGAACTGGCGAGTCAGGCGGAAGCGGTCCAGGCCGCACTGAAGCGCAAGTTCATCCAGGCTGGGGTTACCCGCCATGTGCTCGTGCAGGTAGTCTCGTAAGCGATTCATCACAATCAAAGCATCATCGCTTTGAGAAGCCGGCCTGACGCGAATATGCCGCGCCAAAAGCGTCAGCAGTTGATCCAGGCTTTGATCGCACGCCAGCCGGCCTTCCCCCTGATGCAGCGCAAAAAAAGCCTGTTGTATCGCGGTCGCCAGCATCGGATCGTCGGTCAACGTGCTGTGGAAGGCGCCTTCCAGCACAGAAACGTCCCCTAATCCGCGGCGGTTCATCGCATCGGAAACCCAATGCTGCGGCAGATAAAGCATGGCATAGGTAAACCCTTCGGCCTGCGGCGCATGACCATCGTGCACCGCGCCCGGCTCGATCAGCATGGCACGTCCCGGCCGGCTGGTATGCAAGGAACGATGACAGTTGAAACGTTGTAAACCTTGCTGCGTCACGCCCACCAGCATTTCGTCATGATCGTGGGGATCGTAGGCATGCCCCTGAAAGTGGGCATTGACGCTTTCGATGCCGGTTTCGTCATCGCGCCGCAGTTCCAGCCAGTCTTTGTGTTGATGATTAGACGCCATGCAGTCAGTCCGGAGTTCTGCCCATAGGAAAGAAGAAAACAGCTTACCCTGAGACGGTCACCGTTTCACGCTCATAACTCGCAGATGGCATAAGTGCCCTTACCGGCCGATTTCGCCTGATACATCGCGCCGTCGGCGCGGGTCAACAGCATCTCCTCCGTCACGTCAGTGTGTGAGGAAATCGCCGCCCCCAGGCTGGCGGACAGGCTCACCGTCTGCTGCCCGATCTGCGAAATATCAGCCAGCCGCGCCAACACGTTTTCGCAAAATTCGCTGACCTCGCGCTGCGGTTCCGCCAACGGCCACAGGATGACCGTGAATTCGTCACCGGCCAGGCGCGAAACGCTATGGCGCTCGCCGGCGCAGGCGCTGAGCAACCTGGCGAACGTCTTGAGGATCAGATCGCCGAAGTCATGGCCATAGCTGTCATTGAGGGCTTTGAAACCATCGAGATCGATGAACACCAGCGCCATTTGCCGCTGTTCGCAACAGGCCTGCACCGTGCTGGACAACCGACGCAGAAAAGCGCGGCGGTTGGTCAACCCAGTCAGCATGTCGTGCGTAGCATCGTACTCCAGCCGTTGCTGCAGGCGCTTCAACTCGGTAATGTCCATGGACAGAATGTAAAACCCCTGAGCCTCGCACGGCACCAGCGTAGTGTGGATCATCAGCAACCCCTTCTGGGTCTGGAGCTCATTTTCGAAGCTCACCATTTCCCCCGCCAGGGCCCTGTCTATCATCGGTTTCGCTATCTGATAAACGTTCTCCCCCATAAAATCGCGCACCGTCATTCCTCTAAGGCGGCTTTCTTCCAGGCCAAACCAGGTTTTATAGGCGCTGTTAGCGAACAGGTAGCGTTCATTACCGTCGATTTGGCTGATCAACGCCGGCATGTTGTCAGTAATGGCCCGCAGGCGTTCCTTCTCCGTGCTGAGCTGATATTCGGCGAGTACCCGGGTTTCAATCTCTTCGTTGAGTTTCTTGACGACCACGTTCAGCTCCCGCGTGCGGATTTCGACGCGTTGTTCCAGCTCGTGTTGCAGAGAGAACAGATCGGCCTCCGCCGCCTTGCGCTCGCTGATATCGACGATAACCGAGATGAAATGATCCGGTTTGCCGTTAGGCAGCCGGTTTAACGCCACCGTCAGCTGCACCCAGACGATCGAGCCATCGGCACGGAAATAGCGTTTCTCAAGCGAGTAAGTACTGATCTCGTTTCTCAGCAGTTGCTGCAGTTTTTCTAGATCGGTGTTGAGATCGAGCGGATAGGTAATGTCCTGAAAGGTGCGATCCATCAGCTCGCGCTCGGAATAGTGTAACATTTCGCAGATGCGCGGATTGACCCGCAGCCAATACCCCTGCAGCGACACCAGCGCCATCCCTACCGCCGCCTGGGCGAAGGTCTGTTCGAACAAGGCTTCCGAGCGTTGCAGGTTGGACTTCAGGTTTTCGGTATAGACATGGCGTTCAATGCTCTGCAGGTACTCTTCCACCACGGCGGCGAAGTCGTGCAGGTCGGCCACCTGTTCCGGAGAAAACGGCTGCGGCTGGCTGTCGATAATGCACAGGGTGCCGAGCGGCAAACCGTCGAGCGACAGCAGCGGTTGCCCAACGTAGAAACCGATTCGCGGCCCGCCGATCACCAGCGGATTGTCGAAAAAACGCGGGTCGTTGGCGGTATCGGGCACCACCAGCGCTTCACGTTGCAAGATCGCATGGCCACAAAATGAGATGTTACGCGGCGTTTCCCGGACATCCAGACCGTAGCGCGATAGAAACCATTGGCGATCCCGGTCGATCAATGACACCAGCGCAATGGTGACGCCGAAGTATTTCGCCGCCAGCCGTGTAATACGATCCAGTTTTTCCACCGAGTTCGAATCCAGCACGTTCAGCGAGTTCAGTACCGACAGACGTTCGGCTTCGTTTTCGGGGAAGCAGGGTTCAAGCATGTTGTCTCCCATTGTGTCACCCACGGATCCGGCGCAGCCAGCCGGCGTGATTCCGTTCAGCCTATCCGTCGGTTAGCGGCAAATATCCTTGTCCATCATAGACTCACTCAGTATCAATCCGATTGCGCATTCTCGCCAGCTTTGCCGGGCGTTGCGTTTGCCACCGCGCTGCGCTACAGTCGTTCACAAGGTGATGGTGTTCCACCTTTCCCAACCGCCGCGTTCGCTCGAACCGGATGATGACGCCTGATATACAACTTCGCTTTATTTTTTAGGCAGGTATGTCAGGAGTCGCTATGAATGAAATCTCACGTATTACCCCTTTTCCGTCCCAGCCTGATCTCGCCGTGCGGGAAATGCCGCTGTACGTTTTCGGCCATAAAAATCCCGACAGCGACAGCATCTGCAGCGCGCTGGTGGTCGCGGACTGGCTCAATCACCTCGGCAAACCGGCCGTCGCTTTCCGCCTTGGCGAATTGACGCCGGAAACCCGCTACATACTGGCCGCCGCCGGCGTACAAACGCCTGCGCTGCTGACAGACGATCTCCGTGACCGCAAAGTCTGGCTGGTGGATTTTACCGACGTCGAACAAGGGCCGGCCTCATTGCCCGACAGCGATGTGGTCGGCGTTATCGATCATCACCGGCTGGGCACCTTGATCACCCGCAACCCGCCCGATGTCTGGATCCGCGCCGTTGGCTGTTGCGCCACCGTGATCCTGTCCATACTGACGTCAGATACGCCGATGCCGCTTTCTTCCGCCCAGGCCACGCTGCTGCTGGGCGCGATTTTGAGCGATACCGTTGCGCTGAGCGCACCGACCACCACCGAACAGGATCGGGTGGCGGTCGCGCGGTTATGCGCAATCTCTCACGTTGACTATGACGCCTTCACCGCCGGATTGCTTGCCGCCAAAACCGATCTTTCGGGGCAATCCGCCCCGCAGTTGCTGCACCGTGACGCCAAGAATTACCGCATCCATAGCGTCTCGCTGCTGCTGTCGCAGATAGAAGTGCGGGCTATGAGCGATATCGATCCGCTGTTGCCCGCGCTGCAACAGGCGCTCGAGCAGGCTAAGCAGGAGGCCGGGCTGGAGATGGCCGCGCTGCTGGTTACCGATATCACCCGCCACCGCTCTACCCTGTATTTCTCGTCGAACCGGGTGCTGGCCATTCGGCAGGTGTCGCTGCCCGGCATGACGAGCCGGAAAAAAGAGGTTTTACCGTGGTTAACCCTACAGATTGCTAACGCAGGGAGATAAGTCATGTCGCTCTATCAACATGCTTTACTGCTGGTGCAGGATGAACGCGACGGCCGGCTGCTGTTGCGCCATGCCGAACGCCTCAATCAGCAGATGAATACGCGCATTACCGTGGCGCACATCAGCGCCGACTATGCCGAGCTGGACTACCTCAGCGATGCACAAACCAAAGATCGCCAGTCCAGCGAGGTGATCGCTGCCAAAGCCATGCTCAGCCGGCTGGTGGAAGACTGCACAATCCCCCTGGAGGTGCGCGCAATTGTCAGTATTCACCGCTTCAAAGACATCGAGGCCCTGATTGCCCGTGAAGGCGTCGATCTGTTGCTGCTCGGCCATCAGAACCGTCCGTTCGGCGTCTTTGCCTCCTTCGGCTTCGAGTTCATTAACCATTTGTCGATCGACGTGCTGATAAAGCACGTGCCCACTCCCTAGAATGAGGTGATCATCCATGAGCTATGAAATTGAAAACGTAACCGCCAGAGAGATCCTGGATTCGCGCGGCAACCCCACCGTCGAAGTTGAAATGACTGCGGCGGGCGTCGTGGCACGGGCTTCGGTTCCCTCCGGCGCCAGCACCGGTTCACGCGAGGCGGTGGAACACCGCGACGGCGATCCGCACCGTTACGGCGGTAAAGGCGTTCAGGAAGCGGTGCAAAGCGTCAAAACGGCGATCAATGAAGCGCTGCGCGGGGTGGATGTACGCCAACAAGGGGAGATTGACCGCCGGTTGATCGCACTGGACGGCAGCGAGAACAAGAGCCGATTGGGGGCCAACGCCCTGCTCGGCGTTTCTCTGGCCGCCGCCCGCCTCGCGGCGCAATTGTCGCAGCTGCCGCTGTATCGTTATCTGGGCGGTCTCGGCGCCAACCTGCTGCCGGTGCCCTGCATGAATATCATCAACGGCGGCGTGCATGCCCGCTGGCAAGGTGCGGACTTTCAGGAATTTATGATAGCGCCGCTGGGCGCGCCGTCGCTGCGCGAGGCCGTGCGCTGGGGCAGTGAAGTTTATCAGGCGCTGCGCCAAATTCTGTTGGAGAAAGGCCTGTCGGTCGGCGTTGGCGACGAAGGCGGTTTTGCGCCGGCGGTTGCCTCGAACCGACAACCGCTGGAGCTGATCGTACAGGCGATAGAGAAAGCCGGTTATCAACCGGGAGACGATATCGCCATTTGCATGGACCCGGCCTCGAGTGAATTCTATGCCAACGGCAAATACCGCCTGCGCAGCGAAAACGCTGAACTGGATGCCGAACAGATGACGGCCTATTACCAGCGGCTGGTGCAAGATTTTCCCATCGTGCTGATTGAAGACGGTTTGGCCGAGGACGACTGGGCGGGCTGGCGCATTCTCAGCGACGCCCTGGGCGATCAGGTGGAACTGGTCGGTGACGATCTGTTCGTCACCAACGTGAAATACATCCAGCGCGGGATTGATGAAAGATTGGCCAATGCGGCGCTGATCAAGCTGAACCAGATTGGCACGCTGAGCGAAACTTTCGCCGCCGTGCAGCTTTGCCAGGCAAATGGCTGGGGCGCCTTTATCTCACACCGCAGCGGCGAAACCGTCGACAGCTTTATCGCCGATATGACGGTTGCGATGCGAGCCGGCCATGTGAAAACCGGCGCGCCGTGCCGCGGCGAGCGGATCGAAAAATACAATCAGCTGATGCGCATCGAAGACCAATTGGGCATCGCGGCGGTATATGCCGGGCGCGCCGCCTTTAAACACCGTTAATCTTTGCAGGCCGGCCACGCACCGGCCTGTTTTTCATTTTTTACGCGGCATAATCCCGCCACGCCGGATTCCAACAGAATACGCCGCGTCGCCATCAACGTCTCACGCTGCTCGTTCAGCGTCGCCATCATCCGCTCGATTTCCGCCAGCCGGCTGTCGACGCCCTGTATCAACCCATCCTGATAGGCGCTGCCCTGCAGCGCCAATACCCCGCGGATCGCCTGCAGCGAAAACCCCAGATTCTGGCCGATTTGGATCAGGTGCAGCCGCTCCAGCGCGCTTTCGCTATACACCCGATATCCGTTAACGCCGCGCACCGCTTTGGGCAGCAGACCCTGCTGTTCGTAGTAACGTATCGCCGACGCGGCCATGCCGGCGCGCTCCGCCAACTCTCCGATTTTCATGCCCTATTGACCTTAAAGTTAACTTTAACCCTAATATAGCGCCATTCCCCCTGCGACAGGAACGTACCCGATGTTTACCCCACTGATTCTGCCCAACGGCAGCCGCTTACCCAACCGTCTGGCCAAGGCCGCGTTGGAAGAAAATCTGGCCGATGAAGGCCAACTGCCCGGCCCCGCGCTATGGCGCCTGTATCGCCACTGGGGTATCGGCGGCGCCGGCCTCATCATCACCGGCAACGTGATGATCGACGGACGCGCCATGACCGGCCCCGGCGGCGTAGTGTTGGAACAGGATACGCCGCTCGAGGCGTTCAAAACCTGGGCGGCGGCCTCGCGCCAAGAAGGCGCGCAGGTATGGATGCAGCTCAGCCACCCGGGCCGTCAGGTGATGGCCAACATGGGCGGCAACGCCTGGGCACCCTCCGCCATCCCAATGGCGATGGGCAAGTACAGCAAGCAGTTTGCCCCGCCGCAGGCCATGAGCGAAGCGCAGATTGCCGAGGTGATCGCCCGCTTCGCCGCCAGCGCGCACGCCGCCGAACAGGCCGGGTTTACCGGCGTGCAGATCCATGCGGCGCACGGCTACCTCATCTCCCAGTTCTTGTCGCCGTTGTCCAACCAGCGCAGCGATCGTTGGGGGGGCGAGCTGGCGAATCGCGCCCGCCTGCTGCTGGAGGTGGTGCGCGCGGTGCGCCAGCGTGTCTCGCCAGGCTTTTGCGTGGCGGTCAAACTGAACTCCGCCGATTTTCAGCGTGGCGGCTTTTCGCCGGACGAGGCCCGACAGGTATTGTTGATGCTCAACGAACTGCCGGTCGATCTGGTGGAGTTGTCAGGCGGGAGTTATGAGAGCCCGGCGATGCAGGGCGAAGCGGCGGACGACAGCACGCTGGCGCGCGAAGCCTATTTTCTGACCTTCGCCCGCGATCTCGCCGCAGTGGCCCGCATGCCAGTGATGACTACTGGCGGCATCGCCCGCCCGTCGGTGGCGCAACGGGTGCTGAACAGCGGCATCGCGGTGGTCGGCATCGCCACCGCCATGGCGGAAATTCCCGATCTGCCGCACCGCTGGCAAACTGGCGAAGCCCCTCATGCGCTGCCCGCACCGGTAAAATGGCGCGATAAAACGCTGACGCTGCTCGCCCGTATGGCGCTGATCAAGCGCCGCATGCACGCCCTGAGCCGCGATCGGACGCGCAACGTGCGTTACTCCCCGCTGTGGTCGCTGCTCATCGACCGGTGGCGCACCCGCCGCACTCTGCGGCGCTATCACGCCTGGTTACGGCAACGTTAATAACCGCGGTGCCGGCAGACTCGCCGGCACCGCACAAAAATCCCGCTTTTTTGATCGCGCTACGTAAAATCTGCAAGAAATCACCACTCTGGGTACTGCGCTTTTAACGCTCGACCGCTTATATTCATCACAAATTTTGTGTATATAACCGCTATAGGACTTAAGGTGGTGAATAGATGAAAATAAGCCGCTATTTTCTATTTATGTTATTAATCGGAAATTCACCTTAATAATAAATGCATTAAAGAAGTAGCCAAAGGAAAGCAGAAAAGGATTTTTACGCAATGTTAAAGAAATGTTGTTTTTTGCTGGCAAAACCAACGGTCAACAAATCAACAACATATTGATGAGCCTAAGAAAAAACTAAACAATTCAAAACAAAATCGGCTATTGAGTCCCAGGCAAAAAAGCCATATATTGGTCGCGCTTTTCACAAGGCAGTTACTTTTCTAATTCATTAATTCAATCGTTGCGTCTTGAGACCTTCGGTTGTAGGAGAGATATGATGACGGATAAAGTCCGTATTGATACTTTAGTTGCAAACTCATTAAACGGAAACAATGAAACCTATTTGGCGCGTCAAGCCGAATTTGAGTCGAATGTTAGGAGTTATCCGCGCAAATTGCCGTTGGCAATTGCGAAAGCCCAGGGCGTTTGGATCACTGATGTTGAGAATAATCAATATCTTGATTGCCTGGCCGGGGCGGGAACGTTGGCTCTTGGACATAATCACCCCGACGTCCTGCAAAGCATCCAAAATGTCATTACCAGCGGCTTGCCGTTACATACTCTCGATCTCACGACCCCGTTGAAAGATCGTTTCTCCGATTACCTGCTCTCTCTGTTGCCTGGCGAAGGCAAAGGGTATTGCCTGCAGTTCTGCGGCCCGTCCGGCGCCGATGCGGTGGAAGCCGCGCTGAAGCTGGCGAAAAAGCACACCGGCCGTTCCGGCGTGATCAGCTTCTCCGGCGGCTATCACGGCATGACCCACGGCGCGCTGTCAGTCACCGGCAACCTGTCGCCGAAGGCGGCGATCAACGGCATGATGCCGGAAGTGCAGTTCATGCCTTATCCGCATGAATACCGCTGCCCGCTGGGCATCGGCGGCGAAGCCGGCGTCAAGGCGCTGACCTACTACTTCGACAACCTGATCAACGACGTGGAAAGCGGCGTGCGTAAACCGGCGGCGGTGATCCTGGAAGCCGTTCAGGGCGAAGGCGGGGTTAACCCGGCGCCGGCCGAGTGGCTGCAGCGCATTCGCAAAGTGACGCAGGAGCATGGCATTCTGCTGATCATCGACGAAGTTCAGGCCGGTTTCGCCCGTACGGGCAAGCTGTTCGCCTTCGAACACGCCAGCATCGAGCCGGACATCATCGTGATGTCGAAAGCGGTCGGCGGCGGCTTGCCGCTCGCGGTGCTGGGCATCAAAAAAGAGTTCGATGCCTGGGAACCGGGCCACCACACCGGCACCTTCCGCGGCAACCAGCTGGCGATGGCCACCGGCCTGACCACCCTGCAGTACCTGAAAGAGCATAAGGTCGCCGATAAAGTGGCCGCTCAGGGCGAATGGCTCAAAGGCAAGCTAACCGAGCTGCAGAAACGTTATCCGGTGATCGGTCACGTCCGCGGTCTGGGCCTGATGATCGGCATCGAGATCGTCAAGCCGAACGAAGCGCAGGATCACATGGGCTGTTACCCGGCCGATGGCGAGCTGTCCGCGCTGCTGCAGAAAAAATGCTTCGAATCCGGCTTGATCCTGGAGCGCGGCGGGCGCAACGGCTGTGTACTGCGCCTGTTGCCTTCCCTGCTGATCACCAATGATGAGCTGGGTATTTTCCTGGATAAATTTGAGCAGGCGCTGTTGGCCGCCGGCGTCAAGCCAGTCTGATTGGAGCGAATGACCGCGATGTCCAAGTTAAACCCGATTCTGGCTTCCTCGGCGCACAGCGCCGAGGCTTACCGCCAGGCGATCGCACAGAGCAGTGAAGCCGTCGTGCAGTGGCTGCAACAGCCCGAGATGTATCAGGGCAAAAGCGTTGCCGAACTGCGCGAGCGCATCCAGCTAGACTTTACCCCGCAAGGCCTGGGCAACCAGGCGGCGATCGAGCGCGCCATCGAGTACTTTTTGAAAGACAGCCTGTCGGTGCACCACCCGCAGTGCGTGGCGCACCTGCACTGCCCGAGCCTGGTGATTAGCCAGGCTGCCGAAGTGCTGATCAACGCCACTAACCAGAGCATGGACTCCTGGGATCAGAGCCCGTCGGCCACGCTGATCGAAATGAAATTGATCGAGTGGCTCCGCGCCCAGGTCGGTTACCCGTCCGGCGACGCCGGGGTGTTCACCAGCGGCGGCACCCAGAGCAACCTGATGGGGCTGATGCTGGCGCGCGACGCGTTCTTCGCGCGTCAGGGCCACTCCGTGCAGCAGGACGGTCTGGTGGGCGATCTGCGCAAGCTGAAGGTGTTCTGTTCTGAAAACGCCCACTTCTCGGTGCAGAAGAACATGGCGCTGATGGGCCTCGGCTATCAGTCCGTCACCCTGGTGAAAACCGATCGCTTCGCCCGCATGGACGTGAACGATCTGGCGGAAAAACTGGCGCAGGCCAAGGCCAACGGCGAGCAGGTGATGGCGATTGTCGCCACCGCCGGCACCACCGACGCCGGTGCCATTGACCCGCTGCGCGACATCGCACGGCTGGCGGCGGAGCAGCAGATTTGGGTGCACGTGGATGCGGCCTGGGGCGGCGCGCTGCTGCTTTCCGAGCAGTACCGCGACTACCTGGACGGCCTGGAGCTGGTGGACTCCATCACCCTGGACTTCCATAAACAGTTCTTCCAGACCATCAGCTGCGGCGCCTTCCTGCTGAAAGACGAGCGCCACTACGAGCTGATGCGCTATCAGGCGGCCTACCTGAACTCCGAGTTCGACGAAGCGCAAGGCGTGCCGAACCTGGTGTCCAAGTCGCTACAGACCACCCGCCGCTTCGATGCGTTGAAGCTGTGGATGGGGCTGGAAGCGCTCGGGCAGAAGCAATACGCCGAGATCATCGATCATGGCGTGACGCTGGCGCAACAGGTGGCGCGCTACATCGCCGATCAAGAAGCACTGGAACTGGTGATGCAGCCGCAGCTGGCCAGCGTGCTGTTCCGCTACCGTCCGGCGCAGCTGGCGGCGAACGGCGATGCGGCCGTCGCGCTGTTCAACCAGCGTATCGGTGACGCCCTGTTGGAATCGGGCCGCGCCAACGTCGGCGTGACCGAGTTCGATGGCGTGACCTGCCTGAAGATGACGCTGCTGAACCCGATCGTGACGCTGGAAGACATCAAGCTGTTGCTGGCGCTGGTCGAGAAAACCGCCCAGCAGCTGCCCGCGTAACCCTCTGCCACTGCGCATTAAAAGCCGATAACCCCAGGTTATCGGCTTTTTTATCGCGCTCACGCCGTGCGCGTATTCAATCCGTTGACATGTTTTCCCAGGATGTCGCTTGTAGGTCCAGATCGATTTCCAGCGTTTCCAAAAAGCGCGCCGTCATCATGTAGTGCCCAATCATTAATGCCAGTTCAGCCAGTTGAACCTCGTCATAATAGCGCCTGACCGCGTTAAATGTGTCGGCAGAGACCTTCACCTGCTTCACGCATTCATCGACAAAATGCAAGATGGCCGTCCCTCTGGCGTCGATGCCCACACCCTGCTCTATTTTCTCGATGTCGTCATCGCGCCACCCCGCAAGGATCGCCAGCGGATAGTGTTGCATACGCTCATAAGCGCTGTGGCTTAACGCGCCAACCCTTAATATGATCATTTCCCGATCTTTATCACACAGTCGCCCGGCCGGAAAAGAAGCGCCCAGGGACAGATATCCCTGCGCCGAACGGCTGGTTTTCAACAGACCCAGCGTAAGATTGGCGGGAAAACGGGCATATTGCTGCTGCTGCTCAGCCGTTAATTCACTCACTACCGGCAGTTTCATTCTGGCCATCGCTTATTCTCCCGCTTGAGCTTCGATAATTGCAATCGGGCGCGCCCAGCCGGCGGATGCCTTATAAACCTTCACCGGCAGACTGATCACGTTAAATCCACAGGGCGGCAGCAATTCAAGATTGCACAGTTTTTCAATCTGACAATAAGGATATTGACTGCCGGCATAGTGCCCTTCCCAAATAAGCGAAATATCGCCGCTTTGTTCAAATTTGGTGCGCGTATGGCTGAATGGCGCGTCCCAGCTCCAGGCATCGGTGCCCACCACCCTGACACCACGTTCAGTAAGATACAGCGTCGCTTCACGGCCCATGCCGCAACCGCGATGAATAAAATCTTCGCTGCCGTAACGCCCGCCGGCCGCCGTGTTGACCAAGACAATATCGCCGGCGGCGATAGGATGGCCGATCCTCGCTAATTCACGCTCAATATCATGCGCAGTGGCCACATAACCGTCGGGAAAATGCCGGAAATCCAATTTGACGCCAGGGCCGATACACCATTCCAGCGGTATTTCATCAATGGTTTTTGATGCAGAGCCGTCGTCCATATGCGAATGGTAGTGATAAGGGGCGTCCATATGCGTTCCCGCGTGGGTGCTCATGCGGACAAATTCCACCGCCCAGCCCTCCTGACGCGGCAGCGCTAAGGGATCCAGGCCGGGAAATGATTCCGCCAGCTGCAACGCTCCGCGCTTGTTGTCAACATACTCGATTTCCGGCAGAAACCGCTCCGGATCGGAAGCGATCCCGCTCATCAGCGGCACCGAAAGATCAATGATTTTACCGTACATATTGTTACCTTTATCCAGGGGAATGACCTGCCCAGAGTAAGCTTTCCCCATAGAATAGAAATGCCGATTATCAGACAACTTATTGTTATAATAGGAAGGCGCAGCCATGAACGGACAGGAAGGCGTCATGAAACCGTCAGAATTGACCGGGGAAATCCCAATATCGATTTGGTTCAGAAATAAATCCTGGCCGGCAGGAACGCAATTCCCTTTACAGGCGTTGCCATGGGGCAAACTGATGTATTCCATGAAAGGGTTGGCGGAAATAAATATTGAGAACAATATTTATTTATCCACACCGGAATATGCCATTTGGCTCCCCGTTAATACCGAACATGAATCCGTAGCAAAGAGTGCAATTGACTATGTCATTCTTCATGTCAGCCCCTCGCTATGCCAATCCTTACCGAGCAGACCGCAAACCCTGCGGCTGAATAAGATCGTCAAAGCGGTGCTGGCCGATTTTTCAGAAAGGCTTATTGGCTATCCGCACACGCCTCAGGACCAGACGCTGGTTACCGCGTTGCTTGAGCAGCTGGCGCTGTCGGAGCGTTTTGACAGCTACCTGCCGCTCGGCAGCGATGACGTTGTCAAGATCATGACCGAAAAGATGAGCGCCGCGCCGCACGATCTCAACACCCTGACACAATGGTCGGGCATGCTGGGCTTGAGTGAGCGTACGCTGTCGCGGCGATTTCTCGCCGCTACCGGCATCTCTTTCAATGAATGGAAGCTGAGAAGCAAAACCCTCATGGCGATGACGCTGTTACAGGAAGGGAAAGCCGTCAAATATGTCGCCTCTACCCTGGGATATAACGATCCGTCCGCGTTTATCGCCATGTTCAGACGGCAAACGGGCCAGTCCCCCTCCGGTTTTTTAGCGGTAAGTCATGGCACAGCGAAAACAGGCTCAGGCATAATGCATGGCGACTGATGCAGCATTCGCACGCACAAACTGCATCGAACGCCTTTCCCCCTATTCAGCACGACAGGATGCGCACGCATGACCGACCCTGATTTCAACCTGCTGATCGCACTCGACGCGCTGCTGACGACGGGCAGCGTTGCCGGCGCGGCGCGGCGTCTCGGTTTAAGCGCCTCGGCGATGAGCCGCACCCTCAGCCGGCTGCGCACGGCCACCGGTGATCCTCTGTTGGTGCGCGCCGGCCGTCATATGGTGCTGACGCCCTATGCCGAAACGCTGCGCGAGCGGGCGCGGCACGCGACGTTCGAAGCCCGTGCGGTGCTGCGTCCGGCGCAGGGAGCATTGGATCCCGCCGCGCTGGATCGTACCTTCACGCTGCGCGCCAATGACGGCTTCGTCGAGGCCTTCGGCCCGGCGCTGATCGCCGCCGCCGCCGAACAGGCGCCGCGGGTGCGGTTGCGCTTTGCGCCCAAGCCGGAGAAAAGCGACCGCCCCCTGCGTGAAGGTCTGGTCGATCTGGAGATCGGCGTGTTGGGTGACATGGGCCCGGAAATCCGCCTGCAGGCGCTGTTCCGCGATCGCTTCGTTGGCGTGATGAGAACCGCACATCCGCTGGCGCAACAGCCAGAGATTGGCGTCGCCGACTACGCCGCCTGCGGCCACGTGGTGGCCTCGCGCAGCGGGCGCATTCTCGGGCCGGTAGATGCCGCGCTGGCGGAGCTGGGGCTGGCACGCCATATCGCCGCCGTGGTGCCAAGCTTTCCCGCCGCGCTGGCGGTGGCGCAAGCCTCGAACCTGTTGGCGTTGCTGCCCACCTCTTTCCTGCAGGCTCAACCTGCCGATGGCCCGCTGCGCGTCTTCGAGCTGCCGGTGAAAACGCCGCCCATTACCGTCTCGCAAATGTGGCACCCGCGCCTGGACGCCGAGGCGGATCACCGCTGGCTGCGGCAGTTGGTGTTGTCGGTTTGTCATCGGGAGGCGCAGCCCTCGGTGAATGACAATGTCACCTAAAAAGCGTTTACGGCCTCTGATGCCGGTTTAAATCGGCCAGATAAGCGCAAAACATGTCCGCCATCGCATCGGCATAAGCCGCGATCTCGGTATCGGTTCGCGGCGTTTCGGAGAATTGCTTGCCCGCCGCCCCCAACGTGCCGACGATCAGATCGCCCGCCAACCGGCGAGTGACCTGCGGAACACCAGGCAACGCTTCGCACATGAAAACCTGCACGATATCCTTGCTGGCTGCCTTTACCGCCTGTGCCTCCGGCGCATCGCGGTAAAGCGGCGCCGCATCATTCAACGCTACGCGCATCTGCGCCTCTTCACATTCCGAACGGATAAACGCCTGCACCAACAACCGCAAGCGCGCGAACGGCGTTTTCTCGCGATCGGCCAAAATACGGCTCAGCATATCCGTGGTCTGCCGCCATTCGTCGCTCTGCAAACGAAACAGGATCGCCGCCTTATTGGGGAAATACTGATAAAGCGACCCGACGCTGACGCCGGCACGCTCGGCCACCCTGGCGGTGGTGAAACGCGCCGCCCCCTCCTGCGCCAAAACCTGAATAGCGGCGGTCAGAATAGCGGACACCAGTTCGGCGGAGCGCGCCTGTTGCGGTTGTTTTCTCGAAGAAATTTGCTTACTGCGGCGTTCAGTCATAGCGGGCGGTCAATGCGAATAGAGGAATGCGAATAGTTCGTCATATTATAACGGCATGCGCTAACGCGCTCCATTTACGACAGGAAATTTGCCATGAGTACCCTGACCACTGCCCCCTTAGCGCCGCTGCTAACCCGTCTGTTCCAACAGGCATCCCGCCGGTCCCCGGCGCTTGCCGCCCTGTTCCGCGACGTGCCGGACGCAGAGCAAAGCCGGCTGATGCAGAGCAAAACCGAGTACCGCGAACTCTACCACCGCCTGAAGGATTTACCGCTGGCCGTGTCGCCGGCGACCGGTGCCTTGCTCTACATGTTGGCGCGGGGTTGTCGGGCGCAAAACATCGTCGAATTCGGCACGTCGTTCGGTATTTCGACCCTGCACCTGGCCGCCGCACTGCGCGATAACGGCGGCGGCCGATTGATTACCTGCGAGTTTGAACCGAGCAAAGCGGCGCGGGCGCGTGACAACCTGACCGAAGGCGGCGTCATCGACCTGGTGGAGATCCGCGTCGGCGACGCCCTGGAAACGCTGCGCGGCGATCTGCCGGCCACGGTCGACCTGCTGCTGCTCGACGGCGCCAAGGGACTTTATCCCGATATTCTCGACCTGCTTGAGAGCCGTCTGCGGCCCGGTGCGCTGATCGTCGCGGACAACGCCGATGACAGCCCGGATTACCTGGCGCGGGTGCGCGATCCGGCGACGGGCTATCTCTCCACGCCGTTCGCGGATGACGTCGAATTGACAATTCGGCTTTAAAATCCCCATCGAGCGAGGGTTGTTCCCCCTCGCTCGATGGGAGAACATAGCGTTCACGATGCCTGACTCAGTGAAACGCCCATGACGCTTCCCCCTCTCTGGCCGGTCTTCGACGGCCATAACGACCTGCTGCTCAATCTGTGGCTGCAGCATGACGACGATCCGGTCGCCGCCTTTTATTCCCGCGTCACGCCGGGCCACCTCGATTTCTCCCGCATGCGGCGCGGCGGATTTTTCGGCGGGCTGTTCGCGGTATTTATTCCTCCGGTCAGCTATATCGCCCAGATGCGTAATCAAACGCAGGACGAGGCGCAGGCCGCCTTCGATCCGCTGGCGATCGCCGAACGGCAGATCGCCATCCTGCAGCAGCTGGAGCAGGCTTCTCAGGGGCAGCTGCGCATCTGTCGCACCGCCACCGAGATAGAACAGTGCCGCCTCAACCGGCAAATCGCCGCGGTGCTGCATATCGAAGGCGCCGGCATGATCGATGCAGAACTGACGCAGTTGGAGGCCTTCTACCGGCTGGGCGTGCGCAGCATCGGGCCATTCTGGAATCTGCCAAACGCCTTTGGTACCGGCGTCAGCGGGTCGTTCCCCGGCTCACCCGATACCGGCCCCGGCCTGACGCCGGCCGGCGAGGCGCTGATCCGTGCCTGCAATCAGCGCCGCATCATGATAGACGTCTCGCACATGAACGAGAAAGCCTTCTGGCAAACCGCCGCGTTGAGCACCGCACCGCTGGTCGCTACCCACTCCAATGCCCATGCCCTCTGCCCGCAGCCACGCAACCTGACCGACGCGCAGCTGGACGCCATCGCCCAGAGCGGCGGGATGGTCGGCGTCAATTTCGGCACCGCCTTCCTGCGGGCGGACGGTAAACGTGACAGTGCAACGACCGGCTTAACAGAAATTGTTAAACACGTTGAGTATTTGATCGCTAAACTTGGTGAAGATCGCGTGGGATTTGGCTCTGATTTTGACGGGGTCAACGTACCGCAACCGTTGGAGGACGCCGCAGGCCTGCCGCGCCTGACGCAAGCGCTGGCCCAGGCCGGGTTCGATAACCGGCTGCTGGAGAAGCTGACCTGGCGCAACTGGCTGAACGTGCTCGCCGCCACCTGGGGTGAATAACCCGGTTACGCTTTAAAGGTTGCGATCTCCGTCACATTTCGCCAACATTGTGCCGGCCGAATGCGAACGTTTCTCATTGGGTTCGACATATTACGATGCATGCTAAGGAGCACCGCTATGACTACCTGGACTAAACCTGAGTTTGTTGACCTGCGTCTGGGGCTGGAAGTAACGCTGTACATTTCCAACCGTTAATCGCCCGTCTGCCCGCCCTTCGCGCGGGCATTTCTTTCCCTCTCTTTCTGGTTTAGACATGCAGATAAAAGTTCTCGGCTCGGCGGCGGGCGGCGGCTTTCCCCAGTGGAATTGCAACTGCGACAACTGTCGGGGCGTTCGCGACCACAGCATCAGCGCCACGCGCCGCACGCAGTCTTCCATCGCTATCAGCGACGACGGTAAAAACTGGGTGCTGTGCAACGTTTCCCCGGACATTTGCCATCAACTGTTGGCCTCGCCCGAATTGAATAACCCCGACGTGCTGCGTGGCACCGGCATCGGCGCGATCGTGCTGACCGACAGCCAGATCGATCACAGCGCGGGCTTGCTCAATTTGCGTGAGGGCTGTCCGCACCAGGTCTGGTGCACGCCTGAAGTACATGACGATCTCAGCACCGGCTTCCCGGTGTTTCCCATGCTCTCCCATTGGAACGGCGGGTTGATTCACCACCCGGTGACGCCCGGCGAACCGTTCCACACGGCGGTCTGTCCGACCGTGCGCTTTACCGCCATTCCGCTGCTCAGCAACGCGCCGCCCTATTCGCCGTACCGCGATCGTCCGCTGCCGGGCCACAACGTGGCGCTGTTTATCGAAGATACCGCACGCGGGGTCGGGCTGCTGTACGCACCGGGCCTGGGTGAGCCGGACGAGGCGCTGATGCCGTGGCTGCGCCGCGCGGACTGCCTGCTGATCGACGGCACGCTGTGGCGCGACAACGAGCTGGCCAACGCCGGCGTGGGCCGCAATACCGGCAAGGACATGGGGCATCTGGCGCTGGCGGAAGAACACGGGCTGGCGGCCCTGCTCGCCACCTTGCCCGCCAGGCGCAAAATCCTGATCCACATTAACAATACCAACCCTATCCTCAATGAAAACTCGGCAGAGCGGCAAAGCCTGACCGCCGCCGGCATTGAAGTGAGCTGGGACGGCATGAATATCGAACTGTAGGGAACCGCCATGACGCAACCACTCCCCCTTGACCCACAGGCGTTTGAAGCGGCGCTGCGCGCCAAAGGCGCTTATTACCATATCCACCACCCGTACCACATCGCGATGCACAACGGCGAAGCGACCCGCGAGCAGATCCAGGGCTGGGTGGCCAACCGGTTCTACTACCAGACCAGCATTCCGATTAAGGATGCAGCGATCATGGCCAACTGCCCACAACCGGAAACACGCCGCAAATGGGTACAGCGCATCCTGGATCACGACGGCTACGGCGGCAGCGAAGGCGGCATCGAGGCCTGGCTGCGCCTGGGCGAAGCCGTTGGGCTGCAGCGCGACACTTTGCTCTCTGAAGAGCGGGTACTGCCGGGCGTGCGCTTCGCGGTGGACGCCTACGTCAACTTCGCGCGCCGCGCCTGCTGGCAGGAAGCAGCCTGCAGCTCACTGACCGAACTGTTCGCGCCGCAAATCCACCAATCGCGCCTCGACAGCTGGCCGCAGCACTACCCGTGGATCGACGCCGCCGGCTACGACTATTTCCGCAGCCGCCTCGGCCAGGCCAACCGCGATGTGGAACACGGCCTGGCGCTGGCGCTTGACTATTGCGACACCGTTGAAAAGCAGCAGCGCATGCTGGAGATCCTGCAGTTCAAGCTGGACATTCTGTGGAGCATGCTGGACGCCATGAGCATGGCCTACACCCTGAACCGCCCGCCTTACCACAGCGTGACCGCCGCGCGGGTATGGCACAACCAGAGGCTGGTGTAATGACGCTGAACCCTGAACACACCCCCGTCTTCCGCCGCGGTTACCGCCTGCAATGGGAGCAGGTGCAAAACAGCCATGTGATCCTCTACCCGGAAGGCATGGCCAAGCTAAACGACAGCGCCGCCGCCATTTTGCAACTGGTCGACGGCCACACTACGCTGAACGGCATCATCGCCCAGTTGAACGCCCGCTTCCCCGGCGCCGAAGGGTTAGCGGACGACGTGCTGGAATTTTTCCAGCGCGCCTACGAACAAAAATGGGTGACCTTCCGTGACTGAACCACGTGCGCCGGCGGTGAATCCGCCGCTCTGGCTGCTGGCGGAGCTGACCTACCGCTGCCCGCTGCAGTGCCCCTATTGCTCTAACCCGCTCGATTTTGCCACGCAGGAAAAAGAGCTGACCACCGCGCAGTGGATCGAGGTGTTTCGCCAAGCGCGGGCGATGGGCAGCGTGCAGCTCGGCTTCTCCGGCGGCGAGCCGCTGGTGCGTAAAGACCTGCCCGAGCTGATCGCCGCCGCCCGCGATCTCGGGTTTTACACCAACCTGATCACCTCCGGCATCGGCCTGACCGAGAAAAAGCTGCAGACCTTCGCCGACGCCGGGCTGGATCACATTCAGATCAGTTTTCAGGCCAGCGATGAAACGTTGAACGCCGCGCTGGCGGGCTCCGCCAAAGCATTTCAGCAGAAGTTGGCCATGGCCAAGGCGGTCAAGGCGCTCGGCTATCCGATGGTGCTCAACTTCGTGCTGCATCGCCATAATATCGGCCAGATCGACCGCATTATCGAACTGGCGATCCAGCTGGACGCCGACGACGTCGAGCTGGCGACCTGCCAGTTCTACGGCTGGGCGCACCTCAATCGCGAGGGCCTGCTGCCGACCCGCGAACAGATCGCCGATGCGGAAACCGTGGTGAAACGCTACCGCGAACGCATGGCCGCCGACGGCAAGCTGGCCAACCTGCTGTTCGTCACGCCGGACTACTACGAGGAGCGCCCCAAAGGCTGCATGGGCGGCTGGGGCGCCATCTTCATGAGCGTGACGCCGGAAGGCATGGCGTTACCCTGTCACAGCGCCCGTCAGTTACCGATCGCCTTCCCGTCGGTGCTGGAGCACGATCTGCAGCATATCTGGTACCACTCATTCGGTTTTAACCGCTATCGCGGCTATGACTGGATGCCGGAGCCCTGCCGTTCCTGCTCGGAGAAAGAGCAAGACTACGGCGGCTGCCGCTGTCAGGCGTTCATGCTAACCGGCAACGCCGACAACGCCGACCCGGTGTGCGGCAAATCGCCGCACCACGGCACCATTCTGGCGGCGCGGGAAGCGGCGAACCGTTCGCAGATCGGTATCGATCAGCTGCGTTTTCGCAATCAGACCAACTCCCGTCTGATCTTCAAGGGTTGACGATGGCACTCGCCGGCGCCTCTTGGCAGCTCGAGAACGGTTTGGCCGTCAAGGCGATAAGCGACCCTGCTGTCGGCTGCGCCGCCGCGCTGGTGCGCATTGAGGCGGGCAGTTTTCAGGCGCCCGTCGCCTGGCCGGGCCTGGCGCACCTGCTGGAGCATATGTTGTTTCGCGGCAGCGCGAACTTCAGCGCGCAAGAGGGCCTGATGAGCTGGGTACCGTCGGTCACTGGCCGACTGAACGCCACCACCCAGGCTACGCAAACCGCGTTTTTCTTCGAGGTGGGCACCGAACATTTGGCGCAGGGGTTGACGCGGCTAAGCGATATGCTCGCCGCCCCACAGCTGGCGACCGAGGCGATTGAGCAGGAGATCGAGGTCATCGACGCCGAATACCGCCTGCTGCGCGCCGAGGTAGAAACCCGCTGCGAAGCGGCGCAGCGGCAGATGTTCGGCGGCCTTGGTGCAATGCATCGCTTTCATATCGGCAGCCGCGCCGCTTTCGGCAACGACATTTCCGCGTTGCAGCAGGCGCTGCGGCAGTTTCACCAGTGCTATTTTCGCGCGCCAAACATGACGCTGTGGCTGCAAGGCCCGCAATCGCTGGCGCAGCTGCATGCGCTGGCACAGCGCTACGGCAGCCGCTTGCCATCGGGCAGCGCCATACCGCACGAAGCCTCACCGCCGCTGACCGCTGCGAAAGATTACACCCTGTCTCTTCCCGGCACGCCACAGCTGAGGCTGGTGTTTGCCCTGTCGCGTTCCCATTCACGCGGTTGGCTGCGGCGGCTGGAGCGCCTGCTGTTGGACGAAGCCCCCGGCGGGCTGCTGGCGCGGCTGCGCGCTCAGGCGTGGTGTGACGCCGTTCGGCTGGACTATTCGCGCTGCAGCGAGAACAACGCCCTGCTGAGTTTTATCTTTACCGTCAATCGCGGTTCAGCCGCTGAAGCTGCCCACATCGAAAGCGCCCTGCTGGCGTGGCTACAGGCGCTGCAGGTGCTGACACCGGCTCAGCTTGCGCATTACGAGCGGCTGGCAAATCGCGATTTCCACCGTTTGGCGCCGCTCGATCAGCTGCAGGCCAGAGCGCTTGGGCTACCGCCGGTGGAGCCGAACGACGATTGGCCGCGGCATATTGCGGCGCTGATTAGCGCGCCGCGCCGTCGCCTGGCCGTGCGGCCTGATGGCCACGGCGAAACCCGTGAAATTCAAGGGCTGCCGCTGGCGCTTGGCCCCTTCGCCGGCGCCGCGCTGACGTCTGCCGCGGAACCTTTCCGCTTTTTCGCCACCTCGGCGGCGCTGCTTAGTCCGACCTTGCCTTCCGGCCTGGCGCCGCTGCGGCATCTGCTCCCCGGCGAAGCGCAGCCTGTGCTGCTGCTGCGGCCGGCGCCGTCGAGCCGCTTCAGCGATGGACAGGCCTACGGCTTACAGGCGGCGCTGCGCACCGGGGCGGCAGAACTGGCGCATCGGGAGGGACATTTGAGCTTCGAGCGCCATCAGGGCGTGTGGCTGCTGCAACTGGCGGGCAGCCACGCGCTGATCTGCCACGGGCTGAGTGAGGTGAACCGAGCGCTGGCGGTGTTGCCGCCGACCGTTCTCAGCGAAGCGGCGAGAAACCTGCGCCATACGCAGCTGAAAGAACAAAGCGATATCGCCATTCGCCGCCTGTTAGCTCAATTGCCGGCGGCGCTCAGTGCGCCAACCGAAGCAGCACAATGGCATGCCACCTTGATCGGCGGCGATGGCGAGTTAAAACGGCAGCTGTCGCACCTGCTGTACGACTTCCCCTATTTCGTGGCCGCGGAGCCGCCGCTGCCGACACATCAACATCATTGCCCCATCACGCTGACGGAAAGCGGCGCCGAAAGTGCCTTACTGCAGTTTTACCCGCTGCAAAACGATGAAGCCGAAGGCCGTTGGGCGCTGCGCGTGCTGGCCCAGCTTTACGCGCCGCGCTATTTTCAGCGGCTGCGCGTGGAACGCAACGTGGGTTACGTGGTGCAATGCGCCTTCCACCGCTGCGCCGATGCCGAAGGCATGCTGTTCGCGCTGCAATCCCCGACGTTCACCGTTGAACAGCTGAGGCAGTTAACCGACGAATTCTTATTGCAGATGCGTCATGAGTTGCCGCACGTTAGCGCGGGTGAACTGGCGCAAATACAACAGGCGACGCAACAAAACTTGCAGCGCCTCAGCATCGAATCGTTGCAGCGCGCCCGAGAAATTGCCTTGGAAGATCGTGTGGCCATTGCTGACGCGGCGCCAGTCACGCTGACCCAACTGTTGCACTGGCAGCAGCGTTTGCTTTCCTCTGATTGATTAACCCGACGGGGAACACCGGCCAGGGGGAATAGGACGCGGAGAAAGTATCACCTCATGCCAAAGAAGGCCGGCTGGCCGCGAAAAAAACCCCCATCGTCACGATGAGGGCTGAATAAAGCGAAGCACGCTAACCGCGATCAGAAGCGCCAGGTCAGACCGGCGTTGACGCTGTTATCCTGGTGGTTGGACGACAGCTGCCCGCCGTAGCCAAGGGACAGGACGGCGTTTTTGTTAATCGACACATCGACGCCCGCTTTCAGAATCGCCCCATCGCGGGAAACCGGCACGCTGTTTACGTCGAACGCCGCATCGGTACGTTTGAACATCAGCTGCGTTTTGCGCTCCAGCTTGCCGTATTGATGCTGCCAACCCAGCTCGCCGCGCAGCGCGATCGCCACACTGTCGGTTTGCCACTCGGTGTCGGCGCGGAGACCCAGCGTCGAGGCGGTGGCGGACTGACTTTGTTTGTCGCCGCGCAGTGCCGCTGCCCCGCCTTGCTCGTTGATCTCCTCGTTACGGTAATGGGTATACGCCAGGTTGGCGAACGGCTCAAGGTTGACCGCATCGCTCGACCAATCGTAGCCGCTTTCGATGAACAGCTGACCGGTACGCGCGTTATACTTGGCCTTCTCGCGATCCGACTGCGCGCCGTAGTTCACCGAGCGCGAGGTGTCGATGCGATGCCAGGTATAGGTGCCGCCTGCTCGCAGGGCCAACGCGCCGAAGCGTTTGTCGCCGTACAGCCCCAGATGGTAGTTGTCGCTGTGGGCATCTGACTGATAACCGCCATCCAGCGAAGTGCGGGTATACCCGGTCATCACCCCAAGCCGGCCGTCGTCAAACAGTTCGCTGTCCAGACCTAACAGTACGCCATAGGTAGAGGTCTGGTAGCCGGTGGCGTTGTCGTTGCCGGAAGCATGCCCCCAGTTGCCCAGCAGTTTCGCCCAGGCCCCATTATCATCCGCCTTGATATCGGAAGCGATACGGCGGCCTTCCGCCTGGCGCAAGCGCTCGGTGGCGGCATCGCGCAGGTAACGGCTTTCGTTAATCTGGGCGGAAGCCATATCCGCGTGGATCTGGCCGGACAGTTGACGGGTCGCCTGTTGCAGCTCTCTGGCCGACGTGAAGCCGAGGAAGCTTTCATACACCGGATGGCCGGTTACGACGCCCGCATCTTCGGTAGCGGCTTGCGCTTTGCCTTCATCACCTTGCAGTGCGCTTAGCGCCTCAGCGGTAGGGGCAGCCACGCTGCGCTTCACCGTTTCCGTGACTGGTTCCGTCGCGTTGAGCGTCTCCACCGCACGAGCTACCGCTTTCTCGTTCTCAGTGCTGGCCAGGCTGTCAAAGCTGGCGTCGGTGCGCGTGATGCCAAGGCCGACGTCATTGCCCTGATAATCCAGCGCGACTTTAACAAACGGATACGATGGATTGGCGTTTTCGAACCGGCCGTTGACGCCGTCCGTCGTGGTCAGGATGGTGTACTTGTTGCCCAGCAGACTCTGCGCCTCATTCTGCGACAGCAGGTTTTGGCTGCGCTCCAGGCTGACATTCACACTGCCGCCGTTGAGAAACGCGCGCCGCGCGGCGATCTTATCGCTGCGGCCATTGTCCGCCACTTCCACGTTATACTGCGAACCGCGATCAAAAATGGCGTCGTGCAACACATGCAGCGTGCCGATGCCGTTACCCGGCGCGACGCTGCCGCCCCGAACCGCTCTGAAGGCGCCTACGGTACCCTCACCGGACAACGTGCCGCTATTTTCGATATAGACGTTGGAGGCCACCGAACCGTTGATCGCCAACACGCCCTGTTTCACCCAGGTATCACCGCGATAGGTGTTATTACCCAACAACGCCAGCGTACCGGCGCCCGTTTTGGTCAAGCCGCCGTGCCCGCTGATGTCGTTACTCCACGAATCGAAGTCGCATTCGCTCGACGTGCAGCGCCGCTCAACAGAGGTACCGGGTTCGACGATATTTCCCAGGCCGGGGATATTCACCACGAACTGTTTTTCACTGTAGGAGCCCGGTACATAATATTCCTGCGGGATATCCTCTTGGGTAATAAACATTTTCGGGCCGTTGATCGCATCGCGTAAATTGACACGTCCCCAGCCGAACAGATTATCAATACCGGCAACACCCAAATCGGTGGCGGTGGTTTTAATTACCGCGGATATTTGATCGGCGCTCATATAAGGGAAACGTTGCATCAATACGGCGGCAACGCCGGTAACGTGCGGCGCCGCCATTGAGGTGCCGGATTTATTGCCGTAGCCGGGATTAACCGACAGCTCGCCCTTATTATAAGCTTCGCGATTCACGGCGCCACCGGTATTGGATTCCAGCCGGCCAACGGTGCTGTAAATATCAGAACCCGGCGCGGAAACGCAGTAGCTGGCCGTTTGTCCGCAGCTGGTCGAGGAAACACTTAACTGATTTTCGTCACTCAGGTTGGTCACAATCAGGTAATTATTCAGTACGTCCGGGAAAGCGTAAGGCAGTGACTTTTGCGCTTCCGGGATATTGTAGTTGTTGTAATTTCCTGCCGAGAAGACGATCAGCTTGCCGTGCCTGGCCGCCCGCAGCAGCGTCGACATGGCGCTGTGCCCGCCGGTGGGCACCGGGTGTTCGCTGCCCCATTCCACGCTGGATTTGCTGCGCATCATCTCGGCGATCACTTCGTTTTTTACAAATGCCACGTAGTCCGGCCTACCGTTCGGCAACCAGATGATATCGCCTTTGGCGTCTCGCCGTATATCTGGCGCGATCCCCCAGCTGTTATTGATGACGCGGGCTGCGCTCTGAATCAGCTCTTCACGGCCGTTGCGATTACCGTAATCATTCAATTTGGTGCCGATAATATCCGCGTCGAAAGCAACGCCGTGCATACCTGCGCCATCTCTTTTAGCCGCCGCGATACCGGCTACGTGCGTGCCGTGATCGCCGAAAGACATATTATCTTGTTTATCATACGAGAAGTTATAACTGCCGTTATCCAGGCGTGTCAGTTTACCGGCGAATTCAGAATGGGAAAGAATGGCGTTATCGATAATGCCGATGGTTATACCTTTTCCGGTATAGCCTCTGGCATAGGCGAATTCGGCGGAAATAGCCTTAAGCCCCCATTGGCGATTAAACTCCGCGGTTTTCCAACTGTCAGGCACGCCCAATCGACCGGGATCCTGATAAGCGGCAAGAGAAGAATGAATGGATAAGCCATAACAACCCAGAAAAACGCAATACGCTAACTTCAATCTTTTATTAAGTATCATTTTACGCTCCATGTTTATTTATACCCAGAAGAAAATTTACGTTTTAACCGCGCTGAAACCTCCTATGATCGTGAAACGACGGATAACACATGCGGGCCCGACGCGGGCCGCGCGAACAGACAGGCTGAGAGATGCAAATGGGCGCAGACAGACAAAGAGATGCCATCGCGCCGGGCGCCTATGGCGCAGACGTTTGGAGAGGAGGCGAATGTACGCTTGCCGGCGCCGTTGCGCCGAAATGCCCCGACCATCGGGTGCGGGCGTAAGGATCAGGCTGTGGGTGCATTTCGCCTCACCATCCAGTTTTGCTAATGATTATCATTCGCGAGGCTATCTTATACGTAAGTAAAGTGTCAACAGATGAAACAAAACATTTCTTGATTTGCATCATAACTTTTCTCTAAACGCCGGGCGACGGTGCTGCGACAACCGCTGAAGAGTGCATAAAATGGCGGTTATTGCCGCCATAAGTGAGATTTTCGTCAGTGAAGACGCATAGCGCCAGCAGAGCAACCGGTGGAAGAGCATAAAAACACCTGAACATTTCATCAAATAGAAACATCAGATTGATTAATTTTTATGGCAAAACCCCATCGTGGTCCGATCACTTATTTTTCGTTGCAATATAAGGGGGGCTTATAAATAACAGGAGTATTCCTAATGCGTTCACGCTGGATGTATTCCATGCTAGCGGGCTGATTTTTAGCCGCGCCCGCTGGCTATTCCCAATTTCATTGGCAAGACTATATTGAAAGAGGCTCTGCTAGAGAGCGAGAATATGGGTAATTTTCCGAGGAAATGCCGCATGACCCTGTTGCCCAAGCAGACCAATAACAAAAATCCGATTGATCTCTATAGCGAAATCGTAGACGACTTGCCCGGTCTGATTTGCTTCGGCAACCGCCTTGGCGGCTACTTCAATAAACAGTGGCGCGACTATACCGGCGCAATCGCCGGTGAACACGGCGCCGCTGATTGGCTCGATACCCTGCACCCCGACGATCGCGAGCGGCTGGCCACACAATGGCGCCAGGCGATCGTTGCCCTCTCCTCATTCGCCGGTGAGGCCCGCCTGCGCGATCGCAGCGGCGCCTACCGTTGGTTTATGTTGGCGTTTAACGCCCGTCAGGACGGCATGGCGCTGGAGCCCAGCTGGTACCTCACCGCCACCGACATCCACCCGCAAATGCTGCAACGTCAGCAAAACGTTCAGGCGCTCTCTATCCAGCAAGACATGCTGGACGCCAGCGTCGACTGCATCAAAGTGATCAATCGCGACGGCACGCTGCGGCACATGAACCGCTCCGGCAGCCTGGCGCTCGGCCTGGATCCGGCGCAAAAAGAGTTTGGCATGCCCTGGCTGGGGCTGTTGTCGCCCGAAGTCCGCCGCCGTGGCAGCAAGGCGCTGCACAGCGTCAGAGCCGGTAAAAATGCGCGCTTCGCGGGATTAAGCGTGACGCCGCAAGGAAAAAAACAGCATTGGGACAACATTCTCTCTCCCGTCAGCGATGAACACGGCGCAGTGGCCGAGATCTTGTGCGTCTCGCGCGACGTGACGTCGCAACGCGTGATGGAACAGCGTATGTTGCTCGCCAGCGAATATGACGAATTGACCGGCCTGCCCAACCGGCGCTTATTCAAGAAAAAGCTGAAGCAAGAGATGAAGCGCGCCCTGCATGGCAACAAGTCCCTCGGGCTGATGCTGCTGGATCTTGACCACTTCAAGCTGGTGAACGACACGCTGGGCCACGCGGCGGGCGACCATCTGCTGCGGGTTCTGGGTAAAAGGCTCAGCGCCTGCATGAATACGCATTCGTTCGTCTCCCGCCTCGGGGGGGACGAATTCGCGGTGGTGATCAGCGACGTTGAAAACGAGCAGGATATTTTCCGCATCGCCAACAAGTTTCTGCTGCAGCTGGAGACGCCGATCACCCACGGTGGCAAGACGCTGCATTGCGGCATGAGCATCGGCGGCGCCATCTACCCCAAAGATGCCCGCGACGCTTCGGAACTGATGAAATGCGCCGATACCGCGCTGTATGAGCTGAAAGACGGCGGCCGCGGCGGCGTCTATATGTTCGATCGCAAGATGATGGACAAGGCCCGCGCACGCGCCAGCCAGCTCAACTACGCGCGCCAGATCGTGCGCGACAACTGCATCCGTCCCAGCTACCAGCCGAAGGTCAGCCTCTCCGACGGCAGCATCGTCGGCTTCGAAGCGTTGCTGCGCTGGCATTGCCCGCAAAACGGCATACAGCTGCCGGCGACGGTCAGCGAAGCCTTCAACGACTACGAGCTGGCGACCAAGATCAGTGAAGCCATGCAGCTGAAGGTCTTCGCCGATATCGCCCGCTGGCGCGCGGCCGGCGTAGCGGTACGCCCTATCTCGCTGAACGTGTCGCCGATCGAATTTTTACGCGACAACTACGCCGAAACCTTCCTGCAGCGCCTGCTGAAATTCCATATTCCCCACCACCTGATCGAACTGGAAGTGACCGAGCACGCGTTCAACAAACATGGCTCCAAGTACGTGCTGCGCGCGCTGCAAATGCTCAAAGAGATGGGCATCCGCATCGCACTGGACGACTTCGGCACCGGCCATTCCTCATTCAGCCATATCATGGATTACCCGCTGGACTGCATTAAGCTGGACTGCGATTTCGTTCAACGCATGAACACCGAACCGGCGATCCTGGCGATCGTAGAAAGCATCGGTATCCTCGGTCAGAAGCTGTCGATCGATATCATCGCCGAGGGCGTGGAAACCGAGCAGCAGCGGCAAACGCTGTGCGAAGCCGGTTTCCATATTGGCCAGGGTTTTCTGTTCAGCCGGGCGGTGGAATCCCAGCGGGTGCCCGAGCTGCTGCAAGCGGTGCCGCAATCTGTCGAGGGCCGTTAAGCCCCCTGCCGTGCGCCAAACGGCGCCAGTTGCATACCGATAAGCGTCACTACGCAGATGAGTGCCCCGGCGTAGAAGGTGGAGGCGGAACCGAACAGCTCCCACAAGGTTCCAGCCCCAAGACTCGCCAGCAGCAGCGCCACGCCGCTGATCAGATTGAACATGCCAAACGCGGTGCCGCGCAGATGAGCCGGCGCTGTATGCGCCACCATCGCCGCCAATAGCCCCTGGGTCATGCCCATGTGCCCCCCCCACAGCGCTACGCCAAACAGCACCCCGCTCCAATGATCGCTCAGCGCCAATACCAGGTCGGCGGCGATCAGCACCAGCAACCCGGCTTTCAGCAATCCTTCATGGCTCATGCGGTCAGACAGTTTTCCGAACGGATAGGCCGAGCAGGCGTAGACCAGATTCATGGCGACCATCACCAGTGGGATCAGCGCCAGCGGCGTGCCGCCCTGCTGCGCCTTCAACACCAGGAACGCTTCGCTGAAGCGCGCCAGCGTAAAGATCGCGCCGATGCTCACCACCCACCAATAGCTGCGCCCCAGCAGCCGCAGGTTGGCGCGGGTGATCGGGTTGGTGCGCTTGTGGGTTATCGCGGCGGTCGGCTCTTTCAGGCCGAAAAACAGCAGCGCAATCGCCAGCGCCGCCGGGACCGTCGCCACCCAAAAGATGGCGCGAAAATCGTTGTGCCACAGCAGCATCAGGCCGACGGCCAGCAGCGGCCCTAAAAAGGCGCCGACGGTATCCAGCGACTGCCGCAGCCCGAAGGCCGCGCCGCGAATTTCCGGCGGCGTCACGTCGGCCACCAGGGCATCGCGCGGCGCCCCGCGGATGCCTTTGCCCACGCGATCCAGCAGGCGCGCGCTCATCACCATGCCGGACGACGATGCGATAGCGAAAAACGGCTTGCTGATGGCGCCCAGCCCGTAGCCCAGCAGCGCCAGCCCTTTACGTTTACCGAGGTAATCGCTGAGCACGCCGGAGAACACCTTGACGATCAATGCCGTCGCCTCCGCGAGCCCTTCGATCAGCCCGATGACGATCACGCTGGCACCGAGCGTCGTCGCCATAAACAGCGGCAGCAGGCTATGGATCATTTCCGAGGAAACGTCCATCAGCAGGCTCACGCCACCCAATACCCACACGCCGCGCGGTATGCGGCCCAACGTAGCGAAACGCGACGACATGCTTCATCCTCGATCGATTCAGCGCCGCCAGAGGCGCCTCATGATTTTTCCAAGATTGGTTAGTTGATTTTGTTCGTTCACAGATCTGCAGCCTTTAGAGATAGTGCAACGACCGTGTGACACCCATAATAATGAAGGTAATTAACATAATGATATATAGCAAAAAGATGATAGTGATTGCGGCGCTGCTGAGTTTTTCCGCCGCCGCCGCACCGGGCGTGGATCTCGTCGCTAACGAAACGCCGATCCACACGGTGAAGAGCGCCGAAGCCGTGGCCAAAATCCCCGCCGGCTTCCGGTTCGTGGAACCCGGCACGCTGACGGTGGCCATTTCCCTGCTGGGCAGCGGCCCGCCGTTCGGCCTGTACGCCCGCGACAATAAAACGGTGATCGGCAGCGAGGCGGACATCGCGCGCCTGGTGGCCGACGGTTTGGGGTTGAAACTCAAACTGGTGCCCACGTCGTGGGAAGACTGGCCGCTGGGGGTGGCCTCCGGCAAATATGACGCCGCGGTTTACAACATCACCGTGACCAACGAACGCAAGACCAAATTCGATTTCGCCACCTATCGGCAGGATACGCTGGGCTTCTACGTCAAGTCCGACAGTAAAATCACCCAGATCAAAACGGCGCCGGATATCGCCGGTAAAAAAATCATCGTCGATTCCGGCACCAATCAGGAAGCGGTGCT
Organism: Serratia sp. CY47280; assembly: GCF_052168655.1. Lineage (NCBI taxonomy): Bacteria > Pseudomonadati > Pseudomonadota > Gammaproteobacteria > Enterobacterales > Yersiniaceae > Serratia > Serratia sp. CY47280. The sequence goes on along the minus strand of NZ_JBJNMG010000001.1, from coordinate 571,298 downwards.
GATGGCCTGGGACAAGGAGAACCGCGCCAAGGGATTAGCGCCGCTGCAGCCGGTGTACGTCACCGATAAGGCCGCCTCCACGTTGGCCATTCAGTCTGGCCGCGCCGACGCTACCTTCGGGCCCAACGTCTCCGGCGCTTATCAGGCGCGGCTGACCGGCAAAACCCGGCTGGTGGGCATTGTGCCCGGCGGCTGGCCGAAGACCGCCAACATCGCCGTCACACTGAAGAAAGGCAACGGTCTGGTGGACGCGGTGCAGGCTTCGCTCAACAGCGCCATCGCCAACGGCAGCTATCTGCAGGTGCTGGATCGCTGGGCGGAAAGCGACGAGAAGATTGCCCATTCGGAGATTAACCCGCCGGGGCTAGGGGACTAGAGCATGAACCGGCCCCGCATCGAGGGGCCGGTTATTGATGAGCAATCATGACGTTTCATTCCGCCACCGCTTTCTGCCTCCCCAACTTGCGGTACAGCGTGCTGCGCGAAACGCCCAGCGCCTTCGCCGCCCGGCTGAGATTGCCGCCCGCCCTGTCGATCGCCGTCTGCAGATCCGCCTGGCCGGTATCGGCGTTCTCCTGACGCGGCGCCAGCACCGCGATGGACTGAGGCAGATCGTCCAGGGTGAGCACCGCATGATCGTCCGCCAATGCCAGCAGCACCTTGAGCGTACTCAACAGCTGCCGCACGTTGCCGGGCCATGGATAGCGCGCCAGCATCGCCAGCGCCTCCGGTAACAGGCGAATGTCGCGCCGCTCGCCGCCCAGCTCTCGCCACAGCTGCAAAATGAAAGCCTCCAGCTGCGCCCGCTCTCTGAGCGGCGGGATGCACAGGCTGTATTCCTGTATGCGGTACAGCAAATCCTCACGAAACGCCCCGGCCTCTACCTGCCGATGCAGATCGTGGTGCGTGGCGCAGACCAGCGCGAAATCGACCGGATAAGCGCTGCGGCTACCGAGCGGCGTGACCGTTTTTTCCTGTAACACCCGCAGCAGGCGCGTTTGCAGGCCCGCCGGCATGTCGCCGATTTCATCGAGGAACAGCACGCCGCCGTCCGCCTCGCGGATCTTGCCGATATACCCTTTCGGGTTGGCGCCGGTAAACGCCCCCGGCGCATAGCCGAACAGTTCGGATTCGATCAGCGGCTCAGGCAGCGCCGCGCAGTTGATCGCCACGAAGTTGCCGTTGCGCCAGCGGCTCTGTTGAAACAAGCGTCGGCTGAAATGCTCTTTACCGCAGCCGGTTTCGCCGGTCACGCACAGCGAAAGGCCGGCGTTGAGAATGCGTAGCGCCTTCTGATGCTGTTCGTCATGCCTTTCCGCCGGCGGCGGAACCGACCGCAGGGCGCTAACGCGGCGCTGCGGCGCCTCGAGCAGCGAATAATAATGCCGTTGATTGCCGGCCAGCGTCTGGTGCGGTGCGCCGGAGGGCTGTCGCAGCAGGTCGGGAAACAGCTGGGCAAACTCAACCGAGCCTAATGCGGCCGGTGAAAGCCGGAACTCCAGCATCGCCAGCCGATTGGCGGCGACCAGCACTTCGTCGTGAAACACCAGCAGCAGCTCCTGCGCGCTGCCCAGGCTCCCGGCGTTGGCGTGCAGGCGCAGCGTCCAGTGACGGTCGGCGATCGCGCTTCTGACCCAGCGGTGTTCGATATGCCGCACCGCCTGCATGATCAGGCGCTGTGCATCGCGGTACGGGCGCTGCGCGGGGGCGGAGAGATCCAGTATGCCGGCAATGCGGCCATCCGGCCGATAGATCGGTGCGGCAGTGCAGTTCAATCCGGCATTTTGGTTGAGGAAATGCTGGTCGCCTCGGACCTCGCAGAACGCGCCGAGTGCCAGCGCGGTGCCGATGGCATTGGTACCCCGATCCGCTTCGCCCCACTGGTTGCCCGGCGCCAGCGCAAAGCGCGACGCCTTGTGCAGAAAGTCGGTATTGCCGCGGGTTTCCAGCACCAGTCCGTCGGCATCGGCGATCACCACGATGGCGGGCTGGCGCGTAATTTGCGCGCCCAGCTGCTCGATCAGCGGCTGTACCCGTTGCGGCACCCAGTCATTGCGGCTGCGTAGCTCTTCGAGTAATCCGGCTTTGATAAAAGGGATATGTTGATCGGCGCGCGTCAGGCCGTAGCCCCGGCTGCGCTGCCAGGATTCCGCCAGCGGGCGGGTCAACAAACTGGCGCCCTCGGTGGGCAAGCGGTCATCAGGCAACATGCGTTTCTCCCCCCGTTTACGAGTGTTGCAAATATGTATCACAGATGTGTATCAGGCGTTGCGACACGGAACACAAAAACCCATCGCCGGCGGCGGTACCGCATGATTCGTCACGTCATATCAATTTTTAACGCGTTAATAAATGAGATCTTTTAACGATCATCTTCGCCATTCATCAATCTGGCACGGGCCGTGCTTCTCCGTGCTGCGGCGACATGCCGCACTCACAGGCGCAGCCCAATAGCGCCGGTTATCATCTGCAGAGAGGTGCTTCACATGAAATATGTCCACCCCGGTTTGCCTGGCTCGCTGGTTTCGTTCCGCAAACGCTATGGCAACTACATTGGCGGTAAATTCGTCGAACCGGTATCCGGCAACTACTTCACCAACACCTCGCCGGTGACCGGCCAGCCGATCGCCGAATTCCCACGTTCCGACGCCAAAGACATCGAACTGGCGCTCGACGCGGCGCATGCGGCGGCGGACGCCTGGGGCAAAACCAGCGTGCAAGAACGCGCCAACGTGCTGCTGGCGATCGCCGATCGCATCGAGTCGCGGCTGGAGATGCTGGCGCTGACCGAAACCTGGGACAACGGCAAACCGATCCGCGAAACCCTGAATGCCGATTTGCCGCTGGCGGTCGACCATTTCCGCTACTTCGCCGGCTGCCTGCGCGCGCAGGAAGGCACTGCGGCGGAGATCGACCAAAATACCGTGGCCTACCATATCTATGAACCGCTGGGCGTAGTCGGTCAGATCATACCGTGGAACTTCCCGCTGCTGATGGCCGCCTGGAAACTGGCGCCGGCGCTGGCGGGCGGTAACTGCGTGGTGCTGAAACCGGCGGAACAGACGCCGCTCGGCATCAGCGTGCTGATGGAAGAGATCGGCGATCTGCTGCCGCCGGGGGTGCTCAACGTGGTGCAAGGCTTCGGCGCCGAGGCCGGCGAAGCGCTAGCGCGCAGCAAACGCATCGAAAAAATCGCCTTCACCGGCTCCACGCCGGTCGGCCGCCACATCCTCGCCTGTGCGGCGGAGAACATCATCCCCAGCACCGTCGAGCTGGGCGGCAAATCGCCGAACATTTATTTTGAAGACATCATGCAGGCGGAGCCGGAGTTTATCGACAAGGCGGTTGAGGGGCTGGTGCTGGGCTTCTTCAATCAGGGGGAGGTGTGCACCTGCCCTTCACGCGCGTTGATCCAGGAATCCATCTACCCGCAGTTTATGGAGAAAGTGCTGGCACGCATCGCCACCATCCGCCAGGGCGATCCCTTCGACACCGAGACCATGATCGGTGCCCAGGCGTCAAAACAGCAGTATGACAAGATCCTGTCGTACATCGACATCGCTAAAAACGAGGGAGGCAAAATCGTTGCGGGCGGCGAACCCGCTCAGCGCGGCGACGAAGTGCAAAACGGTTTCTACCTGCAGCCGACGCTGATTACCGGCAACAACAGTATGCGTTTCTTCCGTGAGGAAATCTTCGGGCCGGTGATTGGCGTCACCACCTTCAAGGATGAGGCCGAAGCTCTAGCGTTGGCCAACGACACCGAGTTCGGACTGGGCGCCGGGCTCTGGACCCGCGACATCAACCGCGCCTACCGCATGGGGCGCGCGATCAAGGCCGGGCGCGTGTGGACCAACTGCTACCACCTGTACCCGGCGCACGCCGCGTTCGGCGGCTACAAGAACTCCGGTATCGGGCGCGAAACCCACAAGGCGGCGTTGTCGCACTATCAACAGGTGAAAAACCTGCTGGTCAGCTACGACGCCAAACCGCTGGGCCTGTTCTGAGCCGGGCATAGCGACAAGAAGGCCATCCGCGGGTGGCCTTTTTTAGCGATGCTTATTTCGCCATGCCGAGATCGATCACCATGCGACCGCGAATGGTGCCCGCCTTCATCTCGTCGAAGATGGCGTTGATATCGCCCAATGGCCGTTTGGTCACTTTCGGCGTCACTTTGCCTTCGGCAGCGAACTGGAACGCCTCTTTCAGATCTTCGCGTGTGCCGACCAGCGACCCCACCACCTGAATGCCGTCCAGCACCAGGCGCGGAATGCTCAGATCCATGCTCTCCGGCGGCAGCCCCACGGCCACCACTTTACCGCCGGCGCGCACCGCATTGACCGCCGAGTTGAAGGCGGCTTTCGCCACCGCCGTCACCACCGCCGCGTGAGCGCCGCCGGTTTGCTGCTGAATGATCTCCTCCGCATTTTGCGTTTTGGAGTTGATGGTCAGATCGGCGCCAATCTGTTTGGCGAACTCCAACTGGCCGTCGTTGACGTCGATGGCAATCACTTTGGCGTTAAACACATTTTTGGCGTACTGCAACGCCAGGTTGCCCAGCCCGCCCAGGCCATAGATGGCGATCCACTGCCCCGGCTTGATATCGGAAATTTTCACCGCCTTGTAGGTGGTGACCCCGGCGCAGGTGATACTGCTGGCGGCGAAAGAATCGAGCCCGTCCGGCACTTTCACCGCGTAGTCCGCCACCACGATGCACTCTTCCGCCATGCCGCCGTCAACGCTGTAGCCGGCATTTTTCACCGAGCGGCACAGGGTTTCGTTGCCGCTGACGCAATATTCGCAATGGCCGCAACCCTGGTAAAACCAGGCGACGCTAGCGCGGTCACCCACTTTTAACGAGGTAACGCCCTCACCGACGGCGGAGACCACGCCGATACCCTCATGTCCCAACGTAATGCCCGGCACCTCGCCGAAATCGCCGTTTTTCACGTGCAAGTCGGTGTGGCACACCCCGCAACACTCCATTTTTAACGCCGCCTCGCCGTGCTTCAGCGGGCGCAGCACTTTATCCTGAATGTCTACGGTATGGTTTTTCGTCACTACGGCAGCTTTCATGCTGTATTCCTCCAGCCGGATTATAAAAACGGTCTTGATCACGGTCGTTACTGTCACCCAGGGCGACAATTCACATTCTCTTTTTCCGCTAAACGGTTAGCTTTAAAATATAGCAGAGAAATTTTTTTTATTGAATTAATTGCACGGCATTGCAGAAGCATGAGTGCCATTCACTTAACACAATAAAAACAACGCTCTCTAATTAATGTAACATCACCTGTCACAGAAATACCCTTAGTTCAATAACGACTGAATAAGATTATAATTAACACGCTTAATATCATTGATAAAAAAGTTATTTTATTTATCATCATGATTTTGAAATGGTTTAATTTTATTTATACTTTCATTGACAGAATCAATTACCTCCCCTAGTTTTAACTATGCTGTTTATCTCTGATAAGACTTTTCTTCACCTTCTATTTTTCATCGCCGCTATTTTTAGCGGCGCTACCCACAGCTGTCTAAAAATTCGAGGTTATATATGTCGACGACACAATTTAAAGTTATTAGCGTCAGTTCCGGCTCCACTCAAAGTTTGGATTTTGGTTCACGGGTGATTAATGCTTCCGTCGCCGTTCAGGGGTTTAACGTTTCTTACGGCAACACCGACCACCACCTGAAAACAATCGACGTCTCCAGCGCGATCGCCGGCCTCAGCGGCAGCAGTGTCACGGTGTCCGCCACCTGCTTTATGGAGGACAAATCCAACAATAAAACCTCAGGTACGGTAAGAGTGCTGGTGATCGCCGAATGCGAATCCTGAGACGTTGAGCGGCCGCTGGCCCGCCGTTTGGGCGCAGAGGCGCATCGCCTGGCTTTCAATCGCCCCTGGCGATTGAAAGCCATTTTGTTTCCCTGCGCTTTATCGATGAGGGTATTTAAAAATGAGTGACAAAACCAACGGTCAGATCCCGCCAGTACGGCCAAGCCAATTCGAAAGCAATGAAAAAAACATATTCGAAGACAGCGTCAATCTGTTTCGCGGCGATGTGAATTTATCACTTGATTTGGTTGCGTTAACCGGAAGGAATCAACTCGACGTCAAAGTCACTGCATTTTATGGCAGCAACATCAAAAATGAAATTTATCAATCAAATGTTAGCGCACCAACCGGAATTATGGGATTAGGCTGGCAATTGCCTTTCGAACGCATTGAAGTCGATCACCGGGATAATGCAACACCCGGTGACAACCTTTATCGAATTTATACCAACAACGCCTCATCAGAATTAATTCGCGCGCCCAACGATTGGCTGAGAGCGAAATTACCAATCGCCGCCACCACCGCGCTCAATAGCGGCAAAGTGGACACCGAAATCCAATCCGCTTTCATCGCCGCCGGCCTGCAGTTGGGTTGCCATGCTCAGGTCGTCACGCGGTTCGACGATCGACAATGGGAAATTATCGACCCAGTCTATCAGCGCACCTTCAACGTGCTGCGCCAGGACGCCGAACTCGCCGTCTTCTCCGGCGGTGAAGCGTTTGAGTGCTTCCACTATGATTTCAGCAAGGTCCTGTATTATCCGCAGTTCGAACGCTGGGAGCTGGTCAAGGACAACGGGGTCAGCTACTTCTACGGCGGCAACGCGCAGGATGATCAGAGCATTCAATGGAAAGTGCGCTGGGGCAACTGGTCGGGACAATCCGCTTTGACCCACTCTCCCCAGGGCGATGCCTTGCAGTCTCGCTTTGCGGCAATCTGGAATCTGGCGCAGGTGGAAAGCCTGTGGGGCGATCGGATCGCCTTCCGTTACGAGGCCGTTGAACAGCCGGTTGGCGAACGAGGCTTAAGTTTTACCAAAGCCTGCTACCTGACGCGCATCACCGACATGTTCGATCGCACCGTCGATTTTGGCTATCAGGAGAAGCGGTACGACACGCAGTCGCCCGCAGGCCCACGGGAATACCTGTCTCCGCATTGGGATACCCCCTACAGCAAGGCCCCCGCCAACGCCGCTTCAGCCTATCAGGATCGCTACGAAACGCGCTATCTGGACAACATCGTCGTCAAAAACTCGCAGGGCACATTGCTCTATGCGGTGCAGCTGAGCTATGACACGCAGAGTAATTTCAGCGGTTACCCGCAAAGCGATCCGCTTTACGGTGATACCGTCAAACGCACGCTCACCGGCGTCCAGCGGCGCTATGCGGAAAATTGTGCGCTGCCGCAGATGCAGTTCAGCTACTGGCCGGCGGGTACGGTCAATGCCGGCGCGCTCAGTGGCGCCGTCACGCCGGACGGTGCGAAAATCGCCTACCGGTATAAGCAACAAACGCTGCCGCTGTGCGATCGCCAGCGGCAGATCGTCAGTCCCTGGCCGCGCAGCGCCAAACCGCGCGTATGGTTCGGCGGCGATTACGCGGTCTGCCTGTGGCTTAACGAGTCGAGCGACCAAATCCACGTCACGTTTTACACCTGGCTTGGGCGCTGGCAATGCTGGGCTCCCGAGCAGCAAACGATCAAGGCCGCTTTCGACATCAACAGTGTCAACGTCGTCACTGCCGGTGATTTCGCCTGCCTGACCTATGCCACCCCGCAGAGCGGCAAATCCTATGCGCATGTCTATCACAAGGATAACCGCAAATGGGGCGAGTGGTTCGACAGCGCGCCAATCGCCGCCAACACCACCCAACTGCAGCTGGCCGCCGGCGACAACTTTTTTGTGGTCTGCGACAAGGATCAACGGACGCTGCTGCGCTACACCTGGGATAACTTCACCAAACGGTGGGCGATCGCCGATAGGTCGGGCGATCTCAACGCCACCGCCCGCCCCTACATCGCGGCGGCCAACGGCTATTACGCCGTCCTGGATTATGCCCCCCTCACCGGCGGCGAACACCGTAATCGGCTGGCGCTTTATTATCAGGATAGCCAAGAACAATGGCGAAACGGCGCCTCACTCCCGCTGGTGTTCACCCTCGGCGGCGATGCGTCGGCCACCCGTTTCGGTTTTGCCGCCGGCGCCTCGTTTATCGCGCTGACCTACATCACGCAGGAGGTTTCGCTCAGCGTTGATTACACCGTCAAGGTCATCGGATGGGACGCGGCATTCGGCGCCATGACCAGCACTGACTTTCCCTGCCGCCTGCCGAAAAGCGCGCCGTCGCAAACCCTCACCATTCCGTTCCTGGCAAAATTCGTCAACAACGCCATGATTGCGTCCGGCCCCTATCTGCTGCGCTATAACGGCGCAGACTGGCTGCGTAACGACAGCCTGCTGTTACGCAGTACCTGCAGCGATCAGGACATCAACTGGTTCGCCTACGGCGCCGATTACGCAATCGCCGTCAGCAACCGCGAATTCGCGGCTCAGGCGCGCATGGTAGCCTACGATCCCAACCGGCAAATCATCGCCTGGAACGATGCGGCGCGCGATCTCTATACCCGTGACGATCCGACTTCGGAAAGAAAAAGACACTACTTCCCGACGGCAGGCGCGGATATCGCCACCATGGGCAACCGCGTCTATCACCGCGGTTCCTGGTGTAATTGGTTGGACGCGGCAGCCGGATATGCCGAAGTGCCCTACGCGATAGACAGCACCACCATGATCAATCAGGGACCGCGCTTTATCTCTTATCTGAACCTGGACGGCACGGCAGCCAAAAACACCACCGTGAAAACCTTCCGCAATCAGGCCTTCGCCGGCGATGACACGCTCACGCAACGTTATTTCACGCAGATTGGCGTCTCCGGCATGGTCAAACCCAATATCAACGGCCAATATCCCGCCGGCCTGTCCGCGTTCGTTACCTATCTACCGCTGAACAAAGACTTCGATAATGCGGAAAGCCTGACGCTGAATCGCTACCTCGACAACACGCTGCAAGGCGCACTGGTGGATTACTGCGTCGACACGGTCAGCATCGATGACGGCTACGCCGTCAGCACCACCTGCTACGTGTTCGACATTGCGACAGCGACCTGCGACCCTACCGGCGCGGTCTTCAAGTACTACAAGAGTGCCAGCTATCCCGGCAGCGAGAGCATGTCCGCGCCGCGCTTCGGCTATCGCGAGAACTATTACTTCAATGGCCTGACGCGCCAGGATCCGCAGGTCGGCCAGCGAGTTCGCGCTGCAGATCAAGCGTCATCCGGGCTGTTGGACGGCCAATTGATCGAGCAAAAGGTGTTTGACGCCGACGGCAATCTGTTGGTTCACGAACAAAAAAACCTGATGGCCTTCACCTCCGTAGCGATCGACGGCGTCGAGCGACCGCTGTTCGGCGGTTATACGCGCTGCATCGCCGACAACAGCCTTAATGATGGCCTAGCGATACGTACCGATTATCGCTATGACTCACGCTTCGGCAAATTGATCCGCGAGCGCTTTGACAATGTGACCGCCACCGGAGAAACGCAGGGCGTTGCCAAACTCTACGGCTATGCGTTCGAAGCCTATCCCTGGTTCTTACTGAAAAATGCGATCGACGCGCCCTTCAGCCAATTCGACGCAGCGGGGAGCGCGGCGCTGGGAGAGGCGCTGCCAATCTACGCCGGCAGTCTGCAACGCTACGGCGCTCTGCAACGGCAACAGCCGCTTGCCGATGAAGCTGCGCCGACAGTGTGGGCCGCCACGCAAGCCTATGTGCTGCAAGCCGCGATTGGCGCCCAGCCCCCCAGTCCGCCGGCGCTGGCAAGCGATCCGGGTGACGCGTGGTTGCCGGTAGGCACAATACTGGCCAGAACATTCTATGGTGCGATCCTCTCCCAGAAAAACAGCGAAAGCCAGGTCGAAAGCACGCTGTGGGACAACAACCAGATCCTGCCGGTGGCGGCGTTCGTCAGCGGCGCGGCGGATGAGTGCGATTTCATCGGTTTCGAACCCTATCAACACAGCACCGATCCCTGGCGGCTCGACGGCGATACGGCGATCGTCGACGACGACGCCTATGTCGGCAGCCGCAGCCTCAAACTCGGCGTCGGTGCGACCCTGACCCGAACGGCGCCGCTGCGGCAAACGCAGCCGGTCGTTGTCTCCGCCTGGATCAAAACCTCGCCCGGTTTCAACGCGGCGCCCGGTGCGGCAAACTTGATCAGCCGTAGTGGCAACGCCGCGCCGCACACCACGCCTATCGTCCCCACGGCAGAAGGCGCTTGGGTTTACTGGCAAAGCGTCATCCCCTATAGCGGCGATCCGGAGCGTCCGCTCGCGCTCGCCTTCGACAACCAAAAAACGGTCGGCTATGTGCTGTTCAACACCGTCAGCGTCACGCCGTTGGCCAGCAAGATGGAGGCCCGCTGCTACGATCCGCTGTATCTGGATGAGATCGCCGTTATGGGCAACAACGCCGATGTCCAGCGCTGCGGCTACGATCCGCTGCGGCAAAAGTTCGTTGAGACCGGGCCACAAGGCGAAAGCAAGAAAGGCGTGGTGAACTATGCGCCACGCAGTTGGCACGATACGCTGCCATTCAGCTACCCGCAGCACGATCCCGCCAGCAGCTGCGAAATTCTGGCCGCCGACGGTGGGCAATACGAAACCTTCACGCAGGGCGAACAAACCTGGACGCGCTGGCGGCGCGACGACGACAGCGCCTGGCGTCTCAGCCAGGGCCGGCTACTGCATTGCGGTACGACGCTCAACCGCCTGCGTTGGTTGGCCACCGCCGGCCGCTACGCAGTGGGCTTCACCCTTTCGTCGCCGGCGACGCAGAACCTCGCCTTCGGCCTGACGATCGGCGACAGTCTGAGCGCCCAGTGGGACGCCATCGCGGGATGGCGGCTGACGCTGGCGGGCAACACCTATACTGACGACGCGACCAACGGCTGCCTGCCCACCTCGGTGCTGCTGGTACCGGGCGACGATGCCGTTCTGTTATATGCCGACGGTCGTCAGGTTTTCGCCCTTCAGACCGATGCGAGGATCGACGGTGAATTCAGCCTGCAGGCACAGGGGGAAATCTATTTTGCCAATGCGGTTACCTTCCGTTCGCCACAGCTGGTCATCACGTATAAAAACGCCAACCGGCAGGAAACGCAGCATCAGGTGCTGAACGAAGGACGATGCCTGGTGCGTGAAACGCTGTACGACGCGCTGGGCAATACGGTTGCCGAAACCAAGATCGCCGCCTTTGAACGCACGTTGTTCGGCTACCGGGCGGCCTTTGTCCGCACACTGGACGCCGCAAACGGCGTGATGACCGGTGAAGTGAGTGATTATTACCCGCAGGACGAAGGTTACCCCTATAGCGGCACCCGTTATGAGGCTTCCTCGCTGAAACGCCCGGTGGCCAAAGGCATGCCAGGCAAAATCTTCGCCATTACCGGCGACAACCCGCATATTACGCGATTCATTTACGCCGTCACCGATCACACGCAGGTGGCAGGTATCGCCTGTCGCCCTGGAGAATTGCGGGTGAGCGCCCTGTACGATGCCGATGGCACCGGCGTGCTGTCACTCAACGATCGCCGTGGCCAGACGCTGAGCAAGCAGACCGAGGCCGGCGGCGTTGTTCGCGACGCTGTCCAACAGATCTACGACGCGGCGGGCAATATCGTGCAGGTTCGCCACCCGTCGTCTTCCCCGGCGGATGACGCCTTCATCAGCCACAATCGCTACAACTTCCTGTGTCAGCTCGCTGCACGCGTCACGCCGGATGCCGGAGAAACGACATATATCTACGATCCTGCCGGACGTCTGCGTTTCAGCTCAACGCCGCTGAGCCGCGCGAAAGACCGCGTGTTGTATAAAAAATATGACGTTCTGGGGCGCCTGAGCGAGGATGGCGAAGTGGCGCAAGCCTGGGGTGACGGTTCGGCGCTGCAGGCGATCGCCGATAACGATCCGCACTACCCGCACCATGATGACTGGCAAACGCAAAACGTCTATGACGGCGAAGGCGACGAGCCGACTCTGCGCGGCCGCCTGTGGAAAATGTACCGTCGCGCCGCTGACGGACTCTGCGTCGAAAACTGCTATGGCTACGATACGGGAGGCAATGCGACCCTGTCGCAACTGCGTCTGCCGGACGCTGGCGATTACATCACGGGCTATGCCTACGACAACCTCGGCAACGTCATCCGCATCGATTATCCCGCCGGCGCGCCGCTCGCCAGCGTGGCCTATCGCTATAACGACATGGGACAAACCGCCGCCATCGGCACGCCGGACGATCCGGAGAAGTTCGTTCGCTACCGTTACCATGCCGACGGCAGCCTGGCTGAAGAGCAGTTGAATTCACAGGGGGGGCGGGCGCTGCGACGCACCATGAGTTATAACTCTCCCGGCTGGTTGAATGAAATCAACAACCACTATGCCGACGGCGCACCGCTGTTGAAACATCGCTTCAGCTACACCGACGGCGGCTACGAGGGCGCCGGTTACTTCAACGGCAATATCGCCGGCGTAGTGCACGACAATGCGGTCAGGCCCGAAAACAGCTTCGCTTATCGCTATCGCTACGATCCGCGCGGCCAATTGACGGTCGCCGAGCACAGCGTCAATTCCGCCTACAGCCTCGGCGTCGGCGCGCCGCTGACCTTCGACGCCGGCGGCAACATCCTCCGGCTGCAACAGGGAGACACCCTCTTCAGCTACGAGTATCAGCCGAATAGCGGCAAAGTCGCCGCCGTGCTCGCCAATGACGCGGTCGCGCAGCGTTACGAGTATGACGTCGTCGGTAACGTCACGCTCTCCGCCAGTCGCGGTATTCAGCGTATCGATTACAACCCACTGAATAATCTTCCGTTAACGATCGCACTGGATGACGGCCGCCAGCTTGCGCTGTGCTACAACGGCATCAATCAGCGGGTGCAAAAGCGGTTCGCCGACGGCAGCAAACTCGCTTACGTACACGGCCTGAGCGACGCGCCGCTGATGGAGTTCGGCGCTCGTACGACGCAATATCTCTATGGCGTCGGCGGATTGCTGCTGCTCATCGACGGTGGTGAGGCCCAGTACGTGCTGAAGGATCAGCAAGGTTCGATCCGTGCCGTAGTGGCGGAAAACGGTCAGGTCAACGCATTGCTCGACTACATGCCCTTCGGCCAATCGTTGCCGACTGGCGTCGGCACGTCCTCGTTACTGCGCTATCGCTACACCGGCCAGGAGTTGGACGAAGATTTGGGACTCTATAACTATCGGGCGCGCTTCTACGATCCGCAATTGGGGCGCTTTTACTCCTGCGATCCTAGATTCCAGTATGGCGGCCCTTACGTCTACTGCGGCAACAACCCGGTTAATCAGACCGACCCTTCCGGTGAGATCGCCCCAATCATTATCATCTTGCTGATCGGGGCCGCCGTCGGCGCCGTGCTGGGCGGCGGGGTCGCCCTGTACAGCGGCTATCAGTCCGGATTGCGCGGCGGCGCGCTAGCCGGTTATGTATTCGCCGGCGCAGGGATAGGAGCCCTCGCCGGGGCTCTGTCCGCCGCCGGCGGAGTCGGCGCCTTTGCCGCAGGGTCGGCAGCGGCGGCGGCGGCTTCCACCACCGCCGGCGGCATTGCGGCGGGCCTGGCGGCCGGCGCAGGGGTCGGAGCCACCGTAGGCGCGGCAGTAGGTGCGGCGCAGGGAGTGAGCCAATTCTTCATCAACGACGCCTTTGGCGTCGCCAACAGCGGCAGTTGGCAACAGTCGCTGCTGAAAGGCGCCGTTACCGGTGCCGTCGGCGGCGCGATCAGTGGCGGCGCCGCAGGGGTTGGCGGTGCGGCCGCCTTCCAGCAGGCTGCGCGTTTCGCCGAGCTGACCGGCGGCAACGGCTGGGCCTTCAGCCCGACCTCGCTCACCCAGGTCAGCAACGCCTACAACGCTTTCGGTAGCCTGGGCATCGTGCCGTTGCCAGCCTTCGTCAGCCGCATCCCCAACTACAACCTGCCACTGGTCGGGGGAATGCAAAGTTTCGTCCTGGGGAAATTCAGCCTGCCAACTTTCAGCAGTCTCGGCGGTGCGGTGGCCAAGCAGGCCGTCTCGCCGCTGCTGCCGAGCGGCGGTGGCACGGCGACAGGAACCCCGCCGACGGCCTTCTATGGACAACAGGCCTACAGCCCGGCGATGACCGGCAGCATCGGGCTGCAAACGGCGCTGGTATTGGATCCCGCCGGCTGGAGCAACGGCAAAGCATAACCCACGCAGGGTGCGGGACTGCGCGTCCCGTCCCTGCGTCTTGATGAGAGGCAACGTCATGAATGATGCAACGATTCGCTACCATCAGGTGCGGCAAAAGAGCACCCACAACTCGTATCAACGCACGGAAAGCTACCCGGCTCAGGCGCTGTACTGGCGCATCCGTTCCCTTGAGATCGATATCCACAACAGTAATAACGCCGCCGGTTGGCCGCAGTTAAACGGCAACTGGTACGTTTATCATCTGGCGGTCATCGATCAGGTCAGCTCAGTCAACACCTTGGCGGATGCACTGGACGCGCTGTTGGCGTTTCATCGCGCGGTGCCGCAGCACGAAGTCGTCACCCTGTGGCTGGATTTGAAAGACGACTTCAACGCCGCCCGAGATCAAACACCCGAATCGCTCGATCGTTTGTTGGCCGAGCGCCTGGGGCGCGAACACATTTGGGGACCACCCGATCTGATCGGCGACTGCACCGATCTGCAAGCAGCGATCGCCGCCTATGGGTGGCCGTCGCTCGACACCCTGCGCGGCAAGTTCATTGTTGGCTGCACCACCGGCGATCTCGCCTCGCCGAATTCGGTGCTCAATCAGTATGTGCAAAACGGCGCCACCGCCAATCAACGGCTGGCGTTCGTCACGCCGGAAATCACCCAGGCGCAACAAATCGACCAACACGCCTGCGCCGTGATGTTCAACCTCTCGGCCGCCCACACCGCCCTGGCGAACGCGGTGTTTACCGCCGGCTTTGTCGGCCGCGCCTACGGCCTGAACGACGCAAACAGTTGGGCTACCGGCTGGAACAGTCGCGCGCACCATCTGGCCACCAACAAGGTTAACGCCGATTGGGACGGGTGGGCGCGCACCGATCTGCCGATGACCGGCTATCCGTTTACCGGCATCGACGTCACGCTACCGCCGGATCTGACCGAATCCGGTGCACTCTGCGCCATCAAGGTCGACTCCGGCGATATCTGGAATAAACGCGACAGCGGCTATTTTCGTTTCGATCGTGCCACTATCGGTGCCGAACGCACGCTCAGCGCCTTCGTCGCCAACCCGCAGTCACATACCGACGGCTTTATCAAAGGCGGAGTGATGGCGCGGGCCACGACCGCCGATGACGCCGCCTATATCGCAATATTTCAAACCGCTGCTCACGAAATCCGCATGCAGTACCGGCGGGATAACGGCGCCGGTACGGAAAAAATCGATGCCCGTCTGCCAAATGGCGTCAACGGCAAGCCCGTCGTCAGCAGCAATACGCCGATATGGCTGAAGCTGACGGTTAGGGCCGATGGCCACCAGGCACAAGGCAGTTATTCAATCGACGGCCTGATCTGGCACGCCGTAGGGGAGATCGGCGTCAGCCAAACGCTGCCGCTGCAAGGCTGGGCGGCCTCTTCACACGGCGCCGGCTCCGTAAAATGGCTGTTCGGCGGCGCAAAGGCGCCGACAGAGAGCACCGTCTTCGGCAACTCGGCCACCGGCGAATTCATCGCCGACAGCGCCCCTGCCGCGAGCCTCGGCCCCTACCGTTAGGAAAATTGACAACGGCGGTGCGGCAGCTGATGATGCAAGCACCGCTTCCTACTCGATCCGCCAACGATGAAAAATGCCCCCGCAGTGACGATCCACTACTGTTCGCAATGCAACTGGCTGCTGCGCGCCGGCTGGATGGCGCAAGAGCTGCTGAACACCTTTGGTGACGATCTCGCCTCCGTCACCCTGATGCCGGGCACCGGCGGGGTCTATCAAATCAGCGTCGATGGCGTGATGATTTGGGATCGCAAGATTGACGGTGGCTTCCCCGATGCGGCGCAGTTAAAGCAGCGGCTGCGCGATCACAGCTTCCCCGATCGCTCTCTCGGCCACAGCGACGGTAAAAAAGCCAGGCACTGAAGGCCGTCAGCGCCCCGTCGGCGGCTGCGCGCCGATAATGCGCGGCATCGTTTCTTTCATCATTTCCATGAATTTGCGTAAACGCGCGGGATAATAGCTGGCGTAGGGATACAGCAGGTAGATAGGCAGTGGCTCGGCTCGCCACAGGGGCAACAGCGTCTGCAGAGATCCTTGCGCCAACTCTTCTTTCACCACCCAAGACGACACGATCGCTACGCCCAGCCCTTCCAGCGCCGCTTTACGCGCCGCATAAAGGCTGTCGGTGCTCAACCTGGGTGCGATGTCGAAACGCCGCTGCTCGCCGCTGGTCGCGTGGGTCAGGACGACCTCATTGCGATAAAAACTGTTTACCGCCAGCCACGGCAATGATGCCAAATCGTCGAGATCGACGATCGCCGGTCGTTCAGTCAACAGTGCGGGTGACGCCACCGTGCTGCGCGGCACTTCCGCCAACAGCACCGCCACCACCGAAGGATCGGTCACCGCGCCAACGTGAATGGCGCAGTCTACGCCTTCGGAAATGAAATCGGGAGAGTGGTCGTTCAGCGTCCACTCCACGCTGGTTTGGGGATAGCGCCGCAAATACTCCCCGAGCGGCCCGATCAGCTGATCCTGCCCAAAGGCGTGCGGAGCGCGCACGCGCAGTGCGCCAACCGGTTCGTCGCGCGCGCCGCGCAGCGCATCTTCCAGGCTTTGCCATTGCGCGAGCAAGCCGCGCGCTTGCTGATAGCAGCGTTCGCCGTCATCGGTAAGATGGAGCGCATGCGTCGACCGTTGGATCAACCTGGTGCCCAACAGCTGTTCCAACGCCCGCAGACGTCGGCTGATGGTCGGCTGCGAGGTGCCCAGCTGCTGCGCCGCCGCCGACAGGCTCCCGCTCTCGACAATACGCACCAGGGTTTGCAGCAGTATTATACGGTCGCCGTTGGGTAAATTAATTTTATTCATACGCATTACGTATAACAGTTCTACCCATATCGGGTCTACCCGCCGATAGCATTCAAGACAAAAATAGCCGCACATCCACCTTGTCAGGAATTATCGAATGAGCCTCTCACCCACCGGCGGTGCGCTTTCCGCCAAAACCGTTTTCCTGTTGGCCACCGGCGCCGGCCTTAGCGTCGCCTCTATTTACTACAGTCAGCCGATGTTGAGCGTCATGGGTGCCGACTTCCATGTCGGCGTTGGCGATACCGGATTCGTACCGACCCTGACCCAATTGGGGTATGCCTTGGGTATTCTGTTACTGGCGCCGCTGGGCGATCGCCACGATCGCCGCGGGATCATTCTGGTGAAGGGCGTGCTGCTGGCCATGATGCTGCTGTTGTGCAGCCTGGTTTCCTCTTTTTCGCTGCTGTTGCTCAGCAGCCTGACGCTCGGCCTGGCCGCCACCGTCGCGCAGGACATCATCCCCGCCGCCGCGGCTCTGGCTCCTGATGCCCGACGCGGTAAAATCGTCGGCACCGTGATGACCGGGTTGCTGGCCGGTATTTTGCTGTCGCGCGTGTTCAGCGGGCTGGTCGCCGATTATTTCGGCTGGCGCAGCGTTTATGCGTTAGCCGCGCTGGCCGTTTTACCGATCACGCTGGTGATAGGGCGAGCTTTGCCGCGCTTTCAGCCACACAGCACGCTGAGTTATCCCGCCTTGCTGCGTTCGATGAGCCGGCTTTGGGCCACCTACCCTGAATTGCGGCGCGCGGCGTTGTCTCAGGCCTTTTTGTCCGTCGCCTTCAGCGCCTTCTGGTCCACGCTCGCGGTGATGCTGGCCGATCGCTATCAGCTGGGCAGCGCAGTCGCCGGCGCGTTCGGCCTGGCCGGCGCAGCGGGTGCACTGGCGGCACCGTTGGCGGGCAGTCTGGCTGACCGATACGGCCCAGACGCCGTCACTAAAATCGGCGCTGCGCTGGTAACGGTTTCTTTCGCCCTGATGTTTTTACTGCCGTTGCTACCGCAATCGGCGCAATGGGGGCTGATTGCGCTGAGCGCCATCGGGTTTGATCTCGGCATTCAGGCCACGCTGATCGCGCACCAGACCATTATTTACGGCCTCGATCCGGCTGCCCGCAGCCGCCTTAACGCCATTCTGTTCACGCTGGTATTCATCGGCATGGCCACCGGCGCCGCACTGGGCAGCCGCGTACTGGAACACCTGGGATGGCCGGGCGTAGTGGCGCTGACGACGGCCGCGGCGGGTGTTGCTTTGCTGATCCGCATGACGCGCCACTCTTTGCGTGCAACAGCCTGATCCGCGCCGTGATAGGCGCTCGGATAACGCAACCGGTTGATTTCGCCCGGGCCACCTGCGCTATACTGAGCGCCCTTTTTGCCACGCATTTAAAACAATTTTATGATGGAACGCTTGCTAGAAAACGCGATGTACGCCTCCCGCTGGTTGCTCGCACCGGTTTATTTCGGCCTTTCACTGGCCCTGGTCGCCCTGTCGATCAAGTTTTTTCAGGAAATCCTGCACGTCCTGCCCAACATTTTTTCTGTCGCGGAAGCCGATCTGATCCTGACCCTGCTGTCGCTGGTTGACATGGCGCTGGTGGGCGGGTTGTTGGTGATGGTGATGTTCTCCGGGTATGAAAACTTCGTTTCGCAGCTGGATATCACCGAAGGGAAAGAAAAACTGAGCTGGCTGGGCAAAATGGACGCCACCTCGCTGAAAAACAAAGTCGCCGCGTCTATCGTCGCCATCTCCTCCATTCACCTGCTGCGGGTGTTTATGGACGCCAAGAACGTGCCGGACAACAAGCTGATGTGGTATGTGATCATCCACCTTACCTTTGTGCTGTCCGCCTTCGTGATGGGCTACCTGGATAAAGTGACCCGCTCAAAACACTAAAACGTACTGCCACACCCGGTCGTCATGATCGGGTGCCTCCCTCACGCGCCCTTCTTCGCCTGTTTCCCCGCCGTCGTTTTTTTCATCTGGCACATCTGATGATAATTTTATTATAATGTTATTACACTCATCATGGACTGAACGCCGGCCCTTGCACCGGTTTCGCCGCAGACAGGATCACGCTCTCTCATGCCATTGACTGGTCACCCCCTGCAATTCAACGATATTCAGGCGATTTTGCCTCATCGTTATCCCTGCCTGTTGGTCGATCGCGTGCTGCCCGCCGGCACCTGCATTGCCGAAGGGAGGCTGAGCGCCATCAAGAACATCACCGCCAATGAGCCGACGTTCTGGAACGGCCACGCGCACTTCGCCGGTTTTCCCGGCGTGCTGTTGGTGGAAGCGCTGGCGCAAAGCACCGGTCTGCTGGCGCATTACTATCTCGGGGCGCTAAACGAGGGGGAGCATTACTATTTTGCGGCCATTCAGCGTGCGCGGTTTTATCGCGCCGCCCGCCCCGGCGACCAGGTGCTGATGGAGGTGGCCTTTGTGCGCCGCCGCGGGGCGATCGCCCGCTTTACCGGCCGCGCCAGCATCGATGGCCAGCGCATTTGCACCGCCGATTTCATGTGCGCCCGTAAATAGGCCGCTTGCCGAAGGAGCCCTGCGAATACCATGTCTCTGGTTGACAGCTTACTCAAAACCCTTGATTTCTCTCCGCGCGGCCAGGTGATCGCTCGCGAAACCGACGCCTGGGGCGAAATCATCGTTTCCGACCACAAGGACTACCGCACGCTGCGGTTTGACGGCATCTGCGAACAGAGCAAGATGAGCCTCAGCAACCCCGCGCAGCCGATCCACAACTACATCAAAGCGATGCTGATGGCGGTGGCCTGGCAGCCGCCGGCCTCGGCGTTGATTTTGGGGTTGGGCGGCGGCAGCTTGCTGCGTGCGCTGCACGCGCTCGATCCGGCGATGCGCCTCGACGTCGTCGAGCTGCGCGCTGCGGTGATCGCCGTCGCACGCCGCTATTTTACGCTGCCGGCCACCGACACCATCAGCCTGCGCACCGCCGACGCCATGGACTTTGTGCGCCCGCCCGCCGAGACGCGTTACGATCTGATCTTCTCCGATCTCTATTCGGCGTTCGCCATGGATCCGCAGCAAGGCACCCAGACATTCCTGGAAAACTGCGCCGCGCGGCTGAACGACGGGGGCTGGCTGGTGCTGAATTACCACGATCTGCCCGACGAAAACAGCCTGCTGTACCACAGCCTGCACCGGATATTCGGCACCGTATTGTTTTGCGTCGCCCCCAGCGGCAACGTGATCATTTACGCCACGCCGGCCCAGGTGACGTTGCCGCTGAGCGCGCTGCGCAACCTGGCCGCCGGCAGCGGCGAGCTGTTCAACTGCGAACTCGGCTACCTGTCACGCAAAATAGAGCGGCTGCATTTCCGCTAAAGACGAGCGGCGACGCGGTCTGGCTGGCCGCTTCGCCCACGTGGTATTATCATTCAGTTATCATTCTCTGGAGGATCCTGATGGAAAAGAAAACGGCGCGGCTAACGGTGCTGATTGACCCGGACAAGAAGAAAGCTCTGGAAGAACTGTGTCTACAGCAGGACGTCACTCCTTCCCAGGTGGTACGCCAGCTGATCCGCGATTATCTGCACAAGCATCAGGTTGACTATCCCAGCCAGCCGACTCACGCCAATCCACGCGTCGAAAGCAATTGAGCGGCTGCCTGTTCCGCCTACTGTGAAGCGCGCGTTGCTCCTGCGCGCGTCCCTAATCCGAATCCTCCGTTACGGTCTGTCCATTCTGCAATATCGCTGCTACTGTTTGCGTTCATACTCTCTCTTCGGAAAGGAAGCGCCATGTTCAGCCATATTACCGTCGGCGTCAGCGATCTGGACGCCGCCGCCGCCTTCTACGACGCCATTCTGTTGCCGCTGGGATTACAGCGGCGGGAAGTGACGCCGGACGGCGGTCCCGCTGCCCGCTGCTGGGTGAAGCCGGGCCAAACGCTGCCGCGTTTCTATGCTTACCAACCCTTCGACAGACAGCCAGCCAGCGCTGGCAACGGCAGCATGCTGGCCTTTCTCGCCGCCGATGAGCTGGAGGTTAAACGCGCCTACGCTGCTGGCCTGCTGGCGGGCGGCAGCAGTGAAGGCGAGCCCGGCGAACGCGCGCATTACGGCAAGGGCTATTACGGCGCTTACCTGCGCGACCCCGACGGCAACAAGGTCCATGTGGTGTACCGGGGAGATCTCGCCTGATGAAATGTTCGGTTTATATCGCCACCAGCGTAGACGGATTCATCGCCGGCGCGGACGGCGACATCGACTGGCTGCTGCGCCCCGAGTATGCGGTTTCGTTGCTAAACGGCCTGAGTTATGAGGCATTTATCGCCGACATCGACGCACTGGTAATGGGGCGCCATACCTATGAAAAAGTCCGCGCCTTTCCCGAATGGCCCTATGGTGACCTGCCGGTGGTGGTGCTGTCGACGCAGCCGCCCTCGCCGCACGAGACAGGCCACGTTCGCTGGATGAATGGCGAACCGGCGGCCATCGTGGCGCAGTTGGCCGAGCAAGGCTGCGGTCACCTGTATATCGACGGCGGCCAGACCGTACAGCGTTTCTTGCAGGCCGGATTGATCGACGAACTGACGATTACCCGCGTGCCGCTGCTGCTGGGTGGCGGCATTCCCTTGTTCGGCGCCGATGGCCCGGAGCAACGCCTGCGCCTGCTCGCCGTCACCCAGTCGGACAATGGTTTCGTGCAAGAACGCTACGCGGTTCAGCGCGCATCGTAACGCAGCATCCGTCGGCGGCCGCCGAAGGCGATGAGCAACGCAGCCAGCGCCAACAGCGCCGCCACGCCGTAAGTCACCCGCATGCCGTCAACCGCGGCCGCCGCCGCAGTACCCGCCACCTGCTGCGAAGCCAGATAAAACAGCGCCCCCATCGCCGAAGCGCCGGTGATCGCCCCGAGATTGCGCGCCAGGTTCACCATGCCGGCGATCAGTCCGCGCCGTTCAGGAAACAGATCCTTTATCAGCATGGTGTTGTTGGCCACCTGAAACAGCGCATAGCCGGCGGTCAGCAGCGCGATGGGGGCGATATAGCCGAGCACGCCCCAGCGGTTAAGCAACGACAGCAATGCCGCCCCGGCGGCCACCGCCGCCAGCCCAAACTGGGCGATGCGCTGCGAGCCAAAACGATCCACCAGATAACCGGCCGGTATGCCGGTCAGGATCGCCACCGCCGGCCCCGCCGACATCACCAGCCCGACCTGCGCAGCGCTTAACCCCAGCGCGCGTGACAGATAGAACGGCCCGACCACCAGCGTGGCGGTCATCACCGTCATCACCAGCGCGCTGGCCGCCAGCCCCGCCGTCAGGGCCGGATGGCGGAAC
Source organism: Serratia sp. CY47280 (assembly GCF_052168655.1). Taxonomy (NCBI): domain Bacteria; kingdom Pseudomonadati; phylum Pseudomonadota; class Gammaproteobacteria; order Enterobacterales; family Yersiniaceae; genus Serratia; species Serratia sp. CY47280. The sequence continues at coordinate 548,982 of NZ_JBJNMG010000001.1, read as the reverse complement.
AGCGTCGGCGCCAACAGCGGCGATACGGCGCGGCGTTCCACACCGATGAACAGCGCCCCCGCCAACAGCGCCCCCAGCATCAACGCCAGGTTGAGCGCGCCAAAATTGCCGCGCCCAAGGGTCATCGCCAGTGAATAGCAGAGCAATGCGCCGCCCAGCAGCAGCGTACCGGCGCGATCGAACGGTTCCGGGGGCGCTGCCGCGCGCGGCCCATTCGGCAAGTATCGCCAGGCGAGCCACAGCGCCAGCAGCCCCAGCGGCAGGTTGATCAGGAACATCGCCCGCCAGCCAAAACCGACGATCAGCGCGCCGCCCAACGACGGCCCCAGCGCGGTGCCCACGGCCGACATAGTGCCGAGCAGCCCCATCGCGCGGCCGATTTTTTCCGTGCCCAGCGCCTCGCCCGCCAGCGCCATGGCAATTGACATCATGACTGCGCCCCCCAGCCCCTGCGCCAGGCGCGCCGCCAGCAGCAGCCAAAGCTGCGGAGCCAACGCACAAGCCAACGAAGCGGCGGTAAACAGCGCGATGCCCGCCAGCAGCAGGCGGCGGCGATTGAGGCTGTCGCCCAAGCGGCCGATGCCGATGATGCAGGTGGTGACGGCCAGCAAATAACAGAGCAATACCCACTGCACCGCTTGGAACGAGGCATGGAACGCGGTGGCGAGCGCCGGCAGCCCGACATTGGCGATGCTGATGCCGAGCGATGACAGCAGCATGCTCAAAGACAGTGCGGCCAGTATGCCGCGGACGCCCTGCGGCGAAGGATGGGATAACATGATAAGCACTCCTGACATAGACTGAGGATTAGCCTATGTCAGGGGATAGGATGGCGGAAGACGCACGGCGTGCACTGTATCCATGCGCCTGACGCCTTATCTGACGCGAGCCGTTACCAGGCGGCGATTTCCGCCTCGGTGAGCGGCAACGGCTGAGTCACACCGGTTTCCGCCGCCAGGGTGGCCGCCTCCAGCACCGCCATTACCGCCAGCGCCTGCGGTGCGGTAACCGGATTGCTGCCGGCGCCGCGCAGCGCGTCGCGCACCTGGACGTAATATTGACGCTGGTCGCCATCCGGCGTCGGCAGCGTACGCACCGGCTCCGTGCCGATAAACAGGCTCATCGCATCGTCGTCTTTGCCCCACTCCGCCGAGCCCGGCGTCACGCCAGCCAGCAGTTGGCTCTCCTGCCCGTCGGCGCGCGCTTTGACCACGCTGCCTTTCTCGCCGTGCACGGTAAAGCGTGAGACGCCGCCCGCCACCAGCATGCTGCCGTGCAGGATCACGCGGTGCGTCGGGTAGTTGAGCACCACGTGGGCCCAGTCGTTAATCTGCGCGTTGGGGCGCAGCGTAGCGATGTTGGCCTGCACGCTGTGCGGTAAACCGAACAGCTGCAGCGCCTGATCGACCATGTGCGGCCCCAGATCAAACCACAGCCCGCTGCCCGGCAGGTTCTGCTCGCGCCAGCGCACCCGCACTTCTGGGCGGTAACGATCGATGTGCGACTCAAAGTGCGTCACCTTGCCGATCAGCCCCTGTTCGATCACCTGCTTCACGCCCAGGAAATCGCTGTCCCAGCGGCGGTTCTGGAATACCGACAGCAGGCGATCGTGTTTTTCCGCCGCCGCAATCAGCGTACGCGCCTGCGCCAAATCCAGCGTAAACGGCTTATCCACCACCACGTGCTTGCCCGCCTCCAGTGCGGCCAGCGCCAGCGGCGCATGGGTGTCGTTCGGCGATGCGATCACCACCAAATCCACCTCCGGCCGGCGGATGGCCTCCAGCGGATCGGCGATCACCTGCACGTGCGGCAGATCGGCATGCACCTTGGCGGCATCGCGCGAAGCCACCACGCTCAGTTCCAGCCCCGGCACCGCGTTAATCAGCGGCGCGTGAAACGCCTTGCCGACAAAGCCGTAGCCAATCAGCGCCACCTGCAACGGTCGAGCAGTATCGTTCATCAGTGTTCTCCTCTAGCGGTCGTCGGCGACGACACAAAGTTCAATCAATGATTGTTCGTCCAGGTTGTCCCACGGGCGATCGGTAAACAGACGTTGGATCTGCGCCAGATCCGCAACGTGATGCGGCTCGCAGCGGTCCAGTTTCATATGGTCGGCCACCAGCCAGCGCTCGCCGCTGTTGGCCAACATGGCGCGTTTGACCTCTGCATCGGCCTCTTCGCCGGCGCTCAGTCCCAGTTGGGGATGCACCGCACAGGCGCCCAGCAAGGCGATGTCCGCGCGGTAGCGCGCCAGCAACGCCAGCGTGGCGCTGCCGGCGAATAGCCGCTGACGCACATCCCACTGGCCGCCAAGCAGGATCAGGTTAATCTCCGGCCTGTCGCTCAGGCACTGCGCGATATCCAGCGAAGCGGTGATCACCGTCGCCGGGCCGCGCAACGCCTGCGCCACCGCCAACAGCGTACTGCCCGCATCCAGCATCAGGGTGCTGCCGGGCGGGATCTGCGCAGCCACCGCGCGGCCGAGCCGCTGCTTGATCTGCGGCAACAGCGCCGCGCGCGCCTGACGTGGCATGCCGGACGGTTCGAGCGCGATCGCCCCGCCGTGATTTTTCTGCGCCAACCCTTGCCGCTCGAGATCGGCCAGATCGCGGCGCACGGTATCGACCGAAACGCCGATGGCGCCGGCCAATTCCGCCACCGCCGCCTGCCCGCGTTCGCTGAGCAAATCCAGTAAATGGCGCTGTCGTGCCGCTTTGTGCATGGGCTTATTCCGCCGTAAAAAGCATAAAACAGCAATATACAGCAGATAACAGCAATGGAGAAGCCGCAATTGTGCGCACCGGCGATCAAACATCTTTTCGCCTGTGGGACGATGATGATGAAGACATAACGCATAACAATCCGGAGAAACGCATGAACATCGATCTGACGTTTGAACACCTGAACGCACGCGCCGTGCAATACAATGCCCGCGCTTCGGTGGAGGATTTTGACGCCTGCATGGCGGAATACGCCGCGCTGGCCCAGCGCGCCAAGGCCCAGACGCCGGGCATTTACGATCTGCGCTACGGCATGAGCGCCGCCGAGCGCCTCGACCTGTTCCCGGCCAGCGCACAACCCGCCCCGCTGCTGATCTTTATTCATGGCGGCTATTGGCATTCACAGCGCAAAGAGGAAGCCTGTTCGATGGCCGCCGCGTTTGCTCGCCGCGGCGTGGCGGTCGCCACGCTGGAATACACGCTGGCGCCGGAAGCGACGCTCGCGGAGATCGTACATGAGGTGCGCAGCGCCGTCGCCTGGCTCTATCATCACGGGGCACCCTTCGGCATCGATCCGGCGCGCATTTTCGTCAGCGGCAGTTCGGCCGGCGGTCACCTGTGCGGCATGCTGATCGCCGACGGTTGGCAGCAACGCTATCGCCTGCCGCCCGACGCGATCAAAGGCGCGCTGGCGCTGAGCGGCCTCTACGATCTGCGCCCGCTGTGCGATATCTACATCAACGACTGGTTGCACCTGACGCCCGAGCAGGCGCAAACCCTCAGCCCGCTGTTTTTACTGCCGGCGAAAGACCATGCGCCGCAGATCCTGCTCGACGTCGGCCAACGGGAAACGCAAGGTTTCAAAAACCAGACGCAGGCCTATTATGACGCTTGCCGGGCGCATGGCCTCGACGTCCAGCTGCTGGCCGACCGTCACTGCAATCACTTTACGCTGGTCAACGAGCTGGCGGATGCGGAAAGCGCGATGTTCCGGCAGGTGATGGCGATGATCGACGCAACGCAACGGTAGCCTGCCGCTGCAACCGCAGCCTGGCGGCGATCGTAATCACCGCCAGCGCGGCGAACAAGGCTCCGCACAGCAGGCTGCCCTGTAGCCCCCACGCGGTAATAAACCCGCCGCCCGCCAGCGAGCCCAGCGCCACGCCCAGATTGATAAAGGCGATATACAGCCCGGTGGCGAACGCCGGCGCTTGCGGAGCTTCGGAGGTCAGCCAAATCTGCGTGACAATCAAACCGCTGGTGTGCGCCGCTCCCCAATACAGGCAAAGCGCCGTCATCGAGCCAATATTCACGCTGCCATAGCGATACAGCAGCGCATAAGCCGCAATCAAGGCTATCGGATGCAGCAGCACCGTCACCGCACGATGGCGGCTCAGCCATCTGCCGGCCAACAGGTTGCCCACGACACCGCCCACACCGAACGCCACCAGAAGAAAGCCGATGACGCCGCCGCTGAGACCGATTTCGCGGCTGAGGTACTCGGCCGCGTAAGCATAGACGGCAAACATGGCGGCAAAGATCAGCACGCAGGTAGTGATATTCAGCCACAGCGTACCGCTGCGCAGTATCGCCAACTGTTTGCCATAGCTGAGGCGCTGTACGGCCGCATCAGGCAAACGCCACAGCAATCCCAGCGCCGCCAGAAGGTTCACCCAGGCACAGAACCTGAACGACGCTTCATAGCTGAACTGTCCGGCGATCCATTGCGTCAACGGTATCCCCAGCACCATGCCCATGCTGGTGCCGATGAACGCATAGGCGGTTGCTTTGGTGGCCTGATGCGGCGGATAAAGCGCCGCGGCCGCCACCATGGCCAGTGAAAAATAGATCGGATGAAACAACGCCGGCACAATGCGCAGCAGCATGAGCATGGCGAAGCTGTCCACCTGTGCGGACAGCGCGCTGGCCGCCGCAAACACGGTCAACGCGATCAACAGCATGCGTTTGCGATTGAACCGCGACGCCAACAGCACCAACAGCGGCCCGAGCAGCGCAATGGTCAGGGCGAAGATCCCGACCAGCCAGCCGGCCTGCGCCGTGGAAATGCCATACCGTGCAATGATCAGCGGCAAAATGCCCACCACGCCGAACTCAATGCAGTAAACGCCAAACAGCCCCAGCGCGATAAAGAAAATCGGTGGCATCAGACCCATCACCTCGCTCCCATCGCGGCATAAACCGCCTGACAAATCTCGCCGACAAAGGCGCCGGACATTCCTTCCAGCGCCGTGTTGGTAAACGCCACTACGCTGAGCTGCCGGACTGGATCGACGAACCACGAGTGGCCATAGGTGCCGCCCATCCGCCAGCTGCCAACGGACTCCGGCGTTTGCGCGGCGACGGGATCTTTCAGCACGGTGATGCCCAGGCCGAAGCCGCGCCCTGGCCAAAACGGCATCGGCAGATCGCCGATTTGGTTGGTGGTCAGCGCCGCCACCCACTCGGTTGGCAGTACCGGCTTTCCTCCCTGACGCAACGCTTCCAGCAGGCGCAGAAAATCCTCGGCCGATCCGACCATGCCGGCCCCGCCGGAGGCATACGCCTGCGGATCGAGCGCACGCGCCGGCGACAGATGAAAACCGGCGCTGCCGTCGATGAACGGTAAACAATCCGGCTGGCGCAGGCGGCGTGGCTCGCCGGGATGGTCAGCGTAAGCGGCCGCCAGGCGCGCGGCGTCCACCGCCAGGAAATCGGTATCCGTCATCGCCAGCGGCCCGGTCACCCATTTGTTGACCGCCTGCGCCAGCGGCAGGCCGCTCGCCCGTTCAATAACCGCGCCCAACACATCGGTGGCGATGGAATAACGCCACGCCGCGCCGGGCGGTGCCAGCAACGGCGCGGAAGCAATGCGCCGCACATTTTCCGGCAGGCTGAGCGCCGCCTCATCCATGCCGTCGGAGACCGCCGACTGAGCGTAGAATCCCCCTTCCGGCTGGAAAAATCGGTAGCTTAACCCGGCGGTGTGGGTCATCAAATGGCGCAGCGTCAACAACGGGACAGTGCCGTCCGCCAGCCGCGGGCGAAAATCCGGCAGCCAGCGGGTAACGGGATCGTCCAACCGCACGGCGCCTTGCGCCATCAGCGCCAGCGCCGCCGTGGACACGATCGGTTTGGACACCGAGGCCAGACGAAACAGCGTATTGAGCGCCATCGGCCGGCCGGCTTCGCGATCCGCCATGCCCGCCGCGCGTCGATAAACGATTTCACCGCCCTGCGCCACCAAAACGACCACACCAACCAATCGTTTTTCGCGTAAGGCTTTCTCTATCGCGCCGTCAATCGCGTTGGCGGTGGATCCGTATTCATTCATCTTTATTACCCCAGGTAGTCAGCCCATGCTGTCGCCACCGAGCATAGGGCGTGGCGATTAACGAAAAAACAGGCTAGATTTCCTTTCATAGCGGACACTCACGTCCGTAATGGGGCAAGCAATGGATAATCTGTCTGGGGTGAGCGTCTTTGTGCAGACCGCGGAGACGCTGAGTTTCGTTGAGGCCGGGCGCGTGCTCGGCATTTCCGCTTCCGCGGTGGGGAAAAGCATCGCCCGCCTGGAAAACCGGCTGGGCACGCGCCTGTTTCACCGCAGCACGCGCAGCATGACCCTGACCGCCGAAGGCCGGCTGTTTCTGCACCGCTGCCAGCGCATTCTGGAGGAATTGGCGGCGGCGGAACGGGAAATCAGCGATACGCACAGCGCGCCGCGCGGCAAGCTGCGTGTCAGTTTGCCGCTGGTGGGCGGCCTGCTGAATCCGGTGCTGGCGGAATTTGTTCGGCGTTACCCGGAGATTGAGCTGGAAACCGATTTTTCCGACCGTCGAGTCGCGGTGATTGAAGAAGGGTTCGATGCGGTGATCCGCGTGGGCGATACCGAGGACTCTCGCTTAATGAGCCGCCAACTGGGCACGTTTCACCTACAGCTAGTGGCGGCGCCGGACTATCTGCGCCGGGCGGGAATACCCCGCCAGCCGGCAGAACTGCGCGATCACGCCTGCCTGTTATACAGATTCCCCACCACCGGCAAAGTCGAGACCTGGCCGGTGGCGGGCGGAGATAAACTGCTCGACGAAGGCCTGGGCAAGCGCACGGTATGCAACACCGTCGATACGCTGATTTACCTGGCGGAACAGGGCCTGGGCATCGCCTGCCTGCCCGATTTCGCGGTGCGACAGGCGCTGGAGCAGCAGCGGCTCCAACACGTGCTTGGCGACCAATGCCGACACAGTGGCAGTCTCAAAATCCTCTGGCCTTCAAGCAAACATCTTACACCGCGTCTCAGGGCATTTATCGACATCATGAGCGTTCGCCTTTTCTCAGCCTAAGTCCTCTACCGTGTTAGAACAAATTCAGCTTTGTTTTGCACAAAAATAGCTAAAGCGCAGCCTGCCGCGCCTGCCAGCAGCCCTGACGGCGGCGCAGTGCCGTCGTGATATTCCATTCAGCGATATAGAAGCGCCGTTCGTTCTTTCGGGACAAAGAAAACCGCCACACAATACCTTTCACCCCGCACTCGTGCATAACCATCTATAAATTCAGGTGTTAACGCCTTGTCATTATCGATAACCGCCCAATTCGCTCATCTGATATTGAACAGCCAGCCGGATCAAACCGCCCTGTCAGCCGCTCGCCGCGGCGTGAAAGATTACTTCGCCTGCGCATTGCCGATTGCCCGCGGGGCGTTGAGCGATGCCGGTCTGGCAGCGATCGGCACGACGTTTCCGCCGACCAGCAGTGAGAACCGTGCACTGCGCTATGGCTATGTCAGCCACTCGTTGGACTTCGATGATTACCATCCTGCGCTGCGTGGCCATCCTAGCACCGTAGTGCTCTCCGCCCTGCTGGCGCTGAACGGTGAGAGTGACAATGTCACTGAGCTATTAACCGCCTATGTCATCGGCGTAGAGGCCGCTGGCCGGCTGGGATTGGCCGCTGGCACGCAACATTACGTGCTGGGTTTTCACAGCACCGCCACCCTGGGCGCGGTCGCCGCCTGCGCCGCCGTGGCGCGTTATCTGCAGCTTGACCAGCGGCAAACGCAGATTGCTCTCGGCCTGGCGGCCACGCAGGCGGCGGGCCTGCGCAGCCAGTTCGGTTCGGCGGCCAAACCGCTGCACGCAGGGCTGGCGGCACGCAACGCGGTCAATGCCGCCCTGCTGGCTCAGGCCGGTTTCATCGGCCAACCGGAGGGCGTGCTGGACAGCCTGCTGACTTCCCACGGCGGCGGCAGGCAAAAACCGGAATGCCTGACCGCCGACTGGGGCACGCCCTGGCGCATCCTGCAGCCAGGGCTGGAGTTCAAGCGGTATCCGACCTGCGGTGGCACTCACAGCGCGGCCGAGGCGGCGCTCGCCCTGCGCGCGCGGCTGCTGGAACAAGGCGACGCCCTTGCGGAGATCGCACTGGTTGAGGTCAGTTTTCCGCCCGGCGCAGATACCGCACCCTATATTCGCCAGCCGGCCACCGGTGTGGAAGCGCGCTTTAGCCTCGAATACGTCATAGCCGATGCGCTATACCACGGCGAGGTCCCGCTGACGCATTACGGCGAACAGCCGGTCGATGCGGCTATCGCCGCCCTGGCGGCAAAAGTTGAGCGCCATGTCGATCCCGCAGCCCCGCCGGACGCGCTCGATCCGGAGATGCGCTTCCATCGCCTGACCCTGACGCTGCAGGACGGAAGGCAAATAAGTGACATGGTCACAAGAAAGCAAACCGCCGCCCGGCCGACAGACCTCGACGCCAAGCTGCACGCCATTCTGCAGCTGCTTCCGGGCCTCGAAGGCGAAAGCGTTATCCGCGACTGCGCCCTCATGTCCCCTGGCGCGCTGCCGCGACTGATTGCATTGTTAAATTAATAATAAAACAGGAATAATTATGAGTACTTCACCTTCAACACCATCGCGCCAACTCCGTCTCGGCCTGTTCGTTCAGGCGCTGGGACACCACATCGGAGGATGGCGCGCACAAGGCGCCAGCGGTTCACCGACCGATATCGACTGGTTCACCTGGATCGCAAAAAAAGCCGAAGAAGGCACCTTCGATATGTTCTTCGTCGGCGACGCGTTGGCAACCAGCGTGCACCGCCTGCCCTCGACGATGTCACGCCTGGAGCCGCTGACGCTGCTGGCGGCGCTGGCGGTTAACACCCGCCATATCGGGCTGGCGGCGACCGCCTCCACCACTTTCGATCAACCTTTCCATCTGGCACGCGCCATGGCCTCCATCGACCATATCAGCCACGGCCGCGCCGCCTGGAACGTGGTGACCTCTTTCTCCAGCGATGCGGCGCGCAATTTCAGTCGTGAAGACCTGCCGTCGCACGCCGAACGCTATGAAGTGGCGCGGGAATTCCTCGAGGCCAGCTACAAACTGTGGGACGGCTGGGAAAAAGACGCCATCGTGCGCGATAAGCAAAATGGCGTATACGCCATCGACGAGAAAATCCACGCCGCCAACCATAAGGGCAAGCATTTCTCGGTGCAGGGCCCGCTGAATATTTCCCGCTCGCCGCAGGGGCGGCCAGTGATCATTGAGGCCGGCTCTTCCCCGGCCGGCCAACAGTTGGCGGCGGAAACCGCCGAAGTGGTGTTCACCGCCGCCGCCAGCCTGGAAGAAGGACAGGCTTTCTACCGCAGCCAGAAAAAATACGTGGCCGACGCCGGCCGCAACCCGGACCACCTGCTGATCCTGCCAGGTGTGATGCCGATTGTCGGCCGTACCAAAGAAGAAGCGCAGGAAACCTGGTATCAGCTGAATCAACTGGTGGATATCGATAACGGCATTGAGCAGCTGTCGGCGCGCTTTGGCTTCGATTTGAGCGATTACCCGCTGGACGGCCCGGTGCCGAACGTGGGCGCCACCGAAGGCGGCCAAAGCCGCGTGAAACTGCTGACCGATCTGGCCGCGCGGGAAAACCTGACGCTGCGCGAGCTGGCGGCCGTCGCGGCCGGTTCGCGTGGCCACCGCGTGGTGGTAGGCACCGCCGCAGAGATCGCCGACGACTTCCAGCTGTGGTTGGAACAGCAAGGCGCAGACGGCTTCAACATCATGCCGGCGGTGTTGCCCAACCAACTGGAACTGTTCGTCGAGCTGGTGATCCCGGAGCTGCGCCGCCGTGGCCTGTTCCGTGAAGAGTATCAGCATGCAACCCTGCGTGAAAACCTGGGCCTGCCGGAACCGGCAATCAACTTCGCTAACGTAAAATCGGCTTAATCCGCAGGGAAATCATGATGAAAAACACATTCAAACGCACCGTACTGTCCCTGCTGTTGGCTTCCTCCACGCTGGCGCCGTTGGCCGCCGGTCATGCCGCTGAAGGCGATGTTCCCTTCAAGGCGGCGGTGAAAGCTGCCGCCGATCCGGCGCTGCACGACAGCCTGCCTGACGCTATCAAAAAGGCCGGCTATATCGTTGCCGGCACCAACCCGAACACCCCGCCGACCACCTTTTACCAGGCGGACAACAAAACGCTGGCCGGGCGTGAAATCGACGTGATGAGCGCAATTGCCGATCGCCTGGGCGTGGCGATCCACTGGAAGGACACCGGCGGTTTCGACAACATCATCCCCGGCCTGAAGTCCGGCCGTTATGACGTCGCGCTGGCCAACATTGACGCCAACAAAAAGCGCTTCCAGCAGGTGGACTTCGTCGGCTATTACAACGCTTCCAAACTGGCCTTGATCGCCCGCAAAGACGCTGCGCTTGGCCCTTACACCGAGCTGGCCCAGCTGTGCGGCCAGACCGTCGGCGCCGGCGCAGGTACCTCGCAAATCACCCGCCTGCAGCAGGCCAGCGATCAATGCGTCGCCGCCGGCAAGCCGGCCATCACCATGCCGATCTTCCCGGACCGGCCGGCCGGGGTGCAGGCGGTGATCAGCGGCCGCGTGCCGATGTTTTTCGGCCCGTATGAAGGGCTGCGCTACCAGGCCACCCACGTCAAACCGCTGACGCTGGCCGGTGATATCAACATCGACGGTACCACGGTGGCCATCGCCCTGCCGAAAGGCTCCGAACTGGTGAAACCGGTGCAGGCGGCGCTAAATTCGCTGATCGCCGACGGTAGCTACCAGAAAATCCTCGACGGCTGGGATATCGGTTTTGGTGCCGTGAAAACCGCCGGCATCAATGAAGAGATCGCAAAATGAGTGGGCAATACCCTGTCGACGACGCGGAACTGAGCATCGTTGGCCACCGGCATTACGGGCGCTGGCTCAGCGCCCTGGTTGTACTGCTGATCGTCGGCGTTATCGTCAATTCCATGCTGCACAACCCGCGCTTTGAATGGTCGGTGGTGGCGGAAAATCTTACCGAGGCGTCCATCCTCAACGGCGTGCTCATGACGCTGAAGCTGACGGTAATTTCGGTGGTGTTCGGCTTCGCCGGCGGCGTGCTGCTGGCGCTGATGCGCCTGTCGGCCAATCCGGTATTGGTGGCGGTAAGCTGGTTCTACACCTGGTTCTTCCGTGCAGTGCCGATGCTGGTGCAGCTGTTCCTGTGGTACAACATCGCCGCGCTTTATCCCCGCATCAGCTTGTGGATCCCGTTTCTGGGCGAAGTCGCCAGCGCACCGACCAATACCCTTATCAGCACCTTCAGCGCCGCGGTGATTGCGCTGGTGATGCATCAGTCGGCCTATGCGGCGGAGATCGTGCGCGCAGGCATCCAAAGCGTCGGCAGCGGCCAGTTGGAAGCCGCCAAAGCACTGGGCTACCGTCGTGGGCAAATCCTGTGGCGCGTGGTATTGCCGCAGGCGATGCGCACCATCCTGCCGCCGGCGGGCAATGAGGTGATCGGGCAGTTGAAAACCACCGCGGTGGTGTCGGTGATTGCCCTGCAGGACGTGCTGTATTCGGCGCAGATCATTTACCAACGCACCTACGAGGTCATCCCGCTGCTGCTGGTCGCCACCCTGTGGTATCTGGCCATGACTTCGATTCTGTCGATTGGTCAATACTACGTGGAGCGCTATTTTGGCCGCGGCACGCAGGCAACGCGCAGCGGCAGGTTCTTCCTCAACCGCAAAGCCCCTCAGGGAGGTGAACAATGAGCGCATCTATCCACATCAACCGGGTGCGGAAATCCTTTTCCGGCACCGACGTGTTGAAAAACATCAGCCTGACCATTCCGGCAGGTTCGGTAACGGTGATCCTCGGCCCTTCCGGCTCCGGCAAATCCACCCTGTTGCGCTGCATCAACCACCTGGAAAAGCTGGACGGCGGCACCATTCGTGTTGGCGAACAGCTGATCGGCTATCGCCAAAAAGGCCGGCATCTGTACGAGCTGAAAGAAGCCGAGGTGGCCGAACAGCGTAAAAGCATTGGCATGGTATTTCAGCAGTTCAACTTGTTTGCACACCGCACCGTGTTGCAAAACGTCAGCGACGCGCCGCTGCGGGTGAAAAAGGAAAAAAAAGCCGAGGTGCAGGAACGGGCGAAACAGCTGCTGACCCGCGTCGGGCTGGAACATCGCATCAACGCCTGGCCGCGTGAACTGTCCGGCGGCCAGCAGCAGCGCGTCGCCATCGCCCGCGCGCTGGCAATGAACCCACAGGTGTTGCTGTTTGATGAACCGACCTCCGCCCTCGATCCTGAATTGGTTGGCGAAGTGCTGCAGGTGATGAAAGACTTGGCGCATTCGGGCATGACCATGGTGGTGGTCACGCACGAAATCGGCTTCGCACGCGAAGTGGCCGACCAGATTGTCTTTATGGATCAGGGAAAGGTGGTTGAAACGGGCAGCGTGCAGCAGGTTCTGGATGCGCCGGGACATGAGAGGACGCGCAACTTCCTGGCGACGGTATTGTAACCCTCCGTCAGGGGGCGTTGCGTCCCCTGACGTTCAAATTCAGCCGTTATTTTTTCTGCCGATAGCGGAAAAGACGTTGAACACTTCACCCAGGCCGTAAATCGCGCCGAGCAAGACGGCCACCATTACCGGCACCAGGACCACCACGGTGGCCAAGCTTTCAATCATTTCTAACATCGTTCTCTCCTGGTTTATAAGCACAGCGAATCTACGCCGGAAGAAAAGGTTTCCGGCCAATCGATCGATTATCGTGGGGAGGCAGTCTAAAACGTGAGCTACATCACACTTGATGCGAGCTAATGTAACTTACACAATTACATTAACGCAATGCAAAAAATGCTCTGCGCGTAGCGGGAATTTGCGTGGTTTTTTATTGCGTATCCGCTTGATATTGCGGTGAACAAGGGACAAAAGGATAGCCTGCGCACCGTTCGACCTGCCCGGCCATTTCGGCGATGCTGGTTTGCGCCAGGCTGGCTTCCAGCGCGTGACCGACGCGTGCAAATTCTTGCTCCAGCACCGGGGTAATGGCGTGGCCGATATAGCACGCATCGTTAGGCCGGGTACGGTGCAGCATGAAATACGGTTGATCCTCTACCGCGCGATACACGTCCAGCAGCGAGATCGTTTCCGCCGGCCGCGCCAGCAGCGCCCCACCGCCTTGTCCCATCTGTGAATAGGTCAGCCCGGCCTCCGCCAGCGCGCCGAGGATGCGCCGTACTACCGTCGGATTCGTGTTGACGCTGCGCGCGATGTCTTCGGAACGCACCGTCTGGCCACGACACAGCGTGATATTGGTCAGAATATGGATGGCAACGGCAAATCGCGTAGAGGTAGACACCTTGGCACCTGCTCAGAGTTTCGTTTATGTCGGATTAAAACATAAGGAAAGCGTATCAATTTACGGTAATACACATAATGAGTAGGGATAATGAGAATGTCAACCTGCCCCGCCCGATGGCGGCGGCGGCTCACGCTTCTGTGCGGATCTCCGTCACTTTATCGGGATAAAATGCCAGATGATCCTTGATCGCTACCACGGCGTTGTAGGGCATTTCATAACTCCAGGCCACATTGGCCTCCTGCTCGCCGTTAAGCACAAGGGAGAAATAACTGCAGTCGCCCTTATAAGGGCAGTAGCTGACGTGCTCGTTTTTCTGCAACAGCGCCCGATTCACATCCTCACGCGGAAAGTAAAACACCGGCGGATAGGTGGCTTCCTGCAGGATGAGCACGTTGCGGCTGTCGGCCAGGGTCTGACCGGCTGCACGCACGACAACCCGCGCCGGATGGCGGGTCAAGGTGATTGGGTGGTCCGGGCCGGGGATTTTCACCGGTTTGCCGGATGCGGAAACGAGATCGGACATGGCGGCCTCCAGCGTGTGCGCCCCGCACCCCGCGAGGCGTCTTTCCAGTATAGACCCACGATTTTACCGGCGGCCGCACATTCGGCGAGCAATCGCTTTTCACCGCCGCAAAATTAAGAATTTTTACCTGTTCGATTTTCTTACGGAGGAATACATTCATCCCAACTTCTACCGGCAGGTTAATCGGATTATTTTTAATCCATTAATCAGTCAATTTACCAGGAACTCATTATGAATATTAAACGTGCCGCAGGTGTGTTGGTGGTGGTGATGGCAACGCTTTCCGTTACCGCATGTGGGCATATGTCCAATCGCGATCGCAACACGGCGATCGGCGCTGGCGTCGGTGCAGTCGGCGGTGCGGTGCTGACCGACGGCAGCACGCTGGGTACCCTCGGCGGCGCGGCGCTGGGTGGCATTATCGGCCACCAGACCAGCCGTTAATCATCGCGTTAAAATAATCTCTGCAGGCCGGCATTTTTTTAATCCATAAGCGCCGGTCTGTTTTTTATTTATCGAAATAACGTCCCTCAGCGGTGGAAAATAATAAATAACGTTTAGCGCAGCTTTATTATTCATTAACCTGCGTCAGGGTTATTTATTGCACAGGCAGCCTGAAACGCGCCATCGCTTTTTCCAACCGTTCCGATTCGCCCTGCAGCGACTGAGAAGCGTCGGTCACCGCGTTCACCACAGCGCCGGTTTGTTGCACCACCTGATTCAGCGCCGCAATGCGCGCCGTCACGTCCTGAATGCTCTCCCCCTGATTGAAAGACGCCTGCGAGATTTCCCCCATCAGGGCACTGCATTTGTTCACCAGATCGATAATCTGGCGCAGGTTGCCGGTCAGCAGATCCACCGCCTGCGAACCTTGATCGATTTGCTGCAGTGAACGGTTGATCAACTGCTGAATATCGCGCGTCGAATGGCTGCTCTTTTGCGCCAACAGACCCACCTCTTTGGCTACGATGGCAAAGCCGCGGCCGTGAACGCCGGCATGCGCGGCCTCGATCGCCGCATTCAGCGCCAGAATATGGGTCTGGAACGCCACGCTGTCGATCAGCGCGACGATGCCACGCATCTCGGCCGATTGGTTGACGATCCCTTGGATTGAAACATTGACGGTTTCCATCATCTGCTCACCGGCGCCGGCGTACTGCCGGGCTTGTTCGGTTCGTTGGCTGGCCTGCTGGGCGTATTGGCCGTTTTCTTCCACCCGCGCCGCCAGCTGCTGCACGTGCTCGGTCGCCAACTGCAATTCGCCGTCCTGCTTCGCCGATTGTGCCGTCAACTGGCGATTGCCGTCCGCCAGCCGGCCGACGCCACTCAGGATCCCGCTCGCCGCATCGCGCACCTCGCTCACCAGCCGCTGCAGGCCGTTTTGCATATG
This sequence comes from Serratia sp. CY47280, assembly GCF_052168655.1. Taxonomy (NCBI): domain Bacteria; kingdom Pseudomonadati; phylum Pseudomonadota; class Gammaproteobacteria; order Enterobacterales; family Yersiniaceae; genus Serratia; species Serratia sp. CY47280. Next base: position 533,686 of record NZ_JBJNMG010000001.1, on the reverse strand, counting down.
GCCAATGCTGGTCTGCAGCTGACGCATCTCGCGGTTCAACGCCCGCTCAGGCGGCAGCGGCCGCGAAAGATCGCCGGCGGCCAGCACGTTGAGGTGCGCGATTGCCCGCTGCAGCGGTGCGATAACCCAGCGAGAGACGCCGACCCAGACCCCTACGGCAATCAGCACCAGCGCCGCCAGCGCGCCAAACGCAAAGATCTTGGCCTGCTCCAGCGCCGCCAATTGCCGCACGTTGACGTCATCGCCACGCCGCTCGTTCAGCGTCTGGTAGGCAAGATACTTCTCGTTGAAATCCGCCTGAAACGCCTGGATCGGCACGGCGAAAAACGCATCGACGCTGGCGCTGCTTTGCAACCCTTGCGCCTGTTCCTTCAGGCCGTCATAGAACAGACGATAGCTGTCTTTCAGGGCGCCCACCGCTCCGGGCGCAGCCGCGCTCAAGCGCTCGAACCGGGCAAAGGCCTGCTTTGAAGCCGCCAACGCCGCCAACGATTCATCCAGCAGGCTATGCCAACTGCCCTCGGAGCCGGTGGCTTTATCCTGCAGATAATAGATGCCCGCACGGTTCAGGGTATCGCTGGCCGTCAGCAGCGACAGTCTGGCGCGATCCATTGTCGCCTGCTGGCGATGCAACGCATCGCCCGTCACCAGATTAACCTTGGCGTCGCGCAAAATATTGGAAATAAATAGGGTGGAAAACAATTGCAGCAGAGAAAATAGCGCGATAACGCAAATTACCCCGCTTAATAAGCCCATACTCTTGCCGAAGCCAAACGCACGCGGTAGCGCTGCCGCAGGTTTTACCCTGCGGCCCAGTGTCAGTTTTATGTTCATGATTTTTAGTCAGTCATACCAGGATGCCGCGAGTCTAACGGGCATTGATGACACGACTATTTCAGCCTGCTCTGCGTCGCCCCCGCCGGCCAAGATCCCCCAATAATCGGTATTGCCCGTCAACTCTCATTTTTATTTCTTGACTTGTTTAATACCGGATTTATAGTTTTTCCATTAAAAAAGAAACAAAGTTTCATATATTAACCGGCGCGGCATTTAATATATGAAACGCTCAATAAAATCGTCTCAAATATAAAACCGATGAGCGTAAATGCCCTGTTCACAGGTGAAACTCGCTCGCCTTAATAAACAGTCTATTTTCTTCAGGGGCCTGCTATGCGCAAGATCACGCTTTGTTTTTTCCTTGTTTCACCAGTGAGTTATGCAACCGTCGCCGCATTGCCCAACGATGTTGCCACCACCGCGGCGCCGGTAAAAAAAAGCCGCCCGGCATTTCCGCATATTCATTGGCAAAGCGAGGATAATAAAAAGAATATTGATATCGGCGGTGCACTGCGCGCCAATTATCGCTATGAAGACTGGCACAGTAGCAATTATCGGAATCCTCCGCATTTACGCTTTGACGCTTTTCGCATCGATGCCGTCGGCCAGGTAAACGATGCATTTTTCGATGGCGGATTCTGGTTTCAGGATCGGCGCAAATACGCCATCGACCGCGCCTATGTCGGCTATCACCTGTCTGAACGTTCCGCCGTGCAACTGGGCGCGCCGTTCAAACCGTTCGGCCTGATGCCCTACCCGCAGTTCGGCTGGTCGTACGGCATTCCGTTTTACCTCGGCTTTGGCGTCAACACCGGGCTGGGCGCCAAATACCAATATCAGCATGACGATTGGGCCTTCGACGCCGCCTATTACCCGCGCATGATGCCGACCGGCGTGCGTTACGCCCCCGACGTCGCCAGCTACGACGATTTGAAAAACACCAACTATGCGTCACAGCACCTGCAGCGCAACGAAAAACGCGATCAGATAAACCTGCGGCTGACGCGCGCTTTCCACCAGGGCGGCTGGGACAATGAGCTCGGCGGTTCGCTGGCGGCCTCACGGCTCTACAACCAGGCTACCGGCGATAACGGCAGCTTCTGGGCGGCAGGCCTGCATACGCTGGTGAATAACGATCCCTGGCATCTGTCCGGCCAGGTGATCCGCTACGGTTACGACGCCAAAGGCCCGGCCGGGGCCAACAATTCGGTGATCCTGATGGGCGGCAACGGCCTGACGCCGGCCTATCTGATCCCGTCGCAGGCCACCACCGCCGCCATCAACCTGGCGCGCGACGTCGACGTACCCTGGGGGCCGGTGAAAAAGCTGCGCTTCTACAACGACTACAGCGTGCTCTGGAAGGATAAGCACGGCGGTTCCGACTCCAAAATGAATACGCTCGGGGTGCAGGTGTTCGCCATGCCGGTGATGCTGTGGGTGGATCTGACCTGGGCGCAGAACGCCAACCCGTGGGGCGGCGTGGAAAACGCCACCGGTTGGACCGGCACGCAATCCTCCGGCAGCAATAAATGGTATTTTCGCACTAACGTGAACATCGGTTACTACTTCTGAGCACGGCGAGATCTACACTGAAGTATCACCGCCAACCGGAGAAGCCACGATGCTGAGCGCGCAAACGCTGCATATTGCCATCAACCGCCCCTGTGACGAGGTGTACGCCTTTCTCAGCCAGCCGGAAAATTTCCCCTTGTGGGCCAAAGGGTTAGCCAACAGTTTACGGCAGGAAGATGAAGAATGGGTGGCAGACACCCCACAGGGAAAACTTCGTATTCGCTTCAGCGCGCCGAATGCCTTCGGCGTGCTGGATCATTGGGTGACGCTGCCGAACGGCGGCGTGGTCTACGTGCCGCTGCGCGCGCTCGCCAACCGGCACGGCACCGAGGTGATCTTCACCCTGTTCCGCCAGCCGGGCATGGACGACGCGCTGTTCGCCCGCGACGCCGGGCTGGTGAACGCCGATCTGCAGGCGCTAAAGCGCCTGCTGGAATCGCGCTAATCCCCATCAGCTCTTGACCGACGACACCACGTTAAGCGGTTGGGCATCCGGCAGGATATTCATGTGCTCCAGCACCTGGGCCATGATCTTGCCGAACACCGGCCCCGCCACCGAACCGCCGAAGTGCTTGCCGGCTTTCGGGTTGTTGACCATCACCACCAGCGCCACCTGCGGATCGCTTGCCGGCGCCACGCCGGCGGTGTAGTTGATGTAGCCGCCGTCGTATTTGCCGCTGGGGCCCATTTTCTCGGCGGTACCGGTTTTGATCGCCAGCCTATAGCCCGGCACCGCGGCGCTCACCCCGCTGCCGCCAGGCAAGGCGTCGCTCTCCATCATATGCACCACGGACCGTACCGTATCCGCCGGCAGAATACGTTGCCCCATCACCGGCGGCGTCACCTTGGTGATCGACAGCGGGCGATAAATGCCGAAGGAACCGATAGCAGCATATTCGCGTGCCATCTGCAGCGGCGTCACGCGCAGCCCATAGCCGAAGGAGAAGGTAGCGCGTTCGATATCGGCCCAGCGTTCACGGTGCTGCGGCAGATAGCCGCTGCTCTCGTTGCCGATGCCAAGCTCGGTCGGCCGCCCCAGGCCAAAGCTACGGTAGACCGCCGGCAGCACGGTGGCCGGCAGCGCCAGCGCAATGTGCGATACCGCGATGTCGCTCGATTTTTGCAGCACGCCGGTGATGGTCAGTTTCGACCAGTGGCCGACGTCTTTGATCAGGTGACCGTTCACCCGATACGGCGTGGTGTCCAACACGGTATCCGGCCGGATCAGCTTATGTTCCAACCCCACCATCACCACCACCGGTTTCACCGTCGAACCCGGTTCGAAGCTGTCGCTGCTGCACACGTTGCGGATATCTTTCGCCGGCGTGCTGCCATAGTTGTTCGGGTTGAACGACGGATAGCTGGCCATACCGAGGATTTCGCCGGTGTCGATCTTGACCAGTACCGCACAGCCGGAGTCGGCCTGGTTAGCCACCACGCCGTCGCGGATCTGCGCATAGAGCACGTACTGGATAAATTTGTCGATGCTGAGCGTCACGTTCGGCGGTGGCACCGGATCCACGCTTTTGAGCACGCCGATCACCGCGCCGCTGCCATCCTTCTGATAGACCCGCAGGCCGTTTTTTCCCTGCAACAGCGGGTTGAAGCCCAGCTCGATGCCCTCCAGTCCCTGATTGTCCTGGCCGACGATACCGATCAGCCCGGCGGCATCCTGGCCCATCGGATAAAAGCGGCTGAAATCCTGCTCGGCGCTGACGCCGGTCAGGTGCAGTTTGCTGATGTAGGCGGCGTTGTCGTCCTCCACCTTGCGCGCCAGGTAGACAAAACGTTTGTGCGCGTTGCTCTGGATCAGATGCTGTACGTCCGCCAGCGGGATCTTCAGCACGTTGGCCATACTCTGCCAGCGTTCGTTACCGGTATCGGTCTGGGTATCGAGAATATGCTTCGGGTCCAGCACGATGTCTTTGGAGGACACGCTGACCGCCAGCGCCTCATCGTTGCGATCGGTGATCATAGCGCGGTTGGTCGGCACCACCTGGGTGCGGATCGAACGCTGGTCGGCCTGATCCGCCAACTGCTGGTGTTCCAGCAGCTGCAGGTAGCCGACCCTGAACGCCAACAGAAAAAAACAGACCAGCATGCCGGCGCAAATCCAGCCGAAACGAACTGTGGAATAGGTTTTACCGCTCTTTTTGGTCGATGGCGCCACTGTTGTGTTAACCCTACGTTTTTATTCGGTTTATGGTGTTATTTCAGTCTACCTTGCCGGAAATGGTCAGGAGATTGCAGTTTGTAAGAAAGTAAAAACAAACCGCATCACCGTTGCACATCCGCACTGTCGTTTAACTGCAGTTTACTTTGCGGCATATCACCGGGCTGTGGCGCGTTGGCCGGGTCAAAAATATGGTCGAGGATCGCGCGTGCGGTCGGCCCCGCCACCACGCCGTCGCCACCGCCGTTTTCCAGGATCAGCGCCATCGCCACCCGGGGGTTTTTGTAAGGCGCGAACAGCGTATAGAAGATGTGATCGCGTAGCCGCACCGGGATCATTTTGGCGTTGTAGGTCTGGTTTTGCTTCAGGCTGAACACCTGCGAGGTGCCGGATTTGGCGGCGATCTGGTACGGCGCGGTATGGAACAGCTTGTAACCGGTGCCGTTCGGCAGGTTGGCCATGCCGTACATGCCGTTGCGCACAATGCCCCAGTAAGGCGAGTGGGGATCACCGATTTGCGCCGCTTGCGCCGGCGGCTGGTAGCGCGTCACCCGGTTGCCCTGCTGCAGCGAATACAGCAGATGCGGCGTTTTCACCTGGCCGTTGTTGATCAGCGTGGTCAGCGCTTTTACCATCTGGATTGGCGTCGCCACCCAATACCCCTGGCCGATGCCCACCGAAACCGTATCCCCCTGATACCAGCCTTTTTTGTGCACCTTCAGCTTCCAGTCGCGGCTTGGCAGCACCCCGCGATACTCTTCGTTCAGATCGATGCCGGTGGACTGGCCGTAGCCGAACTGGCTCAGCCAGTGGTGAATACGATCGATGCCCATCTCATACGCCACCTGATAAAAGAAGGTGTCGGCAGACTCCTCGATCGCTTTGGTGACGTTGAGCATGCCGTGGCCGGTTTTCAGCCAGTCGCGGTAGCGGCGCTCGGTGCCGGGCAGCGTCCAGGTCGGCGCGCCGAAAAAGGTGGTGGTGGGCGTGATCACCCCGGCGAACAGCGCCGAAACGGCCATGTAGGGCTTCACCGTGGACGCCGGCGGGTACAGCCCCTGGGTGACGCGGTTGATTAGGGGCAGATCCGGGTTGCGGAGCAGCGCCTTATAGGCCTGATAGCCGATGCCTTTGACGAAGGGATTGGGATCGTAACTGGGGCTGGAGACCATCGCCAGAATGCCGCCGTCGCGCGGATCTTCCACCACCACCGCGGCGCGCTGCCCCTTCAGCACCGATTCAATGTACTGCTGCAGCGGCAGATCCAGCGTCAGGTAGATGTTTTTGCCGGCCTTCGGCGGCTGCTCCTTCAGCAGGCGGATCACCCGCCCGTGGTTATCCACTTCCACCTCCTGATAGCCGGTGGTGCCGTGCAGCTCGGACTCGTAATAGGCTTCGATGCCCTGTTTGCCGATGTTGCGGTCGGCGGCGTAGTTTTCGCTCAGGCCGGCCTTGTCCAGGCGCTTGAGATCGCTGTCGTTGATCTTCGACACATAGCCCAGAACGTGCGCCAGCTGAGCGCCGTAAGGATATTCACGCTGTTGATAGGTATCGATTGTTACCCCGTCGAAACGGTATTGATTGACGGCAAAACGCGCCACCTCGGTGTCGCTCAGCCCGGTTTTTAGCGTCACCGGCTTGTAACGGCTGTTGTGGTGCATGTCATCGCGAAACGCGCTGATGTCCTCCGGCGTCAGGTCGACGATCGGCGTCAGCGCCTGCAGCAGCGCCGCCATGTCGGTGATTTTGCTGGGCGTGATCTCGATACGATACAGTGTCACGTTTCGCACCAGCGGAGTGCCGTTACGATCAAAGATCAGCCCGCGGCTGGGAGCTAGCGGCAGCATCTTGATGTCGTTCTGGTTGGAGCGCGTCTGGTAAAAGCCGTGCTGGCGGATTTGCAGCCGGTAGAGGTTGACGATCAATACGCCGAAGCACACCACTACCAGCGCCAGCGCCACGCCTGCCCGGCGGATAAACAGTCTTTCTTCCGCAGAGTGGTCGCGAATTGTTTCTTTTAACAGGGCCATGCAGTGCCGGTACCTTTTGCGTCACATTTCCCCGCAAAATCAGGGGGCTGAAAAGCCGGCAAGCATAGCGTTATCGGGCGCGACGCCCCATGAAAAGGTTGCTAATGAAATGGCATAACTGTTTCAGCATATTGGAATGTTACCGGCGGCGATTTTTTCACCGCGATCCCCATTGAGCCCCCGTTCGCCCCAATGCTACAATGTGATCTTAATCACACTATTACCGATATTCCCCCGCATTTCCCTGTCGGCGCCCTGCCGGATGCGGCTTTTTGTTACATAGGATCGAGTTCGATGAGTACCATTGCCACCGGTTTAGTCATGATGCGCTGGGAGTTGCTGAGCGCCGTGATGATGTTCTTCGCCAGCCAGTTAAACGTCGTTTGCCGTAAAACCAGCCGCAACGGCATGGCGTTCATGTTCAGCAGCCTGGGCCTGTTTACCGCCTGCTGGTTCGTGATGGGCCTGATGGGCATCCACCTTACCCTGGAAGCCTTCACCCAGTTCTGGTCATCGGCCTGGGATCGCTACGTGGACGTGGTCAGCACCATGCCGGCCGATTGGCCGATGCCGTAACCTCGCTGCACGGGCGGCGCACCGGCCGCCCAGCGATTATTCCTCGTCCGTTGGCGCCGCCGCCAGCCGCGCCATCAACGCCCCCGCCTCAACCAACAGCGCCTGTTCTTGCTCCGTTAAACAACTTTCCATCGCCGCCAGCAGCCACGCCTCGCGCCGGCTGCGGCTTTGCTGCAGCAGGCCCAGCCCGGCGGGCGTCAGACGTACCCGCACCCGGCGTTTATCTTCGGCATCCGGCGTGCGCACCAGCAGCCCGTCGGCCTCCAGCTCACGCAACGCGGCCGCCAGGTTAGAGGAACGCATGCGCTCCGATTCCGCCAGCAGCGACGGCGTCGCCTCGCCGCCGTGGCGATCGATAGCCCCCAACAGCATCAGCTGGGCCCAGGATTTTTCGTCGCTACGCGACTCGCGCCGTAAACGGCGCACCAGCGACATTAACTGCGTGCGCAGCAGCGTCACGTCTTCAGGGTGATCTTTTTTCATTGGCATCAATCTAGCGTTCAGTTTATCCCTGCTTTCACACCGCCGGATCGCGCAGTGCCCTGCCTGGCTACCGCGCCGCTCTGGCTTAACCTAGTTATCTATGATAATATAGCTATTAATATATAGCAAAAAAGACACTGCATCGGCAGGGTTACGTTTGCTCACGCATTTGCCCCTCGCCGATTAATTTGCAGTGTTATTATTATTTTGCTTAATAAATCCCTCCTTATTCAACGTGGTACGGTAAGCCGATGGAAGCGTGGAAAGTCAATCTGATCTCGGTCTGGCTCGGGTGTTTCTTCACCGGGCTGGCGATGAGCCAAATCCTCCCTTTTCTGCCGCTGTACGTCGAACAGCTCGGCGTCAGCGATCACCAATCCCTCAGCCTGTGGTCCGGGCTGGTGTTCAGCGGCACCTTTTTGGTCTCGGCGGTGGTCTCGCCGCTGTGGGGCAGCCTGGCCGACCGCAAAGGCCGCAAGCTGATGCTGCTGCGCGCCTCGCTGGGCATGGCGATCGTCATCGCGCTGCAGGGGCTGGCCACTAACGTGTGGCAGCTGTTCGCGCTGCGCGCCCTGATGGGGCTGACGTCCGGCTATATTCCCAACGCCATGGCGCTGGTCGCCTCGCAGGCGCCGCGTGATAAAAGCGGCTGGGCGCTGGGCACGCTCTCTACCGGGCAGATCTCCGGCGTGATCGCCGGGCCGCTGTTGGGCGGGCTGATGGCCGACCATCTGGGGCTGCGGGTGGTATTTTTCGTCACCGCCGGGCTGATGTTCGTCAGCTTCCTGGTGACGCTGTTCCTGATTAAAGAGCGGCGCATCACGGTGAAAAAAGCGGATCAGCTGAGCGGCAAGGCGGTATTCCGTTCGCTGCCCTATCCGACGCTGATCGTCACCCTGTTCGTTTGTACCCTGATGATCCAGCTGGCTAACTCGTCCATCAGCCCGATCCTGACGCTGTTCATTCGCGAGCTATCGGGCGACGTCAGCAATATCGCCTTTGTCAGCGGCATGATCGCCGCCGTGCCCGGCATTGCGGCGCTGATCTCGGCGCCACGCCTCGGGCGGCTCGGCGATCGCATCGGCACCGCGCGCATCCTGATCGCCGCGCTGCTGTTCACCACCGGCCTGTTCGCCGTGATGGCCTGGGTCAATACGCCGCTGCAGCTGGGCATTCTGCGCTTCCTGCTGGGTTTTGCCGACGGCGCGCTGATGCCGGCGGTGCAAGCGCTGCTGCTGAAGTATTCCTCCGATCAGGTGACCGGGCGCATCTTCGGCTATAACCAATCCTTCATGTACCTGGGGAACGTGGTTGGCCCGCTGCTGGGATCGGGCATTTCGGCGATGATGGGGTTCCGTTGGGTGTTCGCCGTCACGGCAGTCTTGGTGCTTTGCAATGCGCTGCAGCTGCGCCATCAGTTCAAAAAAGTGGAAAATCAACGTGCGGGATAACGGGGAATGTGGGGAAACGCCTCAAGCAGTGGCGGGACAATGACGCCCATCAACCGTACCACCACTGCCAAAGGCGGCCGTAGCCTACTCGACGCGGCGGTCATTTAATATTTATGTAAGTAAATAAAGTGTTGCAGGCGCGTAGAGGGCCGCCGCAGCGGCCCTTGTGGCTCAGAACATGGTATTGTCGTTAGCCGATTTTTCCGGCACATCCTGATTGACGTCCCAATGCTCGGTGATTTTCCCCTGATCGTTCACCCGATAAATATCCACGCTGGCGGTGCCGCGATCCTGCGGGTTATTTTGGTATTTGACGTGAACGTAGACCAGATCGCCGTTGACCGCGCTGCGGTATATTTTGGCGCTGTATTGCGGATTGTCTTTAAAGGTCTGGCTGAAGAAATCGAGGAACGGCTTGATGCCGTCGCCGACGAACGGGTTATGCTGCTTGTAGTTTTCCACAATCAGCCTCTGCGCCACGCCGATGTCGTGGCGGTTGAAGAAGCCCGCGTACAGATCTTCCACCACCTTCAGCTTTTGCTGGGCATGATGATAGCCGCCCTTGCCGGCCGACTTTTGCGACGCCGCCTGATCCGTTGACAACGCCGGGTAACTCGCCAGCAAGCCGCCGACGATCGCACAGGCGATCAATGCCTTTTTCATAACTGCTCCTTAGTTTCCTGAGTGACCTACGATTTTCAGCTGCCCTTTCAGATGGGTGAAGCTGCCGTCCTTGGCGGCGATGTTGGTGTACACCTCGCCGCGCTCAAAGTCCTCGATATGCGTCACGTTGTCGCCGGACTGCGGTTCGTGCCAATAAACCATGTAGACCTTCGGCCGAATCTCCACTGCGGTGTACTGTACCGTGTCGGTAATGCCCTGCGACGCCTCGCCGATACCGGTGAAGGTCATGGTCTTGTCATCGGTAAAATCCAGCTTGAAGGCGAAATCGCCGAAGGTCACCTGCACCACTTTACCGACCGCAATAAACTGCCCGTGTTTTTCCGTCATCGTCGCCGCCTTACTGTTTGTCAGGGAGGGTTGCGCCGCCATAGCGGCAGGCAATGCCAGGGGGAAAGTCAGGGCTATCGCCAACGCGATGCCCGTTCGTTTCACTGTTTTCATCGTTCCTTCTCCTTTCCGTGGTTGAAAACGAGAATCATTATTATTTCTTAAGCATTGATGGAAATATAAGAATAATCTCTATTCCCATCAGTCACCTGGCGGCAAAAAAAGACGGGGGAAAATCGCCGTAAAATGGCATGGCAATAGCGCGTTCTGGCCCTTGGTTTTTACGCAATGAACGGGATTACTGCTTTCAGGGAAGGAAACAACTCGGGGATTCGATAGGTCTATAGCGCAGATCGCTTTAAGCTAATGCGTATTTGTTCTTAGGCCGCCCGCCGCTGCAAAACGGCGGCGAACGGCACGGCGTTTAACGCAGCCAGGGCGTATAGGTGACGCCAACCAGCAGTCCTTCCGGGCTGAGCAACCGGGTAACGCGTTGCCCCCACGGCTCTTCGCGGTTGGCGACCAACAGCCGATAACCGCGATCGACCAGCCCCTGGGTGGCTACCGCCATGTCGGCTACGTCAAACTCGATCCACGCCTGCGGCACCGCGAGATCCGCCGGCCAGCGATCGTCGCCAAAGCAGGACTGCGCCGCCTGCGCCAGCGGCCACAGGGCAAAATGCTTCACGCCGTCCAGCGCGCCCTGCTCCGACAGCAGATAGCTCTCGTTGCCCGGCATCGGCTTGAGCGGCAGCCCCAGCGCCTCGACATAAAACGCCTTGCTCTCGTCGCTCTCACGCGTGATGGGCCCGAATCCGGCGACAAACAACACGCCCAGCCCGGCAAATTGTTGATCCATGCTGCACTCCCCTTCGGTTAGCGCCCCTGCCGCACCTGCAGCGGAGCAAATCCATAGGCCGCCTTGAAGCGGTTGCTGAAATGGCTGGCGGAACTGAAGCCGCACGCCAACGCGATCTCGGTGATCGGCTGTTGGCTATGCCGCAACAGCTGTTCCGCCCGCTGCAGGCGGGCGCGCATCACAAACTGGTGCGGCGCCAGGCCAGTGGCGTGCTTGAACATGCGGGCGAAATGGTATTCGCTCAACCCGGCCTGCGCCGCCAGATCCGCCAACAGCAAAGGCCGATCGAGGTGGCTTGCGATATATTCCCGCACCCGCCTGGCTACCGCAGGGGCCAGGCCGCCGCGCACCGGCGGCAGCTTCCACTGCAGCTGGCTGTAGCGCTGGATCAGGTGTGACATCAGCAGGTTCGACGCGCTGCTGAGCGCCAGCAGATTGGCGCTGTCTTGCCAATCGCAGTTGAGCAAAAACTGGCGGTACAGCAGCGTGATCTGCGGATCTTCGCCGAAGCTGCGCGGCTCCACGTTGATCGCCGCCGGGCTGCGATCCCAGGTTTGCTCCGCCAGCTGCCGCAGATGCCCGTCGGTGCAGTACAGATGCACGAACGACAGATCGCTGCGCACATCCCAGGTGGAGGCGTATTGGCGCGGCATGATGCAGAACCGATCCGGCCCGCCGCCGTTGCGCCAGCCGCCCGGCACCTGCTGGTAGCACTCATAGCCGTCGGCGACGTACAGGCTCAGGGTATGGTGGTCGGCGCTTTCCTGCGTGACGCGATCGTTGCAGTTGGACCAGGCCGCCAGCTCCACGCCGGTGCCCAGCAGCACGCTGCCGTGCAGCCGCGCCTTGTGCTCACGCAGTGTTTCAAACGCCTGATAGTTGGACATCGCCGGCCCCGTTGTTCGACATGCCGACAGTGTAAAGAGTGGCGCCGCGGCATGCCAGCCGCCGCCCCGCGCTTTTGGCAAAAAAAGCGCAAGAATATGCAACTGAGCGCAAAGCGCTGCAAGCGCCGCCGCGCGCCAAAGCGGATACTGCGCCATCGGTTTTTTCGGAGTAACAAATAGAATGAATGCGCTGTTGTACCTCGCCGTGGTGCTGATTTGGGGCACCACCTGGATTGCGATCACCCTGCAACAGGAAGGGCCGGTGGCCATTCCCGTCTCAATCGCTTACCGCTTCGCCATTTCCGCCGCGGTGATGTTCGCCGTGCTGTTGTTAACGCGCCGCCTGCGCCGTCTCGCCCCGCGCGATCATCTGTTCTGCGTGCTGCAGGGCTGCTGCGTGTTCGGCTTCAACTTCTTCTGCTTTTACCACGCGGCGGCTTACATCAGCAGCGGGCTGGAATCGGTGATCTTCTCGATGGCGGTGCTGTTCAACGCCCTCAACAGCCTGCTGTTCTTCCGCCAGCGCCCCAGCCCCAACCTGCTGCCGGCGGCGCTGCTGGGGTTGACCGGCATCGTGGCGCTGTTCTGGCAAGATCTGGCCGCCACCCGCATGGCGCCGGAGCTGCTTAAAGGCATCGGCCTGAGCGCGCTCGGCACCTACGGCTTCTCGCTGGGCAATATGATCAGCACGCGCCATCAGCGCCGCGGGCTGGATATTTTTTCCACTAACACCTACGCCATGACCTACGGCGCGATGCTGATGGCGCTGATCGCCCTGGCGCAGGGCGCGTCGTTCCAGATGGAATACAGCAGCCGCTATATCGGCTCCCTGCTGTACCTGGCTGTCTTCGGATCGGTGATCGCCTTCGCCGCCTACTTCAGCCTGCTCGGCCGCATCGGCGCCGGCGCGGCGGCCTACAGCACCCTGCTGTTCCCGCTGGTGGCGCTGACCATCTCAACGATCTACGAAGGCTATCAGTGGCACTTCAACGCCGTGCTGGGCCTGTGCCTGATCCTGCTGGGCAACCTGGTGATGTTCGCCAAGCCGGGGCTGAAGTGGCGACGGGCAGATATCTCAAAACAAAACTCAACCCTTTGAAGCCATTGGCGAATATCGTTATCATCAGGTTTTGTTGATAACGGATGATGGCCAATGCTCAGAAGTGATGATGTGACACCCCGCGCCTACAAACAGGTGGACGTTTTCACCGCCACGCCGCTGCTCGGCAATCCCGTGGCGGTGGTGCTGGAGGCCGAAGGGCTGAACGACGCGCAGATGCTGGCATTGGCCCGTTGGACCAACCTTTCGGAAACCACCTTTGTGCTTAAACCGACGCACCCGGTGGCGGATTATAAGGTGCGCATTTTCACCACCGAAAAAGAGCTGCCCTTCGCCGGCCACCCGACGCTGGGCACCGCCTACGCCCTGCTGGAAGCCGGATTGGCACCTAAACGGCCTGGGACGGTGATGCAGGAATGCGGCGTCGGCCTGGTGGCGGTCAATATCCAGCCGGAAGGCACCTTGGCGTTCGCCGCGCCCGAAGTTGAGCTCAGCCCAATGGCGGCTGAGGAAACAGAACGGCTGATGGCCGCTTTACGGCCCGCGATGATTGCAGCAAGCCCCCTGCCGGTGATTGCCGAGATGGGTATTCGCTGGCTGATGGTGCGCCTGCCGGACGCGCAGTCCTGCCTGGCGGTGACGCCGGATCAGGCCACGATTAAACAGCTGCAAACGGCGTGTGATGTGGATGGCGTGGTGATTTATGGCGCCTGCCCCGCAACCGAACCGGCCGATTACGAAATGCGTGCGTTTATGGTGGAATGCGGTGTTTTGATTGAAGATCCGGTGACCGGCAGCGCCAACGCCTGCCTGGCGCGCTTGCTGCAAGCCAGCCGCTTCCCAGACGGCGGCCAGACCGCACAGGGCTACCTGGTGCGCCAGGGCACCCAACTGAATCGAGATGGCCGCGTGAGCGTGCGCTTTATTGACGGCGAACCCTGGATCGGCGGGCACTGCCGCACCCTGATTAACGGCACATTGGGTATTTAGTTTGGGGGAGGAATAAGAGGATGGTGAGCATCTTTTGGGAACGTCAATTAGCAACTCTCAAAGCCTATGTTTAGCTGTTCTTCATTACATAGGTCAACAAACTGCTGAGAGACAATTATCCTTTCACAATAGATGCTATCCCTAGCAATAAAGAACTCCCTGTCACACTTGTAAGCAGGCACATCAATGAGCTTGCTTCCATCCCCAAGCTCTCTGAACGTCGAGGCTTCCTCATCAATAATTGAAAAATAATTATTCACTTTACACAGAAGCATCGTTTCAGTTACGTTTTCTACCGCACATTCATAGAATAACATTTCAGACGAAACCTTGCGTTCAAATACAGCCTTAGCTCTTTTTGAAAAAATTGGAATTCCGAGACTGGCAGGAAAATAGTCATGCAAATTAAAAATATCGCTACTCAAAGCGCTTGGCACTTTCCCTTTTGGCAGTGAGTAGGATAGGAACTTACCATCACCTTCATTCCAAATAAAAAAGCTGGACAATCTTGATTTCGGATCGGGAAAACAAATCAAGTTATCGCCAAATGTAAAGCTACTGAAAGTATAGAAGTTCATGTCACTCTCACTCAACCTAATTTAACGATATTGCATTTTATTCTCTTTCTTGCCAAGCACTCTTTAATTAGAGAAAAAATAGCATCCCAATCACCACCTCCCAATCCTGCACCAATCATAGGTGATTGTATACTAAGCCTTTCTTTTAATGCATAATCAGAAACCAGACTTAGGCATTCTTTCAGTGCTTCATATGAAACATACTGAGCATTATCATCTTTACTTTTCTTTAGTCCATCCTGAGCCAACATATTTGCAACATATATCCGCTCGTTTCCGTTCACACAGATGAATTGTACATTCCCGAGAAAAAAATCCTTTTTTTCAGAGAACCACTTTAAATATCCTTCCTTTACTGCTGGATAGCGTTTTGATAGAGGAACAACAAAGCCTTTTCCCCACTTACCCTTATTATTCACAATATGAATGATCATTTTAGATTTTGACAAAGGAATAGATTCATCACCATAACTAAAACTGACATAATCATTCAAAACATCAGGGGTGATTGTCTTATCCCATTCACTTTCAAATTCAAGACTAGTTATCAACTTTGACTCAGAAAGATCAAGCTCACTTTTCTTACCATCATAAAGTAAAAAACCTATATCTTCGTGCCAATCTTCCAAAGATGAGGATGAATAATACAAATCATTTATTATAGTTATTTGTCTTGTTGCAACATCGCCATTAAACTCAGTATAGATCCTCCCTTCGCCAGAAATGAGTTCACATTTACCTTTATAATAATTCTTATCGGACTCCACAGTTCTTTCCTCCTCCTACGACAGATGGAATAAGCTATTTCTAACAATCAATCACCATGTTACTTACAATAACCCTCTAATTTTCAATGCCACTATCAAAAAACTCAAAGCTTCAATTAACTACTAGCATTCAATAATCTCGAAATCCTTTGAACTATGAAATGAGAAAACCGAAAAAATTATTTGATTCTAAAGATAATAGCCGCTCATCGTCACCTGCCTTATATTTTAAGAAAACCCCTGAGGACGGATCGTCACTATAATTTACTCCAACTATGATAACCTCCTGCTCAGTTTTAAATGACTGGGAATAAATTGACATCATAGAAAATTGATCATCCACATCTACCTCAAACCGCGGAGCGATGTTTTCAACCAAATGTGAATTAACAACCCCATCATTACCGATGTAAACCTCAAAAACAACCTCACCAGATATAAAGTAAATCCTGTCATACATCGGGTGAAAAATCGGTGGTGTATCCGAATCTATGTAGCCAGTGACAACTATATCACTCACCCCAAATTTAATTAAATGTTCACTAAACTCACTCATATATTCCATAAGCTAACGCCAGAATGAAAAATCAGATACGAAAATTTCGTTTATTATCAGACCACTAGGAATATGATTTATCGCATCGGAAATCTCATCATATGGGGATGGGAGGATAAACGAAACACCAAAATCATCATTAATAATGATGGAGCCATTGTATATTTTCTGCGACATCGTCAGCTTTATTATATCTATCACACTCATTCTGGGAAATATGATTCCATTGTAGCCCCTTGATAATGAGCATTACATCCAAGTGACAAAATGACACCGTCTTTATCAGTTACGATGGTCAAGGTATTGTCGACTGTATATGACTTTCGATCACTCCCGTCAGGTAGGAAGTGGTTTTTAATCTTAACACTAAATCTGGAGTGCATCTCATTAATATATAGTGAAATATTTTCATTTAGAACGACATTCCCTATGAAAACACCCGACACAATCCTCGCGTTAAAATCAATCATGTTAGACACCGTAATATTAAATGATTTATCAATGTGTACGGATGGATATTTCAAAATTATCAAACCTGCTCTTTTAGATACTTTTCATTCTAGACATTCAGAACCGACTGAGAATTGTCGGCTCTAGCAACATCACTTATTTTAATCATTAAAAACTAGAGTGTTTCTCTCAAGATTGTGATCTTTTATATAACTATCTTCCCATTCAAAATAATCATTCGGTGCTGTACGAGGAAAACCCTTCTCAAAATATCTATCACCATATGACATTACCATACCCCAATAATATTCATCCTCATGACCTAACATACAGGCCTCCATGAAATTCTCGGGTGGTGTTGTAAACATAGGCGTATTGTTAATTATGTAACTTGCTTCCTCTTCACTTTTTCTTCCATAAAAAACAATCACTCCATAAATAATATGGACCCAAGAATAAAAATTCATAATGACACTTTCATTTTTACTAGATTCATTCAAAAATACCAGATTGTCAATTAATCTATTATTTTCAAACATATTAATCATTACCCACCTAGATTATACACCGTGTCACTTACTTCCAATAACGCACTAATCCGATCAATGTAACACCAGAAAATATTCGCCGAACAGTCGCCGTTGTCACATCACTCCTGCGACAACCGACGGTGCTGCCACAGGAGGCTTATAAACTCTTCGAACTATGTGGTTAGTAAGAGAGAGTATTACCCTCCTATTAAGATACTTTATCTTGGTTTAAATGGATGAAGACATTGTTTAAAGACTTCTCTCATAGTCTCGTCACTCATTTTATTTAAAGAATCATGTTGATATTTATTAATTTTGTTCATTACTGCAATCTCATTGTCCGGGTTTTGTATGTCATAAAATTTTCGCTCAAACTCTCCAAGATAATCAATAGCAATCAACTTATCAAATAAACTATTGATTGCATAACTACCAGCATACTCTAATGATTCAACATCATCACAAGAAAACTTAACATACATTATAAGCTTCTTCAGTGCACTAATTTCAGCCTGAGTAACAATTATTTTCTTTTCATTTTCATCCACCACAGCTCCCCCTTGCCTTAATCTGATTAAAGGTTAATTTACTTCTCGTTTCATAATTCATTTTAGATACTATGGAATAAGGATTCCCCCCAGAGTAAAGGACATCTTTTAACTTCAACCTTCCATTATGAATGTATTCAAGGGCAGATGACTGTTTTATGTTACTCATTTGCACAGGATCTGCTTTAAAGATAATAGCATAATCACCTCTTCCTACATGCTTAGGATCATTAATAAGAATGTCCCGCATGACATCGTTAGGTGACATAAGTATATCTGTTATATAAACCTTCCCCTTGGCATTAGCCTCG
This sequence comes from Serratia sp. CY47280, assembly GCF_052168655.1. Lineage (NCBI taxonomy): Bacteria > Pseudomonadati > Pseudomonadota > Gammaproteobacteria > Enterobacterales > Yersiniaceae > Serratia > Serratia sp. CY47280. The sequence goes on along the minus strand of NZ_JBJNMG010000001.1, from coordinate 516,017 downwards.
AGAACTCCTGTTTTCATTATACTCTCAAAACCGCTTTTATCCGTATAATGTATAAAGACACTTTCACCACTCAACCCCAACGGATCCACCCACATCAGCGGGTTCGGCGCATACTGATAAAGGTTCAGCCCGCCGCGCAGCCCTATCGGATCCTGCGTGGTGAAACGCCCCACCTCGGGTTCGTAGTAGCGGAACAGGTTGTAGTGCAGGCCGCTTTCGTCGTCCTGGTATTGCCCGGCGTAGCGCAGCGGCTGCTGGTATTGCGCGCCCTGCCGCTTCGCCGCGCCGGCCACCGTCTGGCCCTGCAGCTTGCCGAAGGTGTCGTATTGCCCGGACCAGCACAGGTTGCCCGCTGCATCGGTCACTTCCAGCGGCGCGCTGTTCAGATCGGTGTGGTACCAGTAAATATCAGCCGAGCGGCTGTCGCCCGCCTGCTCCAGCGCCGCCAGCGGGCTCCACGGGCTGGCCGGATCGTAGCTCCAGCTGCGGCGGCTGCCGTCGTCGCGCTGCTCCTGCAGCAACCGGTAACCCTGCCACAGGAAACGGGTCGTCTGTTCGGTTTTGCCCTTGTAGTGCACCGTTTTGCGGCTGCGGCGGCCCAGCGCGTCGTAATGGTACTGCGCCTCGAACTCGCCCTGCGGGCCGCGGCCGTGCGCCTGCACCAGCCGATTGTCGGCGTCGTAGCGGTAGTGCTGTTCATACAGGCCGTTGCGCCGGCTGATCAGGTTGCCCCAGGCATCGTAACGGTAAAACAGTTTTTGCCAGTGCGTCAGCCGGTTGTCGGCGATCGGCGCCAGCGGCAGGTGCGCGTCGATGTCGCTCTGCGGGCTGCGCTCGCCCAGCAGGTTATCCGCCAGATCGTACACCAGCCGCGCGCCCGGTTTGCCCTGATTGGGTTCGCGGTGTTGCAGCAGGCGGCCTTTGATGCAACTAACAATCTAATGTTTTTACTCTTCCTTTTTTTATTTTTAAAGAACCTAATATCTCCTTTTCAAGCTTTGATCTTATATCTCATATTTAATGCTGCTCACTAAAGAGCCCCAAAGAAAGGATCCTTTCGACAGCTTGTCGGTCACTCTTCTTCGATGCACTCATCACTTATGTTCGATAATCCATCAAGTTGATTAAACGCATTCTTCAAGAATTTGTACCTGCTGAGTTTTTCTGGATTCTTCCCATTAGTGAAAGACACCTTAATTATCGTGCTAAACTCTTTGTTATCTTCCTCTAACCACTCATTAGAGTGAGGAATATAATTATCAGTAATGGTTAACTTGTCTGCATAAAGGCCAGTATATGCAAAGTAAACACCAAAATAGGAACTGTCATACTCCGAGCAAGTTACATCCCATTTATCGTCCAGTAATTTGCTCACTTCTTTTTTTGATATAACACTGCCATATTTTAAAAAATATAATTTTTTCATAATTTATCCACCACATTTACCAGGTATTCTAGTTCCCTTTCCTTTAGCCTTAACTTCAGCAGCAGACTCAAAGACCATTGCGTTCACAGGTCTACCTCCTGACATTTTAGATAATTTTTGCAATGTATCATCAATACCTAATTTCTTAGCCATTTCACTACCCATATCAATTGGTCCAGTGCGCCCTCCTTTTCCTATTCCAAGCTGTTCTGCTTTTTGATATAGCTCAGGATGTGAAATAGCAACGTCAAAATCACTAACACGGCCAACATCAAATGGTTGACCTGTAGAGAAACTTACCCCCGATACGGAGCTTCCTTGCATATATGAAACTGTGCCGGGATATCCTGATTTACTCATTCCTGCCTGTAATGCTTCACCGAATTGTTTAAATTGGCCGAAACTATTAAAGCCATGTGGAACTCCTTCTACAGATAACCCAAACGGATCCACCCACATCAGCGGGTTCGGCGCATACTGATAAAGGTTCAATCCGCCGCGCAGCCCTATCGGATCCTGCGTGGTGAAACGCCCCACCTCGGGTTCGTAGTAGCGGAACAGGTTGTAGTGCAGGCCACTTTCGTCATCCTGGTATTGCCCGGCATAGCGCAGCGGCTGCTGATACTGCGCGCCCTGCCGCTTCGCCGCGCCGGCCACCGTCTGGCCCTGCAGCTTGCCGAAGGTGTCGTATTGCCCGGACCAGCACAGGTTGCCCGCCGCGTCGGTCACCTCCAGCGGCGCGCTGTTCAGATCGGTGTGATACCAGTAAATATCCGCCGAGCGGCTGTCGCCCGCCTGCTCCAGCGCCGCCAGCGGGCTCCACGGGCTGGCCGGATCGTAGCTCCAGCTGCGGCGGCTGCCGTCGTCGCGCTGCTCCTGCAGCAGCCGGTAGCCCTGCCACAGGAAACGGGTCGTCTGTTCGGTTTTGCCCTTGTAGCGCACCGCCTTGCGGCTGCGGCGGCCCAGCGCGTCGTAATGGTACTGCGCTTCGAACTCGCCCTGCGGGCCGCGGCCGTGCGCCTGCACCAGCCGGTTGTCGGCGTCGTAGCGGTAGTGCTGTTCGTACAGGCCGTTGCGCCGGCTGATCAGGTTGCCCCAGGCGTCGTAACGATAAAACAGTTTTTGCCAGTGCGTCAGACGGTTATCGGCGATCGGCGCCAGCGGCAGGTGCGCGTCGATGTCGCTCTGCGGGCTGCGCTCGCCCAGCAGGTTATCCGCCAGATCGTACACCAGCCGCGCGCCCGGTTTGCCCTGATTGGGTCGGCGGTGTTATGCAACAGGCGGCCTTTGCTTAAAAAAATTTATTGAATACTGTCTTTTTTTCTCTAAAACCTATCTTTTTTAAAGAGCAATATGTTATTTAAATACTCACTTTACTAATTTATGATTTGGAGATCCTCCAATACCCCTTGTCTACATAAGCTACCGCAGTATTTGCTCAGTCTGTTCAACTAACGACTTTCTAAACTTATTAACCACTCCAAAATTGATTTTATATTCTGAACTTAAACTATTTTTATCCACTTAACCAACTCGTACTAATAAAAACACTTTAATGAACTAGCACCAGACAGCTATAGCTACATTTAATCTTTATCACCATCGATATAGTTACTAAATCCTTGGAATATAAAATCATCAAACTCAATATTCACACTCCAATCATCTCCCAACTGTGAAATGAACTTTTTACCTTTTTCACATACAACGTTAAGTTTTGCATAAGAGGCCTTTCTCCAGTTGATAATATTAATGTTATCACAACCAGTGCCGTTTAACTCTATGACCAAAACATTGAAATCCTTTCCCCAACCCCCCCATTTACTCACATCAACTGCTGGTTTCTGATGTGTATGTATCTTAACTGACAGACGTCCTTCGACATCGAAAACAATCTGCCCAATATATACACTTTCTTCCAAACCATTAGGGAATACTTTTTTTAAAAACTCGTTTCTTCTTACAAAATCCAATAAATTCATATAATCACCAATTAAAAATTGTAATGGCCATGCGTTCCGGGAACACTGCCTGTATTTAAATTATCGATAGGTCTCACATTAAAATGTGGCTCTGCCCCATGTAATGCAGTTGCCTTTGTATGACCAAGACTATGCTCTTGGATTACAATAGGGACCCCTTCTCTATTTGTATAGTGATATTGCCTGACCTGTATAGGTGTTCCATTAACATCAAGTATCTTATTACCTTTACCATCCAATAGGTCAACCCGATCTATTTTTGGATGTTGGTTATTACTGATTTTTGCATCACGCTTAGCTTGTCTAAAGGCATCTCTTCTACTGGTGCCAATGTATGTGGTTTTTTTATTTTTTTCAGCACCACACGCACTCAACCCCAGCGGATCCACCCACATCAGCGGGTTCGGCGCATACTGATACAGGTTCAACCCGCCGCGCAGCCCTATCGGATCCTGCGTGGTGAAACGCCCCACCTCGGGTTCGTAGTAGCGGAACAGGTTGTAGTGCAGGCCGCTTTCGTCGTCCTGGTATTGCCCGGCGTAGCGCAGCGGCTGCTGGTATTGCGCGCCCTGCCGCTTCGCCGCGCCGGCCACCGTCTGGCCCTGCAGCTTGCCGAAGGTGTCGTATTGCCCGGACCAGCACAGGTTGCCCGCCGCGTCGGTCACCTCCAGCGGCGCGCTGTTCAGATCGGTGTGGTACCAGAAAATATCCGCCGAGCGGCTGTCGCCCGCCTGCTCCAGCGCCGCCAGCGGGCTCCACGGGCTGGCCGGATCGTAGCTCCAGCTGCGGCGGCTGCCGTCGTCGCGCTGCTCCTGCAGCAACCGGTAGCCCTGCCACAGGAAACGGGTCGTCTGTTCGGTTTTGCCCTTGTAGTGCACCGTTTTGCGGCTGCGGCGGCCCAGCGCGTCGTAATGATACTGTGCCTCGAATTCGCCCTGCGGGCCGCGGCCGTGCGCCTGCACCAGCCGGTTGTCGGCGTCGTAGCGGTAGTGCTGTTCGTACAGACCGTTGCGCCGGCTGATCAGGTTGCCCCAGGCGTCGTAACGGTAAAACAGTTTTTGCCAGTGCGTCAGGCGGTTGTCGGCAATCGGCGCCAGCGGCAGGTGCGCGTCGATGTCGCTCTGCGGGCTGCGCTCGCCCAGCAGGTTATCCGCCAGATCGTACACCAGCCGCGAGCCCGGTTTGCCCTGATTGGGCTCACGGTGTTGCAGCAGGCGGCCTTCGGCGTCGTAACCGTAGTGCACTTCGCCGCGCAGCGCGTCGCTCACCCCGGCCAGCTCGCCGCGGCCGGTGTAGCGATAAGCGCGCCACAGCACGCCGTCTTCCGGCCGGGTCAGTTTGTCGTGGCCGAAGGCGCTGCTCTGCCAGCTGCGGCGGCCCAGGGCGTCGTAACGCCGCTGCTGCTGCAGCGCGCCCTGGCTGCGGCCGGTTTCCCGGTGCAGGCGATCGCGAGTGAATTCGCTCACCACCTGCTGGTTGAATTTGATGGCGCTGGCGTGGCCGGAGCCGTAATACAGCCACTGCAGGCGATCGCCCTGCGGCAGCGTCAGCGCCTGCAGGTTGGCCAGCGCATCCCACTGGTATTGCAGCTCGCCGTTGACGCCTTGCTCGCCGAGCAGCCGCCCGGCGGCGTCATAGCGCATCTGCACGCTGTCCGGCTCGATCCCCAACGCCACGCCGCTCGCCGTCGGCAGGCGGTTCAGCTCACGCAGCCGCCCCATGGCGTCGAAACGGTAATGCCATTCCGCACTGGCGTTACTGCGCCAGACCAGCTGCCCGGCCTCGTCGAAGCGGAAGCGCTGTTCGCGCTGAGTCAGCTCGCCCGCGCCGCCCGGCAGGCCGACCTCACGGTGCTCTTCCAGCAGCCCGGCCGCGCCGTAACGATAATAGTGGCGGGTGTCGTCCGGGCGTTCTTCGGCCACCACACGGCCCACCGCATCGTAGCTGAAGCGGTAGTCGCCGCCGTTGCCGTTCTCCAGCCGCGTCAGCCAGCCCTGCGGGCTGTAGTGATAGCGCCGGGTGCGGTTGATGCGGTCGGTGATGCTGACCGGCAACCCCAGGGCGTTGTACTGCCAGCGGGTCAGGCTGCCCAGCGCGTCCTGATGTTCGGCCAGCTGGCCGTGCGCATTCCAGTTAAAACGCTCTTCGCCGCCGTCCGGGTGGATCAGGGTGTGCAGGCGCCCGCCGTTATCCCATAGGTAGCGCGTCTGGTGGCCTTCGGCATCGGTCTGCGCCGTCAGTTGCCCCAGCGCATCGTAGGTATAAGCCGTGACGCTGCCGGAACAGTCGGTGTAGCGCGTCAGCTGGCCGCGGGCGTCCCACTCCAGCTTCACTTCCCCGCCCAGCGCGTCGATCACACTGGCCGGCAGGCTCTCTTCGTCATCCGGATAGCGGTACAGCGTGGCATTGCCCAGGGCATCGACATAACGCGTCGGGCGCCCCAGCGTGTCCCAGTGCTGCGCCTCGCTGCTGCCATCCGGGTACGCGACGGCGAACAGCCGGCCGCTGTTGCGCGAATATTGATAGCGCGTCATGCGGCCGAGCGGATCGGTCTCCGACAGCAGGCGGCCATAAGGATCCCATTCGCTCTGGCGCTGCGCGCCGCCGGGCAGCAGCACGCTGCACAGCTCGCCGCGTTGGTAGATAAAACCGTAGCGGCGCTGGTCGAAATCGGTGTACTGCGCCACGTTGTCGTCGTCATCCAGCCGCCACTCCGCGCGCTTGCCGTCGCCGCGCACCGCGCTGCGGCGCCCGCCGGCGAAGTCGTAACCGAACTCAAGGGATTCTCCGGCGCTGTTGCGGTAGGCCGTCACGCGCGGCACGCCGTCGATCTCTTGCCATTGGTATTCGTTCAGCAGCCCGGCGGCGTCCTGGTGGCTGATCATCAGGCCGTCGCGCCAGCCAAAGCGGCGCGTCACCTCACCGGCGCGGTTGCTCACCGTCGTCAGTTGGCCCTGCTCATCGTAACCGTAGCGCGCCAGCGTCCGTTCGCCTTCGGCGGTTTGCAGCGCCACTTCGCGCAGGCGGCCCTGCGCATAGCGGCACATCAGGCGCTGCCCGGCGCTGTCCACCAGTTCGCTCAGCAGCCCCTCGTCGTCGTAAAACAGCGAGGTGGCGTTGCCGATGGCGTCGGTGATCATGCTGAGCCGGCTCGGCTGCTCGCCCGCCAGCGGCGGGTAGTGGAAAATCTGTTCGCCGACGTCAAACAGCTGCCAGCTGCCGTCATCGTTGTGCATCAGCCAGCATTTTTCGGCTTCGCAGTAAGTTTTGTGGCCGCGCGGCACCATAGGGAAAGCGACGAAGTCGCCGGAAGGCGCGCGCCACACCAGGCCGTCCTGATACGGCTGCAGGCTGCTCTCCCAGAACAGATTCCAGCCGCGGCCCAGTACGCTGTCGCCGGGGTTGCCGCTGCGCCAATAGCGCTGCCAGGCGACCGGCAGGCGCGATGGCAGCACGAAATCGAGATCGTCTTCGCCGTCGAGGAATTTCTGGCCGCTGACGATATCCACCGGCCGGGCGATAATGCCAACCGCGGCGGTCGCGGTCATCAGGGTGCCGGCACGGCAGGCGATGCGCGCCAGTTTGTTGATGCCGGGCAGCTTGCCCAGCAGTTTGCCGAGCGCCCCCAACTTGCCGGCGGCGCCGCCCACGCCGCCCACCAGGCCGGCGAACAGCAGCGTCAGGTCAGAGACCTTGTACAGCCAATCCGGCACTTCGGGCTTGATCGGCAAGGTGGTGACGGTGCCGCCGCCGATAAACACGTTGGGCGAACCTTCCATCACCTGCGCGTCGCAGTTGGTTTTGTCCCCCACGCGCGAAGCGGGCTGGCCGTTGATGCTGACCTTGTCGGAGCCCTGCGCCATCTGCATACTCGGGCCGTCGTCGCTGCAGGCCACCTGGCTGTTGGTGGCGAGCGCGGCGGGTTTGCCGTTGATGAAAACGTTGGGGGAGCCGGTGACGATATTGCCTTTGGGGGTCAGGCTACCGGCACCGGCGTCGGCAATGCCGTCGCGCGCCGCGGTGGCCGCCTCCCCGGTGAGATACCCCACCGCCAGGCTGGCGCCGATGAGCAGCACGCCGACGCCAATACAGGAAGCCGCCAGGCCGGCGACGAACAGCGCACCCGCCGCCACCGCGCCTGCGGCGGCGATCAGGCCGCCGACAAGGGTGCCGGCAATCATGCCGGCCAGGGCATGGGAATGCCCGATGGTATCGCCGACGCGGGCCGCTTCGGTCATCGTAAGGTCCTTTTACGCAAAGAGTTCATCGTTAGGCCGCCCGGTAGCTGCTCAGCACCTGCTGCAACAGCGCGTCATCTTGTGGCGTCAGCTTGCGCGCCATCGCCAGGGTGAACACCAGCACCCGGCCTTCCGCCAGGGCGAACACCGCCTGGTTCTGCCAGATGCGTTTGCCGTCGCGCAGGTAGCTGGCGCGCACCCATTCACCGGCGGCCAGCCCATCGCCCAGCGTCGCCGGCTCGCGGCTTTTGAACGCCCAACCTTTCAGCCCCTGTGCCAGCGCATCGAGCTGGCGGGTGACGTAGCCTTCCAGGTTCTCCTCCGGCTGCAGCGCATCGCGGGAAATATTGACTGAGGGGGAAACATCATCGCCGGCCAACAGGACGTTGACCGTGCGATCGGCATAGCCTTCCGGCAAAGCGACGCTGCCTTCGCTGAAAGCGCAGCGGGATAAAGCGGACATGCGAGGATCCTTTTGCATAAATAATGCTTAAGCATCGCATAACTTAGCCTTGAAATAAAACCATCAGGCGCCGCCAATGTTGCGCGGCGTGACCGCGTTCACTGTGAAAAAGAGCGTTGCCGGAATCTGGCCGGGAATCAAACCGTCATATTACAGAATTATCTGAAACCACTGGCGCGCCGACGCCTTGATTGTGGCTATACTCGGCTCTCGTCCGTTTTCAGGAGATCAGGATGCTGAGATTCACCCGTAGCGCGCTGCTGTGCGCCGCGCTGGCCGCGTTCAACGCCGGCGCCGCCGAAACGCCGACGTTCGGCCCGGAGCTGCAGGGCTTTCACTACCCCTACCCGTTGCAGCAGTTCAGCTTCACCTCGCAGGGGCAGCCGTTAAAAATGGGCTATATGGACGTGCCGCCGGAAGGCGCCGCCAACGGCCGCACCGCGCTGTTGCTGCACGGTAAAAACTTCTGCGCCGCCACCTGGCAGGACACCATCAAGGCGCTGAGCAAGGCCGGCTACCGCGTGATCGCGCCGGACCAAATCGGCTTTTGCTCCTCTACCAAGCCGGCGCATTACCAGTACAGCTTCCAGCAGCTGGCGCAAAATACCCACGGCCTGCTGCAGAACCTGAACATCAGCAAGGCCATCGTCATCGGCCACTCCACCGGCGGCATGCTGGCCACGCGCTACAGCCTGATGTATCCGCAGGCGGTGGAACAGCTGGTGATGGTCAACCCGATCGGCCTCGAGGACTGGAAGGCGAAAGGCGTGCCGTGGCGCAGCGTCGATCAATGGTTCGCGCGCGAGCTGAACACCACCGCCGAGGGCATCCGCAATTATGAGCAGCACACCTACTACGGCGGCCGCTGGAAGCCGGAGTACGATCGCTGGGTGGATATGCTGGCCGGGCTGAACAACGGGCCGGGCCACCGCCTGGTGGCGTGGAACTCGGCGCTGATCTACGACATGATCTTCACCCAGCCGGTGTACTACGAGTTCAAGGATCTGCAAACCCCCACCACGCTGATGATCGGCACCGCCGACACCACCGCCATCGGCAGCGATATCGCCCCGCCGGCAGTCAAGGCCAAAATAGGGCATTACGCGGTGCTGGGCAAACAGGCGGCGAAACTCATCCCGCACGCCACGCTGATCGAGTTCGCCGGGCTGGGCCATGCGCCGCAAATGGAGGAGCCGGCGCGCTTCCATCAGGCGTTGCTCAAGGCGCTGCAACCCTGAGCGGCCGGTTGGCGCGGCCGCCGCACGGCGGCTAAACTTTCAGCTGGCACTCAACTGCAGGAGACAGCCATGCGACAGATTATTGCCAGCGCGTTCGTCAGCCTCGACGGCGTGATGCAGGCGCCCGGCGGGCAAGACGAAGACCGCAGCGGCGGCTTTCGCTTCGGCGGCTGGACCGCGCCCTATTGGGATGACGCCGTCGCGGAAACGATGAGCGATCTTTTCTCTGCGCCTTTCGATCTGCTGCTCGGGCGGCGCACCTACGATATCTTCGCCGGCTACTGGCCGCATATCACCGACGAGGCCGACCCGTTTTCCGCCGACATCGCCCGCGTGTTCAATCAGGCGGCCAAGTACGTCGCCACCCACCACGGCGAGACGCTGACGTGGGAGAACAGCCAGTGGCTGGGGCAAGACATCCTCGCCCGGCTGCGCGAGCTGAAGCGCACCCAGGGGCCGGTGCTGCTGGTGCAGGGCAGCAGCACGCTGATGCAACAGCTGCTGGCCAACGATCTGGTGGATGAACTGCGCTTGCTCACCTACCCGGTGCTGCTCGGCGGCGGCAAGCGGCTGTTCGATGACAACGCGGCGCCGGCGGCCTTCACGCTGACCCACTCGGTGGTCTCGCCCGGCGGCGTGATCGTGGCCCACTACCGCCGCGCCGGCGAGGTGACGACCGGTTCTTTCGTAGCGGAAAGCGCGGCGGCGGCCCAGCCGTAAAAAAAGGGCCGTTCGGCCCTTTTCTCTTCCCCTTCATCACCTCAGGCAAACAAGATATCGCTCTGCTCGACCTGCCCGACCACGTGGATCTTGAAGTCGGCGGCGTAGCTGTTGCTCTGGGTGTTCATCAGCAGATCGGTGGTGCCGTTGAAGGCGTCGAAGTTGAGCTGGATCTCGCCTTTCTGGCCGCTGAAGACGCTGCCGCTGTCGATAAAGCGCAGCTCGCTCAGGCTGTTGTTGAAGCGCAGGCCGGAGAGATCGATCTTGTCGATGCCGTGCTCGAAGTCTTCAATCACGTCGAACGCCGCCACCGTGGACTCTCTGGCGTTGAGATAGACGAAATAGTCGGTGAAGTTATTGGCGTCTTTGCCGCCCCACAGATGATCCGCCCCCAGGCCGCCGTACAGGATATCGGAGCCGGCGTTGCCCGCCAGCAGGTTGTCCTGATCGTTGCCGATGATCACATCGCGCCCGCTGCCGCCGATGGCGTTCTCGATGATCGCCCCGCGCGCGATGGCGACGTTCTGCGTGCCGCCGCCGACGCTGGAGAACGCGCCGTCGTTCAGATTGATCATCTGCTGCTGGCTGTAGCCAGAGAAGTCCAGCGTGTCGTTGCCGCCGGCGTCCCACACCGCGAAGTTGACCGGTTTGCCGTTGTCCGCCGTGGCGGTCAGGAAATCGCGCCCGGTGTTGGAGTTGAAGCCGTACACCGTGTCGCCGGTGCGGGTGCTCATGTTGGCGCCGTACAATTTTTGGATCGCGGCGATGTCATCCACCATCGGGCCATAGCCATAGACCCCTTTGGTGTCGGCGCCGGTGTAACCGGCGTTGAAATAGCTCATGATCGAGTATTGCAACGAATCCTGATAATAGGCGGCATCGTTCTGGTAGCTCGGGTTGCCCAGCGACGCGTCATAAGATCCCGGGTGTGCCAGCCCCAGGGCATGCCCCAGCTCGTGGGTGAAGGTCTGGCTGCTGAAGTCACCGCTAACCGGCGCCTGATGGGTGGCAAAGTTCTTGTTGAACCACACCGTGCCCGCAAAGGCGTTATCGCTGCCCGGTTTGGCGCTCGGCGGGTAATAGGCGTACGCGTTGATGGCATTCGGGCCGCTGCCGGCGGCGGTGCTGCCGTCGGCGCGCTGGGTGAAGTAAGCGAAGGTGATGTCCGCGCGGTGGTTGATATCGGTGGACGCCGCCTCGGTAAAGGTCACGTTCGCCACGTCGGCCCACGCCTGCATCGATTTCAGCGCCTGAGCCTGCGCCGCCTGGGTCAATGGCTGCAGCCCCTTGTCGCCGTCACCGGTCTGGCCGATGCGGTTCAGCGCGCTCTGCGTCAGGAAGGAATAGGTCAGCGCGACCGGCTGGTGATACACCTGGTCGCCGTTGTGCGTCAGGCCCGGCCGCGTCAACTGATCGGCGGCGCGATCGAAGCTGAAGTTATCGCGGATTTTACCCAAATTATTAATCGCCGCCCCGCCGCGCTGGTTGCTGTACAGGTTAGCGTTGTCCAGCGTGAACAGCGCGCCGTAGCCCAATCCGTCATAGGGGCTGCCGGGCTGGTGATAGTAAAACTGATAGTTATGATCGTTGGGGGATGTGGCGGCCAGGCTGGTGAACTCATCGTCATCTTGCAAAATGTCGTTGTGGCGACTGCGCATTGTATTCTCCTTTTACACAATAGGAACCCACTCGCTTTGTAAGACTATTCATCAGTCGTTCTAATCTAAGCCAAGGCTTAGGAATGACCAGTATAGTGACTCACCCCGCTGGCGCGAGCCCACCCGGCCTGGCTTCACCGCGCCGGGCATAGAGATGGAGATACGCGTAACAATTTGTATTCTCACTATATTAATGAGAAAAATGAGCGCATTAACGGGTTAATTATTCGTCTTTTTGCGTATTTTATCACCGATCAGATCAGAATAATCGAGGATTAAAAAACCTAATCCTTCCCTCATCATCAAGATAGGTACGTGCTAAAGTGTGAACGGACAGCCGAAAGGAGTGACCCGATGCCAACCCATTTCCTTATGCGCGCCTTGCGCCGCGCCAGCCTGACAGGAGTCGTTATGAGCATATTGTGCAGCAGTGCCCTGGGCAGTTCACTGCCGTTGCTGGAACCCGCCGCGCTGAAGGGCGACTGGCAGCTCGCCGCCATCGGCGACGGTAAAACCGTCTGCGAGGTGCAGCTGAGCGACGAAGCGGTCGCCAACACCAACGCTTTCCGTTTCAGCGCCTCCGCCCAATGCCTGCAGCCGCTGGCGCTGCACGCGCTGCCGGTCGCCTGGCGGCCGACGCCGGACGGCATGACGCTGACCGACGCCGAAGGGAGCATGGTGGCGTTTCTGGCCCTGACCGCGCCGAAGCGCTATGAGCTGATCGACCGCAATGGCCCTTCGCGCTTTGTACTGATCCCGCGCTAACCCTTCAGGCGAACAGTAACCCGAGTAGCGCGCCGCCCGCCAGCACCCACAGCGGATGGAGGCGCTTGCTCATGCTCAACCCCGTCGCCAGCGCCACGATTGCCGCCAGCCGCCAGCTGGGCGCGGAAGCCTCGGCGATCAAGATACCGCTGGCCGCCACCAACCCCACGGTCAGCGGCACCAGTCCGGCCTGCACGATGCGGCGCCACGGGCGATCCTTAAAGCGCCGCCAGGCGCCCATCACCAATAGCGTAACGATGGAAGACGGCCCGAACTTGGCGATCGAAGACACTAACAGCCCCGCCCAGCCGGCGACGTGCCAGCCGACCAGCGGCACGATCATCATGTTCGGCCCCGGCGCGGCCTGCGCCATGGCGAACAGCGCGCTGAACTCCTGGGCGCTCATCCACTGATGCACCTCCACCACCTGCCGCTGCATTTCCGGCAGAATGGTCATGCCGCCGCCGAACGCCAATAAAGAAAGCTCGGTGAAAATCAGCGCCAACGCCATCAACACCCCGCTCATGACGGCCACCGCCACATCAGCAGAATGCTCAGCGGCGCCAGCACCAGCATGGTCGGCAACAGCGGCAGGCGCAGCCAGGCGATGGCGATCAGCGCCAGCGCGACGATCGCCAGCGCCGGCCATTTACCGCGCAGCGGCAGCAGCATCTTGAGCCCGGTCGACAGCAGCAGCCCGGCGGCGGCGGCGGCCAGCCCGGCGAACACATGCTGCACATGCGGATCGTTTTGGAAGCGGGCGTACACCACGCCCAGCCCCACCACGATCGCCGTCGGCGCGCTGATGAGGCCCAGCAAGGCGCACAGCGCGCCGCGCAGCCCGCGAAACTCCATGCCCACCGCCACCGACAGGTTGATCACATTGCCGCCGGGCAGGAACTGGCACAGACCGAGCAGCTCGGTAAACTGTTCGCCGCTCAGCCAGCGCCGGCGCTCCACCAGCATACTGCGCGCCATCGGCAGCACGCCGCCGAAGCCGATAAGCCCCAGCCAGAGAAAGCCCAAAAACAGCTCCGCATTACCCGGCGCTGCCGCCGGGTGCGGTTTTAACGTATTGATATCTGACATGACATTGCCGTTCCACATCGCTTGTTTTGATGTCTGGTATCATGCGCGCCGCCGTGCCATGATGTCTAATGCATTCCGGAGAAACTAACAATACCTTTGAGGTATGGCTATGATCGAACTGCGTCGCCTGCGGGCATTCGTCACCGTGGTGGAAGAAGGCAACATCACCCGCGCCGCCGAGCGGCTGTTTATCCAACAGCCGCCGCTGACCCGCCTGCTGCAGGGGTTGGAAGACGAATTGGGCGTGAAGTTGTTACAGCGATTGCCGCGCGGCGTGCGCGTCACCGAAGCGGGGGGCGTGCTGTTCGAAGAAGCCCGCGCCCTGCTGGCGCGCGCCGAACGCCTGCGCGAAGCGGTACAGCGCGCCGCCCGCGGCGAGCAGGGCCACATCGCCATCGGTTTCACCAGTTCCGCCGCGCTGCATCCGTTCGTGCCCAACCTGCTGCGCCGCTACCGCGACATCCTGCCGGGTATCACCACCCAGTTGGAAGAAGCCGGCAGCGGCGAACTGATGGAGGCGTTGCTGGAACAGCGCCTCGACGCCGCCTTCGTGCGTTCGCCGGCCAACGGCATTCCCGGCCTGAGCGTCGAGCCGGTGCTCAGCGAGCCGATGATCGTCGCCCTGCCGCTGGGCCACCGGCTGGCGCAAGAAACGCAGCAGCCGCTGCCGCTGGCCGAACTGGCCCACGAGGCGTTTATTCTCTATCGCCGCCCGGCCGGCCAGGGGCTGTACGACGCCATCCTGGCCGCCTGCCACCGCGCCGGCTTCAGCCCGCGCATCGTGCAGGAAGCGCCACGCCTGCCGGCCACCCTCAGCCTGGTCGGCGCCGGGCTGGGGTTGTCAATCGTGCCCGGCTCGATGCGGCGGCTGGGCGGCGACGGCATTGTCTACCGCACCCTCGCCGAAGAAGCGCAGCTCAGCGCCCCGCTTTACCTGGCGCTGCGCCATAGCCCGGCCTCACCGATCGTCGAGCGCTTTCGCGAACTGGTCGCCGAGGCGGTTCAGGCCTCGGGCTGATCGGTGATGCGCGTCAGGTGGATCATCAAATACAGCAGCTCATCGTTCGACATCTCCATTTGCAGCAGATTCTTCACGTAATCGCGGATCAATAGCGCACCACGATAGGCATGCGGGTACTCGGCCATCATCTGGGCAAACAGAAAGTCGGCCTTCGAGGTCATCTGTTTGCCGTCGAGCATGCGCTGGATAAAGAACTGCATATGCACTAAAAAGCGCGCGTAGTTCAGCGAATCGGTGTCGATATTGAGGCGAAAGTGATACTTGATGATATTGAAAATATCTTTCAGCATCTTCACCGCCAGCAACGTGTGCTCCATGTTTTGCACTTCGGTCTGGCCGTTGACCAGGTGAAAGGCGATATTGCCCGCTTCCTCTTCAGGCAGTTGGATACTCAGCCGCTGGTTAATGTAGGCCAAGGCTTGCAGCCCCACCGCAAACTCTCGCGGGTAGAAACGCTTCACCTCGAACAGCAGGCGGTTTTGGATGGCGATACCCTTGTGATGACGTTCGATAGCAAAACTGACGTGATCCGCCAGCGTAAAGAAAATCTGTTCATTAATGTTGCCGTTCAGTTGGCGGTTGGCCTCACTGAGGATCATCTGCACAATTTCGATGTGTTCCGTCGGGGCAGTTTCAATCAGCCGCAGGTAATCGCGCCCCTTTTGCCCCTCCTGCACCACATACACTTTCTCAATGGCGGCCGGGTTGATCTCGTCTCCGGTTTTGCTGTTAAAACCAATTCCCTTGCCCATGACGATAACCTCACGGTTATCGTCGTCCGCGGTTAACACCAGACTGTTGTTGAGCACCTTAATGACTTTCATCGTCTCGGCCGTCACCTTGCTTATTTGCCTAACCGGCCATTGGCGGCGATAAGCTGCCGATACCAGTCAAAACTGCGTTTTTTGATGCGCCGCAGATCCTTAAGATCCCGTTCTCCGCGGTTCACGTAGATAAATCCATAGCGCTTGGCGTAGCCCTGATGCGTGCTGACGACGTCAATCGCCGCCCACGGGCAATAACCGAGCAGCTCGACGCCATCGTTGATCGCCAGCCGCATCTGTTCGACATGCTGCCGCATGAATTCAATGCGATAGTCGTCGTCGATGGTCTCATCCGCCCGCAATTCATCCGGCGCGCCAATTCCGTTCTCCGTGATGAGTATCGGCAGGTGATAGCGTTCGAAGGTCTTGCGCAGCGTTAAGCGCAGGCCAACCGGATCGATCACCCATCCGTAGCGCGTCTTGCCGACAAACGGGTTTTCCGCCGCACGATACACACCCGGTTCGCCGAGCATAATTTGCTGATCGCCGGCGCGTGCGCTCACGTCTGAACCGTCGCCGCGGCTAGCGGCGATCGTGGCGGTGGAATAGTAATTGATCGCCACATAATCCGGTCGTGCCGCCAACAGCAGCGCCGCGTCCTCCGGCTCCCTGTCCGGCGCCCACCCCCGATCCTCGAGATAACGCCAGGCCAGGGCGTTGTAGCGGCCATGCACCGCCACATCGAGAAAACTCCAACAGCGCAACGTCTCCCAGTTATGAGCGGCAATGGCATCCAGCGGATTGCAGGTCTCCTGATACATCGAGGTGGTATTGATCGCCGGGCCAATTTTCCCGCCGGGACAGCGCTGATGGCATAATGCCATGACTTTGGCCTGAGCGACCAACATATGATGACTCTGCTGATACAGCGTCCGTTTGTCAGGCAACGCACCGCCTTTGGGCGTGCCGATAGCGCCGGGGTGCAGGATCATGGTGTTCTGTTCATTGATGGTGAGCCAATACTTCACCCGATCGCCGAAGGCGTCGAACAGCACGCCGGCGTAAGTGACAAAAGCCTCGATGGTGGCGCGATTGGACCAGCCGCCCTGCTGCTCCAGCACATAAGGCAGATCGAAATGATACAGCGTCACCACCGGCTCGATGCCGTGCGCCAGCAATTCGTCGATCAACTGCCGGTAAAACGCCAGCCCCGGCGCATTGACTTCGCCGACGCCATCGGGCAACACGCGCGTCCACGCAACCGAAAACCGGTAGGCCTTTAACCCCAGTTCTGCGAACAGCTTCACATCCTCGCGAAAGCGATGATAGTGATCGCTGGCCACCGTAAAATCCGCCGTGCCTGCGGGATGTTCAAGCATATCGACGATCGACGGGCTTTTTCCGTCTTCATTCCATGCGCCCTCCACCTGATAGGCGGAAGTCGACGCGCCCCAGAGAAACTCGGCGGGAAAATCGTGCAAGCGTTGATAAATCATGCCGGCTCCTTATTGGCCTTCAGCGCCATAATCGTCTCACCGGCATGAACGCCATGCGGCTTAGGTAACACCTGAACCTGAAACGCTTCGCTGTTGACGATCAATACCGGCGTCGTCAGATCGAAGCCCAATGCGGCGATCGCGCCGATGTCAAAACGCACCAGCTCGTCGCCGACCTTCACGCGATCGCCAATCTGCAGTCCGGAGTCAAAGTGTTGGCCACCCAGGTTTACCGTGTCGATGCCGATATGCAGCAACAGCTCCGCACCGTTGTCCCCCTTGATGCCGACCGCATGTTTTGACGGCAGGAAAGTCACGATCTCGCCGTCCAGCGGCGCACGCAGCACCCCTTCCGACGGTATGATCGCCATGCCCTGGCCCAACAAGCCCTGTGAGAAGACGTCATCGTTGACCTGATCCAACGTCACGGCTTTGCCAGTCAGCGGGCTGAAAACCGGCGATACCTCGTCGGCCGCCACCTGAGTCACTTCGGTCGCCTCCTCGACCGGATCGTCGAAGCCAAGGATCCAGGTCAGGGCAAAGGTCACGACGATGGCAATGGCGCAAGTGATCAGCGCATGCACGATATTCATCGGGTTCTCACCGATAAACGCCGGCAAAGCAGCCAGGCCAGGAGAAACGAAGGCATAGCGCACCAACCCGCTCAACCCGGCGTAAATGCCGGCGCAGCCACCGCCGATCATCGCTGCGATCAACGGCTTGCGCAGTTTCAGCGTCACCCCGTACAGCGAGGGTTCAGTGATCCCCAACAACGCGGTAAAACCGGCGGAGGACGCCAACTGGCGCAAATTCGTGTTCTTGGTGCGGAATGCCACACATAGCGTCGCCGCACCTTGCGCAATATTGGACGCCAACATGCCCGGCCCGTTAATCATCTCAAAACCATTCTTGGTCAATTGGCCGGTGGCTATCGGTGTCATCGCCCAGGCGGTGCCGGTGATCACCAAAAATGGCTGCAGCCCGCCCATCAACATAGGAATCAGCCAGCTAGCCCTACCATCGACGATCGCCGCACCGGCGGCCACCATGTCATTGAGGAAAATGCCGAACGGCCCGACCACCACCAATGCCAGCGGCGCGGTGACCAGCAGCACAATCATCGGTTTGGTGAAGAACTTGATCATCGTCGGCGAAACTTTCTCGGCAAACCGCTCGATATAGGACATCAGCCACACGGTAAAAATGATCGGCAACACCGAGCCGGCATAATCCGCCAGCCGCACCGGCATGCCGAGAAAATCAATCGCGGTGCCTGCCGCCAGCATCTGAGCCAGATTAGGGTGCAGCAACGCGCCGGCGAGGGTCATCGCCAGGATGGGATTGCACTCGAATTTTATCGCGGCACCGTAAGCCAACAGCACCGGCAGGAAGAAAAACGCCGCATCGGCGACGGTATCCAGCAATCGATAGGTCGTGCCGGCGGGATCTATCGCCCCGGCCAGCTTGAGGATCGCCAGCAGTGCCTTGATCATCCCCGCGCCGGTAATGGCCGGGATCACCGGGGTAAAGGTCGTGGAAATCACGCTGATAATCCGTGACACCACGTCACCTTTCGGCTGCTGCTTTTGAGCGCCGGTTTGCGGCTGGCCAATCTCCTTTTGCAGCACGCGGAACGTTTGCTGCACGTTATTGCCGACCACGATCTGAAACTGGCCGCCGCGCACCACCACGCTGATAACGCCCGGCAGGGCTTCGATCGCCTTCGAATCCACTTTAGCGTCGTCGTTGAATTCCATACGCAAACGGGTCGCGCAGTGCGTCAGCTTGCTGACGTTGCCTTTACCGCCGACCCGCGCCAATATTTCTAAGCCAATTTTCTGATAGTCCATCGTTTTCCCCAGTAAAATGCAAAAAAAAAGACCAAAATGGAAATGCGCCTCGTCACAAGGAGAAGTGCATTCCTATTTTGGTCTTGCCTGCTTTAGCAGTAACACGCCGCAATAAAAATGGTGTGCGGTCTTCTCGACCGCGCTAAAAGTATCACCATACTCGCGAATACTCGGCAATAGCCATACGTCAGCGTTGTGAAAGGCGTCACGATTTAGCGTAAATGCACTGCAATGTCGCCGCTGCACGCTTTTTGCGCACACCCATAGCGCAATCGGAAGGAAATAACCCAAAATAATGCGCTTTATTGTCACTTTGTTTATTTAATTACGGGGGAAGATTAATTCAGATCCATGACTATTCAACTTCCGGACAATTAATTAAACCTGCACTCACTTAGTAACAAACGCAAACAAATAAGCGCCTACGCAATACATTCCAGCCGCTAGGATTTAAGGGTCACAGCCTATTCCCGCCGATGACAAAAAATCATTTCAATGGCGATCGCGCCTTCCCCGTCGCCTGCTGCTGCAGGCGCACGGTTTATATTGGAGAAAATGCTATGCTATCGCGTCGTGATATATTGAAAGTCTCCGCCGTCAGCGCGGCCGCCGCCGGCATGATCGGCGGCATCGCCAAAAATGCCGCTGCCGACGACCATCGTAATATCGTGCCTCCCAGCAGCTATCAGCCGCCTGCCGATGCGCAGCATCTCTATAAATACAAATTCACCGACAGCAAAAAACGCAGCCTGCCCAACGGCTGGGCACGCGAAGCCACCGTCGAGCAATTCCCGATCTCCGAAGGCGTGGCGGGCGTCGACATGACGCTGGAGCCGGGCGGCGTGCGCGAACTGCATTGGCACGCCATCGCCGCCGAATGGGCATTCATGCTGGAAGGCCATGCGCGCATCACCATCCTCGATCCCGAGGGAAAATGTGAGGTGGCGGATTTCGGCCCCGGCGACGTCTGGTATTTCCCGAAAGGCTATGGCCATTCCATTCAGGCGCTGGCGGACGGCGCGCATTTTATTCTGGCATTCGATAACGGGCATTTCTCCGAATTCGGTACCTTCAGCATCACCGACTGGGTGGCGCATATGCCGAAAGAGGTATTGGAAAAAAGCGTCGACATGCCGGCGGCGGTATTTTCCAAGGCCAAACAGGGCGAAGCGTATATTGTCGGCGGCGCCGTTCCGCCCGCCTTGCCATTGCCGAAAAGCGACGGCGGATTAAATAATGCCCCGCTGACCCACCGCTATGAATTAATGAAGCAAAAGCCGTTCTTTGAAAATGACGCCGGCAGCGTCCATTTGGTGTCGTCGAAAGAATTTCCTATTTCCACCACCATGACCGGCATCATCGAGATCGTGAAACCCGGCGCGATCCGGGAATTGCACTGGCACCCCAACGCCAACGAATGGCAATACTATATTGCCGGCAAAGGCCGGATGACGGTGTTCAGCTCGCACAGCCACGCGCAGACGGAAGAGTACGCCCCTTCGGACGTCGGTTACGTGCCGCAGGGCTTCGGCCATTACATCGAGAACATCGGCGATGAGGATTTGAAGGTACTGATCGTGATGGACAACGGCATTTATCAGGATATTTCGTTGTCCGACTGGCTGGCGAAAACCCCGGCTTACCTGCTGGCGGACAACTTCAATAATCAGGTTGAGGACTGGCAGGATAGACCGAAAGACAAACGGGTGATGTCGCGGCGCAGCCGCTGACGCCGCGGCGAGGGAGAATCTCCCTCGCCGCTTTCTTTACTGCTTGCGCTGCTCCGCCACCTGTTTGGCGGTGACCTTGCCCTGTTTGTCGCCGAAATGGCCGACCACGAAGTTGGCGACCGCCGCCACTTCCTCGTCGGAATAGGCGCTGCCGAACGACGGCATCATCTCATGCCGCTCACCGACGCTGATGCTCGTCCCCTTCAGGATAGCCTGCACCACGCTGCGCCCCTGCGGATCGTTCACCGCCGTGCTGCCCACCAGCGACGCGTACTCGCTCTGGCGGCCCGGCCCGTTCCACTGGTGGCAGCCGCTGCAGTCGTTGGCGAACATCCGCCGCCCGAGCGAGCTGTCTTGCCCGCCCGGCAGGATCGGGGTGGAAGCCCCCGCGCCCTTCGGCTGCAGATTCACCGCAGCGGCGCCATCGCCGGCAATCGGTTCGATGTCGCGCAGGTATTTCACCAGCGCCAGATTATCTTCCGGCGTCAGGAACTGCAGGCTGTTTTCCACCGCTTCCGCCATCGGGCCGGCGGCGCTGCTGCGCCCCGGCGCATGGCCGGTGGCCAGATATTGCGACAGCTGCTGGTCGCTCCAGCCGCCGATGCCGGTCTGTTTGTCCGGCGTGATGTTGGCGGCGAACCAGCCCTGCACCACTTCACCGCTCAGGTGCTTGCTCTGGTTAAGACCAAACCCCAGATTGCGCGGCGTATGGCACTCGCCGCAGTGGCCGAGCGCCGTCGCCAGATAGGCACCGCGATTCCACTGTTCATCCTTGTTGAGATCCGGCGCGAAACGCTGCTCCTGGAAGAACGCCAGGTTCCAGAATTTCATGCCCCAACGCTGGTTGAACGGGAACGACAGCTCGTTTTGCGGGTTGGCCTGTTTCACCGGCGGCAGACTGAACAGATAATCCTTGATCGCCAGCACGTCATCGCGGCTCAGTTCGGTGTACGAGGTATAAGGCATCGCCGGATACAGGTTGCCCTGTGGGCCGATGCCCTCACGCACCGCGCGCACGAACTGATCGTCGCTCCAGTTGCCGATGCCGGTTTCCTTGTCGGCGGTGATGTTGGTGCCGTAAATGGTGCCGAACGGCAACTTGAAGGCGAAGCCGCCTGCATAAGGCGCGCCGCCCGGCGCGGTGTGGCACGCCACGCAGTCGGCGGCACGCGCCAGGTACTCGCCGCGCGCCAGTTTGTCGGTGATGCCGGCCGGCGCCCCGGCGATCGGCGCCGCAGGCTCAGCGCCGGTGGGCCGCAGCAGCGTATACAGCGCGTATCCTCCCGCCAACACCACCACGGCGATAATCAGCCATAACAGCCCTTTCAAGGCATTGCTCATCGCATCTCTCCCTAACCCAACGCCTTGGCGGCCTGGTGGATGGCGGCGCGAATGCGCACATAGGTGGCGCAACGGCAAACGTTGCCGCCCATCGCCGCGTCGATGTCCGCATCGCTCGGGTTCTTGCTTTGCGCCAGCAGCGCGCTGGCGCTCATGATCTGGCCGGACTGGCAGTAACCGCACTGCACCACGTCCAGATCAAGCCAGGCTTCCTGCACCGCCTTGCCTTCCGGCGTGGCGCCCACGGCTTCGATGGTGGTGATTTTTTTGCCGACGGCGGCGGAGACCGGCGTCATGCATGAACGCACCGGCACGCCGTCCAGATGCACGGTACAGGCGCCGCACATGGCGATGCCGCAGCCGAATTTGGTGCCGGTCAGGCCGGCTTCGTCACGCAAGAACCACAGCAGCGGCATGTGCGGATCGCCCTCGAAGGTCAGCGGCTGCTCGTTTACGGTTAATTGAATCATCAGGTTCTCTCCTTGTCAGACGCCGGATTCGCAGTGGGATTATGCAGCGGCAGGCTCAGCGAGGTGCGCGGCCGCCCGAGCAGCGCCAGCGCGTTGCCGACTGCCGGGGCAATGGTCGGCACCCCCAGCTCGCCCACGCCGGTCGGTTTCTCGGTCGAGGGCACAATGATCACCTCGATCTCCGGCATCTCATCGATGCGCAACGGGCGGAAGTTATTGAAGTTGGACTGTTCGACCACGCCGTCTTTCAGCGTGATATTGCCGTACAGCGCCAGGCTCAGGCCGTAACCGATGCCGCCCTCGATCTGCGCGCGGATCACATCGGGGTTCACCGCCACGCCGCAATCCACCGCGCACCACACTTTATGCACTTTCGGGATGCCGCCTTCGCCGATCGACACCTCGGCCACCTGCGCCACATAGGTGTCGAACGCCTTGGCGACGCCCACGCCGCGCGCGCGTCCGTCTACCACTTTAGCGCCCTGCCAGTCAGCGGCTTTCGCTACCGCCCGCAGCACGCCCGCCGCGCGCGGCGCATCGCCCATCAGCGCCAGCCGCCCTTCGACCGGATCCTGGCCGGTTTCCTGCAACAGCTGATCGATAAAGCTCTCCACCGCATGGCCGGTGTGGGTGCTGGCGACCGACCGCAGCGAGGTGGTCGGCACCTTGCCGGGCACGATATGCGCATCGCAGCGGAAGGCTTCGAAAGTGTATGAGACCTCGCTGGCGCCTTCGACCATCATCTGATCGAGGCCGTTGACCACCAGCGCATCCATCGCGCTGTGGCGCGTCCAGGAGTGGCCGACCACGGTATCGGTCCAGCCCACCACCTTGCCGCCCCGAATGGCGCCGCGCAGGCGGTGCAGGATCATCGGGCGATACCAGCCGTTGCGGATGTCGTCCTCGCGCGTCCACACCACCTTCACGCCGTGGCCGGGGCCGATGCCTTTGGCCGCCGCCGCCATGTCGGCCGCCAGATCCGGCCCCAGCGTCGGGTTGCCTAAATCGATGCGCCGGCCGAAGCTGCCGCCCGCCAGAATGGTTTCAATCTGTACCTTGTCCGGCGGCAACTCGAACAGATCGCACAGCTGCTTGTGGTCGAGCGTTTGGATTTGGCAGCCGTAGCGCGCCTTGACGCTCTCGCCGTCCCAGAACAGATAGCCGTCCAGCGGCTCCATCGGCGCGTGCGCGACGTACGGGAAGGTGTATTCGGCCTCGATCACCTTGTCGGCCTTGTCGAACACCTCGTCCGGCTTGCCAAGACTCTTCGCCACCACGCCGGTTTTCTGCGCCACCTGACGGAATTCGGCGTAGATTTCCTCGGTGTTGCGTCGCTCCGCCTGCGCGTCGTCCCAGGTGACCCGCAGCCGGTCCCGCCCCTGGATCGCCGCCCAGGTATTGTTGGCGTAAACCGCCACGCCGGTGGCAACCTGTTTCACCGCCACCACGCCCGGTACCGCCAGCGCGCGTTCGGCGTCAAACGTCGCCACCTTGCCGCCGAAACGCGGCGGTTTTTTGATGGTGACGGTCAACATGCCCGGCTCGTGGATATCCTGCGAGAACTGCGCGCTGCCGTTGGTTTTCGCCAGCGAATCGACGCGGTGCAAACCGCGCGTTTTGCCGATCAGGGTGAAATTGGCCGGATCCTTCAGCGTCAGGCTGGCGGGATCGGGCGGCGGCAGCGTGGCGGCCAGCGCGGCGAATTCGCCGAAGCCCGCTTCGCGCCCGCTGGCGGCATGGCGGATCTTGCCCGCCTGCACGGTGATTTCCTGCGCCGAGGTTTTCCAGCTCTGCGCGGCGGCCTGCACCAACAGCGCGCGCGCCATGGCGCCCATGCGCCGCATTTGCTCATAGGCATTGGCCACCGAGCTGGAACCGCCGGTGCCCTGGAATCCGAAGGCCAGGTTTTTGTAGACATTGGTGTCCACCGGCGCGGCCACGACCCGCACCTGTGCCCAGTCGGCATCGAGCTCTTCGGCGACCAGCGTCGCCATGCCGGTATAGACCCCCTGGCCCACTTCGGTGTGTTTACTGATGACGGTGACGACGCCGTCGGCGCCGATCTGAACGAAGGCGTTGGCGTCTAACGCCGCCGCGCCGGAGGCGATCGGGGCAGCCGAACGCGCCAGCGCGCCGGTGGACGGCAGATAGGCGCCGATCACCAACGCCCCGGCGCCGACGATAAACCGCCGCCGCGAAAGCGGAACTTGGGATATGCTCATTGCTCATGACTCCAAAAAAACCGAAGGCGTCACTGCCTTCGGCGAAACAAATCTTGTTATGGGAATGGCTTGTTGCGCCCGTCAGGTGATATAGCGCAACAGAGCAATAATTAGCGTAGCCTATTATCCAGTAGACTTAATGTTGAAGAGGGTTTTTCTATTGGAGAATCGTGCGGTGCGGGCAGGCACCCGCACCGGGGTCAACTCTGCGTCGTCGCCAGATAGGAGAAAACGCTGAGCAGGTTGATTTGCGCCGCCATGTTGTCGCTGTCGAAGGCCACGGTCAGCGCGTCCTGGCGCTCCACGCCAGGCACCAGGCTGAACAGATCCGCCAGCACCGGTTTGGCCGCCATCAGCGTCAGCCGGTAAGGTGGCATAAAACGGCGCTCCACCGGCAGTCTGGCGCCCTGGCGCACCTGTTGCATCGCCCGCTCGCGGATCTCCGCCCGCGCCCGCTGTGGGCTGAGCGATTCGGCGGCGGTTTGCGAGAGGGCGCGTTTTACGCAAACATAGCCAGATTGCGGATAACGTTCAGCGATCCAACGTTGCAGCTCGTCGTCACCGCTCACCAACCACAGCGGCACGTTCAACTCCGCCGCCATCGCCGCATACAGATCGCTTTCGCCTACCACCTCGCCGTTCAGGCTGACGCGATAAAAGGCCCGGCCGTTGATGGTATGCGCCAGCACGCCGCGTTCGCCGGCGGCGCTGTGATAACCGATAAACATCAGGCCGTCGTAACGTTGATGCTGCAGCCCTTCCACCATCGACAGCCCGCGCGGCTTGCCCTGCACCAGGCGCGCCCGCGCATCGATGCGATCGGCGCGCAGATTCTGCATCATGGCGTGGCTGTCGGCCACCGTCACCTCGGTGGCGCCGCCGGCAAAAGCGCCGTCGATGGCGGCGTTGACCTCCTGCTCCATCAGCTCGCGCGCCACCGCATAGTCAGCATGGGCCGGGTTGCACTGCTCCGGCCGCATCACGCCGGCAATACCCTCGATATCCGCAGAGATAAAGACCTTCACATCAGGCTCCCGTTATTTGATTTGCCGCCAGCCGATCGAGCAGCGGGCCCAGCGCTGCGCGCGCATGCTGCTGAAAACCGCTAACGCCTTCGGCGCTCAGCAACGCATCCAACACCGCGTATTCGGTGGCGTCCGCCGCCGCCGCAAACAGCGGCTCCAGCCGTTCGTCCGGCAGCGTGGCTCCCAGCAACCGGGTGGAGAACGCCAGCGCGATGTCGCCGGAGCCGTGCCCCCAATGGCTGCCCACCCGCCCCAGACCCGCGCCCGCTCGGCGGGCGATGCGGTTCAGCTGCCGGCTGTCCAGCGCCCGATCGCAGGCGATGATGATGATGACCGAACCGGCGTCCACCTGCGGCGGTGGATCCGCCAACAGCTTGCCCAGCGCCGGGCCAACGCGCACGCCGCTCAGCGTCAACGAGTCGAGGGTGCCGAAGTTGGCCAGCACCAGTACGCCGAGCGTGGTGCCAAGCCCCGGGCAATAACGCGAGGCGGTGCCGATGCCGCCCTTCAGGCCAAAGCTGCTCATGCCGCGCCCGGCGCCGACGCTGCCGCGCGCAAAGCGGGTGGAATGGTTATCCAGCGCGCTGAAGACGTGCTCCTCACGCACCGCCATCGCCTGAATATCGTTGAGGTAGCCGTCGTTGCACTCCAGCACCAGCGGGTTGATGGTGGCGCTGCCGCGGCCGATCTGCGGGTAGCGCAGACAGCTGCGCCGCACCATGGCGTTGAACAGCGTGCCGACGGCGAAGGTGTTGCTCAGCAGGATCGGCGTTTGCAACTCCCCCAGCTCATTCAATTGCACCAATCCCAGCGGCTTGGCGAAGCCGTTGAGCACCGCGCTGCCGCACGGCAACGGTTGGTTGAACAGATCGCCCGGCGGCACGATGGCGGTGACGCCGGTCTGGCATTCGCCGTCGGCCAAGGTGTGATGCCCGACGCTGACGCCCGGCACGTCACACAGGCTGTCTGTCGGCCCGGCCGGATAGCGCGCGCCCGGCAGGCGGCGATGGCGCCGCCAATAGCTCAGCAGATTGTCGAGGCTTTGTTGTTCAAACACCTGGCTGTCAATCATGGTTCCCTCATCCGCCGTTAGCCCATCAGAAAACCAGAATATCGCGCAATGCGCCGCGCCGTAAATTGAAAGCGGAAGCGGGCAGCAAAAATCGCCTTGCCCCATCGCCGTTCAGACCCACTCGCAGGGCATCGAAGACACCCTGCTGCGTTATCAAGATCTGGTGCTGAAGGCACGCAAACGCTGCGACGTGGCGCACGGCAAAGACATGGCTATCACCCACGGCGGGTATGAAGACTGAAGAGCGAAATCGGCAAACGCATTCTCGCCGGCATGTGGGAGACCATTTTGGGCGGCCCGCAGGCCTGAGCCTTATTGGGTTTTTAGCGGGCAATCGGATAGTATAAAAAATGAATGATTCAAAACTGGATTATGGCTCAATTGAATAAATAAACCATGACCATAACAATGACGCAAACAGAGCAAAACAATAAATCACCGGAAAAATTTCTCAATGAGTCCAAATAGTCATTGCTGTTCTTATTTAGTTGGTTAATGGCATCATTTTCGTTCTCAGCTTCTACTTCAATATGATGCTTTCTGAACCCTTTCTGCTTCATATCTTTAATTATTTCTCGTGTAACCACTTCCTTTCTCTGCACCCTTGATTCATCGCTCTTTATAAAAACAACATATTTATTCATCATATACCCCATAAAAGCACAGAATTTTACTTCTGTGCTGGGATTGCAGCTGTTAATTAGCGTTTGGTTCTGGATTCTCTGGCCTCTCTCGGTCCAGTGCCATTGCCGCCATAACCATTTCCTGTAGAACTGCCATTCCCCAGAAACCACTGGCGCAGGAACCGCTGTCATAAGGGCTATTTTTTGACAAGAATGACTGAAGGTGTATTCTCACTGCTGAAAATAATCATATTGGAATAAAATCCAGAATAATATACCGAACCTAATTACACGCAGATGCTATCGATTCAATTAATTGAATCGCCAAATAATCTCAACGCCCAAGATTAATAACCCAATAAAGAAGAGGCGGCGGAACAGCTGCGGGCGACAATGACGACGCACCCTCTCCCCCAGCCACATGCCGCCCAGCGCCGGCAACAGTGCCAACAGCGAACCGCCGAGCAACGCGCCGGGCAGCGCCTGATGCCAGGCTAATCCGGCGGCCAGCGCCAGCGTCGAGACGGTGAACGACAGCCCCAGCGCCTGCACCAGATCGTCACGCGCCAGGCCCAATGCGTTCAGATAGGGCACCGCCGGTATGACGAATACGCCGGTGGCGCCGGTCAGCACGCCGGTCACCAGGCCGCACAGCGGCCCCAGCCAAGGCTCTGCCGTGGCGGAAACGCGCCAGTCGAAACGGGTGAATCCCAACAGCGCATAGCCGATCAGGCAAACGCCCAGCGCCAGCGGCGCCAGGCGGCCATCGGTTGCGGTGAGCGCGCCGGCGCTCAATAACGTGCCCAGCATGACGCACAGCATCATCGGCCAGAGCCGCCGGCACAGCGCCCCCAACCGCGGCCCGCACAGCAACTGCCACAGGTTGGTGATTAGCGAGGGCAACAGCAGCAGCGCGGCGGCCTGCCCCGGCGGCATCATCAGGCTGAGCAACCCCATCGACACCGTCGGCAACCCCAGACCGATCGCCCCTTTGACCGTGCCGGCCAGCGTAAAAATGCCCGTCAGGGCGATAATCTCGAGTAACGTCAGCGACATGCGTCTATCCTTATGGCGAATCAACGGCTCGATTGTGGCCAGCGCCGCGCCGCAGCACAATGCGGCAATGGCAGAGCCTGCCTGCGGCAAAGACAGAGGAAGAACGCATGCATTTTGACTTTATCGATCTGCGGCTGTTGGTGGCGGTGCTCGAAACCGGCAGCATCACCGCCGGCGCCGAGCGCGTCGGGCTGTCGCTGGCCGCCGCCAGCGCCCGCATGCGCGGGCTGGAACAACAGGCCGGCGTGGCGCTGTTGACGCGCAATCCGCGCGGCGTCCAAGCGACGCCCGCCGGTGAGCGCCTGTTGCAACACGCGCGCGTGCTGCTGCAACAGCGCGACCGGCTGCGGGGTGATATGGCCGAGTTCGCGCCGGGCCAGCGCAGCCAGCTGCGCATCGTCGCCAATACCGTCGCCGCCGACGCTTTTTTGCCGGAGCTGTTGGCGGATTTTCTGGTGCTGCACCCGCACACCGACATCGCGCTGGAGGAGCTGCCCAGCCCGGCCATCGCGCTGGCGATCGCCGAACGGGCGGCGGATATCGGCATCGTGGCGGACCACGCCGATCTGCGTGGGCTGGCAAGCTACCCTTTTCGCCAGGATCGTCTGGTGCTGGCGCTGCCGCCGGGGCATGCGCTCAGCGGCCGCCGCACGCTCAGCTTTGCGGACGCCCTGCCTTTTGATTTCATCGGCCTGCCGGAAGAGAGTGCGCTGCAACAGCATCTGGAACAGCTGGCGATACGCAGCGGCGGCCCGATGCGATTGCGGGCGCGCACGGCTCATTTCGACGCCATCTGCCGTATGGTGCTGCGCGGCGCCGGGCTAGCGGTGGTGCCGGAAGAGAGCGCCCAACGCCATCCGCAAATTCGGCACAGCGCCCTGCCGCTGACGGACGAGTGGGCGACCCGGCGTCTGTCGATCGCGGTGCGTGACCTGGCGCAGCTGCCGCTGCCGGCGCAGCGGCTGGTGGCGTTCCTGCGCCAAGCCTGAGGCAGCTCAGTGCGTGCCCGGCTCTGCGCGCAGCCGCGCCACCTGAGCCTCCACGTCGCGCCAGGCCGGTTTGTCGCCGGCATAGCGTTGGCGCAGATAATTCACCAGCGCCGTCACCTGCCGATCGGAAAAGCTGTCCTTAAAGCCCGGCATAAAGCCCAATTCGGCGGTGGCCGGTTTGGGGATCCCTTGCAGGATCACCTTGATCAGGTTATCGGGGCGATCGCTGAAGATATTGGTGTTATTGGCCAGATCCGGGCTGACGCCGAACAGCTGCGGCCCGCCGGCGGCGGCGCTGTGACAGGCCTGGCAAGCGCCCTGAAACAACCGCTCGCCCGCCAGTTGACCCGCAGGCAACGCGCGGGCCGCCAACTGCGCCTGCGGTTCCACATTCAGCGTCGCCTTGGTGCTCAGCGACATCACATAGTTGGCCATCGCCCGCAGATCGCTCTGCGGCAACGTCGCCAGTTCGCTGACCACCGGCCCCATCGGCCCGGCCGCCACGCCGTGCTCGGCGGAATGCCCGCTGCGGAAGTACTGAAACAGCTGCTCCTCAGTCCAGGGCTTGTCCGCATTGGCCAATTGATTCAGCGCCGGCGCTTCCCACCCGTCCACCATCCCTCCCGCCAGGAAGGCCGCGCCGCCCTTTTCCGCCCCCAGCAGATTACGCGGCGAATGGCAGGCGGCGCAGTGGCCAAGGCCGTTGACCAGATAGGCGCCGCGGTTCCACTGCGCGCTTTGCTGCGGATCGGGTTGATATTCCCCCTGGCGCAGGAATAGCGCGTTCCAGCCCGCCATCAGCGGCCGCAGGTTAAACGGGAAGCGCATCTGATTGGCCGGATTGCTCTGGCGCACCGCCGGTTGCGACATCAGATAAGCGTACAGCGCCTGCATGTCGCCGTCGGTCATTTTACTGAAGGCGGTGTAAGGAAATGCCGGATAGAGGTGGCGGCCGTCGCGGGCGATGCCCTGACGCATCGCCCGATCGAATGCGGTAAACGACCAGTTGCCGATGCCGGTTGCCACGTCCGGGGTAATGTTGGTGCTGTAGAGCGTGCCGAACGGCGTCGCCATCGCCAACCCACCGGCGTTGGTCGCCCCTTCCGACGCGGTATGGCAAACCGCGCAGTCTCCGGCGGCGGCCAACTGACGGCCGCGCTCCAGCGTGGCGGCCGACCAGGTGCCGGCGCCAGGCGTCGCCACCGGCGCGATCTCCGCCCGCCACGGCAAGGCACTGCCGGCGATGCCCAGCACCGCGCCGAACAGCCCCGCCGCGCCGCCGAACCACCATTTGCCGCGCTTCTTTTTCGTGGGAGGGGCGGCCTGCCGCTCGGCATCCGGCCCGTTCAGCGCCTCACGCAGCTTGTCCGAGGTGATCGGCAGCTCGCGAAAACGAATGCCGGTGGCGTCGAACACCGCGTTGGCGATGGCCGCCGCGCTGGGCACCGACGCCGACTCCCCGGCGCCCAGCGGCGGATCGTAAGGGCGCGGCATCATCACCACGTCCACCTCCGGCACCTCCGGGAAGGTCAGGATCGGGTAAGCTCCCCACTCTTTGGCAGAGACCGTCGATTCCTCAAACGTAACGCGCTCTTTCAACACCCGGCTGGTCGATTGCAATACGTTGCCATGGATTTGGTGACGCACGCCGTCCGGGTTAACCATCATGCCCGCGTCGTGGCCGACCACGATGCGCGTTACCGCCACTTCGCCGCTGGCTTTGTCGATCGCCACGTCAGCCACCCAGGCGGCCCAGGCCGCGCCAAAGCCGGGAAACTTGCTGTGGATGTAACGGGCATAAGCAAAGCCGCGCCCGCGCAGCACGCCGTCTTCCGCCGGGGTCTGCATCGGTTCGGTATGCGGCGTCCAGCCGGCGCGTTCTGCGGTGCTGCGCATCAGTTCACTGGCGCGTTCATCATGGATGTAGCGCAGCCGATACTCCAGCGGATCGACGCCGGCGGCGTGGGCCAGCTCATCGATATAAGACTCGTGGGCGAAGGTGTTGGGCAAGGCGGAAACGCCGCGCATCCAGGAGGCGCGCACGATCGGCGCCATGTCCTCGATGCTGACGCGCAGCGACGGATATTCGTATGGCGGCACCGAGGTGCGGTCGCCCATTTCATAGGCCACCGGCAGCGGTTCGACGCGGCCGGTCAGCAACAGCGCCAGCGTCGGCGCGCCGTTGGAAGGATAATAGGTGCGAAAATCGTAGGCGACCGGGTGCCCGGCGGCGTCCAGCCCGCCGTCCACCTCCATCAGTTGCGCCGTGCCCTTCGGTTCCCACACATGCTCTTGCTCGCGGGTCAGCTGCACCCGCACCGGCCGGCCCACCGCCCGCGACAGCAGCGCCGCGTCGGCGCAGACGTCATCGGCGCAATTGCGGCCATAGCAGCCGGCCGCCTCCATGCGAACGATCTCGATCTGCGCTTCCGGGTATTCCAGCAGCCAGGCCAGATCGGCGCGCAGCAGGTGCGGATTCTGGCTGCCTGACCAGACCTGCAGGCGCTCCGGCCGATAGTCCGCCAGCGCGCAGGAAGGGCCTATCGAGGCATGCAGCTGATACGGCCACAGGTAGCTGCGGGTGAAGCGCCTGTCGGCCGCCGCCAGCGCCGCGTCCACATCGCCGGTATCGTGCACCACCCGGGTCGAGTGCGGATTGTCGCGCAGCGCCTGCGCCACGTCGGTCATCTGCGGCAAATTGCGGCGCCAGTCTTTCCAACTGACCTGCAGCGCCTGTGCCGCCTTGATCGCCTGCTCTTCGCGCTCGGCGACGATGCCGATGAAATCGCCGATCACCACCAGTTTGACGATGCCGGGAATATGCGCGATCGAGGTTTCGTCCACCGCCAGCAGGCTGGTGCCGACAAATTCGCCGCTGTCGTAGCCGGCATAGGGCGGCCGCACCACCCGGCCGTGCAGCATGTTCGGCAGGCGCATATCGTGTACGTAGGTGGTTTCGCCGGTCGCCTTGGCCGGAATATCGACGCGCGCGGTGCTGGTGCCCACCAGGCGATACTCCGCCTGCGGTTTCAGCGGCGCGTCGCCGGAAATCGACAGCTCGACATGACCGCCGGCCACCAGCTCGGCGTAGCTGAGCGCCTGCCCCTGCGGGCTGCGGATCACGCCCTCCTCCAGCGTCAGCTGTTCCACCGGCGCATCGAAGCGCTGCGCCGCCTGGCGCAACAGCCAACGGCGCGCTTCGGCGGCGGCGTTGCGCAGCGGCACGGCGGAGATCTGCAGCGTGGCGCTGGCGATGGTGGCGCCCTGATTCGGCGCGCGCTCGGTATCGCCCAACACCATTTGCACCTGATCCATGCGCAGGTACAGCTCTTCGGCGACGATCTGCCCGAGCGCGGTGCGCACGCCGGTGCCAAGATCGACATGGCCGTTAAAGGCATAGATTTCGCCGCTGCCGCACAGGGCGATAAACAGCCCCTGCTCTTTGGGCTTCAGCACCGGCGTTTGCCCTTTGGGCACCAGTCCCGGCGGCGGTTGCACGCTGTCGACGATCAGCAGCACGCCGTCGCGCTGCAGCAAGTCGGCCTGGCTCGGCGATGGGACACGGGAATCAGTCATGGGCGTGGGCGTCCTCATCGCGGCAGAGAATGATGGCGCGCTGAACCGCACGCAGGATTTCGAGATGGGTGCCGCAGCGGCACAGGTTGCCGGACAGCGCCTGACGGATCTCCGCCTCGCTCGGGGCGGGATTACGATCCAACAGGGCTTTGGTGGTCATGATCATGCCATTGAGACAGTAGCCGCATTGCGCCGCCTGCTCTTCGATAAAGGCACGCTGCACCGGGTGCGGGCGCTGGCGATCGCCAAGGCCTTCCAGGGTCACGATCGCCCGGCCGGACACGCCGAGCGCCGGGATCACGCAGGAGCGCGCCGCCACGCCGTCGATCAACACGGTACACGCACCGCATTCGCCCAGGCCGCAGCCGTACTTCGGGCCGTTGAGCGCCAGATCGTTGCGCAGTACCAGCAAGAGCGGCGTATCCGCCATCACCTGCGCATGAAGCTGTTCGCCGTTCACCGACAGCATCAGCGGATGCTCCGTCAGCGTGGTTTTCGCGCCTTCCCTGGGCGATTGCACTTCAGATATCGCCATTGTTCGCGTCTCCGCCTGCATGTGATGGTCTTATGGGCTGGCCTCTCGCCACCGACCACCAGGCAACCGACGTTGCTCGGGCGAATCAGCCGGTGGGCGGATCTTCCAGCATTTTATTCAGCAGGAATATCAGCGCTATCCGTTCGGCCGGGTTGAGCGTTCCGAACGTCAGCTCTGTGATTTTCGCCGCCTGCGGCACCGTTTCCGTCAGCAGCACGGCGCCGGCGTCGGTCAGGCCGACCACCACCTTGCGCCGATCGATCGGATCCGGCGTTACCGTGATCAGATCGCGCGCCTTCAGCCGTTCGACGATACCGCGTATGGTGGCCTGATCCACCGCCGTCACCTGCACCAGTTCGGTCAGTGAGCTCGGCCCCATATCGCGCACCGCGCACAGGGTGATGAACTGCACCGCCGTCAGCTGCGAATCGCCGACGTTTTGCTGGAAAATCGCCACGTGGCGCTGATAAACCTTGCGCAGCAGGTGCCCGACTTGCTCGGTAAAATGATAATTTTCGGGTTGGCCGCTCACGGCTGACGGGTATTCGGGGGGCGTCATTGCGTTACTCTCACCATCTATGGAATCCACGAGAATAGTACAAACCCCCGCCGTTGGCAGCAACGATTACGCCCGGCGCACGCGCGACGCCTCCGGCGCCACCACTTCCCCGTCCGCCACCACCGTTTGCCCGTCGAGGCGAATGTCGCAGCGGCGCAGTGCGATATCCATATGGCAAGGCGTTTTGCGCGTGCCGCCCACTTCGGTGTTCGGCCCGGTGGAGAACAGGAAGTTGCCGTAGAACGCGCGCGCGTCCATGCACATGCCGTCGTTCTTGTCGTGCAGACCCATCGCCGTCCACTGGGCGCGCGGCTGCAGACCCCAGCCGATGTGCGAGATGCCGTACACCTCCGGATCGTCGAAGTATTTCATGTATTCGCGCAGGTATTCCGCCTCGAAGCCGCCGTGAATGCGAGTAACGAACCCTTGTTCGATCTCCAGCGTGATGCGTTCACGCGCATAGCTTTTGAACGGCAGCAAGATATCGCCGACCTCCAGCACCAGCACCCCTTCCGCCTGCTCCTCATTCGGCCAGGTGAACAGGAAACCGCTCGGCCAGTGATCCCAGCGCCCCGGTTCATCGGCATAGCCGTACTCGGTCACCGTCGGGTATTGCCCCAGCGGCGCGCGGAAATCGCTGCCGGCGGCGGAGGTCACCTGCATCAGCTTCGCCTGCTCCAGCACGGCGGCGGCGGCCAGCACCCGCGCCTTGTCCTCCGCGTTGGGCAACATGCGCGCCAGCACCTCCGGCGGCTCCACCGCCAGCAGGATGCGGGTGCCAGTTTTCAGGATCTGTTCCTGCTCCGGCGAATGCAGCAGCATCATGGTATCGACGATCAGGTCGGCGGCCTCCAGCGCACGCTGCGCCGCCAGATTGCCGGTCAGCGCGGTATCGCCGCAATAGGCGGTCATGTCGTTGCCCATCGCTCGCGGATGGTTGAACGCCGGCAGTTCGACGGCATACACCTTGGCGCCCAGCCGCAGCGCTGCGTCGGTCGCGGCGCGCACCGTGCGCGCATCGGAATAATGGCTTTTCAAAATCGCCACGCTCTGCGAAGCATCAACCTTCGACAGCGTAAGCACCTGCTCGAACAGCTGTACCAACTGGGTTTCATTGACCGCCATGGCCTGTCTCCTGTCTCGTCAAGGGTGACCGACGCCCGCAAGGCGGCGGTGATTTTTCAAACAATTTAAAGTGAACACACTCATTTCATCTAAGTCAAAAAAGCAAAGGAAAGCAAGCTGCGAATATCCACCATAAGAAAGTCCTATTTCATCCCGCATCAATCCTGTGATTAACATGAGTTTAACAGTAATACGCCGTCAATTAGCGTGAGCGAGATCTGATTTAACACTTTTGCAACTTTGCGTTATCTAGCGCATACACTATAAATCGATCGTCCAGCCACGCGTTGGGCCTACGCTGAAAAAAGCCAACAGACAGGGGAAACATGATGAGCAAACAACCACGCATCGCCGTCGTCGGCGCCGGGCTGGGGGGCGCCGCCGCCGCCGGGCTGCTGCAAAAAGCCGGCTTTACCGTCGATCTGTATGAACAGAGCCCGGCGTTCTCACGCCTTGGCGCCGGCATTCACATGGGGCCGAACGTACTGAAGATTTTCCGCCGTCTCGGTATTGAGCAGCGGTTGGAGCAGATGGCGTCTCATCCCGATTTCTGGTTCAGCCGCGACGCCGAAAGCGGCGACTACCTGTCGCGCATCGAACTGGGCGCCTTCGCCCGCCGGGAGTACGGCGCCGCCTATGTGACGGTGCACCGCGGCGATTTGCAGGCGTTGCAGCTCTCCGCGCTGCAGCCCGGCACCCTGCACTTCGGCAAATGCCTGAGCAAAATTGAAGATCGCGGTGACGAGGTGGTGCTGAACTTCGTCGACGGCACCTCGGCCCA
The DNA here is from genome assembly GCF_052168655.1 of Serratia sp. CY47280. Classification (NCBI taxonomy): domain Bacteria; kingdom Pseudomonadati; phylum Pseudomonadota; class Gammaproteobacteria; order Enterobacterales; family Yersiniaceae; genus Serratia; species Serratia sp. CY47280. The sequence continues at coordinate 480,203 of NZ_JBJNMG010000001.1, read as the reverse complement.
CGCCGACATCGTGATCGGCGCCGACGGCATCAATTCGCGCATTCGTGAGCACCTGCTGGGCGCTGAAGCGCCGACCTACAGCGGCTGGGTGGCCCACCGCGCGCTGATCCGCGGCGAGAAGCTGGCGAAATACAACCTGACGTTCGAAGACTGCGTGAAGTGGTGGTCGGCGGATCGCCATCTGATGGTCTACTACACCACCCAACGGCGCGACGAGTATTACTACGTCAGCGGCGTGCCGCACCCGGCCTGGGATTTCCAGGGCAGCTTCATCGACAGCAGCCGCGAAGAAATGTTCGAGACCTTCGCCGGCTACCACCCGATCGTGCAGGCGCTGATCGAATCCAGCGAGCAGGTCACCAAATGGCCATTGCTGAACCGCAAACCGCTGCCGCTGTGGAGCGAAGGCCGTCTGGTGCTGCTCGGCGACGCCTGCCACCCGATGAAACCGCACATGGCGCAGGGCGCGGCGATGGCGATCGAAGACGCCGCCATGCTGACCCGCTGCCTGCAGGAAACCGGCCTCGGCGACTACCGCACCGCCTTCCAGCTGTATGAAGCCAACCGCAAGGAGCGCGCCTCCCGGGTGCAGGCGGTGTCCAACGCCAACACCTTCCTGCGCACCCAGGAAGATCCGGCCTGGGTCTACGGCTACGACCTGTACGCGCAAGCGCTGAAATCGGAGAACGCCGCATGAGCACCTTCCTCTACGGCGCCCACGTTCACGCCAACGACATTCGCCAACACTATCTGCGCTACGGCGGCCACGGCCCGGCGCTGATCCTGGTCCCCGGCATCACCAGCCCGGCGATCACCTGGGGCTTCGTCGCCGAGCGGCTGGGGGAAAAATACGACGTCTACGTGCTCGACGTGCGCGGCCGCGGTCTGTCGTCCAGCGGCCCGGAACTGGCTTATGACGCAGAGACCTGCGCGCAGGACGTCAACGCCTTCGCCGCTGCGTTGAACCTGGACAGTTACGCCCTGCTCGGCCATTCGATGGGCGCCCGCTTCGCCCTGCGCGCCGCCGCTCTGCAGCCCGCCGGCGTGCGGCGGCTGGTGCTGGTCGATCCGCCGGTTTCCGGCCCCGGCCGCCGCGCCTATCCCGGCCAATGGCCGTGGTACGCCGACTCCATCCGGCAGTCGCTGCCGGGCATGAGCGCCGAGCAGATGCGCGCCTTTTGCCCAACCTGGAGCGAAGAGCAGCGCCGGCTGCGCGCCGAGTGGCTGCACACCTGCTACGAGCCGGCGATCCAACGCGCCTACGACGATTTTCATCAGGTGGACAGCCACCGTGACTACCCGCTGCTGACCATGCCGACGCTGCTGATGGCCGCGGGCAAAGGCGGCGTCATTCAGCCCGAAGACCGGGCAGAGATCCGCGCGCTACAGCCGGAGATCGCCATCGTCGAGGTCGAGAACGCCGGACACATGATCCCGTGGGACGATTTCGACGGCTTCTTCCGCGCCCTGGGCGATTTTCTGGATTAACTGAGGAACACCGACATGAGCAACCACTACCGCATCGGCCAGATCGTGCCCAGCTCCAACACCACGATGGAAACCGAGATCCCGGCGATGCTGGGCGCGCGCCAGCTGATACGCCCGGAGCGTTTCACCTTTCACTCCAGCCGCATGCGCATGAAACACGTCAATAAAGAAGAATTGGCGGCGATGGACGCCGAGTCCGATCGCTGCGCGCTGGAGCTGTCCGACGCGCGGGTCGACGTGCTCGGCTACGCCTGCCTGGTGGCCATCATGGCGATGGGGCTGGGCTATCACCGCGAATCGCAGGCCCGGCTGGCGCAGGTGACGAAAGACAATCAGGCCGCCGCGCCGGTTATCAGCAGCGCCGGCGCGCTGGTCAACGGCCTGAAGGTGATCGGCGCCAAACGCATCGCGCTGGTGGCACCCTACATGAAACCGCTGACCCAGCTGGTGGTGGACTACATCCAGCACGAAGGCATCGAGGTCAAGGTGTGGCGCGCGCTGGAGATCCCGGACAACCTCGAGGTCGGCCGGCACGATCCGGCCAGGCTGCCGGGGATCGTCGCCGAGATGGATTTACGCGAGGTCGATGCTATCGTGCTGTCCGCCTGCGTGCAGATGCCTTCGCTGCCGGCCGTCCCAACGGTAGAGGCCCAAACCGGCAAACCGGTGATCACCGCCGCCATCGCCACCACTTACGCGATGCTGACCGCGCTGGAGCTGGAACCGATCGTCCCCGGCGCCGGCGCCCTGCTGTCCGGCGCCTATTGAGGAGGCAGAATGAACGACACCCTCAGCGACAACTACCGCGGCGTCTGGGGCCAGCGCATCGGCTTCGGCCGGCGCCCGGCGCTGCTGGCGATCGATTTTATGCAGGCCTACACCACCGAAGGCGCGCCGCTGTTCGCGCCGGGCGTGGTGAGCGCGGTCGAGGAAAGCCGCGAGCTGCTGGCCTGCGCGCGCCGAACGGGAATTCCGGTGATCCACACCCATATCCGCTATCATGCAGGCCATTTTGCCGATGGCGGCCTGTGGGTGAAGAAAGCGCCGGTGATGAAAGACATGGTGGCGGGCAACCCGCTGGCGGCGTTCTGCCCGCCGGTGGCGCCGCTGGCCGATGAGGTGGTGCTGAGCAAGCAATACGCCAGCGCCTTCTTCGGCACCGCGCTGGCGCCGCTGCTGGTGGCGCAAGGGATCGACACGCTGCTGATGATCGGCTGCTCCACCAGCGGCTGCATCCGCGCCAGCGCGGTGGACGCGGTGCAGCACGGCTTCCGCGCCATGGTGGTGCGCGAGTGCGTCGGCGATCGTCACCCCGGCCCGCACGAAGCTAACCTGTTCGACATCGACAGCAAATACGGCGACGTGGTGCACAAACGGGAGGCGCTCGACTACCTGAACCGGTTATGAGTCAACGATTCACCTGCAACGACAATAACGAAGGCGCAGACAGCGCCTCACGCGACCGCCCGAAACAGGGCGGCGCCCATGCAACGCAAACACAACAGGCGCCTCCTGCGGAGGCCAACACGCACCACCTGGAGACAACATCATGGCCATTGTCGACACCCCGCTGGCGGGGAAAGCGGACGCAGAATCGCTGCTGCTGTACCGCAAAATCACCTGGAAACTGATCCCGTTTCTTTGCCTGTGTTACCTGGCGGCCTACCTCGATCGCATCAACGTCGGGCTGGCCAAGCTGCAGATGGCCGACGCGCTGCAGCTGAGCGAAGCGGCCTTTGGTCTGGGCGCCGGGCTGTTCTTCGTCGGCTATATTCTGTTCGAGGTGCCGAGCAACCTGATCCTGCAGCGCGTCGGCGCCAAGATGTGGATTGCCCGTATCATGATCACCTGGGGGCTGCTGTCCACCGCCACCATGTTCGTCACCACGCCGACCCAGTTCTACGTCATTCGCTTTCTGCTCGGCGTGGCGGAGGCCGGTTTCCTGCCCGGCGTGCTCTTTTACCTGACGCTGTGGTTCCCGACCTATCGCCGCGGCCGCATCATCGCGCTGTTCATGATCGGCCTGCCGCTCTCCAGCGTGATCGGCGGGCCGCTCTCCGGCTGGATCATGGGCCATTTCGACATGCGCCACGGGCTGCACGGCTGGCAGTGGCTGTTTTTGCTGGAGGGCATTCCCAGCGTGCTGTTGGGCGTGCTGACCTTCTGGCTGTTGCCTAACACTTATCAGCAGGCCAAGTGGCTGACGCCCGAGGAAAAACAGCGCATCGCCGACGATCTGGCGCGCGACGACGCCGAGGCCGATCACGGCAAGCACAGCTTCCGCGACGGCTTCTTCAACCTGAAGGTGTGGATGCTCGGCGGCATCGACTTCGCTATTCTGCTCAGCGCCTACGCCATGGGCTTTTGGATGCCGACCTTCATCAAAACCGCCGGCGTTACCGACATCACCACCATCGGTTACCTGACGGCGATCCCCAGCGTCGCCGCCCTGCTCGGCATGCTGCTGATCGGCAGCAGTTCCGACCGGCTGCGCGAACGGCGCTGGCATATCATCGTGCCGTTTATCATCGGCGCGCTGGCGATGGCCGGCAGCACCTTCTTCACCCACAATGCGCTGGCCACGGTGCTGCTGTTCTCCATCGCCCAGGCGGCAATCATCGGCGCAGTGCCGGTGTTCTTCAGCCTGCCGGCCACCTTCCTGCGCGGCACGGCGGCGGCGACCGGCTTCGCGCTGGCCTGTTCGCTGGCCAACATCGCCGGGCTGGTAAGCAATTCGCTGATGGGGCTGGCGCTGGATCTGACCGGCAAGAGCGGCGGCGCGCTCTGGGCCTTCGCCGGCTGCCTGCTGCTCAGCTCGCTGCTGGTGGTGGCCCTGCCGGCCAAGGTGGTGAACCGCTGAGCGTTAATAGAAAGGGGAAAGGCGCAAGACAATGACAATGATGATAAGGAACCGTTGTCTGCTTTGATTCTTGCGCCGTTTTCTCCCCATAACAGGACATGTCAATAACGACGATGGGCTCTGGGTTACCCCACCAACAACGTTTTTGCTTCCAGATAAGCCTGCATCCCCCATTTGCCCATCTCGCGCCCCAGCCCGGACTGTTTGAAACCGCCAAACGGCGCTTTAGGTTCATGATCCAACGTGTTCAGCAGAACACGCCCGGAGTCAATCTGCTGCGCCACCCGCACCCCGCGTTCGCGATCGCCGCTTAACACCAGCGCACTCAGCCCGTAGGCGGTGTCGTTGGCGATCGCAAGCGCTTCGGCCTCATTGTCGTAAGGGATGATCACCAGCACCGGACCAAAAATTTCTTCCCGGGCAATGCGCATCCGGTTATTGCCCGCAAATACCGTAGGCTTCACGCACCAGCCTTTATCCATACCCGATGGACGGCCAACGCCGCCAACCAACAATGTCGCCCCTTCTTCCTCGCCCAAGCGGATATAATCCTGCACCCGTTGCCACTGTTTTTGGCTCACCATCGGGCCGATTTCCGTATTTTCATCGCGCGGATCGCCCGACCGGACTTTGCCTACCGCGTCGGCAATCGCCTGTTCAAACTCCGCCTGACGGCTGCGCGGCACCAGAATTCGCGTGCCTGCAATGCAGGCCTGGCCGCTATTCATAAAACCGGCGGCAAGCGCCAAAGGCACGGCCTGCATGACATCCGCATCGTCCAGGATCAGCGTCGGCGATTTGCCCCCCAGTTCCAATGTCACCCGTTTCAGCGATTCTGCACCGCTTTCTACGATATGTTTGCCCACCGCCGTGGAACCGGTAAACGAGATCTTGGCAATATCGGGATGTCGATTAATGACCTCACCCACCACCTCGCCTCGCCCGGTGATAATGTTAAATACCCCGGCAGGAATGCCCGCGTCGTGCAACGCTTCGGTGATAACCCGCGTTTGCATCGCGCTCATTTCGCTGGGCTTGATCACCGCGGTGCACCCTGCCGCCATCGCCGTCGCCAGTTTGTTGCAGATAAACCCGGCATCGCTGTTCCATGGCGTAATCAGCCCGGCGACGCCGACAGGCGTCATGATGACCTGCGCCTTACCCGCCTGTTCCGTAAACTCGAAATTTTCCAGCGCGTCGATCGCCTGAGCTATCGCGTCCGCCGGGTAGCTGGCCATCCAGCGCCCACGAATTTTGGGCGCGCCATATTCCATCACGACGGCGTCCATCAGCTCATCTTCACGGGCCATAACCGCTTTGTGCATACGGCGCAATACGGCAAGGCGTTCCGCCTTACTGGTCTTGGACCAGTAAGGAAATGCGGCCTTGGCTGCGGCAATCGCCCGCTCGGCATCCACCTCGTCCGCCAGACGCACAGTGCCAATCACGTCTTCTGTCGCCGGGTTAAACAGCGTGAAGCGTTCTTCACCGTGGGGTGTCACGAATTCACCGTTGATATAAATGCTGTCAATTTTTTGCATGGTGCGCTCCACATGTTCCGATTAGTCAAACGAGTATAGAAACAGATGATCAATACGATAAGTGGGTCTATCCTGTACGAACTGTACCGATAATCGGGATAATCTATGCATCGCAGTGGACTGACAGAGTTGGAAGTCGTGTTGGCGGTGGCGCAGCGACAAAGCTTTCGCGCCGCCGCACGGCAATTAGGCATGTCGGCCACCGCCGTCAGCAATGCGGTGGCCGGGTTGGAAAGCCGCCTGAAAATACGTCTGTTTAACCGTTCGACCCGCAGCGTGGCCCTGACGCCGGCGGGCGCGCGTTATGTAGAACGAATCGCCCCCGCTCTGGCCGAGATTCGGCGTGCATCAGAAGAGATCGCCACCCAACCCGACGCGCCAACCGGCACGCTGCGCATCAGCGCACCGCAGGAGTGCGTCTCCCTGCTCTACGAACCGTTGATCGAAACGTATTTGCGGCGTTACCCGCAAATGCGGCTCGATATCACCAGCGAATCAAGAATGGTGGACATTGTGGCGGAAGGTTACGACGCGGGGATCCGTTTGGCGGAGTCCGTCCCGCAGGACATGATCGCCGTGGAGCTAACGGGAGATATCCGCATGTTGGTGGTCGCTACACCAGACTATTTCGCTGAACATGGCATACCGCAATCGCCGGAGGATCTGTTACGGCACAAAAGCGTCGGGATGCGTATGTCACACGGAGGGATTTACCATTGGGAATTGGAACGCCACCAACAGAAACTTCGAGTCAACGTACCGCCGCGCATTGTATTGAATGAAATGCGCGCCATTCATCGTGCCGCATTGAGCGGTGTGGGGATTGCCTTCGTTTCAGATTGGTTTGCCCGTGAAGATATCGCATCAGGTCGACTTATTAGCGTACTGGACGAATGGTGCCCAGCTTTCGGCGGATTGCGTCTCTATTATCCCGGCAGACGACATGTTCCTCCGGGGCTCAAGGCATTTATCGATTTGGTGCATGAAATTCAGGCCAGGTAGCTTGTCTTCTCTCTGTCGACCAGAAAACGGCACCGCCAAACGTCGGAATGCGACCGGCATTTGGCGTGCCGTTGGTTTACTCACTCTCCTTGTTCATACCCTCGGGACTATTCGTCCTTCAGCCCGCGGTTGATCAGCATCGGTTCGATGCTCGGCTCTTTGCCGCGCCAGTCGATGTACAGCTTCTCCAGATCCTGGCTGTTGCCGCGCGACAGGATCATGTCGCGGAAGCGCTGGCCGTTTTCGGCGGTCAGGCCACCGTGCTCGGTGAACCACTGGAAGGCGTCGTCCGCCAGCATTTCCGTCCACAGATAGGCGTAATAGCCCGCGGCGTAGCCGTTACCCCAGATGTGCTGGAAATAGCTGGAACGGTAGCGCGGCGGCACGTAGCCGAGATCGACCTTGTCTTTTTGCAGCGACTCGGCCTCGAACTTGTCCACGTCTTGCTGCGGCTGGTCGGCGGTCAGCATGTGCCAGTGCATGTCCAGCAGCGCGGCGGACAGCAGCTCGGTCATGCTGTAGCCCTTGTTGAACTTGTCGGCCTTCTTGATCTTGTCGACCAGTTCCTGCGGCATCGCCTCGCCGGTCTGATAATGCTTGGCGAAGTGGCTGAACACTTTCGGATCGCTGACCCAGTGCTCGTTGAACTGCGACGGGAACTCGACGAAATCGCGCGCGGTGTTGGTACCCGACAGGCTCGGGTATTCCTGATCGGCGAACATACCGTGCAGCGCGTGGCCGAACTCGTGGAACATGGTGATCACGTCGTCATACGACAGCAGCGCCGGCTGCCCCGGCGCCGGTTTGGTGAAGTTGGCGACGTTGTAGATCACCGGCTTGGTGCCGTTGAGCTTCGACTGATCGACGAAGTTGCTCATCCAGGCGCCGCCGCCCTTGTTGTCGCGCTTGAAGTAGTCGGTGTAGAACAGCGCCAGCGATTTGCCGTCCTTGTCGAACACTTCATACACCTTAACGTCCGGCTGGTAGACCGGAATGTCCTTGCGTTCTTTGAAACTGATGCCGTACAGCAGGTTGGCGGCGTAAAACACGCCGTTGTTCAGCACGTTGTTCAGCTCGAAGTAAGGTTTGATCTGCGATTCGTCCAGATCGTACTTGGCCTTGCGCACCTGTTCGGCGTAGAACTGCCAGTCCCAGGCCTGCACCTTGAAGTCGCCTTTCTGCTGATCGATCACCGCCTGAATGTCTTTGGCTTCACGCTCGGCGCGCGCGGTGGCCGCCGGCACGATGTTGCGCATAAAGCTCAAGGCGGCATCCGGCGTCTTGGCCATCTGGTTTTGCAGCTTCCAGGCGGCGTAGTTCGGGTAGCCCAACAGCTTGGCCTGCTCGGCGCGTACCTTGGCCAGACGGGAAAGGGTCTGGCGGGTATCGTTGCCGTCGCCCTTCTCCGCGCGCGTCCAGGAGGCGTCGAACAGCGCTTGGCGGGTGTCGCGATCTTTCAGGCTCTGCAGCAGCGGCTGCTGGGTGGTGTTCTGCAGCACCAACAGCCACTGTTTCTCCAGCTTGCGCTCGGCGGCCGCCTGCGCTGCCGCGGCCAGCTCACCTTCGGACAGACCGTCCAGTTTCGCCTGGTCAGTTATCGCCAGCGCGCCGTTTTTGCTCGCCGCCAGCAGTTTGTTGGTGAACTGGGTGCTCAGCGTCGCTGCTTCCTGGTTCAGCGCCTTCAGCTTGGCCTTGTCGGCGTCCGACAGGTTGGCGCCCGCCAGCTCGAAGTTCTTGTAGGTCACTTCCACCAGCCGGCGCGATTCCGGATCCAGCTTCAGCGCATCGCGATCCTGATAGATGGCCTTGATGCGCGCGAACAGCTTGCCGTTGAGCATGATGTCGTCGTTCAGCGCCGCCAGCATCGGCGAGGTTTCTTCATCCAGCTTCTGCAGCGCATCGCTGGTGTTGGCCGAGGTCATGGCGCCGAACACGTTCATCACCCGCGTCAGCAGCGAACCGGCCTGCTCCAGCGCCACGAAGGTATTCTTGAAGTTGGGCTTGGCCGGGTTGTTGGCGATCTTCTCCACCTCTTCCCGCTTTTGCTTGATGCCCGCCTCGATCGCCGGCGCGTAGTCGCTTTCCTTGATCAGGTTGAACGGCGGCGCCTGGAACGGCAGACGGCTTTGATAGAAGAACGGGTTTTGGGTCTTTTGCTTGTCGTGCTGATTGGCTTCACCGGTCACGGTAGCCTCCTTCGCCTGGCCGCTGGGCAGGGCACTATGGTCGGCGTGAGGTTGGGTTTCTGCTGCCTGTGCCTGCGAGCCCAGCGCCATGCCGATCGCCAGCACCAATGTGGATAAACGCATCAAATCGAAACTCCTCCATGTTCACGGAATAAGGTCTCGGGGAATGGCTCCCTCAGAGTCATCACCTAGCTTAGGCGCAGTTGGCAGTTTGAGCAAAAACAAGTGATTAGAAGTTAACCGCCTCGCCGACCGCGGCCAAACGCTTCTTTGACATCTTTATTTTTCATCATCGACATATAGTCACAAAAGGTAATCATTTTATGATTAATTAATTCAATACCATGATAAATAAAGAGGAATCATAAAATACCCTGTTGACTTATCAGGTTACCCAATGTAACTTGATGTAAATTTTGATTAATGGAGCTAATCAAATTGCACCTTATAACGGAAATAGTTCTTATTGTCATTTTCATCCTCATTATCAGTGCGATCTATAAAAACGCGAAGAAAAAAGGCGTGCGCACGTACCACATCGTTATGCTGTTCTTGATATTTCCCCTTGCCGTATTTTTAGACTACTGCCTGCAGCGCCAGGCGATCCTTTTGGATACGGCCGCCCTTAAAACCACGGCCAGTTATGGTTTGCCGATGGCGATTATTTTTTCGCTTGTTTTATCTATCACCTCTCGCAAGAAGGAGTTTAAATGAGAGCCTTAACGGAAGTTGAATTGTCATGTATTAACGGATCTGACGGCAACGATTCTTATAATCCGACTTCGCTCATTGTCGGTAGCCTGAGCACAATAGCGAAATTACCCACCCCCGAATCCTTAGCCGTGGGCGTCGGGACGGAAATAGCTATTCAAGCCGCACCACACATGCCGGTTAACGTTGCTATTCCACAGGTTCCTATGGGCCCAACCTGGAATGGCAGTGGCGGTGGCCGCCCTTCACCTTCGTCTTCACTTTCAACACCGGATTCATCAAATTAAAAAAACAGTCTTATTATTCCTTGTGCAATAAGGCCGGGATTTAACTTACTCTGCACCAATAAAAATAACGATTAAAAAATGACAAAGCTCGCCATGCTTCACGAAAGCTTGATCCCTTTCGTCGCAAAAAAGACAGGTTCTCAATTACTCTGGCACAATGCATTAAGCCCTGCTGAACAAGACGAACTGAAAAAAGAGACCAGCTATCTCATCGAAGAAAATAATCGCCATGCTATTTTTGATGATGGTACGCCGCGCTTAAACGATGAAAAAGTCTTTTTCGCCGAACGTTATGGCGGCGGCGCTATTTCGCGCAACGGCGGCGGAGCACGCTGTGGCTTTGATGGGCGTTGGCAGGTTAAAGGTATTGGGGCTAATGCGTTAGTCGGTCAAGGGGCAAAGCATGTCGATGGCGAGTTGACGATGACTGGCGCAGTATTGGAGGCATTATGGGGGAACGTCATGGCCAAACTGCTGCCTTACGGTGCCGTGCCCAATAAGGCGATCTTGGTGACCGATAGCCCCTTAGCCGCCATCTCTCCTGAATCGGCGAGAAGTCCCCATAACCGCAAGGCGTTGCTGGTGCGTGAGCCCGTCGTGCGCCCTGCACATTTTTGCCGCGCACCCTACTATCATCCTCATGATGCGATGCAAAGGCAGCCTTCGGATATTCAGCGGGTCGAAAAGCTGATTGTCGCCGCACCGGCTTTTCTGCCTCGTCCCCCGGAGTTTGACGCCGCAAGCTGGTTGGCATTGCCCCAGGAAGAACAAGCATTCTACGGGCTCTGCGAGCTTGCCCGGCGTCTCGCGACGCAGATCGCGTACTGCCGCACCCGGCATTTGGTGATGATGACCTCACCCTCCAATTGCGATATGGCCGGTAGGCTGCTGGACTTTCATGGTGTTCGCAGTGTTTTTCCCGCAGAACGTCGCGATCCCGGGCGCAGCTACATTCAACACAACAAGCTCAATGAAGACGCCCCTTTGTTGCTGAGAGGCTTGCAAGATCTCGCTTTTTATTTAGCCAAGCATCAATTCGGCCCGGCATTTCTCGCGGCAGCGCGCCAAGGCATCGGTGCGGCCTTCAACATGGCCTATAAACGAGCCTGCCTGCTGGATAATCTCGGTATGGCGGGTTTTGACCCTGCATTTTTACAACGCCTGCCTCTCACCGCCGAGTGGTTCTCCTTAGGCGAACGCTTGCAAAAAATGTTCGATTTGGCTCCCGGCATCTTTACCCGTCGACAAGGTCTTGGCCTGGGGAATGCTCATCCGGCGATTGCCCTATTGCACCGGCTCATCGACGCACCCGTAAGGGTTCCCGCCGAACAACAGGGTACGACTGCGGAGGAGAGATTTTCTCTGGCGTTCCGTCGGTTATACGCGCAATACCTTCAGGAAACATCAGCAGCTCAAACCTCCGCCGGATTACAACTGGCGATGAAGCAGACCGTCACCAGAAGGTTGGGTTCCCGCACGTTCATGCGCCGTGAAGTGATTTTTCAAGAAATTTCCGGCTGGCGCGGCGAAGTCAGCGAGATCACCGAACAATTGCAAACCTATCTCGACCGTTTCGAGCGCCAGGCGATCAACGTATTACAATAATAACGCTGAGGATATTTCGTGAGTTTTATCAAAGAAAACCAGCAGGGTAAAAGTAGGTTCAGTCAATACGAGAGCCTGGGCTTCGCCGTTAACTGTATGTTGATGAATAAAAATTACAGTTTGTACCATATAAAAACGTTGCAGCTATGGACTCAGGAAGCGATTAATCAAAACCAATTTAAAATATTATTCGACCATTTGGATAACCCGATAGGGTATATAACCTGGGCCTACCTGAGAGATGAGACGCTGAGTCGATTTATTAACGATCCGCAGTTTCTTCTCCATAACTCAGAATGGGATGAGGGCGGTACGCTGTGTATTTTAGATTTTTGCTGCAAGCCAGGCAGCGCGCATTTATGTTTGGAACACCTTAAAAGAGTTCACCCCATCGTAGAACGCCGCACGGTTGTGTGGCGCTCCCGCCGAACGGGCAGACTGATGACTGTAAAAAATAAAGAAAAATAATTGTCAGGGATGAGGCAATGAGCAAACATCAATTACTGGATTCACAGGCAGGATTTTACTATGGCACCAAGATCGGCGATGATAAATCGAGCTATAATATCGCGGAATATGTCGAAATAAATCACACTCTCGATATCGCAAGAATGAAACGTGCTATTCATCGTGTCATCAGCCAAACCCCTACGCTGCACGTTCTGTTTGATGAGGATAACGGCACGCCTTATCAATATTCCGTCACCGCCAATATCTCAGTGGAATGGGTAGATCTTTCGCAGAGCGCCAACGATATGGCCACCGCTATCGAATTAATGGAAGCGGATGCTAAGCGCCCCTTCTCGCTGAACGCAGCGCCATTATTCAGACAAAAAATCATCAGGCTGGGTGAGAAACGCTTTCTGTGGTATTTCTGCAGCCACCATCTGCTGCTTGATGGTTACGGCACTTATTTGCTGATCCATCAAGTGGCGCAGGCCTACCGAGACCAGACACAACAACCGCAAGACGTACCGGCGATCGATGCCTTGCTCAGGGCTGAATCTGAGTATAAACAGTCAGCCGCCTATCAAGCAGACCGACATTTTTGGCAAGCGACCAGCGCCTCACTGCCAGACCCGATGACATTAGCCTGCGCCAATATTCCCTCGGGACAGACCATCCGCCATGTGACGTCGTTGCCCTATCCTGCCGAGCGCCTTGCGCTGCAAACCGAACATCCTTCCTGGCTGGCGCGCACTTTTGTAGCGGTGATGGCGTATTTGTACCTATGTACCGGCGAGAAGCAGCAAACGATCGGCGTCCCTATGATGGCGCGAACAGACGCCCTGTCGAGGCAGGCGCTAACCTGCAAGACCAACGTTGTTCCTTTGACTCTCGATATTGAGGACACCGCTTCATGCCGACAGTTGGCGCAAACCATTGAACACGCGCTCAAGCAACTCAAGAAACATCAAGCGTTTCGTTACGAAGAGATAAAAAGTCTGAGGAGCGTCGCCAGCCGCTCGCCGTTGTTCAACATCGTGGTCAATATCATTCCCTTTGAAGCGGCAGCCTCATTCTCTCCCGCTCAGCGTAGTGAAATCCGTAACTTACGCTCAGGAGGCGCGCAGGATCTGGTCTTCAACATGCGTCCCGATCTCGATAACCAAACGCTGCGGCTGGAGATCGATGCCGACTCAGGGCTTTACGATGCGGCCAGTCTGGTGCGGCACAGCCAGGGGATACAGACCTTGTGCACCTTGCTGTACGACGATCCGGAAAATCTTTCCGTCGCGGCATTGCGACAACGTTTCCCGCTCTCGCTGCTGGGTAAAACAGCCAACGACAACGTGGTCGATATCATGCAGCGTATCGATCGTGCCGTCGTTCAAGCGCCGCAACGCACGGCGATCCTCACGCCTGAACACGCCTCGTCATCGCTCAGAACGCTGTCTTATGCCGTTTTGCAGCAGCAGTGGCGTGCGCTGGCCGATGTCCTGGCTCCCGTTCGCGCCGCACATACCGTACTGTTGCTCGACTTGCCGCAAGGGCCGGAGGCCATCATCTGCATGCTTGCTGCGTTGCAATTGAAAATGCCCTTCGTCAACCTGAATGCCAAAGGGGATGGAGCGGCTTACCGTCAACTGCTTGAACAGTTTAGCGACGCTATCCTGATTACCGATCGCACGCGTCCCTCCGTTCATTCCGAGCCTGGCGCATTGGCGCATTGGCGCGCATCGACACTCAATATGCCGACGGATTTCGCACACTTCACCGTGTTTCGCCGGCAAACATCGACTGAGGCGCCGGCGTTCCCGGTCGGTACCAGCTATATCATGTTTACCTCCGGTTCGACGGGAATGCCTAAAGGCGTGATAGGCGCCCGACATGCTCTCAACGTTTTTGTCGATGCGGCGATAAAATGCTATGGCATTCAACCGCACGAACGCGTGTTGCAATTTGCGCCCTTGCATTTCGATGCCTGCATCGAAGAAATTTTCATGACGCTGGGGGCCGGCGCCCACCTGTGTATCGCCCCCGAGACCGTCAAGCACAGCTTTGCCGCTTTCTTCACATTCTGCGACGATCATCACATCAGCCTGTTGGATCTGCCGACCGCCTACTTTAATGAAATGCTGTTCGCCTCCGGCGGTGAACAGACGCTACCGCCGGCCGTCACTACCGTTATCATCGGCGGCGAAAGCCTTTCACCGCGAGCCAAAGAACGCTGGTTCGCGCACTACCCCAAAGGCAGGAAGTTATTCAACTCCTACGGCCCAACCGAAACAACCGTGGTGGCGACGGCCGCAGAAATCAAAAACGATGGCGCCGCCGTGACGATAGGCACACCGCTGGATGGTATATACACGGCGATCGTCGGCGAGGATCTCAGGCCGTTGCCGCTCGGCTGCAGCGGCGAATTACTGATAGCCGGAGCGACCGTCGGCCTGGGATATTGGCATCAGCCAACGCTGAGCGCGGAAAAGTTCGTCACCCTTGAGGCCAACGGCCATCTCATGCCCGCCTTTCGTACCGGCGATATCGCCTGCCAGCGCCAAGATGGGCAGTTGGTGTTCCTTGGCCGCAAAATTCGTGAAGCGAAAATCGCCGGGCAGCGCGTCAATATGGGTGAGATAGAAAGCTGTCTGGCCCGCTTGCCCTCCATTGTCGAGATTGCCGTACTGGCCAAAAGCGGCGACGCGGGAACGGAACTGTACGCGCATTATCACAGCCGGCAGCCGCTCAGTGAGGCAATGCGCCGCACACTGTACGGCGAACTGCCCAATACCCATATTCCTCAGCGCTTCGTGCATCATCCAACGCCGCTGGTCAAACTGGCTAACGGCAAGATTGATTATCGCACCCTGGAGAGACAATCCCGGATGCCTGAACCCACACGGGAGTTGCGTTCGACGACATTCAACACCCTGGTGCATGAAGTTTGGCTGGCGACGCTGGGCAGTGACGATGGCGACTTCTTCACGCTCGGCGGCGAGTCCCTGCAGGCCATAAAAATCATTAACGTGCTTAACGCCCACTGTCGGTTGGATCTGAACCTGAGCGACATTCTTGAACATCCAAGACTCGCCGATTTCTGCCGACACCTGACGCAGTTGGCCCATGCACGCTATGGTCTGGATCCGCAGCATCTGGACATCCGTTGCGCTATCGGCCGCTGTCTATCAACCGAGGCGCCGACCAGCAGCAGGCTGTTTATTCAATCTCCCGAAGGCACAGATGAACGGCTTTTATTGGCCGCCCTCGCCGACAAACGCGGTGTGGACATTCTGTCACCGCAGGCGCTGCCGTTGCCTGCTGAATGGTCGCTGAACGCGGCCATATTCAACGTACCGAACGAAGCCACTCAATATGCCAGTTGGCTCGATGCACTTTCGGCCCTGCTGCACACCCTGCCCGGCCGAGTTAACCACATGATCTTTATGCATGATACGGCCGGCGGAGCCAAACTCACGCAAGGCCTGCTACGCGATTTCCGGCATGAGCGACTACTGTTGCTGCATAAAGTCGATGCGCGCCGCCAAGCCGTCGACGCCGGTGTTACAGAGTTGATAGCCCTCTCTGCGCGGCTGGGTTATTTCCCGCACATTCGGTTCGATACGGCCAATGAGCGATTGAACGGCTGCGTACTGAGGATCTTCGGTTTCGATGATGGCGAGAATATCGACCATCGCGCCGCCTTCACAATGGCGCAGCGGAGAAACCCGGGAGTGCAGTTGTGTAGCTTAGCGTATTGGCTGAATTTGATTTCCGCCCACAGCGACAAACGCCCGAATAAAAGCGGTCGAACAGCGAAAACTATCGACGTCAACATGGAAGGAGCGCACTGATGAGCGTCATCGGCTTGATCAATCTGATGGAAATGGCGAAACAGGGAGCAAAATTCGGCGAGCTGTCGCCTCGACGCCAAACCATCGAGCATGTTGACGCCGCCGCACTCAGTGCGGTGCAGGAAGACATTACCGCATTTTTATCTGTCTGTACGCCAGACAATTCAGAGCGGCACACCGGCGAGAAGCCTTGTTACACCGTCAATCACTACGCGGGCCAATACCTGTGGCTGTATGAAAACTTCACCAAGAACAGCCCGCTGTATAACATTCCGATCGCTAAAGAGATCCTGGGGCCCTTTGAACCCGAGCGTTTGCTCGCCGCGTTGAAAAAACTGCTCAAGCGGCACGGTGCGCTTTGCGGCCGCTACCGGCTAGACGGTGAAGCCATCACCGTTGACATCGTGCATCCTGATGAAACCATTTTCGAACACAGCCTCGAGGACATCAGCAGGCTGAACAGTGAAGAGCAGCAAGAAAATATGCTGGCGGCGCTTAACGCCCAGTGTACGATTCCGTTTGACCTCGCGGCTGAGTATCCCCTGCGCTGCCGGATCTTGAGAAAGAGCGCGCAGCACCACTATCTGTTCTTGACCTTCCACCATTGCGTGGTCGACGGCTGGACGGCCAATTTGCTGGTGGATGAACTGAGCCGTGACTATCAAGCGTACGAAGAGCATTGGCATTATGACAACGGTCAGGCGTTTTTCCGCTATCTTGAAGACCCTTTCCTCGCCGTCGCCAATGTCGATGACAGCATGGCGTTTTGGCGCGATGAACTGGATGGTGCGCCGGAAAAACACGCGCTTGAATACGATATCGCCATCACCGCGGCAGGCAAAACACAGAATATCGTCAGAACATCGCTGACGAACGAACTGCAGCCGGCCCTGGCCCAGTTAGCCAAACATAACGGTACGACGCTGTTTACGCTGTTGCACTCCGCCTTCGCGTTACTGATTGCCAGAGAATCGGCGACGGATCGCGTAGTCATCGGTAGCCCGATCGCCAACAGGAACGAGCCGACGTTAAACGACGCCGTTGGCAGCTTCGTCAACACGATCGCTCACCAATTTATCATCACTGGCGACAACAGTTTCACCGCGCTGCTGCAAAAGAACGCCAATAAATTTGCGCGCGCTTTCAAACATCAGGGATTGCCCTTCTCTTACCTGGTTGAACAACTCAAGCCCACGCGCGGCAAGTTCCACCCCATTTTTCAAATCATGTTCGTCTGCCAACATCGCAAAAGCAACGAGCTAAATCTTGGCGGTGCGCAGGTTAACACCCTGCCAAGACGCTATGCGCCGCCCAAGTTTGATCTGGTTCTGGA
Source organism: Serratia sp. CY47280 (assembly GCF_052168655.1). Classification (NCBI taxonomy): domain Bacteria; kingdom Pseudomonadati; phylum Pseudomonadota; class Gammaproteobacteria; order Enterobacterales; family Yersiniaceae; genus Serratia; species Serratia sp. CY47280. The sequence goes on along the minus strand of NZ_JBJNMG010000001.1, from coordinate 462,898 downwards.
AGTGATTTCCGGCGCAGAGGGCATTCAATTGGAGTGGCAATACAACGCCAAGCTGTTTACGCCGGAGCGTATTAACGGATTGGCGCAAGCTTACGCATTGCTGTTGCAGCAAATTGCCTGCGATCCTTCGCGGGCCGTCGACCACTATTCGCTGGCGCCAATGGCCGATAACCGGCAATTGCGGCAGCTCTCCGTCGGGCAGGCGATGCCGGTATGCTTGCGGCAACCTCTTTCCGATCGGCTGTTACGCGCTGCCCACCAGCATGGGGATCGCCCGGCGTTGTTCGAGGGAGATCAGGTGTGGCATTACGATCGGCTATTGCAGCACGCCGGCCTCGTGGCGCATTGGCTGAACGCCCATACCGCTCCAGGCGCGCTCATCGCCATCGATCTTCCACGCGGCGCTCATCAAGCTATTGCGGCGCTCGGCGTGATCCTCGCCGGACGCGCCTACTTGCCGTTGGCCGAAGGATTACCGGATGCCCGCGTAGCGGCCATTATGCGAATATCGGGTTGCGCCTGGGTTTTGAGCAATCGGGCTCACCATCGCGCCCGCTATCCGCAGACAACCCGCCTTCAGGATCTGGAGGCGCTGTTTTCTCCCTCTGCCACAGGCACAGCAACCTTCCCATCAGGCGAAGCGGAAGCACTCGCCTATGTCATTTATACATCGGGGACGACAGGTACGCCAAAAGGCGTGGCGATGGAACACGGCGCCGTCACCAATACCTTGCTGACCATGAATCAACTGTTTAACGTTTCACATCGTGACAACGTATTGGCGCTCGCCGACCTGGCCTTCGATTTATCGGTCTATGACCTGTTCGGCAGTTGGCTAGCCGGCGCATCGGTAACCGTGTTATCGCCGCACGACGCTAAAGAGCCGTCAGCATGGCTACATGCGATACGCCAGCGGAAAATCAGCATCTGGAACTCGGTTCCCGCCATCTTACAAATGCTGGTGCAATACTGCGCACAAGAAAACATCCTGTCGCTGCCTCAACTGCGGCATATCTGGCTGAGCGGCGATCGTATCTCTCCGCGGCTGATCGCCGAAGCACATCGGCTTTGCCCCAACGCCACCATCACCAGCCTTGGCGGTGCCACCGAAGGGGCAATATGGTCAATTTATCATCCACTTACACGAGATACGCACTACAGAAACGCCATCCCCTATGGAACCGCATTGCCGAATCAAAGCATGTGGGTGTTGAATGAAAAACTCGAGCCGTGCGGTTTCGGCGTTACCGGCGACATTTATATCGGTGGCGTTGGCGTTGCCCGCGAGTATTGGCGCGATAGGCAAACCACCGCCGGCAGCTTTGTTCTTCTCCCAACCACCGGAGAACGCGTGTACCGCACCGGCGATCGTGGCCGTTGGCATCGCAGCGGTTACATCGAATTCCTCGGCCGCGAAGACCAACAGGTGAAACTGCAGGGTTTTCGCGTCGAATTGGGTGACGTCGAATTCGCGCTCAAAAGCAGCGAACTGGTCGCTGAAGCGTGCGTCGTCTGTCGCGATGAAACCAGGAACGGCACACCGTATCTGGAAGCCTATTTCACATTGACCGAGGCGGGGAAAGCCAGCGTCCAGGCGGAGCAAAGAATACGCGAGCAGGTTACGGCCGCATTGCCCGCGTATATGGCGCCATCCCACTATCATCTTATTGAACGTTTCCCGCTTTCACGCAACGGCAAATTGGATCGCACCTTGCTATCGCCAGGCACCGAACGGAGCCAGGCCAGCGATGCTGTTCCCGCCGCGTCCGCGGAACTCATGCTGCTACGTGAGTTGTTGGCGGATACGTTAGGCTGTGCTCCAGACAAGATCGACCCCTATGCCAGCTTCTTCAGCAATGGCGGCAGCTCGCTTTCCGGCATTACGTTTTTGGGTAACATCAAGCGCGCCCTTAATGTGGAATTAACCCTGGCGGAAATCCTTGGCTACTCACAGCTCGATAAACTTGCCGAGCGTCTGCGCGATAACGCGCCCCTGCCGTTATCGATGTTGTCCGGCGCAGCCGATCGCCCCTCTCTGCCCACCTTGTATTTGGTGCATGGTGCCGGTGGCCAGGTACATCAATATGCAAAGTGGATAAAACAACTTTACGCCTGCGCCAACATCATCACCATCGCCAGCCCGGGGTTGGCCGCGCCAGGCGCAGACGACACACTCACCCTGCAGCGATTGGCCGCCTCCCATTTGGCGGCCATACCGCGTGCCAAACGCGACACTGCCGTTATCGCCGGCTGGTCATTGGGCGGCCAATTAGCTGTCCATATGGCGGCGCAGGCTACGGAACAAGGCGCGCCCTTTGCGCATGCGGTGCTTGTCGACAGCGGTTTGCCCGCCCAGCACCCCTCAGTGAATCGAGGTTTCAGCGTGGCGCAAAGTTATCTCAGCCTGTTCGACTCTCTCGGTATTGCGCGCCATTTGTGTCGGCATCAAGAAACGAACGCGATAGACAGCTTCGCCAACGAGATAAAAATGCACTATGCGCTGAATCAGAGCGTGCTTGCGGAGAAGATCACGCTGGAACATGCCGAAGCCTTTTGTTGGGCGCTGAAAAAATCCTTTGATCTGACGAATAACGCCGGCCCTCTGCCACAGATAGCGATACCGCTGACGCTTTGGCTCAGCCAGCAACGTCAGCGTAAACACCCCAATCTTGCACAACGCTGGGAGAGGCAATCCTCTCATGACGTTCAACTCAATTATTGTGCAGAAACGCATTACAGCATTTTAAACAACGCTCAACTTCTTCGAGCGCTGACGCGGATGCTGCGCGCGTTGTCCACATCATTGGAATAACGCGAGAAGATACCCCTGGCCAATCAAACCTATCGAGGCACTGATGAAATTACCCAGCAGTTGGATTTTTTTGTTCTGCTTTTACTACACATTCATGGATATTTTTTATTCGTTATTTTTTTCCGAAGACAGGAGGTTTACCAGCACAATCATTCAATCCTTTATCTTTTCAACCTTGCTAGTGGCATTTTTCTGGTATCGGAAAACTGCAAAAACCAATAATATAAGGAAGTCGTTATGAGAGAACTTACGATTAATGAAGTGAACTTTATCGCAGCCGCTGGGGATTTCAGCTATGCGGAGCTGGGCGGGGCCGTCGCGGCCGGCGCGGTTGGTGGGGCGATGACCGGCGCCATGGCTGGCGGTGTCGGTGCCGGCCCAGGCGCTGTTGCCGGTGCCGTTATCGGTGGTGCCGCCTATACCGCAGGCAAAATGGTGGAATCCATGTTGGGTGGCAATAAACAAACATCGACGAACAATCCTGCCGACAGTAACTAATACAGGAAGATTCGTGTTCATCATATGAAAAAGTCACTTATTGTATTGTTCGCCATTTTAATTGGGCTTGTTGCTGGCACGATTGCGGATTATTTCACCCTCAATCGCTTCTTGAAATACGCCCTTATCGCCGTTGCCGTTATCGGCACGCATAAATTGCTCAATAGCGATCGCGGGCAACGCTCGGCATGATAAACGTGGCTTATTTGAAAATTTAATGATTAAGGAGCAAATATGCGCAATCTTACCTCTGAAGAATGTTCAATCATTTCCGGTGCAGGAGATCGCAGCGGTACATTGACGGTTTCCGCGGAAACGGTCGGCGCAGCGATCGGCGGTGGCATCGGCTCTATCGGTGGCGTGGCGGGCGGCGTTGTCGGCACCATTGTCGGCGGTGCTGTCGGTAACTATGTCACTGGCGATCGTGCCCCCGGCTCTGTTGGCCCATCAGGCATTCCCTGGGGCGGGAGCAACGGCGGCGGTACCATGTGGGGGAACAACAACAATACCGATTCGAACTGATCGGGGCCCTGCCAGCCACACGGCTGACCTCCCCGGTTAACGTTGGCTTCAGCGCCTAAAGCGTCATTTCATGCCAGGGTTATCGTTATGATAACCCTTTTTGTCATGGGCCCACCACAGGGTGAGCAGCGCGGTTGGCGTAGCGAAAATGTCGAGATGAAGAAGCCAGGTGAAGCGAAGCTGACGTTACCCGAGTTGAATGACTCTATCCGCAGAGGCAATCGTCGATGGACGGTGCGCAATAATCACGCGGGTAATGTTCAGTTGTGAAATAGCGCGGTTAATATGTGTTTCATTATCGAGATCCAAGTGGCTGGTCGCTTCGTCCATAAACAGAATGCTGGGGCGACGATAGAGCGCACGGGCTATCAATAAACGCTGTTTCTGTCCGCCAGAAAGGCTTCCCCCCAATTCGCCGATCAATGTTTCGTAGCCCATCGGCATGTTTTGAATATCATCATGCATATTGCAACGCCGTGCGCACGCCTCAATACGTTTCAGATCCATTTCGGCGTCAAATCCTGAAATATTTTCAGCGATAGATCCCGCCAGCAGCTTGTCATCTTGCAGCACGCAAGCGATACATTGGCGATAATTATTAACGCCAATGTTGCTGATATCCATACCATCGACCAGCACGGCTCCTTCATCCGGCGACAGCAACCCACACATTAACTTCATCAATGTGGTTTTACCCACGCCGGAGGGGCCGACAATCGCCACGCTTTCTCCCGCGGCAATGCTGAGATTCAAATCCGTGATAATGGGTTTCGCCAAACGATCATACTGGTAGCGCAGATTCCGCACCTGAAGCTCTGCGGCGTTGCCTTTTGTGAAGAGCTGACGCGCGGGCATTTGCGGTTCCGGTGACGAAAGCACAATGTCCGCCACCCTTTCATTGTGCAAGCTTAACATTCGCAGCTGAAGCATCATGTCGATCAAGCTGCTGGCACGCTCCGAGAACTGCCCACGGTAGGCGTTAAACGCGATAAACATGCCGATCGTCATTTGATTGTCTATGACCAATGCCGCGCCGAGCCAAAGGATGATCACCTGATCGCAGGTGGCAATAAACGCCCCCAAACCGCCAAACATCATGTTTAACTTGGTCAGCTTGATACCCGCATTGATCGTTTCTACGTTTAGATTCAGCCAATACTGTGAACGGGTTTCAGATAACCCCAACGCCTTTAACGTACTGATGCTATATAACGTCTCCATGAAATGAGACCCGGCCCGCGCGCCCTTCACCAACTGCTCTTCCGACAGCTGCCGATAATGTTGATAAGTCGACAGCCTGAGAATGACGTATATCGCCGTAAAGCCGAGCACCACCCAAACTAACCAGCCGCCATAGAGCAGCATCATGACAAATACCCCGACAGACATGATGCCATCAATAATGCTGCTGACGATGCTGGTAGTGAAAGTCGCTCTTATCGTATCCAATGAGCCGAAACGGGATTGAATATCACCCAACTTGCGCTTCTCAAAGAAGGAAAGCGGCAATTTCATCAGATGATCAAACACTCCCGCCTTCCATTGCACGTCTATCAACGCGCCCATGACGATAGAGATCCATGAGCGCAACATGGATACGCCGGTGCGGAATAAAATAAAGAACAGCAATCCTATACATATCAGCGCTAAAAGATCATGATCGCCGGCCAAAATCACATGGTCCATGACCAACTGCGTACCAACGGGCAACAGCAGATTAACCGCTTCAATCACGATCGACAGACAGAAGATCTTTAGCAAGGCTCCCTTAAGGCCGCGCACATTGCTCATCAGCTTACGAAAGCGCAATCTGCTTTGCTGTTTGATCGGCTGAAATTCACTGTCTGGCCATAGCTCAAGCGCTACGCCGGTAAAATGCCGCGACAGTTCATGCAACTCCAGCACTTTACGGCCAAAGGCAGGATCATGGATCACCGCCCGTCCTCGGCTGACACTGACAAGCACCACGAAATGCTTCATGTCCCAATGCAGAATACAGGGCATTTTCAACGCTTTAAGCTCATCGATATTCAGCGATAACGCTCTGGATTGCAGCTTGAGGGCGCTCGCGATGTCAATCAACGCGGAGAGCGTCGCCCCGCGTGAAGAAAAGCCGTAGCGGCTGCGCAGATTAAACAGATCGATTTGCAAACCATGGTAATGGCATACCATCGCTAAACTGGCCAGCCCGCATTCCGAGGCTTCAGTTTGCAGGATCTGCGGCACTTTGCGGCGCAGCGACAAATTGAGTTTGCCCTTTAGCGCGTCTAAATAAGATTCAGTCATTGATTGGCCCCATCAGGCTGTTTTTCATATCGTAGAAAGGTGAGAACATCCATTGATATAGAGGCCTTTCTTCCAGAAACAGCGTGGATTGAGCCCGCATGCCGTTAGTGAGCTGCAACGCTTTGCCCTGGTAACTGACATGCGTTTTATCCAGGGAAACGGTCACCTTGTAAAAAGATGCCGTTTGCGCGCTGGGTTGATGCACGGGAGAACTGCTGTAAGTTGACATTTCTTGAATGGAGGCCGGTACATAAGCGATGCTTTCTATTCTGCCGGGAAACTGACCGAACTTCTCATAAGGGAAAGCGTCATAGCGAATGTTAATGCCGTCCCCCGCTGAAACATAAGGCACACTGGTGTTCGGCAACCATAAAACTAGCTGATAAATCGCGCCGTTACGTGGAATAATCTGTACCAAGCTGTCACCGCTATTGACCATCTGACCCGGCGTAACGCTGAGAGACTCAATGCGGCCATCGCTTGGGGCGTTCACGATCAATGCGCCGCTGGCATCGGCTTCCGCTAACTGCCGTTGCAAATCATTGCGCTGAAACTGGTACTGCGAAATTTGGTTATCAAAATCTGCCGCGCGCGTAACGATGTCACTTTCCAAATTCGTAATTTGCAACGACTCCTGAATGTGTTGACTATGCAAGTTTTGGAACAGACTTTGTTGTTGATAAAATGAATAGGTTTGCCCGCTAAGCTGATCTTTGGTAATCAGACCGCGTTGCTGATATTCCTTATAGGAACGCATGTTGTCCTGAGCAAATGCCACCCCCTCTCGTGCATTATCCAACAGCTGTTTGGACTGCATATGCGCCAATTCATACTGTTTTTTTTGCGCGCGTAGATTTTCCAGCGTCATACGCTTGTTGTCTTGCAACTTAAGAATGATGCTGTCGACATGTTTTAACTGGTTTTCAAGCGCCAGGCGCGTATTGGCGCTCACTTTCCCGTTATCCGTCACTCGGCTGACATCAATCTGATAAAGACGCTGGCCTTTTTTAACCACATCCCCCACTTCGACGAAGCGTTCTGAGATAAAACCCTGTTGGGGCGCAAACACGTTGACTGAGCGGGGGAAGGTGGTGATTTCACCATAAACATTAATGCGGCGTGTATAATGACTGAATATAAGAAAAGAGAGGAAAACAAGAATAAATAAAAACGATAAAAGACCAAAGCACCAGGCAGGCAAGCCGTTTATCAATAAAGCCTTACCCGCCCATTTCGCCCGCTGATGATCCGTGGCTTCCTGTCGAAACAAATCACGCATGACATCCCTTTCCAGAAATAAAATTCAAGCCAGCCTTGGCTCGTAAAATGCGGAAGCATATCGAAAAACAGCAGCAGAGATTAAAACAGATCTGTTGTTTTTAATTAGCGATATCGTAAAGATAATTATTCTCATTATGATATCGGGCGTTCCGAATAAATGCAATGTTTTTTACGCACTTACCCAGCCACATAGCCGTATATCACTATGCATATCAATAAAAAACCAATAAAGAGCCTCCTAATCAAATAACTCTATTCATTCTATCTCTCGCCATATGTAATAGGCAGCGGCGTGACCGCCGGATCGAGCAGCAATGTGGATAAACGCATCAAATCGAAACGCCTCCATGTCCACGGAATAAGGTCTCGGGGAATGGCTCCCTCTGAGTCACCTCCTAGCTTAGGGCAGTTGGCAGTTTGAGCAAAAACAAGTGATTAGACGTGAGCCGCCTCGCCGACCTGCTGTATCAGAAAGGTCAGCAGCGCGCGCGTTTTGGCCGGCAGATAGCGGCGACCGGGGTAAACGGCATACAGCTGCAGCGGCGCCGGCGGCAGTGCCAGCGGCACCTCAACCAAACGGCCATCGGCCAGAAACGGCCGGCAGCCGAGCTCGGAGAGCATGGCGAACCCCACGCCGGCCAAGGCCGCCTTCAGCGCCATTTCCCCGCTATTGACGCGATAGCGCGCATTGACCGGGACGGTAACGAAGGTTCCGTCCGGGCGGACGAACTGCCACGGCATGCCCTTCAGCGCATCCACCGTGCTGATGCAGGGCAATTGCGTGAATTGTTCAATCTCCGACGACGGCGACCACTGCGCCAGCAACGCCGGAGCGGCCACCACGATGCAGGGGAAAGACGCCAGCGGCTGCGCGACATAGTCGCTGTCGTCCAGCATGCCCCGGCTGATCATCACCGCCAGATCGACATCGTCGAGCAGCGACGTCATACCCGCCAGGTTGGTCACGCAGCTGATTTCGATCTGCGGATGCTGCAGGGCGAACGCCGCCAGCGGCTCGCCCAACAGGTATGGCCCCACTTCATTGGGCACGCACAGGCGCAGCGGCCCACGCAGCTGTTGCTGCCGTTCGCTGAGGGTTTGCGCGGTGTGTTCCAGCGACGCCAGCAGCGGCTGGGTGCGTTCATGCAACAGCTGGCCGTTCGGCGTCAGCCGCATCGAGCGAGTGCTGCGTTCGAGCAATCGCTGCTCGAGCTGGCGCTCCAGCTGAGAGATATAGCGGCTGACGTTGGAGGTCGGCATCGCCAGCGCCCGCGCCGCCCCGACGAAGCTGCCTTGCTCCACCACCGCCACGAAAATGCGTAACAGGTTTAAATCCAATTTATCGCGCATGATTATCCCTGATTTGATAACAAACCATGCCATTTCTACCATCTAATCCCGATCAACGCCAAGCGCTACACTGCCGGCCTGACTCTGCAACCGATAGATGCTTATGACACCCACGAGAAAGCTGACGGCGATAGCGCTGGTCATCGCCTTTATTCAGTTCACCAACGCACTGGAATACATGGTATTCAACCCGATATTCCTCTACATGGCCGCCGATTTTTCCGTGCCCGTCAGCTTCGCCGGCTATGTCAGCGCGGCCTATACGCTGGCGGCGGTGATTTCCGGCATCGGCGCATTTTTCTGGATCGGCGGCGTTGAGAAGCAGCGCTTTCTGATGCTCAATGTCACGCTACTGGGCGTGACCACCTTATTGATCGCCACAACCCAGCAGTTTTACTGGCTGTTAGCGCTGCGGCTGCTGGCCGGGCTGTTGGGCGGCACCACGATGGGCGTCGGGATCGGCTTGCTGCTCAACGCCGCGCCGGCCGCGCTGCACGGCAGAATGCTGGCGACGGTGATCGCGTCTTTTTCGCTGGTGAGCATTGTCGGCATGCCGGGCATGCTGTACTTGTGCGAAGTGGCAAGCTGGCGCGTTGCGCTGGCGGCTATCGGCGGGCTGTGTCTGCTGGCGGCGGTGTTGGTGGCGCTGTTCGTTCCCAGGGATGCGCCGCAGCCACAGGCTGCCGCGCCCGTCACGCTCGATCGCCGGTTGTTGCTGTTCGCCGCCGCCGCCGGCCTGACGCAGTTCAGCCCAATGCTGCTGATCCCGGTGCTGGCGCCGCTGCTCACCCAGCGGTTACAGGTGGTAGACGCGCATTTGTCCTGGCTATTTTTCATCGGCGGCGTGGCGGGTTATCTGGCGACAGTGCTGGCAGGCCGCTGGCTGCAACGCTTTGGTGCCGTGACGCTGACGGTGGGCGCCACGCTGTTGCTGCTGGGCAGCCTGTGGCTGGCGGCGCGCGGTGGCGATCGCGGTGAACTGTTCATGGTCGCGTTTCTCGCGGCGGCCTATGCGCGGCTGGTGGCGATCTCTTCCCTGAGCATGCGCTGGCCGGACAATCGGCAACGCGCCGCCTTCGGCGTACTGCAAACCGCCCTGATACACCTGAGCGCCACGGTGGCCTTCTTGCTCTCCTCCACGCTGCTGAGCGGCGGCCTCACCCCGCTCAGTTTGCAACGTCTGTTATGGCTGTGCGCGCTGAGTGCCGTCGCCGTCGCACCGCTCAGCGTTTGGCTGCAGGCGCGGCTGCGTCAGCGCGACGCCTCATAAACCACCTTACCATTCACATAGGTGCGATAAATGTTGCGATCGTCTCCCAGGGTCATCAGCACGAACCCTTGCTCCGCAGACGTGGCGCTGTTGGCGTAGCGCAACTGCTGCAGCGGCGTGACCGCCGGATCGAGCACCACGAAATCCGCCTCTTTGCCGACGTTGAAGTTGCCGATTTTGTCGTCCAGTGACAGCGCGCGGGCGCCGCCCAGGGTGGCGTGATAGAACGCTTCTACGGCAGAGAGCCGGTAATGCTGCAGCTGGCCGACCTTGTATGCCTCGCCCAGCGTGCGCAGCATATTGAAAGTGGTACCGGCCCCCACGTCGGTGCCGATGCCGAGCTTCACCCGCTTGCGCCAGGCCTGCTTCAGATCGAACAGCCCGCTGCCGAGGAACAGGTTGGAGGTGGGACAAAACGCGATTGCCGAGCGGGTCTCGCACAGGCAGTCCCATTCCTGCTCCTCCAGGTGCAGGCAGTGGGCGAACACGCTTTTACCGCCGGTCATGCCGTAGCGATGGTAAACGTCCAGATAGCTTTGGTTCTGCGGGAACAGCGATTTTACCCAGGCCACTTCCTGCGGATTCTCGCTCAGGTGCGTCTGCAGCCAAACGTCGGGGAATTCTTCGCGCAGCCGCTGCACCTGCGCCAGCAGCGCCGGCGTACTGGTGGGCGCAAAGCGCGGCGTAATGGCGTAACCGAGGCGGCCTTTGCCGTGCCAGCGTTCGATCAGTTCACGCGTCTGGCGATAACTTTGCTCCGGCGTTTCCAGCAGCGCCTCCGGCGCATGGCGATCCATCATCACCTTACCGGCGATCAGGCGCATGTTCAGCGCTGCCGCCTGGCTGAACAGCGTATCGACCGACTGCGGATGCACGGTGCCGAACACCAGCGCGGTGGTGGTGCCGTTGCTCAACAACTCCCGCAGAAAGAAGGCCGACATCACATCGGCGTGCTGCTCGCAGCCGTAACGGCTTTCGGTCGGGAAGGTGTAATTGTTTAACCAGTCCAGCAGTTGATCGCCATAGGCGCCAATCATTTCGGTTTGCGGATAGTGGATATGGGTATCGATAAACCCCGGTACGATCGGTTTTTCGCGATACTCCGTGACCGCGAAGCCCGGTGGCAGCAGCGCCTCGCCCTGCTGCCAGCTGCCGAACCAGACGATGACGCCGTCGTTCAGCAGCAGCAAACCGTCGGGAACATGCCGCAGGCGTTCCTCGAGCTGTTGCGGCGCCTCCACACAGGCGGCGATATCAAAAAAATTGCCACGAATAGCCGTGGTGAATTGCAGTGCCATTATTTTCTTCCTTGTGACGGCCGGCCAAGCCCACCCGCGTAATAACTTGCGATGATGAAACAAGGCCCTTTTTACCCAAACATAAAGACCGGATTAAGCATAGCAAGCCGTGTGCCAACAGGCGGTCATAAAATATATTTTTATTTAAAAACAGAGTGATACTAATTCAACCAAAGAAAACCAACCGATGAAAAAGAATAAAACGCGCGGCGGTCTTCAACGGCAGACGAATAGCAACCGTTTGCTTGCCGAAATAACACCGCGCCGCTGCACCTTTATTGGGCAAGCGGATAATTTCGCGGCCGTGACGTTTATTCCAACACGATGCAAAGCGGTCTGGCCCATTCCGCAGGCCACCCGACAAACTTGAAACGATAACCATTCTCAATTATCATCCGCGCATCTTTTTGACCAGCAATGCGAAAACCATGTCCGCCACCGCTTCCGCCCCGCACACCGCGCTGTCGCGCCTTTACGCCACCCATCATGCCTGGTTGCAGGGATGGTTGCGCAGGCGGCTGGGCTGCGCGTTCGACGCGGACGATGTGGCGCAGGACACCTTCATGCGCCTGCTGAAAAGCGACGCCGCGGCGACCCTGCGCGAGCCGAAAGATTTTCTGGTCACCGTCGCCAAGCGGGTGATGGTCGATCTGTTCCGCCGCAGAACGCTGGAACGCGCCTATCTGGAGATGCTGGCGCTGATCCCGGAAGGCTACGCCCCGTCGCCGGAGCAGCGCCAGAGCCTGCTGGAAAGCCTGCAGCAGATCGACGCCATGCTCGATGGCCTGGGGCCGAAGGTAAAACAGGCCTTTCTGTTGTCGCAGCTCGACGGTCTGGGCTATGCGGACATCGCCGCGCGCCTCGGCGTGTCGGTCAGTTCGGTTAAAAAATACATGGCCAAAGCCACCGAGCATTGCCTGCTGTTCAGCCTCGAAAACGACATTTATTCATGAGCAACGCCATCACCCCCGAGCAGCGCCAGGCGCTGAAAATGGCCGCACACTGGTATGCCCTGCTGTGCGATGAGCACGTCACCGAACGCCAGCGCCAACAATGGCAAGCCTGGCACCAGCAGCATGACGATCACCGCTGGGCCTGGCAGCGCGTCGAAGCGCTGCAGAGTCAGTTGCAGGGCGTGCCGGGCAAGTTCAGCTACCGTGCGCTCGATCGCGCCGACCGCCAGTCGGCGATCGATCGCCGCACCCTGCTGAAGAGTCTGCTGTTGCTGCTCGGCGTGGGCGGCGGCGGATTCTTCTACCAGTCGCCGCTCGGCCGGGAGCTGCGCGCCGACTACCGCACCGCCACCGGCGAAATCAAACCCATTGTGTTAAGCGACGGCACCCAACTGGTGTTGAACACCGCCAGCGCGGTAGACGTGCATTACGACGATCGCCAACGGTTGATCCGCTTGCACGCCGGAGAAATCAGCCTGGTGACCGGACGCGATCCCCGGCCGCTGTGGGTACAAAGCCCGCAGGGGGCGATGCGCGCGCTCGGCACCCGTTTTTTGGTGCGCGAGAGCGACGGCGAAACGCGCCTGGCGGTGCTGGAACACGCGGTCGAGGCGCAGCTGGCGCAAGACGCGCAACAAAAGCGCCGGGTGAACGCCGGAGAACAGATCAGCTTCAGCACCACGGCCTTCAGCGACAAACAACCGGCCACGACGGAGGACGGCTGGCTGCGCGGCGTGTTGAGCGTCAGCCAGTGGCGGCTGGACCGGGTGATCGCCGAACTGGCGCGCTACCGGCGCGGCCACCTGAGCTGCGATCCGGCCGTCGCCGGCCTGCGCGTCAGCGGCAGTTTCCCGCTCAACGATACCGATCGCGCCCTCGCCCTGCTCAGCCAGACCCTGCCGGTGCGCCTGCAGAGCTTTACCCGCTATTGGCTGCAAATCGTCCCCGCCTGAATCTTTTTAAATAAAAATGATAAAAAATCGCATTCTTGATTGTCCCTTTTGCTTCGCTCATCCGACTCCCAGGAAAACACTGCAGCAATAAATAAAAAATGATTCAGGAGAAGGTATGAACAACGCTTGGGGAAAGGTCGCTCCGGCTTCGCTTTGGGGAAAACGGGCCACGCCGCTGGCCGTGGCCATTGGCCTGGTCTTCGCTGCACCGCAGATGGCGAGCGCCGCCAGCGCCGCTGCCGCCTATCACATTCCGGCCGGTGAGCTGGACGGCGCGCTGAACGCTTTCGCCGCGCGCGCCGGCATCGCGCTCTCGGTGGACGGCGCACTGACCGCCGGTAAACGTTCGCCGGGCCTGAGCGGCAGCTACGGCGTCGATGACGGCCTGAACGCCCTGCTGGCGGGCAGCGGCCTGCAGGCTAAAGCGCTCGGCAACAACGGCTACACGCTGGCCAAACTGCCGCAGCCGCAGAAAGAAGAGGACATCACCGTGGTCGGCGACTGGTTGGCGGAAGGCCGCCAGATCGACGTGTTCGAACATCCCGGTGCACGCGACGTAGTGCGCCGCGAAGACTTCGTCAAAACCGGCACCACCACCGTGCGTGAAGCGTTGAACCGCGTGCCGGGCGTAGTGGCGCCGGAGAACAACGGCACCGGCAGCCATGACATGGCGCTGAACTTCGGCATTCGCGGCCTCAATCCGCGCCTTGCCAGCCGCTCCACCGTGCTGATGGACGGCATCCCAGTGCCCTTCGCCCCTTACGGCCAGCCGCAGCTGTCGCTGGCGCCGGTCTCGCTCGGCAATATGGATGCGATTGACGTGGTGCGCGGCGGCGGCGCGGTGCGCTACGGGCCGCAGAGCGTCGGCGGCGTGGTTAACTTCGTCACCCGCGCCATCCCGAAAACCTTCGGCATGGAGGCCGGCATGCAGGGGCAGCTCAGCCCGACCTCGCGCCAGGATCACCCGAAAGGCACCGGCAACCTGATGATCGGCGGCACCGCCGACAACGGCTTCGGCGCGGCGCTGCTCTACTCCGGCACCCGCGGCAGCGACTGGCGCGAGCACAGCGCGACCAATATTGACGACGTGATGCTGAAAAGCCGCTACGCCCCGAACGAGGTGCACACCTTCAACAGCCTGCTGCAATACTACGAAGGCGAAGCGGACATGCCGGGCGGCCTGAGCCGGGCGGACTACAACGCCAACCCATTCCAGTCGACGCGCCCGTACGACAAGTTCTGGGGCCGCCGCCAGTTGGCCAACTTCGGCTATCAGTATCAGCCGGATCAACAGCATAAGTTCGACGTGCAGAGCTTCTACACCTACACCCTGCGCAGCGGCTATCTGGATCAGGGTAAAAACCTGACGCTGTCGCCGCGCGAATACTGGGTGCGCGGCGTGGAACCGCGCTACAGCCAGAGCTTCCGCTGGGGCGATTCGGCGCATGAGGTCGGCGTCGGCTACCGCTACGTCAGCGAATCCACCCACGAGCTACGCTACACCAGCAAGGCCAGCACCGGCAGGCTGCCGTCCACCGCCAGCCCGTACGATCGCGACACCCAGTCCGGCACCGAGGCGCACGCCTTCTATATCGACGATCGCATCGACATCGGCGACTGGACTATCACGCCGGGCATGCGCTACGAGTACATCAAGTCGTATCAGAACAACTACATCAAGAACAACCGCCTCGACGTTAGCTATAACGCACCGCTGCCGGCGTTGAACGTGATGTATCACCTGAACGAATACTGGAACCTGTACGCCAACACCGAAGGCTCCTTCGGCACCGTGCAATACAGCCAGATGGGCAAAGCGGTCGACAGCGGCAAGATTGAACCGGAGAAGGCGCGCACCTGGGAGCTGGGCACCCGCTACGCCGGCGATGCGCTGACCGGCGAGATCGGGCTGTTCCTGATCAACTTCAACAACCAGTACGACTCCAACCAGGTGACCGACAGCGTGACCGCGCGCGGCAAAACCCGCCACGCCGGGCTGGAAGGCAGCCTGCGTTACGATCTGTCGCAGCTGACGCCGAAACTGGACGACCTGACCGCCTACGCCAGCTACGCCTACGTCAACGCCACCATCCGCGAAGACGGCGGCTACAAGGGCAACCAGGTGCCGTTCTCGCCGAAGCATAAAGGCACGCTGGGGCTGGACTACACGCCGGGCAACTGGGCGTTTAATCTTAACGGCGAGTTCCAGTCCAGCCAGTTCGCCGACAACGCCAACACCGTGGCGGAAAGCGCCGACGGCAGCACCGGCCGCATTCCCGGCTATATGCTGTGGGGCGTGCGCGCCGCCTATGATTTCGGCCCGGAAATGGCCGGTCTGAATCTGGGCGTCGGGGTGAAAAACCTGTTCAACCACGAGTATTTCACCCGCGCCTATGACGACAACAACAAAGGTCTGTACATCGGCCAGCCGCGCACGATCTATCTGCAAGGTTCGGTGAAGTTCTGATCTTCAGCGGCGGGCGCGGTTAACCGTGCCCGCCGCCTTTCCCATCAACGTGACGATGTCACATAAAACCACTCCTCCGCGCCGCCGCAACGGCGAAAAATAAGTCGCTTCTGACGCCAATACGCGTAGTATCGACGATCCGCCCCGATTTATGGGCGCGGATTTTTTGCCGTTCTGGCCTGAAAAGCGAGGGAATAAGATGAATCATAATGACCTTTCTCAGTGCCGCGTGGACACCGACCGTTTGTTGATTGCCCCCTTTACCGCAGCAGACGCCGACGATGTTTACCAGGCGATCACCCCCACTCTGACGCGCTTTATGACCTTTGAGCCGGAAGCGTCACCGGAAGATTTCGCCAACGTCTGGCAAGGCTGGCTGCCGCTGATGCGCGAAGGCGAAGAAGTGATCTTCGTCGCCCGCCGGCGCGAAGACCGAGAGTTCGTCGGCGTCGGCGGCGCACACAACCTGCGCAGCCACACCCCGGAGCTGGGCATCTGGGTCAAAGAGAGCCTACATGGCCAGGGTTACGGCCGCGAAATCGTTGAGAGCATCGCGCGCTGGGTCAGCGAACGCTTTCAGCCGCAGCACCTTATCTACCCGGTGGCCGAACAGAATACCGCCAGCCGCCGCCTCGTCGAGTCGCTGGGCGGCGTGCTGGCCGGCCGTTGCGAACGCGTCAAGTATGACGCCGTGGTGTACCACCTGCCGCCTCAGCGCTAATCAGCATCGGGCCGCCGGCCCGGTGTGACCTTTTTTGCTTTCCGCCGTGATAACCGCTGCCACTGCCTGCGGCTTTGTGCTAATGATAGAGGTATGTAGGGTAAAAACAGTTGAGGAACAGCAACATGATTATTTTTGTTACCGGCGCCACCTCCGGTTTCGGCGAAGCCATTGCGCGCCGTTTTATCCGTGAAGGCCACCAGGTGATCGCCGCCGGGCGCCGCCTTGAGCGTCTCGAAGAGCTGCAGGACGAATTAGGGCAAGCGCTGCACATCGTGCGGCTCGACGTGCGCAACCGCGCCGCCATTCAACAGGCGATCGAAGCACTGCCGGCCGAGCTGCGTCAGATCGACGTGCTGGTGAACAACGCCGGGCTGGCGCTGGGGCTGGAGCCGGCGCACAAGGCCAACGCCGATGACTGGGAAACCATGATTGACACCAACGCCAAAGGGCTGGTGAACATGACGCGCGCGCTGCTGCCGGCCATGGTCGAACGCAACGTCGGCCACGTGATCAACATCGGCTCCACCGCCGCCAACTGGCCTTACGCCGGCGGCAACGTGTACGGCGCCACCAAGGCGTTCGTCAAACAGTTCAGCCTGGGCCTGCGTGCCGATCTGCACGGCACGCGCATCCGCGTGACCGATATCGAGCCGGGCCTGGTGGGCGGCACCGAGTTTTCCAACGTGCGCTTCAAGGGCGATGACGGCAAGGTCAATAAAACCTACGAAGGCGCCGATGCGCTGACGCCGGAAGACATCGCCGAGTCGGTGTTCTGGGTCGCCACGTTGCCGGCGCGCGTCAACATCAACACGCTGGAAATGATGCCGGTCAGCCAGTCCTTCGCCGGGCTGAACATCCACCGCGGCGCCTGATCCCTGGCGGCGGGAGGCGACTCCCGCCCTGTTTCCTCAGGCCGCGCGCCAGCCGGAAACGATGATCAGCATGCCCACCAGCGCCACCCCGGCGCCCACCCAGTCCAGCGCAGACAGCTTCACCCCATCCACCACCCGCAGCCACAGCAGCGCCGTCGCCACATACACGCCGCCATAGGCCGCGTAGACTCGCCCGCTGGCCGCCGGATGCAGTGTCAACAGCCAGACAAACAGCATCAGGCTTAATGCCGCCGGCAGCAGCAGCCAGGCGCTGCCCTGCTTCTTGAGCCACAGGTAAGGCAGGAAACAGCCGATAATTTCGGCGAGCGCAGTGGCGAAAAACAACAGCGTGGTTTTTAACATCGGTCGCAGTTTTCTCTCGATAAAGTAAACGAATCGGCGCTTGGCTGGTGAATTCCAGGAACGCAGTGGTATATTTGTCACCACGCCTGCGGGCGAGGTAACGCCAGTGCCGCCATCATCAGGCGCACTCACTCATAAGGATGAAACGATGAAAACATTTTCGACCCAACGACTGCTGCGCGGGATGCTGCCGGTCGCCATGCTGGCCGTTATGGGCGCCTGGCAGGCGCCGGCGCTGGCCGCCACCTGCACTCAGGGCAGCACCTGCGTCACCGTCGATGGCAAAGGCAGCGGCGCGATGAGCACCGAAGAAGCGCGCCAGAGCAAAGAGCAGTGGAATGATACCAAAACCCTGCGCCACAAGGTTAACACTCGCGTCGAGAAAGAGTTCGACAAGGCCGATCGCGCCGCGGATGACGAAGACCGTTGCAACGACAGCAACAACGTCAACGCCTACTGGGAACCGGACACCCGTAAATGCCTGGATCGCCAGACCGGCCGTCGGATTAATCCTTAATCCGCCTGCGGCGGGCGGGCAAGCGTGAAACCCGGTCGCCGTTGCTGCTATCCTGTTACAGGAAGTCCATTGTCTAAAAGGATGACGTGATGAAAAAAACGCTGATATTAACCGCTGTGTTGCTGGCCGGCGCCCCGCTGGCGGCACTGGCCTCCTGCGAAAGCGTGAAAGCGGACATTTCGCAAAAAATCGTCAATAACGGCGTACCGGAGTCCGGCTTCAAACTGGAGATCGTGCCCAACGATCAGGCCGATCAAGCGGGTGGCCAGGTGGTCGGCCACTGCGAAAACGACACCCAGAAGATCGTCTATACCCGCCTGAACAACGGCGACGATCGCGGTGACGCGGCGCAGACCGGCACCAGCCAGGATACCTCCAACACGCAGTAAGCCACACCGGCTATCCCGGGCGCTCTGCAGCAGCGCCCTTTCCTTATCCCTTACGCCTGCTCCGCCTCTTCTTCTTCGCCCTGCGGCCGACAACGCGCCGGGATCAGCATCGCCGCCGCCAGCGCCAGCAACGACACCAGCGCCGACACCAGAAATACCCAATGCAGCGAAGCCGCCACCTGCTGGGTCAACTGCGCCAGCGCCTCGCCCCCCATGCTCTGCCGCACCGCCGGCTCCATCAGCCGCTGCACCGGATCGTCAATCTCCGGCAGACGCCATTGCAGGTTGAGGTTCAGCGTGGCGCCCAGAATCGCGGTGCCGATGGCCGACCCCACCATGCGGGTAAACACCGTACAGGCGGTGGCGATGCCGCGAATGCTGTAATGGGCCGCGTTCTGCACCGACACTAAAAATGTGGTGTTGCACAGCCCCATGCCGGCACCGACCATAAACGCCGCCACCCGGCCCCACAGCAGGCCGCCCGCCGGCTGCAACAGCAGCAATATCAGGCCGCCCGCCACCAACAGCAGCGCCCCCAGCAGCGCCGTGGCGCGATACGAGGTCATCAGCATCAAACGGCCGCTCAGCGTGCTGGCCAGCGGCCAACCGATCGACATCAGGGCCAGCGTGGTGCCCGCCTCCAGCGGCGAGCCGCCCATCACGCCCTGAATGAAGGTGGGCAGGAAAGCGCTGATGCCCATCATCGCCGCACCGATCACCAGCCCGCCGATGTTGCCGGCGACGATCACCCGGCTTTGCCACAGCGCCAGCGGGAACAACGGTTCGACCGCACGCCGCTCCTGGCGGACAAGCAGCGCCAGCGACGCCGCCGCCAGCGCAAACAGCGGCGCCACCCACCATCCCAGACTTTCCATCTGCAACAGCGCCAGCAGCAGCGCCGAAACGAACAGCGTCAGCCAGGCGGTGCCCGCCAGATCCAGCGCGTGCCGCCGCAGCTGCTGATGCGCCGGCAGATAGCGCCAGAGGAAGAACATCGCCAGCAGGCCGATCGGCAGGTTAACCCAGAACACCAGCGCCCACGGCAGATGCTGGACGATAAACGCCCCCAACAGCGGGCCGATGATCGCCGACACGCCCCATACGCTCGACAGGTAGCCCATCACCTTCGGCCGCTCGGTGGCGCTGTAGATGTCGCCGATGATGGTGGACGCGATCGGCATGATGGCGCCGGCGCCCAACCCCTGCAGCAGACGAAAGCCGATCAGCCAATACATGTCGGGGGCGAAGCCGCACAGCACCGATCCCAGCAGAAACAGCGTGGCGCCGAAGAAGAACACCCGCTTGCGGCCGTAGAGATCCGCCAGCCGCCCGTAGATGGGGATGGTGATCGCCTGCGCCAGCAAATAGACCGCGAACACCCAGCCCAGCAGCGAGAAGCCGCCGAGATCGCCGATGATGGTCGGCATGGCGGTGGCGACGATGGTGGCTTCGATCGCCGACATGAACATCGCCAGCATGCAGGCGATCAGAATCAGCGGGCGGTGAGCGATGGGTGCGGGTGAAACGTTATTTGTCATGGCGTTATGCAGCTTTCCTGGCGTTTTTATTTTCTCTGAGTATATCAGCAAGCGCCTGCGCCGAGTCTATCCGCCCTCACATCCTGTCTTTGCCGGCGGCGAATCGCACCATTTGGACTCATTGTTACAGCGTAACGTTATGCGGCGGATTTTTTTCACTTTCCATGCATCCCAGCGCTGACGCGGGCTGAGGCGCAGATCGGCGTAAACTCAATCACCTGATTTTGTTCATAAAACTTGGCACGACCAACGACAGGGTGCTATACCTTCCCTAGCCGACGCCTTTGGGCTTCGTGCTTTCTCGGGTTTAAATATCAGTATCTTATGCTGATTAACTCACGTATTGAGCCTACGTTCAGCACGCTGTGCCGAACGCACCCTTCGCTCAATGTCGCTAACCTCATGCGAAACGCCCGTTTTGTACCGCCACGCCCGCCGGGCCGTGGGTAACAATCAGAGCGGAATGCGCCGTCTCGTCGGCCGCTCCGCGCAACGGAGGACGCAACATCATGCACAAGTCAGCGCCATACCGGCGCCTGCTCCTCGGGAGCCTGCTGTTTATCGCCGTCATCGCGCTGCTGGTTTACGGCATCGGTTGGGACACCCTCAAGTCGCGCCGGGAAGATTTGATCTATCTCGGCCAGCAACACATGTTCCTGGTGGCCTGCTCCATGCTGCTGTCGCTGCTGGTCGGCATTCCCAGCGGCATCCTGCTGAGCCGCCCCTTTGCCCGCCGCTGGGCGGAACACGTGATGCAGATCTTCAACGTCGGCAACACCCTGCCGCCGCTGGCGGTGCTGGCGCTGGCGATGGTAATCATCGGCATCGGCGATCGGCCGGCGGTGGTGGCACTGTTCCTCGCCTCGCTGCTGCCCATCGTGCGCAATACCTATGCCGGCCTGCGTTCGGTGCCGCCGGCGCTGGTCGAGGCCGCCAACGGTATTGGCATGACCGCCGGGCAGCGGCTGCGCCAGGTCGAACTCCCTAACGCGCTACCGGTGATCTTCGCCGGGGTGCGCATCGCGATGGCGATTAACGTCGGCACCGCGCCGCTGGCGTTTTTAATCGGTGCCAGCAGCTACGGCGAGCTGATCTTCCCCGGCATCTACCTGAACGACTTCCCGACGCTGATCCTCGGCGCCGCCGCCACTGCGCTGATCGCCCTGCTGCTGGATCTGGCGCTGGCCGGTCTCGGCCGCCGGCTCAGCCCGCACACCGCATCCTGATGGGAGAAACGCGATGACTCGATGGTTACAACGCCTCCGCCACGCGCTGCTGTTCTCCTTGCTGATGACCGGCGCGGCCGTCTGGGCCGCCCCGCTCACGCTGGCGAGCAAGAACTTTACCGAACAGCGCATTCTGTCGGCGATCACCGTGCAATACCTGCGGGCCAAAGGTTTTCAGGTCGAACCCAAGACCAATCTGGCCACGGTGATCACCCGCAACGCGATGATCAACAAACAGATCGACATGACCTGGGAATACACCGGCACCTCGCTGATCATCTTTAACCACATCAATAAGCGCATGACGCCGCAGGAAACTTACGACACGGTGAAAAAACTCGACGCCAAGCTAGGCCTGGTGTGGCTGCAGCCGGCGGACATGAACAACACTTACGCCTTCGCCATGCAGCGCCAGCGCGCGGAAAAAGAGCAGATTCGCACGATGTCGCAGCTGGTGGCCAAAGTGGAACAGGTGCGTAAAACCGACCCGAAACACAACTGGCTGCTGGGGCTGGACCTGGAGTTTGCCGGCCGCTCGGACGGCCTGAAGCCGATGCAGGCGCTGTACGACATGCCGCTCGATCGCCCGCAAATCCGCCAGATGGACCCCGGCCTGGTCTACAACGCCATTCGCGACGGCTTCGTCGACGCCGGGCTGGTGTACACCACCGACGGTCGGGTGAAAGGGTTCGATCTGCAGGTGCTGGAAGACGACAAAGGCTATTTCCCGAGTTATGCGGTCACGCCGGTGGTGCGCGCCGACGTGTTGCAAAACACGCCGGGGCTGGAAGCGGCGCTGAACACGCTGTCGAAACAGTTCAATAACCAGGTCATCACCGAGCTTAACGCCAAGGTAGATATCGACTACCAGACGCCGCAACAGGTCGCCGACGCGTTCCTCAAGCAGCGCGGCCTGATTTAGGAGACATGATGAATACCTTACTTTACGCCTGGCAAAACTGGGCCTATATCGCCGGATTGACGCTGGAACACCTGCTGCTGGTCGGCGTCGCCGTCGGCCTGGCGATCCTGATCGGCGTGCCGCTCGGCGTGCTGATTGTCCGCCACAAATGGTTGGCGACGCCGGTGCTGAGCCTGGCCACGCTGGTGCTGACCGTGCCCTCCATCGCCCTGTTCGGGCTGATGATCCCGCTGTTTTCCTTAATCGGCCACGGCATTGGCTACGTACCGGCGATCACCGCGGTGTTCCTCTACTCGCTGCTGCCGATCGTGCGCAATACCCACACCGCGCTCGACAACCTGCCCGGCGGGCTGCGCGAAGCCGGCCGCGGCATCGGCATGACGTTCTGGCAACGCCTGCGCTGGGTAGAGATCCCGGTGGCACTGCCGGTGATTTTCGGCGGCATTCGCACCGCCGTGGTGATGAATATCGGCGTGATGGCGATAGCCGCAGTGATCGGCGCCGGCGGCCTTGGCCTGCTGCTGCTCAACGGCATCAGCAGCAGCGACATCCGCCAGTTGATTACCGGCGCCGTGATGATCAGCCTGCTGGCGATCGTTCTCGATTGGTTATTGCACCGCTTGCAAATTGCGCTAACGCCCAAGGGGATCCGCTCATGATTAAATTGGAAAATCTGACCAAACAGTTCATGCAGAAGAACGGCACACCGTTCAACGCCGTCGACAACATCAATCTGGACGTGCCGGAAGGTGAAATCTGCGTGCTGCTCGGCCCTTCCGGCTGCGGCAAAACCACCACGCTGAAGATGATCAACCGCCTGATCGAACCCACCGGCGGCACCATTCTGATCAACGGCGAGGACACCAGCGCGCTGGATACCGTCAGCCTGCGCCGCAAAATCGGCTACGTCATCCAGCAGATCGGTCTGTTCCCCAACATGACCATCGAGGAGAACATCACCGTAGTGCCGCGCATGCTGGGTTGGGACAAAAAACGCTGCCACGATCGCGCCGAGGAGCTGATGAGCATGGTGGCGCTGGATCCCAAGCGCTTTTTGCACCGCTACCCGAAAGAGATGTCCGGCGGGCAGCAACAGCGCATCGGCGTGATCCGCGCGCTGGCCGCCGATCCGCCGGTGCTGCTGATGGATGAGCCCTTCGGCGCGGTAGACCCGATCAACCGCGAAACCATCCAGAACGAGTTTCTCGACATGCAGCGCCAGCTGAAAAAGACCGTGATGCTGGTCAGCCACGACATCGACGAAGCGCTGAAGCTCGGCGATCGCATCGCGGTGTTCCGCCAGGGCAAAATCGTGCAGAACGCCAGCGCCGATGAGCTGCTGGCGCGCCCGGCGAACGACTTCGTCGCGTCCTTTGTCGGCCAGGATCGCACGCTGAAGCGCCTGCTGTTGGTGCAGGCCGGCGACGTGGCCGATCAACAGGAAACGGTGACGGTGCGCCGGGAGACGCCGCTAGTGGAGGCGTTCGGTCTGATGGACGATATCGACGCCCGCTCGGTGACGGTGGTGGATGCCGACGGCAAACCGTTGGGATACGTCAAACGCCGTGAGGCGCGCGGCGCGCCCGGGGTCTGCGCCGACAGCCTGCACCGTTTCCGCGTCACCGCCCGTGCGGAGGAGAACCTGCGCGTGGTGCTGTCGAAACTGTACGAGCACAACACCTCCTGGATGCCGATCGTCGATGAAGACGGCCGCTACAGCGGCGAAATCTCGCAGGATTATATCGCCGACTACCTCAGCTCCGGCCGCACGCGCCGGGTGTTGACGCCGCAATAACCCCCGCCGGGGCGCTCGCCGCCCCGCCTATGCCGCAGTTTGCTAAAGATTCACTGGTCATCGGCCGGAGCGCCAAGCACAATGCGCTGATGACCCTTTGATTTTTCTCACGACGCCGCCCACGCATGAAAAGATTGGTCCACCTGCACCACTATCGCGCCCTGCTGCGCAGCCTGCTTATCGCCGTGTTTATCGGCGTCGCCGCCGCCCTGGCGGTGTGGCTGTTCCACCGTTCGATGATTGGCCTCGAGTGGCTGCTGCTCGGCAATGCCGACGGCAGCCTGGTGGCCGCCGCCGCCGCGCTGCCCGGCTGGCGACGTGCCCTGACGCCCGCGCTGGGCGGTCTGGCGGCGGGCCTGCTGCTGTATATTCACCAGCGCTACCGTCACCAGCGTCCGGCGGCGCCCACCGACTATATGGAAGCGATTGAGACCGGCAACGGCAAGCTGGATACCGGCGCCAGTCTGGTGAAGTGTCTGGCGTCGCTGCTGGTGGTGTCGAGCGGCAGCGCCATCGGCCGCGAAGGCGCGATGATCCTGCTTGCGGCGCTGGTGGGCTCGTTGTTTGCCCAGCGCTTTACGCACGAGAAAGAATGGAAACTGTGGGTGGCCTGCGCTGCCGCCGCCGGGATGGCCAGCGCCTATCATGCGCCGCTGGCGGGCAGCCTGTTTATCGCCGAGATCCTGTTCGGCACCCTGATGCTGGCCTCGCTCGGCCCGGTGGTGATCGCCGCAGTGAGCGCCCTGCTGATGACCAACCTGCTCAACGGCGGCCAGGCGCCGCTCTACCTGGTGACGCCGCTATCCGCCCCTCTGCCGACACAATACCTGCTGATGGCGCTGGTCGGCGTGGTGGCCGGCGCCGGCGGGCCGCTGTTTTTATGGCTGATGACCGCCACCGGCCGCGCGTTCCGATCGCTGCGGTTGAAGCCGCCGTTGCAGCTGGCGTTGGGCGGCCTGATCGTCGGGCTGCTTTCGCTGCTGTTCCCACAGGTGTGGGGCAACGGTTACAGCGTGGTACAGGCGCTGCTGATTGCGCCACCGGGGGTGTTGCTGCTGGGGGCGATCCTGGTATGTAAACTGTTGGCAATCCTTGCCAGCAGCGGGTCGGGCGCACCCGGCGGGGTCTTCACCCCGACGCTGTTCGTCGGCGCCGCGCTCGGCTCGATCATCGGTCAGCTGTTTGGCCTGTGGCCGGGCATGGATGCGGCGGTGCCGCTGCTGCTGGCGCTGACCGGCATGGCTACCCTGCTGGCCGCCACCACCCATGCGCCGATCATGGCGGCGCTGATGGTGTTTGAAATGACCGGCGAATACGCGCTGCTGCCCGGCATTCTGCTGGCCTGCGTGATCGCCACCACCGTGTCGCGCGGCCTGCGGCCGGTGTCGGTGTACCACACGGCGCCGCCGCCCAAACGCGAGGCTTAGAACTCACCCTGCTGCAATATTTTCCTGAACTGCGGGCACTGCAGGTGCTCGGGTTCAGGACAATCGACCATGTGCCGCAGCCCGTCGCGCACCTGCATCAGGCGCTGGATATGGCGATCAAGCTCATCCGCCCGCGCCGCCAGCAGCCCGCGATCGATCGCGATTTGGCCCCGTTCGTCAAACAAGGCACTCATCTCATCCAACGTAAAGCCGGCCAGGCGCGCGAGCGCAATCAGCCGCAGTTGATCGAGCACCCCGGCGGCGTATTGACGGCGCAAACCGTGGCGGCCTATCGACGCAATCAGCCCCTTTTTCTCGTAATGCCGCAGCGCAGAAGGCGCGACTCCGCTCAGGCGCGCCACCGCGCCGATATCCAGTTCTTTTGCCATTGACTTGAAGCCGACTTTAAGTTGCACACTGTGCGCACATTATCACGTCACTGAGTTAAGGACACCCGTATGACCCCCGATATGTTAGTGCGCATCCTGTTAACCGGCGCCGGCGCCACCCTCTGCATGGATTTGTGGGCGTTGCTGCTGAAGCGGCGCTTCGGCATCCCTTCCCTCGATTACGCGCTGGTGGGCCGCTGGTTTCTCGGCATGTTCGACGGCCGCTGGTTTCACGCCACCATCGTCACGGCGCCGCCGCGCCAGGGTGAGAGAAAAATCGGCTGGATACTGCACTACGCCATCGGCTTGGCGTTCGCCTTTATCCCGCTCGGTTTGGCGGGCATCGAGTGGTATGCGGCGCCGGAACCGCGCATCGCGCTGTTGAGCGGCTGGCTAAGCCTGGCGGCGCCGTTTCTGGTGATGCAGCCCGCGCTGGGCTTTGGCGTGGCGGCGGCGAAAACCGCCAATCCGCGCAGAGCGCGGCTCCTCAGCCTGCTCACCCACACGGTGTATGGGCTGGGCCTGCTGATCGCCGCCCGATTGTTGGCGACGTTCTGTGCCTGAATGGGCTACAGCAACGTGGAAATATCGAGGTAGTGCGCCAGTTCGCGCTGCTCCGCGCGCGGCAGATACGGAATTTCACCCAGCAGCGGCGCGGAAATGCGCTGCTGCAGCGCCGTGATGGTTTCGGCGTAGTGCGCCAACCCCGGATTGATGCGGTTGGCCACCCAGCCCAGCAGCGGCAGGCCGTCGTTGATGATCGACTGCGCGGTCAGCAGCGCGTGGCTGACGCAGCCCAGCTTGATGCCCACCACCAGCACCACCGGCAGTTGCTCCTGCACCACCCATTCGGCGTACGGGCGCAGATCGTTCATCAGCACGCGCCAGCCGCCGCTGCCCTCCACCACCACCGTATCGGCTTTGGCGGACAGATCCCGCAGGCCGCTGCTCATCAGGCCATAGTTGATATCCTCGGTCGCATGCGCGTGAAACACCTCATCCAGACAAGTGATGGGGTTGATCTCCTCGTAGGACAGCGGCAAGGTTGAAGATGCCTGCAACACCAAAGCGTCTTTATTGCGGATGCCCTCGCTGGTTTCCTGGCAGCGCGCGGCGATCGGCTTGTAGCCGGCCACTGAACGGCCTTCGGCGGCCAGCGCCTGCATCAACCCGCGGGAAACCACGGTTTTACCGACGTCGGTATCCGTGCCTGTCACAAATAAACGCTTCAACATGAATAAAATGCCCCAGAATGCCCCGTTAACAATGTGTCGCCGCATCGGCGGCGAAGAAGTCTTTCGGAAAAATTCTAGGGGATGCTGCCACGTAGGGGCTTGAGGTAGCTCAATCTTTTGCGGGATTAATAAGAAGTTCTGATGTTAGCCTTGCAGCAATTGCACCAGCAGCGAACCGTTGTACAGCGCCTCTTTCACCAGCGCGGCGCCGGGCATGGTGCCCTTATTGAAGAACTGCGTGGATTCGACCTTGACCTGCTCGCTGTAGGCCGGCAGCGCCTGCTGGCGAATGCAGGACGCGATGGCCGGGTGCAGGATCTCCGCCGCGCGGTTGAGCGGCGAGCCCACCAGGATCTTCTCCGGATTGAACAGGTTGACCATGATCGCCAGAATGCGCCCCACGCTGTGGCCGACGCCGAGAATGATGTCCCGCGCCAGCTGATCGCCCGCCAGCGCGGCGTCGCACAGCGATTCAACGGTCAGCGGCGCGCCGTGCAGGCTGGAGCTCATCGAACCGCTCAGCCGCTGCTGGGCGATCTCCAGGATGTTCTCGATGCTGGCTACGGTTTCAAGGCAGCCGTGGTTGCCGCAATAGCAGCGTTTGCCGTACGGATCGACCTGGGTGTGGCCGATCTCCACCACGCTGTGGCTGCCGGCGTGCAGCACGTGGCCGCCGGTGATCACCCCGGCGCCGACGTTGTGGTCGATCACCACCTGAATCACGTTCTGGCTACCGCGCGAGGCGCCATACAGCGCCTC
Source organism: Serratia sp. CY47280 (assembly GCF_052168655.1). Taxonomy (NCBI): domain Bacteria; kingdom Pseudomonadati; phylum Pseudomonadota; class Gammaproteobacteria; order Enterobacterales; family Yersiniaceae; genus Serratia; species Serratia sp. CY47280. The sequence goes on along the minus strand of NZ_JBJNMG010000001.1, from coordinate 435,052 downwards.
GGCCATGGTCCAGGCGCTGATGTCATGCTGCAGGTAAACCGGCAGGCCGGTGCGGGTTTCCAGCGCCGGGCCGAGCGGCATCTCCAGCACGTCGTAAAACGGCATGCGGTGCACCACGCCGGACTGCACGTCGATCATGCCCGGCAGCGTGATGGCGATCGCCGTCAGTCGCTCCAGCTTGCTTTGGTGGCGGATAAAGAATTGGTCGACTTCGGTCAGGATGCGTTTCAGCAGCGGTTCAGGGTGTTCGGCCGCCAGCGGCAGCAACTCTTCCACCACCAGTTTGCTGCTGAGATCGCGCAGCGCCAGCGTGATGCTGCCGCGGCTGATACGGGCGGAAAGGTAATGCCAAGCCTCGGTGTCCAGCACCAGCCCCACCGCCGGGCGGCCCCGGCTGCCGATTTCCTGGTACTCGGTTTCCTTGACCAGATGGGCTTCCAGCAGTTCGCGCACGATCTTGGTGATGCTGGCGGGCGCCAGCTGTGCGCGTTTTGACAGTTCGATACGCGAAATCGGGCCCAGCTGATCGATTAGCCGATAAACCGCCCCCGCATTGGTCTGCTTGATTTGATCGATATGCCCAGGCTGCCCAACCGCAATCACAAACCGGCTCCTACTATTTTTCGCGCTTCTAAATAAAGACTAGGGGTTATGGTGGGGCTTTTGTCATACAGCGTCAACTATTTGATTCGTTATGTGATTTGCTGCACAAATTCCTCGCAATTTCAGCGCGAATTGATTTTTATTTGCCCAACCTCAACGTCATTTCAGCATCAACGCCATCAGCGCCTGCGCCGCGGCGGTCAGCGGCCGGCGGCGGTGATGAACCAGCCAAACTTCGGTGGTGGCGTCCGGCTCCGCCAGCGGCAAATAGCGCACGCCGTCCACCCGCACTCGGGCGAATGACGCTGGCAAAATCGACACCCCCAACCCGGCGGAGACCAGCCCGATGATGGTCATCGCTTCCCCCACTTCCTGGGTGATATAGGGAGTAATGCCGGCCTTGCTGAGCAGCAGCAGGATTTCGTCATACAGCGCGGTGCCCACTTCGCGCGAGAAGAACACGAACGGCTCCTGCGCCAGGTGTTGAAAACGCAGCGCGCCGCCGGGCGTTTCCGCCAGCGGATGCCCCTCCGGCACCACCGCCACCAGCGGTTCGCGCAGCAACAGCTGATAGTGCAGCGCTTCCGGCAGCCGCGTGTTGCGCATCACCCCCAGATCCAGCTCACCGTTCAGCAGCGGTTCGATCTGCTGTTTGGTGTTGATTTCGCGCATTTTGATATGCACCTGCGGGGACTGCTGACGAAAGGTGCGCAGGCTGCGCGCCACCACGCCGATAAAGGGCGCGGAAGAGGTAAAGCCGATGGTCATTTCCCCCAGTTCGCCACGATCCAGACGCGCCGCCTTTTCCGCCGCGCGCCCGACCTGATCGAGCACCTGGTAGGCTTCTTTGAGGAACATTTCCCCGGCCTGGGTCAAACTGACGTTGCGGTTGTTGCGCGCCAGCAGCCGCGCGCCGACCATCTCTTCCAGCGCCTGGATTTGCTGGCTGAGCGGTGGCTGGGAGATCCGCAACCGCTCGGCGGCACGGCCAAAATGCAGCTCTTCCGCCACGGCAATAAAGTAACGCAGGTGTCTCAGCTCGATATTCATATTTAAAACGTCTTAATTTGAATTATTAATATATTAGACAAAAAATTCGCCACTCCCTATCATTTTGTTATCTGCAAAGTGTCTGTTTATCTCCCCGAAGTTCGGTAAGGAAACGCTGTGACAACCCCTGTGCGTTCTGCGGCCGTGATGCCGTCGACGCTGGCCGCCAACGATGACGCGGCCGCTGCGCCAAAAGTAAAACGCTCCACCCTCAACAACAAACTCCCCTATATCGAACGCGGCACGCCGCAGTTTATGCGCGTAACGCTGGCGCTGTTTTCCGCCGGGCTGGCAACCTTCGCGCTGCTCTACTGCGTGCAGCCGATCCTGCCGGTGCTGTCGCAAGACTTCGGCGTATCGCCGGCGGAAAGCAGCCTGTCGCTTTCGGTCTCTACCGGCCTGCTGGCGATCGGCCTGATGTTCACCGGGCCGCTGTCAGACGCCATCGGCCGTAAATCGGTGATGGTGGTAGCGCTGCTGCTGGCGGCGGTCTGCACGCTGATCTGCGCCTTTATGACCAGTTGGCACGGCATTTTGCTGATGCGCGCGCTGATCGGCCTGTCGCTGAGCGGCGTGGCGGCGGTCGGCATGACCTATCTCAGCGAAGAGATCCATCCCAGCTTCGTCGCCTTCTCGATGGGGCTATACATCAGCGGCAACTCGATCGGCGGCATGAGCGGCCGCCTGGTGACCGGGGTATTGACCGACTTCTTCTCCTGGCGCGTATCGCTCGGGGTCATCGGCCTGTTCGCCCTCGCCGCCGCCTGCATGTTCTGGCGTATCCTGCCTGCCTCGCGGCATTTTCGCGCCAGCTCGCTGCGCCCGCGCACCCTGCTGATCAACTTCAAGCTGCATTGGCACGATAAGGGCCTGCCGCTGCTGTTCGCGGAAGGTTTCCTGCTGATGGGCAGCTTCGTCACCCTGTTCAACTATATCGGCTATCGCCTGCTGGCGGATCCTTACCACCTGAGCCAGGCGATTGTCGGCCTGCTGTCGGTGGTGTACCTCACCGGTTCCTACAGCTCGCCCAAGGCCGGCGCGCTCACCTCGCGCTTCGGACGTGGCCCGGTGCTGCTGGCGTCAATCGTGATTATGCTGATCGGGATCCTGATTACCGCGCTGCCGCAGGTGCCGGCGATCTTTATCGGCATGATGCTGTTCACCGCCGGTTTCTTCGCCGCCCACTCGGTGGCCAGCAGCTGGATTGGCCGCCGTGCGCGCCGCGCCAAAGGCCAGGCGTCGTCGCTGTATCTGTTCTGCTATTACGTCGGCTCCAGCGTGGCCGGCACCCTCGGCGGCGTGTTCTGGCACAGCTTCGGCTGGAATGGCGTAGCGGCGTTTATCAGCCTGATGCTGTTGCTGGCGCTGCTGGTGGTGCATTACCTGAAACGCCTGCCGGAAGCCGCTCGTCTTTGAAAAGAAAAAGCCGCGGCGATTTGCCGCGGCTCGTCCTGCCAGTGCCTGTGATTATTGACCGGTTTTCCAGCGGGTGCGCAGGTACTCCATGGCCTTATCCGTTTGCGGCTCGGTCAGATAGCGTTGCCGGAACAGGATGGTTCCCCCCATCCCCGGCAGGCTCTCGTTGAGATCCAACTGCCTTTTCAGCTCGGGAACGCCGCCATCGACGGTCCAGGCCGGCTCGCTGGCCGATGGCGTGCCCACTTTATACAGCGCCACCCCGGCATAGAGCCGAACCGGCGTGCCTTTCACCACCTCGGCCCACCAGTTGGCCAGCACGTCGTAGCGGACAATTTCACGATCAAAAGGCCAATACAGCTGTGGTGCGATATAGTCGAGCAGCCCCAGTTTTACCCACTGGCGCGTATCGGCATAGGCCGTATCGTACGATGGCGCCCCTGCCCGCGTCGCCGAGCCGGCAGGATCGTCCGCTTTGTTTCGCCATACGCCCGCCGGGCTGACGCCAAACGCAACCGCGGGTTTCAACGCTTTGACGGTGGCTGAAACCTGTTTTATCAATTGCAGCGTGTTGTCCCTGCGCCAGGCGGCTTTGTCTGCAAACCCTTTGCCGTAGGCGCGATACGTCTTCCCATCATCCAGCGGCGATTGCGGCGTTTCGTAATAGAAATAATCGTCAAATTGAATGCCATCGACATCATAGTTTTTGACTATTTCAGCCACCACGCCAGTGATCCAGTTGCGCACGTCGGGTAAGCCAGGATCGAGCACGAAGCGGTCGTTGGCCGTGCGGATCCAGTCAGGATGCAGCGCATAGACGCTGGCCGGTGGGGACTGCAACGTCTGATTAAGTGCATCAATCGTTTGCTGTCGGGTATTCATGGAAACCCGATAAGGGTTCAGCCAGGCATGCACTTTGATGCCGCGCCGGTGCGCTTCTTGCAGCATAAAGGCCAGCGGATCATAACCCGGATCCTGGCCCACGGTGCCGGTCAAGACCTCAGACCAAGGCAAGATCTCAGAACGCCACAGGGCCGTTCCGTCCGGTTTAACCTGAAAATACACCGTGTTAATCCCGGTTTTCACCATGTCGTCCAGCGCATCCGTCAGCCCCTGCTGCTGCAGGCGCACCCGCTCTTGCGCCGTTTCCGCTTTCAGGGAGGCCGCCGGCGGCCAGTCCAAGCCAATGACCGTGGCCAGCCAGATGCCCCGCATCGGTGTAACCGGCGGTGTCGGCTGTGCAGGTTTCTCCGGTTCGGGGGGCTTGGCGCATCCGCTCACGCCCAGCATGGCGGCCATCAACAGCCATCCGCCTAGTTTTGTTGCGCCTGTCGGCATAAATATTCTCCTTCCGTGAGTGACGGTTATCCCATGTCGTTTCGTGCAGAGCAAGAAACCGCCCGCTTTCTCAACGCGAGCAAGCTGCCGGCGTCGCCCTTTCTGACGACGCCGGTACTTGTCCCATTACCAGCTCAGCCCGGTCCCGCGAGGGAATGCGATCTTGTCCGTGTTGGTCTCCACATCGTAGTCATGCCAGGTGTTGACCGGCAGTTTTCCGTGCGGTGTGATTTTTCCCGTCAGCACCTGTGCCAGAGATATCATCGAGGGACCGCGCCACACGCCGCTGTCATACCCGTAGTAAGAATAGGTGGCGACGGCCGCCTCCACGTCTGCGGCATAGTTCACAATATCGTAAGGTGCGCGCAGTGAGAGGTGAACGCGCTTTTTCCCCTGTTCGGCGGCGTATTTCAACCAGCCCGGATAAGGGCTGCTGTCATTACTCGCTCCGGTTGCGGAGGTAATGACCCCATCCTGTTCAGCAGGCGTAAAGCGGGTCGAAAGCGTGCCGAGCAGGAACACGTCGCAATCGGCAATATGCGCCCTGACCTGAGCATCGCTCAGTTCCGTTTCCTTCGCGGCAACGACGTTCTGGTAGCCTTCCTGTGCCATCACGTTAGCGATGCCTTTGGCCTGCTCACCCCACGGGGTCAGGATAAAATAGCACAGCGCTTTGTCTTTCAACGGCAGCAGGCTGTGACGGTTGATAACCACGGTAATGGAGCGATCGGCAATGCGCTTTTCCAGCTTGTGTGCTGAGGACGAAACGCTGCTGGAACAAGAGGCTTCGCGATGCCCCATCAGGTGATGGCGTAATTTGAGGCGCAAAATGCGCTCGACCGAGGCATCGATATCAGCCTCGCTGAGATGCCCCGTTTTCACCCTTTCCGCAAGATAACGAATCAGGTCCGGCAGCAGGTTAGCCTGGGCCGGCGAAGCGATGCTGACAGGCATCAGGGCGATATCCACCCCGGCGGCAAAGACGTTTTCAGCCGCCCCCTGTTGGGTGAAGTGCTCAGCAATCGCGCCCATATCCAGCGCGTCTGAAATCGTTACGCCGGCATACCCCAACTCATTGCGCAGAATCTGTGTCTGAATTTCATGCGACATGGTGGCCGGCACCGTGATTTTATTACCGTTGCGGGTGTCGATCTGGCGGTTGTCCAGAGCCGGATACTGAATATGCGCGGTCATGACCATGTCCGGCGCCGCACAGCGGTCAATGGCCTGTTTGTAAGGCGCGATATCGATGGCAAACGCCTCTTCCCGCGTACGATCGACGCGCGGCAAACCGGTATGCGAGTCGGTGGAGGTGCTGCCATGGCCAGGGAAGTGTTTGTAAGCGGTGATCAGCCCTTGCTGCTTCATCCCCGCAACCATTTTCTCGGCCAGGCGGGACACGGTGTTCTTATCATCGCTGAAGGCGCGAACGTTAATCACCGGGTTGAACGGGTTGGTGTTGACGTCCACGACCGGGGCAAAGTTGGTGTTGATATGCAACGCGCGCATATCCTGGGCCATCAGTTTGCCTTGTTCAACGGCGAGCTGTTTATCCGCACCGCCCTCAATCGCCGCCGCCAGCGCCATATTGCCGGGAAATGAGGCGTAGTCGCCGCGCGGCAACCGGAAAACGTTACCGCCCTCGTTGTCCGTGCCAATAAACAGGCGAATGCCGGCGTGCGTTTTCATCGCGGCATACCAAGCCGTCAACGTGTTGATCTGCTGCTTGTCTTTCAGATTATTGGTAAACAGGATCACCCCGCCCACGTGGTTATCGGCGATCAGCTTGCCAATGGCTTCATCGGGAACGGTCATATCCTGATTGCTGCTACCGTTCCGATCCCAGTAGCGAAAATCCAGCATGATTTTTTGCCCGATCTTCTCTTCCAGCGTCATGTTTTTGACTTTCTGTTTAATATCCACAGTAAACCTCCTGTTAAAGCACCCGTTAATGACAGAAGAAAAGATAACCCCAAGGGCTCATAGCGTCCTGCCATTCTGTTTGTTCCAGCGATTGGACAACGGCAAACGAGAAATGGACTAAACAAAAAATAAACGAGCGGGAAAAAATTCATCCATGAATCAAAACCATAAGAAGACCAGGTTTATTTTCGACAATCACGCTTACCCGCATGTGTGGCAGACGAGCGAGAGAATTCCCCCTGCTACCCGCCCTATTTCCCCCTGGTAAGCCGGGCGGGCAGTTAAGCCGAGTATTTCCCCATCGCCGATGTTGCCCCCAGCCTGCTACTCTCCTATAGTATGTTGTAACTAAAATAGGAGCGTACGATGAGCAGATACGATGTGATTGGCCGAATGAATGCCTGCTTTGTCGAGCTAGAGCAGGCGCTGAGCGCATTGCAGCAGCAGATCACCCCGCTGCGCTTGCTGGCAGCGCGGGTGTTCAGCCTGCCGGAGGTTGAAAAAGGCCAGGAACATCAGGCTATCTCGCATATCGCGGTCGAACAGCACGTGGGACAAGCGGCGCGCGATCTGGCGCTGGAGCATTATCAGCGGCTGTTCATCCACCATAACCGGGAGAATGTCAGCAGCAAGGCCGCCGTGCGGCTGCCCGGCGTTATCTGTCTGGCGGTGGAGCAACCGGAGTATCAGGCGCTGCAGGCGCAGCTGGCGCTGATCAACCGCCTGAAGGGCGAACTGGAGCAGATTATCACCGTCGATTCCGGTCTGGCGCCGGAGCAGCGTTTCGAGTTCGTACACACCCATCTGCACGGGCTGATTACCCTCAGCGCCTACCGCACCCTCACCGCCCTGACCAACCCCGACTCGGTGCGCTTCGGCTGGGCCAACAAGCACATCATCAAAAACGTCAAGCGGGACGACATCCTGGCGCAGCTGGAGAAAAGCCTGAAAGCCGGCCGCGCGGTGCCGCCGCACAGCCGTGAACAGTGGGCCGCCCTGGTCAGCCGCGAAATAGACGATGTCAGCCGTCTGCCGCAGTACGCGACGCTGAAAATCAAGCGGCCGGTCAAAGTACAACCTATCGCCCGCGTGTGGTATCAGCAGCAGCAAAAGCAGGTGCAGCACCCCTGCCCGCTGCCGCTGATCGCCCTGTGTCAGGTAGAGAGCGGCGCCGCAGTGCCGAAGATTGGCGAGCTGCTCAACTACGACGTTGACGCGGTGAAACACCGTTACAAACCCGACGCCCGACCGCTGCGGCTGCTGGTGCCGCGCTTGCACCTGTATGCCGATGACGCTACTCGCTGAGGGCATATACTCGCAGGCGATGGCCGTCCGGATCCCGTGCGACGAAGGTGTAACCGAATTCCATCTCGGTCGGCGTTTGCTCGATAGGCAGCCCGAGTTCGCGCCACTGGTTATAGCGCGCTTCGACCTCTTGCGGATCCTGGCACAAGAAGCCCAGCTCACCGCCGCCGCCGGTCAACGTGGCAGCGGGTTTTACCCCCTGTTTGGCCCACATCCCCAGCTTGAAGCCGTTGTTGAGCACAAACAGGGCGAAGCCGGGAGAAAGCTCTACCGGCGCCTGTCCCAGTAAACGTTGATAAAAGGCGGCACTGTTCAGCGGATTGTCGACGTAAAGCAGGGTCATGCTGGGAAGGGTCATCGGTCTGTCCTCTGGATGATGGGAACCGGCCGGTTCCCGATAGGCACAGACTAAGGCGCGCGACTGACAGTTTATGGCAGCAGCGTGCCGCTATTGCTCCGCAATGCCCTCGCTGAGGCGCCACTCTTTCAGCAGCCGCCGCCGTCCGCGCGGATAGCGCGGTTCCAACGGCGTGGCGGCCTGGATGCGATCGAGGCGAAAATGACGAAAGGCCTGGCGCAGCTCGCACCAGGCGACCAACATCTGGAACTGGTCGAAAAAACCCAGTGCAAAGGGCCACAACAGGCGTTCGCTGCGCTGCCCCGCCAGGTCAAGATAGTCGATATGCAGCTTGCGCTCGCGGCGGATGGTGTCACGGATCAGCACCCGCAGCTCATCCGCCACCGGCGGCGCCTGAACCGGCGCTATCAACAGCGTGTTGGCCTCAAGCTCCTCCCGCAGTGCCGGCGGCAGCACGTCAGCGATCTTGGCCAGCGCCTGGCCCGCCGCACTCGCCAGCTGACTGTCGCCGTGGCGGCTGACCCAGCGCATCCCCAGCACCAGTGCTTCTGTCTCCGCCTGCGAGAACATCAGCGGCGGTAGCATGAAGCCGGGGCGCAGCACATAACCGACGCCCGCCTCGCCGGCGATCTCCGCCCCCTGCTGCTGCAGCGTGGCGATATCGCGGTACAGCGTGCGCATGCTGATGCCCAGCGTCTGCGCCAGCGCATGGCCCGCCACCGGATAACGGTGGCTGCGCAGCAGCTGCATCAGATCGAGTAAACGTTGTGCGCGCGACATATCACGGCTCCCTGCATAACGCGGTTTGGACAAAATCGGCAAAGGCCCGCGCCTTGGCCGAAACGAAATGGCCGCCGGGGAACACCGCCCACAGCGCCAGCGGCGGCAGTTGCCAGTCCGCTAAGGCCGCAATCGCCGCCCCGCTTTGCAGCTCGTTGCGAAACATGCCTTCGCTGGCGACGGTAGCACCGAAGTCCGCCATCACCAGCTCGCGCACGCACTCCGCCGCGTTGACCCGCATGCGCCCTGGCAGCCGCAGCGTGCGCTGTTCCTCTCCACGGCTGAAGCGCCACTGCTCGCCGCCGCCACGGTGATGGTAAATCACCATCTCATGCTGCAACAGATCTTCCGGCCGCTGCGGCATACCGGCAGCGGCAAAATAGCCGGGCGTGCCGATCACGCATTGCTTTACCTCACCCAGCTTGCGGGCGGTAAAGCCGGAATTCTCCAATTCGCCAATACACAGGGCAATATCGATGCCCTCTTCAATCAGCGACAAATTGCCGTCATCCAGCAGCAGATCGACGTTCAACCGCGGATTGGCGCGCATAAACGCCGTCAAATCAGGCAAGGGAACGATGCGGGCGAACACCGCCGCCGAAGCGACCCGAAGCCGGCCGCTCAGGGTCTCGCCAGCGCTCTGCACCAGCGCTTCGGTCTCCGCCAGCTCGTTAAGGATACGTCGGGTGCGTTGATACAGCTGCTGTCCCGCATCCGTCGGCTGCAGGCCGTGGGTCGAGCGCAGCATCAGGCGCGTGCCGAGCTGCTGTTCCAGCCGCGCCACCGCTTTTGAGACTGCCGGCTGCCCCACGTGCAGCCGCCGCGCTGCCGCGGTAAAGGAACCGCTCTCGTAAACGCAGGCATAGGTTTCGTAATCGGCAAATTTACCCATGACATTCCTTGATGGAATAACGGTTAGCATTTATTGCAGTCTACACGCGCCATTTAGGAATGGGCAAGATGAGCGCTCCCCCTCATTCCCATCAGGAGAACGCATGACACTGCAAGACAAACTCGATGCCTTCAAAGTGGCATTCGAAACCGACCAACTGCCGTTCAAACTCGCGGCGCAAGATCACGCGCTGATGCGTGAGGCGATCCAGGCGCAGATCGCGTCGGGCATTACCGAATGCGCGCTGACGGTCGGCGACGCCGCGCCCGGCTTTATCCTACCGGACAGCGAAAACCGGCCATGCTCTTCCGCGGCGCTGTTGGCGAAGGGCCCACTGGTCATCAGTTTCTATCGCGGGGTCTGGTGCCCTTACTGTACGCTCGATCTGCAGGCGCTGCAGGCCGCACTCCCCGCCATCACGCATCACGGCGCGCAGCTCGTGGCCATTTCACCGCAGAGCGCGGTGCATAACCGCCAGGCCGCGCGCGATCACGATCTCACCTTTCCGCTGCTCAGCGATGCAGGCAATCGCCTGGCGGCTCAATTCGGCCTGCGTTACCGCCTGCCGGACGCGCTGATCGCCCTGTATCAACAGCGGCTCGGCCTCGATCTGGCGCAGTTCAACCAGGATGACAGCTGGACGCTGCCGCTGCCGGCGCGGTTCGTCATTACTCCCGATGGCCGTATTGTCTACGCCGAAGCGCACGCCGATTACACCCGGCGGCCGGAGCCGCAGGCGCTGTTGTCGGTGCTGGAAGGATTAGCATGAAAAGACGGGGCGCAACCGCGCCCCGTTAAGAGATGGTGATGAACGCGGTTACTTCTGCATGCTGCCGACCATCGCCTCCGGCCGCACCCACTCATCGAACTGCGCTTCGGTCAGATAGCCGAGCTTCAGCGCCGCGGCTTTCAACGTCAGCCCTTCCTTGTGCGCTTTCTTGGCGATTTCCGCCGCTTTGTCATAACCGATATGGGTGTTGAGCGCCGTCACCAGCATCAGCGATTCATTCAGCAACTGGGTAATGCGATCGCGGTTCGGTTCGATGCCCACCGCGCAGTGCTCGTTGAAGCCCTGCATACCGTCGGCCAGCAGGCGGATCGACTGCAGGTAGTTGTGGATCACCATCGGGCGGAACACGTTCAGCTCGAAGTTGCCGGAAGCCCCGCCGATGTTCACCGCCACGTCGTTGCCCAGCACCTGCGCGCACAGCATGGTCATCGCTTCACACTGGGTCGGGTTGACTTTGCCCGGCATGATGGAGCTGCCCGGCTCGTTCTCCGGGATCGAGATCTCGCCGATGCCGCAGCGCGGGCCAGACGCCAGCCAGCGCACGTCGTTGGCGATCTTCATCAGCGAAGCCGCCAGCCCTTTCAGCGCGCCATGCCCTTGCACCAGCGCATCGCAGGTCGCCAGCGCTTCGAACTTGTTCGGCGCGGTGACGAACGGCTGATGGGTCAATTCCGCCAGCGCTTTAGCGACGCGCACCGCGTACTCCGGATGGGTATTCAGGCCGGTGCCGACCGCCGTGCCGCCCAGCGCCAGCTCGGCGATGTGCGGAATACTGCCCTCGATGTGTTTCAGATTGTGCGCCAGCATCGCCGCCCAGCCAGAGATTTCCTGCCCCAGGGTCAGCGGCGTGGCGTCCTGCAGGTGGGTGCGGCCGATTTTAACGATGTCGCGGTAGGCTTCGGCCTTGTCGCTCAGCGTCTTGTGCAGCACTTTCAGCTCGGGGATCAGGTGCTCGCGCAGCGCAATCACCGCCGCCACGTGCATCGCGGTGGGAAACACGTCGTTGGAGCTCTGGCTTTTATTGACGTCGTCGTTCGGATGCACCTTGCGCTCTTCACCGCGCACGCCGCCCAGTAGCTCGCTAGCGCGATTGGCCAACACTTCGTTCATGTTCATGTTGGTCTGGGTACCGGAGCCGGTTTGCCAGATGGACAGCGGGAACTGGTCAGCATGACGATCCGCCAGCACTTCGTCGGCGGCGTTGATGATGGCGGCACCCCGCTCGGCCGGCAGCAGCCCCAGATCCACGTTCACCTGCGCGGCGGCGCGCTTGGTCAACGCCAGCGCGTGGATCAGCGCGGTCGGCATCTTTTCGGAGGAAATACGGAAATGTGCCAACGAACGCTGGGTTTGCGCGCCCCACAGCTTGTCGGCCGCGACTTCGATGGGGCCCATAGAGTCTTTTTCGATACGAACGCCTGCCATCATGATCTCCTTAGCATAATTCCTAAAATTGTAGGGTTAGGCCGACGCGCTACCCCCCGTCGGCATGCACTCCCAGTATAGTGACATAATAACTATTCGCATTAAGAGAGTTATCTCACAGCACGTTTCATCTCTTTTACCCATCAATGACGCGGTTATTTTCCGCCGGTTAACCCGCGCCGAAATAAACGGCCGGAAATGAGTCCGGAGAATAAAAGTGTGGGTAGCCATTAACGCGGATGACGCGAATTAAAATTATTGATGCGTTGCGCCTGTAAATGATTGAGCTCATCGATACGTTGTTGCTGCAGATGATTGATTTCGTCATAGGCGTCCTGCCGTTCATTATGCCGATACGCCCCGGTCGCCACCGCGCCGGCGGTAAGTGCCAGCGGGTGCGCCACGGGTGCGATCGCGGTGGGAACCGCTACCGGCGCGGGTGCAACGACGATCGGTGCCGGCGCGATCACCACGGCGCGCGGAGCTGCGTAGGGATAGGCGACAATCACCGCCGCCTGAGCTGCGCCGGTGCAAAAGCCCAACAACAACAACAACAGTTTTTTCATGCAACAGACCTCTTGTTTCGTTAAATCGACTCGTTGGCCGTTACGGTAAAGGGGTCTGACGCGCCGGTTTAAGCTCGGCGTGTGATCGCCCGGCGCAGCGCGAAAATAATAATAAGGGAATGGCTCAGACGGTAAAAAATAAATTCAGCCGACATAGTTTGACATGTTGAAGAATAAATAATGACGCAGGATAAACGAGCTATCGGCAATAACCCATTCTCCCAAAGAATAATCTTGCGACGGATTTTCTGGGCCGCGTTGAGACCTGCGCACCAATTGAGACGCCGATCGTTATCACGCTATACTTTGGCCCCGTTGCCGGGCGCGACGTTATCCGGCGATGTTTTGATCGCGCCCATGATTTTTCCTGCCGACGCGAGGGTATGATGGTCGTCGGCATAGATTGAGTTAACCGTATAAAATCAGAAGGTTAATTGCCAATAGTGCGGCAATGACGTAGAAGGACGTTTATCGACATGCAAAAAATGACCAACGCGGTACAGAATTACGCTTGGGGCAGCCACGACGCGCTGACCCGTCTTTACGGCATCGCCAACCCGGATAATCAGCCGATGGCCGAACTGTGGATGGGCGCCCATCCCAAGAGCCCTTCCCGCGTGCCGGGCGCCGACGGTGAACTGCGTTCGCTGCGCGATCTGATCGACGAAGACCAGCCAAAACAGCTGGGCGCCAACGTCGCCAGCCGTTTTGGCGAGTTGCCGTTCCTGTTTAAAGTGCTGTGCGCCGATCAGCCGCTGTCGATCCAGGTCCACCCGAGCAAAGCGGCGGCCGAGGTCGGCTTCGCGAAAGAGAACGCCGCCGGCATCCCGCTGAGCGCCGCCGAACGCAACTACAAAGATCCCAATCACAAGCCCGAGCTGGTGTTCGCGCTGACGCCGTTCCTGGCGATGAACGGTTTTCGTGAATTGGCCGATATCGTTTCCCTGCTGCAACCTATCGCCGGCGCGCACCACGATATCGCCGCCTTCCTGCAGCAGCCGGACACCGCCCATCTGTCTACCCTGTTCGCCAGCCTGTTGACGATGAGCGGCGAGCAGAAGTCGCTGGCGCTCGGCGTGCTGAAAGCCGCGCTCAACAACCAGCAGGGTGAACCCTGGGATACCGTGCGGTTCATCGCCGGTTTCTATCCGGACGACAGCGGCCTGTTCTCACCGCTGCTGCTGAACGTGGTGCAGCTCGCGCCGGGCGAAGCGATGTTCCTGTATGCCGAAACGCCGCACGCCTACCTGAAAGGCGTGGCGCTGGAAGTGATGGCCAACTCGGATAACGTGCTGCGTGCCGGCCTGACGCCGAAATTTATCGACGTGCCCGAGCTGCTGGCCAACCTGCAGTTTCGCCCGCAGCCGGCTTCCGGCCTGCTGACCCAACCGGAGCGGCGCGGCAACGAGCTGTTCTTCCCGATCCCGGTGGAAGATTTCGCCTTCTCACTGCACGATTTGACCGCCGCGCCGCAGGCGCTGGCACAGCGGAGCGCGGCTATCGTGTTCTGCGTCAGCGGCGAAGCGACGCTGGAAAAATCCGGGCAGCGCCTGACGCTCAAACCGGGTGAATCCTGCTTTATCGGCGCCTTCGAATCCCCGGTCAACGTCAGCGGCAGCGGCCGCATCGCCCGGGTTTATAACCAACTGGCCTAACCGTTGATAAATTTCAGCAAATTGCTTGCTGAAAGCGAGAGCTGCCCCCACAATTAAACGCCTGCGGGCGTTTTTTGGCGGCCCCTATTTGCCCCTCCCACGCAACGGAGGGTGATAAGAAAAAAGGATGAAACAGAGCTATGAAAAAATCGTTAGTCGCTGTCAGCGTCATTGTCGTTCTTGGCGCAGCATGGACCGGGGCATCCTGGTACACCGGGAAACAGATCGAGCAGCACATGGGCGAAGTCGTCGACAACGCCAACGGCCAACTGAAAGCCTACCTGCCGAAAGCCGGCGTCAAGCTGAGCTATGAAAATTACCAGCGCGGCCTGTTCAGCAGTAAAGTGCGTTATGTGCTGCGTTCCGACGGCACGGATACCAGTGAAAACGCGGCGCTGAAAGCCGGTGAAGAAGTGGCGTTCCTGGAAACCATCGATCACGGTCCGTTCCCGTTCGCGCAGCTGAAAAAATTCAACCTGCTGCCGAGCATGGCGTCGGTGCATACCGAGCTGGAAAACACCCCGGCGGTGAAAGGCCTGTTTGAAACCACCAAAGGAAAATCGCTGTTTACCGCCGATTCGCGCATCTCGTACAGCGGCGATACCGCGTCCACCATCGACTTTATCCCACTGGACTACCAGAAGGATAAATCTTCGTTGAAATTCAGCGGCGCCACCATTGACGCCGACGTGTCCCGCGATCTGAAAAAATTCGCGCTGGACGCCAATAGCGACACTATCGTGTTCGCCAGCCCGAACGAATTCGGCCAAAACGAGCAGATCACCTTCCAGGGCTTCAACCTGAAAGGCAACAGCAACGAAAGCAAGTTCGGCGTGAAGCTCGGCGATCAGACGATGACCCTGAAACAGTTCAAACTGACGATCGACGGTAAAGACACCGTGGCGTTGGACGGTTTCAATCTGGTGAGCAAGTTCGGCGAGCAAGGCAGCAGCAACATCGGCGGCCAGATCGATTACACCATGGACGCGCTCAAGGTGCAGGGCAACGACTTCGGCGCCGGTAAACTGACGCTGAAAATCGACAACGTCGACGGCAAGGCGCTGAAAGACTTCTCCGACAGCTACAACCGCCAAACCATGGCGCTGCTGCAGCAGGGCGAGAACCTGGATCCGGACGTCTACGAACAGCAGACCTCCGAGATGCTGCAAAAGAACCTGCCGATGCTGCTGAAAGGCAACCCAAGCCTCAGCATCGCCCCGCTGAGCTGGAAAAACAGCAAGGGTGAGAGCCTCTTCACGCTGGATCTGGCGATGACCGATCCGAGCAAGGCCGCCTCCCCGGCACAGTCGCCGGATCAAGTGATCGCTCAGGCGGTTAAAAAGCTGGATCTCAGCCTGACCATTCCGGAAGCGATGGCCACCGAAGTGACCGCGAAGACCGCTCTGTTGCAGGGTTACAATGAGGAAGACGCGCAGAAACTGGCGCAGCAGCAAGTGCAGGGCCTGGCGGCCATGGGCCAGATGTTCAAGCTGACCACCCAGAAAGACGGCGTGATCGCGAGCAAGTTCCACTACGCTGACAATCAGGTTGACCTGAACGGCAACAAGATGTCGCTGCAGGAGTTCATCGGCCAGTTCGCCATGCTGGGCGCCCCGGCGGAAGACGCTGAACCGGCGCAGGAAGCGGAACCCGCTCCGGCACCGTAAATTATCAATATGGGGGCTATATAGCCCCCTATTACCTACTAACATAGATCTTTTAATATCTATTATCGAAGTAGAAAAATGGACACAAGAAAACAAATCAGAATAAAAAACTTAAAAAGAGATGACCTGCCAAAACTATGGCAAGAACTATCAGAACTAGAGTTTACAGAACTGATTGAAAGAAGCTCTCCAAAAGAAATATCATCGCTTTTCGGTCACATGAATTCACCGGCGATAGCAAAAGTCGCAAGTTATTTAAGCCAGAGTGCTTGGGATCACATAATTCAAACGGTACTCTCGAATACGATAAACAAAATATTAGCATCCTGCAACACAAAAACCATAAAAACCATACTAGAAAAGATTGATGCCGAACAACTAGCTTCACTAATAAATAAATGCAATCAAGTACAAAAAGAAAGATTATTAGATGAGGTTCCTGAAGATAAAAGAGAGAAAATCCCCTCTCGGAATCATGGTGCCAGTCGAACATCAAATAACATTACTGATTATTATTTATCGTCTGCTTTCGAAAACTCATTGAAAAGTAATATAATAGAAAGAATTAGAGATCTTGAAGAGAAGGAGTCTATTTTAGAGAAAAACTACAACATTAAAGAAAATAGAATAAAAGAGCGGTTAATTTTATCAGAGAAACAACTATCATCGATTGAACAAATGATATCCAGCAAAGAGGAGCAATATAAGGAAATTGAACTAAAACTTATTCAAAGGGAAGCGGAATTAAATAAAAAAATCAATGAATTAGAAGAAAAACAAAAGAAAATAGAACAAGAAAGACTGGAAGTAAAACTCCCAGAATATGTGGACACGGCTGTTAATGGCTTAATAAAAAAAGCGGGTTTTTTTGATGAAAAAGCCTGTTTGTGGAATATCCAAGGGGGGGTTGCCTTGTTGCTCGCTATAGGTTTTGCTGCCTTTGCCCTTATATATGGCAAAGGGAAGCTTGAAAATGTCTCTCAAGAAAGTATCAACTGGTTACTGGTTTCCTTCCTATTATTTAAAGGCCTCATCATTGTGACATTATTGTGCGCTTGGGCAAAGCATGCTTTCAATATAGCAAACGCTTATGTTCATGAGTCATTGAAAAGAAGCGATAGGATGCATGCCATCAACTTTGGGAAATTTTACTTGGAGGTTTACGGTAACAAAGTCAACCAAGCTGAAATGAAAGATATTTTTGAAAACTGGAACATCAATACAGATAGTGCATTTGCCAAAATTAAAGACTCTGACTTCACCCCAAAGCATATAGAGCAAGTATCTACACTAATAGACTCGATTAGAAAAATAAAGTTTCCTGACTCAAAATAAAACTCAACATTTCTAATGTTGGAGTGGAGTACATAAGCTGTACTCCATTATAAAATGCATAGATTGATAATCTGATAATACTTTTCGTTAAAACATTAGAGCATTATCTATAGAAGCGCATACAGCGCATCGCGGATCTGCTGCGGGTAGCGGCCGCACATGCCCTCAAACGCGGTGTTGGTCAGTATCACCACGCTCAGCTGCGCCTGTGGATCAAAGAACCAGCTGTGGCCGTAAACGCCGCCCCAGGTCAGGGTACCGGCATGCTGCGGCGTCTGCGCAGCGTCTGGATCCACCAGCAGCGCGCCGCCAAAGCCGAAGCCCCAGCCCGGCCCTTGCGTTTGCGCCTCGGCGCCGACGTGCGGGTGACGCAGCAACGCCACCGTATCCGGTTGCAACATGCCCTGCCCGCCGCTGCGCAGCGCCTCCACCAGCCGCAGCACGTCGTCGGCATCACCGACCATGCCCGCGCCGCCGGAGGGATAGGCTCCGACGTTAAGCGCGCGCGCCGGCGAGAACGTCACTTCTCCCCCCGCCATGCCTTCCGGCAAGGCGATCCGCAGGCCTTCATGCATGCGCCGCGGCCCTTGCGGCGTGTTGTAATACGGAGTCGCCAGGTTCACGGCGTCCGTCGCATGGAATGCGGTGTTGCCAAGCCCCAGCGGCCGCGCCACCCAGTCGACAAACAGCTGCGGCAGCGACATGCCCGTCACCCGCTCCAGCACCGCGCCAAGCACGTCGATCGCCAGTGAATAATTGAAGCGCTCTCCCGGTTCCGACAGCAATGGCGCCTGCGCCAACAGCCGCAGGTTTTGCTCCAGCGTCAGCGTCGACAGCTCCACGCCGTCCTGGATCCCCAACTGATGGTAAACGCCCGCCGGCGGTTGGTTCAGCCGATAGTCCAGACCGGCGGTATGGCTCAGCAAATGGCGGATCTTGATCGTCGGGCGGCGGCCATCCGCCAGCGCCGGGGTAAACCACGGCAGCCAATCGCTGACCGCATCGTCCAGGCTCAGTTTGCCCCGCTCAATCAGGCGCAGCGCCGCCAGCGTGGTATAGGGTTTGGAGACCGACGACAGCCGAAACTGCGTTTCCCGCCGCATCGGCCGGCGCGCTTCGCGGTCGGCATAGCCGGCCGCGCCAGCGTAACAAATCTCGCCCTGCCGCGCCACCAGCACCACGCTGCCCACGATGCGCCCTTCGGCCATCGCCTGTTGATCGATCGCCGCGATCCGTTCTGTTAACGCCTGTTGTGTTGCCGACATGATTTTCATCTCGCTGAGGGAAAGTAAAACCAGTCTAAAACGTTCGTCATAAATTAAAATAAGGCATAATTTAATGAATCATTAAGCACAGGTTATTAATAGATGAGTTCTCTCCTGCAACTGCTGCCCTATTTCGAAGCCGTGGCACGGCTGGGCAACTTTACCCGCGCGGCCAGCCAACTGGGCGTCACGCCGCCGGCGGTGTCGCAAAACATTCAGGCGCTGGAGAATCAGCTCGGAGTGAGGTTATTCCACCGCACCAGCCGCTCGGTGCGCCTCAGCGACGAGGGCCGGTTGTTCTATCAGAAGGTGTCGCCGGCCATGAGCCAGATCGACGTGGCGGCGGACGACGTGCGCGCCCTGGGCGCGCAGCCGGCGGGCCTGCTGCGCATTACGCTGCCGCAGCTGGCCGCTTCGCTGCTGGTGATGCCGCACCTGGCGGAATTTCAGCGACGCTATCCCGAAGTGCAGCTGGAGCTGTTTACCGAAGATCGCTTTTCCGATCTGGTGCTGGGCAGTTTCGATGCCGGCATTCGCATGCACGCGATGCTGCAAAAGGACATGATCGCCGTGCCAATCGACAACGGCCAGCGCCGGGTGCTGGTCGCCTCGCCCGACTATCTGGCGCGTTGCGGCGCGCCGGCCACGCCGGACGATCTGCTTGCGCACCATTGCCTGCGCTACCGTTTTCCCGGCAGCGGCAAATTGGAACCCTGGTATTTCAGTCGGCACGGCGATGAGCGGGCGCTGGACGTCATCGGCAGTTTGATCTTTAACGAAGATCGGCTGATCAAGGATGCGGCGTTGGCGGGGCTGGGTATCGCACAGCGTTTTCAGGGCACGGTGTTGCAGGAGCTGGCGCAGGGCGATCTGGTGGAAGTGCTGCCGGAGTATGCCAGCGAGGCATCGGGATTTTTCATCTACTTTCCCGCCGGCAGGCATCTGCCGCTCAAGCTGCGCGCCTTTATCGACTTCATGCGCGAGCGGCGAGATCGACAGCACCGGTAACAGGGGCGCCCCGACGGCGCCCCCCACGATCAGCGCTTATCCAACGCTTGCACGATGCGGTAAGCCGCCTCGACCCGATCGTCGTTCGGGAACCATTTGTTGGCCAGCATCACCACGGCGATATTCTTCGCCGGGATAAACACCGCGTAGGTGGAGAAACCGCCGGTAGAGCCGGTTTTGTTATACCAGCCGGCGCGCAATTCCGGCTGCGGCGGCGTGATGGCGGTAGCCGGCGTGCCGTTCATGATCATCCCGGCGTTGTTGCCCTCGATCAAACGAGACAATTTCACCGGGTACGGGTAGTTCTCCCACATCAGATCCTGCGTGAACGCGCCCGCCTTGTAATAACCGACGTGCGTCGCGGTCAGCGCCTCGCGCCACGGCTGCGCGACCTTCACCTGCTGCAGGTTGGCGTCCAGATAGCGAATCAGATCGCGAGCGTTGGACTTGATGCCGTAAGACTCGGCGTCCAGCGGGCCGGGATTGACCCGCACCGGCTTATCGTCCTTGTTGTAGCCCTGCGCATAGTTGGCCATCTGCGCCGCCGGCACCTGAACGTAGGTGTGGCGCATGCCCAACGCCGGCAGCATCCCCTGCTCCATCGCCTGGGTAAACGGCTGGTCGAGGCTCTTGGCGGCGATCATGCCCAGCATGCCGATGCCGAGGTTGGAATAGACGCGGTAGCTGCCCGCCGGATGTTTCGGCTGCCAGGCCCGGTAGTAGGCCATCAGTTGGGCGTTGTCGGTCACGTCGTCCGGCACGAACAGCGGCAGGCCGGAGGTATGCGTCGCCAGATTCAGCAGGCTGACGCCGTCGAAGGCGCTGCCGCGCAGCTCGGGCAGGTAGCGGCTGGCCGGATCGTTGAACGACAGCTTGCCCTGCTGCTGCGCATAGACCGCCAGCGTCGCGGTGAAGGTTTTGCTCAGCGAGCCCACTTCGAACAGCGTCTGCTCGGTGATCGGTTTGCCGGTCTGCTTCGAGGCGACGCCATACGGGTAAATCTGCTGTTTGCCGTCGACCGACACGGCGATCGCCATGCCCGGCACGCCATATTTTTTCATCAGCGGCTGAATAACGGCGTCGATATCCTGCTGCTGCGCGGCGTGCGCGGTCGGCAAGATCAGTGCGGCGATCAGCGCGGCCGCCAGGCGGTTCATTTTCGTCATGATAGAGGCTCTTCGGTTGCAGGGCATCGGCCGCGGCCAAAAGTTTTTATTGGCGTTATGCACGGCGCTTTCCCTGGTTGATGATGTCATTCCTTTACGGCTGCCGCGACGCTCTCAGCAGCCGCGCCAAATATCGGATTTTGCCGTCGGGTTGACAAGCGATAATAATTTCAGCCAGCATAAAGAAAAACTTATGGCTATCGACAATGCGCAACCGACTTCCCCTCAACGCCCTGCGGGCGTTCGAATCCTCCGCCCGCCACCTGAACTTCACCCGTGCCGGCCTGGAACTGCGCGTCACCCAGGCCGCCGTCAGCCAGCAGGTGCGCATGCTGGAAGAACAGCTGGGCATTCAGCTGTTCCGCCGCCTGCCGCGCGGGTTGGATCTGACCGAAGAGGGCCAGGCGCTGCTGCCGGTGTTGAGCGACGCTTTCGACCGCATCGAGGCGGTGCTGCAGCAGTTCGAAGGCGGGCATTTCCACGAGGTGCTGACGGTGGCGGTGGTCGGCACCTTCGCCGTCGGCTGGCTGATGCCGCGGCTGGCGGCGTTCCGCGCGGCGCACCCGTTCATCGATCTGCGGGTGCTGACCCACAACAACCTGGTCAATCTGTCGGCCGACGGCATGGATTTCGCCATCCGTTTCGGCGAAGGTCTCTGGCCCGCCACCTGCAATATCAAGCTGTTCGACGCGCCGCTGACGGTGCTCTGCCCGCCGGCGGTCGCCGCGCGCTTGCGCACGCCGCAGGATCTGCAGCACGAGCAGCTGATGCGCACTTACCGCAAGGATGAATGGGAACGCTGGTTCACGGCTGCGCAGGTGACGCCGTGGCGGATCAACGGACCGGTGTTCGACTCATCCCGGCTGATGGTGGAAGGCGCGATCCAGTGTGACGGCGTGGCGCTGGCGCCGGTCAGCATGTTCCGCCGCGAACTGGCCGCCGGTGCGCTGCAGCGGCCATTCGCCGCCGAGGCCGCGCTCGGTGCCTACTGGCTGACCCATTTGAAATCGCGGGATCTGACGCCGGCGATGAAAACCTTTATCGGCTGGATCCGCCGGGAGGCGGAAGAGGAACAGCGGCGGGACTAGGCGGAGCCGCGCCGGATCAGCGTCGGCGGCAAAATGACGTTCTGCGCCGGCAGATCGGCGTCACCGATGCGCTGCAGCAGGCGCGCGGCGGCGCTGCGCCCCACTTCCCGCGCCGAGCTGGAGACGAAGGTCAGCGGCGGCTCGGTCAGTTCGGCCTCCGGCACGTCGCCGAAACCGATCAGCGCCACCTGCCGGCCATAGTAGGCGTCGACCCCGTCCGAGCCGATGCTGCGGCCGCTGCGCGTCAGGCCAAAATAGGCGCCGAGCGCCACCGACGCCTTGTGGCAGACGATGGCGGTAATATTCGGGTAGTGGCGCAGCAGTTGCTCTGCCGCTTCCGCCGCCTCACGCTGCCGGCAATCGCACTCGACGATCCATTCGCTGCGAAACGGCAGGCCGTACTGCACCAGCGTGGCGCAAAAACCGCCCAACCGCTCGGCGCGCGTCAATGAGTCGCTCTGGCCGCCGAGGTAGGCGATTTGGCTGTGACCGCGTTTGATCAAAAATTCGGTGGCCAGCTTGGCGGCCTGCATATTGTCCGGGCGCACCACGTCCACCCCATCGAGACCGCTGGAGCGCGCCACGCAGACCAGCGGCACGCCCTGCTCGGCCGCCTTTTCCTTCAGCCCAGCCGCCGCGCGGATGCCGCCCGCCAGCACGATGCCGTCGACGCCCTGCGCCAGCAGCGCGTCAAACGCCCGCTGCAAGCCCTGGCCGTCGCGCCCGCTCTGGGTTAAAAACAGCAGCTTGTCGTGCGCCTCCAGCGCTTCGCTCAGCCCGGCGGTCATTTCGGCATAGAAGGGTTCGCAGATGTCGCGCAGAATAAGGCCAATCACTCCGGACTCCCCGCCGCGCAGCGTCGCCGCCTGGCGATTGCGCACATAACCCAGCTGCTCTATCGCCTGATTGACCTTCTCGGCGGTGGTCGGCGAAATGCGCCCCTTGCCGCTCAACACCAGGGAAACCGTGGTGACCGACACGCCCGCCTGCTGCGCCACATCGGTGATGGTGATTTTTTTGATGCTCATAGTCTCTGCGAACCCGTTCCTGGGCAACCCGCGCCGTAATGATCAAGGGTATACCGAATCCGTTAGCTCAGTAAAACGTTTTACTGCCTGCCGCATTGTCGCCAAAAACCGGGCGGCAGATTTGTGATTGGCGGCGCATTTTTGCTAGGTAAAACGTTTTATCTTCTTTTTACCTAATCAGAAGTCCCCTTTTTGCTCGTCTTTTCGCCAGGAGAAGTCGGTTATGTCAGCAGCCAACAAACCCAAAATCACCCTCTGGGAGTTCTTCCAGAGCCTGGGCAAAACGTTCATGTTGCCCGTCGCCTTGCTCTCTTTCTGCGGCATCATGCTGGGGATCGGCAGCTCGCTGAGCAGCCGCGACGTGATCACCCTGATGCCGTTTATCGGCCACCCGATCTTCCAACTGATCTTTACCTGGATGAGCAAGGTAGGCTCCTTCGCCTTCAGCTTCCTGCCGGTGATGTTCGCCATCGCCATTCCGCTGGGCATGGCGCGCGAAAACAAAGGCGTCGCCGCCTTCTCCGGTTTCGTCGGCTTCGCCGTGCTGAATCTGGGCACCAACTTCTACCTGACCGCCGCCGGCGTGCTGCCCACCAGCGATCCGTTGGTGCTGAAAGCCAACAATATCCAGAACATCCTCGGCATTCAGTCGATCGATACCGGCATCCTCGGCGCGGTGATCGTCGGCATCATCGTCTATCGCCTGCATGAACGCTTCCACACCATCCGCCTGCCGGACGCGCTGGCGTTCTTCGGCGGCACGCGCTTCGTGCCGATCGTGACCACCGTGGTGCTGGGCCTGTGCGGCTTGGTGATCCCGCTGATCTGGCCGTGGTTCGCCGCCGGCATCACCGGGCTGGGTTGGGTGATCAACAGCGCCGGCGCCTTTGGCCCGATGCTGTTCGGCACCGGCGAACGCTTGCTGCTGCCGTTCGGCCTGCAGCACATTCTGGTGGCGCTGATCCGCTTTACCGAGGCAGGCGGCACGATGGAGGTGTGCGGCCACAGCGTCAGCGGCGCCCTGACCATCTTCCAGGCGCAGCTCTCCTGCCCAACCACCACCGGCTTCGCCGAGAGCGCCACCCGCTTCCTGTCGCAGGGTAAAATGCCGGCGTTTCTCGGCGGCCTGCCGGGCGCGGCGCTGGCGATGTACCACTGCGCTAAACCGGAGAACCGCCATAAAATCAAAGGGCTGTTGATTTCCGGCGTGGTGGCCTGCGTGGTTGGCGGCACCACCGAGCCGATCGAGTTCCTGTTCCTGTTCGTCGCGCCGTTCCTGTATCTGATCCACGCGCTGCTCACCGGGTTGGGCTTTACCGTGATGGCACTGCTGGGCGTGACCATCGGCAACACCGACGGCAATATCATCGACTTCGTGGTGTTCGGCATTCTGCACGGCACCGCCACCAAGTGGTATCTGGTGCCGGTGGTGGCCGCCGTCTGGTTCGTCGGCTATTACGCCATTTTCCGCTTCGCCATCCAGCGCTTTAACATCAAAACGCCGGGCCGTGAGAGCGACAGCGCCGTCAGCCAAAGCGCGCCGAGCGGCGCGGTGGGCAAATCCGGCTACAATGTGCCGGCGATTTTGGCGGCGCTCGGCGGCCCGGGCAACATTATCACGCTGGACAACTGCATCACCCGCCTGCGCCTGTCGGTCAACGATATGAGTCAGGTGGACGACGCGGCGCTGAAAGCCAATCGCGCCATCGGCGTGGTGCATCTCAACGACCATAATCTGCAGGTGGTGATCGGCCCGCAGGTGCAATCGGTGAAAGATGAATTAGACTCACTGATAGCCACGGCGCAACCTGCCGCGGCGCTGCAGGGAGCCACCCATGTTTGATTTCTCCACCCCGATCGACCGCCACGGCACCTGGTGCACCCAGTGGGACTATATCGCCGATCGTTTCGGCAGCGACGACCTGCTGCCGTTCACCATCTCCGATATGGATTTCGCCACCGCGCCGTGCATTCTCGAGGCGCTGCAACAGCGCCTGCAGCACGGCGTGCTGGGCTACAGCCGCTGGCAGCATGAGGATTTTCTCGGCGCGCTGCGCCACTGGTATCAGCAACGTTTCAACGTCGCCATCGACACCGCAACGGCGGTGTACGGCCCTTCCGTTATCTACATGGCGGCGCAGCTGATCCGCCAATGGTCCTTACCGGGCGACTATGTGGTGACCCATACCCCGGCTTACGACGCCTTCTACAAGGTGATCCTCGCCAACCAACGCCAGCTGTTGGCCTGCCCGCTGCACAAGGCCGGCGACGACTGGCGCTGCGACATGGCGCACCTTGAGGCGTTGCTCGCGCGGCCGCAAACCAAGATCCTGCTGCTGTGCAGCCCGCACAACCCCACCGGCAAAGTGTGGCGCCGCGACGAGCTGCAGCAAATGGCCGAACTGTGCGAGCGCCACGACGTGCGCGTCATCAGCGACGAAATCCACATGGATATGGCATGGGGTGAACACCGCCATACGCCGTGGAGCCAGGTGGCGACCGGCGCCTGGGCCTTGCTGACCTCCGGCTCCAAGAGTTTTAACATTCCGGCACTGACCGGCGCCTACGGCTTTATCAGCGACGACGCCAGCCGCGAAGCCTATTTCCAGCAGCTCAAAGCCCGCGACGGCCTCTCCTCGCCGGCGGTGCTGGCGGTGGCGGCGCACGTGGCCGCCTATCGCCACGGCGCACCCTGGCTGGATGCCCTGCGCGACTATCTGCAGGATAATCTGACCTACGTCGCCGAGCGGCTGGAGCAGGCGTTTCCCGCGCTGGGCTGGCGCCCGCCGCAGGCCACCTACCTGGCCTGGATCGATCTGCGGCCGCTGGCCGTGGACGATCGGGCGCTGCAGCAGGCGCTGATCGAGCGCGAAAAGGTGGCGATCATGCCTGGCTTTACGTACGGCGAGGAAGGCCGCGGGTTCCTGCGCCTCAACGTCGGCTGCCCGCGCAGCAAGCTGGAAGCCGGCATGGACAAGCTGATCGCCGGGTTGAGGTTGGTGCTGGACGAGCAATAGCGCGAGGGGGCGAGCCTCTGCCCGCCCTCCGTTACGCCTGAACAGACGGGATTTCCTCCAGATGACGATAGACCGTCAATCCCCATTCGTTAGCCAACCGCACGTCGTTATCGGCCCCCGCAGACGCCCCTTCGATGCGATACACCGCCTGACACTGCGCAATCAGTCGGTGAGCCACCGGATAAAGAAACGCCTCGCTGACCGCATCGCCAACCTGAGTGGAACCGGCCGCGGCCGCCAAAGGCAGCGCCAGCCACTCGCCGATCACCGGCACGTGCCCCCGCTGGTAAACCGCCAGCGCCGCCTGTTCCAGGCGCGCCAGATTGGCGGCGATACGCTGCGGATCGCCATCGGTGCCGCTGCGATAGGGGCCGGCGATCAAGATTTGTTGTGCTTTCATCGTTCTTCCTCCAACGTCCGGTTCAAGGCGACAAACTGCAGCAGCATGATGGTCTTGGCGTCAACGATCGTGCCCTGGCGAATCGCCTGCAGGGCTTGCGCCAGCGGCAGCTCGAGCACCTCCAGATCTTCCCCCTCCGCCGCCAACCCGCCGCCCTCGTTGATGCGGTCGCCCGCCTGATATTCGCCGACGAAAAAGTGCAGCTTCTCGGTGACCGAGCCTGGGCTCATATAGGCTTCGAATACTTTCTCCACGCTCTGCACGAAATAGCCGGTTTCCTCTTCCGCTTCGGCGCGGATGCGTGCCTCCGGCGACGCGTTGTCCAGCAACCCGGCGGCAGCCTCAATCAACATGCCGTCATGGCCGTTGACGAAGGCCGGAAAGCGGAACTGGCGCGTCAGGATCACCGTTTGCGCCTGCCGGTTGAACAGCAAAATGACCGCGCCATCACCGCGATCGTAGGTCTCGCGACTTTGCCGCTGCCAGACGCCGTCGCGCCGCAGAAAATCAAAGGTGGTTTTTTTCAGCAGGTACCAGTCATCGGACAACACCCGGGTTTCGACAATGCGAACCCTGTCTTTAGTGGCTATCATCGGTTTACTCCGCCAGAGGAAGGAAATTGATACTATCGTGCAGTTTCGTGTATGATCAAGATATTTCGTGCAAACCAAGTTTGAGAGGAAAATGGCCATGTTGACCAGCCAGCGCAAGAAAATCATCCTGGAAAAACTGGCTCAGGACGGCCAGGTGTTAGCCAAGCAGCTCAGCGAAATGTTCGGGCTGTCGGAAGATACGGTCCGGCGCGATCTGCGCGAATTGGACGCCGAAGGGTTGCTACAGCGGGTGCATGGCGGCGCCCTGCCGGTTTCTTCCGCCATTGCCAGCTTTGCCGAACGCAATCAGTTGGAATCCGGCGCCAAACGCGCGATCGCCAAAGCGGCAGCGGCGCTGATCGCCCCCGGCCAGGTAGTGATTATCGACGGAGGCACCACCTCTGCAGAGCTGGTCAGGCAACTGCCGGCCAACCTCAACGCCACCATCGTCACCCACAGCCCCAGCGTCGCCGTGGGCCTGGTCGATCACCCCACGGTCGAGGTGATTCTGATCGGTGGCCGGCTGTACAAGCATTCGATCGTCAGCGTCGGCGCCGCCGCGGTGGAAGCGATGTCGCATATTCGCGCCGATCTCTATTTTATGGGCGTGACCGGCGTACACCCCACTGCGGGGCTGAGCACCGGCGATCTGGAGGAGGCTTACATCAAACGCGCGCTGGCGGCCCGCGCGGCGGAAACCGTGGTGCTGGCTTCCGCCGCCAAGCTTAACGCCGCCTCGCAGTATGCGATCGGCGATATTACGCTGGCGCACACCATCATCGTTGAGCGGGCTACCGATGACGCGCTGATCGCGCCGTTGCAGCAGGCGGGCGTCAGCGTGTTGAAAGCCTGATTCACGACGATAATGCGATATATCTCGCATTATTTGTGATTCACGTCACTTTTTTATGCAACGCGATGGCAAGTTTCATCCATTTGTTTTTATACTGTTCTGCACTTTACCTACGATAATTAGCGAGTGCCCAGCATGATCGATCCCCGCCTACCGCTTACCGACATTCACCGCCATCTCGACGGCAACATCCGCGCGCAGACCATTCTCGACCTCGGTCGCCAGTTCAATCTCGCCCTGCCGGCCAACGATTTGGAGAGCCTGCGCCCGCACGTGCAGATCACCCATGCCGAACCGGACCTGGTCAGCTTCCTGCAGAAACTGGACTGGGGCGTGGCGGTGCTGGGCGATCTGGACGCCTGCCGCCGGGTGGCTTACGAAAACGTCGAGGACGCCGCCAACGCCGGCCTGCACTACGCCGAGCTGCGTTTTTCCCCTTACTACATGGCGATGAAGCATCAGCTGCCGGTCGCCGGCGTGGTGGAAGCGGTGATCGACGGGATCCGCTCGGGCTGCCGCGATCGCGACATCGACATTCGCCTGATCGGCATCATGAGCCGCACCTTCGGCGAGGCTGCCTGTCTGCAAGAGCTGGAAGGATTGCTGGCGCACCGCGACGGCATTACCGCGCTGGACTTGGCGGGCGATGAGCTGGGCTTCCCCGGTAGCCTGTTCCTCAGCCACTTCAACCGCGCGCGCGACGCCGGCCTGCGCATCACCGTGCACGCGGGCGAAGCCGCCGGCCCGGAAAGCATCTGGCAGGCGATCCGCGAGCTGGGTGCCGAACGTATCGGCCACGGGGTGAAAGCGGTCGAAGATCCAGCGCTGATGGACTTCCTGGCGGAACACGGCATCGGCATCGAGTCCTGCCTGACCTCCAACATCCAGACCAGCACCGTGCCGTCGCTGGCGCAGCATCCGCTGGCCACTTTCCTGCGCCACGGCGTGCTGGCGTCGATCAACACCGACGATCCGGCGGTTCAGGGCATCGAGATCGAGCATGAATACCGCGTCGCCGCGCCGCAGGCCGGGCTGACGCCGGAAGAAATCCGCACCGCTCAGGAAAATGGCCTGAAGCTGGCTTTCCTCAGCGAACAGGAAAAACAGGCACTGCGCGCCAAAGTGCAGGGCTAAATCTCCCAAGGCGCCAAACGGCGCCTTCTTCTCATCCCCCGTTTTCTTCCGCCTGCTCGTCTTTATCGCTGTTTTCACCCCATCACTCTGTGGCAAGAGAGGAATTCCGTATGTCTGACAAACTACGCCGCATCGTGCTGACCGGCGGCCCGGGTTCGGGCAAAAGCACGCTCATCGACGTTCTTCATCACCGTGGTTACCCGCACTCCTTGGAGGCGGGCCGGGCGATTATTCAGCATCAGGTGAATATGGGGGGTAATGCGCTACCGTGGGGCGATCGTCAGGCTTTCGCCGAGCGGATGCTCGATTGGGAACTGCATTCATGGCGCGAAGCGACGGGTGCAACATGTTGGTTCTTCGATCGCGGCCTGCCGGATATCGCCGGTTACCTGACGCTGTGCGGATTATCGATCCCCACCCCCTTAACGGCGGCGATCGACGCCTTTCGCTATGCCGATACGGTGTTCATCACCCCACCGTGGCGAGCGATTTATGCGCAGGACAGCGCGAGGAAACAGTCTTTCGCCGAAGCCGAGCAGACCTATCGGGCGATGGTGGCCATCTATCGCCGTTATGGCCATCGGCTGCAAGAGCTGCCGCGCGTTTCACCCGATGAGCGCGCCGACTTTCTGCTCGACGCGCTGAGCCACCGTTAGCGGCCTGCGGCCTATTTGGCCACCAGCGCCTCCGCCTCGGCCCGCTGTTTAGCGGTTTTACGCGCATAGCGCTGCGCCAGCACCGCGCACACCATCAGTTGAACCTGGTGGAAAATCATCAGCGGCAGCACCATGGCGCCCACCGCCGCGGCCGGGAACAGCACGTTGGCCATCGGGATGCCGTTCGCCAGGCTCTTTTTCGAGCCGCAGAAGACGATGGTGATCTCATCGGCGGTGTTGAAGCCCAGCCAGCGCGCCGCATAGGTGTTGATCACCAGCACCACCGTCAGCAGCACCAGCGACATCACCAGGATGGTCAGCAGCGACCAACCGTCGATACGGTGCCAAATCCCTTCCACCACCGCCGCGCTGAATGCGGTATACACCACCAGCAGGATCGATGAACGGTCGGTCAGGTTGATCAACTTGCGATGGCGATCGACCCACTTGCCGATCAATGGCCGCGCCAGGTGACCGACCACAAATGGCACCATCAATTGCAGAATGATCGAACCGATGGCGTGCAATACGTCGGTATTGCCGCCCTGGGTATGCATCAACGCCCCCACCAGCAGCGGCGACAGGAACACGCCGAGAATGCTCGATGCCGAGGCGCTGCAGATCGCCGCCGCCACGTTGCCGCCCGCCGCCGACGTAAAGGCGATGGCCGATTGCACCGTGGCCGGCAGCGCGCACAGGTAGAGGAAGCCGAGATAGACCGTCGGCGTCATGATGCCCGGCACCAGCAAGTTCATCGCCAGCCCGAGCAGCGGGAACAGCGCAAAGGTGCTGAGGAACACCAGCAGGTGCAGCTTCCAGTGACTCATGCCGGCGATAATCGCCTCGCGCGACAGCTTGGCGCCGTGCATAAAGAACAGCAGCGCGATGGCGGCGGTGGTCAGGTGTTCAAAGAAGGTTTTCCAGATGCCTTCGCAGGGGAACAGCGAGGCGACGATCACCACAAAAATCAGAACCAGCAAAAATTTATCAATGCGCAAACGCTGCAACCAGGACATGAAACGGATTTCCTTGCACGTAAAGTCGTAAAAAGGCCCGACGTTGCGCCGGGCACAGAGGAATGAACGGGATCAGACCACCGGCAGCGCCTGCTGCAGCCGGGCCGATTCCAACCCCAGTTCGATCAATGCCATCACCGCGATGGCGTCGGCGGCCGGCACCGGATTTTCGCCTATGCCGGCAATCGCGTCGCGCACCGCCGCGTAATAAGCCGGGTAATTGCCGGGAATATTGAGCAGCGGTTTCTCAGCCAGCAGATCGTCACGTGACAGCGTCACTACACCCTCGCGCATGTCATAGCCCCAATCGGCCTGTGGCAGGCGCTCACCGGCCTTCAGTCGGTCTTCCTGCGGATCCAGGCCATATTTGACATAGCTGCCACGGGTGCCGTGCACCACGTAGCGCGGGCTCTCTGCCGCAGCCAGCATGCTGGCGTGCAGCACCACACGGCGATCGCCATAGCTCAGCAGCGCGTGGAAATAGTCCACCGCCTGCGCCCCCGACCGCAGCTCACCCAGATCGACAAACAGCCGTTCGGGTTTGCCGAAGAGTTGCAGCGCCTGATCGAGCAGATGCGGTCCCAAATCGAACCAGATACCGCTGCCGACGCCGCCCTGTTCACGCCAGCGCTGGCGCACCTGCGGCCGATAGCGATCGAAATGTGACTCGAAATACACCACCTCGCCCAGCGAACCGTCGTTTAACAGCGCTTTAAGGGTGAGGAAATCGCTGTCCCAGCGGCGGTTGTGGAACACCGACAGCAATAAACCACTCTGCTGTGCCTGCTGTTGCAGCGCCTGCGCTTGTGACAATGTCACGGTAAACGGTTTATCCACCACCACGTGCTTGCCGGCGGCCAACGCCTGCTGTGCCAGCGGGAAATGGGTATCGTTGGGGGTAGGAATGACGATCAGATCGAGGGCCGGATCGGCGAACAGCGCCTGCGCACCACCCACCACCGTCATCGACGGCCAGTCGGCGTGCACTTTGCCGGCATCGCTGCTGGAGACGGCGGCCAGCGCCAGCCCCGGTGTACCGGCAATCAGCGGCGCATGAAAGGTTTTGCCGGCGTAGCCGTAACCGACCAGCCCGACACGAATTTTCTCAGCCATGGGATTTCCTCTTGCTGGCTCACGACAGACCCTTTCGATTTGACACCATGCGGCCGGATGGAACAAGAAGTAAATGAGATGTTAATTCGAAGCGAGGCCGGCGTAGCCAAACGTGCGGCCCGGCGTCGCGATGCCGAGCTATCCGGTTGATAGAGATGACGAAGCCTATATTACCCGCTAAGCTATGCCGCCTGTGATCCCCGTTTCAATCAGGAAGCCTTTATGTCTCAAGCTGAATACACTCGTATCGGCGGTTGGTTGCTGGCCCCGCTGGCCTATCTGATCGTCACCCTGCTCAGCGCCAGCCTGATGCTGCTCCTGTACGCCATGGCGATCTTCATGCCCGAGTCGCGCGACTATCTGTTGACCAACGCCCAGGCATTTACCCTGCAATGGTACTTTTCGGTGCTGACCACGCTTTTGATGTGGGGCTTCACCCTGTGGCTGGTGTTTCTGTTTTGCCAGCGCTCGCAGCGCTTCCCCAAACTGTTCTTGTTATGGCTGCTGATCACGGTAATTCTGGCGGTGAAAGCCTTCGCCTTCGCGCCGGTGCCGGATGAAGTGGCGGTGCGCAGCCTCGGCTGGCCGCTGCTGATGGCGGCGCTGCTGGTGCCTTACATCAAGCGTTCGCAGCGGGTCAAAGGGACCTTTACCGAACGTTAAAGGGAGTTGCAGCACGTTTTATTGGGTGATTTGTGTAAATTTTCACCAAAAAAGGCAATACCCCTGCGATTCATATGTTGTCGTCCGGCCGCCGATTCCCGATAATAGGCGGCTTTTATTTTTTTAGGCATCGCAATGACCGAATACCTGCTCCTGTTTGTCGGCACCGTACTGGTGAACAACTTCGTTCTGGTGAAGTTTCTTGGCCTGTGCCCGTTCCTCGGCGTTTCCAAGAAGCTGGAAAGCGCCATCGGCATGGGAATGGCCACCACCTTCGTTATGACGCTGGCCTCCGTCAGCGCCTGGGTGATCAACACCTTTATTCTGGTTCCGCTGGATCTGGTGTATCTGCGCACGCTCTCCTTCATTCTGGTGATCGCCGTCGTCGTTCAGTTCACCGAGATGGTGGTGCGCAAGACCAGCCCGGCACTCTACCGCCTGCTGGGCATCTTCCTGCCGCTGATCACCACCAACTGTGCGGTGCTGGGCGTAGCGTTGCTTAACGTCAACCTCGGCTATAACTTCCTGCAGTCCGCCGTTTACGGCTTCAGCGCCGCCGCCGGTTTCTCGCTGGTTATGGTGCTGTTCGCCGCCATTCGCGAACGTCTGGCGGTCGCCGACGTCCCAGCGCCGTTCCGCGGCTCCTCGATCGCGCTGATCACCGCCGGGCTGATGTCGCTGGCCTTTATGGGCTTTACCGGGCTGGTGAAATTCTAATGACTGCGTTGTGGATAGCTATCGCGGCTTTAAGCGCGCTCGGGCTGCTGTTCGGACTGGTGCTGGGTTACGCCGCGCGCCGTTTTGAGGTGGAAGAGGATCCGGTCGCCGAGCAGGTCGACGCAATCCTGCCGCAGAGCCAGTGCGGCCAGTGCGGCTACCCCGGCTGTCGCCCCTATGCCGAGGCAGTGGCCAACGGCGAGATGATCAACAAATGCGCGCCAGGCGGCGAACAGGTGATGCTGAAACTGGCGGAGCTGCTCAACGTAGAGCCGCAGCCGCTGGGTAGCGAAGCCGCCGCCGAGCCGGAGCGTAAGGTGGCCTATATCGACGAGGCCAACTGCATCGGTTGCACCAAGTGCATTCAGGCCTGCCCGGTGGACGCCATCGTCGGCGCCACCCGCGCCATGCATACCGTCATTACCGACCTCTGTACCGGCTGCGATCTGTGCGTCGCCCCTTGCCCTACCGACTGTATTGAAATGAGACCGGTCGCTACCACCACCGCCAACTGGAAGTGGGACATGAAGACGATCCCGGTGCAAGTGATCCACGTGGAGCAACATGCTTAATCTGTTCGCCGCCTTTAAAAAAGACCGGATCTGGGATTTCGACGGCGGGATCCATCCACCGGAAATGAAAACGCAGTCCAGCGGTACGCCGCTGCGTGTCGCTCCCCTGCCCAAGACCTTTATCATTCCGCTGCAGCAGCACCTGGGGCCGGAAGGCGAACTGTGCGTCAACGCCGGCGATCGGGTGTTGAAAGGCCAACCGCTGACCGTCGGCCGCGGCCGCACCGTGCCGGTGCATGCCCCGACCTCGGGCACCGTCAGCGCCATTACGCCGCACATCACCGCCCATCCGTCCGGGCTGACGGAGCTGTGCGTGATAATCGAGGCAGACGGGGAAGACCGCTGGTGCGAGCGCGATCCGGTGGCGGACTATCGTCAATCCCCTGTCGCGGAACTGATTCAACGTATTCATCAGGCCGGCATTGCCGGTTTGGGCGGCGCCGGTTTCCCGACCGCCAGCAAGCTGCAAGGCGGCATGAGCGGCGTGGAAACGCTGATCCTCAACGCCGCCGAGTGCGAGCCTTACATCACCGCCGACGACCGCCTGATGCAGGAACATGCCGATCAGATCATTGAAGGCACGCAGATCCTGCAACACATTCTGCAACCCAAGCTCACGCTGATCGGCATCGAAGACAACAAACCGGAGGCAATCGCGGCGCTGAAACAGGCGTTACGCGGCCAGTCCAGCATTGCGCTGCGCGTCATCCCGACCAAATACCCGTCCGGTGGCGCCAAGCAGCTGACCAAAATTTTGACCGGCAAGGAAGTGCCGCACGGCAAACACTCCTCCGCTATCGGCGTATTGATGCAAAACGTCGGCACCGCCTTCGCCATCAAGCGAGCGATCGTCAACGGCGAACCGCTGATTGAGCGCGTAGTGACCCTGACCGGCGAGGCGATCGAGCGCCCCGGCAACCTGTGGGCGCGCATCGGCACGCCGGTGCAGCACCTGCTTGACTTCACCGGTTTCCGCCCGCAGGCGCAGCAGATGGTGGTCATGGGTGGCCCGCTGATGGGCTTCACCCTGCCCGCGCTGAACGTGCCAATCGTCAAGATCAGCAACTGCATTCTGGCGCCGACGGTCGATGAAATGACGCCGCAGGAACCCGAGCAATCCTGCATCCGCTGCGGCCTGTGCGTGGACGCTTGCCCCGCCGGGCTGCTGCCGCAACAGCTGTACTGGTTCAGCCGCGGGCAGGAGCACGACAAGGCACGTAACCACAACCTGTTCGATTGCATCGAGTGCGGCGCCTGCGCGTTCGTCTGCCCCAGCAACATTCCGCTGGTGCAGTACTACCGGCAGGAAAAGGCCGAAATCAAGGCTATCGATCTGGAGGCGGCTCGCACCGCCGAGGCCAAGGCGCGTTTCGAAGCCAAACAGGCCCGTCTGGAGCGCGAGAAATTGGCGCGCGAAGAGCGACATAAAAAGGCCGCCGTGAAACTGACCGACGACGATCAGGGCGCGGTGCAGGCCGCGCTGGCGCGCGTACGCAGCAAGAATGCCGAAGCGGCGGTTACGCCGGTCGACGGCCAGCAGCCGGACAACAGCGAGATGATCGCTGCCCGCGAAGCACGTAAAGCGCAGGCGCGCGAACGACGCGCCCAGCTGGCTGCCGAGGTGGAAACGAAAGCACCGCCGGCGGCCACCGGCGATGACGCGCGTAAAGCCGCCGTGGCCGCGGCGCTGGCCCGCGTGAAAGCGCGTAAAGAAGCGCCGGCCGCAACAGAGGACGATCCGCGGAAAGCGGCCGTTGCTGCCGCCTTGGCGCGCGTGAAGGCCAAAAAAGCGGAGCAACAATCTGACGCCCCTGCAGCGGCGGAACCGGCTCCGGCAACCGCCGAGGAAGATCCGCGCAAGGCCGCGGTGGCAGCGGCTATCGCCCGCGCCAAAGCCAAAAAAGCCGCGCAGCAGGCCGATGCTCCTGCAGCGGCGGAACCGGCTCCGGCTGCCGCCGAGGAAGACCCGCGCAAAGCCGCGGTTGCCGCGGCACTGGCACGTGTAAAAGCCAAGAAAGCCGCGCAACAGGCGGATGCTCCTGCAGCGGCGGAACCGGCTCCGGCTGCCGTCGAGGAAGACCCGCGCAAAGCAGCGGTTGCCGCGGCACTGGCACGTGTAAAAGCCAAGAAAGCCGCGCAGCAGGCGGATGCTCCTGCAGCGGCGGAACCGGCTCCGGCTGCCGTCGAGGAAGACCCGCGCAAAGCCGCGGTTGCCGCGGCACTGGCACGTGTAAAAGCCAAGAAAGCCGCGCAGCAGGCGGATGCTCCTGCAGCGGCGGAACCGGCTCCGGCTGCCGCCGAGGAAGACCCGCGCAAGGCGGCGGTGGCAGCGGCTATCGCCCGCGCCAAAGCCAAAAAAGCCGCCAGGGAATCGCTGACGGCGGAAACGGAAGACAAATGATGACAGCGGCGCCTGGCCGCCCCCGGGTGCCGTTTAATCGATAGAAATCAGGTAGGTGTAATCCACTTCAATCTGGCGCAGTTTGGACTCGGGGTTCCACTCTTTGGTTTGAATGATCTCCATTTCCATACTGCCGCGCACCTCATCCTTCAGCCCCGGCATCACATGCGACATCAGGTAGCCGAAAAACTGCAGACACTCTTTCGCCGTGCCCTTATGGTTGATGGAGATAAACTCGCGGCTCGGCAGATGGAAGGTGTCGATCTGATGGTTGGAAAGAATATCCTTTTTGTGTTCAGGATCGACCGCCATCACCAACGTGGACGAGAGCTCGTCGCCCTCCCCGGCATGAGGAGAATAAATGCTGTAAATTCGCCGACAGTCAACGTGCAACCCCTTGAAGAAGTCGTTGAAAATCTCGTCCTTCATCGCCATGCAGGAAGAATATTCCAGCTCCTGTTCGGAGGCGAAATCCAACCGGCGCGTGAAGCCGACCAACTGCATGTCGGGCAGCGTCAACCGCTTCACTTCCGGATAATAACCGGCACCGTAGCTGGCTTCGAAGTTAAAGCGCGGCATCAGGTTTTTCACGTCCCAGTGCGCCATCGAGCGGTAGCGATTGGGCGTGGTGCCGAAGCGCTGCTTGAACATGCGGGTGAAGGTCTGCTGTGAATCGAAGCCCAGCTCATCGGAAATGTCGATGATGGAGCGGCGAGTAATGCGCAGCGCCACCGCGGCGCGCGTCAGGATGCGCGAACGGATATAGGTGGCGAGTTGAATGCCGGTAATACGCTTGAATTTACGCTGCAGATGCCACTTGGAATAGCCCGAAATACGCGCGACTTCATCCAGGTTTGGCCGTTTCTCCAGATGTATCTCCACCCACTCAATTAGCTCTTCAATAAAAAAAATGTCTTCATTTGTCATTATTATGGATTCACTGACTCAATAATGTTCGCGATAGTAACCTACACGGATTATGTGAAAGTTGTTATTTTGTGCGGAAATCTGGAGAAAAATGATATCTCATTCAGACGCTTAACCCATTTTCCGCGGTCGATGGCGGCACAAGTTCCACTGACAATTCCTCACGTTAGCCCATTTACCGGCCAAAAAAAAATCAAATCGCGCCGTCCCGATCGCCAGATGTGCGGAAAGCCGAATACCCCTACCATTAAGGCGTATTACCCTCGCATCGAATCAGGTAGAATGCTCGGCTATTATTTTTTGCCGCGCCCGCAATTCGGCGCATCGAAACTGCCGCAGGCGCGGCGCAGAAGGTATCGTTACTCTATGAAGTTCAGGCCGGTATCACCCACAGCCGCCAAAGGCTTACACATCGCCAGCTCGCCGTTCACCCACAACCAGCAAAGCACCAGCCGCATTATGCTGTGGGTGATGTTGGCGTGCATTCCCGGCATCGCAGCGCAGATTTGGTTTTTCGGCTACGGCGTGTTGATCCAGGTGGCGCTGGCGGCGATCGTCGCGCTGGCGGCGGAAGGCGCGATCCTAAAACTGCGCAAGCTGCCGGTGCGCAGCCGGCTGGCGGATAACTCCGCCCTGCTGACCGCGCTGCTGCTCGGCATCAGCCTGCCGCCGCTGGCACCCTGGTGGATGATCGTCATCGGTACGTTCTTCGCCATCGTCATCGCCAAGCAGCTGTACGGCGGCCTTGGGCAGAACCCGTTCAATCCGGCGATGGTCGGTTACGTGGTGCTGCTGATCTCCTTCCCGGTGCAGATGACCAGTTGGCTGCCGCCGGATGAGCTGCGCGCCACCGCGCTGCCGTTCCACGACACACTGCTGGCCATTTTCAGCGGCCATACTTCGCAAGGCGCGACGCTGCATGAACTGCAGATGGGCGTGGACGGCATCAGCCAGGCCACGCCGCTCGATGGCTTCAAAACCGGCCTGCGCAGCGGCCACAGCGTGGAACAGGTGTTGCAGCAGCCGCTGTTCGGCGGCGCCTTGGCCGGCATCGGCTGGCAGTGGGTCAACCTCGGCTTCCTGGCCGGTGGTCTGTTTATGCTGGCGCGCCGCCTGATCCATTGGCATATCCCGTTCAGCATGTTGGCCGCCATCGCTTTCTGTTCCGGTCTGGCCTGGTGGCTCGATCCGGCGCATCAGGCTTCGCCGCTGATCCACCTGTTTTCCGGCGCCAGCATGCTGGGCGCGTTCTTCATCGCCACCGACCCGGTCAGCGCCTCCACTACGCCGAAGGGCCGTTTAATCTACGGCGCGCTGATCGGCGTGCTGGTGTGGCTGATCCGCGTCTATGGCGGCTACCCTGACGGCGTGGCCTTCGCCGTGCTACTCGCCAACATCACCGTCCCGTTAATCGACCACTACACGCAGCCGCGCGTGTACGGCCATCGCTAAGGAGCCGCCATGCTGAATTCCATGAGAAAGCACGGCACCACGCTGGCGGTGTTTGCGGCGGTCACCACTGGCCTGACCGCCGTGGTCTACGCCCTGACGAAAACCACCATCGCCCATCAGGCGGCGCTGCAGCAAAAAGCACTGCTCGATCAGGTGGTACCGCCAGAAAACTACGACAACATCATGCAGAACGAGTGCTTCCTGGTCAGCGACCCGGCGCTCGGAGACGGCGCGCCGCACCGTTTATACCTGGCGCGCAAAAACGGGCAGCCAACCGCCGCTGCGCTGGAAACCACCGCGCCGGACGGTTACTCCGGCGCCATCAAGCTGCTGGTCGGCGCTGATTTCAACGGCACGGTGCTCGGCACCCGGGTGATTGAGCACCACGAAACCCCGGGGCTGGGTGACAAAATTGAACTACGCATTTCCGACTGGATTTCTTTCTTCAGCGGCAAGAAAATCGAAGGCCCTGACGATAAGCGCTGGGCGGTGAAGAAAGACGGCGGTATGTTCGACCAGTTCACCGGCGCGACCATCACCCCGCGTGCGGTGGTCAATGCGGTGCGGCGCACGGCGTTGTATATGGAAACGCTGCCGCCTAAACTTGAAAGCTTACCTGCGTGTGGAGCCAGCGAATGAGTGAAGCCAAAGAATTGATCGTCCAGGGGTTGTGGAAAAATAACTCCGCCCTGGTGCAGCTGCTGGGCATGTGTCCGTTGCTGGCGGTGACGTCCACCGTCACCAACGCGCTGGGCCTGGGGCTGGCCACCACGCTGGTGCTGACGTTGACCAACGCCTCCATCTCCGCGGTGCGCCGCTGGGTACCGAGCGAGGTGCGTATTCCTATCTACGTGATGATCATCGCCGCGGTGGTGAGCATCGTGCAGATGCTGATCAACGCCTATGCCTTCGGGCTGTATCAGTCGCTGGGCATCTTTATTCCATTGATCGTGACCAACTGCATCGTGGTGGGCCGCGCCGAAGCGGTGGCCGCCAAGAAGCCGGTCGGCCTCTCGGCGCTGGACGGCATGGCTATCGGTCTCGGCGCTACTGGCGTGATGGTGACGCTGGGCTCGATGCGCGAACTGCTGGGCAACGGCACGCTGTTCGACGGTGCCGACCTACTGCTGGGCAGTTGGGCCAAGTCGCTGCGCATCGAAGTGGTGCACTTCGACAGCCCGTTCCTGCTGGCGATGCTGCCGCCGGGTGCCTTTATCGGCCTGGGGCTGCTGCTGGCGGTCAAATATCTGATCGACGAAAGAATGAAGGCACGCAAAGCCCGCGCCGTGGCAGTGGAACCGCTGTTGGAACAAGGACGTGCTGAGAAGGCCTGATGAACAAGCAGAAGCGACTGGAAATTCTGACCCGGCTGCGCGACAACAACCCGCACCCGACCACCGAGCTGGTGTACACCACGCCATTTGAACTGCTGATTGCGGTGCTGCTGTCTGCGCAGGCCACCGACGTAAGCGTCAACAAGGCGACCGCCAAGCTTTACCCGGTCGCCAACACCCCCGCCGCCATGCTGGCGCTGGGGGTTGATGGCGTCAAGGAGTACATCAAGACCATCGGTCTGTTCAACAGCAAGGCCGAAAACGTGATCAAGACCTGCCGCATGCTGCTGGAGCTGCACGGCGGCGAAGTACCGGAGGATCGCGCCGCGCTGGAAGCACTACCGGGCGTCGGCCGCAAGACCGCCAACGTGGTGCTCAATACTGCCTTCGGCTGGGCGACCATCGCCGTCGACACCCATATCTTCCGGGTGTGCAATCGCACCCACTTCGCGCCGGGCAAGAACGTCGATCAGGTGGAAGAGAAGCTGTTGAAGGTGGTGCCCGCCGAATTCAAGGTCGATTGCCACCACTGGCTGATCCTGCACGGGCGCTACACCTGCATCGCGCGTAAACCGCGCTGCGGTTCCTGCATTATCGAAGACCTGTGCGAGTATAAAGAAAAGGTTTATCCGGAATCCTGAGCCTGTTGGGTGCGGCAAACCGCACCCGTCGCTTCATCTCTCCCCGCCAGCGCCTCTTTTTTATCGGAAATGTGATATCGCGCAGCAGTAACCCCGGTGTTATCGCGGTTTTCAGTGAAAAACTCAGTGCCGTGTTATTTTCAAGCGAAAAATTAGTCGAAAATTGCGGTGAACGTCACGCTTTCAGGATCACAAGGCGTTCACAAATGCCAGCCCCGTTTTCTTAAATTTCTATAATTTTACAAAATGCGTCATATGCACAACATTCCAATGGATTAATAACCACACATACACTGATGCGCTAAAAAATAGCAATTCAGCAGAATATATCCCTGTTTAAAATCCGTATAGCTTTTAATCAAAACAAAAAATCGGCAAATCATTAAAACCCGAAAGTTAATACTGCATAACATTTGCAACATCGCAGCATAATCCTGCGAGCGTTAAATGTAACCGAATATGACAAACTGCTTGCCACGTTGACAAAGATAGTGAACATTAACCGCCGTCCCCATCCTATAACAACGCAAAAGGATGCCGTTCCGCATCAACTTTTGTACTTTCCCGTCCTCCAAAGACGGGCTGCGAAAAAACAGAGGTACCAGTGTCAACAGCAAACAACCAACACCCGGAGAGCGTTAGCCTTAACGCGTTCAAACAACCGAAAGCGTTCTATCTGATCTTCTCGATCGAACTGTGGGAGCGTTTCGGCTATTACGGCCTGCAGGGCATCATGGCGGTTTATCTGGTCAAGATGCTCGGCATGAGCGAAGCCGACTCCATCACCCTGTTCTCTTCCTTCAGCGCCCTGGTATACGGCTTCGTCGCCATCGGCGGCTGGCTGGGCGACAAGGTGCTGGGTGCCAAACGCGTGATCGTGCTCGGCGCACTGGTGCTGGCCGCCGGTTACGCCATGGTGGCCTACTCCGGCCACGACATCTTCTGGGTCTACATGGGTATGGCGACCATCGCCGTGGGCAGCGGCCTGTTCAAGGCTAACCCGTCCTCCCTGCTGTCCACCTGCTATGAGAAAGACGATCCGCGTCTCGACGGCGCCTTCACCATGTACTACATGTCGGTGAACATCGGTTCCTTCTTCTCCATGCTGGCCACCCCGTGGCTGGCAGCGAAATACGGCTGGAGCGTGGCGTTCTCCCTGAGCGTGGTCGGCATGCTGATCACCCTGGTCAACTTTATGATGTGCCACAAGTGGGTGAAGGAAAACGGCTCCAAGCCTGACTTCAAGCCGCTGCATCTGCCGAAACTGCTGATGGTGCTGGTCGGCATCGTGGCGTTGATCGCCGTGTCCAGCTGGCTGCTGCACAACCAGGTGATCGCGCGCTGGGCGCTGGCCCTCGTTTCCGCCGGCATCGTGCTGGCGTTCGCCAAGGAAACCTTCGCCCTGCACGGCGCCGCACGCCGCAAGATGATCGTCGCCTTCCTGTTGATGCTGGAAGCGGTGGTGTTCTTCGTGCTGTACAGCCAAATGCCAACCTCACTGAACTTCTTCGCCATCCACAACGTGGAACACAGCATCTTCGGCATCGCCTTCGAGCCTGAGCAGTATCAGGCGCTGAACCCATTCTGGATCATGCTCGCCAGCCCGATTCTGGCCGCGCTGTATAACAAAATGGGCGATCGCCTGCCGATGCCGCACAAGTTCGCTTTCGGTATGATCCTGTGCTCCTGCGCCTTCCTGGTGCTGCCATGGGGCGCCAGCTTCGCCAACGAACAGGGCATTGTGTCGGTCAACTGGCTGATCCTGAGCTACGCGCTGCAGAGCATCGGTGAGCTGATGATTTCCGGCCTGGGTCTGGCGATGGTGGCACAGCTGGTGCCGCAGCGTCTGATGGGCTTCATCATGGGTTCCTGGTTCCTGACCACCGCCGCCGCCGCGCTGATCGCCGGTAAGGTTGCCGGTCTGACCGCCGTCCCAAGCGACATCAACGACGCGCACGCTTCGCTGGCCATCTACAGCCATGTGTTTATGCAAATCGGCATCGTCACCGCCGTCATTGCTATCCTGATGATGCTGACCGCGCCGAAACTGTACCGCATGACGCTGGATACCACCGAAGACGCCAATCAGAAAGCGCAGGAAGCCACCGCGGCTCACTGATCGTCGGCAGATTGGGCGTAAATAAAAACACCGAGGTTAACGCCCCGGTGTTTTTTTATGCCCGCAATAAACGGGTTTACGCTGATTTGGGTTTATCGCTCAGGTTGGCCCACATGAATTCGCTTACCAGTGCGCTGTGGAATGCCGCCTGTTGCTTGTCGGCGGCGGCGCTGTGCCCGCCTTCGGTATTTTCATAGAAATAAGCCTGCTGATACCCCATCGCCTGCATGCGCGCCGCCATTTTGCGCGCGTGGGCCGGGTTGACCCGATCGTCGCTGGTCGCGGTATAGAACAACACCGGCGGATAGGCCGTCTGCGTCTGAATGTTGTGGTACGGCGAGAAGGTCTTGATGTAGGCCCACTCCTCCGGCTTGCTCGGGTCACCGTATTCGGCGATCCACGACGCGCCGGCAGAAAGCTGCGTATAGCGCTGCATGTCCAGCAGCGGCACTTCGCAAACGATGCAGCCGAACAGCTGCGGATACAACGTCAGCATATTGCCCACTAACAGGCCGCCGTTGCTGCCGCCGCGCGCGCCCAGATGCGGTGCC
Source organism: Serratia sp. CY47280 (assembly GCF_052168655.1). Classification (NCBI taxonomy): domain Bacteria; kingdom Pseudomonadati; phylum Pseudomonadota; class Gammaproteobacteria; order Enterobacterales; family Yersiniaceae; genus Serratia; species Serratia sp. CY47280. The sequence goes on along the minus strand of NZ_JBJNMG010000001.1, from coordinate 392,235 downwards.
GAGGTCACCTTGCGTGCGATGAGATCTTCGGCCACGGCGGCGAAATCCTCGTAGGCGCGATGGCGGTTCTGCTTGAGCGCCGCTTGATGCCAGGCCGGGCCGTATTCGCCGCCGCCGCGGATGTTGGCCACCACGTATACCCCACCGCGTTCCAGCCAGGCCGGCGCCTTGCCGCCGAGATAGCCCGGCAGCAGCGGCACTTCAAACCCGCCGTAGCCATACAGCAGCGTCGGCGTGCTGCCGTCCGGTTTGAGATCTTTGGCGGCAATCTGGAAATACGGCACGCGGGTGCCGTCCTTGGAACGCGCAAAATGCTGGCTCACTTGGTAGCCTGACGCGTCAAAATCCTGCGGCGCCTGTTTCAGCAGCGTCGCCTCACCGCCATCGAGGTTGCCCATATACAGTGAGGTCGGTTGCAGGAACCCGCTGACCGTCAGGAAATAGGCGTTGCTCTCTTCGTCGATGCCGCCGGCGGAAAGGGTGCTGATGGCGCCGGGGTTGCCCAGCGAACGACGTTGCCAGCTGCCGCCCTGCGGCGTCAGCACTTCCAGACGGTTGACCACGTTATCCATGATACTGAGGATCAGATGATCGCGGGTGCCGCTGTAGCCGCTCAGCGCCTGCTCCGCCGTTGGGGTAAACAGCAGTTGCAGCTCGCGCTTACCCGCCAGATAGTCATCGAAGTTGGCCGCCAGCAGCGCGCCGGACGGATAGCGCTTGCCGCCCACCTCCCAGTCGCTGCTCGGTTTGATCAGCAGCCATTCCCGATGCGTATCCAGCTCGGCGTCGGCCGGGATGTCGATTTTTTTCTGCCGGCCGTCCTGCATCAGCAAGAAATAGTCGCGGCGGTAGAAGTCCAGGCTGCGGCCGACGAAATCGCGCTCAAAACCCGGCGTGCGGTCGTGATAGGCGAAGACCGCCATGTCCTCGGGCTGCGCTTCGTACAGCGTTTCGGCGGCGCTCAGCGGCGTGCCGCGCCGCCAGCGCTTGGCGATGCGCGCGTAGCCGGACTGGGTCATCGAGCCGGGGCCGAAATCGGTGGCGATGAACAGCGTATCCCGATCGACCCAGGAGACCCGACTTTTCGCCACCGGTACATTAAAACCGTCTTTGACGAAGCGTTTGGCCACCAGATCGAATTCGCGGATCTCGGTGGCGTCACCGCCGTCCGGCGACAGCTGCATCAGGCAATAACGGTATTCCGGCGCCAGCGGTTGCGAGCCCTGATAGACCCAATCCTTGCCCTCCGCTTTGCCCAACGCATCGATATCCAGCACCGTCTCCCAGGCCGGTTTGGCCTTGCGGTACTCGTCCAGCGTGGTGCGCCGCAGCAGGCCGCGCGGGTTGGCCCGATCCTGCCAGAAGTTGTAATAGTACTCGCCGCGTTTGCTCACCCACGGGATTTGGGTGTCTTTATTAAGGATATCCAGGACTTCGCGCTCAATGCGCTGAAAGTCTTCGCCCTGGCCGAAACGCGCCACGGTGCGCTGATTTTCCTGCTGCACCCATTGCAGCGCTTTTTTACCCTGCAGCTCCTCCAGCCACAGGAAGTCATCGCCGGCGGCCGCGCCGCCCTCCGCCGCCATCGCCAGGCGGATACTGTTAGGTAATGAAGTCATCGCGAATACGGCTCCTGCGGTTTGCGCACTGAGTTTAATGAACTGACGTCGATTGGTGACCGGCAAAATCAAGCTCCTTTTGAGTCGGCTGCAACGCCGCCCCGTCATGGGCGACAGCCTGTGAAATAAGAGTCATTTTCAACAAGGTAGGCGTTTGGCGGCGCGGAGTCAAAGCCCGCGGCCACCGCGTTGAGTCAGGATTGAGGATAGTGGATCAGATCGTGGATGCGCACCGTTTGTGAACTGGCGTTGCGGTAGGCGTGCGGCCGATCGGCCTGAAAGCGCATCGCTTCGCCGGCCGCCAGGCTGTGCCATTCGCCGTCGATCGCCAATTCTAGTCGGCCGCTGATCACGATCACATGCTCGATCACGCCCGGCTCATGGGGCGACGATTCGCTGAGCGCGCCCGGTGCGAGATCGATGACGAACATATCGAAACCCAGCTGGCGGTCGTAGGGAAACAGCGGCACCACGCGCATATCAGCATTGTCCTGATCGTACACCGGCAGTTCACCGTAGCGGTGCAGCGTCGCCTGTTGCTGAGCGGGCGACGCCTCAAGAAAGGCGGAGAACGCCACGTTGAAGCCGGTGGCGATCTTCCACAGCGTCGCCACCGTCGGGCTGGATTCACCGCGTTCAATCTGCCCGAGCATCGCTTTGCTGACGCCGGTGTATTCCGCCGCCTGCGTCAGGCTCCAGCCGCGCTGTGTGCGCAGCGTGCGAAGGGTGTGCGCCAAATGGCCGGCAAGTTCCTGCATCCTGTTCTCCTCTGCGTATCGTGCCCGATTATACCCGCTTGTGCGCTATAGCGCACGGTGCTATGCTGATTTCTTGTCGTGCGTTATAACGCACAATTACCGATTGGAGCTCCTCATGCGCCCAGCCTTCTCCTTGCGCCATCTGACCCTGCCCGCCATCATGGCCGGCTTTGTCGCCGTTCTGGTGGGTTACACCAGCTCTGCCGCGATCATTTTCCAGGCCGCCGCCGCCGCAGGCGCCACGCCGGCGCAGATCGGCGGCTGGCTGAGCGCACTGGGGATCGCGATGGGTGTCACCTCGCTCGGACTCTCGCTTTACTACCGCACCCCGATCCTCACCGCCTGGTCGACGCCCGGCGCGGCGCTGCTGGTCACCAGCCTGCCCGGCACGCCGATCAACGAGGCGATCGGCGTGTTTATCTTCGCTTCCGGTCTGATCCTGCTGTGCGGCGTCACCGGGCTGTTCGCCCGCCTGATGGACTACATCCCGCAGGCGATTTCTGCGGCGATGCTGGCGGGGATCTTGCTGCGTTTCGGGCTGGACGCCTTCGCTTCGCTGCAGCTCAATTTCCCCCTCAGCGCCGGCATGGGGCTGGCCTATCTGCTCAGCCGCCGTTATCAACCGCGCTACGCCATCGTGCTGACGCTGGCGGTTGGGCTGGCGATCGCCGCGCTGCAGGGCAATATCCAGCTGACGCAGCAAGCGCCGGCGTTCGCCATGCCGGAATTTATCGCGCCGCATTTCAATTGGCCGACGCTGCTCGGCATCGGCGTGCCCTTCTTCGTGGTCACCATGGCTTCGCAAAACGCCCCCGGCATCGCCACGCTGCAGGCGGCGGGCTACCGCGTCCCCACCTCACCGCTGATCGCCTGGACGGCGCTGACCGCACTGCTGCTGGCGCCGTTCGGCGGCTTCTCGGTGTGCATCGCCGCCATTACCGCCGCCATCTGCATGGGGCCGGACGTGCATCCCGATCCGCAGCGGCGCTATATGGGCGCGGTGGCCGCCGGCGGCTTCTACCTGCTGGCCGGGTTGTTCGGCGGCGCCATCGGCCTGCTGTTCAGCGCGTTGCCGGTCGCCTTGATCCACACCATTGCCGGGCTGGCGTTGCTCGGCACCATCGGCGGCAGCCTGCAACGCGCGCTGCATGATGAAAAACAGCGCGACGCGGCGCTGATCGCCTTCCTCATCACCGCCTCCGGCGTCACGCTGCTCGGCATCGGTTCGGCCTTCTGGGGCATTGTCGGCGGCGCCATCGCCCATCTGCTGCTGTCGCTGCCGCGGCGAGCCTCCGAGGCGTAACGGGCGGTCTACATTGACAAGCGGCGCCGTGGCGCCTTCACTTTCTCTGTCGTCTGAATGTCAATCCACCTAATAAGTGACGCCGTCACCAAGGAAGCTTATGACCGAGAAAGCCGCGCTGTTGGCCCAGCGTCTGATACGCAATGTCGAACAGGTAGAGATGAAGCATGACCGACGGCCGCCGCTGTATGACAGCGTCGGCGCTCGCCTCGGCACCGGCACCGCCGCCGACAAGCTGGGCGCTTCTTTCGATTGTGTGGCGCCGGGCATGCGCTCCTGCCCCTACCATTTTCACTATGCTCAGGAGGAAATGTTCATCATTTTGGAAGGCAGCGGTACGCTGCGCGTGGCCGGAGAAATGCTGCCGATCGTCAGCGGGGATGTCATTTTCATTCCGCCTGGCCCGGAATACCCGCACCAGATCATCAACACCTCCGATGCGCCGCTGAAGTACCTGTCCGTCAGCACGCGCGAACAGCCGGAAGTGGTGATGTATCCGGACTCAGGCAAATACCAGGCGATGGCGCGCGGCAATGACGGCGAACAGGTGCGTTATCTGCAACGCCCTTCAGCCTCGCTCGATTACTGGCAGGATGAACCCTGAATCGCCGGCCGGCAACGGGAGATCCAACGCGCGCGCCGCCAGCTCGGCCACGCGGAAGTCGATATCCGCCGCCTGCCCGTCTTCCATAAACCAGGCGGCGGAGAGCCCCGCCCAGGCCAGGATCCATTGCAGCAAGCGCCGGCGTTCCAGCCCGGCCAAGCGACAGACCTGTTCCACGCGCCGCTGGAAAATGGCCGGATCGGTGGCGATGCCGTAGTTGGGGTTGCAGAAGATATTGGCGTAGTCAAAGCCCCGTTCACCGTACAAACGCTTGGGGTCGATCGCCAGCCAGCCGCGTTCGCCGAAGTCCAGCACGTTGTCATGGTGGATATCACCGTGCAGCACGCTTTCATCTCGCGGGCTACTCAGCAATTCCGCCGCCGTCGTGGCGCTGAGACGCAGCATGCCGCCGTGCGCCTGCGCCGCCGGCCACAGCGAGCTGAACCACTCTTGCAACGGGATCAATTCGGGCAGCGGTGCCGCGCGCGGCGCATGCAAGGCGGCGATCGCCCGGCACAGGATCGCCGTGGCCTGCTCATCGTCGCCGTCACGCACCAGCTGCGCCAACGAGCTTTCGCCCTGTGCGCGCTCCAGCAGAATGCCGTCTTCGTGCCACGCCAACACCTGCGCGGCGCCTTCCCCGCGCCACCAGCACATCAGCTGGCCGCCGAAGCGCTCCTCCTGCTCGCGGGCGATCTTCAGCATGGCGGCCTCGCCCCGGTAACGCACCGGCATCAGCAGACTGCTGTGGGTTTCGAAGGCTTTGCCGTCCTGTTCCAGTTGCCAGCGTTGCAGGTAGGGAGTAAAAAGCGGGTTCATCGTCTCATGCGTCCTTGTGGCCGATCTGCGCCGCACTGTCACATTCGGGTGAGAGACGACGTATAAAATAAAGAGGGATGATACTCTCAAATATCATCGGTGTGCGGCGTCTGGCCGCCGTTTTCTCAGTATCCTAACCAAGTTTGTCGATTTTATTAACCGGTCTTGCGCGGGGTTTGATCATGACATCATTAAAACGCACGAATTATCCGCAGTTGCCTACGCCGGGCGGCCCCTATGTACATGCGGTGCGCCACGGCGATCGCCTGTATGTGTCGGGCTTGACGGCCTTCGCCACCGACGCGCAAGGCTTGAACGCGCCGGAACAGACGCAGGAGATCCTCGAGCAATTGGCGACCATCGCCGCCAGCGAAGGCGTGAATCTCAAGGCCTTGATTAAAATCAGCGTGTTCCTGACCGACATCGCCGATCTGGCGGGCGTGCGCCCGGTGCTGTTTGACTATTTCGACGGCGCGCTGCCGGCCTGTTCACTGATGGCGGTCAGCGCGTTGTTCTCACCGCAGGTGTGCGTAGAGATAGAGGCGGTGATGGCGTTGCAATAATGCGCGGCTAGAGCACAATGCTGATTCAGTTAAGCGTTTTTCTGCAGGCGTTCGTGACATTTTCGGTCGATAAAAGTGAGATGCCTCATGTGGCTCACTCACCTCGACCGAGCCAGGGGCCGAAGGCGCGGCCCCTGGCAACCCGCGCCTTTGCCCTATCAGACGGTTGGCTTTGCCAACTGCCCTCTCTCCGCCATAGCACATTGAGGCCGGTTGCGACAGGCGTCCCTGCCTGTCTCACCTGAAACCGCCGTCCATGGCGGTTTCTCCTAATGCGCTATGCCTGCGTTCGGCGTCTTCAAGGGCGCCCAACACCGCGCTCATCTCCAACTTCTCTGCCATAACCTCATCAGCGGCAGATTTCCCGGTAGCTGCCAGCTCGGGTGTTGACCTTTAACGCGCATCACCGGCTGCCGAGCAAGGCGGCGTTGTCAGGGGCAACCGGCCAGGGAAGGCCGGTTGAGGCGAGACTAACAGGGACGTTTGTCGCAGCCGACCCGCCCGACAATGCAGACACGGCGAGGGTATCCGCGCAGCGGACAGGCGGTGTTAAGCAAAGGCGCGGGTGTAGGGGCCGCGCCATCGGCCCCTACAATTGCCGTTCATGTTGGCCACAAAGAAATGCGGAACATTGACGGCAATTCCCCTGCACAGAACGCCCAGAGGCTGGATAAGAAAAATGCCACTCAGGCTTAAGTGAGCGGCATTGCGGCTAGAGCGCACCTTCATCCGGCATGCAGGGGCCGATCTTGAACCAGGCTTTGGCGATCTGCCCCTGTTCCACTTCGTAAATGGCGATGACATCCATTTTGCCGCGCCCCTGCGGGAAGTTGCGCGTCACCACTTCCTGATCGACCACCATATTCCCCACCGCCATGCGTTTTATCCGTTCGCCATACAGACTCGGCTCCTGGAAACGCACAAGATGCCGTTCACGGATCGCCGCCTTGCCGCTGGCCAGCAGCGTGTCGGGATGCTCGTAATACTGCGCGTCGTCCGCCCAGCAGGCCATAAAGGCCTCGATGTCGCGGGCGTTATAGGCGTCAAGCTGTTGTTGAACCACATCCTGCGGGCGTGCCGTTTTATCGTTCATCACATCCTCCTGCCGAAGTTAACCGCCGCATACGTCGAACCCATCACGTTAACCGCCCAGTGCTGCAGCTTGATGACACGGCGAGATTTGAATAAAAAACCAAAAATAGCGAATAAATAACCTATCACGCCCGATGGGTAATTCAAGCGCCCGCGCATAAATTTTCTGCGCCGCGCCAGGGGCGGTGAAAACCGCATAACGCCACGCGTTAATCTTTGCGGCGGTTAGGGAAATTCTGCTAATTTAGCGTGAACAGCCTGATGATAACGAAACGCTATGCAGCAAAAACCGGTGTTGGACGAAGCCAGACAGTTAAAACGACTCAACGCCGCCACGCGGCGCCAATCCCATATGTACAAATGGATCGCGCTGATTGCTGCGCTAGATGCGCTGTTGGTGTTTTGGTATGACCGGGATATGCGCAACGTCACCTTCTCGGGAGCGGTTGCGCTGGTGTGCGGCTATTTGTGGATCCGCGATCGCAACAAGGCCCGGGGTTACCGGCGCGAGTTCGACCGCAAATTCGGCAAGCGCAGCGGCGATTAAGGCTGCATTGCTTCCAGCACTTTAGCGCTGTCGACGATCTGCACGAACTTCACGATTTTTCCGGCGCGAAGCGTATAAATATGCGCAAAGGAGGCGCTGAAGGATTTGCCGGTGGCCCGGTAAGTGCCGTGATAAAAACCCTGAGCGATCACGTTGTCGCCGGCATCGTAAAAGTGATCGACGTCGGCGCGGTAACCTTGCCATTCGCTGCCCAGGCGCTGATGCACGTTCTTGATGATGTTCTCCGGGCCGATATAGGTACCGGCGTAAGGGAAACCCGCGGCTTCGGTCCACTCTGCATCGGGGGCCAGCGCCGCCAGCAGATTGCGGCCGTTTTCTTCGGAGCTGCCTTCATAGGTTGCGCGCACTATTTCAAGAGGGGTTGGCATGTCTCTTCTCCAAATGGCTGATGAGGATATTCCGGCCATCCCCGCGGACACAGGCTCTCACCAAGCGGAGACGGCGGAATGCGGCTATTCTAGGTTGCTTGTTTCGCTGCAAAAACCGCAGTTATGACAATAGTGGGTTGCACTTTAGTAAACAATAGCCATTTTTCTGTCATTTTCCCGGCATCCGACACGGCTATGCTGATTGACCGATTTTCCCCAACAGGAGCTGAACGTGTCTTTACCCTCGCTGACGCAAGAGTTGTTACAACCGTTTTCCCCCTACCAAACGCTGGCGCAAACGCTGTTGCCGCTCACCCTCGAGTCGGACGACGGTTCGCATGACGTGGCGCACCTGCATCGAGTCTGGAAGAACTGCCGCCACATCAGCAAGCTGGAAGGCGGCGACCGGCGCATTCTCTGCGCGGCGGTGCTGCTGCATGACGCCGTGGCGGTGGAAAAAAACTCGCCGCAGCGCCATCTGGCCTCGCGCATGGCGGCGGAGCAAGCCACGCTGACGCTGACCCGGCTGGAATGGGCGCCGGCGGACATCGCGGCGGTAGCCCACGCCATTGAAGCGCACAGTTTTTCCGCTGGCATCCCCCCGCAAACGCTGGAGGCAAAGATCCTGCAGGACGCCGATCGTCTCGACGCCATTGGCCTGATTGGCGTGGCGCGCTGCTTCTATATCGGCGGCCGCATGCGCAGTGCGCTGTACGACGCCGCCGACCCGCGGGCCGAACATCGCCAATACGACGACAAACGTTTCAGCCTGGATCACTTCGAAACCAAGCTGTTCAAACTGCAAGACGGCTTCCAGACTGCCGCCGGGCGGCACATGGCCAAGCTTCGCACCGAACGCATGCGGCGTTTTGTCGATGATCTGCTGGAAGAGGTGTAATGCCGGCCTACGGGGCATTTTCGTTATGCCCATAACATTTTCGGTCACATAACACCGTTAAACTGAAAGCCAACTTCACCGAACGGGCGGCACAGATGAAAAAGTTGACGTTGAAAGAGATGACGGAAAGCGAGCAACGGGAAGTCAAAACCGAGCTGGACAAAGCGCGTAAAAGCCACGGCCGGCCGCTGACCAACGCCGAACAGCACAAGGTCAAGGATGAAGTGGTGGCGCGCATCATGGCCGCCAGAGCAAAGCTCGCTAAGGCAGAGCGTGCAGAACGCAAAGCCAACCGCTACCGGCCAAGCGGCGACACCTTCAGTTGGTCTGCCACTATCGGCTCCCGCCCGCCGCGCTGAGCCAGTCAAACCCTCCCCGCCGCGGCGGGGATTTTATTTATTAGCCAAACTCATCCCTGCTGATGAATCATGAATAACAATGTTATCAATCTGTTGTAAATTGACAGCCTGATGAAGAATATTCATTATCACCCCACTTCCCCTTTTCACGAGACTGCCATGGCCTACCCACGCAACGCTGATATTCTGATGACACCTGCGTTGTCCGTTGGCGGTTTGGCGGCGGTTAAATCGAAGAAACAGACGCTCATTTGACCGGGGCGCGCTGTCCCGTCAGATGAGCTGACTGGATGGCCTGCAACGCCCCGCCTTCAATTTTCTCATCTGGCTTCTCTGTCGGTCACACAGAAGGAATATTTTATGGCCTCATTTTCGGGTATTTGGGTGGCGATGGTTACCCCTTTCAATCAAGATGCCGTCGATCTGGCGGCAGTGAAACGCCTGGCGCGACACCTGCTCGACGCAGGCATCGATGGTCTGGTGGTCTGCGGCTCTACCGGTGAAGCCGCCGCGCTGAGCAAAGAAGAACAGCTGGCGGTACTCGACGCCGTGCTGGAAGTGGCGCCCGCACACCAGGTGGTGATGGGCCTTTCCGGCAATAACATGGCCGCCACGCTGCAGATGCAGCAGGCCATTCAGCTGCGCGACATCGCCGGCGTGCTGATCCCGGCGCCTTACTACATCCGCCCTTCGCAATGCGGCCTGATCGACTATTTCACCCAGTTGGCCGACGCCTCCACCGTGCCGGTGATCCTGTACAACATTCCGCAGCGCACCGGCATCGCCATGGAGCTGGCCACGCTGCGCCGGCTCGCACGTCACCCGCGCATCACCGCCATCAAGGACTGCGGCGGCAACCCTGACGCTACCATGGCGCTGATCGCCGACGGCGAAATCGATGTGATGACCGGGGAAGACAATCTGATCCTCACCACGCTGTGCCTCGGCGGCACCGGTGCCATTTCCGCCGCCGCGCATGTTCACCCGGAGCGTTTCGTCCAGCTGGTACAGCAAGTCGCCACCGGCGATCTGGCCGCTGCGCGCAGCAACTTCTATGAGCTGCTGCCGATGATCCACCAGATGTTCAGCTTCCCGAATCCGGCGCCGGTCAAGACGGTACTGGCCCAACAGGGGCTGATCGCCAATGAGTTACGTTCGCCCATGCAGGTGGCGCCGCAGGCGCTGCAACAGCAGATCGCCGCAACGCTGGCGCAGCTGCAGACAGCCGAGGCGCTCATCGGTTAAATTTGTAAGCTAAGCCGCTGTAATTTTGGCGCTATGGGACTACGATGAGAGGTTAAGCATGCCCGTCATTCGTCATCAACAAGGAGCTTCCGATGAAACTGTTCTATAAAGCCGGCGCCTGTTCGCTGTCCCCGCATATCGTGCTGCGCGAGGCAGGGCTGGATTTTACGGCGGAGAAGGTCGATCTGGCGCAGAAGAAAACCGAGAGCGGCGCCGATTACCTCGCCATCAATCCCAAGGGACAGGTCCCGGCGCTGCTGCTGGACGATGGCAGCCTGCTGACCGAAGGCGTGGCGATCGTACAATACCTGGCGGACCGCGTGCCTGACCGCAACCTGATCCCGGCGGCGGGCACCCTGTCGCGCTACCACGCGATCGAATGGCTGAACTACATCGCCACCGAACTGCACAAAGGGTTCAGCCCGCTGTTCAACCCGAAGACGCCCGAGGAATACAAAACCATCGCGCGCGCCAGGCTGGAGCAGCAGTTCAGCTATCTGGATTCGGTGCTGGCGAAGCAGCACTTCCTGTTGGGGAGCCGTTTCAGCGTGGCTGACGCCTACCTGTTCACCGTGCTGCGCTGGGCATTCGCCCTGCAGTTTGACGTGCGCAAGCACGCCCATCTGGCGGCCTGGTTCGATCGCGTTGCGGCGCGCCCGGCGGTAGATGCGGCGCTGAACGCCGAAGGATTGAAGTAAACACTCGGCCCCGGTGGCCATCGCCGGGGCCCGTTGCACTTACAGTTTTACCGCTTTGAATTCGCTGCGCGGCTGCACGATCCGATCCTGCGCCGCCACCACCTGCAGCTCGTATTCCCCCATCTCCTGAGTCGTCAGCATCACCTCATACACGGCGGCGGTCACGTGCTCCAGCGCTTTATCCAGCGCCTCGCCCTTCAGTAGATCCACCAGCAGCAGACCGCTGGTCAAATCGCCGACGCCGACCGGCTGACGCGCGCCGAAGTCCACCAGCGGCCGGCTGATGTGCCAGGCCTCGTCCGCCGTCACCAGCAGCATTTCGAAGCAGTCGGCGTGATAGCCGGCGCGGGCCAGGTGCTTAACCAGCACCAGCCGCGGCCCTTTGGCGATCAGCACGCGGGCGGCCTGCACCGCATCGGCCACGTTGGCGACGGCCATCTGGCTCAGCATTTCCAGCTCCAGCAGGTTCGGCGCCACCATGTCGCTGCACGGCAACGCCTGGCGGCAGTGAAACTCGGCCACGCCCGGCGCCACGATGCAGCCTTTTTCCGGATGCCCCATCACCGGATCGCAAAAATACCAGGCGTTCGGGTTCGCCTGCTTAACCTGACGCACGATCTCCAGAATATGGTCACCCTGCTCCGGCGAACCGATATAACCGCTCAGCACCGCATCACAGCGCTTCAGCTGATCGATATTGGCGATGCCCTGCGCGATCTCAGTCAGGTGGCTGGCCGGCATGACGCAGCCGGTCCACTGGCCGTATTGCGTATGGTTGGAGAACTGCACCGTGTTCAGCGGCCAGACGTTGACGCCCATACGGCGCATCGGAAACTCAGCCGCACTGTTGCCGGCGTGACCAAACACCACGTGCGACTGGATAGAAAGAATGTTTTTCATCGACAGAACTCGTTCGGAATACGGCAGCCGGGCGGCTGCGCAAAAATAAAGGGGCCGCCAGGGCCCCTTACCGTTATTATTCGCTTACTGCCAATCCACCAGGCAGTAGTGTTTCTTGCCGCGGCGCAGCAGCGTGTAGCGGCCGAACAGACGATCTGAATCGCTGAAGCGGTATTCGGCATCGGACTGTTTCTCACCGTTGATGGTCACCGCGTTGGAACCGATCATGGTGCGCGCCTGGCCGCGTGACGGCACCAGTTCGGCATTCACCAACGCCTGCTGCAGATCGGCGTCGCCATCCAGTTTGATGGTCGGCATACCGTCCTGCGCCAGTTGGGCGAAGTCCGCTTCGGTCATGTCATGCAGCGCGCCGGAGAACAGGCTCTGCGTGATGCGCTTGGCGGCCGCCAGGCCTTCCGCACCGTGCACCATGCCGGTCACTTCTTCCGCCAGCACGTACTGGGCGCGCGGCGCCTTGCCGCTGTTTTTGTCTTCTTCTTCCAGCGCGTTGATGTCTTCCAGGCTCATGAAGGTGAAGAATTTCAGGAAGCGGTAAACGTCAGCGTCGGCGGTATTGATCCAAAACTGGTAGAACTTGTACGGGCTGGTTTTTTCCGGCGCCAGCCAGACCGCGCCGCCTTCGGTTTTACCGAACTTGGTGCCGTCTGCTTTGGTGATCAACGGCACGGTCAGGCCGAACACCTGCTTCTGGTGCTGACGACGCGTTAGATCGATACCCGAGGTGATGTTGCCCCACTGGTCGGAACCACCGATCTGCAGCTCCACCTGGTGGCGGTTGTACAGCTCGGAGAAATCGTAGCCCTGCAGCAGGTTATAGGAGAACTCGGTGAAGGAGATGCCGGAGTCGTCGCGATTCAGGCGCTGCTTGACCGCTTCCTTGTTGATCATCTGGTTGACGGAGAAGTGCTTGCCGATGTCACGCAGGAAGGTCAGCACGTTCATGCCGCCGAACCAGTCGTAGTTGTTGGCCGCGATGGCGCTGTTGCTGCCGCAGTCGAAATCGAGGAACGGGGAAACCTGTTTGCGGATCTTCTCGACCCACTCGTTCACCGTATCGGTGGTGTTCAGCTTGCGCTCCGCCGCTTTGAAGCTCGGATCGCCGATGAGGCCAGTGGCGCCGCCCACCAACGCTACCGGCTTGTGGCCGGCCAGCTGGAAGCGCTTCAGGCACAACAGAGGAACCAGATGGCCCAAATGCAAGCTGTCAGCGGTCGGATCGAAACCGCAATACAGTGCAATTGGCCCTTGCGCCAGTCGCTCCGCTAACGCTTCCTCATCCGTAACCTGGGCAACGAGGCCCCGCTCTTGCAGTTGTTTAATCAAGTTGCTGCTTGCCATCAATGACTCCATGTATAAACGAATGCACCTTTGCCGGTACACGGCCTTTCGCCCAGTGGCGAAATAAAAATTCAGGGTAGCGCATAGAATAAAGCGCCGGCGGCGTCAGCACCAGCGCTTAGAGGGGATTTTACGTCTTCAAGGTGCCAGTCGGTCAATTTTCCAGTCATTCCCGTCCCGCTGATATAGGAAACGGTCATGCAGGCGATGGGCGCCGCCTTGCCAGAACTCGACGGAGTCAAATTTCACGCGGAATCCGCCCCAGAAACTCGGCAACGGCACTTCGCCCTGCTGGAACTTTTGCTTCAACTCGAGGAATTTGCTTTCCAGCACGCCGCGCGCGGAAATGCGCGACGACTGCTGCGACACCCAGGCGCCGATCTGGCTGTCCTTCGGCCGGCTGTTGAAGTACTTCAGCACCTCGAGGGTCGACAGGCGCTCCACCTGCCCCAGGAAAATCACCTGACGGTCGAGCATGTGCCAGGGGAACAGCAGGCTGATATGCGGGTTTTGCGCCAGCTGCTGTGCCTTGCGGCTGCCGAGGTTGGTGTAGAACACCAGCCCCTGCTCATCGAAATGCTTGAGCAGCACGATGCGCTGATACGGCTGGCCGTGTTCGTCGACGGTGGCGACGCACATGGCGGTAGGATCGGCCAGGCGCGCGTCGCAGGCCTGTTTCAACCAGCGCTCGAACAGTTCGAGCGGGTTGGCGGTCAGATCGTTGCGGCGCAGGCCGCCTCGGGTATATTCACGGCGCAGGTCCGCAACATCAAACTCATTCTTTTCAATCATCTGGTTTATCGACCAACTGAAAAATCCGTCGTTACATTCTGCGCCTGCGGCGTCAGGAACTCAATCGCTCCGACGCCGCCGTGACCGTCACTCCGTCAACACGCAGTCGCTCATGACTACCTTGCCGTTGCGCTCAAGATAGGCGTTACGATCTTTCGACCAAAAAGTGTATTTACCGTCGCTGTATTTGGCACCGGTCAGCGCCAGCACCTGCTTAAGATGCAGTTGCTCGCCGTCCATCAGCAGGCTGACTTCGCTCGCCTTGCCGTCGAGCCCCACCGTCAGCGGCGTAGTGCCGCACTGGTAGTGCATCGTCTGGCTGCTCTGCGGCAGGATGTAGCTGCAGCCGGACAACGCCAGCGCGCCGGCGACGAAAATGACTTTTTTCATGCTGTTGCTCCTTAGAGAAATCCTTCACAGGTTATCCTAACAGAGCTAACGGCCCCTCAACGGCAAAACCGGATAAATCCCACCCAGCACCGTTTCACGGCTGGCGCCGGTGACCGAAGGCAGGTTGCCGGCCTGGCCGGACAGCGTGCGAAACGCCAGCCAGGCAAAGGCCAGCGCCTCCATGTCGTCTCCGCTGACGCCGCAATCGTCGGTCAGCCCGACCTCCGTGCCCGGCAACAGCGCCGACAGGCGCGCCATCAGCAGCGTGTTGCGCGCTCCGCCACCGCAGACCAGCAGGCGCTCGCACCCGCCGGCCAGTTGTACCTGTTCGCTGATGCTGACGGCGGTCAGCTCTGTCAGCGTGGCCTGCACGTCGACCGGCGCGATCGCCGGCAATCCGGCCAGCTGCCGCTCCAGCCAGGCGATATTGAAATACTCGCGGCCGGTGCTTTTCGGCGCCGGTAGCGCAAAGTAAGGATCCGCCAGCATTTGCTGCAACAGCGGCAAGCAGACTCGCCCCTGCATCGCCCAGCCGCCGTCCTGATCGTAAGGTTGCGCGCGGTGACGCCAGACCCAGGCATCCATCAGCATATTGCCCGGCCCGGTATCGAAACCGCGCACCGGCGCACCGGGCAACAGCAGAGAAAGGTTGGCAATGCCGCCGACGTTCAGCACCATACGCCGCTCGACGGGATGCCCCAGCAGCGCCTGATGAAACGCAGGCACCAGCGGCGCGCCCTGCCCGCCGTAGGCCATATCGCGCCGGCGGAAATCGCCGACGGTGGTGATATTGGTCAGCGCGGCGATGCGGTTGTTGTCGCCGAGCTGCATCGAGAAACGCGCGTCGCCTTCCGGTTCGTGCCACACCGTCTGGCCGTGGCAACCGATGGCGGTGATCTGCTCGGCGTCGATGCCGGTTTGCTTCAGCAGGCCAAGCACCGCCTCGCCAAACAGCGTGCCCAGCTGTGCGTCCAATCGGCCGACGGCGGCCAGCGTGGTCTGCTGCCCCTGGCACATCCCCAGGATCTCTTTTTTCAGCGCGATCGGCATCGGATGGCTATAGCTGGCCTGCTGCGCCACCATGCGATCGTCGATCGCGGCCAATACCACATCGATTCCGTCCAGACTGGTGCCGGACATGACGCCTATATAGCGGCCTGACTTCATAGCAACATCCTCTAACCCGCGCGGTAAGCAAATTTTATCCTGACAAATAAACCAGAATTGCCGGATTAACGCCATGAATTATGATGCTTTTTTTACACGCCGTGAGCCAGGTGCGTCGCGGTGGCACATTTCATGTGTTAAACCGTGCGTTAACCGGCAACGGAATGTCGGTGAGGCTGTCATAAAGGTAAACCGCGGTTTATTATTGGTTGAACAGAGAAAAGTTAAGCTGCGTGCAGCGATGAGGCATGGCGCTGTATCAACTTTCAGCCATACTTTGTCTATCATTTTCACTGAATCTTGCCTGGTGAGCATTGCCAGGTTATGGACTACTACCATCAGGAGTTTTATATGATCAAGCGTCTTCTCGTCGTTGCCGTCGCCGCCGTTACGTTGGCTGGGTGTGCCAATGAATCCATGTCCGGCGATGTCTACTCGTCCTCGCAGGCCAAACAGGTGCAGAACGTCACCTACGGGACGCTGGTTTCCGTGCGTCCGGTGAAAATTCAGGGCGGGGAAGGTTCCAACGCCTTGGGGATGATCGGCGGCGCAGTGATTGGCGGGCTGTTGGGTAACACCGTTGGCGGCGGCACCGGTCGTACGCTGGCTACCGCGGCGGGCGCTATCGCCGGCGGCGCAGCGGGCAACAGCATCGGTGAAGTGGCCGGTCGTACCTCAGGCTACGAGCTGGAAATCAAAACCGACCAGAAAGAGAACATCGTCGTGGTGCAGAAAGCGGGCGACACCAAGTTCAGCCCGGGCCAGCGCGTGCGCATGGCGCGCATGGGCGACACCATCACCGTCTCTCCGCTGTAAGTCAGCCGGCGGCACACGGCAAACCGGAGGCAATCGCCTCCGGTTTTATTTCTGATGCTGTGAAACTGTAATCGTAGAAAATAAGAATATTATTATTTGTTCTGCAGTTCGGTGATATTTTGTTCTAACTTGCCAATCAGCCCTACCAACAGATGCACTTCGTCGGCGGTAATGCCGCTTAAAATCTCACTGCGCGTAGACGTGATCACACTATCGACTTCTCTGATGATCGGATCGGCCGCTTCGGTCAACTTGATGCGCTTCGCACGGCGATCGTTGGCACAGGTGTGACGCGTGATAAGCCCCTTCTCCTCCAGTTGGTCCAGCGTGCGAACCAGTGACGGTTGCTCGATACCGATCGCCTTGGCCAGCTGGATTTGCGACTGCTCCGGCGGCAAGCGATTGATATTGTGCAACGTAACCCAATGCGTTTGGGTCAGCGCCAACGGCTTGAGCCGGTGATCGATGAGCGCTCGCCAAACACGAACCAATCGTGCTAAATCTGAACCTAATGTTGACTCCACTTACCCCTCCTTATAATTAGCATGCTAACATTACCTCCCAGAGCTTAGACTATTTTGGGTAACTCACATTAAAAACACAAATGTATATAATGTATATTGTGGAAATAACCACTATTTTTAGCCGCTATTGTTTAATCGTTATGCAAATATTCAACATATTCACCCTTAGGGATTGTTAATGTGAATACATCATGGTTACACACCTCATCCCCCTTACCCGATTTGGTCCTGGGGGCATCGCTTTATTTTCCACCTATATTTAAAGCTTTTTTACTAGGACTGGTCTTATGGCTGCTGATTCATCAGCTGCTGAGAGACTGGATGTATTCCGGTGAAATCTGGCATCCCATGTTGATGGACCTGTCCATTTTCGTTCTGACCGTCAGCGGTTCCTTATGGATTTTAGCGAGTTGGTAACCCATGCAGCATAAAACATTAAAATACTTCTCTACGGTGATCGTCTGCGCCATTGCCGTCTGCGCCGGTTGGTGGCTCTGGAATTATTATATGCAATCCCCATGGACCCGTGACGGAAAAGTGCGCGCAGAACTCGTCAATATCACCCCTGAAGTCTCTGGAAGATTAGAGAAAATAAGCGCGAATGACAATCAGTTCGTACCTGCGGGAAGTCTGATTTTTACCCTCGACCCGGTGCCCTACCAGATTGCGCTGGACAATGCCGAGGCCGCGGTGGCAAAAGCGCAATCCGATCTGGCCAAAGCGGACCATGAGGCTGCCCGCCGCCGCGGTTTACCGCGTAACGTTATTTCCGCTGAAGACTTGGACGAGTCCAATTTAGCCGCTCAGGCAATGAAGGCCGCCTATAAAGCGGCCCTGGCCAACCTGGAACAGGCCAAATGGAATTTGAGCAAAACCAAAATTTATGCGCCAACCGACGGTTATATCACCAACCTGCAGGCACGCGTCGGAAACTACGCCAACGCCGGCACGCCCCTGGTGGCGTTGGTGGATGTGCATTCGTTTTATGTGCTCGGATATTTCGAAGAAACCAAGCTGAAGCATATAAAAGAAGGCAATAAAGCGGACATCGTTTTATATAACGGCAACACGCCGCTGCAGGGGGAAGTAGAGAGCATCGGACGCGCCATTTACGATCAGAGCGTCGACAGCAGCAACGATCTATTAATGGACGTTAAGCCCAATGTTCCTTGGGTACGTTTGGCCCAGCGTGTGCCGGTGCGGATAAAATTGCTCAACGTGCCCGCCGATTTGACGCTGGTCGCCGGTACCACCTGCACCATTTCGATTCATCAGCGGAACTAAAGTGTGAACCTGCCTTTTCTGGAGTGGAGCCGTACCCCCTGGGGTAAGGCGACCGGCGGCCAATGGCGCTATGCGCTGCGCAACTCGCTGGCGATGTGTCTGGCGTTGTGGGTGGCGTTCGTGCTCGAGCTCGACGAACCCTATTGGGCGCTCACCTCCGCCGCGGTGGTGAGTTTCCCCACCATCGGCGGCGTGATCAGCAAAAGCATCGGCCGCATCTTCGGCAGCCTGGTGGGCGCCGCCGCCTCGGTAGCGATCGCCGGCCACTGCCTGAACGATCCCTGGCTGTTTACACTGTTCATCGCCGCCTGGATCGGGCTGTGCACCTACGTCTCGAATCATTACCAAAACAACGTCTCTTACGCCTTCGCGCTGGCGGGCTATACCGCCGCCATCATCGCCTTCGGTACGGTTAACGTCACCGATACCCAGCAGATTTTCGATATCGCGCAGGCGCGGGTTTGCGAAGTGATCACCGGTATTCTGTGCGGCGGGTTGATGATGATGATCCTGCCCAGCACCTCCGACGGCGAAGCCTTGCTGACCTCGCTGCGGCGCATGCAGCTACGCCTGCTGGAGCACGCCGCCATGCTGTGGCAGCCGGAGGTCACCGCGCAGATGCGCACCTCGCACGAGGGGGTCATCGGCCAGATCCTGACCATGAACCTGCTGCGCATTCAGGCATTCTGGAGCCACTACCGGCTGCGGCGGCAAAATAACCTGCTCAACTATCTGCTGCACCAGCAGCTGCGCATTACCAGCGTCATTTCCAGCCTGCGCCGCATGCTGCTGAACTGGCCGGATCGCCCTGCTAATCTGATGCCGGTGCTGACACAGCTGCTGGACGAGCTGCGCGATCCCGCCACCGATAAATATCGCTTGGCGCGTCTGCTCCAGCAGATCGCGCCGCAAGACGCGACGGACTACCGCCATCGCGCCTTCTGGCTGCGGTTGCGGGATTTCTGCTGGCTTTACCTGCGTTGCAACCGCTGGCTGCTGCGGTTGGAAAGCGCCACGGCGGTCAGCGAGCTCCAACCGCCGCGCGTCACCTCGCTGGCGCGCCATACCGACAGCTACGAAGCCGCCTATAACGGCCTGCGCACCTTTTTATGCATCGTGATCGGCTGCGCCTACTGGATCAACACGCAGTGGGACGCCGGCAGCGCGGCGCTGACGCTCACCGCCATCAGCTGCGTGCTTTACTCCTCCACGCCTTCGCCGATCAACAGCGTCAGCACCTTGCTCAAGGCGGTGCTGCTGCTCTCGGTCGCCTGCTTTGTGGTGAAATTCGGTTTGATGATCCAGATTGACGACTTCTGGGTGTTCTGCGCCTTCCTGTTCCCTATTCTGGTGACCATGCAAATGCTCAAGCTGCAGAATCCACCTTATGCCGCGCTCTGGGGGCAGCTGATCGTCTTTATGGGCTCGTTTCTGACCGTCAGCAACCCGCCGAGCTATGACTACCAGTCCTTTATCAATGACAACATCGGTAAAATCGTCGGTGTATTGCTGGCCGGGTTGGCGTTTCAGATCCTGCGCCCCAGTTCGGACAAGCGAAAAAGCCGCCGCATTATCCGCGCGCTGCGGCGCGATTTTATCGATCAGTTGAGCAAAAAGCCGCAGCAGAGCGAAAGCCAGTTCGAATCGCTGATCTACCATCGCATCAGCCAACTCAATCAGAGTCAGGATCAGGAGGCCCGCACCTGGCTGCTGCGCTGGGGCGTGGTGCTGCTCAACTGCAGCCATATCGTCTGGCAGCTGCGCGACTGGCAGACCCGTTCCGATCCGCTGTCGGCGGTGCGCAACGTCTGTATCCACTGCCTGCGCGGCATTATGACGGAGAAAGGCGTGCAGCACAGTTCGCTGGACGCCACGCTGCAGGAGCTGCTGCGCATGAGCAACGCGTTGGCGCACCACCCGGAACAGGCGGCGCGCGATCTGGCCGGCCTGATCTGGCGGCTCTACTGCTCACTGCAGCAATTGCAACAGGCGATGGGGCAGCCCGCCGCCGCACCGGCCGTTAGCGGCGGATGATCACTTGACCACGCCGCAGGCGAAGCGTTCGCCGCCACCGCCGAGCGGCTGTGGATGATCCGAATGGTTATCGCCGCCGGCGTGCACCATCAGCGCCTTGCCCTCTATTTCGCTGATTTTTTTCAGCCGCGGTGCCAGCACCGGGTAGTTTGCCATGCCGTCGGCGGTCACATAGATGGCCGGCAGATCGCCCAGGTGCCCGTCGGCGTACGGCCCGAGGTGTTTCCCGGTCTTTTGCGGGTCGAAATGTCCGCCGGCCGCCAGCGCCGCCACCGCTTTACCTTCCTTCATGCCCGGCTCGCAGCTGCCTTTTTCATGCACGTGGAAACCGTGTACTCCGGCCGGCAACGCTTTCAGGCTCGGCGTGAACAGTAAGCCATACGGCGTTTCGCTGATGACTACCTTGCCGATATCCTGACCGATACCCTGCCCGGTCACCAGATGCATCTCAACGTCAGCTGTCGCCGCCTGAGCCGCGCCACACGCCATCAAGCCGAGCGCCGCATACCAATAACGTTTCATCAATCAGTCTCCTTAATGACTACATCGAGCTATCAGTATAGGAGAGCCTGCGCCGGCACTGTTAACCAACGCACAATCTCGCTAATTTGATTCGCAGGCCTAATATTTAGCACTAATAATAATTCTACCGATGTTGGTCCTCTGACCAGCTGTCGTTCGGCTAACGTTGTTTCCCTGTTTCCACCGCCGACGCATGAGAGTTCACTCCCCGGCCAGGCGGCATACTTCATAAGGAACTGATATGGGCATCTTTAGCTATAAGGATCTGGACGAAAATGCGTCGAAGGCGCTGTTTTCCGACGCCTTGGCCATCTCTACCTACGCTTACCATAATATCGATAACGGCTTCGATGAAGGCTATCACCAGACCGGTTTCGGCCTCGGTCTGCCGCTGACGCTGGTCACTGCGCTGATCGGCAGTACCCAGTCGCAGGGTGGCCTGCCTGGCCTCCCTTGGAACCCCGACTCCGAACAGGCCGCGCAGGAGGCGGTAAACAATGCCGGCTGGTCGGTGATCAGCGCCGCGCAGCTCGGTTACGCCGGCAAAACCGATGCGCGCGGCACCTACTACGGCGAGACAGCCGGTTACACCACCGCGCAGGCCGAAGTACTGGGCAAATATGACAGCGAAGGCAATCTCACCGCCATTGGCATCTCATTTCGCGGCACCAGCGGCCCGCGCGAGTCGTTGATCGGCGATACCATCGGCGATGTGATTAACGATCTGCTGGCCGGGTTCGGGCCGAAAGGCTATGCCGACGGCTATACGCTGAAGGCCTTCGGCAATTTGCTGGGCGACGTGGCGAAATTCGCTAAGGCCCACGGGCTGAGCGGTGAAGACGTGGTGGTCAGCGGCCACAGCCTCGGCGGGCTGGCGGTCAATAGCATGGCGGCGCAGAGCGACGCCAACTGGGGCGGCTTCTACGCGCAGTCCAACTATGTCGCCTTCGCCTCGCCGACCCAGTACGAAGCCGGCGGTAAGGTGATCAACATCGGCTACGAGAACGACCCGGTGTTCCGCGCGCTCGACGGCACCTCACTGACCCTGCCGTCACTGGGCGTACATGATGCGCCGCACGCCTCCGCCACCAACAATATCGTCAACTTCAACGACCACTACGCGTCGGACGCCTGGAACCTGCTGCCGTTTTCCATTCTCAACATTCCGACCTGGCTGTCGCACCTGCCGTTCTTTTATCAGGACGGCCTGATGCGGGTGCTGAACTCCGAGTTTTATTCACTGACCGACAAGGACTCGACCATCATCGTCTCCAACCTGTCGAACGTGACGCGCGGCAATACCTGGGTGGAAGACCTGAACCGCAACGCGGAAACGCACAGCGGACCGACGTTTATCATCGGCAGCGACGGCAATGATTTGATCAGGGGCGGCAAAGGCAACGACTATCTCGAGGGCCGCGACGGTGACGATATCTTTCGCGACGCCGGCGGCTATAACCTGATCGCCGGCGGCAAAGGCCACAATATCTTCGATACCCAGCAGGCGTTGAAAAACACCGAGGTCGCCTACGACGGCAACACGCTTTACCTGCGCGATGCCAAGGGCGGCATTACGCTGGCGGACGACATCAGCACCCTGCGCAGCAAAGAAACCTCCTGGCTGATTTTCAGCAAAGAGGTGGATCACCAGGTGACAGCAACCGGATTGAAATCGGATGCGGGCCTCAAAGCCTATGCCGCCACTACCACCGGCGGCGACGGCGATGATCTCCTGCAGGCTCGCGGCCACGACGCCTGGCTGTTCGGCAACGCCGGCAACGACACGCTGATCGGCCACGCCGGCGGCAACCTGACCTTCGTCGGCGGCAGCGGCGATGACATCCTGAAGGGCGTCGGCAACGGCAATACCTTCCTGTTCAGCGGGGATTTTGGCCGCGACCAGCTGTATGGCTTCAACGCCACCGATAAACTGGTGTTTATCGGTACCGAAGGCGCCAGCGGGAATATTCGCGACTACGCCACGCAGCAAAACGACGATCTGGTGCTGGCCTTCGGGCACAGCCAGGTCACGCTGATCGGCGTCTCGCTCGATCACTTCAATACCGATCAGGTGGTGTTGGCCTAAGGATCAGCATAAAAAAAAGCCGGGCGCTTTCGCCGCCCGGCTTTCCTCTTTCTGCTCCGCCTTAGGGCACGTCATACCCCAGCGCCGCCTTGCGAATGCGGAACCACTGCTGGCGGTTCAACACCAGTTTCTGCGCCTTCAGCGCCGAGCGCACCCGCTCAATCTTGCCGGAGCCGATAATCGGCAGCGGCGAAGACGGCAGGCGCATCACCCAGGCGTACACCACCTGCTCGATGGTCTCGGCGCCGATCTCTTGCGCCACTCGCTGCAGCTCGTCGCGCAGCGGCTGGAACTCAGCATCGTTGAACAAGCGGCCGCCGCCCAGGCAGGACCAGGCCATCGGCTTGATGCGCAGCTGCTGGCACTGGTCGAGCGTGCCGTCCAGGATCGCCGGTTGGTGAATCGGCGAGATCTCCACCTGATTGGTGACCAGCGAGAACGGCAGGCGCGACTGCAGCAGTTGGAACTGCGCAGGCGTAAAGTTGGAGACGCCAAAATGGCGCACCTTGCCGCTTTTGTGCAGCGCGACAAAGGCTTCGGCCACGTCGTCAGCGTCCATCAACGGATCCGGGCGGTGGATCAGCAACAGGTCCAGGTAGTCGGTATGCAGATGGCGCAGCGACTGTTCCGCGCTCTGTACGATATGATCGCGGTCGGTGATGTAGTGGCCGATCGGGTTGCCGGGCTTGGCGGTGGTGGCGATGCCGCACTTGGTCACCAATTCCAGCGACTGGCGCAGCGCCGGCTTCAGGCGCAGCGCATCGCCGAACGCCTGTTCGCAGGCATAGCCACCGTAGATATCGGCGTGATCGGCGGTGGTGACGCCCAGTTCGACATGCTGTTCGATGAACGTCAGCAGCTGCTGCGGCGACATGCCCCACTCCATCAACCGCCAGTAACCGCAAATCATGCGGGAAAATTCAGGCCCCTGCGGCGCGAGACGAATACGTTCTACCATTGCGAAAACCTCATGACATTAGTTGTCAGTCAGCATACACAAGCCGGTGAGGCACAGGGAAGCGGTAAGCCACACGAACGTGCGGCAGATCAGGAAAGGTTAAAACAGCGACGGCTGCTCAGGCAGCGGCTCGTCAGGCGCTTTATTGGCACGCTGCAGCCGCAGGAAGCGTTGACGGCACAGGCGCAGCACCTCGCGCTTTTGCGCGTCGCTCATGTTCATCCAGCCGAAACGCTCCTCGCGGCTGCGTAGGCAGCCACGGCAGAATCCGCGATCGTCAGCCTGGCAAATGCCGCGACACGGGCTGGGAATGTCGAAAAACTCAAGCTGCTGCGCCACGGGGCTCCTCCTGCGTTCTCTTGCTAATTGAAGACGCCATCGCCGCCGCTGGCAAGTCCCTTTTCGCCATTGCGGCGAAAATAGTCGCGCAAATAGCGCAGCGCCTGGCGGCTTTTCTCCGGCATAGTGCGTTCGAGCGTCAGCGCGTTCAGCCGCAGCGGCGCCGGCCGCCACTCCGGCAACAACAGCAACAGCTCGCCGCGCTGCAGCTCATCGCCAATTTCATACAGCGGCTGAACGGAAATGCCCAGCCCGGCACGGGTAAAGGCGCGCATTACGTTCATGCTCTCACTGACGATCTGCCCTTCCGCCAGCCGCAGCTTAACCTGCTGGCCGGACTGATGCAGCAAGTCCAGATGGGCCCCGCTATAGCCGCTGGAGATCCAGCGGTGCTGCACCAAATCCTGCGGTTTTTCCGGCACCCCATGCTGGCTGAGATAACGCGGCGCGGCGCACAGCACCATCGGCCACGCCGTCAGCGGATGCGCGATCATATTGGCGTCCGCCAGTTGACGGTTGGCCCGCAGCGCGATGTCGACCCGCTGTTCTATCATGTCGACGATGCGATCGTCCGCCAGCACCCGCAGCGTCAGCTTGGGGTGCGCCTGCAGCAGCGGCGACAATGCCTCCGCCAACGAACGGCCGCCGATGCCGACCGGGGTGGCGATGCGCAGCTCGCCCACCAGCGTATCCCGCAGCTCCGCCAGCCGCTGCTCCGCCTGCTTCGCCTGTTGCAGCATCGCCTCGCAGCCGGGATAGAACGCGGCTCCCGCCTCGGTCAGCGCCAGACGGCGGGTGGAACGATGCAGCAATGGCACCCCGAGCGCCTTCTCCAGCGAGCGCATATGCTGACTGACCGCCGAAGGCGTCATGCCCAGACGCCGCGCCGCGCCGGCCAGCGATCCCTCCGCCACCACGGTGGCGAATACCGCCATTCGATTGAGTTTATCCACGATTATGAAGTTTTACTTAATCAAGAAAGCATGAATATGGCACTAATCACGGCTATTGTTAAGGACTAGAGTAGACACCACGCAGCAGGCACATCGGCCTGCCTTACGATACTGAACCTATCCCCGAAGGAGCATACAGATGAAAGTAGCCATTATTGGAGCAACCGGTTTTGTTGGCCGCCGCGTGGTAGATGAAGCGCTGGCTCGCGGTATTCAGGTAACGGCAATCGCCCGCCAGAAAAAAGATTTGCCGGAGCACGCCAATCTGACCATCGCACTGGGCGACGTCGCCGACACCGCCTGGCTGGCGGGGCAGTTGCACGGTCAGGATGCGGTGATCAGCGCCTACAATCCCGGCTGGGGCGAAGACAACCTGTATGAGAAGACTACGCGCGGCGCCCAGCAGATCCTTACCGCTGTCGGGCAGGCAGGCGTCAAGCGCCTGTTGGTGGTGGGCGGCGCAGGCAGCCTGGAAGTGGCGCCGGGCGTTGAACTGGTGGATACGCCGCAGTTCCCGGAAAATATCCGCCCCGGCGCGCAGGCGGTGCGCGATCTGCGCAATAAACTGCGCAACGAATCAGCACTCGACTGGACCTATCTCTCGCCGGCCGCCCTGCTGGAGCCGGGCAAACGCACCGGCCAGTTCCGCCTCGGCACCACGCAACTGCTGATGAACGGCGACGCGCCGGCCAGCATTTCGGTGGAAGATCTGGCGGTCGCTATCGTTGATGAGATTGAAAAACCTCAGTTTATTCGCGCGCAATTCACCGCCGCCTACTAAACTGCCCCACCGCCAGGCCATAAGGCCTGGCGGTTTTCACGTATTCTCCGTCGCCAGTATTCTGAATTTCTAAGGTTTTCTTAAGTTTCATCCGGTAGATTTCACGACATTATCTACTTTCAGGATCCCGACATTGGCAATGTGGTTACGTCAACGCTTACAGTGCAACAGCCTCGGTTTTACCCTCGCCACCGCCCTGTTCTTCACTCTATTTCAAAACGCGTTATTCCTGCATCGCGCCTGGTCGTATATCACCTTCGATAGCGTCCACAGCGTGATTTTCGCGGCGAGCATGCCGGTGGTGATCTTTTGTGCGCTGAATATTATCTTCAGCGTGTTGACCGTGCCCTACCTGCGTAAGCCGTTGATCATCTTTTTCTTGCTCGGCAGCGCCGCAGCCAACTATTTCATGTTCAGCTATGGTGTGGTGATCGACGGCAACATGATGCAAAACGCCTTCGAAACCAACCCGCAGGAGGCGACCGCGCTGCTGACGCCGCGCATGGGATTGTGGCTGGCGCTACTCGGCATTCTGCCGGCGGTAGCGGTCTGCTTCACCCAAATTCGCCAGACTCGCCCCTGGTGGTACATGGTCGGGCTGCGCGCCGCTAACGTCATGCTGTCGTTGGTGGTGATCCTGATCGTCGCCGCGCTGTTCTACAAAGACTACGCTTCACTGATCCGCAACAATAAAAGCGTGGTGAAGATGTTGACGCCTTCCAACTTCGTGGCCGGCACCATCAAGTTTACCGAACAACGTTACTTCACCCGCAATCTGCCGCTGGTCAAGATCGGTGAAGACGCGCGTAAAGGGCCGCTGATCGCCAAGCAGACCAAGAAAACGCTGGTGATCCTGGTGGTGGGCGAAACCGCCCGCGCCGAAAACTTCTCCCTCGGAGGTTACGGGCGCGAAACCAACCCGCGCCTGAAGCAGGACGACGTGGTCTACTTCAAGAACGCCAGTTCCTGCGGCACCGAAACGGCGATCTCCGTCCCCTGCATGTTCTCCAACATGCCCCGCAAGGAGTACGACGCGACTCAGGCAACGCATCAAGAAGGCATGCTCGACGTGCTGGCGCATGCCGGCGTCAATGTGCTGTGGCGCGATAATGACGGCGGCTGCAAAGGTGCCTGCGACCGGGTGCCGCACGTGGACATGACCAAGCTGAAACTGCCGCAGGACTGTGACGGTGAGGTTTGCATGGACAACGTGCTGCTGTACAAGCTGAACGACTACATCAATAGCCTGAAAGACGACGGCGTGATCGTGCTGCACCAGATGGGCAGCCACGGCCCGGCTTACTACCGCCGCAGCACACCAGAATTCCAGACGTTTTCGCCAACCTGCAACAGCAATCAGATCCAGGATTGCAGCCATGAACAGCTGGTGAACACCTACGACAACTCAATCCTGTATACCGACGCAATGCTCGATGCCACCATCAAGCTGCTGCGGCAGTATGACGAGCGGTTCAATACCGCACTGGTCTATTTATCCGATCACGGCGAATCGCTGGGGGAAAACGGCATGTATCTGCACGGCACGCCTTATGTCTTCGCGCCGAGTCAGCAAACGCACGTGCCTTTCCTGATGTGGATGTCTGCCGACTATCAGCGCAATTTCGGCATTGATCGCCAGTGCCTGAACACGCTGGCGGAAAAGGACGACGTGTCGCAGGACAACCTGTTCCACACCCTGTTGGGCATGCTGAACGTACAGACCCGCGAATATCAATCCCAGTTGGATATCCTGCAGCGTTGCCGCAACGCGGCGTAGCGCTTAACTTCCGCGTGCCGCTGGGGCACAATAGTTTGCAGACAACCGGCGTTTTGTGCGCCGGTTTTTTTATTCCCATTGACCTAGACCAATCGGTCTATTATGCTCGGCGCCATGATGACCAAATCAACGCATTGCAACGTGGATACACGTGAACATCTGCTCGCCACCGGCGAAACCCTCAGCCTGCGCCTGGGCTTTACCGGCATGGGGCTGAGCGAACTGCTGGCTACCGCGGGCGTGCCGAAAGGCTCGTTCTACCACTATTTTCGCTCGAAGGAAGCCTTCGGCGAAGCGATGCTGCAACGCTATTTCACGCATTATGACGCACAGATGCAGGCGCTGTTTGCCGACAGACGCGGCGATGCCCGCCACCAGCTGCTCGGCTATTACGCCCAGGCTATCAGCTATCACTGCCGCAGCGAATGCCATAACGCCTGCCTGGCGGTGAAGCTTTCCGCCGAGGTGAGCGATCTGTCGGAACCAATGCGCCATGCGCTGGAAACGGGCACCGCTCGCGTGATCGGCCACTTGCAGGAGGCCATCGAGCGCGGTATCGCAGAGGGCTCGCTGTCGGTGGCCATGAGCCCCGCGGCGACCGCAGAAACGCTGTATTCACTGTGGCTCGGCGCCTCGCTGCGCGCCAAGATCCGCCATTCGCTGGCGCCGTTAACCAGCGCGCTGGAAAGCATCGAGTTGCTGCTGCGCCCGCCGCAGCAGCCGTAACACCACCGTCTTTTTTCGTGAAAATGCAGTTCGTGTTTTTTTATCGCCCACCACTAGACGACCGGTCTATTAAATACAGGATGCACTATGAAGACTGAAAAATTGCTCTCTCCGCTGAAGGTTGGCGCCGTCACCCTGCCCAACCGCGTGTTTATGGCTCCGCTGACGCGTCTGCGCAGCATCGAACCGGGCGATATTCCTACGCCACTGATGGCGGAATATTATGCGCAGCGCGCCAGCGCCGGCCTGATCGTGACCGAAGCGACGCAGATCTCCTTCCAGGCGAAAGGCTACGCCGGTGCGCCAGGCCTGCATACCCCGGAACAGATCGCCGCATGGAAACACATCACGCAGGCGGTACACGACAAAAACGGCCACATCGCCGTACAGCTGTGGCATGTAGGCCGCATCTCCCACGCCAGCCTGCAGCCGGGCGGGCAAGCGCCGGTCGCGCCTTCGGCCATCAACGCCGACACCCGCACCACCGTGCGTGATGAAACCGGCGCCTGGGTGCGCGTGCCGACCTCTACGCCGCGCGCGCTGGAAACCAGCGAGATCCCGGGCATCGTTAACGATTTCCGCCAGGCGACCGCCAACGCGCGTGACGCCGGCTTCGACTTCATCGAGCTGCATGCGGCCCACGGCTATCTGCTGCACCAGTTCATGTCACCGGCTTCCAACCAACGTACCGATCAATACGGCGGCAGCATCGAGAACCGCACCCGCCTGACGCTGGAAGTGGTCGATGCCACCATCGCCGAATGGGGTTCCGAACACATCGGTATCCGCATCTCGCCGCTGGGGCCGTTCAACGGGCTGGACAACGGCGAAGATCAGGAAGAAGCGGCGCTGTATTTGGTGGAAGAGCTGAATAAGCGCAACATCGCTTACCTGCACATCTCCGAACCGGACTGGGCCGGTGGCAAGCCGTATTCCGACGCCTTCCGCGACTCGGTGCGCGCCCACTTTAAAGGGGTGATCGTCGGCGCTGGCGCCTACACCGCCGAAAAAGCCGAAGCGTTAATCGAAAAAGGCTTCATCGACGCGGTGGCCTTCGGCCGCAGCTATATCGCCAACCCGGATCTGGTCGAGCGTTTCCGTCAGCACGCCCCGCTGAACGAACCTAAGCCGGAAACCTTCTACGGCGGTGGCGCCGAAGGTTATACCGACTATCCGTTTCTGACGAAGTAACCCGTCCTGACCCCAACGGCCACGCAATCGCATGGCCGTTTTTTATGCGCCGCGCGCAAAAAGGCCCGCACAAGGCGGGCCGGGGTTCCCTGGTGTTGTTTATGCTGCAGTTCAATTTCTACACGGTTATGTGGGGAATTGATAATTGATTGTGCAGATCAATTACTTCGTATCGATCGGTACGCTCGATCAATATTTAAACACCACCGCTCCAACCCCGACATGTGACATTGTCACTCATTCGTCACATTGAATTCCCTTGTAGGACAAGGCTATACTCGCTTGTGCTTCAATCCACCCGCCGTCTGCCACGGCACAGTCAATTCAGAGGAATTATGCGCTTACTCCATACCATGATCCGCGTCGGTGACCTGCAACGTGCCATCGACTTTTACACCAAGGTATTAGGCATGCGTCTGCTGCGCACCAGCGAAAACCCGGAGTACAAATACTCCCTGGCTTTCGTCGGCTATACGGAAGAGAGCGAAGGCGCGGTTATCGAACTGACCTATAACTGGGGCACCGACAGCTACGACATGGGCACCGCCTTCGGCCACCTGGCGTTGGGCGTAGACGACGTTGCCGCCACCTGCGACAGCATCCGTCGCGCAGGCGGCAAGGTCACCCGCGAAGCCGGCCCGGTGAAAGGCGGCACCACGGTGATCGCCTTCGTCGAAGATCCGGACGGCTACAAAATTGAGCTGATCGAAAACAAACACGCCGGTCAGGGCCTCGGCCATTAAGCCACCCCTTCAGGGCGCGCTGGCGCCCTGCTGATTCTCCGCGCGATAGCGCCTGCAACCGGGCGCAAAATTTGCCATAATGCGCGCTGCATTCGATGAAGATAAGAAACTGATGGCCGAAAAAAGTGATCTTAACGCCCTGAGTGGTCGTTTTCGTGGGTTTTATCCCGTAGTAATAGATGTTGAAACCGCCGGCTTCAACGCCAATACCGATGCGTTGCTGGAGATCGCCGCCGTGACGCTGAAAATGGATGAAGATGGCTGGCTGCAGCGGGACGAGACCCTGCACTTCCACGTGGAGCCTTTCGAGGGCGCCAACCTGCAGCCGGAAGCGCTGGCGTTTAACGGCATCGATCCGCACAACCCGTTGCGCGGCGCGGTCAGCGAATACGACGCGCTGCACGCCATTTTCAAAGCGGTGCGCAAAGGGCTCAAGGACCGCGGGTGCAACCGGGCCATTATCGTGGCGCACAACGCCAACTTCGATCACAGCTTCCTGATGGCCGCGGCCGAACGTGCCGGCCTGAAGCGCAATCCGTTCCATCCGTTCGCCACCTTCGACACCGCTGCGCTGAGCGGCCTGGTGCTGGGCCAAACGGTGTTGGCGAAAGCCTGCATCGCCGCCGGTATGCCGTTCGACAGCAGCCAGGCGCACTCTGCGCTGTACGACACCGAGCAAACCGCCCTGCTGTTTTGCGAGCTGGTTAACCGCTGGAAACGTCTCGGCGGCTGGCCGCTGCCCGCCGGCGATCTCGCTGAATAAGCCCAACAAAAAAGGCGGCCCAGTTTGCACTGGCGCCGCCCGTTACGCGATAACCACAAGCCTGTCGATTAAGACTGCTGGTCTTCCTGCGCTTTATACTTTTCTGCCGTTTCTTTGATCAGCTGCTGCAGTTCGCCGCGCTGATACATTTCGATAATGATATCGCAACCGCCGACCAGCTCACCGTCTACCCACAGCTGCGGGAACGTCGGCCAGTTGGCGTATTTTGGCAATTCGGCGCGGATGTCCGGGTTTTGCAGAATATCCACGTAGGCGAAACGCTCGCCGCAGGCGGACAGCGCTTGCACTGCCTGCGCGGAGAAGCCACAGCTCGGCAGCTTTGGCGAACCTTTCATGTACAGCAGAATCGGGTTTTCAGCGATCTGGTGCTGAATTTTTTCAAGTGTCGTCGTCATTTATTGCTTCCTCAAGCCACATTTCATGGCTACAACATGCATCACGCGGGCTATTGTAGCGGCTGGAACAGTCGCAAGAAAACGCCATCTTTTGCAAGGATATTCGCCCGCCGCCGATCGCGTTTCACCGGCCACGTCATTCCGGTCAAAACATACGTTGAGAATAACATTTTTAATCCGACCATTTCACTAATATATTGCGCCGCGATGACGGCGCGACTTAATTATATCCGCCACCGCCGACTGGCGCTTTTTTATACACCAACAGGCTGATTTTGAAACAAAAAAAATGTCATTAACGTTTTCTCACAATATGGATTATTATTTATGAGTTCTTCGCTGTTTTATATGGCGAAATTCGGGAATACTGTAACTCTTTCGATATCCGCTTCGGGGCCAAGGTTGGTGACGTCGACATGCGTTTAATTCTTACGCTCTTTGCGCTGCTGTTTACGCAGCTCTTCTTCAATTTGGCGCACGCTGCGCCACAGGCGCGTGTTGCCGCCGAGCAGCGTAAAAGCCATGCTAATGAAGCGCGGCCCGATGACCGCAGAAAAAAGAAAGCGGACAAAGCCGCTAAAAAAGCCAAAGTGACGGCCCCCGCGAAAAAAACCAAGACCGCCAAGGCGAAAAGCGAGAAAAGCGCGAAAAAGATCGCCAGCGCCAAACCCAAGGCCAAAGCGCAGAAAACTGCCAAGATTAAAGTCACCCCGCCGAAGAAGGGCTATAAAAAAGGCTATGGTCGCCACCGCGAAGCCGGTATGGCCACCGCTAAACTGGTGCGTGACGAGAAGCCGTTAAAACTTAGCCCGGCGCACAAAAAACGCTACCAACACGCCAAGCAGACCGCGATGGCCAAGCTGATGGATCAGATGGGCAAGCCTTATCGCTGGGGCGGCAGTTCGCCGCGCACCGGCTTCGACTGCAGCGGCCTTATCTATTACGCCTATAAAGACGTGGTGAAAATCAAAATGCCGCGCACCGCCAACGAGATGTATCACCTGCGCGACGCGGCGCCGATCAAGAAAAGCGAACTGGAAAGCGGCGATCTGGTGTTCTTCCGCATCAACAACCGCGGCGTGGCGGACCATGTTGGCGTCTACCTCGGCAACGGCAAATTCATCCAGTCACCGCGCACCGGTGAAGAGATCCGCATCAGCCAGCTCGACAACGACTATTGGCAGAACCACTACATCGGCGCACGCCGCGTAGTAACGCCGAAAACTATCCGTTAATTCCCTGCTCTGTGCGGTTGCGGCCCCGGTCGCAACCGCCTGCTCAAGCTATCGCCCATCGCACCTCCCCACGCGCATTTCTCGCTTTTCTTCCTGTTTTTTATGATGAAAATTGTTAAGATTGAATGACCACAATAAAAAACGGCCCATATGACTCTCGCCCGGCGAGAGGCGAATGGCGCTGTAAAGGAGGAAGCAATGTCGTTTGAATTACCTGCATTACCGTATGAGAAAAACGCGCTCGAGCCGCACATCTCCGCCGAGACCCTGGAATACCACTACGGCAAGCACCACAACACCTACGTGGTTAACCTGAACAACCTGGTGAAAGGCAGCGAGTTCGAGGGCAAATCGCTCGAAGAGATCATCAAGACCTCTAACGGCGGCGTCTTCAACAACGCCGCGCAGGTGTGGAACCACACCTTCTACTGGCACTGCCTGTCACCACAGGGCGGCGGTGAACCGCAGGGCGAACTGGCGGCAGCGATCGTCAAATCCTTCGGCTCTTTCGCTGCGTTCAAAGAGCAGTTCACCGATGCCGCAGTGAAAAACTTCGGTGCCGGCTGGACCTGGCTGGTGAAAAAACCGGACGGCGCGCTGGCGATCGTCAACACCTCCAACGCGGCCACCCCGCTGACCGGTGAAGACAAACCGCTGCTGACCGTTGACGTGTGGGAACATGCGTATTACATCGATTACCGCAATGCGCGTCCAAAATACCTGGAAAACTTCTGGGCGTTGGTCAACTGGACCTTCGCAGCGGAAAACCTGGCGTAAGCGCAGGTTCTGAGGTGATGAGGCGCAGCCTGGCTGCGCCTTTTTTATAACCGGGGGTAAATCAGTTCAACGCGGCAACGAAGCTGAAAGCGATAATGACCGCCAGCGCGCAGACGGTAGTGAACAGCGACATCTTCAATTCGGTATCCATGACAACTCCTTTAAAATGGGCTTTCCTAAGGATAAAAGGCGCACAATTAGTACGTCAAATCATTTTCCCACAGTTCGCCGATAAAATCTTGTTATCATTTCCCGGTTTATAATCTCGATTACCTCTTCCACTTTTGTTCAATATGCGACAA
This sequence comes from Serratia sp. CY47280, assembly GCF_052168655.1. NCBI lineage: Bacteria > Pseudomonadati > Pseudomonadota > Gammaproteobacteria > Enterobacterales > Yersiniaceae > Serratia > Serratia sp. CY47280. Next base: position 358,506 of record NZ_JBJNMG010000001.1, on the reverse strand, counting down.
AATTCGCAGTTCACAACTGCGTACCGGCATTCATGCCCCTCCTGATTAAGCGCTGAAGACTTCAACACACTAAAAACTCAGTTTTCGCTTCTCTGGAGAAGGATCTACGTAGGCAAACGATTAACATCACACTTACATGCTGTAAACATGTGAGTTCAGGAGTCATTCCTTACATGGCAACGATTAAAGATGTGGCCAAACGCGCGGGCGTTTCCACCACCACCGTTTCGCACGTCATCAATAAGACTCGTTTCGTCGCCGAAGAGACCAAAGCGGCCGTGTGGGCCGCCATTAAAGAGCTGCACTACTCGCCGAGCGCCGTGGCGCGCAGCCTGAAAGTCAATCACACCAAGTCGATCGGCCTGCTGGCCACCTCGAGCGAAGCCCCCTACTTTGCCGAAGTGATCGAGGCGGTGGAAAACAGCTGCTACAGCAAAGGCTACACCCTGATCCTGTGCAACTCGCACAATAATCTCGACAAGCAGCGCGCCTACCTGGCGATGCTGGCGCAAAAGCGCGTCGACGGCCTGCTGGTCATGTGCTCCGAGTATCCGGATCAGCTGCTGGGCATGCTGGAAGACTACCGTAACATCCCGATGGTGGTGATGGACTGGGGCGCCGCGCGCGGCGACTTCACCGATACCATCATCGATAACGCGTTCGAAGGCGGCTATCTGGCCGGCCGTTACCTGATCGAGCGCGGCCACCGCGATATCGGCGCCATTCCCGGCCAACTGTCACGCAACACCGGCGGTGGCCGTCACCAGGGCTTTATGAAGGCGCTGCAGGAAGCGAATATCGACATTCGCGAAGAGTGGATCGTCCAGGGTGACTTCGAGCCGGAGTCCGGCTATAAGGCGATGCACCAAATCCTGTCGCAAAAACAGCGGCCGACCGCGGTATTCTGCGGCGGTGATATCATGGCGATGGGGGCCATCTGCGCCGCCGACGAGCTGGGCCTGCGCGTGCCGCAGGATATTTCCGTGATCGGCTACGACAATGTGCGCAACGCCCGCTACTTCACCCCGGCGCTGACCACCATTCACCAGCCGAAAGAGCGCCTGGGCGAAATGGCCTTCACCATGCTGCTAGATCGCATCATCAGCAAGCGCGAAGAGTCGCAGGTGATCGAAGTGCATCCGAAGCTGATCGAACGCCGCTCGGTCGCCGACGGCCCGTTCATCGACTACCGCCGCTAATCCCCCGCGCCGGAAGCCTGCGCAGCTTCCGGCTCCACCTCACTCAGCCACTCCTGATTCAACGTCTCTCCATCACCCAGATACGCCAGCAGCCAGCTCATCGCCGGTGACGGTTTATCCTGCTGCCAGGTCAGGCAGCACGGGCTGGCGGGAAACGGCTGCTGCAGCTGCAACGCCTTCAACTCACCGCGCTGCACCCGCGGCAGCGCCAGATGCGCCGGCATCATACCGACGCACAGCCCGGCGCACAGACAGTCGAACGCCGAGGTCCAGTCCGGCACCACCAGCCGCCGCTGGTTATCCAGCGTCCAAGTGACACGCTTGGGCAGATTGCGCGAAGTGTCCTCCAGACAAAGCGCAGGGTACGGCCTAAGCCGATCGTCATTCAACGCCCCTGCCAATTGCGCCAGCGGGTGCTGCGGGCTGACCACGCACAGCCAGTTCATATCCCCCATGTCGCGAAAGGCGAAGCCGCCGCCGACCGGCACCGCGCGGGTGGCGCCAATCGCCATATCCGCCCTGCCGTCCACCAACGCATCCCACACGCCGTTAAACACCTCGGGTTGCAACATCAGTTCAACGTCGGGGAAATGGCGGTAGAAATCCAGCACCAGTTGGCGGCTGCGCTGCGGTTTGACGATGATGTCCACGGCGATATTCAGCTGACCGCGCCACCCGTTAGCCACCTGCTGACAATGGCGGCGTGTGTCGAGCATTTTTTTGATAACAGCTCGCGCATCCTTGATAAATAACGCGCCGGCCGGCGTCAGCTCCACATCACGGTGACGCCGCTCAAACAGCGGCACCGCCAGCCATTGTTCCAACTGCCGCACGGTGTAGCTCACCGCCGACGGCACCCGGTGCAGCTCCTGCGCCGCCGCGCTGAAACTGCCGGTGCGCGCCACCGCGTCAACCACTTCAAGAGAATATTCAGACCACATCGCTTTGCCTTCAATTTTTTTAACAGCACTTTGCAAATATTACCGTTTCACAAGCAGAGATCCAGCCGGATACACTGGCCGGCGCTAAAAACCTGCGACACTAAAATATTAACGAGAAATACCATGCGAAACTCCTTTGGTTTTATGTTCTATCTCGCCGGCCTGAGCATGCTGGGTTATCTGGCGACCGATATGTACCTGCCCGCCTTTGGCGCCATGCGGGAGGAACTGCAAATTTCCGCCGGCGCGGTCAGCGTCAGCCTGAGCATATTTCTGGCCGGCTTCGCCTTCGCGCAGCTGCTGTGGGGGCCGCTCTCCGACCGGCTGGGCCGCAAACCGGTATTATTGATTGGCCTGACGCTGTTCGCGTTCGGCTGCCTGGGCATGCTGTGGGTGGAAAATGCCGTGCAGCTCTGGATACTGCGCTTTATTCAGGCCGTCGGCGTCTGTTCCGCCGCCGCCATCTGGCAAGCGCTGGTGGTCGACCGCTATCGCGAAGGCCAGGCCAATCGCGTATTCGCCACCATCATGCCGCTGGTCGCGCTGTCGCCAGCGCTGGCGCCGCTGCTTGGCGCCTGGCTGCTTAACCACGCCAGCTGGCGTGCGATCTTCGCCGTGTTGCTGGCCATCACCGCCCTGCTGCTGCTGCCGACGTTGCTGCTCAAAGATCGCGCCAAAACTCAACCCTCTGCCGATGCGCCAAAAAGCAGCGTCAGTTTTTGGCAATTATTGAAATCCCCGGTGTTCAGCGGCAACGTCGCCATGTACGCCGCCTGCTCGGCCGGCTTCTTTGCCTGGTTGACCGGCTCGCCGTTCATCCTTGGTGATATGGGCTATGGCCCGAGCGACATTGGTCTGAGCTATGTGCCGCAGACGCTGGCTTTCCTGCTGGGGGGCTATGGCTGCCGCGCCGCGCTCAAACGCATCAATGGCAAAACCCTACTGCCGTGGCTGCTGGTAGCTTATGGTGTCAGCATGGTGGCGCTGTATCTGGTGGCGACCGTAACCACTCCGACGCTCACCACGCTGCTGATCCCGTTCTGCGTGATGGCGCTGGTCAACGGCGCGGGCTACCCGATCATGGTGGCGAATGCGCTGATGCCGTTCCCGGAAAGCAGCGGCAAAGCCGCCGCGCTGCAAAATACGCTGCAGTTGGGGCTGTGTTTTGTGGCGAGCATGATGGTGTCGGCGTTTATTGCCCAGCCGCTGCTGGCGACGGTGACGGTGATGGTGTCTACGGTGATCCTCGCCGCGCTGGGCTATTTCCTCCAGCGGGGAAAAGCGGGCGATGCGCAGCAAAAGACGCAGCGGAAACATGCTAACTCAGCGTCATAATTGCCAAGCTTAATAATCACTTAAAGAATATGCGCGCCGAGTGCGATTTACAGTTGAGTCAACGCCTCGGCACGCCTATACTCAAAAACAACTTTATAAAGTAACACCTTATAATCTCTATATCTCAATTAGCTCTTGTGTACGCGTCTTGCGTCACACTCTTTTTTAAAGAGGCGTTTATCCTGCGCCATTTGCGTCGGGTCGTTTCTTTAAATTTCCTCTGTTCATAGTCGGATATCAGACGCCGCGGGCTTATTTCCCGTCGGTATACGTATGCACCCGCAGAAATTGTCTAAGCTGTTTCCTAACGGGTCATCAGTCAGAAGAAGGTGATGGAGAAGCTATGAGTTCATCGTGTATAGAAGATCTGAGCATCCAGGATAACCAGTGGTATCGCATCGCGCACGAAATGCTCGGTCTGGCCGGTATCGAAATCAATGGATCGCGCCCTTTCGATATTCAGGTTAAAAATCCCGAATTCTTTAAACGCGTTTTGCAACAAGGGTCACTGGGCCTCGGCGAAAGTTATATGGACGGTTGGTGGGAGTGCGAACGGCTGGATATATTCTTCCAGCGCGTGGTCAGCGCCGGGCTGGAGAAGAAACTTCCCCACCACCTGAAAGATACCCTGCGGATCGCCGCCGCGCGCCTGACCAACCTGCAATCGAAAAAGCGCGCCTGGATCGTCGGCAAAGAACATTACGATCTTGGCAACGATCTGTTTACCCTGATGCTCGATCCTTACATGCAGTATTCCTGCGGCTACTGGAAAGACGCCACCACGCTGGAGGAAGCGCAGGAAGCGAAGCTGCGGATGATCTGCGAAAAACTGCAGCTGCAGCCAGGCATGCGCTTACTGGACATCGGCTGCGGCTGGGGCGGCCTCTCTGCCTATGCGGCGAAGCATTACGGCGTGTCGGTGGTCGGCGTGACCATTTCCGCCGAACAACAGAAACTGGCCCAGGCTCGCTGCGCCGGGCTGGATGTGCAGATCCTGCTGCAGGATTATCGCGATCTTCATCAGCAGTTTGATCGCATTGTCTCGGTCGGCATGTTCGAGCACGTCGGGCCGAAAAACTACCGCACCTATTTCAATGTGGTAGAACGCAATTTAGCGCCGCACGGCCTGTTCCTGCTGCACACCATCGGTTCCAACAAAACCGACATGAACGTCGATCCGTGGATCAACAAATATATCTTCCCGAACGGCTGCCTGCCTTCAGTGAGCCATATCGCCGAAGCCAGCGAAGGCCATTTCGTGATGGAAGACTGGCACAACATCGGCGCCGACTACGATCGCACGCTGATGGCCTGGTTCGAGCGCTTCAAACAGGCGTGGCCGCAGCTTGCCCCGCGCTACTCCGAACGCTTCGAGCGGATGTTCAGCTATTACCTGAACGCCTGCGCCGGCGCGTTCCGGGCGCGCGATCTGCAACTGTGGCAGGTGGTATTCAGCCCGAAAGGCGTTGAAGGCGGCATCCGCGTCGCCCGCTAAGCCACTTGCCCGACAAAAAAGGCCCCGGTAGTCACATCGCCGGGGCCTTTTTTGCTCGTTCGAAGCGTACGGCTTAGCCGCAGTAAACGCGGATGATTTTATCGTCGCTGTCGCCAAGGAAGTTCAGGCGGCGCAGGTTGAAATCCATGGTGACGGCAGAGTTGTACGGAATGGCTCGCACCTTGGCGTCGATCCGTACGCCTTCCAGCGAGGTCATCGGTTTGCCGACGAAGTTTTGATACTGTGATGCGCCACAGGTATCGTCCGCATCGGCCATTTGCGCGCCCGCGCCCTGCTCAGGCGAACTGCTGCAGGCGCTCAGCGCCAGCAACGCGGTTAACAACAACGTTTTCCCATAAAACTTCACGCGTTTCTCCTCTCTGCTTATGATTCGATTCCGGCGGCAACGCCCGAATCGCTGTCAGTCTTTGTGCGCCGGCGCCACCGCCGCCGCCAGCGTCGCTTCCCGGTTGGCCAGCACGCGCTCGACGGTGTCCACCACCGCCTGCGTTTGCGGATCGATCTCGATGTTCACCTTGTCGCCGAGGCGTTTTTTACCCAGCGTGGTGCGATCCAGCGTTTCCGGGATCAGGTGCACGCAGAAACGGTTATTCACCACTTCGCCGATGGTAAGGCTAATGCCGTCGATGCCGATGAAACCTTTGTGCAGCACATATTTCATCAATTCCGCATCCGGCATGCGCAGCCATACCTGCCGGTTATTTTCCGAGGTATAAATCTTGGCCACCTCCGCCGTGCAGATAATATGGCCGGACATCAAATGGCCGCCAATTTCATCATTGAACTTCGCCGCGCGCTCGATATTGACGATGTCGCCCAGCGCCAGATCGCCGAGGTTGGTCAGGCGCAACGTTTCTTTGATCAAATCGAAGCTGACGCGGTTGCCTTCCACCGCGGTGACGGTCAGGCAGCAGCCGTTATGGGCCACCGACGCGCCCAGCTCCAGCCCCGGCAGCAGCTCGGTAGGCATTTCGATCACGTGGGTGCGGAAATTGGGTTTCTCATCAATGGCGACCAGCGGCGCGGTGCCTTGTACGATACCGGTGAACATATGTGCCTCTTCTTGCTAAATAGGTTAAAACGCTACCGGCAGTTTGCCCCAGTTGGCGCTGAAAACCAAATCCGCGACGGTAAAAAAGGAATGGCTGCGCATTTAATAACTATTTATCTGCGGCGTTTGCTTAACGACGCCGAGCAGGTACAATCTTTTTGACAAAATTCCGCTATTTTAATTGTTGTCCTCTCGCGGCAGCCCTCCCTCCCACATATATAAATAGAAAAGGTGTATGCGTGCAGAAGTACTTAATTGAAGCGCGTAGTTTATTGGCTCTCGCTATCCCGGTCATTATCGCGCAAATATCGCAAACCGCTATGGGCGTGGTGGATACCATCATGGCCGGCGCTTACAGCGCCACCGACATGGCGGCGGTGGCGGTCGGCACCTCAATCTGGCTGCCGGCCATCCTGTTCGGCCACGGTCTGCTGCTGGCGTTGACCCCGGTTATCGCTCAGCTCAACGGTGCCGGCCGCCGCGATCGTATCGGCCATCAGGTGCGCCAGGGTTTTTGGCTGGCCTCCGGCGTCTCTGTACTGCTGATCGTCGTGCTGTATAACTGCAAGTTCGTCATCGACATGATGCACAACATCGATCCGCAGCTGGCGGATAAAGCCGTCGGCTACCTGCACGCCATCATGTGGGGGGCGCCGGGCTACCTGTTCTTCCAGGTGATGCGCAACCAGTGCGAGGGGTTGTCTAAAACCAAGCCCGGCATGGTGATCGGCTTCCTCGGCCTGCTGGTGAATATCCCGATCAACTACATCTTCATCTACGGCAAGTTCGGCATGCCGGAACTCGGCGGCGTCGGCTGCGGCGTCGCCACCGGCAGCGTCTACTGGATCATGTTCCTGATGATGCGCTGGTACGTGAAGCGCGCGCCGTCGCAGCGCGACATCAAACGCCAGGCCGGCGATCTCGGCGGCCCGGACTGGGCGGCGCTGAAGCGCCTGATCGGCATCGGCATGCCGGTGGCGCTGGCGCTGTTCTTCGAAGTCACGCTGTTCGCCGTGGTGGCGTTGCTGGTTTCGCCGCTCGGGATCGTCGCGGTCGCCGGCCACCAGATCGCGCTTAACTTCAGCGCGCTGATGTTCGTGCTGCCGCTGTCGCTGGGCGTCGGCGCCACCATCCGCGTCGGTTATCGTCTGGGGGAAGGCTCGGTCGAAGGCGCGCGCGTCGCCGCCTATTCCGCCATCGGCGTCGGCATCACCATGGCCGTCTGCACCGCGCTGTTTACCGCCACCTTGCGCGAACCGATCGCTCTGCTGTACAACGACAGCCCGGCGGTGGTGGCTATGGCCTCGCAGCTGATGCTGTTGGCGGCGCTGTACCAAATTTCGGACTCGATCCAGGTGATCGGCAGCGGCGTGCTACGTGGTTATAAAGACACCCGAGCGATCTTCTTCATCACCTTTATCGCTTATTGGGTATTGGGCCTGCCGAGCGGCTATCTGCTGGCGTTAACCGACGTGGTGGTGCCGGCAATGGGGCCAAGCGGCTTCTGGATCGGCTTTATCATTGGCCTGACCTTCGCCGCCATCATGATGGCGCTGCGTATGCGCTGGCTGCAGAAACAGCCGACCGCCGTCATCCTGCAGCGATCCACGCGCTGAATCCGCTCCCGGCCGGTTTCATCCCCGGCCGGGCTGCGGTTTGCGGAAAAAAACGCCGGACTGCGCACAACCTCAGCAATCGCGTGAAATACCGAATAAAATTGCGCTTTTCCCCTTGCCAGCGCGCAGGTAGCTCGTTAATATTCGTCCCCGCTGTCAGCCATGACAGACAGGAAAAGATGCGTCCGTAGCTCAGTTGGTTAGAGCACCACCTTGACATGGTGGGGGTCGGTGGTTCGAGTCCACTCGGACGCACCAAATTCCAGAAGCAGTACAGTGCGTCCGTAGCTCAGTTGGTTAGAGCACCACCTTGACATGGTGGGGGTCGGTGGTTCGAGTCCACTCGGACGCACCAAATTCCAGAAGCAGTGCAGTGCGTCCGTAGCTCAGTTGGTTAGAGCACCACCTTGACATGGTGGGGGTCGGTGGTTCGAGTCCACTCGGACGCACCATATTGCTGATTTATCTCTCCCCCTATCGCGTTATACTTCCCGTTGTTTCGTCTCTGCTCGACCGCTCGATTTCTCATGTCGATTGCGCCGAACTACCGCCATCCACCATCAGGAACGCCACATGACCACCTTCACCGCCAAAACCGCCTTTTTACCGCTCGACAATGGCCTTGCCCGCCGTGAAGGGGTGATGAGCGACGGTTCGCCGGCGGCGGAAGTGCGTTTCGAGGCCGGCGCCTTTGGCCAACTGCAAAAGCCCCCGCATGCGCTGCAAACCCGGGTGATATCGGGTGAATTCGAGTTCACCCTCGGCGGCGATACGCGGACAGTACGGGCCGGCGAGAGCCTAATCCTGCCGGCCAACGTCGCCAGCGGCTGCTTCTGCCTGAGCGCCGGCGTGCTGCTGGAAATCCCGCAAACGCGCTAAGCCATATTTACAGCAAGGTTATTTGCGCAACAAACTGTACGCAACGCGTTGCATTTGCGCCACATTTGCCCCCGTTTTGACATATCCGCCACACCGCTGCGGTTTTTTATTTTGTTTCCCGCCGCTTAGCCTTTATAATGCGCAACGTCTATCAGTTGAATGGTTTCAGCCCTTGATCTGCGAAAACGCAATAACAACACGATTTCATCTCACCCCGTTGCGCAGCATCTCCGCGCCCCCGCGCGGGCTGAATTTTTCCGCCCCACTTCAACTGTCGTCACCTATCCTTAACTATGTTTTTCACCACCAGGCACGGCTCAAATTCCCTATCGGCGTAAATAGCGCCGGTCAAATTCGTTTTTTTATCCATCACAACTTGTAGAAAACTCCGCCATGAAAAAGACCAAAATTGTTTGTACCATCGGTCCAAAAACCGAATCGGAAGAAATGCTGACCAACCTGCTCAATGCGGGCATGAACGTGATGCGTCTCAACTTCTCTCACGGCGACTATGAAGAGCACGGCAACCGCATCAAGAACATGCGCGCCGTGATGGCGAAAACCGGTATCAACGCCGGCATCCTGCTGGATACCAAAGGCCCGGAAATTCGCACCATGAAATTGGAAGGCGGTAAAGACGCCTCGCTGGTCGCCGGCCAAACCTTCACCTTCACCACCGACCAGAGTGTGATCGGCAACAGCGATCGCGTAGCGGTCACCTACGCCGGCTTCGCCGCCGACCTGAAGATCGGTAACACCGTGCTGGTTGATGACGGCCTGATCGGCATGGAAGTCACCAACGTGACCGAGAACGAAGTCGTTTGTAAGGTGCTGAACAACGGCGACCTGGGCGAGAACAAAGGCGTCAACCTGCCGGGCGTGTCCATCCAGCTGCCTGCGCTGGCCGAAAAAGACAAACGCGACCTGATCTTCGGCTGCGAGCAAGGCGTCGACTTCGTGGCGGCGTCCTTCATCCGTAAACGTTCCGACGTGCTGGAGATCCGCGAGCACCTGAAAGCGCACGGCGGCGAGCAGATCCAGATCATCTCCAAGATCGAGAACCAGGAAGGCCTGAACAACTTCGACGAAATCCTCGAAGCGTCCGACGGCATCATGGTTGCCCGCGGCGATCTGGGCGTGGAGATCCCGGTCGAAGAAGTGATCTTCGCCCAGAAGATGATGATCGAAAAATGCAACCGTGCGCGAAAAGTGGTGATCACCGCCACCCAGATGCTCGATTCCATGATCAAAAACCCGCGCCCTACCCGTGCGGAAGCCGGCGACGTTGCCAACGCCATCCTGGACGGTACCGATGCTGTCATGCTGTCCGGCGAGAGCGCCAAGGGCAAATATCCGCTGGAAGCGGTCAACATCATGGCGACCATCTGCGAGCGCACCGATCGCGTGATGCCAAGCCGCATCGACTCCCTGAACGATCGCCGCAAGCTGCGCATCACCGAAGCGGTGTGCCGTGGCGCGGTTGAAACCGCCGAGAAACTGGACGCGCCGCTGATCGTCGTCGCCACCAGCGGCGGCAAGTCAGCGAAATCCGTGCGTAAATACTTCCCGAACGCGGTGATCCTGGCGCTGACCACCAATGAGACTACCGCGCATCAGCTGGTGCTGAGCAAAGGCGTCATCCCGCAGATGGTCAAGGAAATCGCTTCTACCGACGACTTCTACCGCATCGGTAAAGAAGCCGCGCTGGCCAGCGGCCTGGCGCAAAAAGGCGACGTCGTGGTGATGGTTTCCGGCGCGCTGGTGCCGAGCGGCACCACCAACACTGCCTCGGTACACGTGCTGTAATATAAAACGTGACATAATTGCCTTGATCAAAACGCCGCTTTGCGGCGTTTTTTTTATCAGCAGTAACCTATTTTTCTCAAAACGCAACCGCGGACCGCTCATTATTTAGCTAATAAAGAATCGGAGTAGTCCCATGGAAGCCGGCTGTTTTCCCTCGTTTTTTTAACTAATTTGTAAAACCAGATGCAAGTTTGAGCGAACGATCAAAATAAAGCACCTCAACACTAAAAAATTATTCTCTTTCGAAAAAAGTTTGTGTAATACTTGTAACGCTACATGGAGATTAACTCAATCTAGAGGGTGTTATAATGAATCGTACTAAACTGGTACTGGGCGCGGTAATCCTGGGTTCCACTCTGCTGGCTGGCTGCTCTAGCAACGCTAAAATCGATCAACTGTCTTCTGACGTTCAGACTCTGAACGCTAAAGTTGATCAGCTGAGCAACGACGTGAACGCAATGCGTTCTGACGTTCAAGCTGCTAAAGACGACGCAGCACGCGCTAACCAGCGTCTGGACAACCAAGCTCACGCTTACAAAAAGTAAGATAGCTTTGGTTATTGAAAACGGCGCACATTGTGCGCCGTTTTTTTTCGCCTGTATCCTGGACTGATTTTTCCTGCATAGCGGGCAAAAAAGAGGTTCAGCACGCTGAACCCCTCTTCGACCGCTCAATCTTGCAAACTTAGTTCACCGAACTGATTGGCGCTGCCTTGAATGGGCTCTTATTCGCCGCAGGCGCCGCTGCAGGCGTTAAACTCACCTCAGACGGGCTCTCCCCTACGTTGACCAGCACCGGCATGCCAGAACGGCGTACAACCGCGCTATCGAACACGGCGCGATCGGTCTGACCATCCGCAGCAAAGGCTTTCTCGGCTTTAGACAACGCGATCGGCATGGTCTGCGGATCGTCGCTTTCTACCCGCGACAGCGGCTGGTGCACTTCCACATAGCGTTTGCCGTCCGGCTCAACCGAAATCTTCACCGGATCGTTGATCACCTGCACCCGTGTACCACGCGGCACCTGATTGAACAGCGCTTCGATGTCCGTCGGACGCAGGCGAATGCAGCCGGAGCTGACACGCATGCCGATACCGAAGTTGGCGTTGGTGCCGTGGATCAGGTATTCACCGCGCCCCATCGCCAGACGCAGGGCGAACAGCCCCATCGGGTTCTCAGGCCCGGCCGGCACCACTGCAGGCAGCGTCACGCCCTGGGACTGATAGCGCTTGCGGATGTTGGCGGTGGGCGTCCAGGTCGGGTTAGGGATCTTCTGGCTGATGGAGGTCACTTCCAGCGGCGTGTGCATCCCGGTCTGGCCGATGCCGATCGGATAGACGATCACTTTGTTCTCGCCTTTCGGGTAGTAGTAAAGACGCAGCTCGGCCAGATTGACGATAATCCCTTCACGCTTAGTGTCAGGCAGCAGCATTTGGGTCGGAATGGTCAGTACCGTGCCTGGCTTGGGCAGGAACGGGTCGGTGCCAGGGTTGGCTTCCAGCATGCCCAGCAGGCCAATCTTGTAGTCGGCGGCGATCGCCTCCAGCGGACGGCCGTCGTTTGGCACGGTATAAGTGGTGTTTTCACCGATCAGACGGCTGTCTGGCGGCGGCAGCGGGTACTCGGTCGCACTGGCGGCCTGCGTGCCGGCCAGTACGGTGGCGAAGACCATGCCCATTAAACTCAACGCACGTTTCATTATCATCCCTATATTTTTTATGACGGTTCGCCCCCAAGGCTAACGAGCGCCCGACGGTGGGTAAATCAGACAATACCTGATTAATACTAGCAACGCTGGCATCAAAGGCAATAAGTTCTCTAAAAATCAACACGTTATAACGTAATCGCCGTCGTTGATTGTCAACGAAACGTCAATAGGTAAGCTGCTGAAATATCACTGAATTGGGGGATGGTTCCTGGGGAAAACAACGGATTGTAAAGACTCATTGACAAAGCGAATATATCAATGAGCCTTGAGGAGAAAGGCGTTAAGGATCAGGCCAGCTGCGCCGCTTTACTGCGAATGGCACGGATCATCGCCTCCAGCCCCTGCGAGCGTGAAGGCGTCAGATGTTGGCTGAGCGCCAGTTCGCCGAAAAACGGCCGCACATCGAGATCGACGATCTGTTGTGGCGTTAATTGACGATACAGAATAAACACCACCGCCAGCAGCCCTTTGACGATCGCCGCATCGCTGTCGCCGTGAAACTCGACCTGCCCCTGCTCATCGAGACGCATCACGATCCACACCTGGCTTTGACAGCCGGAAATCAGGTTGCCGGCCTGCCGCTCGGCCTCGTCCAGCGGCGGCAACTTGGCGCCAAGTTCAATCACGTACAGGTATTTCTCCTCCCAGTTCAGACAGCGGGAGAAATTACGCACCAATTTATCTTTGTCCGGCAAATTCGCCATGGGGATCCTTTTGTACCGCCGGGGACGCGCCCCGGCCTAACCTAATAGCTGATGAATGCGTTGCAGCCCGGCCACCAGCCGGTCCACCTCTTCGCGGGTATTATATAACGCCAGCGAAGCGCGGCACATGCTCGGCACCTGATAAAACGCCATCAGTGGCATGGCGCAGTGATGGCCGGTGCGAATGGCGATGCCATACTGATCGAGGAAGCTGCCGACGTCATAGGCGTGGTGTTCTCCCAAATTAAAGGCGATCACCCCGGCCCGATGTGCCGGACCATAGATTTTCAGCGTCGGCACCTGCGTGAGCGCCTCGAGCGCGTAGTGCATCAGCGACTGTTCATAATCGTGGATCGCATTCAGACCCAGGGCTTCGACGTAATCGAACGCCGTCCCCAGCCCCATGATGCCGGCGGTGTTCGGCGAACCCGCCTCGAAGCGCCACGGCGGATCGGCGAAGGTGGTGCCCGCCGTCAGGCTGACCTGGCGGATCATCGAGCCGCCCCCTTCCCACGGTGGCATCTGCTGCAGCAGCGCCTGGCGGCCATACAGCATGCCGATACCGGAAGGGCCGTACAGCTTGTGGCCGGAAAACACGTAAAAATCGCAGTCTAGCGCCTGGACATCGACGCGCTGGTGCATCACCGCCTGCGCGCCGTCCACCAGCACCGTCAGATCCGGCGCCAGGCCTCTGGCGCGGGCGATGATGTCGCGCACCGGGTTGACGGTGCCCAGCACATTGGAGACCTCGGTCAGCGCCAGCAGTTTGCAGGACGCGTCGACCAGCTCCGGCAACCGCGCCAAATCCAGCGTGCCGTCGGGCTGCAGCGGCCAAACCCGCAGCTGCAACCCACGCTCCTGCGCCAGCATCTGCCAGGGCACGATGTTGGCGTGGTGTTCCATCTCGGTGATGAGAATCGCATCGCCCGGCTGCAGCAGGTGGCGGCCAAAGCTGTTGGCCACCAGGTTGATGCCTTCGGTGGTGCCCTTGACGAACACCATCTCTTCCGCCGAGGCGGCGTTGATAAAGCGCGCCGCCTGTTCCCGCACCGCTTCCATCTGCTGAGTCGCCTCGGCGCTCAGGGTGTGAATGCCGCGATGCACCGCGGCATAGCCGTGGCGATAGAAATCCAGCTCGCGGTCGATCACCACCTGCGGTTTCTGCGCGCTGGCGGCGCTGTCGAGATAGGCCAGCGGTTGGCCGTTCACCTCACGCGCCAGCAGCGGGAAATCGCCGCGCACGCGTTCAATCGGATAACTCATGCAGCCTCCCCCGGCAGGCGCTGGGCGATGCGTGCCAGCACCCGTTCCCGGATGGTGTCGTTGGCGATGCCTTCGGTCAGCTCGGCGGCGAAGGCGAAGATGATCATCTGCTGTGCCGCGTGCTTGTCGATACCGCGCGACTGCAGATAGAACAGCTGCTCTTCATCGATGCGCCCTACGGTGGCGCCGTGGCTGCACTTGACGTCATCGGCGTAGATCTCCAGCTGCGGCTTGGTGTCCACTTCCGCCACCTTACCCAACAGCAGGTTATGGTTGGTCATCTGGCCGTCGGTTTTAATCGCGTGCTTGGCCACTTTGATCATGCCGTTGAACACCGCCTTGCCGCGATCGCTGACCACGGTTTTATGCAGCTGGCGGCTTTCGCAATAGCCCTTGTTGTGCTCCAGATAGGTACGGGTATCGCAGATCTCTTTGCCCACCGGCAGCACCAGGCTGTTGATCACCAGGTTCGCGCCTTCGCCGTTCAGCTGCGCGCTGGTGTTATGCCGCGTCAAGCCGGCGCCCAGCAGGAAGCTGTCGCTTTTCACCCGCGCGTCGCGGCCAATGACCAAATCGTTATGGGCAAAGTGGTAGCTTGGCTGGCTCTCAAACGCCAGCTTGCAATGCAACAGTCCGGCGTTGTCCGCCACGTTGGCGGTCAGGCGTGCGCCGGTGAAGTGCGCGGCCTCGCCCAGGCTGACGTAGTGTTCGATCACTTCCGCCTCGGCCCCGCGCCCAATCTCCAGATGATGGCGGTGATGCACGGTGTTCACTTCCCCGCTGGCGCCGCGTCCGCTGCTGATATGCAGCAGGTACAGCGGACGAGCCGGGGCCTTGCCGGCCGGCAGGCGAATCAGGCTGGTTTCCTGCGCCAGGCTTTCGGTCAGGTGCAGGAAAATTTCCGGTTGGATCGCCTCCGGCAGCGCCTGTGGCGTGCCGTAGGCGGTCAACTCAAACTGGTAATCACCCAGATCGTCATCGCTCAGCGCGGCGCTGTAGCGGCCGTCGATAAACACCAGCCGGTAGGCATCGATGCCGAGCGCCAGCGCCTCGAGCTGCTCTGCGCTCACCAATGCGGGCTGCGGCTCGAGGAACTGCTGCTCCAGCAGGCTCTCCAGCGGCGTGTATTTCCAGTTTTCATGCTTGCGCGTCGGCCAGCCGAGGCGCAGCGCCTGCTGCCAGTGCGCCAGCGCATGCGGCGAACGCTCGCCACCGCGGCCTTCGAACAGGCGATACAGCTGCTGCAGCGCGTTTGAATTACTGTTGGTCGGTAAGCCAGCCATAGCCCTGCTCCTCCAACTGTTTTACCAGCGAGAAATCGCCGGATTTGACGATGCGCCCCTGCGACAGCACGTGTACGTAATCCGGTTGGATGTAGTCCAGAATGCGCTGGTAGTGGGTGACGATGATAAAGGCGCGCTTGCCGTCCCGCAGCGAGTTGACGCCGTTGGCGACGATCTTGAGCGCATCGATGTCCAGACCGGAGTCGGTTTCATCGAGAATGCACAGATCCGGCTCCAGCGCCGCCATCTGCAGAATGTCGTTGCGCTTTTTCTCGCCGCCTGAGAAACCGACGTTGACCGAACGGGTCAGCAGGTCGGCCGGCATGTCCAGCAGCGCGATTTTCTCTTCGATGAAATCGGCGAAGTCAAAGCGATCCAGCGGCTCCTGCTCGCGGTATTTGCGCACCGCGTTGACCGAGGTCTGCAGGAAGAAGTGGTTGCTGACGCCGGGGATCTCCACCGGGTACTGGAAGGCCAGAAACACGCCCTCGCCGGCGCGGTCTTCCGGATCAAGCTCCAGCAGATCCTTGCCCTTGAAGGTGACTTCCCCTTCGGTCACTTCGTACTCTTCACGCCCGGCCAGCGTGGCGGACAGCGTGCTCTTGCCCGAGCCGTTCGGCCCCATGATGGCATGCACTTCGCCCGGTTTGATCTCCAGATCCAATCCCTTGAGGATCTCGTTGCCTTCCACGCTGACTTTCAAATTCTTGATGCTTAACATGCTGTGTCCTCAGATAGCGCCGACGGCGCTAAAAATGCGGCGATTAACCCACGCTGTGTTCCAGGCTGATGGCCAGAAGTTTCTGCGCCTCGACGGCGAACTCCAGCGGCAGCTCGGAGAAAACGTCCTTGCAGAAACCGTTGACGATCATCGAAATGGCGTCATCCTCGCTGATGCCGCGCTGCAGGCAGTAGAACAGCTGGTCGTCGCCGATCTTCGAGGTGGTGGCTTCGTGCTCCAGCTGAGCGCTGTTGTTGCGCGCTTCAACGTAAGGGAACGTGTGGGCACCGCTGTCCGGCCCGATCAGCATCGAGTCGCACTGGGTAAAGTTACGGGCGTTTTCCGCCCCCGGCAGGATTTTCACCAGGCCGCGATAGGTGTTCTCGCTGTGGCCGGCGGAGATGCCTTTGGCGATGATGGTCGACTTGGTGTTTTTGCCGATGTGGATCATCTTGGTGCCGGTGTCCGCCTGCTGATGGCCGCTGGTCAGCGCCACCGAGAAGAATTCGCCGATCGAATTGTCGCCCTGCAGGATCACGCTCGGGTATTTCCAGGTGATGGCCGAGCCGGTTTCCGACTGGGTCCAGGACATTTTCGAGCCGGCGCCTTCGCACAGCGCGCGCTTGGTGACGAAGTTGAGGATACCGCCCTTGCTCTCACCGCCGGAGAACCAGTTCTGCACCGTCGAGTATTTCACTTCGGCGTCTTTATGCAGGATCACTTCCACCACCGCCGCGTGCAGCTGATAGCTATCGCGCACCGGGGCAGAACAGCCTTCGATATAGCTGACATAGCTGCCTTCGTCGGCGATCAGGATGGTGCGCTCGAACTGGCCGGTTTTGGCGGCGTTGATACGGAAATAGGTCGACAGCTCCATCGGGCAGCGCACGCCTTTCGGCACATAGACGAAGGTGCCGTCAGAGGCCACCGCGGCGTTCAGCGCAGCGAAGAAGTTATCGTTGGACGGCACTACGCGCCCCAGGTACTGACGCACCAGATCCGGGTATTCCTGAATCGCTTCGCCGAACGAGCAGAAGATCACCCCGCTCTCCGCCAGCTTTTCACGGTAAGTGGTAGCGACCGATACTGAGTCAAAGATGGCGTCCACCGCCACTTCGCTGCCCTCGCGCACCGGCACGCCGAGCTGATTGAACGCCAGCTCCACTTCGCTGGTCAGGTAATCTTTTTCCGTCGCCGCGCCCGGTTGCTGCTCGGCGCCGGGTTGCGAACCGCAGGCATCGTCGCAGCTGCCGCAGGACGGCGCCGAATAGTAACTGTAGTCCTGGTAGTTAAGGCGTTCGTAATTGGCCTTCAGCCAGTGCGGCTCTTCCATCTGCAGCCAGGCGCGGTAGGCCTCGAGGCGGAATTCCAGCATCCACTCGGGTTCGTTGCGCTTGGCCGAGATGGCGCGAACCACCTCTTCGTTGATGCCTTTGGCCAACTCATCGGTTGCCAGCTGGGTGAAGAAACCTTCTTTGTAGCGACCTTCGCTGACCCAAGCCTGCACTTCATTAGGCATTTCTACATTGCTTCGTGTCATGTTGATTGCATCGCTCAAACGCCAAAGCTCTCGCCGCACCCGCAGGCATGCTGAGCTTTAGGGTTGTTGAATTTGAATATCTGATTCAGCCCTTCGCGGACGTAATCTACCGTGGTGCCATCGATGAACGGCATGGCCTTCAGCGGCACATAGAGTTTGGCGCCGTCGCGCTCAAACAGCAGATCGTCATCGGCGGGTTCGCGGGTCAGATCCAGCACATAGGCAAAGCCGGCGCAGCCGGATTGTTTCACCCCTAGCTGCAGCCCTTTCACCTGCGGATCCTGCTGCATCAGTTTCGTTATTTGTCGTACGGCGCTGTCGCTGAGCGAAATGCCTTGCCAGACATTTTCATCCAGAGAAAAGGTGCCGACATTTTCCGTTTGCATAGGGTCTACCTCACACTCGTGTTTGGCCACAGCCAATCTGGGTTGCTTATATGTTAGTGATAACGATTATCACTTCAACCGTTTGTTTTGCGGGGGTATCCACCGCGAGCGCGGTTTTTCGCTGCGGCGTGCGGCAAGCCAGCGGGACATTCGTGGTGGCTTGCGGCATCTGGCGGCAAGGTGTGCATGCTATCCCTATGAATTTGTTCTTTATCCTGCATCACCGTACCGCACTCCCCGGTGGCCCGTCAGCGTTACAGTGCCGCGGTACACTGCCGATCTAAACATTCATAGAAAATACCTATTTCTGCATTCTGTCTGTCGTAAATGTGCGTTTATCGGCATTTCGTGGCGCGGCACCAGCGCGCGCCCCTCAGGTTAAAGTTTAGTCGCTCAGGATTAAATTGGGTCGTCGGCGGCCTTTTACACCCCCACGATGAAAAAACGCCGCGCCGGGGATTGATCGGCAACGCGGCAATTTATATGATAATGATTATCATTCAATTTGAATTTGAGCGCGAAGCCAATGACTCTTTCGATCAACGCATGGTTGCTGGGCAAGATTGATGACTACAAATTCAGCGTGCGCGACGCTACGGTGGACTTTTATATGGCCGAAGCGGCGCTGCGGCGCCCGGAATGCAATATCGACCACCTGAAGCGGTACAACAGCGTCAGCCTCACCATGGCCAATCTGTGCCTGGAGAACGGCGATGACGACAGCTACCTGCACGCGCTCAGCAAACTGCATAATCGGCTGATCGTCGAGATCAACAATCCGCAGCGCTGCCAGCTGTTTCGGGTGCAAAGCTACCACTTCGCCCGCCACACGCTGACGCTGATCTGCCAAAAATATGCAATGGAAGGCACCTGGGAGAAGGCGAACGCGTTTCAGAAGGACTTCGTCAAACGCGTACCGTTTCAGCTGTAAAGCGAAAGGCTCCGCAGGCCGGCAGCCTGCGGAAACCGGCGGGGATCAGTCGATGACCGCCGTGGTCAGACGCGAGGTGCAGCACAGCCGATCGCGCGCGTCGAAGATCTCGATTTGCCACACCTGATGGCGACGGCCGACGTGCAGTGCGCGACATACCCCGCGCACCTGGCCATCGAACACCGCGCGCAGGTGGTTGGCGTTGATCTCCAGCCCCACCACTTTCTGCTCGCCCTCACTGCACAGGTAACCGGCCATCGATCCCATCGATTCCGCCAGCACCACCGACGCCCCGCCGTGCAACAGCCCGAACGGCTGGCGGGTACGGCCATCGACCGGCATGGTGGCCTCGAGGAAATCCTCGCCCAATTGGGTAAACTCGATGCCCACATGGCTGACCATGCAGCCGTCGCCGGCGCGGTTCAGCTGCTCCAGCGATGTTTCACGTTTCCACAATTTCACTCAATCATCTCCAGAAGTGCCTGTAATGGGTGGCGCACGCCATTGCCCTCGATGCGTTTCACCTGACTGCGGCAGGAATAACCGGTCGCCAGGCAGCGCTGCCGCGGCAAACGCTGTAGCGTCGGGTGCCATGATAGCTCATAAATGCCGAGCGAGTTTTGCAGGTTCTTGGCTTCATGGCCGTAAGTCCCCGCCATGCCGCAGCAGCCGACGCTGACATTCTCCAGTTTGGCGCCGAAACGGGCGAAGATCGCCGCCCACTGTTGGCCGCTGGCCGGCAGCGCGGTGGTTTCGGTGCAGTGACCGAACAGATACCAGGGCTCGCCGGTCGCCGGCTGTTCGGCGCGATCCGCGATCCGCTGTTGCAACCATTCATGCACCAGCTGCACCTGGAAATCGCCGCGCTCGGCGCCGAGGATCTCGCGGTATTCGTCGCGGTAACACAGCACCAGCGCCGGATCGACGCCCACCAGCGGCATGCCGAGCTGCGCTACGCGGTTAAGAAAATCGGCGGTTTTGCGCGCGGTGCGGGCAAAGCGCGTCAGGAAGCCCTTCACATGCTGCGCCTTGCCGTTCGGCGAGAACGGCAGCAGCACCGGTTTATAGCCGAGCTTTTCCACCAGCCGAACGAAATCCGCCACCACTTTGGCGTCGTAATAGCTGGTGAACGGATCCTGAACAATCAGCACGTGTTCTTCGCGTTGCTCGGCGTTCAACCCTT
This sequence comes from Serratia sp. CY47280, assembly GCF_052168655.1. Classification (NCBI taxonomy): domain Bacteria; kingdom Pseudomonadati; phylum Pseudomonadota; class Gammaproteobacteria; order Enterobacterales; family Yersiniaceae; genus Serratia; species Serratia sp. CY47280. The sequence goes on along the minus strand of NZ_JBJNMG010000001.1, from coordinate 338,445 downwards.
CCAACTGTTCCAGCGTCAGCGTGGTCGCGCGGTGGCCGGACAGCTGCTGACGCAGCGTCGGGCTGGACAACAGCGGCAGATCGACCATGCCGACGGCGTTGCGGCTCATCTCCCGCAGCCACGGCTGGCGGAAGAAGAAGTTGAACACCTTCGGCGCGCGGGCCATCAACGGGGTATAGCTCTCCACGCCGGCGACCATGTAGTCGCTCACCGGGCGCAGGTAGCGGGTATGGTAAAGCTGCAGGAAGCGCGAACGGAACCCCGGCACGTCAATTTTGATCGGGCACTGGGTGGAACAGGCCTTGCAGGCCAGACAGCCGGACATCGCCTCTTTCACTTCGTGCGAAAAGTCGTACTCGCCCTTGCCGGCATGCCAGCTGTTGCGGGTTTTCTCGATTAGACCACGCAAGCTGAGGCGCTGCTGCGGCAGCTGTTTCTCCAGCGCCAACGGATCGACGCCCTGCTCGGCCAACAGACGCAGCCACTCGCGCACCAGCGTCGCCCGCCCTTTCGGCGAATGGATGCGGTTGCCGCTGATCTTCATCGACGGGCACATCGGGCTGCGCACGTCGAAGTTGAAGCACAGACCGTTGCCGTTACACTCCAGCGCGCCGCGGAACGAGGTGCGCACCTCGACCGGGATCTGACGATCGAAGGTGCCGCGTTTGACCGCGTCTACCTCCATCATCGGTGCATCTACCGCCAGTGGCGAACAGATCTTGCCCGGGTTCAAACGGTTATCCGGATCAAACGCCGCCTTGATGCGGCGTAGCTCTTCATACAGCGTTTCCCCGAAGAACTCAGGGCTGTACTCGGCACGGAAGCCCTTGCCGTGCTCCCCCCACAACAGACCGCCGTATTTGGCGGTCAGCGCCACCACCCGATCGGAGATCTGCTTCATCAGCACTTCCTGCTGCGGGTCGCACATGTCGAGCGCCGGGCGCACGTGCAACACCCCGGCGTCGACGTGGCCGAACATGCCGTAGCTCAGGTGGTGGTCGTCAAGCAGTTGACGGAATTCGACGATATAGTCCGCCAGGTGTTGCGGCGGCACACAGGTATCCTCGGCAAACGGAATCGGCTTGGCGCGCCCCTTGGCGTTGCCCAGCAGCCCGACCGCCTTCTTGCGCATGTTGTAAATGCGCTCGATGCCAGCCAGATCGCCGCAGATCTGGTACCCGATCACGCCGCCCTGCCGCTGCGCGATCAGTTCATCCAGCCGTTGGCACAGAGCCTCCATCTGGCCGTCGATCAGCGCCCGATCGTCGCCGGCGAACTCGACGATGTTCAGCCCGAGCATTTCTTTATCCGGCACGTCGGCGATCAGTTCGTTCACCGAGTGCCAAACAATGTCTTCACGCGCCAGATTCAGCACCTTGGAATCGATGGTTTCCACCGACAGCGCCTTGGCCTCGACCATAAAGGGCGCATTGCGCAGCGCCGAGTCGAAGGAGTCGTACTTCACGTTGACCAGGCGGCGCACTTTCGGCAGCGGCGTGATATCCAGCCGCGCCTCGGTGATAAACGCCAGCGTGCCTTCGGCGCCGGTCAGGATGCGCGTCAGATCGAAGGTTTGCAGATCGTCGCTCAGCACGTGGCGCAGATCGTAACCGGTGAGGAAGCGGTTGAGCTTGGGGAATTTCTCCAGGATCAATGCGCGCTGCTCACGGCAGCGATTGAGCACCGTGCGGTAGATGCGCCCTTCGACGGTCTCTTCCAGAGCAATCGTTTCCGCCAGCGCCGTCGGCATGGCGCGGGTATCGATCATCTCGCCGCCCAGCAGCACCGCCCGCAGGCCCAACACGTGATCGGAGGTTTTGCCGTATACCAGCGAACCTTGGCCGGAGGCGTCGGTGTTGATCATGCCGCCCAGCGTGGCGCGGTTGCTGGTGGACAGTTCCGGCGAGAAGAAGTAGCCGAACGGCCGCAGGTATTGATTCAGCTGATCCTTGATCACGCCGGCTTCGACTTTCACCCAGCCTTGTTCGACGTTGATCTCCAGAATGCGGTTCATATGGCGCGACATATCGACCACGATGCCGGTATTGAGCGACTGGCCGTTGGTGCCAGTGCCGCCGCCGCGCGGGCTGAAGGTCAGCGTATTGAATCGCTCTTCCCCGGCCAGACGCGCAATCAGCGCCACGTCAGCGGTGGAACGGGGGAACACCACCGCATCGGGCAACAGCTGATAGATACTGTTGTCGGTGGCCATCGTCAGGCGGTCGGCGTAGCTGGTGGCGGTATCGCCGTTGAATCCGTTTTGCTTCAGTGCTTCCAAAAAGTCGAGCACCCGTTGAACGAGGCCGGGCGCCTGAGAAATCTGTGGGATCATTCGCTTTTTTGACCCTGTCCGTCTATTTTTTATGCGCTGATGTACGCTGAATCGGGCCTTTAATTCAGACCCACCCTATTTTTTAGTGACACTAAAAACTAACATACTCGTTTAGTGAAGGCATTCACATTATTACCGCCCTGCGAGCGCCGCCACAGGCGGCCGCCCGGCGATGATAAACCGACCGACAGGCACCCAGATTCGCCGGTGCCAGGGATTTAATTGACCAGGATGAGAACCCACTGATGCCACTCTCGCAATCGCGTTACGACTTACCGCGAATTATTTTCGGCGTGCTGTTTATCGCCATCATGATCGTTGCCTGTTTTTGGGTGATCCAACCGTTTATTCTCGGCTTCGCCTGGGCGGGCATGGTGGTGATCGCCACCTGGCCGTTGCTGCTCAAACTGCAAAAGCTGCTGTGGGGCCGTCGCTCGCTGGCGGTGTTGGTCATGACCCTGCTGCTGATCCTGCTGTTCATTCTGCCGATTTCCCTGCTGATCAGCAGCGTGGTGGATAACAGCGCGCCGCTGATCGCCTGGGCCAGTTCACCCGGCAAGCTGCACATTCCCGATCTAGCCTGGCTGCAGTCCGTGCCGATGATCGGCGACAGGCTCTATACCAGCTACCACACATTGGTTAACGCCGGCGGCGCTGCGCTGCTGGCGAAGGTTCAGCCGTACTTCGGTCAAACCGCCACCTGGTTCGTGGCGCAGGCGGCGCATATCGGCCGTCTGCTGCTGCACTGCGCGCTGATGCTGCTGTTCAGCGCCTTGTTGTATGCGCGCGGCGAGCAGGTGGCGCTGGGTATCCGTCACTTTGCGGTACGCCTCGGTTCCAAACGCGGCGATGCGGCGGTGCTACTGGGCGGCCAGGCGATCCGCGCCGTCGCGCTGGGCGTGGTGGTGACGGCGTTGGTGCAGTCGGTGCTGGGCGGCATCGGTCTGGCGGTGAGCGGCATACCAGCCGCCACCCTGCTGACGATGCTGATCTTTATCTGCTGCGTGGCACAATTGGGGCCGCTGTTGGTGCTGGTGCCGGCCATCATCTGGCTGTACTGGCACGGCGACACCACCTGGGGCACCGTACTGCTGGTCTGGAGCTGCGTGGTAGCGACGCTGGATAACGTGCTGCGCCCGGTGCTGATCCGCATGGGCGCCGACCTGCCGCTGCTGCTGATCCTGTCCGGCGTTATCGGCGGTTTGCTGGCCTTCGGTATGATTGGCCTGTTCATCGGCCCGGTGGTATTGGCGGTATCTTATCGCCTGCTGACCGCCTGGATGGATGAAGCGCCAGAGCCGACCACCGCGCCGGAGCAAGTCATCGAAGATCTGGAAAAACGCTAATCCCCCCCTTCCGCCCGCATCGTCGGGCGGAACATTTCACTCAGGTCATTATTCCTACCTCATTCGAGTAATATCTCCGCCAAATATAATGCCGCCCTATATTGATTACGGTACAGCGAATGAAAGGTGCAATGTAAATCCCTGTTTGTTGCAAGCGGCAAAAAGAGATAACTCCCACAAATAAAATGTGATGGCGCTATCGATTAGGATGATTCTTAATGACTAGTCGCGTTCAAAAATCTAGTATTATGACCATCTATTGCTTCAAATCACTGATTTTAAAGCAACCTTTCTGAACAATGTAATGCCATACATGTGAATTGCTGTGTGTAGTCTTTGCCCATCTCCTACGGTGGGCTTTTTTTTATTCTTTTTTCGTCGAATTGATTATTTTACGCGCCGTTATTTACATTCGGAAATAAAAAGGCCGCAGCGTTAACTGCGGCCCGGCGTTAATGCCTCAGCGAGGCCGAGACATTATTTCTTTTTCGACAAATTGATCCAGGTCTGCACCACGGTGTCTGGATTGAGCGACAGGCTGTCGATGCCCTGCTCCATCAGCCACTCGGCGAAGTCTTCATGGTCAGACGGGCCCTGGCCGCAGATGCCGACGTATTTGCCGTGGCGTTTGGCCGCCTGAATCGCCATCGACAGCAGCGCTTTCACCGCCTCGTTGCGCTCGTCGAACAGCTCCGACACCACGCCGGAGTCACGATCCAGCCCCAGCGCCAGCTGGGTCATGTCGTTGGAACCGATAGAGAAGCCGTCGAAGTGCTCGAGGAACTGATCCGCCAACAGCGCATTGGACGGGATCTCGCACATCATGATCACTTTCAGCCCGTTTTCACCGCGCTTCAGCCCCTGACGCGCCAGCTCCGCCACCACCGCTTCCGCCTGGGCCACGGTGCGCACGAACGGCACCATGATTTCGACGTTGGTCAGCCCCATTTCGTTACGCACGCGTTTCACCGCCTCGCACTCCAGCGCGAAGCAATCGCGGAAGCTATCGGCCACGTAACGGCCGGCGCCGCGGAAGCCCAGCATCGGGTTCTCTTCGTGTGGTTCATACTTATCGCCGCCCACCAGGTTGGCGTACTCGTTGGATTTGAAGTCGGACAGGCGCACGATCACACGCTTCGGCCAGAAGGCGGCACCCAGCGTCGCGATCCCTTCTGTCAGGCGGCCAACGTAGAACTCGACCGGGTGGTCGTAACCCTGCATTAACGCGCGAATTTCGTTTTGCAGCGCCGGCGTCTGCTTATCGAACTCCAGCAGCGCGCGCGGGTGCACACCGATCATGCGGTTGATGATAAATTCCAGCCGCGCCAGGCCCACGCCTTCATTTGGCAAACGCGCAAAGTCGAAAGCGCGATCCGGGTTGCCGACGTTCATCATGATCTTCAGCGGCAGATCCGGCAGCTCGGTCACTTCGGAGCTCTGCACGCTGAAATCCAGCATGTCGCTGTAAACGAAGCCGGTGTCGCCTTCCGCACAGGAAACGGTGACTTTCTGGCCGTCTTTCAGCACATCGGTGGCGTGGCCGCAGCCTACCACCGCCGGGATGCCCAACTCACGGGCGATGATCGCCGCGTGACAGGTGCGCCCGCCGCGGTTGGTGACGATCGCGGCGGCCTTCTTCATGATCGGCTCCCAGTCCGGGTCGGTCATGTCGGTCACCAGCACGTCGCCCGGCAGGATGCGATCCATTTCGCTGATGTCGTGGATCACTTTCACCGGACCGGCGCCGATGCGATGACCGATGGCGCGGCCTTCCACCAGCACCGGGCTAGTGCCATTCAGCTGGTAGCGCTCCATGGTTTGTTCGTTGGAGCGAACGGTTTCCGGACGCGCCTGCACGATCAGCAGCTTGCCGGTATGGCCGTCTTTCGCCCATTCGATATCCATCGGGCGGCCGTAATGTTTTTCGATCAGGATCGCCTGCTGCGCCAGCGCCTGCACTTCGTCATCCGTCAGCGAGAAACGGCTGCGCTGCGCTTCCGGCACGTCTTCGATGCGCACCTGCTTACCGTGATCCTGCGACGGTGCGTACACCATGCGGATCTTTTTCGAGCCCAGGTTGCGGCGCACGATCGCCGGCTTGCCTTTTTGCAGCGTCGGTTTGTGCACGTAGAACTCATCCGGGTTCACCGCGCCCTGCACCACCATTTCACCCAGACCGAAGGCGGAGGTGATGAACACCACCTGATCAAAGCCGGACTCGGTATCGATGGTGAACATCACGCCCGAGGAGGCCAGATCCGAGCGCACCATGCGCTGTACGCCCGCCGACAGCGCCACGCCGCGGTGGTCATAGCCCTGGTGCACGCGATAAGAGATGGCGCGGTCATTGAACAGCGAGGCGAACACGTGCTTGATCGCCACCATTACGGCGTCGATGCCCTGCACGTTGAGGAAGGTTTCCTGCTGGCCGGCGAAGGACGCGTCCGGCATGTCTTCCGCCGTGGCGGAGGAGCGCACCGCAAAGGAAGCTTCCGGTTCGCCGTCGGCGAGCTGTTGGTAAGCCTGATGAATTTCACGCTCGAACTCGGCGTGGAACGGCGTGTCGATCACCCATTGGCGGATCTGGGCGCCGGCCTTGGCCAGTTGGGCAACGTCGTCAACGTCGGTCTGATCCAGTAGCTGATAGATGCGCTGGTTAACACCGCTTTGTTCGAGGAAATCGTTAAACGCCTGTGCGGTGGTGGCAAAACCGTTCGGCACGGCCACGCCCAAATCGGAAAGATTGGTGATCATTTCACCGAGGGAGGCGTTTTTGCCGCCGACACGGTCAACGTCGTGCATGCCAAGCTGGTTGTACCAAAGCACATTACGCAAGTCTGGGCCATTGTTGGACATCGAGACAATCCTTATTGCTATCAGTAGGGTAAAGACGGATTTAATTCGCTTGCTTTACGGCGCCGCTAACACGGAGCCGAATCAGACTAGCACACTGATCTGGGGAAAATGGAAAGGTGAATCGATCAACCCACTGAAGAAAGTGGTTTTTAAGAGAATGTCCTAACCGGCTGATTTGGCAGGGAACCGTTCCCAATCGCACGAAAAGCTTAGTTCTCAACAAATTACGTTCTTTTTAAACTTCTGTTTTAATGACCGCGCAAACGCTACCGTTTTTGGTGAAAATAACGGCAAATTTACGTTTCGGGTCGAAAAACCTCGTTGCGCCACAATTTTTACCGCCGGCAAAACGCGCTTTTCTTCACGCGCCGGCGCAAAGCGCTTTACCGTCCCGCCGTCACAATTTTTTCCCTCCCCCCTTTACCGACGGATCGTCCGCGGCCCATGATATTGACAGTGATGACAGCAGGAACACCGTTTTCAGGTAAGGAGCCTCGGGTGGAAAGAAGCGTTTTTTATATTTCGGATGGTACGGCGATCACCGCCGAAGTGTTGGGGCACGCGGTGCTGTCGCAGTTTCCGGTCACGGCGACCACCTTTACCCTGCCGTTCGTCGAAACCGAGGCGCGCGCGCGCGCAGTTCGCCAGCAAATCGATGATATTTATAATCAAACCGGCGTGCGGCCACTGGTGTTTTACTCCATCATCTCGCCGGAAGTGCGCGATGTGATCGTGCAGAGCCAGGGCTTCTGCCAGGATATCGTGCAGGCGCTGGTCGGCCCGCTGCAGGGCGAGCTGGAAGTGGAACCGACGCCGGTGCCGAACCGCACCCACGGCCTGACCGCCAGCAACCTCGGCAAGTACGACGCGCGCATTGCCGCCATCGACTATACCCTGGCGCATGACGACGGCATTTCGCTGCGCAACCTCGATCAGGCGCAGGTGATCCTGCTCGGCGTGTCGCGCTGCGGCAAAACCCCCACCAGCCTTTATCTGGCGATGCAGTTCGGCATTCGCGCCGCCAACTATCCGTTTATCGCCGACGATATGGATAATTTGCACCTGCCGGCCTCGCTGAAACCGTTTCAGCATAAATTATTCGGCCTGACCATCGATCCGGAACGCCTGGCGGCGATCCGTGAAGAGCGGCGTGAAAACAGCCGTTACGCTTCATTACGCCAGTGCCGCATGGAGATCGCCGAGGTCGAGGCGCTGTTCCGCAAAAATCAGATCCGCTACCTCAATACCACCAATTATTCTGTCGAAGAGATTTCCACCAAAATCCTCGACATCCTCGGTATGAGTCGCCGCATGTTCTGATCATTTTCTCGCGGGGCCGCCGTGCCCCGCCGCCTGCCGTTTATTTCAACAGCAGCTGATTTTTTTGTGCTTTTTTTCGCGGTTTTGATCAACAGAACACAATCTCTACGGTTGAATTCAGCGCTTTTTGCGTTATTGTGATCGCCATCACTTCCCGGCACTCCTGCCGCAGAGAAGAACAGTTTCCAGGGAACAACATGCACAAAACAGATGAACTGCGGACCGCGCGCATCGACAGCCTCGTCACGCCGCAAGCGTTGGCAGACAAGCTGCCGATCTCGGCGGCCGTCGCCGACAACGTGACAGCGTCACGAAAACGCATTGAAAAAATCCTCACCGGTGAAGACCGCCGCCTGCTGGTGGTGATCGGCCCCTGCTCCATCCACGATCTCGACGCCGCCGTCGATTACGCTGGCCGGTTGAACGCCCTGCGCGAACGCTACCAGGATCGTCTGGAAATCGTGATGCGTACCTACTTCGAAAAACCGCGTACCGTCGTCGGCTGGAAAGGCCTGATCTCCGATCCGGCGCTGGACGGCACCTTCCAGGTCAACCGCGGCATCGAAATGGCGCGCCGCCTGCTGCTGGAAGTGAACCAGCTCGGCCTGCCGACCGCCACCGAATTCCTGGACATGGTCGTCGGCCAATACATCGCCGATCTCATCAGCTGGGGCGCCATCGGTGCGCGCACCACCGAAAGCCAGATCCACCGTGAAATGGCCTCGGCGCTCTCCTGCCCGGTCGGCTTCAAAAACGGCACCGACGGCAACACCCGCATCGCCATCGACGCCATTCGCGCGGCGCGCGCCGGGCACATGTTCCTGTCGCCGGACAAACATGGCCAGATGACCATTTACCAGACCAGCGGCAACCCGTACGGCCACATCATCATGCGCGGCGGAAAGACGCCGAACTACCACGCCAGCGACATCGCCGCCGCCTGTGACAGCCTGCGCGAGTTCGATCTGCCTGAACACCTGGTGATCGACTTCAGCCACGGCAACTGCCAGAAAATGCACCGTCGCCAGCTGGAAGTGGCCGACAACGTCTGCCAGCAGATCCGCGCCGGCTCCGCCGCCATCACCGGCGTAATGGCGGAAAGCTTCCTGGTGGAAGGCACGCAGAAAATCGTCGCCGGCCAGCCGCTGACCTATGGCCAGTCGATCACCGATCCTTGCCTGAGCTGGTCCGACAGCGAGCAGTTGCTGGCGATGCTGGCGGATGCGGTTGATAGCCGTTTCTAACCCAGTAGAGGCCGGGGCCACGCCCCCGGCTTTATTCCTTCTGCCCCACTCATCTATACTGATTGCAACGCTTTAGCGCCCGCCGAAACGCACTGGGAGCCCCGGCATGATTCACTCTCTGTTATCCATCCCCTGCGTCACGCTGCAGGGCGAGCAAAAAACGCTGGGCGATTTCCCGGCGCGCGCTTACCTGGTGGTCAACACCGCCAGCAAGTGCGGCTTCACCCCGCAATACCGTGGGCTGGAAAATTTGTGGCAATACTATCGCGAACGCGGCCTGGTGGTGCTCGGCTTCCCCTGCAACCAGTTTGGTTCTCAGGAGCCGGGCAGTCCGCTGGAGATCGCCAACTTTTGCAGCCTCAACTACGGCGTCAGTTTCCCGCTGTTCAGCAAGATAGACGTTAACGGTCCCGGCGCGCACCCGCTGTTCAATGAGCTGAAACGCCTGGCACCCGGCATTCTGGGCAGCCGCCGCATCAAGTGGAATTTCACCAAATTCCTGCTCACCGCCGACGGCCAGCGTATCACGCGCTTTGCGCCGATCACTAAGCCCGAGCGTTTGTTTGACCGCATCGAAACCCTGCTGAAATAACGCCCCTTTTTTACGGGCCGAGTGCGCTCGGCCCGCCGCCGGATGTCCGTTCGACAAAAAGGTTCCATCGGTAAGAAAATTTTCCTTGATGTAACCTTTCCTTCACATGATAATGATTCTCAGTTTGATATTAATTACCATTTAATGGTCTGTTTTATAAGCACAATGATGATGGATACTGCCAACACGCCTACCCCCGCCGCCGCGGCCCCGACCGAGCACAGCGCAAACGCGCCGCCCAGCTACGACAGCGCACAGCTGCTCGGCACCGACGGCATCGCGTTCATTACCCATCAGGGCCAGCGCTATCAGCTGCGGCAAACCAAAGCCGGGAAATTGATCCTGACCAAATAACCATAGAACCCTCAAACGCCAGCCACCCCGATCGGTTGATCCAGGCAGCCAGCAAATCTATTGATATGTTTTATTACATACGGAGAGTTGCACCATGCCTCTGACATTTTCCACCCGGCTGCGTTTTTCCGCTTTGAGTCTGGCGATTGCCTGCGCTCTGCCTACGGTGGCCTTGGCACAAAACACCAGCACAACACCCTCTTCCAACGCGGCGCCGGCTAAAAAAGCCAAAGCCGCCGACGAGACCATGACCGTGGTCGCCACCGGCAACCAACGCAGCAGCTTTGAAGCGCCGATGATGGTCACGGTCATCGAAGGCAACTCGCCAGAAAGCCAGACCGCCACCTCGGCCGCCGATATGCTGCGCCGCGTGCCGGGCATCACCGTGAACGGCACCGGGCGCAGCAACGGTCAGGACGTAACGATGCGCGGCTACGGCAAAAACGGCGTGCTGACGCTGGTCGACGGCATCCGCCAGGGGACCGATACCGGCCACATCGGCGGCACCTTCCTCGATCCGGCGCTGGTCAAGCGCATTGAAATCGTGCGCGGTCCCTCTGCGTTGCTGTATGGCAGCGGCGCGCTGGGCGGCGTCATCGCCTACGAGACCGTCGATGCCGCCGATCTGCTGCTGCCGGGCCACGATACCGGGTTCCGCGTCTACGGCACCGCCGGCAGCGGCGATCACAGCCTGGGCATGGGCGCCAGCGCCTACGGCAAGACCGATAACCTCGACGGTTTGCTGTCGTTCGGTACCCGCGACGTCGGTAATCTGCGTCAGGGCAACGGCTTCGATGCGCCTAACGACGAAACCATCAGCAACGTGCTGGCAAAAGGCACCTGGAAAATCGACGACAATCAGTCATTGAGCGGCGATCTGCGCTACTACAACAACAGCGCCCAGGAGCCGAAAAACCCGCAGACGCCGGGCAGCTCGAGCGGCAACCCGATGACCAACCGCTCCACCATCCAGCGTGATGCCGCTCTGAGCTATAAGCTCAAGCCGGTCGGCCAGGATTGGCTGGACGCCACCGCGAAACTGTACACCTCGGAAGTCAAAATCAATGCGCACAACGCCGGTGCGACCGACGAATTCCGCAAGCAGACCACCAACGGCGGCAAGCTGGAAAACCGCACACGTCTGTTCGCCGACAGCTTTGCGTCACACCTGCTGACCTACGGCTCCGAAGTGTATGAACAGAAACAGCAGCCGGGCGGCGCCACTACCAGTTTCCCGCAGGCCAAGATCAACTTCGCCTCCGGCTGGCTGCAGGATGAAATCACGCTGCGCGACATTCCGATCACCGTGCTGGCCGGCACGCGCTACGACGATTACAAAGGCAGCAGCCAGGGCCACGAAGACGTCAAGGCCGACAAATGGTCGTCCCGCGGGGCCCTGAGCTACTCGCCGACCGACTGGCTGATGCTGTTCGGCTCCTATTCCCAGGCCTTCCGCGCCCCGACCATGGGCGAGATGTACAACGATTCGCGTCACTTCCCCGGCAACTATTGGGTGCCTAATCCGAATCTGCGGCCGGAAACCACCAGCACCACCGAAGCCGGTTTCGGCTTGCGCTTCGACGATCTGCTTCTGGCGGATGACAGCCTGCAATTCAAGGCCAGTTACTTCGATACCGACGCCAAAGACTACATCTTCATGTATGTCACTCGCACGCAGACCGCCTCAGCGAATATCTCTCGCGCCAAGATTTGGGGTTGGGACACCTCGCTGAACTACCAGACCAAGTGGTTTAACTGGGATCTGGCCTACAACCGCACACGCGGCAAGGACAAGTCTCGCAATGGCGAATTGAACGCGAAAAGCGGCGATTGGCTGGCCGACATCAGCCCGGATACCGTCACCAGTTCGCTGGACGTGCCGCTGGGCGAAACCGGTTTGTCCGCCGGCTGGGTCGCCACCTTCGCCGAACGCGCCACCCGCGTACAAACGGGGACGCCGGAGCAAGGCGGCTATGGCGTCAACGACTTCTATCTGAGCTACAAGGGCCGCGATCGGCTGCAGGGCATGACCACCACCGTGGTACTGGGCAACGCCTTCGACAAAGAATATTACTCGCCGCAGGGCGTCCCGCAGGATGGCCGCAACGCCAAACTGCTGGTCAGCTACCAGTGGTAATCATTTGACTATCTGGCGGACAACCCGGTTGTCCGCCGTTCGCATTACAGCGCAGGAGAATCCCGCATGAGCAACACCCTATACGAACGCTACCAACAGGCCAAAATCGACCACCCCGGCAAATACGCCCGCGATCTGGCGGCGATCCTTGGCGTCAGCGAAGCGGAGCTGACGCACGCCCGCGTCGGCCACGACACTCGCCGCCTGCAGGCCGACGCGCGCACCCTGCTGACCGAGCTTGAGCAAGTGGGCGTCACCAAATCCATCACCCGCAACAGCTATGCGGTGCATGAGCAGATGGGCCGCTACCGCAACCAGCACCTCAACGGCCACGCCGGGCTGATCCTCAACCCGCGCGAGCTGGATCTGCGCCTGTTCCTCAACCACTGGACCAGCGTTTTCGCTATGAGCGAAACCAACAAACGCGGCGTGCGCCACAGCATCCAGTTCTTCGACCAACAGGGCGATGCGCTGCACAAGGTCTACACCACCGAAGAGACCGATCTGCCGGCCTGGATGGCGCTGGTGGAGCGCCACCTGAGCGAAGAAAACCCGGCGCTGGCGCTGCAACCCGCCGAGGTGAGCACCGCGGATGAAACGACGCAGGATCATGCCAAAATCGACGGTGAATGGCGCGCGATGACCGACGTTCATCAGTTCTTCCAGCTGCTGAGCCGCAATAAGCTCACGCGCCAGCAGGCGTTCCGCGCCGTCGGCGACGATCTGGCCTATCAGGTAGACAACAGCGCGCTCTCGCAGCTGCTGCAAGCGGCGCAGCAGCAGCAAAACGAGATCATGATCTTCGTCGGCAACCGCGGTTGCGTGCAGATCTTCACCGGCCAGATCGAACGTTTGATGCCGCAGGAAGGCTGGATCAACGTGTTCAACCGCCGTTTCACGCTGCACCTGATTGAAGGCGCCATCGCCGAAAGCTGGATCACCCGCAAACCGACCAAGGACGGCATCGTCACCAGCCTGGAGCTGTTCGCCGCCGACGGCACGCAGATTGCGCAGCTGTATGGCCAGCGTACCGAAGGGCAGCCGGAACAAACCCAGTGGCGCGAGCAGGTTGCCGCGCTCGCCGCCAAGGACATCGCCGCATGAAATCTTCCTTGATCCGCCGCCTGACGCTGATGATGACGCTGGCGCTGCCGCTCACCGCGGCGGCGGCGCAGCGCATCGTCTCGATCGGCGGCGACGTGACGGAAATCGCCTTCGCGCTCGGCGCCGGCGACGACGTGATCGCCCGTGACAGCACCAGTCTGCATCCGGAGGCGGTGAAAAAGCTGCCGGACGTCGGCTACATGCGCCAACTGAACGCCGAAGGCATTTTGGCGCTGAAACCGACGCTGGTGCTGACGACCGAGCTGGCGCAGCCGGCGCTGGTGCTCAAACAGTTGGCGGACAGCGGCGTCAAAGTGGTCAGCGTGCCGGGTGACACCACCCTGCAGGCGGTGCCGCAGAAAATCGCTACGATCGCCGCCGCGTTGCAACGCGTTGAGCAAGGCAAACAGCTGAGCGAGCGCTATCAACAGCAGCTGGCGGCGGTCGATACCTCTCCGCTGCCGGTCAAGGTGCTGTTCGTGATGAGCCACGGCGGCATTACGCCGATGGCTGCCGGGCAACACACCGCCGCCGACGCGGTGATCGCCGCCGCCGGACTGAAAAACGCCATGCAGGGCTTTGACCGCTACCGTCCGCTGTCGCAGGAAGGCGTCATCGCCAGCGCGCCGGATCTGTTGCTGGTCACCACCGACGGCGTGCGCACCCTCGGCGGCGAACAGCAGCTGTGGACGCTGCCGGGCCTGGCGTTGACGCCGGCGGGCAAGCAGCGCCGCGTACTGATCGTCGATGACATGGCGCTGCTGGGCTTCGGTCTGGAAACGCCGGCGGCGCTGGCCAAACTGCGCCACGCGGCGGAGCAAAAGTAATGCGCAGTCGCACCTCGCCTCAGTTGGCCATCATCGGCCTGCTGGTGCTGCTGACGTTGCTGGCGCTGGTCGCCGCCAACCTGGGCGCGCTGACGCTGTCGTTTCGCACCCTGTGGCGCGAACCCTTCAGCGACGCCGCCTGGCACATCTGGCTGAACATTCGTCTGCCGCGCGTGCTGCTGGCAGTAGTGATCGGCTGCGCATTGGCAGTGTCCGGCGCGGTGATGCAGGGGCTGTTCCGCAACCCGCTGGCGGATCCGAGCCTTCTGGGCATCAGCAGCGGCGGCGCGCTGTTTGTCGCCCTGTTCATCGTGATGCCGCTGGCGTTGCCGGTGACGATCGCGCTATACGGCCATATGCTGGCGGCGTTCCTCGGCAGCCTGCTGGTATCGCTTTTGATCTACGGCATCAGCCGCAGCGGGCACGGCAATCTGTCGCGGCTGCTGCTGGCGGGCATCGCCATCAACGCCCTGTGCATGGCGGCCATCGGCGTGCTCTCCTACGTCAGCAGCGATCAACAGCTGCGCCAGTTCTCGCTGTGGATGATGGGCAGCCTCAGCCAGTCGCAGTGGCCGACGCTGGCCGTTTCCGCCTCGCTGATCCTGCCTACGGCGCTGCTGACGCTGTTGCAGGCGCGCCGGCTGAATCTGTTGCAGCTGGGGGACGAAGAGGCCCACTACCTCGGGGTGAACGTCCAGCGCGCCAAGCTGCAGCTGCTGTTGCTGAGCGCCCTGCTGATCGGCGCGGCGGTAGCGATGAGCGGCGTGATCGGCTTCGTCGGTCTGGTGGTGCCACATCTGGTGCGCATGCGCCTTGGCGGCGATCACCGCTGGCTACTGCCCTGCTCCGCGCTGGGCGGCGCCTGCCTGCTGCTGGTCAGCGATACGCTGGCGCGCACACTGGTGGCGCCGGCCGAAATGCCGGTAGGCTTGATGACCAGCCTGATCGGCGGTCCTTACTTCTTATGGCTGGTGATGCGCCAGCGGGAGCGAACCGGTGGATAACGCCGCCTGCCTGACAGCCCGAGAGCTGCGTTACAGCCTCGGTACGCGCCGCTTGATCAACGACGTTTCGCTCAGCCTCGCCAGCGGTGAGATGGTGGCGATTATCGGCCCTAACGGCGCCGGCAAATCGACGCTGCTGCGCTTGCTGACCGGCTATCTGACGCCGGACTGCGGCGAATGCCGGCTGCTCGACCGCCCGCTGGAACACTGGGCGCCGCAGCAGTTGGCCAAAGTCCGAGCCGTGATGCGCCAATACAGCGATCTGGCGTTTCCCTTCAGCGTGGAAGAAGTGGTCAGCATGGGGCGATCGCCGCACGGCAAACGCGACGAGCATCAGGCGATCCAACAGGTGATGGAACAAACCGACTGCCTGGCGCTGGCGCAGCGCGATTACCGCCGGTTGTCCGGTGGCGAACAGCAGCGGGTGCAGTTGGCGCGGGTGTTGGCGCAGCTGTGGCAACCGCAACCGTCTCCCGCCTGGCTGTTTCTCGACGAGCCGACCTCGGCGCTGGATCTGTATCACCAGCAGCACACCCTGCGCCTGCTGCGCTCGCTGACACGTCAACAGCCGCTGGGCGTCTGCTGCGTGCTGCACGATCTCAATCTGGCGGCGCTGTACGCCGATCGGATCCTGCTGTTGCATCAGGGACGTCTGGTGGCGAGCGGCACGCCGCAAGAGGTCCTGCAGACGGAGATCCTCACCCGCTGGTATCAGGCCGATCTCGGCGTGGTGCATCATCCCGAAGTGTCTCTGCCGCAGGTCTATCTACGTCAATAACATCAAGGGCGCCATGAGGCGCCCTTTTTCATCTCAACTGGAGCAGGAAATCTCCAGATGTTTGCCCCAATCCGGCGGCAGCGCAGCAAGATCGTCATACTCCGGCGCATCGTCGAACGGCCTCAGCAGAGCCTGATGCAACCGCCGCAAACGGCCCACGTCGTCTTTCTCCGCATCCTCAATCGCCTGCTGCGCCAGATAGTTGCGCAGGATCAGGCGCGGGTTCACCGCCTTCATCGCCCGTTGCCGTTCCGCATCGCTGACCTGTTCCTGTTGCAAGCGCTGACGATACTGTTGATACCAGGCGTCGAACGCCGCACGGTCGATAAACTCGTCGCGCAGCGGCGACTGCGCCTGCTGCTGTTCGGTCTCGCTCAACAAGCGGAACGTGCGGGTATAGTCCCGCCCTTCCTGCGCCATCAGGCTCAACAGACCGGTGAGCACGTCATTATCCTGCGCCGTCGGCGTGAAGAAGCCGAGTTTGGCGCGCATCTGTTCACCGTAGGCGCGCATCAGCGCCGGCTCATACGCCGACAGCGCCTGCTGCAGCTGCTCGGTGGTCATCAACCCAGACAGGGTTTGTGCCAGGCGATGCAGGTTCCACAGCGCCACCGCCGGCTGATTGTCGAAGGCGTAACGCCCCTGGTGATCGGAGTGGTTGCAGATATAGCCGGGCTGGTAGTCGTCCAGGAAGCCATAAGGGCCGTAATCGATGGTGATACCGAGAATCGACATATTGTCGGTGTTCATCACGCCGTGGGCGAAACCGACGGTTTGCCAATGGGCGATTAAACGCGCCGTGCGTTCGACCACGTCGGTAAACCACAGCAGGTAACGCTCAGCCAGATCCTGCAACTGTGGCCAGTGACGGGCGATGACGAAATCCGCCAGCTGCCGCACTTGCTCCGGCTGTTTACGGTAATAAAAGTGTTCGAAGTGGCCGAAGCGCACATGGCTTTCCGCCACTCGCATCAGCATGGCGCCGCGTTCTGGCTGCTCGCGATATACCGGTTGCTGGCTGGTGACGATAGTCAACGCTCGGGTGGTGGGGATCCCCAGATGGTGCAGCGCCTCAGAGGCAAGAAACTCGCGGATAACCGAACGCAGCACCGCGCGGCCATCCCCCATGCGTGAATATGGCGTTAGCCCGGCCCCCTTCAGGTGCCAATCGCGGTGGCTGCCATCCGCCATGACCTGTTCGCCCAGCAAAATGCCGCGGCCATCACCCAGTTGCCCGGCCCACACGCCGAACTGGTGGCCGCTGTACACCTGTGCCAGCGGCTGCATGCCGGGCAGCAGCGATTCTCCCGCCCAAATGGGGGTTTTATCCTGGGTAAACCAGCTTTCATCCAGCCCCAGCTCGCGTGCCAGCGGCTCGCTGTGGTACAGCAGGCGTGCATCCTTGAGCGGTGTCGGGTTCAGGGCGGTGTAGAAACCGGGTAACTGTTGGTAGTAAGCGTTATCGAACTGCGGCATAGGCCCTCCGTTTCAGCGTAGTGTAGAGCCTGAACGGGCGGATTAACACCGAAGGAATGCAGGGAGAACGCATCCGCCTGTCACCAGGGCGGATGCGGGGAGTTTGGCGTTGCCCCTCAGCTGAGGAAACGCGCTTTAACGTCGGCTGACAAACGCAGTTATCAGCATAAAGCGATGGCGAATAACGGCGACGGGATCACGGTAACCTCACCCCGTGCATTATTTACCTCATTGTGTGTAGTTTTTTATATCACTTCTTAATTATTGAACTCGCTGGGCCTCGCCAGCAAAGCTTGCAGATTATCCACACCAACGCTGGGCCATAAAAAACCTTGCAGGCCTAAAACACCGGCGTATCTGAGTTTATTAAAGTACTCTTTTTTCTCTATTCCTCCGACGATTACGCCTTTACATAACAGGTTGATATTCTTTAACAACGAGTCGATGACCACGTCATATCCCTGATGGGTAAACAGCTGCCAGTAAAAACGCTTGTCTATCTTTACATAGTCAAACAAACCATCGTATAGCGCGGTCAACGTGGCTTTACCGGAACCGAAATCATCGAGCCACAGCGAAAACATTTCGCTTAATCGCCGCACGCTCGGGTTGTTCTTCCCGGCCGAAAGATTCGGAAAACTCTCACTGATTTCAAATGCAATAAAAGGATATTGCCCGATCCGTTGACATAACGCCGAATCAGAAAGAATAAGTTCGACGATGGTTTCTTCGATATTGATGGTCAACTGCACGTTGTTACCGGTAAACCAAGCCGCATGCTGCTCCGCAAGTTTCAATTGCTCATTAAATAACTCAATCCTTTGTTCAGACGTCAATAAATTAATCCCAATTTCGGCCGGCATGGCTAAATCACCGTCGAGACTGTTGAAACGGCTCAACATTTCAACCGCCAACAGCCCGCCCTCCATTGAGTAAACAGGTTGCAAAACATAGCTACTAATAAAGTCAGCTTCGAGTTGGATGTTCATTTTAATGCCACAGGATGAATGGCTAGCGTATCATCGTATATCAATATATTTTATCGATCAATCCCTCTGGGATTAATCGGAAATATCAATGTAAATACCCATGAAATATCATTTAATTGATAGATTAAAGCTATACGACAATCGTGAAAGGCGCAAAGAAAAGCAGCCTGACTTATGCCATAGCGACCGCCAAACGCGTTATGTGAAAAGGTATTTGGCTTAAGTTGAATGGATTGGCGGCTAAATTTGACTTATCTCCCTTGTTTTATTTAAGAAAAATCTTAAATAAAGTAAAATAATCTTTCCTCCTTAACGCGGATTTTTCCTACCGTTAACGACGACTGATTAAATTTAATAACGCATCAATTCCGCCCGTTATTCTCGGCATTGAAAATGTAAAAAAGTGCCCATCTTGATTTTCAGAAAATCTGCGCTACGCCCCTGCTAAACGCCGATTTCAGCGATAAAAAAAGGGATGAGCACGCTCATCCCCTTCACCATTCCCACTCCGGCTAACGGATCGTTTCGCTCAGCCATTGCCGCAACTCGGCTAATTCGGCCGCCTGTTGAGGATACTCCGCCATCAGTCGGTCACAGCAGGCGGCGACGGGCTCACTGCGGTACGCGCAGCCCACCAGCATGTCCGCCAACCGCTGCAGCGGAGCGGGATTCAGGCTATCGGTGAACACCTGCGCGCGAACAATCGCCCCCTTCTCCACATCGAAGAACAAGTCTACGCCGCCCCAGACGAAACGCTCGTTAAGCAAGTGGCTGAACGCCGGCGCCTTGCCAAAATTCCATTCCCAACTGCTCTGTTTGGCGAACTGCGCGGCAAAATCGGGCAGATCGGGGAACACGTCCGGCGAAATAATCTCCGGCTCGACCGTCTCGCCATAGTGGGCGAAGAAGGCCTGTACGATGGCGTCGCATACCTGCGCATGGCTGATATCCGGCAAAAACTCCGCCAGATTCGCGACGCGCGAACGCACCGAGGTAATCCCCTTGGCCTGCAGCTTTTTGGGATCCGGATTGAGATAGTCCGCCAACCGTTCCAGATCGGCATTCAGCAGCAGCGTACCGTGATGGAAACCGCGATCCTGCGTTTCTCGATAGGCCGAGCCGGATATTTTGCGCGGCCCGTCGGCGGTTTCCATCACCAGATCGTTACGCCCCGATGCGCTGGCCGCCACGCCCAGCTCCCGCAGCGCTTGCAGAATGATGTCGGTCGAGACGCTCTTGTCGTAGCCCGGCTTGCCGGCCATAAAGGTGAAGCAGGTATTGCCCAGGTCGTGAAATACCGCCCCGCCGCCGCTGCTGCGCCGCGCCAGCCGAATGCCATCCTGCTCCATGCGCCGGGTATTGCACTCTTTCCAGGGGTTCTGCGACTGACCAATCACCACCGTTTCGGCATTGCGCCACAGGAAGAGAATTTTTTGCGTGGTCATTTCGCGGAAGATGCACTCTTCCACTGCCAGGTTGAACCAGGGATCGTAGGAGTCGGAGATCAGTAAACGCAGGCTGTTCATGGCAGGCACCGTTCAAAACACGAGATGCCGCCATGATACACCAAATCAACGGGTTAAGGTTAAATGCGTCGCGCCTGCCAGTACACACGCTTCCAATAGACGTTATCGAGCGAGGAGCGGATCACCCCGCGACTGGTCGAGGCGTGGATAAATTGGTCGTTGGTATCGTATATGCCGACGTGCAGGCCGTTCTCACCGCCGCCGGTTTTGAAAAACACCAGGTCGCCCGGCATCAACTCATCACGCGAAACCTTGGTACCCAGCGAGGTTTGTTCTTCGGTCGAACGCGGCAGCTGCATGTCGAAACGATCGCGGAACGTGCGGTAAACAAAGCCGGAACAATCCACGCCGCCGCGATCCAAGCCGCCGTAACGGTACGGCGTGCCGTACCACTGACGCAGTTGCTCGTTGAGCTGGGCCACCACCACGATAGAGTCCGCCAGGCGGCCGCTCGGCGGCGGCGCATGGCTGCTGCAGCCGGCGAGGATCAAACTGGCTAATAAAAACCACACACGCATCCGCATAATATTCCTTCATTGAACACGCTGCCGCATTATGCCAATCGGCACACCACCACCGCCTGCGAGGCAAAGCCGGCACCACGTAAGGAGAGCGCTATTTGGCGTTAATTTATCTCCCGCACGGGGAAAAAGGCAAGCGCCATGAGGGAGATAATAGCAGGATCGCCGGTTTAGCCCCTATTCCGGCGATTTTGTCTCGGATTTGCTGTTAATCAGCCCGACGCCGAACAGAATAAACAGCGTGCCCAACGTTTTCAGCAGCGTAGCGGACTCGTTAAACCACGGCAGGATCACCGCCGCCAGGTAGACCAGCGCGTAGCTAACGCTCAACAGAGGATAAGCACGATTTAACGGCAGATGGCGCAGCGCGAAAAACCAACACAGCATCGACAGCGCATAGCCGAAGATGCCGCCGCCCACCGCCAGCAGCGGTAGCCAGTAATTGCCGATCAACGCCAACGAGACATCGGCGAACGACATCAGCGGGATCTGCACCATGCCCCACTTCATCAGCAACTGCGCCAGCGTCACCAGCAGTACGCTGGCGGCGCCCCAGGCATAGCCCTTCATGAATGCACGCTCATCAGCAGGATCCCCAGCATAATCGACGCCACGCCGCACCAGTGGCGAGCGGTCGTCGGCTCATGAAACAGCCAGCGCGCCGCCAGCGTCACCATCACGAAGTTAAGGCTGAGCATCGGGTAAGCCAGGCTGAGCGGCAGACGTTGCAGCACATTGAGCCACACCGCCATGCCCAGCCCCAGCAGCAGCACCGCCAGCGCCAGCCAGCGCAGCGTCTGTTTCAGCCGCGCCTCGCCCGCCCGTTCCCAACAGTGCGCCGCCTGTTTCTGGCACAGCTGCCCACCACAGGTGAGCAGACTGACCACTATCACCAACAGAAAACCGATCATGGTTGCTGTTTATACCACATCAGCACCAGGCGGTTCATGCGATCCACCTTGTCTGCGGCAGGCAGTTCCTGCGGCAGCGCTTCGCCACGTGACAGTTGCAGCACCAACGATACGTTCCCCTGCTTACGCGCCTGCGCCAGCCACTGCGGGAAATCGGCATCGCTGATCAGGTGGCCTTTGGCGTCCGGATACTCCAGACCATAGGCCACCTCGCCTTTCTGGCTGTACATCAGCACGTCGCTGCGCTTCAGCTCCCAAGCCAGGCCGGCCGCCAGCCCAACGCTGTCGCTTAGCACGTAACGACTGTCGCCCAGCTCGGCCATCGTGGCGCGGGCGAAGTTTTGCGGCAGTTTGGAATCGGTCACCTGTTGCGGAATGGCGTAACCGATCACCAGGCACAGCAGCACCGGGCAAGCCGCCGCCCAGCGCCATTGGCGGCCGTTATCGCGTGCGGAAACCAATGCGAACAGCAGCCAACCACCGAAGGCGATCAGGCCGAGCACCACTTTCGGCCACTCTTGGGGAGTAAACAGATGCGCTTTCGGCAGCAGACCGGAACTCAACACCACCAGCGCCACGATGCCAATCAGCCCGAACAGGCCGTTCAACCAGGCATTGGCCTTGAACAGCTTGGCGCGCAGCGTGGCGGCATAGTCTTCCGCATAGGCGGTCATCAGCAGCGCCAGCGGCGCCATGCACGGCAGAATGTAGGTCGGCAGCTTGCCTTTGGCGATGCTGAAGAAGATCAACGGCATCATCGCCCAACTCAGCAGGAAGAACAGCTCCGGGCGCTGCACGCGCTCGCGCCAACCTTTGAGCAGCGCGCCGGGCAGCAGCGCCAGCCAAGGCAGCACCGCCGCCAGCAGAACCGGCAGGTAATACCAGAACGGCGCCTTGTGTTGAGCATTATCTTCGGCGAAACGCTGAATATGCTCGACCCAGAAGAAATAATTCCAGAAGTCGGGTTCGCGTTGCGCGATCGCCAGCGCCCACGGCAGGCTGAGCAGCGTCGCGGTCACGATCGCCACCGGGCCATAGCACAGCAGATCCTTGATGCGGCGTTGCTGGATAACGATCGGGATCACCGCGATCACCGGCACCGCCAGTGCCAGGAAGCCCTTGGTCATAAAGCCCATGCCGCAGGCCAAGCCCAGCAGTGCGTAAGCGCCCAGTTTTCCCTTGACCGAGGAGGCCTTCAGCGTCAGGTAATAACTGACCATCGCCGCCGCCAGCCACAGCGAGATCATCGGATCCAGCACGCTGTAGGTGCCGATGCTGAACACCAGCACCATCGACAGGAACATCAGCGCCGCCAGGCTGGCGCGGCGCGCATTGCGCCACATCAGCATCGCCAGCGCGAACACCAGCAGCGCGGTCATGCCGGTGCTGAACACCGAGCCGAAACGCACCGCAAAGTTGTTTTCGCCAAACAGCCACTGGCTGATGTTATTGAACCAGTAACCCGCTACCGGCTTTTCGAAATAACGCAGCCCCAGCAGGTGCGGCACCACCCAATCGCCGCGCTGCAGCATTTCACGACTGATCTCGGCATAACGCGTCTCATCCGGCTGCCACAGCAGGCGGCCGTTAAGCGGGATCAGGTAAACCAGAGCAAAAAAAACGGCCAGCAGAATGGCCCAGGATCCTTTTAGCGCCTTCATGTAACGTCCTTCACATCGGTTTGACAGCCCAGCCAACCTTCGCGGCCGGGGAAAGGAGCACGCTTGATGCGGCCCAACGGCAGTGACGCCAAATCTTGTGGTAACAGCGCGCTAAGCGGACAGAATTCGATGCCCTGCTGCCGTGCGCGTTGCAATAACTGTTCGAACATCGCCGCTTGCGACATGCCTTCCACTTCGGTGTGAATGGTGTACACCGGCACGCCGCGATCGTTCTCGATGGCGCGCAGAATGTAGTCGTTGAAGTCGGCCATGCTGACTTCGCTGCCGATCACTTCGTCGAAGGTCGGCAACGTCACCGGGATCTGCACCGTGCCGTGGCGCCCGTCGCTCAGCACCGGACGGAACGGATGGGTGCCGCGGCAATCGCTGTTGTAATGAAAGCCGAAGCGCTGCTTGACCTCCAGCACGCGCGTATCGGCACGCCAGCCCGCCACGGCGGAGCATTTCACCGGCTGGCCGGTGCAGGCGCTCAGGGCGTCGACGCCCCGCTGCACCTGTTCGGTCAGCTGCGCTTCGCTCCACTTGCCAACCTTGGCCTGCCACCCTTGGTGATCCCAGGCGTGCAGCCCGACTTCATGGCCGGCTTCGGCGGTGCGCTTCATCAGCGGCCCCAGCGCGCGTGAAATGTTGCGCCCCGGCCAGGCGGTACCGGCCAGCAGAATATCCAGCCCATACAGCGAGGCGGCGTTCGAACGCAGCATTTTCCACAGAAATTTCGGACGCAAAAGGCGCCAAAGATGGCGCCCCATGTTGTCCGGTCCCACGCTGAAGAAGAAGCTGGCCTGAATGTCGTACTTGTCGAACAGGTCCAGCAACTGCGGCACCCCTTCACGGGTGCCGCTGAAGGTATCTACATCAACCCGCAGACCGACTTTCTTCATGCACCGTTCCCTTCCTGAACGGTAGTGCGCAAGAAGTAGTCCAGCGTATCGGCGACGGTTTGCTTCATCTCGATGGTCGGCTGCCAGCCCAGCAGGCGGTGAGCGTTCTTGATGCTCGGCGTGCGGTGCTCGACATCCTGGTAACCTTTACCGTAGTAGCTGCTGCTCTCCACGTCCTTGAAGCCGGCAAACGGCGGGAAGCGGTCGCGCAGCGGGTGGTTGTTGAAGCTTTCCAGCAGCATTTCAGCCAGCTCGCGGATGCTCGCTTCGTTGGTCGGGTTGCCGATGTTGACGATCTGGCCGTCGCACAGGCCATCGCGGTTCTCAATGATGCGGAACAGCGCTTCGATGCCGTCGTTGATGTCGGTGAAGCAACGTTTCTGTGCGCCGCCGTCCATCAGTTTGATCGGCGAACCTTCCACCAGGTTGAGGATCAGCTGGGTGATGGCGCGGGAAGACCCGATGCGCGCGGCGTCCAGGTTATCCAGACGCGGCCCCATCCAGTTGAACGGACGGAACAGCGTGAACTTCAGGCCTTCTTTGGCGCCGTAAGCCCAGATCACCCGATCCAGTAGCTGTTTGGAGACCGAGTAGATCCAGCGCTGTTTGTTGATTGGCCCGACGATCAGACGCGAATGGTCTTCGTCGAACTCTTTGTCGTCGCACATGCCGTACACTTCTGAGGTGGACGGGAAGATGATGCGCTTGTTGTATTTCACGCAGTCGCGAACGATCTTCAGGTTCTCTTCGAAGTCAAGCTCGAACACGCGCAGCGGGTTACGGGTGTATTCGATCGGCGTCGCGATCGCCACCAGCGGCAGCACCACGTCGCATTTCTTGATGTGATACTCGATCCACTCGGAGTGGATGCTGATGTCGCCTTCCACGAAGTGGAAACGCGGGTTGTCGAGGAAGCGGCTGATGGCGTCAGAGCCGATATCCAGGCCGTAGATGTCGTAGCGATCGTCACGCAGCAGGCGTTCGGTCAGGTGGTTACCGATGAAGCCGTTAACCCCGAGGATCAGCACGCGAGTACGGCGTTTCATTACGGCATTCGGCTTGGCGGCCAGGCGCACGTCGGTGACGATGCCCATTTCTTGCGCCAGGCGGCTGCCCTGCACGTACAGACCGCTGTCGTTCTGGCCGGCGACGATCTCCAGCGCGCCTTCGCCACAGGCGATGACCAGCGGCGAGGTGCTCAGCACGGTGCCCGGTTGTTTATCATGTTGGGTATCCAGCACGCGGGAGCGCCAGACGATCAGCTTGCGCTGGCCGAGGTAGCTGAATGCGCCCGGGTACGGTTCGGTGACGGCGCGTACCAAGTTGTTGATCTCTTTGGCGGACTTGTGCCACAGGATCTCGCCGTCCGCTGCGGTGCGGCGGCCGAAGTAGCTGGCCTGAGACTCATCCTGCTTGGTGAAGGTGGCGGTGCCGTTCTTCAGTTTCGGCAACTGCTCTTGCAACACGACCTGCGCGGCTTCCAGCACTTTTTTGTGCAGCGTCAGCGCGGTGTCGTTGTCTGCGATGGTCACTTTCTGCTGACCAACGATGTCGCCGGCATCCGGGCGTTTCACCATCATGTGCAGCGTGGCGCCGGTTTCGGTTTCGCCATTCACCAGCGCCCAGTTCACCGGGGCGCGGCCACGGTAGTGCGGCAGCAACGAACCGTGCAGGTTGAAACCGCCCTGCGGCGCCAGCGACAAGATCTCGTCGCTCAGCATGTGGCGGTAGTAGAACGAGAAGATCACGTCCGGCTGCAGTGCGCGGATGCGGTCAACCCATAGCGGGTGATTTACGTCTTCCGGCGCATAGACCGGCAGATCCAATTCGGCGCCCAAACGGGCCACGGAGGAGAAGAAATTGTTCTCACCAGGGTCGTCGGTGTGCGTGAATACGGCCTGCACGTCATAACCCGCCTCAGTCAGCGCTTTCAGACCTGCGCAGCCAATATCGTGGTAAGCAAATACAATAGCTTTCATCATTCTTCTTCCTGAGTATTGTGGTCCTGCTGTGCACCGACCACTTTCTGAACAAAATAGCGAGGACGCGCACGCACGTCGGTATAGATGCGGCCGATGTATTCACCCAGTAGCCCCATGCCAACAAACTGGGCGCCGATAAAGGTGAACAGCACGGCGAAGAGGGTGAACACGCCGCCGGCGGCCCATTCAGGGCCGAGCAGCAGACGCAGCGCAATCAGCACCAGTGCCAATACAAACCCGGACAGCGCCACGATGCTGCCGACCACGCTGAGCAAACGCAGCGGCGTAGTGGTCAGGCAGGTGATCAGGTCGTACATCAGGTTGATCAGCTTCATCAGGCTGTACTTGGAGTCGCCAAACTCACGTTCGGCGTGACGCACGTCGATCTCGGTCGTGCGACGGGCGAAGGTGTTCGCCAGAATCGGGATAAAGGTACTGCGCTCATGGCAGTGCAGCATCGCCTCAACGATATGACGACGGTAGGCACGCAGCATGCAGCCATAGTCCCCCATCGACTTGCCGGTGGCGCGTTGAATCATCATATTGATCACGCGCGAGGCGCTTTTGCGGAACCAGGAGTCTTGACGGTTGGCGCGCACGGTGCCCACCACGTCATAGCCCTCTTCCGCCACGCTGACCAGACGAGGGATCTCCTCCGGCGGGTTCTGCAGATCGGCGTCCAGCGTAATCACCAAATCGCCGGTCACCTGATTGAAACCGGCCATAATGGCCGAGTGCTGGCCATAGTTGCGGTTCAGCAAGACAGCGACCACGTTGCTGTCCGGCTTTTCCGCCGCCGCAGTCAGCATGTCGGCGGAATTGTCGCTGCTGCCATCGTCGACGAGGATGATTTCATAGGGTTGAGATAACTGCTTACAGGCGGCAGTAGTGCGTTCCAGCAACGCCGGCAGGCTTTCCTGCTCGTTGTATACCGGGATGACTATCGACACTTTTTTAATCGGTTCAACGCGAGACACGTAAAGACTCCACAACAGAAGACAAGGCATTGACCACGCGATCCACGTCGGCGTCGGTCATATCAGGGAATAGCGGTAAGGTGCACAGCCGCGCCGAGTTCCACTCGGTATTCGGCAAAGAAAGCTGCGGATAGCGCTCACGGTAGAATTTCTGGGTGTGCGCGGCACGGAAATGCAGCCCGGTGCCGATGCCAACCTCTTTCAGGCGCTCCATCAGTTGGTCGCGATCGAGGCCGCAGCGCTCGGGATCGACGCGCACCATAAACAGGTGCCAGGCGTGGTCATGCGGATAATCCGGCACGCCCAACGGTTGGAACGGCGAGCCTTCCAGCGCGCTCAGGTAGCGCTGCGCCAGCGCCTTGCGACGCGCGTTCAGCTCGGCGAAGCGCGAAAGTTGCACCACGGCGATCGCCGCGTGAATGTCGGACAGATTGTATTTGTACCCCGGTTCCACCACTTCGGCCTGCGGTTTGCGGCCAAGCTGCTGGCGATCGAAGGCATCGACGGCCAGACCGTGGAACTTCAGGCAACGCAGGCGATCCGCCAGCGCATCGTCGTCGGTGGCGATCAGGCCGCCTTCGGCGCAGGTCACGTTTTTGATCGCATGGAAAGAGAAAATCGCCGTGCCGCGCGCGCCGACCCATTCGCCGTTGTAGCGCGTGCCGACCGCGTGGGCGGCGTCTTCGATCAGCGGCAGACCATGGCGTTCGGCCACGGCGCGCAGCGCATCCATCTGCAGGGGGGCACCGGCGTAATGCACCGGAACAATCGCTTTGGTATTCGGGGTGATGGCAGCCTCGACGTCGGCGGCGCTGACCATCAACGTATCGCGGTCAACATCGATCATCACCGGCGTGGCGCCCAGCAGCTCGATCATGTTGAGGGTGGAGACCCAGGTTTGCGAAGGGGTGATGACTTCGTCGCCAGGGCCGACGCCAAGCGCCATTAACGTGATGTGCATGCCCGCCGTGGCGGAACTGACCGCGATGGCGTGCTTACAGCCGAAGGTGGAACAGAAGTCGCTTTCCAGTTGCTGGTTTTGCGGCCCGGTGGTGATCCAACCGGAGCGCAACACTTTCTCTACCGCGGCGATTTCTTCATCGCCGATGGCCGGACGAGAGAAAGGCAAAAATTGATCCATAGTTAACCCCAAACGTATCGAGCTGCTTTTGATGACACTGTAAATCCCTTTCGTTTAACGAATATTAAACGCCAGAGAAGAATCGTTTCCGTGGATTAACTGACAATGTAAGGCCGCAAGCTTAACTAAACCTTAAGACGAGACTCGTCATCAGTGGGAGAACTGATAGGAAGGTGCCGTCATCATTAATTTAAATTTATTATTAAAATCAATTTCTTATATTTATTAATAATTATTTACTTATTTTATTTTTTCCGAATCAAGCGTAGCACGTCATCGACGTTTTTCAAGAAAATCCACGAGAAAATGAGAGGCAGCACAATAATAGCCGATGATTACCCGGCTATTTATATTCACTACGTTTAGTTTTCGTTTACATTTATGCCGCCGGGGCGAATTAAGCCGTGCGGGTCATGATCCAACGCTGGTTCCCCACCCATTGCAGGTGGAAATCCACTTCATAGATCTGCGACAACAGTGCGGGCACCATCACCTCACGGGTGATGCCCTGCGCGACCAACTGCCCAGCGTGCAACAACCAAACCCGATCGGCCTGCTGCAGGGTATGATTCAGATCGTGCGCACACACTAGCGCGCTGCGCCCACTTTGGCAGAATTCGCGCAGCAGGCGATCCAACGCAACCTTTTGCGCCACATCCAGGCTATTGGTCGGTTCATCCAGCAACAACAATCGGCTATGCGGGTTGACGCTGGGCCACACCTGCAGCAATACCGCCGCCAGTCGCACCCGTTGCCATTCTCCGCCGGAAAGCTGCGCCAGCATGCGTGACAGTTTATCCACCAGCTTCAACCGCTGGCACAGATAGAGGATGGCTTGCTCCACCTCGGTTTGCGCCGCGCCGGCAGGCCGGTGCAACGCCAAATACTGAAACACCGGCATGAGCGACACCGGCGGCTGTTGCTGGCTGAGATAACCGCGTCGGTGCGCCAGCTCGTCGCCCGAATAACCGGACAGCGCGCGTCCGTCCAGGCAGACTTCGCCCTGCCCCGGCAGCATGCCCGCCGCCCGGGCCAGCAAGGTGCTCTTCCCTGCGCCATTTGGGCCGATCAGGTGAACCTGCAACCCACCGTCAATCTGTGCCGTAAAAGGCGCCAGGCGCCCCGCCACCCCAACCTCAACGAGTTGCAGCATCCGTATTATCCCGCCAGCGCTTGTTTCACCGCCGCCACCAGCGCCGGATCCTCTGGCGTGGTGTCAGGCGAGAAGCGCTGGATCACCGTGCCGTCGCGTGCGATAAGGAATTTCTCGAAGTTCCACAGAATATCGCCGGTGTGCTTCGGCGCACGCCCTTTGCTGGTCATCCGCGCCAGGAACTCGCTGCCTTCCGGGGCGACAGCTTCCGGCTGGGCGGCAATCAACGCCTGATACAGCGGATGACGGCCTTCGCCGTTCACCTCAATCTTGGCGAACATCGGGAATTGCACGCCGAAGGTTCCGCGGCAAAACGCCAGGATCTCTTCGTTGCTGCCCGGCTCCTGACCCAGAAATTCATTGGACGGGAACCCCAGAACTTCCAGCCCCCGATCGCGATAGGTTTCGTACAGCGCTTCCAGCCCTTCGTACTGCTTGGTCAGGCCGCACTCCGAGGCTACGTTGACCACCAGCAGCACCTTGTCCTGATAGCTCCCCAGCGTGGTGGCCTGATTCTCGATAGTCTGTAACGGCAGATTGTAGATTGGCTTACTCATCGGTTGTCATCCTTTGGTTTTTTAATGGCAGGTGAATAAAGAAAACTACCTTACGCCCTTTGTCCGGGTCAGTAACCAGATAAATAGCGGCGCCCCCAGCGTGGCGGTCACCACGCCGATCGGCAGCTCGGCCGCCAGCAGCGCAACGCGGGCCACCACATCGGCCACCAGCAACACGCCGGCCCCCGCCAGCGCGCAGGCCGGCAACAGATAGCGTTGGTCAGTCAGGCCCGTGAGCCGCAAAATATGCGGGATCACCAGGCCGACGAAGCCGATCACCCCGGCCAGCGCCACGCTGACACCGACCAGCCAGCCGATCGCCAGCACCAGCAGATTGCGCCACAGATGCAGCGACAGCCCGAGCTGTCGCGCCTGCACCTCGCCCAGCGCCATCAGATTGAGCACCCGCCCCTGGCCACACAGCCACAGCAACACCGGCAGCAGCGCCAGCACCAGCCACTTTTGGCGCCAGTCTACGCCGCCGAAGCCGCCCATCATCCAGTACATCAGCTGCCGCAGATCGAGACTGGTACTGAAATAAACGGCCCAGGTCATCAGCGCGCTACACACGATGCCCAGCGCCACGCCGACCAGCAACAACCGCGCATTGGTCAAGCGTCGCCGGCGAGCAAAGCCCAACAGCAAGAAAGTCATCGCCAGCGCACCGACTATCGCGGCGGCGCTCATCAGCGCCACCGGCAACAAACCGTGCCCCAACAACACCGTCAGCACCAGCGCGACACCGGCGCCGTTAGCGACGCCCAGCAGACCGGGCTCCGCCAGCGGGTTTTCAAACAGCGCCTGCATCACCGCGCCCGCCACCGCCAGGGCCGCGCCGACCAGCATCACCGCCAGCGCGCGCGGCAAACGCAGTTGCCAAACGAACAGTTGCGCCCGTTCGCTGAACCATTCTGACGGCCATATCCATTGGTCGCCGGCGCAAAGGCTGAACAGTAAAGCCACCGCCACGCCCAGCGCCAACAGACTGACCTGGCGTTTATCGCAGTAACGTTGATGTTGCAACAGTAAGGTGAAGGTACGGCTGGTTGGCATGGCGCGGCGATTCCCTGCCGGCCGCTGTCGTGGCCGGATAATTGACGTCTGAGTCGAATATTAGGGGGTTAACGCCGCAAGGGGAAGCCTTGCGTAGGCGATGGCGCAGGAAAGCAGCGGCTGGTCCTGCCCGTCATCGCAACGATGATGGCAAAACCAGCCGCCGATAAACTCAGGGATTAACGATGCGGGCCGGCGTTGCCCGGTGGATAAGGCTGACCGCGGGCGTCATCACGGCGGTCATGGTCACCACGATCGTCATGACGGCGGTCGTGGTCGCGATTATCGCGATCGCCGTGGAACGGATTGCCGCTGCGTGCCGGCTGGCGATGTTCATAGCCACGCGGCGGCGAAGGTTGCCAGCGTCCGCCGTCCCAGTACAGACCGCGCGCATTGCGCTCCCCCAGACCTCGGCCCTGGTGCGCATGCCACCACTGCGGTGGGCGCCAGTCGTAGCCATCCCAGTAGTAGCCGCGGCGGTCCTGATCCCCCAGGTGCAGAGAAACGCCCGGCACGTTGATATCGACGGACACATCGGCCTGCGCCGCCAGCGGCAGCAACAGCGGGATACACACCAGCAACAGGATTTTTTTCATTTTACCTTCTCACTCTATTTTTCTTGCTGCAGTGGTTATATCAGCGCATTTATTTAACGACTATCTCATCGATACCTATTTTCAGATCGTTTTCGACGGCCTTACACAATCCCTACACTGTTTGCCGCCGCCTTTAATTATCATAGCCACTGACAAGGCTTAACGAATTGCTGACATCGCTTAAGCGACGCGACAATTATAATTAACCGGATTCCCATCGGAGGATAATAAAATGATTAAACGTATAGGTAGGTTGTTAGCCGTTGTAGCCTTGGCCTCAAGCCTCAGCGCCTGCTGCTGGGGCCCTCACTGGGGCGGCGGCCACCGCGGCGATGGCCCTGGCCATTATTACGGCCGTTACTGAGGAGAGAAAATAGATTCACTCATCAACAATAATAAGATATAAGAATATTCCGCAACTGAGGTTAAATTAATCCCTCCATACCGACTTAACGAACAAATTTAATAGTCGCCTTGAGAATTAGGAATAAACTGAATTTTGTCCCAGAAAAGAAAAAGGCCGCGCAAGCGGCCTTTTTTGATGTCACGTCACTCACCCTTTCGGGCTGGCGTTTTCTACCCGGCTTTTCAGCTTCTGCCCCGGACGGAAGGTCACCACGCGGCGCGCCGTAATCGGAATGTCTTCGCCGGTCTTCGGGTTACGCCCCGGACGTTGGTTCTTGTCACGCAGATCAAAGTTGCCAAAACCCGACAGTTTTACCTGTTCGCCATTCTCAAGGGCCCGACGGACCTCTTCAAAGAACAGTTCCACCAGGTCTTTGGCGTCCCGTTTGCTAAGCCCAAGCTTCTCAAACAGGTGTTCTGACATTTCAGCTTTAGTAAGCGCCATAGGTTCAATCCCTCAAGGATGCTTGGAATCGCTGTTTTAGAGCCTCTACGCATTTTGCAACGGTAGCGGCTATCTCCTCTTCTTCCAGTGTACGAGCGGTATCCTGCAATACCAGACTGATAGCCAGGCTCTTGTCACCTTCTGCCACGCCCTTGCCACGGTACACGTCAAACAAGTTTACGCCAACTACCTGATTTGCGCCAACTTTCTTACACTCGGCCAAAATATCTTCTGCGGGGACGTTTTCAGCCACCACAACAGCGATATCACGGCGGTTTGCCGGGAAGCGCGAAATCTCCCGCGCCTGAGGCACGGCGCGGCTCGCAAGCTTGTTCCACTCCAGTTCAAACACCACGGTGCGGCCGTTAAGATCCAGTTTACGTTCAAGTTCCGGGTGAACCACACCGATGAAACCAACGCGTTCGCCGTGCAAATAAATCGCCGCACTTTGCCCTGGATGCAGGGCCGGATTGGCTTCCGCCCGGAACTGAATTTCGGATAATTTACCGGTCAGCTCGAGGACAGACTCCAGATCCCCTTTTAAATCATAGAAGTCGACGGGCTTGCGCGCCAGATCCCAATGTTCATCGTGCGTATGGCCGGCGATCACGCCTGCCAGCATGACGTCCTGACGGATACCCAGATTTGCCGCACTATCAGGCACAAAGCGCAGGCCGCTTTCGAACAGGCGCAGACGCGTCTGCTGGCGGTTCTGGTTGTACACTACCGCGGACAGCAGGCCGGTCCACAGCGACAGGCGCATGGCCGACATTTCGACCGAAATCGGGCTCGGCAGGATCAGCGCTTCTTCATTCGGATGCAGCAACGCCTGCACTTTCGGATCGACGAAGCTATAGGTGATCGCTTCCTGATAACCGTGATCGACCAGCATGGTCTTCACGCGCTTGAGCGTCAGATCGGCTTCGCGATGCTGGGTCATCACCAGATCGGCACGCACCGGCACATCCGGGATGTTGTCGTAGCCGTAAACACGCGCCACTTCTTCCACCAGATCCTCTTCGATCTCCATATCGAAACGCCAGCTCGGCGCGATCGCTTGCCAGCTGTCGCCCTGCTCGGTCACCTGACAACCCAGGCGGCGCAGAATGTCGCTGACCTGCTCGCTCGGCACCACGTGGCCGATCAGGCGATCCAACTTCTCGCGGCGCAGCGTGATGGTGGCGCGCTTTGGCAATTCGTTTTCATCGGTCACGTCAATAATCGGACCGGCCTGGCCGCCACAGATGTCGAGCAGCAGGCGCGTGGCGCGCTCCATCGCTTTGTACTGCAGCGCCGGATCGACACCGCGCTCATAGCGATGAGAAGCATCGGTGTGCAGGCCGTGACGGCGCGCGCGACCGGTGATCGATAGCGGGCTGAAGAAAGCGCACTCCAGCAGCACGTCCTGGGTTTCCCCGTTGACGCCGGAATGCTCGCCGCCGAAGATGCCGCCCATCGCCAACGCTTTTTGATGATCGGCGATCACTAAGGTGTCGGCGTTCAGTTTGGCTTCGTTACCGTCCAGCAGCGTCAAGGTTTCCCCTTCTTCCGCCATGCGCACCACGATGCCGCCGTCGATGCGGCTCAGATCGAAGGCGTGCATCGGCTGGCCAAGTTCCAACAGCACATAGTTGGTGACGTCGACGACGGCATCGATAGAACGGATACCGCAACGACGCAGTTTTTCACGCATCCACAGCGGGCTTGGCGCCTTGACGTCGATGCCTTTCACCACGCGGCCCAGATAACGCGGGCACGCCTGCGGCGCGTCAACGCGGATCGGCAGCGTGGCGTCGATAGTGGCAGCCACCGGGCTCATATCCGGCTCGGTCAGCGCAACCTGGTTCAGTACGCCCACGTCACGCGCAACGCCGATGATGCCCAGGCAGTCGGCGCGGTTCGGCGTGACGCTGATCTCGATGGTGCTGTCGTTCAGTTTCAGATAGTCGCGGATGTCGGTGCCGATCGGCGCATCCAGCGGCAGCTCAATGATGCCGTCATGATCGTCGGAAATGCCCAGCTCGGAGAATGAGCACAGCATGCCTTCCGAAGGCTCGCCGCGCAG
This sequence comes from Serratia sp. CY47280, assembly GCF_052168655.1. Taxonomy (NCBI): domain Bacteria; kingdom Pseudomonadati; phylum Pseudomonadota; class Gammaproteobacteria; order Enterobacterales; family Yersiniaceae; genus Serratia; species Serratia sp. CY47280. The sequence continues at coordinate 304,191 of NZ_JBJNMG010000001.1, read as the reverse complement.
CTTGGCGGCCTTGATTTTGAAGTCGCCCGGCAGCACCGCGCCCACGGTGGCAACCGCCACTTTCAGGCCGGTACGGCAGTTCGGCGCACCGCAGACGATGTCGAGCAAGCGATCGCCGCCCACGTTAACTTTAGTGACGCGCAGTTTATCGGCGTTCGGGTGCTGACCGCACTCGACCACTTCACCCACCACGACGCCGTTAAACGCGCCGGCAACCGGATCCACGCCGTCCACTTCCAAACCGGCCATGGTGATTTGATCGGATAATGCTTCGCTGCTGATGGCCGGGTTTACCCACTCGCGCAACCAGAGTTCACTGAATTTCATGTGATATTCCCGCCTTACTTAAACTGTTTGAGGAAACGCAGATCGTTTTCGAAGAATGCGCGCAGGTCGGTGACGCCGTAACGCAGCATCGTCAGGCGCTCCATGCCCATACCGAAGGCGAAGCCGGAGTAAACTTCCGGATCGATGCCCACGTTGCGCAGCACGTTCGGATGCACCATGCCGCAGCCCAGCACTTCCAGCCATTTGCCGTTCTTGCCCATCACGTCCACTTCAGCGGACGGTTCGGTGAACGGGAAGTAGGACGGACGGAAACGAACCTGCAGATCTTCTTCAAAGAAGTTGTTCAGGAAATCGTGCAGCGTGCCCTTCAGGTTAGTGAAGCTGATGTCTTTATCGACGATCAGCCCTTCCATCTGGTGGAACATCGGGGTGTGGGTCTGATCGTAGTCATTACGATAAACGCGGCCCGGCGCAATGATGCGGATCGGCGGCTGCTGGTTCTTCATGGTGCGGATCTGCACGCCGGAGGTCTGAGTGCGCAGCAGGCGCGTGGCGTCGAACCAGAAAGTATCGTGGTCGGCGCGCGCCGGGTGATGCCCTGGAATGTTCAGCGCGTCGAAGTTATGGTAATCGTCTTCAATCTCCGGGCCGGTGGCAACGGAGAAGCCCAGCTCGCCGAAGAAGGTTTCGATGCGGTCGATGGTGCGGGTCACCGGATGCAAACCGCCATTTTCCATACGACGGCCCGGCAGGGAGACGTCGATGGTTTCAGCCGCCAGACGCGCGTTCAGCGCGGCGCTTTCCAGCGCGTTCTTACGCGCGTTCAGGGCGTCTTGCACCTCTTGCTTGGCCTGGTTGATCACCGCGCCGGCCGCCGGGCGGTCTTCCGCCGGTACGTCGCGCAGAGACTGCATCTGCAAGGTGAAATGACCTTTCTTGCCAAAATATTCGACGCGTACCAAATCTAACGCGGCAACATCCTGGGCATCTTCTACGGCTGCCTTGGCACTGGCAACCAGCTCTGCGAGATGTGGCATTGCTTTCCTCTTCCTCTGGCCGGGATGGCCCTAAGTAATTGTTATCTATTATTCGAACACGCCTTTGAGCAATCTTCAAAGACTTTTCAATGCGTTGTCGGCCGGATGGCTCACCTGCGCGGCACAGGGCCGGCTGAGTACCCGCCGTTCTCACCGCAACGCTTTGCAAGGCGAGCCGATGGCCAAAAACAAAAAAGCCTCCACGAGGGAGGCTTAGGCGCTACTTTTCGTTTCTTTTCTTACGCGCAAAGCCTCCTGAAATCAGGCGCTAAAGTAAAAAAAGAAACGAAAAATAGCTGCGTGCATGATTGCGGTACCTTGTCGATGATTGACCACCAGTGATATAGCGGCGGGCAATGAAAGTCAATATTTGTCGCTGAAAACAAAGATTAAAAGAGGGAGCAAGCTCCCTCTTCTACTGACTTACGCCAGAGCTGCTTTCGCTTTCTCAACCAGTGCGCCGAATGCCACTTTGTCGAAGACTGCGATGTCAGCCAGGATCTTACGGTCAATTTCGATCGACGCTTTTTTCAAGCCGTTGATGAACTTGCTGTAAGACAGGCCGTTCTGACGAGCAGCTGCGTTGATACGTGCAATCCACAGCTGACGGAACTGACGCTTACGTTGACGACGGTCACGGTAAGCATACTGGCCTGCTTTGATTACTGCCTGGAAGGCAACACGATATACGCGCGAACGGGCACCGTAGTAACCTTTCGCCTGCTTCATAATTTTCTTGTGACGTGCGCGTGCAATTACACCACGTTTTACGCGAGCCATATGCTCTCTCCTAAAGTCTTATTCTAAATTCAAAAAAAATGGCTTATGCGTACGGCAGGCACGCGGTAACCAGGACCAGATCGTTTTTAGACACCATGCCTTTCGGACGCAGGTGACGTTTACGCTTGGTTGCTTTTTTGGTCAGAATATGACGCAGGTTGGCATGTTTACGCTTAAAACCACCGCTGCCGGTTTTTTTGAAGCGCTTGGCTGCACCACGTACAGTTTTAATCTTTGGCATTTTAATTAAATCCACTTCGCATTGTTAAACAACGAATCAGTTGGGCGAATAAAACCCACACAGCGCAAGCGCCGCGCGGGTTCCATTACTTGTAAGCCTTACTGTTTCTTCTTAGGAGCGAGCACCATAATCATCTGGCGGCCTTCGATCTTCGTAGGGAAGGATTCGACCACTGCCAGATCCATATCTTCACACAGGTCTTTACGGACGCGGTTAAGCACTTCCATACCGATCTGCTGGTGCGCCATCTCACGCCCACGGAAACGCAGGGTGATTTTGGCTTTATCGCCATCTTCCAGAAAGCGAATCAGGTTGCGTAGTTTGACCTGATAGTCGCCATCATCGGTGCCAGGACGGAATTTGATTTCCTTAACCTGGATAACTTTTTGCTTCTTCTTCTGTTCTTTCGTCGACTTGCTCTTCTCGTAGAGGAATTTGCCGTAATCCATGATTCGGCAAACTGGCGGTTCGGCATTTGGGCTGATTTCTACTAAATCAACGCCCGCTTCCTCAGCTTTTTCAAGAGCTTCATTCAGACTGACAATACCAATCTGCTCGCCATCGACGCCGGTTAGGCGAACTTCTTGCGCGCGAATTTCTCTGTTAATGCGATTAGGACGCGCCGGTTGAACTCGTTTTCCGCCTTTAATACTTTATTCCTCCAGTTGATGAAGACTACGGCTGCGAATCTCTTTCAGCAGCTTGTCTACGACTTCGTTTACGTCCAGGCTTCCCAAGTCTTTGCCACGGCGGGTACGAACGGCAACTTTGCCTGCTTCGACCTCTTTGTCACCGCACACCAACATGTAAGGGACTCGACGTAAAGTATGTTCGCGAATTTTAAAGCCAATCTTCTCATTTCTCAAGTCCGCTTTCACGCGAATACCTGCATCCTGCAGTTTTTTGGTCAATTGCTGGACGTAATCAGACTGGCTATCGGTGATATTCATCACCACCACCTGCACCGGAGCGATCCAGGTCGGGTAGAACCCGGCATATTCTTCGGTAAGGATACCGATGAAGCGTTCCATGGAGCCCAAAATGGCGCGGTGAATCATTACCGGCACGACGCGATCGTTGTTTTCGCCAACGTACGATGCGCCCAAACGGCCCGGCAAGAAGAAATCGAGCTGCACGGTACCACATTGCCATGCGCGATCCAAACAATCATGCAGGGTAAATTCAATTTTCGGTCCGTAGAAGGCGCCCTCACCCGGCTGATATTCAAACGGAATGCCGTTCTCGGTCAGCGCGGCGGCCAGGTCTTCTTCCGCACGGGTCCACATGTCGTCGGTGCCGATGCGTTTTTCCGGACGCGTGGACAGCTTGACGGCAATCTTGTCGAAGCCGAAAGTGCCGTACACGTCATACACCATGCGGATACATTCGTTCACTTCGGCGCGCACCTGCTCTTCGGTACAGAAGATGTGGGCGTCATCCTGCGTGAAGCCGCGCACGCGCATCAGGCCGTGCAGGGAACCCGAAGGCTCGTTGCGGTGGCAGCTGCCGAATTCACCCATGCGCAGCGGCAAATCACGGTACGACTTCAGGCCCTGGTTGAAGATCTGCACGTGACCCGGGCAGTTCATCGGCTTGATGCAGTATTCGCGGTTTTCCGACGCGGTGGTGAACATGGCGTCTTTGTAGTTTTCCCAGTGGCCGGTTTTTTCCCACAGCACGCGGTCCATCATGAACGGACCTTTCACTTCCTGGTACTGATACTCTTTGAGCTTCATGCGCACGAAGGCTTCCAGCTCGCGGAAGATAGTCCAACCGTCGTTGTGCCAGAACACCATACCCGGCGCTTCTTCCTGCATGTGATACAGGTCGAGCTGTTTGCCGATCTTGCGGTGATCGCGCTTGGCCGCTTCTTCCAGACGCTGCAGGTAGGCGTTCAGCTGCTTCTTGTCTGCCCAGGCGGTACCGTAGATACGCTGCAGCATTTTGTTTTTGCTGTCGCCGCGCCAGTAAGCGCCGGAGGTTTTCTGCAGTTTGAAATGGTGGCAGAAACGCATGTTCGGCACGTGCGGGCCGCGGCACATGTCGATGTATTCTTCGTGGTGATACAGGCCCGGACGATCGTCATGGCTGATGTTCTCATCCAGGATCGCCACTTTATAGATTTCGCCGCGCTCAGCGAAGGTGTCACGGGCTTCTTGCCAGCTGACCTTCTTCTTGATGACGTCGTAATCCTTATCGGCCAACTCGTGCATCCGCTTTTCCAGCAGATCCAGGTCTTCCTGCGTCAGGGTGCGGTCGATGTCCACGTCATAATAAAAACCGTTGTCGATCACCGGACCGATCGCCATTTTGGTATCCGGCCACAGCTGCTTGATCGCATGACCCAGCAGGTGCGCGCAGGAGTGGCGCATGATTTCCAGACCGTCTTCATCTTTGATGGTGATGATGGCCAGCTGCGCATCTGATTCGATCAGATCGCCGGCGTCAACCAGCTCGCCGTTGACGCGGCCGGCGATACAGGCTTTCGCCAGGCCAGGGCCGATATCGCGCGCGACATCCATCGGGGAAACGGGGTGGTCGAAATGACGCTGACTTCCGTCAGGAAGGGTAATAACAGGCATTAATAATTCCTTATCTACAGTGGTGACCCACACGACAGATCACATGCAGTACGAAAATTGGATTTTGGGTTTGGTCAGCCAGGTTTCAGATCTCGCCCACAATTGCCAGATTGAAACCTCACTGGGTATACAGAATGGAACGCATACCTTCTCAGCCGCATTCGGCTAAGCGAATAGTATCACTAAAATTGTTCCGGATAAATAAAGTGCAACCGCCCTCACACTTTCGCCTCATTCGATGCCAAAACGCCTTTCAGATAGCTGAGGGTAGCCAACAGACACAGGCCGTAGCCCAACAGTTCGCACCCCTCTTCCACCATGTTTTTCACCACTCGGTTGTAGCCGTCCAGCATCAGCGTTTGCCACAGCGCGCTCATGCCGAACAGGCGTGAAAACACCAGAATGCACAGCAGGCCGGCGCACATCATGCCGTAGCCGGGATGCGTCACGAAATAGGCCAGACCGCGCACCGTGGCCGCAATATGCCGTGCCGCATGCCACAGGCAGGCCAAGGCGACCGCCAGTGCGAACCACACCCAGGCGCCATGCCACAACGCATCGAACGCGAAGTCCATCTCGCGGATCAGCATGCAGAGAAAGAAGCCGCCAACCAGCAGCCAGGCGGAACGCCGTTCAGCCTGTCGCCGGGCCGCGGCGAAAAAACCGCCGGAGATGGCGAGCAGCAACAGTTCCTGTGCCGCTTCGGTCAGCGAGGTTTCATGAACGAAGTTATGCAGCCAGTGCACATCGATAAACACCAGGCCGACCAATGCCGCCATGAAGGCGGCGGAAAGCGCGAATGCGCCGATTTTCCCCAGTAAAAGATGCAGTTCTTGTTTCATAATCACACTCATTATTATTTACAGCGCATCTATGGTATCCACCTGTTCTCAGGGATCGTGGCAATTGGTGCCTAATGCCCTGAGCCACGCGAAAGGTGGTCGTTAATTACGCCGAAACAATAAAAAAACCCCGGCACCTGGGCCGGGGTGGGGCCAGTCTTTCCTGGCTGTCACTTCATCGTCGTCAGTATTCCAGGCTCTCATCCCTCTATCATCGAGACGCGCAAAGGAGCCCGAAGATTACGCCTGCGCAGGTGATACCGCGATACGGCGGGCATTGGTGTTAACGCCCCACAAGCCTGCCAACGCACTGACCACTGCGCCAATCAACAGCGCAAAGAATGACCATAATGCGGCCCGCGACAATTCGTCTGCAGCAGCGGCAGCCTGTTCGCGCGCCTTCTGTTTCAGCTCCACATACTCCTGTTTTGCCTGATTGATTTTTGCTTCGGCGTCATCCAAACGCTGATTAACCAGCTGCGAAGTTTTATTTTTGGCTTCGACCAAATTCTTCACCGTCTGGTCTACTTCCTGCGGCGTCATATCGGTATTTTCTGCCAAGGCCTTTTTCAGGGCGTCTTGATCCACATCTTGCGAGATGGCCTCACCCTGTTTTTTAAGCTTGGCGACCAGTTGATTAATAATGGCGTCGCTATTGTCAGGCTGAAGTGCCAGGGCTTTTACTGCGTCCGCCAAATCAGTTTTGGCCGCATTCAACTGCTGTTGCATGAATTCAGGCTGCAATGACGGGATACCGCTTTTTTTAAGCGCCGTAACCACATCGCCTTGCAGCTGTTCAGGTTCCAAGGTTGTGTCAATGCCCAACTTGTCAAACACTTTACCGCCGGCGTCCGCCAATCCGGATGCCCCTTTGCCAATCGCTGAACCGGCGCCGGAGAGCAAGCTGCCGGAGGTCGAAGCGATAGCGCCCAGCGCATTGCCGGTCGCCTTCACTGCAGACCCGACCAGCATCCCACCCAGTACCGCCGCCACAATCAGTGACGTAGCCCAGACCAGGAAGCCATGAATAAGTCCGTCATTAGCAGCCAAACGCCCAGCAATAAAAGCGCCGGCGGCCAAACTAATAATGATTGAAACAGCGGACCAAATCACTACGGTGGTACCGGCGCCGTTTATCGGATCGTCTGATGTCGGATCCACGATGGAGAATCCAAGACTGGTGCCTAACGTCGACAGCAGCAGTGAAACAGCCAATACGGTGATCACGCCGCCGATGACGCTGCCCCAGGAGATTTTTTTCGCCGCTACCCATTCTTTTGCCACTTCCATAGTAAAACTCCTTTTAAGTTTTCGATTATAAAGAAATGCCAGAAAGCCTTACCATTATAGACTCGCTTCATCAATCAGGCGGTTAAAGGGTGAAAACAGTTAAAAATAATTAATGATAATAACATCAAGAGTGCGTCTACTCTCAGCGGCGATACGCTGACAGACCGTCTTAGCATCACTATTCTTACGCTATCCACCAGTGAACAGGGTCTTAGCGCAAAACATGAACCGGTTACTCGCAGCCCTCATCGTGGCGTGCGCGGCATTGGCGACGTTATATGGGCTGGTGCATTTTGGCGCACGTTCGGTGCCGCGCGCGATTGCGGTCAACGAGGCGCCGCTGGGGTGTGAGGATGAACCTGAGCTCGCCGGCGAGTGCGGCGATGACGATGAGGCTCCCGCCGACGAATTTCGCCGGCCGGCGACGCTGAACGCCCGGGCCGACGGTTAATTAACGTTACGAGCTATCCCCATTGCCGCCAGGCGTACGGCAGGCTAGGCTGTTCAGCTCATGGGCCGCCGTTTGGCGGCTTGAACGTTGCACAGGGAGTCTATTTTATGACGGGTATTTTGCAGTTATTCCAGGCCATCGGACTGGGTTTGGTGCTGCTGTTGCCGCTGGCCAACCCGCTGACCACGGTGGCGTTGCTGCTCGGGTTGTCCGGCAATATGACGCGCGAAGAGCGTAATCAGCAGTCGCTGATGGCCTCGGTTTATGTGTTCTGCATCATGACGGTGGCGTTTTACGCCGGGCAGGTGGTGATGAACACCTTCGGCATTTCGATCCCCGGCCTGCGCATCGCCGGCGGCCTGATCGTCGCCTTCATCGGTTTTCGCATGCTGTTCCCGCAGCAGAGCCCCGAAGACGCGCCGGAGGTGGAGAGCAAGTCGCACGAGCTGCGCCACAAGACGTCGGCCAACATCGCCTTCGTGCCGCTGGCCATGCCGAGCACCGCCGGGCCGGGCACCATCGCGATGATCATCAGCTCGGCATCGAGCGTCAAAGCGAACTCGCTGGGCTTTGAACCCTGGGTGTTGGCCGTGGCGCCGGTCGCCATCTTCCTGACGGTCGCGGTGATCCTGTGGGCCTGCCTGCTCAGTTCCGGCGCCATCATGCGGTTGGTGGGGAAAAGCGGCATCGAGGCGATCTCGCGCCTGATGGGGTTCCTGCTGGTGTGCATGGGCGTTCAGTTCATCATCAACGGCGTGCTGGAGATCATCTCCACCTATACACCGACCGCCTGATCATACAAAACGGGCGCGATCGTCGCGCCCGTTGCCGTTATTTCCCCGCCGGCGCCTGCGCGCCCAAAATGCCCTTGCCTTCCGGCACTTCGGTAAAGCGACTGAGGATCTCGCTGTAGGTCTTGGCCGGATCCAAATCCGGGAACTGCGCCGGATAGATAAACTTCGCCAGATACTCCAGCCCGACGATGTTGTACGGGTGGTTGTAGAAGTTATGGTAGATGCCGTAGAACCGCCCTTCCTTCACCGCCGACACCTGTGAGAACCCTGAGCGCTGCTTCATGCGGTTGAAGGCCTCATCCACCTGCTGCTGCGTCACGCCATAGCCGAACGGCACCGCGGCATTGGTCTTGCTGGCCCACTGCGAGCCGGAAACGATATACGCATCCGGTTTCATACTGATCACTTTTTCCAGCGCCACGTCGCCGGTCGCACCCGGCAGCAGCGCAGAACCGATGTTACGCGCGCCGACCGCTTCGACCAACGCGCCCCAGCCGACGTGCGCATGGGTGAAGCAGCAGGATTCCAGGCCATTCAGACCGGCCTTGGCTTCGAAGAACACCAACGGTTTGGGTGCCACCGCCTGCGTTTTGGCCAGAATGGCCTGATAATGCTGCTGATAATAATCGGTATATTGCTTGGCTTCGCTTTCACGGTTGAGGGTTTCCCCCAACAGCGTCACGCTTTTCGGCGTGTTTTCCACCGGCTTGAGCATGGTATCGATAAACAGCACCGGCACGTTCAGCGCCTTCAGCTTATCCAGCACGCCGGTTTGGCTCAGCGAAGGCTTGGAGCGCAGCTGGGCGATCATCAGATCGGGGCGCTTGGCGATCACGCTCTCCAGATTCACTTCGCCTTTATCGCTGAATCCCATATCGATGATGTTTTTCGCCGCCGGCCATTTGCTCTGCAAGATTTCCCAGGTCGCCGCGTCGCTTTTCTTCAGCAGGTTATTCCAGGCCACCAGCCGGCCGAACGGGTTGGCGCGATCGAGCAGCGCCAGCGTGAGAATGTCGCGCCCGTCCTGCACCACGATGCGTTTCGGCTCCTGCGGGAGGGTGACCGTCTGGCCAGAGGTGTCGGTCAGGGTCAACGGATAGGTAGTGGCCATCGCCGGAGAGGCGAGTAAGGCGGCGCAGACCAGCGCCGGCAAAGTGATTCGACGGTGCACGAAAGACTCCTTAGTCATGAATACATTCAGGAAATACTAATGAGAATGGCTTGCATTATCAAAGATAACGCCCAGCATGCCGGCGATTAATTGCAAAGGGATGTGTAAAGGAAGGATAAGAGGCGCACCGGAGCCGGCGCGCCCAGGGGATCACATCAGGCCGTAGATCAGCGCCGACAGCGCAATCAAGCCCATCACCAGCACGAAGACGTTGCTCGCCGCGCGATATTGGCGCATGGCCGGCACCGCACGCACCGCGTACATCGGCAGGATGAACAGGATCGCCGCAATCAGCGGGCCGCTGATGGTTTCGATGATGTGCAGCGCGCTGGGGTTCCACACCGTCGCCGCCCAGGTGAGCAGGAACAGTGCCACCGCCGAGATGCGGTGCGTCATGCGCGAGCTGAGCGGCTTGCCGACCGCGCGCGTGACGCCATCGATCAGGCTGGTCGCCCCTTCCGTCACCCCCAGCGAGGTGCCGAGATAGGATTTAGCCATTGCCAGCATTGCCATCACCGGGCCGAGATAGGCGATCAGCGGGTTGGAAAACTTGTTGGCCAGCGTGGTCAGCACCGTGATGTTCTGATCTTTCGCCTGCTGCATGTCTTCATGGGACAGGCTCAGCACGCAGCTGAACACGAAAAACAGCACGGTAACGCAGATCAGCACATAGCTGTAGCGCATGATGCGCGCGCAGCGGCGCTCCGCCTTATCGCCATACAGGCTCTTCTGCGTCGAGGCGAAGGAGGAGATGATCGGCGCATGGCTGAAGGAAAACACCATCACCGGCACCGCCAGCCACAGTGAATGCCACAGCCCCGGCGTGTCGAAGCGGGTGGTGGCCAGGCCGTGCACGAAGTTGGCGGTATTCCAGCTCGGCATCAGGTACAGCGAAATACCCATCAGGAACACCAGCAGCGGGAACACCAGCATGCCCATCGCCGCCACGATGCTGTCTTTGCCACGCAGCAGCACCAGATTGAGCACTACGACCACCGCCAGACTCAGCCAGATACGCGGCAGCGGCGCCACGTGGAACTGGTGGATCAGGAAGCTGTCCAGCGCGTTGGTGATCGAAATGCTGTACACCAGCACGATCGGGAAGAACGCCATCAGATACAGCATCATGATGATTTTTCCGGCCAGCACGCCGAAGTGTTCCACCACCACATCGTGAATATTGCCGTCGCGGCTGGAGCCAGAAAGCACGAAGCGGCTGAGCGCGCGGTGCGGCAAATAGGTCAACGGGAAAGCGAACAGCGCCATCAACAGCAGCACCAGCGGGCCGTTCAAACCGGCGTTGATCGGCAAGAACAATGTGCCGGCGCCCACCGCGGTGGCATAGAGACCGAACATCCAGACGGTGTCGGTTTTGTTCCATTTGGCAGGCTGAGCGGCCGTCAGCGTGCCTGAATCGGGAGAAATCGTACTCATGAGACAGTCTACCTTAATCTGCAGCGCCAACGATTGCGCCTAACGGGATATCCTTCTCCGCGAATTTTTTAATAGTAATCAGTGAATTAAAGCGATATTTCATACTTACGCCTGATGAAAGGACGGCAAAGGATAATGAAAAATCCGCTGCGGGTCTATGTTTTATCGGCTGAACGGATGATTTGCGAACAGAAAATGCTGAAAAAACCGGCACGAGCAGGAAAAACTAAGGGCTCCTTGCGGAGCCCTTAAGCGGTTTACTTCTTCGCGTCCGGATGGTCCGGCACCTCGGCGCTGCCCATCTCCTTCTCGTCGCGGATCATCGAGCGGTCTTTACGCACGTCGGCCACGTCGGAGGCGCTCACCGGTTTGGCGCTGTTGCCCCAGCTGGTACGGATGAAGTTCACCACGTCCGCCACCTGCTGATCGTTCAGACGCCAGCCAAACGGCGGCATGGTGATATTGGATACCGCGCCCTGCACCGCCGGCGTGGTGTTGCCGGTCAGCACGATGTGGATCAGCGAGGTCGCGTCCTCGGTCTGCACCACCGGATTGCCCTTCAGCGACGGGAAGGCGCGCTTGTAGCCCACGCCGTCGGTGCGGTGGCAGGCCGCGCAGTTATCAACATACAGGGCCGCGCCGGGCTTGCTGTCATTCCCGCGCCACAGATCCTTGGCCACGCTATCTTCGACCGGCGCCGCCTGCTGCTTGCCGTCTTTCGGCGGCAGCGATTTCAGGTAGCGCGCGATGGCGGTCAGATCGTCGTCGCTCAGGTATTGCAGGCTGTGCTCCACGACGTCGCTCATGCCGCCGAACACGATGGCTTTGTCGTTACGGCCGGTTTTCAGGAACTCGGTCAGCTCGGCTTCGCTCCAGCTGCCCAGGCCGTCCTTGCGGTCGCCGCGCAGGCTGGAAGCCACCCACCCATCGATCGGCGCGTTGCTCCCGGACAGGTAGTCGTCGCTTTCGCTGTTGCTCAACGCTTTCTCCTGCATGGTGATGCTGCGCGGGGTATGGCAGGCGCCGCAGTGGCCCAGGCCTTCCACCAGGTAGCGGCCGCGCTCAATCACCGGATCGGCCTTGGCGTCAGCGACAAAATCCGCCGGCGACGGCGCGAACATGCCGCGCCAGATGCTCAGCGGCCAGCGCATCGACAGCGGCCACGGGATGTCGGAGTCCTTGTTGGCCTGCTCCACCGGCTGCACGCCGTGCATGAAATAGGCATACATGGCGCGCATGTCGTCCTCTTTCACCAGCGCGAACGACGGGTACGGCATCGCCGGGTACAGGGTGCTGCCGTTTTTGGCTACGCCCTTACGCACCGCGTTGTCGAAATCCTCGAAGCTGTAATCGCCGATGCCGGTTTTCTTGTCCGGCGTAATGTTGGTCGAGTAGATGGTGCCGATCGGCGTCTCCATCGCCAGACCGCCGGCGAAGGTTTTGCCGCTCTTGCCGTCGGTGTGGCAAGCCACGCAGTCGCCGGCGCGCGCCAGGTATTCACCGCGCTTGATCAGCTCGCTGCTGACGGTGGCGTCCTGCGCCCAAACGGAAAAACTCACTGCACTGAGAACCAGTGCCGGTACAAATGCTTTCATCGTTCGCCGTCCTTATGCCTGCACCAATGGGCCTGGGTTTTTCAGATACTGCTCGCGAATGGCGCGGGCAGACCAGTAAGCCAATGCCGCCACGGTGCCGGTCGGGTTGTAGCCCAGCCCCTGCGGGAAGGCCGATGCGCCGATCGAGAACACGTTGTGCACGTCCCAGCTCTGCAGATAGCGGTTGACCGCGCTGGTCTTCGGATCCTCGCCCATTACCGCGCCGCCGTTCATGTGGGTGGTCTGGTAGCTGGTGGTGTCGAAGTGGCTGTTGGCGTTTTTCGGGCTGCCGGCGATCAGTTTCGGGTTCATCGCCTTAGCGATCGGCGCCATCTTGTCGTACATGAACTGCGCCATCTTGATGTCGTTTTCCTGCCAGTCGAACGTCATGCGCAGCAGCGGCTGGCCAAAGACGTTCTTGTAGTTGGGATCAAGATCCAGATAGTTGTTGCGGTACGACTGGTGCGCGCCGTGGGCGTCCATCGAGACGTGGTGGGTGTAGGCATCCGCCACCGCCGCTTTCCATTTGCTGCCCCAGGCCGGGGTGCCCGGAGGCGTCGGCAGGCCGGAGATCGGCTTGGTGCCCGCCTGGTTGACCCAGAACGGCGAACCGCCGACGAAGCCTTCTTTAGCGTGGTCGAAGTTATCGGCGTTGAAGTCGTCCACGCCCACGCCGTTGCCGCCGGCGCCGATGAACGGGTTGGTGAACACGTCTTTATCGAAGAACGCCTTGATGGTGGTCATGTTCTGGTAGGCGAAGTTGCGCCCGACCACGCCTTCGCCGGTCACCGGATCGTAAGGCTTGCCGATGCCGGACAGCAGCATCAGGTGCACGTTGTGGAACTGGAACGCGCCCAGGATCACCAGATCGGCCGGCTGTTCAATCTCGCGGCCCTGCGCATCGACGTAGTTCACGCCGGTGGCGCGAGACTTGTCGTCGGTCAGGTTGACCTTCAGCACGTTGGCGTTGGTACGCAGCTCGAAGCGTTTTTCCATGCGCAGCGCCGGCAGAATGTTGACGTTCGGCGAAGCTTTGGAATACATGTAGCAGGCGTAGCCGCTGCAGAAACCGCAGAAGTTGCACGGGCCCATCTGCGCGCCGTACGGGTTGGTGTAAGAGTCCGAGGTGTTGGCGGACGGCAGGTTGTAAGGGTGATAACCCACTTCCAGCGCCGCTTTCTCGAACAGCTGGGCGGAGTAGGTATTTTTCTGCGCCGGCAGCGGGAAGTCGCTGGAGCGATCCGCCGCAAAGCGGTTGCCGCCCTTCTGCGCCACTTTCTGCCCTTTGATGGTCCAGGCGGTGCCGGAGGTGCCGAACACTTTCTCCGCTTTATCGAAGAACGGTTCCAGCTCGTCGTAGGTCACGCCGAAGTCCTGGATGGTCATGTCCTTCGGAATGAAGTTTTTGCCGTAGCGCTCTTCATAGTGGCTGCGCATGCGCAGTTCGATCGGATCGACGCGGAAATGCACGCCCGACCAGTGCAGGCCGGCACCGCCAACGCCGGTGCCCGGCAGGAACGCCGCCAGCTGGCGGTAAGGCACCGCGGTCTGGCTGCTGTTGTGGCGAATGGTGACGGTGCTTTTCGACAGATCCTGGAACAGTTTGCGGCGGATGTTATAGGTTAGCTCGTCGATCACCTGCGGATAAGAACCGTCCGGATAGGTATCGCGCATCGGGCCACGCTCCAACGCCACCACGTTGAGGCCGGCCTCGGTCAGCTCTTTGGCCATGATCGCGCCCACCCAGCCGAAGCCGACGATCACCGCGTCTACTTTTTTCATTACCGTTGCCATGCTTAGCCCCTCTCCCCTCGAATCGAGACCGGCGGGAAGGGATAACGCTCCCCTCGCTCAACCCAGTCCATAAAATCGGCGCGCGCGCCCGGAAAATTAATCAGCTTCCAGCCCACCATGTCTTTGTTACCGCCATGGATCGGATCGCTGAAGAAACCTTCACGGGTGTTTTGCAGCAGATAGGAGAAGAACAGTTTCGACGGCAGCTGCTGGAACTCCGCCTCGCCGGACTCGAACTTTTGCAGCATGGCGTCTTGCTGCGCGCCATCCAGTTCGGCGAAGGGCTTGCCGGCGGTTTTCTTGCTGTAGGCGTCGGCGTCACTGATGCCGAGGTTGTAGATTTGCTTGGGCACCAACGGCAGCTGATAGCCCATTTCCTTCGGCACATCGGGGTTAAACGGCCCTTGCATGTACCAGATGGAGCCGGTGGCGTACGGGGTATTCATCTGGCGATCGATAAACTCCGGCACGCCGGCTTCCAGTGCGCCGGGGCCGCGTTCGTCGGCCGGGATCAGGCGCGCGACGGCGGCCTTGATGAAGGCCCACTCTTCCGGGGTGAAAAAGGTCGGTTGGTAATCGTTCTGCGTTGAAGTGTTCGGGGCCGCGACCGCTGGTGCCGGTGCCGTCAGCGCGCCAACGCCACTGCCACCAATTACCGCCGCAGGAATTAAGGTCATCGATTTCAACAAGAAATCGCGCCGCGAATTGTTGGTTTTATGATTCGACATGTCACATTCCATCCAAAGATAGTCACAACTATTTAACCGCAACCTTGCGATCGATACGGGTTTTTAAAATAATTTGTTACTTATTTGTATATTTATTGAAGGTCAGAATGCGCGCAAAAGCAAAAATGTTACCGGTAACTTATTGAATGAACGTAAAGATTTATCCGCTAACGTAAATTTAACTTTTTGTGCGGTTTTTCTGATAACCGATGAGGAAATAACGAAAAATGAGAGGCAGGTCGCGCTATAAACTAACGCAGGAAACAGAATCGGCCGCGTTTAGCGGCCGATTCAAAGAAGGATGGGGCTACGGCGACATCGCCTGATAAGCGGTGGTCACCTTCCACAAATAGCGCGGTGCCTGCGGCGCCGGGTGCTTTTTCTGGATGTGCTGATAAAACTCATCCGGACTCATCTGATTGATGCGATTGACCGCCACGCGCTTGTCCGAGGAGAAGGTGCGCAACATGGCGCCCGCCCCGTTCACGTACGAAACGATGGTGGCGTAACGCAAAGTCTGTGGGTTGTTGATCCCGGCTAGCTGCTGGCTTTGAAGAATATTGATATAGGCCGTTCCCAGATCAATATTGACCGCCGGATCCTTCAGCTCACGCGAGCTGGGTTGCCCGCTTCGTCCTTTCATGCGATAGGCGTCGCGGCCGGCGGTAGAAGCCTTAAGCTGCATCAATCCCACTGCGTTCGAGGTGCTGACCACGTTCGGGTTAAACCCGGACTCCACCTGAATAATCGCTTTAATCAGCGTTTCGTCAACGCCGTAGTTGCTGGCGGCCTGACGAATGTAATCGTTATAAACAACCGGCGTGCCTGTGCGGTTTACCGGTGCCTGCGGAGGGGGTTTTAACCAACCGCCGCGCGTTGTGCCACTGCCTGAAATATTGCTTGCCGTTTGCGGGTCTTTGGCGCACCCCGACAAAAGTAAAATTGCCGTAAGGCAACCTATTTTTGTTTTCACAGAATCCCTCACTCCTTTCAATGAGTTGCGTAGCATATACAACTTGTAAGGACACCTGCAGTAATTTTTTGGACTAATCTCAAGCTATCCATATACCAAGAGGTGATTTATGAGTCAATCTGCAACAAACTGCTTTGTGGTGACTTTTCGCTATCAGGAAGCGGGATTAACCGACCTGGCGAAGCTGACCGGGCAATTGACGCGCGAAGGTTTTGTCACGTCGGTGACAGACGAAAATGGCGTTCACCATGAGCTCGGCAGCAACAGTTTCGCGTTCATAACCGTGCTGGATCAAGAGGATGTACTGCGCCTGGCGCAGGGGTTCGGGCAGTTGGCATTGGGAAAACAGCCGGAGGTGACGATATGCACCTGTGAGGACTACCTTCAGCGGTTACATACTGATACATAAAATGCTATAACTCCTCGGACGGTATTATTTTTTCAGTTGGAGAAATACCCCGCCGGCGGTGGGCAAGTGACGCTTGACTTCGCTTCAATTGATATTGATAATCATTTTCATTTGAACCAGGAGACGTCATCATGCCATTGATAAGTTGCGCTTTTCGTCGCAGTCGCCCTTCCCGCGCTGCCGCACTGTTACGCCCTTTTACGCTCGCCTGCCTGCTGCTCGGCGCCGCCTTGGTCAGTCAAAACGCGCTGGCGGAAAAAAAGCTGCGCGTGGTGACAACCTTTACCATCATTCAGGACATTGCCCAGAACGTGGCCGGTGACGCCGCCGTGGTGGAATCCATCACCAAGCCGGGTGCCGAGATCCACGACTATCAACCGACCCCGCGCGACATCGTCAAAGCGCAGCACGCCGACCTGATCCTGTGGAACGGCATGAACCTGGAACGCTGGTTCCAGCGCTTCTTCGAAAACATCAAACAGGTGCCGGCGGCGGTCGTGACCGAAGGCATCACCCCGCTGCCGATCCGCGAAGGGCCGTATAACGGCAACCCGAACCCGCATGCCTGGATGTCGCCAAGCAACGCGCTGGTGTACATCGAGAACATTCGCAAAGCCCTGGTGGAGCACGATCCGGCACATGCGGAAACCTATAACCGCAACGCCAAAGCCTACGCAGAGAAAATCGGCGCACTGGACGCCCCACTGCGCGAACGCCTGGCGCGCATTCCGACCGCACAGCGTTGGCTGGTGACCAGCGAAGGCGCTTTCAGCTACCTGGCGCAGGACTATCAGCTGAAAGAAGTCTACCTGTGGCCGATCAACGCCGATGAGCAAGGTTCGCCGCAGCAGGTGCGCCGGGTAATCGACGCGGTGCGCGCCCACCATATTCCGGTGGTGTTCAGCGAAAGCACCATTTCCGACAAGCCGGCCAAGCAGGTAGCGAAAGAAACCGGCGCCAAATATGGCGGAGTGCTCTACGTGGATTCGCTGTCCACCCGCGATGGCCCGGTGCCGACCTATATCGACCTGCTTAACACCACCGTGCAAACCATCGCCAAAGGATTCGATCAATGACCCATGAACCGTTTGTCCGCCCTGAATTGAACGTGGACGACGTCACCGTGACCTACAACAACGGACACACCGCCATTCACAACGCCAGCTTTACCCTGAGCGGCGGTTCGATCTGCGCACTGGTCGGCGTCAACGGCAGCGGTAAATCGACGTTGTTCAAAAGCATCATGGGCCTGGTCAGGCCCACCAGCGGCCGGGTGTCGCTCAGCGACAAACCGGTAGCGGACGCGCTGAAAAAGAACCTGATCGCCTACGTGCCGCAGACCGAGGACGTCGACTGGAACTTCCCGGTGCTGGTGGAAGATGTGGTGATGATGGGCCGCTACGGCAAGATGAATTTCCTGCGCATTCCGTCGCGAGAGGACCGGTTGCGGGTTGACAAGGCGCTGGAGCGGGTCGGCCTCAGCGAGCTGCGCGGTCGGCAGATCGGCGAGCTGTCCGGCGGCCAGAAAAAGCGCGTGTTTCTGGCGCGCGCGCTGGCGCAACAGGGCACCGTGCTGCTGCTGGATGAACCGTTCACCGGCGTGGATGTGAAAACCGAGAATGCCATTATCGAGCTGCTGCGCGCATTGCGCGACGAGGGGCATCTGATCCTGGTCTCCACCCACAACCTCGGCAGCGTGCCGGAGTTTTGCGATCGGGTGATCCTCATCAACCGCACGGTGCTGGCCGCCGGCCCAACCGAAACCACCTTCACGCAGAGCAACCTGGAGCAGGCATTCGGCGGCGTGCTGCGCCATATCAACCTCTCAGGCCCGGATCTGCACGACGACAACGATCCGCGCACCGTTACAGTGTTGACCGACGATGAGCGCCCGGCGGTGTTCTACGGCCACACCAAGAGCGATCCGCCGGCCAACAGCCAGGCCAGGGAGAAACAATCCTGATGCTGGACCTTCTGCTGCAACCTTTCAGTTATAACTACATGGTGAAAGCCATCTGGGTCAGCGCCATCGTCGGCGCCGCCTGCGCGTTCCTGTCCGCCTATCTGATGCTGAAGGGATGGTCGTTGATGGGCGATGCGCTGTCGCACTCGGTGGTGCCCGGCGTGGCCGGCGCCTACGCCCTCGGCCTGCCCTACGCCGCCGGCGCCTTCTTTACCGGCATGCTGGCGGCGCTGGCGATGACGCTGGTGCGCCACATCACCCGCCTGCGCGAAGACGCCATCATCGGCTTCATCTTCTCCACCTTCTTCGCCGTCGGCCTGCTGATCGTGTCGCTCAACCCCACCTCAGTCAACGTACAGTCGATCATCTTCGGCAATATCCTCGGCATCGCCGACGAAGACGTGCTGCAGGTGGAAATCATCATCGGCGTTTCGCTGCTGATCCTGTGTCTGGTGTGGAAAGACCTGCTGGCGGTGTTCTTCGACGAAAGCCACGCGGTATCGATCGGCCTGTCGCCGCTGAAGCTGAAGATCCTGTTCTTCACCCTGCTCAGCGCCTGCACCGTCGCCGCGCTGCAAACCGTCGGCGCCATTTTGGTGATCGCCATGGTGATCACGCCGGGCGCCACCGCCTATCTGCTGACCGACCGCTTCAGCCGGCTGGTGATCATCGCCATCATCATCGGCGCATTGACCAGCGGCATCGGCGCCTACCTGAGTTTCTTCCTCGACGGTGCCACCGGCGGGGTGATCGTCACCCTGCAAACGCTGGTGTTCCTCGCGGCGTTCTTCTTCGCGCCGAAACACGGCCTGTTGGCGTCCCGGCGCCGTGTGGCGCATTCGCAAACCGGAGGCCGCTGATGGACACCCTGTATCAACTGCTCAGCGAACCCTTCGCCTACCCGTTCATGCAGCGGGCGATCGTCGCCGCCATCGTCACCGGCGTAGTGTGCGCCGTGCTCTCCTGCTATCTGGTGCTCAAAGGCTGGTCGCTGATGGGCGACGCCATCTCGCACGCGGTGCTGCCCGGCATCGTGGTGGCGTTCGTGGTCGGCATCCCGCTGGCGATCGGCGCCTTCCTCTCCGGCATCTTTTGCGCGGTAGCCACCGGCTACCTGAAAGAGAACAGCCGGGTGAAAGAAGACACGGTGATGGGCATCGTCTTTTCCGGCATGTTCGCCTTCGGCCTGGTGCTGTTCTCGCGCATCGACACCGACCAACACCTAAGCCACATTCTGTTCGGCAACATGCTGGGCATCACCGACGGCGAGCTGAAGCAAACCCTGCTGATTGCCGGCATCACCCTGGCGGTGGTGTTGCTCAAGCGCAAAGACTTCATGCTGTACTGTTTCGACCCGCACCACGCCCGGGTGATTGGCCTGCCGGTCAAGCTGCTGCACTACGGGCTGCTTTGCCTGCTGGCGATGACCATCGTCGCCTCGCTGCAGGCCGTGGGGGTGATCCTGGTGATCGCCATGCTGATCGCCCCCGGCATCATCGCCTTTATGCTGTGCCGCCGGTTTGATCGCATGCTGATGGTGGCAACGGTGGTGTCGGTGTTCTCTTGCGTGCTCGGCACCCTGATCAGCTTCCACATCGACGGCGCCACCGGGCCCTGTATCGTCATCGTGCAGGCCGTGCTGTTCGTTGTCGCCTTGTTGTACAGCAAGCTGCGCCCGTTACAGGGTAACCAAAACGCCCCGATGGGCAGTTAAACGCCCCTCTGATGCGGCGGTGTGCCCCGCCGCATCCTATTCCTCCGCTGGCTTATTCGTTGTCATCAAGTTGCAATCGGTATTGCGCTTAAATTAATCAATAGGGTATATACTTTGAGCTGGCGAGGCGCTGAAAAAATCGCCGCCTTTGACGCCGGCTGTGCGCCGCGTCGTGTTTTCACCACGGGAAAGACGCTAACCTAATGAATTATCAGGCAGCACAGAGGGGGAAATACCATGTGGCAAGCCGTTAGCCGTCTGTTAAGTGAACATCTTGGCAGCGCAGAGATACGCGAAAGGATTGAACTACCCGGGGGCGACATTCACCCGGCGTGGCGCGTGAGTTACGGTGACAACGAGGTGTTCGTGAAATGCGACGCCCGTGAACAACTGCCGATATTCACCGCCGAGGCCGATCAGCTGGCGTTGCTGGCGCGCAGCAAAAGCGTGCGGGTACCGGAAGTGTATGGCGTCGGCAGCGATCGCGACTACAGCTTCCTGCTGCTGGAGTATCAGCAGTTGAAACCCCTCGACGCCCACGGCGCCTACTGTCTGGGCCAGCAGTTGGCGCACCTGCATCAGTGGAGCGAGCAACCGCAGTTCGGTCTCGACTTCGACAGCGATCTGACCACTACCCCGCAACCCAACGCCTGGCAGCGCCGCTGGTCGGAATTTTTCGCCGAACAGCGCATCGGCTGGCAGCTGCAGCTGGCGGCGGAAAAAGGCATGACCTTCGGCGACATCGACGACATTGTCGATCGGGTGTATCTGCGCTTGCAGCACCACCAGCCGCAGCCTTCGCTGCTGCATGGCAACCTGTGGCCGGGCAACTGCGCGATGACCGCCAACGGGCCGATCCTGTTCGATCCGGCCAGCTACTGGGGCGACCGAGAGTGCGACTTGGCGATGCTACCGCTGTATCCGGAGCTGCCGCCGCAGATCTACGACGGCTATCAGAGCGTGTGGCCGCTGGGGGCCGGATTTATCGAACGCCAGCCGCTGTATCAGCTGTACTACCTGCTCAACCGCAGCAATCTGTTCGGCGGCCAGCATTTGGTGGCTGCCCAACGCGCGGTGGAGACGCTGCTGCAGCCCGAAGCGTCGTAACGTACCGGGGCGCCGTGCGGCGCCCCGATCATGGTTCAGGCCGCGCCGGCCAACTGCCCCAACAGGCGGATCACGAACCAGGCGATCACCGCAATCACGATAGGCAGGATGTACAGCGGGAAGTATTGCAGGAAGATGGTATGGTGCGGCAGCGTAATGCGCTCCTCAAGCTGTTGGCGCGTGTGCCCTTCGCTGCCCTTGGCCTGCTCCAGGATCATCTGGTCTTCCAACCCTTCGCGGATGAACTTGACCTGACGCGACATGCGCGCGCCGGAGGCCTGCAGCGCCAGCCCGACGAAGATCAGAATATAGATGATGATGAACATCAGATTGGCGCCGCTGAACAGGCTTTTATCCACGTCAGGCACCGGTGAGTTGTACCAGAAAAGGTTCAGGAACGGCGTGTTGAAACGCACCATGTCCACCATCACGTGGACAAAATCCAGCATCACTGCGTTGATGCCCTTGGTTTTTTCACTGTGCTGATAGATAAAACCCAGCACGGAAATCAGCGTCGACAGCAACGCCGGGATAAAAACCACCCATCCGAGAATGCGTTTCAAAATGGCGAGACGCCCGGCCTGTTGATACGTCATGTGTTCCCCTTGTTAGCGACGTAACCGAATCGGCTAAGTCTACCTGCTGTTGGCGAAACTCGCCCACCGTTTTCTTCACTCCCTCTGTGCTACAAGCTTAGCCGAATTCGTCGAAATCAAAAACTTAACGGCGCCGACACACTATCATTGAAGGGGTAACGTTATCCATTCGGACAGAGGCCGCCATGATTCGACTGATTATCTTATTGCTGGGCGCCCAGGCGCTGCACGGCCAGCGCCGCCTGCTGGTGCTGTTCGGTTGGCTGTGGATAGCCGCAGGGGCGCTGATGTTGTTCGACATACTGCAGGATGGCCGGTCGGTGCTGGCGCTGGATGCGCTGGCGGTCATCCTGGCGCTGGAGGGGCTGGTGGCGATATCCGCTGCGCTGGTGATCGGCTCTTCGGCCAGCAGGCCGGTGTTGCTGAAGGGATTGGGTTTCGTGTTTATGGCCTTTTTAATGCTGGACGTGCCCGCAGACGATAACATCGTCGCCACCGTGGTGTTTGGCAGCGCGCTGCTGCTTGACGGCGCCGTGCGCATCGCCTCCTCCACGGTGATTCAACACAGTCGATGGAAAGGCGTGGCGCTGGCGGGCGGCGGCGAGATCCTGCTTTCGTTGATGATTTTTGTCGGCTGGCCGGCGCCGCATCGGATGACGGTGCCCTTTTGCCTCGGCGTGATGATGGTGCTTTCCGGCTGGGCCTTATTGCGTATCGCCCGGAGACTGACAAGCTTCTCTCTGAATCAGCACCCCGCGCGGCAGCCACCGCACCCGGAGGATGAGACTGCGCCACTCACGGTGTACGTCTGGACACCGATTGGTGCGGCTAAAGATCCGCGCCGGCGTTACATCGTCGACCGATACATCGCAGCGGTCGACGGCGGCGGCAATATCTCCACCGGTCATGCCGCCCTGGCGCTCGCGCCGGATGTGTATATCAGTCACTACCCGCTCAACGACATCAGCCATTCCGTTCAGGATTTCCGCCAGTTGTTGCATGCCGGCGAGCAGAACAACGTCGACGGGCGTTTCCTGCCCGACCTGCCGGGTGAGATCGCCGCCTGGTGCCCACCGGACAAGAAAATTCAATTCTACCGCTATAACCCGGCGGCGCTGCGCGCATTCTGGCTGCGTTATCGGCAAGACGCCACCTACAATCTGACCCGACGCAACTGCTCCACCACGGTCATCGGCGCGCTCGACAGCGCGTTGGAAGGCGTGCTGGGCGATAAACACCTGTGGCGCCGCTTTCTGTTGCTGGTGTTGGATCCCAATCTGTGGATGCTGGCGGTACTGCGCAGCCGCGGCGAAAGCATGACCTGGACGCCGGGTTTGGTGCTGGACTACGCACGCATGTTGCAACAGGTCACCGAGCGTCAACATCAGCGCTGGTGGCTAAAATTGCGCGAGGCGTGGAATATCCTGCGTTTTGGCAAAAGCCAAACGCGCAGGCAAAGGTTTTAGTCTCGTCACAGGCGATGATAAAGTGTCGGGCACATTCACCCGCGCCGGCAGGAGTTAACCGTTAATGGCTTATTCGCAACGCATTGAAACCGCAATTTTTGATATGGACGGCTTGTTGATCGACTCGGAACCGCTATGGCTGCAGGCCGAGCTGGATATCTTCGGCGCGCTGGGTTTGGATCTGTCCGACCGTCACAAGCTGCCGGACACGCTGGGGTTGCGCATCGATCTGGTGGTGAAGATGTGGTACCAGGCGATGCCGTGGCAAGGGGTTTCGCTCGATGAGGTGTCGGCGCGGATTATCGAGCGCGCCATCGAGCTGGTGCACGAGACGCGCCCGCTGCTGCCGGGCGTTCAGCAGGCGCTGGAGCTGTGCCGCAGCCAGGGGCTGAACATTGGCCTCGCCTCCGCCTCGCCGCTGCACATGCAACAGCAGGTGCTGAAGATGTTCGATCTTGAAGGTTACTTCGATCAGCTGGTTTCCGCCGAATACCTGCCGTACAGCAAACCACACCCTGAGGTCTACCTGATCGCCGCCGAGCGCCTGGGCAGCGATCCGCTGCGCTGCATCACGCTGGAAGACTCCTTTAACGGCATGATCGCCACCAAGGCCGCACGCATGCGTTCCATCGTCATCCCGGCGGCCGAATACCGTCACGATCCGCGCTGGGCGCTGGCGGACCACAAGCTGGAGACCCTGGAACAGCTCACTCCCGCCCACTTTGCCTGACCTGCGGCGCCGGCCATCGGCGCCCTGGCTTTCCGCTCTGCGCCATAAAAGGGATCCGTGCCGCAAAACAAACGAAACATCGTTTCATTATTATTGAATCGGCATGCTGTTGTTATTATGCTGGGTGGCAGGGAAAGCGACGGCCCACGGCGCGTTGTCACTGCCACGCAGCGCGGTTCAAGGCCGCCGCTTCCTCCCGCCACACGCCAAGCCACCGTCTTTTTTCTCATCTTCATGCATCGCCCATCGCCCGCTTTTTGTTCTCGCCAGTCAAAATCGATGATTTGTTACGCAGCACCGTAACAAGCCGTTGTAAAACAGGGAAAAATAAACAATTGGTTACAGGGTAACTGCTTCCACTACTGGGAATTTTCCCATATACTGGATAAATTAACAGTTTACCAGCCGGAATCGCAACAGCATGACCGCGGAAGGACATCTCATTTTCTCTGTCGCTTGCGCGATCTTCGCCAAGAAGGCGGAAGTGACGCCAGAGCTGGCTACCGGCGACTGGTGGCACATCATACCCGCCGCGCTGCTCACCTCGCTGCTGCCGGACATCGATCACCCCAAGTCGGTACTGGGCCAGCGCCTGCGCTGGATCGCCCTGCCCATCGCCCGCGCCTTCGGCCACCGCGGTTTCACCCACAGCCTGCTGGCGATCGCCGGCGGCATGGCGCTGTTTCAGCTGGACGTGCCGCGTAGCTGGCCGATCCCGGCCGACGCGCTGCACGCCATGATCATCGGTTACTTCAGCCATCTGCTGGCCGACATGCTCACGCCCGCCGGCGTGCCGCTGCTGTGGCCGTGCCGCTGGCGTTTTCGCCTGCCCCTGCTCAACTCGCAAAAAGGCAACCAGCTGGAGCGCGTACTGTGTCTGTGCCTGGTGGCGTTTGCCATCTGCTGGCAAGGCGATTTCACCCTGCCGGTGCAATCCTATGTCGAGCAAATCAGAAATATCAGACTCTGATCACAAAAATACGCCCAACCCATCATCTTGATGTATATAAAACAAACAAAAACACACAAAAAGCTATATCAAATTCCATTTGGATATAAGTAGGCCACTCAGCAAACTGTTACGATATTTACATCGCGACATACGTGATGCGTAGTCGTTTTTATAAGAAAGATTATTGGAGACATTGGGGATGAATCTTCCGCTCGTGATTAACGTGCTGGTGTTTGTCGCGCTTCTTTTGCTGCTGGCGCAAACCCGCCACAAGCAATGGAGCCTGGCGAAAAAAGTGCTGGTCGGCCTGGTGGTCGGCGTAGTATTCGGTCTGGGCCTGCAGCTGGTGTACGGCGCCGACAACCCGGTACTGAAAGAATCCATCAGCTGGTTCAACATCGTCGGCAACGGCTATGTGCAACTGCTGCAAATGATCGTCATGCCGCTGGTGTTCGCCTCAATCCTGAGCGCGGTCGCCAAATTGCATAACGCCTCTTCTCTGGGCAAAATCAGCGTCCTGACTATCGGCACGCTGCTGTTCACCACGCTGATCTCGGCGCTGGTGGGCGTGCTGGTCACCAACCTGTTCGGCCTGACCGCCGAAGGCCTTGTGCAGGGCGCACAGGAAAGCGCGCGCCTGACGGCGATCCAGACCAACTACGTGGGTAAACTGGCCGATCTGACCGTGCCGCAGATGGTTCTGTCGTTCATCCCGAAAAACCCGTTCGCCGATCTGACCGGCGCCAGCCCGACGTCGATCATTAGCGTGGTGATTTTCGCCACCTTCCTCGGCGTGGCGTCGCTGCAGCTGCTGAAAGACGACAAGCCGAAAGGCGAGCGCGTGCTGGTGGCTATCGACACCTTGCAGGCCTGGGTGATGAAGCTGGTGCGTCTGGTCATGAAGCTGACGCCGTACGGCGTGCTGGCGCTGATGACCAAAGTGGTCGCCGGTTCCAACATTCACGACATCGTCAAGCTCGGCAGCTTCGTGGTGGCCTCGTACATCGGCCTGGCCATCATGTTCGTGGTGCACGCTGTGCTGCTGGCCTTCACCGGCGTTAACCCGATGAAGTTCTTCCGCAAGGTGTGGCCGGTGATCACCTTCGCCTTCACCAGCCGCTCCAGCGCCGCCAGCATTCCATTGAACGTGGAAGCGCAGACCCGTCGTCTGGGCGTGCCGGAATCCATCGCCAGCTTCTCGGCGTCGTTCGGCGCCACCATCGGCCAGAACGGCTGTGCGGGTCTCTACCCGGCGATGCTGGCGGTGATGGTTGCGCCGACCGTCGGCATCAACCCGCTGGATCCGGTGTGGATCGCCACCCTGGTTGGCATCGTCACCCTCAGCTCCGCCGGTGTGGCGGGCGTGGGCGGCGGCGCCACCTTCGCCGCGCTGATCGTACTGCCGGCGATGGGCTTGCCGGTGACGCTGGTCGCGCTGCTGATCTCGGTCGAACCACTGATCGACATGGGCCGTACCGCGCTAAACGTCAACGGCTCCATGGCGGCAGGCACCATCACCAGCCAGCTGATGAAGCAAACCGACAAAGCCGTGATGGACAGCGAAGACGAAGTCGAATTGGCTCACAGCTAACGCCCTCTCAGATCGAAAAAACCGGGGATTATCCCCGGTTTTTTTATGCCCCGCGTTCGGTCGTTACGGCCGCTCGCCGTTCGCCAGCCGCCGGTTGATATCGGCGATCACATCCGGTAATTGCGCCAGCGTGTCTATCACATAATGCGCGCCCGCCGCGTACAGCTTATCGGCGGCCGCCGTGCGGCGCTGCTCTATTTCCCCTGCCGCCATTTGACGGTACTCCGACCAGGTAGCGCCGAACTCGTTGCCGGACAGCGCCAGCCCGACGCTCCACATCCCGGCGTTCAGCCCTTCGGCAATGCCCGGCACTGCGTCATCCACCTTCACGCAGTGCGCCACCGCATCGATGCCCAGCGCGATGACGTTCTGCAACGCCATCCACGGCCCCGGTCGGCCGCCGGCCGCAAGATCGTCGGTGGCGACCCAATAATCCGGCGCATAGCCGCGCTGCGCGGCGGCCGGCGCCAGCACCTCCATCACCGCGCGCGGATAACCGGAGCAGGAACCGATTTTGATGCCCTGTTCGCGCAGCCCGGCAATCACCTGCGGCACGCCCTCGATGGGATCGGCAAAGTCGATCACTTTGGCGATTTGCAGCGGCATAAACGCCTGATACAGCGCGTCGATATCCTGGTGGCTCATCGAGCGGCCCAGCTTCTGCCGCCAGCGCGCGTCAACCGCCGGCAGTTTGCCCAGCGCCTCGATGTGCTGCCATTTGCCGAGCCCCATCGGAATGCGCGCCTCCGCCAGGCTGATGTCGATATCGAAGGTTTGCTTGAACGCCTCGACAAAAATCTGCGTTGGCGCAAAGGAGCCGAAGTCCACCGTGGTGCCGGCCCAGTCGAGGATCACTGCGTTGATCTGTTTCATGGTTAATCCTTATTGATTCCAGTACATCGCCTGCCCGACGGCCGCCAGCAAGCGTTCGATATCCTGCGGATAAATTTCCCCGATGTTGCCGATGCGGAAACAGTCGCTCTGCGACACTTTGCCGGGATAAATCACGAAGCCTTGCTGCTTCAGGCGCTGATAAAACTCGGCGAAGCGGTAAGTGTCGGCCTTCGGCGAATAGAACGCGGTGATGATCGGCGAGTGCAGCGCATCGTCCAGCAGGGTCTCAAAGCCCAGTTCACGCATGCCCGCCACCAGCCGACGCTGATTGGTCTGATAGCGGTGGTGGCGCGCGGCAATACCGCCCTCGTGTTCCAGCTCTTTCAGCGCCTGCGCGAAGGCCAGCACGGTGTGGGTCGGCGACGTAAAGCGCCATTTGCCGGCCTGGTCTTCCATACAGCGCCACTGGGCATACAGATCCAGCGACAGCGAGCGCGAACGGCCGGCGCATTTCTCCAGCTCGCTGCGGCGGGCGATGACGAAAGCGAAGCCCGGCACGCCCTGAATGCATTTGTTGGCGGAGCTGATCAGAAAATCGATGCCCAGCGCGTCCACATCCAACGGAATGCCGCCGAAGCTGCTCATGGCGTCAACGATAAAGGTTTTACCGTTGCGCGCCGCCAGACCGGCGACCTTCTGCAGCGGGTTGAGCATGCCGGTGGTGGTTTCACAGTGCACCATGGCGATATGGCTGATGCGCGCATCGCTTTTCAGCACCGCCTCCATCGCCGCCACGTCCGGCTCATTGACCTCGCCGCAGTCGAAAGCGTGGTGGTCAATATCCATCAGCCGCGCCATTTCGATCATTCGCGCCCCATAGGCGCCGTTGTTGACGATCAGCAGCTTGTCCTGCGGGCCGATGACCGTGCCCAACACGCCTTCCACCGCAAAACTGCCGCTGCCCTGCAGCAGCACCGCGGTGTAACCGGCGGACGGCGTCGCCAGCGCCACCAACCGTTGGCGGATGCGCTGCACCACGCCCAGGTTGTAATCTTCATCCCAGGTGCAGCTGTCATACAGCATCGCCTCTTTCACCGTTTTCGATGTGGTCAGCGGACCAGGGGTCAACAGCAGGTAGTTACGATCGGACATGTCATTCACCTATTTGGTCTATACCAGATTACGGGCATTGTGGCGGCAAATTCCTTCCCCGGTCAAACGACAAAGCGCGGTGAAACAAAAAATTCATCTGGCTATGTATAATAAGCGCGTGCCGGAATGTCGGGCCGATGCCATAGCGAGATGAAATGAAAGAACATCAGGGCGATATGCCCCATTACCTGCAGATCAAGGATCAGCTTCAGGCGCGCATCACCCGCGGCGCGCTGCAGGCGGGCGACAAGCTGCCTTCGGAGCGCGAGCTGTGCGCCATCTTCTCTACCACCCGCGTTACCATTCGCGAGAGCCTGGCGCAGCTGGAAGCCACCGGCGCCATCTACCGCGCCGATCGCCGCGGCTGGTTCGTCACGCCGGAACGGCTGTGGCTGGATCCGACGCAGAACACCAACTTCCACCGCCTCTGCCAGGAGCAAGGGCGCACGCCGCGCACCGCGCTGCTGTCCGGCGAAAAAACCACGGTGCCGCTCGACGTGATGCAGCCGCTGGCGCTCGAGCCGTTCGATCAGGTGTATCTGCTGCGCCGCGTGCGCTATGCCGACGGCCGCGCCATCTGCTATTGCGAGAACCACTGCCTGCCGCAGCGGGTGCCGGAACTGCTCCGCCACGATCTCAACGGCAGCTTGACCGAGGTTTATCAGCAGCATTACGATTTGATTTACAGCAACATGCACCTGTCGTTCTACCCGACCGCCCTGCCTTACCGCGCCGCCAACGCGCTCGGCGCCATGGTCGGCCTGCCCGCCTTATTGCTGCGCCGCTTGAATTACGATCAGCACGGCCGCATTCTCGATTTCGATATCGAATACTGGCGCCACGACAGCCTGCGCATCGAGGTCGATACGCTTTAATCTCCTGAATATCGGGGCTGCGCCTGCCGCCCCCTTTTCTCTCCCACGCCCAATCCCCGTTGCCGGTAAATATATTTTGCCGCTTTCATTTGTTTGTCATATTCGCCGATTAGCTTGGCCGCATATCTGGTGTATACCAGTTTCGCATTAACCCGCAACAGTGAGGCTGAAGCTATGAAACTTTCTCGTCTGGTCGTGATGACCGCCATCGTACTCGGCTCCGCGCCGGCCTGGGCCGCCGATGCGGTGGTGACCGTCTACTCCGCCGATGGCCTGCACGACGGCGAACACAGCTGGTATCAAACCCAGTTTGACGCCTTCACTCAGGCAACCGGGGTCAAGGTGCAGTACGTCGAAGGCGGTTCCGGCGCCATCGTCGAGCGGCTGTCGAAAGAGCGCAGCAACCCGCAGGCCGACGTGCTGGTGACGCTGCCACCGTTCATCCAGCGCGCCGCCGCGGAAAAACTGCTGCAGGACTTCCCCCCGCAGGATGCGGCGCAGATCGCCAACGCCCAGCCGCAGTTCGTGCCGCTGGTGAACAACTACCTGAGCTTCATCTATAACGCCAAACTGCTGCCGCAGGCGCCCGCCAGCTACCAACAGCTGCTGGACGCGCAGTTCCGCAACAAGCTGCAGTACTCCACGCCGGGCCAGGCGGGTGACGGTACCGCGGTGATGCTGCAGGCGTTCCACAGCTTCGGCAGCAAAGACGCCGGTTTCGACTACCTCGGCAAGCTGCAAAGCAACAACGTCGGCCCTTCGGCCTCCACCGGCAAGCTGACCGCGCTGGTCAATAAAGGGGAGCTGCTGGTGGCCAACGGCGATCTGCAGATGAACCTGGCGCAGATGCGCAGCAACCCGAACGTGAAGGTGTTCTGGCCGGCCGGGCCGGACGGCAAGCGCAGCACGCTGGTGCTGCCTTACTATGTCGGCCTGGTGCAAGGCGCGCCGCAAAGCGCCAACGGCAAAAAACTGATCGACTTCCTGCTGAGCAAAGAAGCGCAGAGCAGCGTCAGCGCCATTTCCTACGGTATGCCGGTGCGTAAGGACGTCACCCCGACCGACGATAACTTCAAGCAGTCGCAGGCGGCGCTGAAAGGCGTGGACATCTGGGCGCCGGACTGGAATCAGGTGGTGAGCAGCCTGTCCGCCGATATCTCCCGCTGGCACCAGGTGACCGAATGACGCTGACGATGCCTTCTACCCTCTCTTCCCGCGCCGAGGCGCGGGATCGCAGCCAGGACATCGCCGGGCCGTCGGGCATTCAGCTCGACCGCGTCAGCGTGTCGTATCGCGGCACCGAGGTGCTGAAACCCCTGACGCTCACCATCGCCCCCGGCGAAGTGCTGGCGCTGATCGGCCCCTCAGGCTCGGGCAAAACCACCGTGCTGCGGGCCATTGCCGGATTCGTGCAGCCGTCTGCCGGGCGTATTGCCATCGGTGACGTCGATGTCACCGACGTGCCGCCCTATGAGCGCGGCCTGGGCATGGTGGTACAGAACTACGCGCTGTTTCCGCATATGCGCGTCGAAGACAATGTGGCGTTCGGCCTGCGCGCGCAAGGCAAGCCGCGCGGCCTCACCGCCGAGCGCGTCGAAGAAGCGCTGGCCATCGTCGGCATGTCCGCCTACGCCAAGCGCTATCCCAGCCAGCTTTCCGGCGGCCAGCAGCAGCGGGTGGCTATCGCCCGCGCCATCGCGGTGCGCCCCAAAGTGCTGTTACTGGATGAGCCGCTGTCGGCGCTGGACGCGCAAATTCGCCACAGCATGGTGGAAGAGATCGCCCGCCTGCACCGCGAACTGCCTGACCTGACCATCCTGTACGTCACCCACGATCAGGGCGAAGCGCTGACGCTGGCGGACAAGATTGGCATCATGCGCGACGGCCACCTGATCGCCCACGGCGAGACCCGCGCGCTTTACCATCATCCCACGAACCGCTTCGCCGCCGAGTTCCTCGGCCGCGCCAACCTGCTGCCGGCCACCGCGCTGGAGACCACTACCGGGCAAGGCATGACCACCGTCAGCTGCGCCGGCAAAGTGATCGGCTGTTTCACCTACGGCGCACAACGCGGCTTCGACAAGCTGCTGTGCATCCGGCCGCAGCATATTGCGCTCGATGCCGACGCCCAGCGCAGCAACAGCCTCATCGGCACGCTGCGCGATATTCACTGGCAGGGGGAACTGACGCACCTGCAGTTCGACGTTCAAGGCCATCCTCTGCGCGTGGTCACCACCCATCGCAGCCGGATGCCGCAGATCGGCGAACGCGTGCCGCTCTATTTCGCCCCCGACGATGCGGTACTGATCGAGGACTGACATGATCGACTCTACGCTTATTCGCCCGGCCCTGCGGCTGCGTTTTCCGCGCCGCCTGTGGATCCTGCTGCCGCTGCTGGTGCTGGCGACGCTGTTTTTCTACCCGTTGGCGCTGATCGTCAAACAGGCATTTACCGACGATCAGGGGCTGTTCAGCGCCGCCGCGCTGCAGCAGGTGTTCGAATCCCGACGCTTTGTCGGCGCCCTGCTCAACACGCTGCAGATTGCGCTACTGGCGACGCTGGGCTGCCTGGTGCTCGGCACCCTGCTGTCGCTGCTGCTGGTGTTCACGCCGTTCCCCGGCAGCCGACCGATCGCCCGGGTGATCGATACCTTTATCGCCATGCCGACCTTCCTGATCACGCTGGCCTTCACCTTTATCTACGGCTCCGCCGGCCTGCTGAACGGCACGCTGATGGCGTCCTTCGGTTTCACCCTGCCGCCGGTAGACTTTCTTTACTCCATCTGGGGGGTGATCCTGGCGGAAATCACCGTGTTTACGCCGCTGGTGATGCGCCCGCTGATGGCAGCATTGTCGCAGATCGATCGCAGCCAGCTCGAGGCCGCCAGCATCCTCGGCGCCCGGCCGGGGCGCGTGGTGCGCCAGGTGATTTTGCCGGCCGCGCTGCCGGCCTTGCTGGCCGGCGGCAGCCTGTGCCTGTTGTTGACCACCAATGAGTTCGGCATCGTGCTGTTTATCGGCGCCAAGGGCGTCACCACTCTGCCGATGATGGTCTACTCCAAAGCGATTCTGGAGTCGGATTACGCCGTCGCCTGCACGATCGCCGTCGTGAATATCGCGCTATCGCTCGGGCTGTTCTCCCTTTACCGCTACGCCGCGGCGCGCGCCGGGCTGAGGAACTGACAATGTTGATTTGGTCCCGCACCGGACGCACCCTGACCTGCACGTTGACGATCACGCTGTTCGCCCTGTTCTTCTGCCTGCCGCTGGCGGTGATCCTGATGTCCAGCCTCAGTGAGCAGTGGAACGGCGTGCTGCCGAGCGGTTTCACCCTCAACCACTTCCGCCAAGCGTTCAGCGGCGCCTCCTGGGACGCGCTGGTCGCCAGCCTGGCTATCGGTTTCAGCGCCAGCCTGTTCGCGCTGCTGTGCGGTACCTGGGCGGCGCTGGCGCTGCGCCACGTGCCTGAACGCGGCCGACAGCTGCTGGGCACGCTGTTTTTCATTCCCAGCGCGGTGCCTTCGGTCTCTATCGGTTTGGGGATGCTGGTGGCGTTCAGCCAGGGGCCGCTGCAGATGAACGGCACCTTCCTGATCGTGCCCGCCGCTCACTTCGTGCTGATTTCCGCCTTTACCTTCGGCAACGTGATGGCCGGGTTGACCCGGCTACCTGGCGACTACGAGAACGTCGCCGCCAGCCTGGGCGCGTCGCCGCTGTTTCGCCTGCGCCACGTCACCCTGCCGATGATCGCCCCCTATATGATCTCCGCCTTCGCGCTCAGCCTGTCGCTGTCGATGGGGGAGCTGGGCGCGACCATGATGATCTACCCGCCGAGTTGGGCGACGCTGCCGGTCACCATTTTTAGCCTGACCGATCGCGGCAGCATCGCCAACGGCGCGACGCTGACCATGATCCTGGTGGCGGCCACGCTGTTGCTGATGTTAGTACTGGAGCGGATTGCTCAGCGGCTGACGCCGGGCGCAAAATAGCAACAAGGCGCTGCCATGGCGGCGCCTTGTTCTTCGAAGCGAAGGGTCAGAACGGGTAGTCGTGATAGCCCTGCTGTTCGGAAATGCGTCGGGCGGCGACGTGCAGCAACGCCACATACTCCTCCCGCGCAGCTTCGGAAAAGCGCAGCGTCGGGAAAGAGATGCTCAGCCCGGCGATCGCTACCCCGAACCTGTCAAAGACCGGTACCGCGATGCAGCGGATCCCCGCTTCTTGCTCTTCGGCATCTTCGCCGTATCCCTGCGCTCGAACCCGATCTAGTACCGGCAACAGTTCGGCGGCGCTGGCCAACGTATGTTCGGTGCTGCGGGTAAACTCAATCTGCGACAGGATCTGCGCCACCTCATCCCGCTCGCGCCAGGCCAGCAGCACTTTACCGATGGCGGTGCTGTGCAGCGGGTTGCGGCGACCGATGCGCGAATACATACGCAGGTTATACATCGCGTCGATCTTGTGGATGTAGACGATGCCATCTTCGTCCAGAGCGCCGAGGTGGATGGTCTCGCGGGTAAGATTCGACAATTCGCGCATCTGCACGTCGGCGCTGCGGATCAGATCGACGTTCTGCAACGATTTGGCGCCCAGCTCGAACAGCTTGAGCGTCAGCGCATACTTTTCCGTCTCGCCCTCCTGTGAAACGTAGCCCAGCGCTTTCATGGTCTGCAGAAAACGGTAGACAGTGCTTTTAGACATCATCACCCGCTGGGACAGTTCGGTAATGCCAATCTCGCGCTCATCGCCGAGCGCCTGCAAAATGCCGAACACTTTCATCACGGATGAGACGGCATCCGGTTGCTTGTCTGAATCTGCGTTAGCCATGGTGCATACCCTACTTAACGGTTTTGTTTCAGGAAATTTAAACAAGGGTTTCAGTATAATCGGAACAGATCGCAGCGCGCAACGCAGCTGAGCGCTAAGCAATTGAAGCCAAATGGATAACCGTTGGCCCGCTCACCGCCGTTTACAATTAAGCGGACAAGGGGCATGCAATCACAGGCGAATATGATTAGCATGATAATACTCCCCTGAATAAATACCGCTGAGACCAACATGCGTCCTTGTTCCGACGGCCTCCCCGTCCCGCAACGCTATGGGGCGATCCTCGCCATCGCCCTCGGCATTACCGTATCCGTGCTCGACGGCGCGATAGCCAACGTGGCGCTGCCCACCATCGCTCGCGATCTCAACGCCAGCCCGGCCAGTTCCATCTGGGTGGTCAACGCCTATCAGTTGGCGATCACCGTCTCTCTGCTGTCGCTGGCGTCGCTCGGCGATCTGGTCGGCTACCGCCGTATCTACCAGGCCGGGTTGCTGGTGTTCAGCATCACCTCACTGTTCTGCGCCCTGTCCGACTCGCTGCTCACGCTGACCATCGCCCGCGTGCTGCAAGGCTTTGGCGCCGCCGCTATCATGAGCGTCAACACCGCGCTGATCCGCATCATCTACCCGCAGCGTTTTCTCGGCCGCGGCATGGGCATCAACTCGCTGATCGTCGCCTGCTCCTCGGCGGCCGGGCCGACGGTGGCGGCGGCGATCCTGTCGGTCGCATCCTGGCAATGGCTATTCGCCATCAACCTGCCGATCGGCATCGTCGCGCTGCTGCTGGGGATGAAATTCCTGCCGGCCAACGGCCAAAAAAGCGATAACCGCCGTTTCGATCCCACCAGCGCCGTGCTGAACGCGCTGACCTTCGGCCTGCTGATCACCGCCATCAGCGGCTTCGCCCAGGGCCAGAGCCTGACGCTGATCTTCAGCGAGATCGCCGCGCTGCTGGCGATTGGCGCGGTGTTCGTGCGCCGTCAGTTACGCCAGGAATTCCCTCTGCTGCCCGTCGACCTGCTGCGCATCCCGATCTTCGCCCTGTCGATGGGCACCTCAATCTGTTCGTTCGCCGCGCAAATGCTGGCGATGGTGTCGTTGCCGTTCTTTCTGCAAAGTGCATTGGGCCGCGACGAGGTGGCGACCGGGCTACTGCTGACGCCGTGGCCGCTGGCGATCGTGGTGATGGCGCCGATCGCCGGCCGGCTGGTGGAGCGCGTGCACGCCGGCCTGCTGGGCTGCATTGGGCTGGCGGTGTTCGCGCTCGGACTGTTCTCTCTGGCGCTGCTGCCGGCGGCGCCGTCGAATATGGACATCATCTGGCGCATGATACTGTGCGGCGCCGGTTTCGGCCTGTTCCAGTCGCCCAACAACCACACCATCATCTCCGCCGCGCCGCGCAACCGCAGCGGCGGCGCCAGCGGCATGCTGGGCACCGCGCGCCTGCTGGGGCAAACCTCGGGGGCTGCGCTGGTGGCGCTGATGTTCAACCTGTTCCCCACATCCGGCACCCACGCTTCACTGATCCTGGCTGGGGTGTTCGCCACCCTGGCGGCGGCCGTCAGCAGCCTGCGCATCACCCAATCGACGGCGCAAGCGGCGCAGCCGAGCCGCGAGGTGAAATAGCGGGTAAACGAACCGGGCTCCCATCGATTGTAAAACCGACGGGGCCAGCACTGACGGACGGCCTGAGCCGGGCCGCGTCGGATGCAATGCCGTGAGCATTGCAAGCCAGGCGTCAGTCTCCGTGCCTCAAGGGGCTTCGGCCTTGTCGTAAACAGGCTAAATAGGCGTCGTCATCCGGATACCAGCCAACAATGTGTTGGCCGTCGTGATCCATCCCCTCGAAGGCTTTCAGTAGGCCGGGGGTGAACATGCGCTTTATCAGATCTTCAGACTGCGCGCTGTCGATTCGACAGTCACAGCGCGTCTCTCCGTCAACCTGAACGAAGTTCTGCAACGAAGCGAGACATCGCGCGTCGAGGTCGCCATGGACATGGATAAACTCCCCCGTTTCTACCAGGGTGAGCGCGGTCAGGTCTCCCCCCACCACGAACGCGCCGTCGTTTCCTGAGCTGCAATAGGCATGGCGTATGCGGACATCGTCACGCACGACCAGTCCGCCCCAGCAAATCAGCGTATCCGCCTGCAGCCGCCCCAGCACGACAATGCCGCCGTCCTCTCGCTGCGGTGACACCGCCAGGCATCCCTCCACGATCACATCGCCGTCCACGATCAGGTAATCGTAATCGTGGCCGTCGTGCTCGTCGGGGAAAAATGCCGGCAGGCGCAGATCGCCTGAATGCCAGCGAATAGCCGGCGGTTCATCATCGTCATCATGCCGGTTCAACAATTCCGCAACCGCATCGGCGACACCGCCAGCCAACTCGGTCAGGCGCGCCGACACCTCATCACCGTTGAGTAAGGGAAGGTGGTTGATTTTCATAGGACCTCAGGGAAAAATGTCATTGCGCCAAAGCATATAACATGCGCTTCCAAAGCCAAACAGGCGGTCGTGACCGGGCCCGATGCGGCTTGCCCTCTCACCGGGTGATCTGGCACCGCGCCAGCCCAGGCTGAGAGGCCGAAAGACGCTGTTTGCAGGTGGGATTCAGGGACTTCGGGCGCTGCTGCAGGGCATTTACGCCCGCAAACTTTGGTAAAGCGCTTTACCCCATTCATCGCCGAATTTCATTGCTGAATCCGCCGCCGCTGAAAAAGCGGTTCAGGCATGCCATAAAAAAACCCCGGCAAGCCGGGGTTTTTCCTTTCATTCAGCCGATTACTTCAGGTACTGGCCGGAACGCAGCGCTTCGATACGCTTGTCGAGCGGCGGGTGCGACATGAACAGCTCGCTGAACGACTTGGATTTGCCGTTGATGCAGAACGCCATCATGCTGCCCGCTTCCTGCGGTTCGTAGCTGGTTTTCAGGCGCTGCAAGGCGGCGATCATCTTCTCGCGGCCTACCAGTTTGGCAGAGCCTGCGTCGGCATAGAACTCGCGGTGACGCGAGAACCACATGGTGATGATGCTCGCCAGGATGCCGAACACCAGTTCCAGCACCATCGACACGGCGAAGTAAATCATCGGGTTGCCGTTGCCTTCCCCTTCGCCATCACCGTCGCGGTTGCCGAGGAAACCGGCGGCGACCTGCGCGATCAGGCGTGAAATGAAGATGACAAAGGTGTTCACGATGCCCTGAATCAGGGTCATGGTCACCATATCGCCGTTGGCGACGTGGCTGATTTCGTGCGCGATGACTGCTTCCGCTTCGTCGCGGCTCATGCTCTGCAGCAGGCCGGTGCTGACGGCGACCAGCGAGGCGTCGCGGCGTGCACCGGTAGCGAAGGCGTTGATGTCCGGCGCGTGGTAGATAGCGACCTGCGGCATGGCGATGCCCGCCTGCTGCGACTGACGGCGTACCGTTTCCAGCAGCCAGTTTTCTGTTTCGTTACGCGGTTGTTCAATCACTTCCCCGCCGACGGAGCGCAGCGCCATCCACTTGGACATCAGCAACGACACGAAAGCGCCGCCGAAGCCGAACAGACCGGCCATGATCATCAGGCCCTGAACGCTACTGGATTGGATTCCTGTCAGGCTGAGCACCAGCCCGAAAACCAACATCACCGCCAGGTTGGTGAGCAGGAACAGAGCTATACGCATCATAAATTGTTTACTTCCTCATAAATGTTAACAAAACGCTGTCTAAGATACCCTAGATCGTATGGGCATCCGTCACAGTTTCAAGAGTCGCGCGTCATTAACCTACTAAAAATACGAAACTTTACAAAAACGGCACGCGACCGGGATTTGGCAAATTGTAAACGATTGTTGCGTAAGGCGGAGGGTTTTTTACCCTAAATTTGTCAGGCGATGCATCAGCCCACCTCCCTTCACCCTGCTGGGAAGCCGGCTTTCGCGTCGCCATAAAAAAACGCACCCGAGGGTGCGTTTTTCATCCTGCCGTAGGCGGCCTTATTTGGCCGGCGTTGGCTGCTGAGCGGGCTGATCTTTTTCCAGATGAGCCAGGTCCAGCGCGATATGCACGGATTCATCCAGGTACGGATCCGGTTCCTGGTAATCCTTCGGCAGATCGTCGAGCGATTTCAGCGGCTTCTTGCCCGCGCGTTCCAGACGCTCGTTGATGCGTTTCAGACGGGTCGCGTCGTCATCGTGGTTCTCTTTCTCGCGCACCGCCAGATTGAGGGACACGATGTTGCGTTTATCCTTCAGCGCCTTGTAATGCGCAATATCCTGCGCGATGTACTGGAACTCTGGATTTTGCGCAATGCGCTGCTGGTGATCTTTCAGCAGTTCCGGCTCGAACGGCGTCATATCGCCGGTCTTGCTGTAGGTCGCCGCATTGATGCTGTCCCACGGCATGGCGTTGTCTTCAAACGCTTCGCCGGTTTCCGCCGGATCGACGCCGGTCGGCATCAGAATGTCCGGCGTCACGCCCTTGCGCTGGGTACTGCCGCCATTGACGCGGTAGAACTTCTGAATGGTGTACTGCACCGAGCCAAGCGCTGGCCACTCAGGGCGCAGCATCTGGTCGTAGATGCGGTTCAGCGAACGGTACTGCTGCACGGTGCCTTTACCGAAGGTCGGTTCGCCGACGATCAGCGCACGGCCGTAATCCTGCATTGCCGCCGCGAAGATCTCGGAGGCGGAGGCGCTGAAGCGATCGACCAGCACCACCAGCGGGCCTTTGTAGTAGGTCACGCCGTCGGTGTCGGCGTCTTCACGCACTTTGCCGTTGTTGTCGCGCACCTGCACCACCGGGCCGCTCGGAATGAACAGGCCGGACAGCGACACCGCTTCAGTCAGCGCGCCGCCGCCGTTGGTGCGCAGATCGATGATCACGCTCTTGACGTTCTGCTTGGCCATCTTCTGCAGCTGCACTTTCACGTCATCGGTCAGACCGACGTAGAAGCCAGGGATGTCGAACACCGCCACCTTCTCTTTGCCGACGGTCTTGATGGTCATTTTCACCGCGCGGTCTTCCAGGCGGATACGCTCGCGGGTCAAGGTGACCACGCGGGTTTTGGTGCCCTTGCCGGCCGGCAGGATCTCAAGGCGCACCTTGCTGCCCTTCGGCCCTTTGATCAACGACACCACGTCGTCCAGGCGCCAGCCGATCACGTCCACCATCGGTTTGCCGGCCTGGCCGACGCCGACGATGCGATCGCCTACGGTGATCGCCTTGCTCTTCGCCGCCGGTCCGCCCGGCACCATCGAGTTGATCAGGGTGTAGTCGTCATCCATCTGCAGCACCGCGCCGATGCCTTCCAGCGACAGGCTCATCTCGGTGTTGAACTGCTCGGTGTTGCGCGGAGACAGATAGTTGGTGTGCGGGTCGATTTCATGCGCAAAGGCATTCATCGCCAGCTGGAAGACGTCTTCACTGTTGCTTTGCGTCAGGCGCTTGATGGCGAACTGATAACGCTTGGTCAGCGTGTCGCGGATTTCTTTGTCGGTCTTGCCGGTCAGCTTGAGGTTCAGCTCGTCATACGTGACTTTCGCATCCCACAGGCTATCCAGCTCGGCCTTGTCTTTCGGCCACGGCGCTTTGCTGCGGTCGAGATCGATAGTGCCGTTGCCGGTGAAGTTCATCGGCTTGTCCAGCAACGACAACGCATAGGTGTAACGCTCAAAGCGGCGTTTCTGCGCCAGATTGAACAGCGCGTAGAAGGTGTCCAGCTTGCCGGTTTTCAGCTCTTCGCCAACCTGATTGCGTTTGCCGGCGAACTGCGCCACGTCGGAGGCCAGCAGCACGTTATGGTTGTAGTCCAGCATGTTCAGGTAGCGATCGAAGATCTTGCCTGAAAACTCCGCATCGAGGGCGAACTGGCGGTAATGAGAGCGAGTGAAGCGCGAGGTGACGCGCTCACTCACCGTAGCGTGCTGGGGTTCCTGTTGCAGTTGGGGCAGTTGGTCGATGCGGATGTTGGCTGTTTCCGCGCCGTAACTGACACCCGCCCACAGCAGCCCTGCAATCGCTGTTAATCTGACGAATTTGTTCATGCCTGGGTTGGCCTCCGTATCAGAACTGCAAGTGTTCTGCGCGCACAATCATCGCCAGACCGGAAGAGAGCTGCACACGTACGCCATCTTTAGCGATTTCGAGTACGGTAGCATCCATCGCGCTCTTGCCTGCTCTGACTTTGATTTCCTGGCCAATTTGCAGTTTAGAGATATCCGTGACTGGCGCATAACGCGGCTGGCTTTCCTCTTTGGCTGCACGAGGTTGGCGAGCGGGCTGTGGGCGAGTTTGTGGGCGCGGCTTGCGGTTTTCCGGCGCGGCTCCGCCTTCGCGACGTGCAGCGGGCTTTTTACCGGCTGGACGCGGACGGCGCGGAGCGGCATCGGCGGATTCGCCGGCGGCTTCACGTTTTTTGGCGTTTTGTTCGGCACGCTGTGCCTGAACGCGCGCTTTGGCTTCTTCAAGCTGCTGGCGAGCATGATCGACATGCTGCTGCTCAAGTTCACCGCACGGATTGCCGTCCAGATCGACGCGCTGTGCGCCAACCTTGACACCGTACAGATAACGCCAGCTTGAGGTATATAGGCGCAGGGCAGAACGCAATTGCGTTTTGCTGAGATTTTCTTCCCCCTGCACGCGCTCTACCAAATCCTGAAAAATACCGATTTTCAGCGGACGAGCTTCGCCTTCGGCGCTAAAGCAGAGCGGAAAACGCTCGGCAAGAAAAGCAATGACTTCTTTACTAGAGTTCAACTTAGGTTGATTTTCCATGAAATTTCCTGATTACAACGGTATTGCCAACAAGCCACAGGCATGAACAGGCGTCATTATAATGACGCCATCGGTAATTGCCACGTTAACCGTCGATCAACTTGCCGCTACAGTCACATATTTCGCACTGTCACACTGTTCCAGTTGCTCACAAAGCCCCGCCACCACTGCTTTCAGGCCCACTTCATCCTGTTCGTCGAAGCGTTGATAAACCGTGCTGTCGATATCCAAAACGCCGATCGCTCGGCCGCCAACCGCCAGCGGCAGCACGATTTCCGCGTTGCTGGCCGCATCGCAGGCGATATGGCCCGGAAACGCATGCACGTCACCGACGCGCTGCACGCGATTTTCCGCCACCGCCGTGCCGCACACGCCCTTGCCCACCGGAATGCGCACGCAGGCAATCTTGCCCTGGAACGGCCCCAGCACCAGCTGGTCGCCCTCCATCAGATAGAAACCGACCCAGTTCACGTCATCCAGACGCTCATTGAGCAACGCGCTGGCGTTGGACAGCGCCGCGATAAAGTTGGTTTCCCCGCCGAGCAACGCGCTCAGGTCACGTTTTAATTCCGCGTAGAATTGTTCTTTTGTCATGTGTTAACCATTGAAACAGTGAAGATGGCCAGAAGCCCAAAGCTTAGGCCCTATAAAATAAGCATTAAATGCGTATAGCCACAAGGTTAATCATCTGTTGCTTCACAAAACCCCGTCGCTCGGGGTATGTTTGCCGCTCAGAATCCCGGTTTACCTCGTTTTACCGTCCGGCGCCCGATCGCCGGTGACGCGGCCGGTTTATTTTTCAGCTACGCTGACACTTCCGGCGGGCTCAAGGGCAGCTACTTGTCAAAAATGAAAATACACGCGATCACCGCTCCCCTTTCCAAAGCGCGTCACCAGCGCTGCTGCGAGTGCGACCTGCTGTTCGTGCTGCCGCCGCTCAGCGGCAATCAGGCCGCCTATTGCCCGCGCTGCAACGCCAAGGTGGTGAACGGCCGCGACTGGTCGATGACGCGTCTGACCGCCATGGCGATCGCCATGCTGCTGCTGATGCCGTTCGCCTTCACCGAACCGCTGATCAGCATTCGTCTGCTCGGCACGCGCATCGACGCCAGTTTGCTGGAGGGCATCTGGCAGATGAGCCGCCAGGGCGATCCGCTCACCGCCAGCATGGTGGCGTTTTGCACCCTCGGCGCCCCGCTGACGCTGGTGCTGTCGCTGCTGTACCTGCGCGTCGGCCATGCGCTCGGCATGAACCTGCGCCCGGTGCTGCTGATGCTGGAGCGGCTCAAAGAGTGGGTAATGCTGGACATTTATCTGATCGGCATGGCGGTGGCGGCGATCAAAGTGCAGGATTACGCCGACATCCAGCCCGGCAGCGCGCTGATCGCTTACCTGTCGCTCACGGTGCTGAGCATCCTGACGCTGATCCACGTCAACCTGGAGCAGCTGTGGGAGCGCTACTATCCGCAGGAACAGCCGGAAGGCCCGCCGACGGCGCTGCACATCTGTCTGTCCTGCCACTATACCGGCTATCCCGACGCGCGCGGCCGCTGCCCGCGTTGCCATGTGCCGATGTGCCATCGCCAGCCCTACAGCCTGCAGAAAACCTGGGCGGCGCTGATCGCCGCGATGATCCTGCTGATACCGGCCAACCTGCTGCCGATTTCCATCATTTACGCCAACGGCACACGGCTGGAAGACACCATTTTCTCCGGCGTGGTCTCATTGGCCACCTCCGGCAACGTGCCGATCGCCGCTATCGTGTTCATCGCCAGCGTGCTGGTGCCCTTCACCAAGGTGATCGTGCTGATCATGCTGTTGCTGAGCATCCACTTCAAAACCTCGCACAGCCTGAAGACGCGCATTCGTCTGCTGCGCCTGGTCACCTGGATCGGCCGTTGGTCGATGCTCGATCTGTTCGTTATCGCCTTGATGATGTCGCTGGTAAATCGCGATCAACTGTTATCTTTTACTATGGGACCGGCCGCGTTTTACTTTGGCTCGGCGGTCATTTTGACTATTCTTGCCGTTGAATGGCTCGATAGCCGATTGATTTGGGATGCACATGCAACAGGAAACGCCGACTACACCGACTGAAGCGCGGGTCAAGAACAAACGCCGCATTTCACCGTTCTGGTTACTGCCGTTCATCGCCCTGCTGATCGCCGGGTGGCTGGTCTATAACAATTTCCAGGAGCGCGGCACCACCGTCACCATCGATTTCCAATCAGCGGCAGGCATCGTCGCCGGCCGCACGCCGGTGCGCTACCAGGGCGTTGAGGTCGGCACGGTGCAAAAAATCAGCCTGAGCAAAGATTTACGCAGCATCGTGGTGGAAGCCAGCATCAAAAGCGATCTGGAAGACTCGCTGCGCGAAGGCACCCAGTTCTGGCTAGTGACGCCCAAGGCCTCGCTGGCCGGGGTATCCGGGCTCGATGCGCTGGTCGGCGGTAACTATATCGGCATGATGCCCGGCAGCGGCAAGGAGCAAACCCACTTCACCGCGCTCGATACCCAGCCGAAGTACCGCCTGAACACCGGCGAACTGATGATTCACCTGCATGCCGACGACCTGGGTTCGCTCAACAGCGGCTCGCTGGTCTATTACCGTAAAATCCCAGTCGGCAAGGTGTATGACTACACCATCAGCGAAGGCAACAAGGGCGTGACCATCGACGTGCTGATCGACCGCCGCTTCGCCAACCTGGTGAAGAGCAACAGCCGCTTCTGGAATGTCTCCGGCTTCAAGGGCGATTTCAGCCTGTCCGGCGCCACGGTGCAAATGGAGAGCCTGGCGGCGCTGGTCAACGGCGCCATCGCCTTCGATTCGCCGGCCGATGGCCAGCAGGCCAAGGGCGATCAAAGCTATACCCTGTATCCGGATCTGGCCCACAGCCAGCGCGGCGTCAATATTTTGCTGGATCTGCCGAGCGGCAACAGCCTGAGTGAAAACCGCACGCCGCTGATGTACCAGGGACTGCAGGTCGGCACCCTGACCAAGCTGACGTTGCAACAGGACAGCAAAGTCATCGGTGAACTGACCATCGATCCTTCGGTGGTCGATCTGATGCGCAGCGGCACCCGCATCGTGATGCGCAGCCCGCGCATCAGCCTCAACGACGCCAAGCTCAGCCAACTGCTGACCGGCACCACGCTGGAACTGGTGCCGGGTGAAGGCGAACCGCAGCAGCGCTTCAACGTGCTGGACAGCAGCGAAACGCTGTTGCAACAGCCGGGTGTGCTGACCGTCACGCTGAATGCGCCGCAAAGCTACGGCATCGACGTCGGGCAGCCGCTGGTGGTGCACGGCGTGAAAGTCGGCCAAATCCTGAGCCGCACCTTGACCGCCGGCGGCGTGGTGTTCACCGCCGCCATCGACGCGCAGTACCGCGGCCTGCTGCATAAAGACAGCAAATTCGTGGTCAACAGCCGTCTCGACGTCAAGCTGGGCATTGACGGTATGGAAGTGCTCGGCGCCAGCGCCCAGGAATGGGTGGACGGCGGCGTGCGCATTATCCCCGGCAGCAAAGGGGAACCAGGCGGCCAGTACCCGCTATACGCCAACAGCGAAAAAGCCGAGGAAGGCATCGTCGGCAACGCCCCTTCTACCACCCTGACCCTCAGCGCCACCAGCCTGCCGGACGTGCAGGCCGGCTCGGTGGTGCTGTACCGCAAA
Organism: Serratia sp. CY47280; assembly: GCF_052168655.1. Classification (NCBI taxonomy): domain Bacteria; kingdom Pseudomonadati; phylum Pseudomonadota; class Gammaproteobacteria; order Enterobacterales; family Yersiniaceae; genus Serratia; species Serratia sp. CY47280. Next base: position 259,544 of record NZ_JBJNMG010000001.1, on the reverse strand, counting down.
TTCCAGGTGGGCGAGATCGTCAACGTCCGGCCGAAGGCCAACGAGTTTGAGGTGGACGTCTACATCAGCCCGGAATACCGCAAGTTGCTGACTCGCGAAAGCATCTTCTGGGCCGAAGGCGGCGCCAAAGTGCAGCTCAACGGCAGCGGCCTGACGGTGCAGGCCTCCCCGCTCAACCGCGCGCTGAAAGGCGCCATCAGCTTCGATAATCTACAGGGCGTGACGCTGAACAAGGGCGCCAACCGCGTGCTCTACGCCAGCGAAACCGCCGCTCGCGCGGTGGGCAGCCAAATCACGCTGAAAACCTACGACGCCAGCAAGCTGTCGGCGGGCATGCCGCTGCGTTACCTCGGCATCGACGTCGGCCAGGTGGAGTCGCTGCAGCTGGCGCCGGAGCGCAACGAAGTGTTGGCTAAAGCGGTGCTGTATCCGGAATACGTGCAGACCTTCGCGCGCCTCGGCAGCCGCTTCTCGATCGTGTCGCCGGAGATCTCCGCCGCCGGCGTCAGCAACCTCGATACCCTGCTCCAGCCTTATATCAACGTGGAGCCGGGGCGCGGCCGCGAGCTGCGCACTTTCGAACTGCAGCAGGCCAGCATCACCGACTCGCGCTATCTCGACGGCCTGAGCGTCGTGCTCGACGCCGCCGAAACCGGCTCGCTGCAGATCGGCACGCCGGTGCTGTTCCGCGGCGTAGAGGTCGGCACCATCACCGGTTTCTACCTCGGCGCCATGTCAGACCGGGTGCACGTCGCGCTGCGCATCAGCAAGAAGTATCAACATCTGGTGCGCAACAACAGCGTGTTCTGGCTGGCTTCGGGTTACAACCTGCAGTTCGGCCTGACCGGCGGCGTGATCAAGAGCGGCACCTTCCAGCAGTTCATCCGCGGCGGTATCGCCTTCGCCACCCCGCCGACTATTCCGCTGGCGCCGAAAGCCACGCCGAACAAGCACTTCCTGCTGAATCCGGAAGAGCCGAAGGACTGGAAAACCTGGGGCACCGCCATTCCGCGCGATTAACTTTCGCGTTTTCCTCAGGGCCCGGCAATGCCGGGCCCTGTTTTTTTCCGCTTTGTGATAAACTCTCGCCCTTGTCTTTATTGCACCCTGAGAGTTCGCCCCGTGGCCAAATCCACCGCCGTTTTTCTGCCCTCCGCTTTCCTCGACGCCACCCGCGCCATCATGCCCGCCGAGCTGGCGATGGACGATTTTATCGCCGCTTGCCAGCGCCCCCTGCGCCGCAGTCTGCGCGTCAACACGCTGAAAATCAGCGTCGCCGACTTCCTGGCGCTGGTGCAGGATTACGACTGGCGATTGGAGCCCATTCCCTGGTGCGCGGAAGGGTTCTGGATCGAGCGCGACGATGAAGAGCTGCGATTAGGCAGCGCCGCCGAACACCTGAGCGGTCTGTTCTATATTCAGGAGGCCAGCTCGATGTTGCCGGTCAGCGCGCTGTTCTCGGGCGACGCGGCGCCTACTCGAGTGCTGGACGTGGCGGCGGCGCCGGGCTCCAAAACCACCCAGATCGCCGCGTTGATGGGCAACCAGGGCGGCATCGTCGCCAACGAATACTCCGCCAGCCGGGTGAAAGTGCTGCACGCCAATATCAGCCGCTGCGGCGTGAAGAACACCGCGCTGACCCATTTCGATGGCCGGGTGTTCGGCGCTGCACTGCCGGAGAGTTTCGACGCCATTCTGCTCGACGCCCCCTGTTCCGGTGAAGGTGTGGTGCGCAAGGATCCGGACGCCATGAGCAACTGGTCGCCGGACAGCGTCGCCGAGATCGCCGCCACCCAGCGCGAGCTGATCGACAGCGCGTTTCATGCGCTGGCACCGGGCGGCGTGATGGTTTATTCCACCTGCACGCTCAATACGCAGGAAAATCAGCAGGTGGTGCGCTGGCTGCTGGATACCTATGGCGACGCAGTCAGCGTCGAGCCGCTGGGTGAGCTATTCCCCGGCGCCGACAAGGCGTTGACCGCCGAAGGCTTCCTGCACGTCTTCCCGCAGATTTACGACAGCGAAGGGTTTTTCGTCGCCCGCCTGCGTAAAAAACACGCCGTGGCGCCGTTGGCGAAGCCGACCTATAAAGTCGGTAAATTCCCGTTCAGCCCGCTATCCGGCAAAGAGGCGGCGCTGGTCGCCCAAGCCGCCGCCGCATCCGGCTTAACCTGGGGCGATGACAGCCGACTGTGGGAGCGCGACAAGGAAATCTGGCTCTTCCCGGCCGAGCTGGAGCCGCTGTTTGGCAAAGTGCGCTTCTCGCGTATCGGCCTCAAGCTGGCGGAGCGCTTCCCGAAAGGTTTCCGTTGGCAGCACGAAGCGGCGATCGCCCTCGCGGGTGCCGGCGGCAAACAGCATTTCGAGCTGGACGCCGCGCTGGCCCAGGAGTGGTATCACGGCCGCGATCTCTACCCTGAGCAGCCGCCGGCGGGCGACGAGTGCATCGTCACCTATCAGGGGCAACCGCTGGGCATCGCCAAACGCATCGGCAGCCGCATAAAGAATAACCTGCCGCGCGAACTGGTGCGCGACGGCGTGCTGGATTTCCACCTGTAAACGATACCGCGCCGGGGAATGAAATTCCCCGGCAATAAAATAACGCTAATAATATTCCCATCGCCGTTCGTTATTATTCTAATCATTTCACTTTATCGGTATACCTCGCCTACAAGCCCCGTCAACCGGGGGAATGAGAATAAAAAGTTTCTCGTTTTCATCAAGACAATTCCCGATTCTTATTCTATTAATTAAAGTGCAGCTAAATGAATACGTTCAACTCACCTCTGGGTGGCGTCTTTGCGGGCTTTCTCTCATACGGCAAGGAATATAAGATGAAAAAAACTCTGATGGCATTGACCTCGGTAGCAACCCTGCTGTGCGCCAACGGCGCGGCTAACGCAGCAGGCACCATTCAAGGCACGTTAGGCGTGACGCTGACCATCGGCGCCGGTTGCGTCGTGGGGGGCGGCAGCAGCAGCGGTTCCGTCAACGACTTCGGCTCCATCAGCTTCGGTACTTACTCTTCACTGGCCAACATCATCGACGCCAGCGCCACCGGCGCAGGGGGGGCCGGTACGCTGTCATTGACCTGCACTACCGGCACAGACTACACGGTGGCGCTGGACAACGGGCTCCATGTCACTTCAGGCACCCAACGCCGCATGGCCAGCACGGCAGGTGCCTTCATCAGCTATAACCTGTACCAGGATGCCGCACGCACCACCGCCTGGGGCAGCGGCGCCAACGCGCGGACCGGCACCGGCACCGGCGCCGCCGTTCCGCTGATCGTGTATGGCCGCGTCCCGGCGGCCGGTTCTACCCCGGCGGCAGACACCTATAACGACACCGTCACGATGACGGTCACCTGGTAACGGTGCGGCGCGCGCTTTGCTGCTGCGGATTATGGGCGTGCAGCCTGTTGGCGCAGGCCGACAGTAAAACCGCGACCCTCGGCGTCAGCGCGACCTTGCTCAGCGCCTGTGAGGCCGGCAGCAGCTCAGGCGGCAATGTCAGCTTCGGCACGCTGAATTTCGGCACGCTGTATTTTCTCAGCACCGCAACCAGCGTCGCCGGGCAACAAAACGCCGGCGCCATTCGGGTGAAATGCACCAACGGCACCAGCTACAGCGTTCTGCTTGGCGGCGGGCAAAGCGGCAATACCGCTGCCCGCTACCTGCAAAGCGCGGCCGGCCAACGGGTGAATTACAACCTGTATACCAACGCCGCCCACAGCACCATTTGGGATAATCTGACGGGCGTGTCACAAACCGCCAACGGTTCGGACAACTGGCTGCCGGTCTATGGCATGATTCCGGCGCAATCCACACCTCCGACAGGCAGCTACACCGATACGGTACAGGTCACGATCAATTGGTAATGACGATGCGCGCTTCAATTTGCGGTTTGCTGTTCTGCCTGCCGCTTTCCCCGGCCCAAAGCGATACCGGCGTCAACGACTTAACCAAAAGCCAGCCGTTCACCGTCAATGCAACCGTGGTTAAAGGCTGCGTATTGGGCAGCGGCGTCAGTGACGTGACCACCTTCGGCACCCTGAACTTCGGCCAGTTGTCCTCACTGAGCAACGCAGTCAGCGTCGTCTCCAGCAGCGGCGCCGGTTCGGTGCTGTTTCGCTGCAACCCGGGGCTGAGCGTCACGCTGGCCCTCGGCGTCGGCAATCACGTGACCGGATCCATCGCCGGCGGCAGAAAATTACAAAACGCTATCACGTCGGAAACGCTGCTGTATCAACTTTATCAAGACAGCAACTACGCCACCCTTTGGGGCGATGGCGCTAACGGCGGCGCGGCGCAGACCGTCGCCGCCACCGGTAGCACGCAAGAAATCAAGGTTTACGCCCGTCTGTTTTCGACCAGTACCCTGCCCACCAGTGGCGTTTACAGCGATACGGTCTTGTTGACGGTCACTTATTAAGTTTTTTTGCAATAAGGATTGAGTTATGCGCATACCCTTCCGTCTGCCGTTAACGGCAGCCTTGCTCCTGGCAAGCCAACAGCACGCCCTGGCCGCGGCTTCCATTCTCATTTGGCCGATCGATCCAGTGATTGAAGATCAACAACAGGCCACCGCGCTGTGGCTTGAAAATCGCGACAGCAAACCGGTCTATATGCAAATTCGCGTGTTGGGTTGGAAGCAAACCGCCGGCAAAGACGATTACAGCAACCAAAGCGACGTGATCGCCAGTCCGCCGGTGGCGTCGATCGCGCCAGGCAAACGCCAGCTGATACGCCTGATCAAACAGTCGGCGCCGGCGGCGGAACAGGAGCGCGCCTATCGCATTTTGGTCGATGAAGTGCCGGTGAAAGAACAATCATCGGATGCCGCCCCCGGCGGTGCAGAGATGGGGCTGAAATTCCAGATGCGCTACTCGGTGCCGCTGTTCGTCAGCGGCAAGGGGATTTGGACCAAACAGGACAGCGAAAAACCGCGCGATTACGCGACCGCCAGCCAACCCAAGCTCAGCTATCGTTTACAGCAGCAAAGCAGCGAACGCTGGCTGGAGGTGCGAAATCAAGGCGCAGTGCATGCCCGAATCTCGAAAGTGACGCTGCAAGGGCGCAGCCTAAATCCCGGCCTGATGGGATACGTGCTGCCCGGTTCACAGATGCGCTTCGCTTTGCCGCCCGCCGGCGGTTTCAGCAGCGGCAAGCTGATGGCCACGGTCAATGACAACAAACAGCCCGTAGCCATTCCGTCTTATTGAGGCCCAGGTGCAGCCGATAGAGAGGCTATCGACGCGGCGTTTCAACCTCAAGCCGCTGGCGTTTGCCATGCTGAGCATGGCGGCCGGCGGCTGGCTGCCGTTTGCGTTCGGCGACGATCTGCCCCCACCGCCCAGTGCCGTCAGCATGCCGGACACCACGCTGTATCTGGAGCCGGTCGTCAACGGGCGCCAAACCGGCAACGTCGTGCCAGTCAACTATCGCGGCGGCCATTACTACATGACGCCCCAGCAACTGCTCGACGCCGGGCTGCCGGTAGCGGATAAACAGGCGAAAGACATCGCCGTCGATCGGCTGGAGAAGGTGGATGTCAGCTACAGCGGCGAGAGCCAGCAGTTGCTGATCAACGTGCCCAACGACTGGTTGCCGCAGCAAACCATCGGCGCCCATTCACCGCTGCAACGCTTGCCGGCGCAAAGCAGCCTGGGTTTGCTGTTTAACTACGACATCTATGCCAGCCAAAGCAACGGCAATGGCCGACCAGGCTACCTGTCGGCGTGGAGCGAACAGCGGCTGTTCGACGGTTTCGGCGTCATCGCCAACACCGGCATCTACCGCAGCGGGTTTAACGGCGGGCCAAACGACGATGGCGGCCGCTATATTCGATACGACAGCTACTGGCGCTTCAACGATGACCAGCGGATGCTGAGTGTGATCGCCGGTGACTTAACCACCGGCTCGCTCCCCTGGAGCAGCGCCGTGCGCATCGGCGGCTTGCAATTGGCGCGCAATTTCGCGGTACGCCCGGATCTTATCACCTATCCGCTACCGCAATTTTCCGGCCAGGCAGCATTGCCCAGCAGCGTCGATTTATACATCAACAGCTATAAAAACAGCACCACCAACATCAATCCCGGGCCGTTTACCCTCAACAGCGTGCCCTACATTAACGGCGCGGGTCAGGCCACGGTCGTCACCACCGACGCCCTCGGCCGTCAGGTCAGCACCACGGTGCCGTTCTACGTGGCCAGCAACCTGCTGCAGACCGGCATGAGCGATTTCAGCATTTCCACCGGTTTGCTGCGGCGCAACTACGGGTTGAATTCTGCCGATTACGGGCAATGGGTAGGCAGCGCCAGTTTACGTTACGGCGTCACTGATTGGTTAACCCTGGAAGGACGCGCCGAAGGCGCAGCCGAATTGGCGGTCGGCGGCGGCGGCGCCGACATTCGCGTCGGACAATGGGGGGTTTTCAACGCGTCCTACAGCGTCAGCCAGGCCGGCGACGAAGCGTTTAACGGTGGCCGGCCGATACAATCCCCCACGTATTATGACCCGCTGACCGGCAGGCCGTTGCAACAGCCGGATCCCCAGCCCGTCTATCGCTACACCGGCAACCACGGCGATCAGAGCAGTTTTGGCTACACCTACAGCAACTCACGCTTCAGCCTCAACGCGCAACGTATCCTGCGCAGCGCCGATTTTGGCGACATTTCCGTGTATAAAAGCGACTACCGTCTGAGCCGCCGCACCGATCAATTGACCGGCAGCGTCAGCCTGGGCCGGCTCGGCAGCCTCGGCGCCGGTTATTTTGACGTACGCGACGCCATCGCCCAACGAACTCGCCTGATGAACCTGTCCTACAGTGTGTCGCTTTGGCGCAACAGCAGCCTGTACGCCTCGCTGAACCGGGAAATCGGCAGCAGCGGTTACAGTGCCCAACTGCAGCTCTCCATTCCGTTCGACAGTTGGGGTACCGCCAGCTTCAGCGCCGCGCGCGACAACAACAACCGCTGGAGCGAACGCGTCAGCTACAGCCGCGCCGCGCCGACTGATGGCGGTTTCGGTTGGAATCTGGCCTACGCCAATAACCCGAGCGGCGGCGATTACCGCCAGGCGGATCTGACCTGGCGCACCCGCAGGCTCGAAGCCCGAGCGGGCGTATACGGTACCCGTGATGAAACCAACCACTGGGGAGAAATCAGCGGTTCGCTGGTGGCGATGAACGGCGGCGTGTACGCCACCAACACCATCAACGATGCCTTTGCGCTGGTGTCCACGCAAGGATACGCCGACATTCCGGTGAGCTATGAGAACCAGCCGATCGGCAAGACCGATGCCCAGGGCTATTTACTGGTGCCGACCGTCACCTCTTACTACCATGCGAAATTCCAGATTGATCCGCTCAGCCTGCCCGCCGACGTCGCGCTGCCGACGGTGGAAAAAACCGTCGCCATTCGCGATCACAGCGGTTTTCTGGTCGAGTTCCCCATCCAACCCATCTCCGCCGCCGACGTCGAACTGGTTGACGAGCAAGGCAAACCGCTGGCCAACGGCAGCCAGGTGGCGGTGGTTGGCGGCCATCAGCAAAGCTATGTCGGTTGGGATGGCATGACCTATATCGACCCGGTGCAACAACACAATCGCCTGAGCGTGATCCCGGCCGACGGCGGCCCGCCGTGCCAGGCGGAATTCAGTCTGGCGAAGCCTCAGGGCATCCAGCGCGTCGGCCCGGTTGTCTGCCGCTAATTCAACGACGGAGAGTCACTATGTTTCGGGGATTGAAAGCCTTATTGTTAACCCTTTCGCTGCTGCTCTGTCAGCGCGCATTCGCCGACTGCGCCACCACCAACGGCACCGTCACCTTACCGGGGAGCAGCTCTTTCGTGGTCTACAATGGGCAGATCAACGCCCAGGGCACCGCCGGCCTCAACTGCACCGGCCTCGGCCTCAATTTGCTCACGCAAAACACCGTCACGGTCAAGATCGCCTCCACCACCAACAATATGGCGGTTGCCAACACCGACGGTTCCGGCGATAAAATCGCTTACCTGATCTACCCCGACGCCAACTACCAATATCCTTACAGCATCGGCCAAACCATCGACTACAGCTCGCTGAACCTGCTGTCGCTGATCCTGATTTCCTCCAACGTCAACTTTCCGCTGTATATCAAAACCACCGCCGGCGCCAACGTGCGCGCAGGCACCTATACCGACAGCATCAACCTGATCTGGAATTACCATATTTGCGGCCTGGGCGTGCTCGGCCTGTGCGTTTGGTGGGACGGCGTCGACAAACCCAGCACGGTCAGCGTCAGCGTCACCATCACCAAAGACTGCCTGATCGGCACCGCGCCCAACGTCAACTTCGGCAGCATGGCGTTGGTCGGGCAGTTCAATCCTGTCAATCAGAGCATCACCCTGACCTGCACCAAAACCGAGGGATACAACACCTATTTCACCAACGGCAATAACCCGGTTTCCGGTTGGCGACGCATGAAAAGCGGTACCAGTAATTTCATGCAGTACCAGATTTACTTGCCTAATACGACGACCGTTTGGGATAGCACCAACAAACAGAGCGGCGCCGGCACCGGCCTGGCGCAAAGCATCCCGTATAAGGCGGCGGTCAATGCGGCGCAGACGGAAGTGGCGGTCGGCAGCTATCAGGACACGCTCAGTTTTGTGGTGGAGTACTAGGCGTTGTGTTTTGCCGGCGTGGAAATTGTTTCCAAAATGTAATTTTTATGTGGCATTTTTTGCTCATTTGGCTATGCTCTTACCAATGGCTAAACTGGTCTAACCTCCTACCACACCATTGAGCAAGGAGTTCCCATGAGCAAAACCGTCGTAAAAATTGGCAGCTTCGAGGTCGATGACGCGCATCTTCACGCCGGCGCCGACCGCACCGGCACCCTGAGCATTCCCTGCAAGTCCGATCCGGATCTGTGCATGCAGCTGGACGGCTGGGATGAACATACCAGCATCCCGGCCATCCTCGACGGCAAACAGTCGCTGCTGTACAAGCAACACTACGATCGGCAAGCGGACGCCTGGGTGATGCGGCTGGCATGAAAATGCATCAGAACTGCTGACGACGCGCTGTTTTCATCGGAAACAGCGCGTTTTTTTATGCGATGGCGATGCCGCGGCCGGCAAAGAAAGGGGCGAAGCGGCTGAGCGGCAGGTGCACCCGCTCCCGCGTCGCCGGGCTGTCGCCCGAAGGATTGTGGAAGATCACGCTTTGCGCATCGGCGGCGGTGATCAGCACCAGATGCCCGCCCCGCTGCGGCGGCGTACTCTCCGGCCGGCGAATGGAGGGATGCACCGAGGCGATAAAGTAGCGGCATTCATGAAGCAGCGCCGGCACCTCGGCGGCCTCTAGCCCCACCTTCACCTCCGCTTGCAGCGCGAACTGCTCGCGCACATACTCGACGAACGGCGCATAAATCAGCCCCTTTATCCGCTCACCTTCGCGTACATAGGCGCCGTAGGGCAGGCTGCGGCGCGCCAGCTCCAGCAGCGGCGGCGCTTCGCCGTCGCGGTGGCCCAGCACCATTTTCAGGCAGGCCATGCCGCACACGTGGTTGGCCCACTCGACGTACTCTGCCCGATCGCGGGCGCCGCTGCGCGCCCAATTTTCGTCTTGCGCCAGCGTCGCGCGGCCGGCGATCAGATCGGCGGCCAGCTCCGGGCTCGCCCACTGGCACTCGTAGGGAACGGCGCGCATAAGATTAAAATTTGTCGACGACTTTGAAATTCATCAGCACCAGCGTCATGTCCGGCGAGAACAGGTCATACTCTTCGAAGAAGCGCTGCAGCTCTTTGCGCCAGTGCGCCAGCGAGCGATCGCCCTCGCCTTCGGCAAAGGCGTGCGCTTCATCAACCTGATCGTAAGTTTTCATTTCCACCGCGGTCAACTCGACTGCGCAAACCGGCTCACCCTTGCCGTCCACCACCAGGAACAGATCGCCGGCCTGTGGGATCCCTTCGCCGTCCAGGTTAGAACAGGTGGCCGTTTTGGTGCCATTGAGGATCAATTGCACGACTTCATCGGCCTGCTGCTCGGTATCGCCGAACGCCCAGCGCTCAAGGTGCTCGTATTTCTGCGGAATTGCCGTCGCCATGATTATACCTTTAGGAAAAATGCATCAATGCAGACAGGATAGTACAACGTATTGCCGGCCGTCTGCATCCGTCCCAAGCGCGACTGCGCGTTTTGCCAGCGCCACTTTTACGCGTTTTTACCTTTCTTCGCTGTGCCTGCCGCGCTGCCGGGCGCATACTGTGAACATTATTCACCCAATGGCGACTGCCAGGCGGTCACATGCAGCAAAATGACATCGATGCTGACGATACCTTCAGCGATTTACTCAACGGCGTCGCGTTAGTGACGCTTGTCCTCATCACCCTCGCCGGCGGGTGGTATTTCAGCTAAAAGGGGCGCAACGTGGCAACAAAACGCATGGGCAACAAGCTCAGTAAAATGGTCGTGGTGCTGCTGCTGATCTGCCTGGCGTTGCTGCTGTTGCGTTGGGCGGCGATCGCCTTCGGTTAATGCCGCGAGACGACACCGGCCGAACGCCGGCGCCCTGTTCATCGCCGCCGTGGCGCGGTCGGCTCCAGCAACTCCTGCAAATAGGCCAAACGCGCCTCCCCCTGAAGCAACCAGCGGCGACACAGCCAATGCTGCGTTTCACCCGTGCGGCTCAGGCGGTAGTACTCCGCCAAGGTTTCGACCCAGTTCATGATGTTTTCTCCTGCTTTTCGACACCGTCAGTATTGAGCGTAAAAACCAGAAGAAATACTGATGGCTTGTTTTTTATGCTTCCTGTTTTAGGCGGCGGGTAGCGAAGCCGCAGTTCAGCTGTTACATTGGGCAAAAATCAACCCACCGAGGTGTAGACCATGACGTTCTCGGAACAGGAGATTAAACCCGTATGGGATGAGGTCGCACGCCTGATCGGCGACGGCGTGATGCAGCTGCGCCATCGCGGTGAAGCGCTGTCGGTGGAAACGCTGGAAAAACATCTGGCGCGGCAGTTGGCGGACAGCAACGATATCGAACGGCGCATCCTACTCGGCGCCGCCATCAACATGCTGAAAGGCGGAAAATGAATCGCCAACCGAAAAGGTTGGCGATTCGACAGAAGCCCGAGGTATGCAAGCCCGGCCTTCTGCGCGCTACTATGTCACGCTAATATGACGTAATTAATAGGAATTGTCGGGTTTTTGCCCAAAACGCCCTATTTTTGTTGCCTGCATTACGCCAACACGAAATCGCCGGCATCCAGCGGCTGCCCCACCACTTTCACCAGGAAGTCGTTGCCGTCAAAGGCGCCGCCCAGGTTGATCGCCACATCGCTGACGTGATTTTGCTCATCGTAGCTCAGCTTCGCCTCGCCCGCCTTGCCGCTGAACTGATCGACGAAGCGGATGCCGTCGGCGCTGCCGGTGTTGAACAACGTCAGATCGATCTTGTCCTCGCCGCGCACGAAGTCGCGGATCCAATCCGGCGCCGCCGCCGTCGACTCATCCGCCGCAAAGTAGACGAAGGTGTCCTTGCCGGCACCGCCCCACAGCTGATCCGCCCCTTTGCCGCCGTACAGCACGTCATCGCCCGCGCCGCCCTTGAGCACGTTATCGGCGGCGTTCCCGACCAGCACATCGTTACCCGACCCGCCGATGGCATTTTCAATCGTCACGCCTGCGGCGATAGACACATTGCCTTTCAGGCCACCGACGTCCGAGAACGCCTTTTCATTCAGGTTGATGCGCTGATTTTGACCGAAGCCGGAGAAGTCGAAGGTGTCGTTGCCGCCGGCATCCCAGGCGGTGAAAATTATCTTGTCCTGCGCGCCGGTGGCGGTGAGGAAGTCGCGATCGGTGTTGGAATTGAATCCGTAAACCGTATCGCCGGTGCGGGTGTTCATGTTGGCACCGTAGAAATGCTGGATCGCCGTGATGTCGTTGAGCAACGGCCCGGAAGAGTACGCGCCTTTAAAGTCCTGCCCGGTGTTACTTTCGCTGAAATAGCTCATCAGGCTGTGCGCGCGGCTGTCCTCAAAGTAGGTCGCGTCTTTAGCGTAGGTGATGCTGACGCCCGGCGCGGCGTTATAGTCGCCCGGATGCTGCAACCCCAGCGCATGGCCGATTTCATGGGTGAAGGTCTGGCGACCGTACTCGTTCTCATGGATCTGGTTGTTGACGAAGGTATGGTTCTTGGCGTTATACCAGGTTTGCCCGGCGACCGAAGGCGAGGTGTCCGGGTTATACGCAAAGGCATAGGAGCCGCGCGAGCTGTAGTCGAACAGGCCGAATTTGATGTTGGCAGCGGCGGTGTTGCTGGTTTCGGTGAAGGTGATGTTAGCCACGTCTGACCATGACTGCAGCGACAGTTTAGCCTGCTCGCGCTGTTCGGCGTTAAAGCTGCTGAAGCCGCTGATGCCCATGCTCGACATGTTGCCCGGCGCCTTTTCCCAGAAGCTGTAGGTCAGAGAGACCGGCGTGTCGGTCACGCCCTTGTCGTGCCAACTGCGATCGCCGCGCACCAGCTCCAGGCCGGCGTTTTCGAACGTTTTCGACGGATGAAGCACGGTAATGGTGTCGTCTTCATCGGGTTTATAAGCGCCCAACAGGGCTAATACGCCTTCGGCCTTAACGGAAGCATTGCTTGATGACATAACCTTATCTCCATATTCGTCAATTCAATCGGGGGGATGCCCCAACTGGCGGATTGCCTGAACGGCAGCGGCCCGGTGTTGAATCAATACGGGGATATCGGTAATGCGGTGGCGCCTTCCCTCGGCACTCTGAATGAGAACGATAATCCCTTAAGAGAAAAGAATAGACACATTTTCGTCGAGTACAGAATTTTCTCAGATAAAGTCCGACTATGCATTTGCGCCATACGAATGATTTTCAAGATAATCATCAGCATTATCACGATGAGCGGAAAAAAGCATAAAAAAACCGGGGCAATCCAACCCCGGTTATCCATAAGAAACTCTGGACTCAGACTAACCAACCGAGCAACAGCGTCGCGCCAATGACCGTGGAAGCGCCGCCAATGCGCGTGGCGATTTGGGCGAATGGCATCAGCCCCATACGGTTCGACGCCGACAGGATCGCCACATCGCCGGTGCCGCCCAGGCCACTGTGACAACAGGTGACGATTGCCGCCTCCACCGGGAACATCTTCAGGTAAGGCGCAATCAGGAAACTGACCAGCCCCATCGACAGCACCACCGAGCCGCAGACCACCACATAACCGACCGAGAACACTGCCACCACGCTTTCCAGCGGCACGTACAGCATGCCCAGACCGATCATCAGCGGCCACACCAGCGCCGTGGAGACGAACTTGTAGAAACTGTGCGCGCCGGTTTCCATCGAGGCCGGGATCACCCGGCAGTACTTGCACAGCACCGCGAACAGGATCATCAGCACCGGGCCGGGAATATGCACGATGTGTTCGAACAGGCCGCCGACGATAAAGAAGGCGCAGATCACCAGCAGCCCGCCGCCCATCAGTTGGAAATCGACGTTGCCGCTTTGCTCCTTGATGGCGAACATCGCGTTCTCCTGCGCCGAACGGATCAGCATGCCGTCGCCGCTCAGCGCCTTGCGCTGCATGCCGATACGCGCCAACACCCCGGCGGTCACGATGGCGAAGATGTTACCCAGCACCGCCGCCGGCGCCAGCTGCGCGACATAGACGTCCGGCGTCGAGCCCAGGATCGCCGAATAGGCCAGCGACAGCGGTAAAATCCCCTCGCCGATGCCGCCACCGATGATTGGCACGATGATGAAGAAGAAGGTGTGATAGAAGGTAAAGCCGAACAGCTTGCCCACCAGCAGCCCGGTGATCACCGCCGTGATCGTACCCACCACCAGCGGCACGAACATGCGAATCATCCCCTGGATCAGGATCACCCGGTTCATGCCGAGAATGCTGCCGACCACCAGACTGGCGATGACGAAATAAAGCAGGTTGGCGTCTTTCATCAGCAGATGGACGGTGCCCATAACGTTGGGCTGGAAGACATTGAAATAGACCAGCACCGAGGGCACCATCAAACACAGAATGGCCGGCCCGCCGATATCGCGCAGCACGGGAATGCTTTTTCCCAACTGAGCCAGCGCAAAGCCCAGCGTCATTATCACTGCCAGGCCGCCGATCATATTTTTCGGCAGGAAGTTGGCATAGGCGGAAATCGCCACGATGGCGCAAATCGTGATAAACAACGCGATCGGTACCGCGCCGATATCCATTTGACGAAGTTGATTAATTAATCCTGAGGATTCGGACGATGCCGTATTTTTATCACAGGCCAGTTCTGCATTTATCTGTTTCATTATTCACCCTGCTGACAAGCGTACAGTACGGTTAGATTCACCTGGCGCAACATCCCGCCATTGCCAAGCAAAAACAAATGATTACGAAAAATCCTATTGTGGATTTCGCTTTTTCTAATAAGAAATAAAACAGTAGACAGCCCTGAAGATATGATAAAAAATAAAAATGCAAAACTAAATTACACCGACGGAATTCAATATTGTGACCCTCCGCCAAGGTTGGTTTTAATTAATTATCGTCAGCATTTTGTAATTAAAGTAAGCAGGTTTAAATTCGCTGCTATGCTATAGGAGGGCGAAAAAGCCCCCTGATTTATTAATAAAGAACCGGAAACGCAGTAGCTGAATCCGGTCAGCTTGATCCGAACCTTAATCCTGCGCGCGGCACCGCTCGGGAAAGAGGCATAATATGACTCATTAAGGAAGTAGAATATGTCTTCACGCGCTGTTACCCCACAAACTCTCGCTCGCTACGGCATCCATCAGGCCGCCGATATCGTCTATAACCCTAGCTATGAATTGCTGTTCGCCGAAGAGACCCGCGCCGACCTGCCGCCGCTGGAACGCGGCACCCTCACCCAACTGGGTGCGGTCAACGTCGCGACCGGTGAGTTCACCGGCCGTTCGCCGAAGGACAAATACATCGTGCGCGACGACACCACGCGCGATACCGTCTGGTGGTCGGACAACGGCACCGGCAAGAACGACAACCAGCCGCTCTCGCCGGAAGTCTGGCAGCATCTGAAGACGCTGGTGGGCAACCAGCTCTCCGGCAAGCGTTTGTTCGTGGTGGACGCGTTCTGCGGCGCCAACGCCGACACGCGCCTGAAAGTGCGCTTCATTACCGAGGTGGCCTGGCAGGCGCACTTCGTGAAAAACATGTTTATTCGCCCGAGCGACGCCGAACTGGCGGACTTCGAGCCGGACTTCGTGGTAATGAACGGCGCCAAATGCACCAACCCGGACTGGCAGCAGCAAGGGCTGCATTCGGAGAACTTCGTCGCCTTCAACCTGACGGAACGCATGCAGCTGATCGGCGGCACCTGGTACGGCGGCGAAATGAAAAAAGGCCTGTTCTCGATCATGAACTACCTGCTGCCGCTGAAGGGCATCGCCTCGATGCACTGCTCGGCCAACGTCGGCGAGCAAGGCGACGTGGCGGTGTTCTTCGGGCTGTCCGGCACCGGCAAAACCACCCTCTCCACCGATCCGAAACGCCAGCTTATCGGCGATGACGAGCACGGCTGGGACGACGACGGCGTGTTCAACTTCGAAGGCGGCTGCTACGCCAAGACCATCAAGCTGTCGCCGCAGGCGGAGCCGGAAATCTATCAGGCGATCCGCCGCGATGCGCTGCTGGAAAACGTCACCGTACGGGCCGACGGCAGCATCGACTTCGACGACGCCAGCAAAACCGAGAACACCCGCGTCTCCTATCCGATTTATCACATCGAGAACATCGTCAAACCGGTGTCCAAAGCCGGCCATGCGCGCAAGATCATCTTCCTGACCGCCGACGCCTTCGGCGTACTGCCGCCGGTATCGCGCCTGACGCCGGAGCAGACCCAATACCACTTCCTGTCCGGCTTCACCGCCAAGCTGGCCGGCACCGAGCGCGGCATCACCGCCCCGACGCCGACCTTCTCCGCCTGCTTCGGCGCCGCGTTCCTGACGCTGCACCCGACGCAATACGCCGAAGTGCTGGTGAAACGCATGGAGGCCGCCGGCGCCCAGGCTTACCTGGTCAACACCGGCTGGAACGGCAGCGGCAAACGTATTTCTATCAAAGATACGCGCGGCATTATCGACGCTATTCTGAATGGCGACATTGAGCAGGCCGAGACCTTCACGCTGCCGATCTTCGGGCTGGCAGTGCCGACCGCACTGCCGGGCGTCGATCCGTCGATTCTCGATCCGCGCAAAACCTACGCCGACGAATCGCTGTGGCAGGAGAAAGCGCAGGATCTGGCCCAGCGCTTTATCGATAACTTCGCCAAATATACCGTCACCCCGGCGGGCGAAAAGCTGGTGAACGCTGGGCCGAAGCTGTAACGCAGACGTTTTGCATCCTGTTGTTCAAGGGCCGATTCGTCGGCCCTTTTTTGTATTCACGCTTCCGCCAGCAAACCCGGCATCACCAGCGCCACCGCCGCCGCGATGCGCTCGTCGATCGCGCTGCCCGGCGGCAACAGTCCCAGCGTCATCTGCCGTAGCGGTTCGGCGATGGTCATCGCCAACAGCAAGTCGCTGGTTTGCGCCCAGTCGCGCGCACGCAGCCAGCCGCACTGCTGCTGGCGCTGCAGCCAGTCCGCCACCGTCGCCCGGCCGCGCTGAATGCCGTTGCGCTGATAGCTGTCCAGCAGCGCCTCGCGCCCCGGAAACTCGCTTTGCAGCAGCCGAAACATCCCTACCGCCTCGGCGCTCAATACCTGCTGCGCGATGGCCTTCAGCCCCTTTTCCAACAGCGGCGCCACCGCCGCCCGTTGCCCGGCATCCTGGGCGAAGGCCGGCTGAAACGCCTCGGTCCAGCCGCTCACCGCCTGCGCGACCAGTTCGTCGCGATTGGCCGCAAAGCGATACAGGGTTTTTTTAGCCACCCCGGCGCGTTTCGCCACCGCGTCCACCGTTGCTGCGGCATAGCCGCCGTCGAGCAGCAACGCCAGCGTCGCTTGCGCCAGCGCGGCGCGCAGCGCCGTTTCCGGCGTGGCCGGCCGGCCGCGAGCGCGCGGCGGTTCTTCATTCGGGTTCGCCATATTTATTCCTCACAAGCATTGACAGACTCAGCATAGCGGCATAGTTTTATTTTGGAAACACAATTCGTTTCAAAAATAAAACAGGAACCCATTATGACACATCCCTCCTTGCTGGCGCCCTGGGGCGTTAACGATATCAACGAGTTGCTCAAACCTGAACCGCTGCGGCTGGAGATGGGGCTGAGTCGCAGCGCTGACGGTTTGCTGACCGTCGCGGTCCGTACCGATCTGCACGGCTGCAAGGGGCGCATGCTGGACTGGTGGTTCACCTTCTTTGAGAACACGCAGCACATCAACTGGTGGCACCCGCACGATCACGTCGAACATCGCGGCTGGGATCGCCATTGGAAAAAAGGGGAAAGCTACGTCGGCGCCAGCATCGAAGCGGTCGAATGGCTGGCGGAACTGCCGCCGGTCGCGGCACGCCTCAAGTTTCACGCCGCCGAGGACTTCTTCGCGCCGCAGCCGCTGCGCCAGGCGCGTGATGCGCAGGCGCTCTCCGCCGCCGTGTGTGCGCGCATCGGCTTCGGCGATCAGGTGGCGTTGGATGACAACGGCGATCCCTGCGACGGCGAGATGCTGCATCTGGCGCGCGATACGCCGTACGGGTGCGTGCTGCGCAGCCGTTTCCTGCTGGGTAAAGCCTGCGCCAACGCCCACGACGAACTCTCGGACGACATCGGGTTTAACCTGATGCGCCACTGCTACAACGAGTTCAGCTATCTGGCACAGTTCCTGCCGTCGCTGTACTATGCCGAAAACGGCCGCGAGCCGGCGCCGTTACTCTGGTAAGCCACCGACGGGGCCTGTTATTTTTTCGCGATGCCGCTATAGTGATTTTCATCGCCATTCCCGCGTTTATGACGGAGAACTCATGGAAAATCCAGGCTATAGCGGCGGCTGCCTGTGCGGACATATTCGCTTTCAGGTGCACGGCCTGCCCGGTAACCCACACAGCTGTTCCTGCGAATTTTGCCGGCGCCACTCCGGTGCACCGACGCTCTGCTGGGTCGAATTTCCGCGTCAGGCCGTCGAGTGGAACGGCCCGGGCGGCATGCCCACGCTCTACCGCTCTTCCCCCTATTCCAGCCGCGCCTTTTGCCCGCGCTGCGGCAGCACGCTGGGGGCGATCGACGACGAGCCGACGGTGGCGTTGAGCACCGGCAGCTTCGATCGGGCCGATCTGCCGGAGCTGCGCCCGGTCTCGCACGCGTTCGCCGATGTTTGCCCCGAATGGTGGCATATCGACGGCATGCGCTGAGCGCCTCACAGTTCCCGCTGAAATCAATTGATTGTTTTGTCGTATAAATTTAGAACTGACGAACAATAATTCAAATGTATGGGAACGGGGATGAATCAACAGACTCTCGACGCGCGCCGTTCGCGTCAGGCGTTGCTAGCCGGCTCGGTTGGCAACTTTATCGAATGGTATGAGTTCGGGGTGTACGGGTTCCTGGCTACCGTCATCGCCGCCAATTTTTTCACGCTGCAGGGTGAAAATGAAGTCACCAGCCTGATCCTCACCTACGCCGCCTTCGCGCTGGCGTTTTTCTGCCGGCCGATCGGCGCGGTGATCTTCGGCCGCATCGGCGATCGCATCGGCCGTCGCCCGACGCTGATTGCGGTTCTGTTGTTGATGACGCTGGCCACCGCACTGATCGGCGTCATGCCGACCTATGCCTCGATCGGCGTCGCCGCCCCGCTGCTGCTGACGCTGCTGCGCATGTTTCAGGGGCTGTTCGCCGGCGGCGAATTCGGCGGCGCCGTATCACTGATGACCGAATTCGCCCCGAAGGGCAAACGCGGGCTGTTCGGCGCCTGGCAATCGTTGACCGTCGCGCTCGGCCTGCTGGCCGGGGCCGGGCTGGTGGCGCTGCTGGCCGCGCTGCTCAGCGTGCAGCAGCTGCATGACTGGGGCTGGCGCATTCCCTTCCTGCTGGCGCTGCCGATGGGCGCTGTGGCGCTGTGGCTGCGGCTCAAGCTCGAAGAGACGCCCACGTTTACCCAGGCGCAACAGGCCGCGGAACACAGCGCCGCACCGCAGGAGGCGAGCTTGGGCGGCGTGGCGAAAACCATATTGATCGGCATCGGCCGCATGATGGGCTGGTCGGCCGCCGGCTATACCTTCCTGGTGGTGATGCCTTCCTATTTGCAAACCTCGTTGCACGCCACCTTCCAGCAGGCGCTGGTGGCGACGGTGCTGGCCAACGTCGGCTTCGCCCTGACCATTCTGCCGGCGGGCATCATCAGCGACAAACTGGGGCGTAAAACGGTGATGCTGACGGCGGTGGCGGCGGTGATCCTGTTCACCTTCCCGCTGCTGCACCTGTTGCAGGATGCGCAGAGTTCACTGTGGGCCAAAGGGCTGGCAGTGATGGTCGCCGGCGCCGTAGTCGGCCTGCTGGCCGGCCCCGGCCCGGCGATGCTGGCGGAGATGTTCCCGACCCGGGTGCGCTATACCGGTTTGGGGCTGGCTTACTCGCTGTCCAATGCGGTGTTTTCCGGCTCGGCCGGGCTGATTATCACCGGCCTCATCAAACAGACCGGTAATATCGACATTCCCGCCTACTACGTGGTCGCCACCTCGGTGGTCAGCCTGTTTGCGCTGATGACGCTGCGCCGCGACGATCATCTGCGCTCACTTAACGAACGTTAATCCTCCGGGGGCACATCGCCCCCTTGCCAACTCGTGACCTCGATCACAAGGCACAAATGTTAACGTTAACTTTTGTGATTAACATCTCATGCGTGATATCTGGCCGCTTCATCCCTTCGCGAGTTAACGTTAACAATAGAGCTAACTTCACTCACCGGGGCCCTACCCATGAACCGCGAAACTAAAAAATATTACGTGCTGCTCAGCGGCCTGCTGTTCTTCTTTTTCTTCACCTGGTCTTCCAGCTTTTCGCTGATCTCGCTGTGGCTGAATCAGAAGATCGGCCTGAAAGGCGCCGAGACCGGCCTGATCTTCTCCGCTATCTCGTTGGTGGCGCTGTGCGCCCAGCCGCTGTACGGGTTTATTCAGGATAAACTTGGGCTGCGCAAACACCTGCTGCAGTTTCTCGGCGTGATGCTGCTGCTGACCGGCCCGTTCTTTATCTACGTTTACGCCCCGCTGCTGGCGAGCAGCCTGCCGCTCGGCGCTTTGGTCGGCGGGGTGTTCATCGGCGCGACCTTCTTCGCCGGTATCGGCGCGCTGGAATCTTATACCGAGCGAGTCAGCCGCATCAGCGGTTTCGAATTCGGCCGCGCCCGCATGTGGGGCTCGCTCGGCTGGGCCAGCGCCACCTTTGTGGCCGGTTTTATCTTCAATATCAATCCGAACATCAATTTCTGGCTGGCCTCCGCCGCCGCCGTGGTGTTCCTGGTGCTGCTCAGCCAGGTACGCGAGCTGAAGCCGAACGCCATGGCCGGCCTGGCGTTCGGCAAACCGGAAAACCTGCGGCTGCAGGACGCGCTGGCGCTGCTGCGCATGCCCGGCTTCTGGGCACTGGTGGTGTTTGTGCTGGGGATCAGCGTATACAACGTTTTCGATCAGCAATTTTCGGTCTACTTCGCTTCACAGTTCGCTTCTCGCGCACAGGGCAACGAGATGTACGGTTTTCTCAACTCGCTGCAGGTCTTCCTCGAGGCCGGCGGCATGTTCCTGGCGCCGCTGCTGGTGAACCGCATCGGCGCCAAACAGGGGCTGTTGCTGGCCGGTGGCGTGATGGCGCTGCGCATGTTCGGTTCCGGCTTAGTCAGCGGCGCCCTGATGATCTCCGCCATGAAACTGCTGCACGCCGTAGAATTGCCAATCCTGCTGATCGCTATCTTCAAATACATCGCGAGCCGCTTTGACAGCCGACTCTCCTCCACACTGTACCTGGTAGGCTTCCAGTTCATCACCCAGGTGATGGCCAGCTTCCTGTCGCCGCTGGCGGGCTACGGTTATGACCGCATCGGCTTTGCCGACACCTATCTGCTGATGGGCTGCGCGGTCGCCGCCACGACGCTTGTCTCCTGTTTCCTGCTGCGCGGCGAACGTTCCGCCAGCGTAGCCCCCTTTCAATCCGCCATTAAATCAAGTGAGTCTGTCCAATGAACACTGCCTTAGCTCAAGCCGACCATGCGGTCGAAGCCCTGCGTGCAGAGCGCCGAGACGATTACTACCCGCAGTTCCATCTCGCGCCGCCCGCCGGCTGGATCAACGATCCCAACGGCCTGATCTGTATTGACGGCGTCTATCATGCCTTCTTCCAGCATCACCCCTATAGCGAACACTGGGGCCCCATGCACTGGGGGCACGCGACCAGCCGCGACCTGATACGCTGGCAGCATCAGCCCATCGCCCTGGCACCCGATGCGCCCTATGACAAAGACGGTTGCTTTTCCGGCTGCGCCGTAGATGACAACGGTGTGCTGACGCTGATTTACACCGGCCACGTGTGGCTGGGCGAACCCGGTGACGACAGCCAGGTGCGGGAAGTGCAATGTCTGGCCACCAGCGAAGACGGCATACGCTTCATCAAACACGGGCCGGTACTGGCCCCGCCGGACGGCATTCAGCATTTTCGCGATCCGAAAGTCTGGTGCGAAAACGGCGAATGGTGGCTGGTGGTCGGCGCCAAAGAAAACGGCCTGGGCCAGGTGCGCCTGTACCGCTCTGCCGACCTGCGCGCCTGGCGCTTCGATCGGGTGCTGGCCGGCGCGCAAACGGCGCATCAGGGCTATATGTGGGAATGCCCGGATTTCTTCCCGCTGGGGGAACAACACCTGTTGCTGTTCTCGCCGCAAGGGCTGGTGGCGCAGGGCTACCGCTACCGCAATCGCTTCCAGAGCGGCTATCTGCTTGGCCACTGGCGGCCTGATAGCGACTTTACGGTGACCCAGCCCTTCTGTGAGTTGGATGCCGGCCACGATTTCTATGCGCCGCAGACCTTCACCGCCGCCGACGGTCGTCGGCTGCTGTTTGCCTGGATGGATATGTGGGAATCACCGATGCCCAGCAAAGCGCACCGCTGGGCCGGCGCCCTCACGCTGCCGCGCGAACTGACGCTGGCCGCCGACGGCAGCGTCCGCATGAGCCCGGCGCGTGAACTGACGGCGCTGCGCCGAGAGTCACACACGTTTTTGGCGCAGACGCTGACCAATCAGCATCTGCCGCTGGCGAACGATATGCAGGAGCTCATCCTGACGTTGAGACCGGCCGACAGCGACGCTGAGCGGTACGGGCTGGCCATTGGGAGTGCGGCGCGGCTGTTCGTCGACAATCAGTCACACCGACTGGTGCTGGAGCGTGTTGATGAACACCCGGCGCTGTGCACCTGCCGCAGTGTGCCGCTACCGGGGGGTGACATCCTGTCGCTGCGGATCTTTATTGACCGCTCATCGCTGGAGATCTTCGTTAATCAGGGACAGGCCTGCCTGACCAGCCGCATCTATCCGACGGCGGGCGATCGCCGTCTCAGCCTGTTCGCCGAAGGCGGCCGGGCGCGGTTCGAGCCCACCACGGGATGGCAGTTGGCAAGCATCTGGGGATAATGGGAATGAGCACCGGGCGCGCAGCAACGCGCCCGGTGTGGCTACAGCGAACCACGCTCCAACAGCGGGCAAGGCACTTTCACCGTATCACGCTGTTCCCGCCGCTCAATCACATGCAACGCCGCAAGGCGGCCCAACTCGTAATGCGGCAGCTGCACCGTCGTCAATGCCGGCAGGAACAGCTCGCCGGTGCCGACCATATTGTCGTAACCCAGCACCGCCACCTGTTGCGGTATTCGCCATCCTTGCGCCAGCAATACCTGATACACCAGAAACGCTATCCGATCGTTTCCGCACACCACGACATCGCAATCGCGCCGTTCTGCTGAGAAATGCCGCTCCAGCAACGCGACGCAGTCGCGATAGCTTTGATCGCCGGCGCTCAGATCGAGATGATACTGCTGCAGCTGTTCAACATCGCGCCCCGCTTCGCGCCAGGCGCGTTCCAGACCGCGGCGGCGCAGGCCCGCCGCCAGCGTATCCGCCGGTAAATGAATGCACAATGGCGCGCGATAGCCTTTGGCGATCAGCGTGCACGTAGCGTCATACTGCCCTTGCTCATCATCAGGAATGTAGCTGGCGATCGCATGCGCCGGGCTGACGCAGTTGGCCAACACCAGCTTTTTGTCCAGCAGTTTGGCCGGTAGCGTCACCTCACGCAGCCCCATCGTGGTGAATATCACCCCATCCGGTCGATGCGCCAACAGCAGATCGACAGTCTGTTCGGCGTTGTCGTCGGCAAACAGGTTGACGACGAAGCTGTTCCAGCCGCGCTCGCGCGCGGTTTTCTCAATCGACAGGATCATTTCCACCGAGAACGGCGTCGTGGCGGTGTCCAGCGCCAGCACGCCGAGCGTCTGTACGCGATTTCCATCACCGCGAATACGCCGCGCCGACAGATCCGGCACGTAGTCCAACTCGTCGATAGCCTGTTTGACGCGGTGATAAGTTTCCGGCCGCAGCTTGCCGGGTTCATTGATGGCGCGGGACACCGTCATCAACGAGACTCCGGCAAGTTTTGCGACGTCTTTCAGCGAAGCCATGCGCCCTTCTTTATGATTAATGGGGAAAAGTGAATAATCCCATAACCGGGCGCAGGACTCTACTCTGCGTTAGCAGGCTGTGATGTTCGCCCACAGGATCGCGCCGTCGGCCGTCAGCGGCGCCACTTCGCCGCCCGCCGCCGTCCACCAGACACCCTCGCGCGCCCGCAGTTCTCCGCCCTCCGGCAGCGACCAAACACCGCTCAGCACATACAGCACGCCCGCCCGGTTGGGTGACAGGGTGACGGGCACCGTGCTGCGCAGCACCTCGGCCGCCTGCCGGCCGCGGCGTGTCATGATGTTGAAATCCTGACTGGCGCCACCCAGCAGCGTCGCTTCCAGCGCCACGTCGCCGGAAAAGGCGAACGGCTCCCCGATACGCGCCAACTGATGGTCGATATGCCCGGCGCTGAACAGCCGCACGCCGTCGCCTTCCAGCAACGTTATCGAACGATCGATGCCCGCAAAGGCGGAAAACGGCCCGTCCTGCGCGATGGTGGCGATACTGGCGCGCCAGTCGAAATCCGGCTCGCCCGGCGGCCAGCTGACGATTTCACGGGTTTCCCCACCGCCGTTGCGCCACGGGCTGACCGGCAGCGCGGCGAAGTTAAAACGGGTCAGGCTCATTACGCCTCCTGCTGAAAGGTTTTCAGCACCTGCAGGAACTCTGCGCTGCTCTGCTGTTGCAGCGCGTGCCGCCCCTGCTCGATCACCTGCCGGCCACCGACGAACACGTCGCGAATTTGCTCCTTGCCGCCGGCGAACAGCCAGCGATTGAGGATCGAGGCGTCCGGCGCCGCCGCCAGATACGGATCGTCGCCGTCCAGCACCAGCCAGTCGGCGCGATAGCCGCTCTGCAACCGGCCGATCGGCGCGCCGCACGCCTGCGCACCGCCCTGCAGCGCCTGCAGGTACAGCACATCGCCCACCGCCGACTGTTCCGGTGTCGTCAGGCGATTGCGACGCTGATCGCGCAGCCGCTGGCCGTATTCAAACCAGCGCAGCTCTTCCACCACGTTGAGCGAAACGTGGCTGTCGGAACCGATGCCCCAGCGCCCCTGCTGCTGCAGGTAAGCGTCGCCAGGGAAAATGCCGTCGCCGAGGTTGGCTTCGGTGGTCAGGCACAGGCCGGCCACCGCGCGGCTGCGCGCCAGCGCTTCCAGCTCGTCGCGATCCAGATGGGTGGCGTGCACCAGACACCAGCGCTGATCGACCGGCAGGTGGTCATACAGCCAGGCCACCGGGCGCTGTCCGCTCCACGCCAGACAGTCGTTCACCTCTTTTTGCTGCTCGGCGATATGAATATGCACCGGCAAGGTGCGATCCGACGCGGCCAAAATCTGCTGCATCTGCCCCAGCTCCACCGCACGCAGCGAGTGGAAGCACAGCCCCTGGTTCTGCAACGGGCGATCCGCCAGCTGACGGGCAATCACCTGCTGCTGATGCAGATAGCTTTCGGCATCCTGGATAAACCGTTTCTGCCCCGGCTGGGCCGGCTGGGCGCCAAAACCGGCGTAGCTGTACAGCACTGGCAGCATAGTCATGCCGATGCCGGCCTGATGCGCGGCCTCGCTGAGGCGGCCGGTCATCTCACCGCGATCGGCGTAAGGCTTGCCGTCGGCGTCGTGATGCAGGTAGTGGAATTCGGCCACCTGGGTATATCCGCCCTTGAGCATTTCGATATACAGTTGACGGGCGACTACCTCCACCTGCTCCGGCGTCAGGCGCTGCACCAGGCGGTACATCAGATCGCGCCAGGTCCAGAAGCTGTCCTGCGGGTTGCCCGCCACTTCCGCCAACCCGGCCATCGCGCGCTGAAAGGCGTGGGAGTGCAGGTTCGGCATGCCCGGCACCGCATCGCCATGCAGCCGAATGCAGCCTTGCGGCTCAGCGTTGGCGGTAACTTGAGTCAGATAACCTTGCGCATCGACGTCCAGCCGGACGTTATGCGCCCAGCCCTCAGGGAGCAAAGCGCGTGGGGCAAAATAAGCAGGCATGGCAGTATTCCACGGTTGATGTAACGGCGAATGAGGCGCGGCGATGGCGCGCATTCAGGAATTTTTGGCGGTCGCCGGCAAGTTTCTGGCGCGACGGTCACTAGTTGTATATACATATACATACGCCGACATCAACAGTAAACTGGTGTTATTATTTTTTTATTTGACGAGGTTAACGTCGTGGCTGAACAACAGACCGTGTTACAACTGGCGGCTGCAATGAGCGATGCCCCCGCCCCGATCTACCAACGGGTCAAACAGGCGATCGTGAATCAAATTCGTGCGGGGCATTGGCAACCGCACCAGCGCGTGCCCTCCGAAAGTGAACTGGTGGCGGAACTGGGCGTCAGCCGCATGACCATCAACCGCGCGTTGCGCGAGCTGACCAGCGAAGGTTTTTTGATCCGCATGCAGGGCGTCGGCACCTTCGTCGCCGAAGCCAAGGCGCATACCGCGCTGCTGGAAGTGCACAACATCGCCGATGAGATCGCCGCGCGCGGTCATCGCCACAGCAGCAAGATCCTCGAGCTGAAGGCCCGCCCGGCCAGCGAGGAAGAGGCGACGGCGCTGGGCATTCAACCCGGCCAACGGCTGTTCTACTCGCAGATCGTGCATTACGAAAATGACGTGCCGGTGCAGGTGGAAGACCGCTGCGTCAACCCGCTGGTGGCGCCGGATTACCTGAAGCAGGATTTCGACCGCGTCACGCCTTACACCTATCTGACGCAGGCCGCGCCGCTGACCGCCGGCGAACACATCGTCGAAGCGGTGATCCCCACCCGGCGCGAAAGCGAGCTGCTGCAGCTGGAAGACCACGAACCCGGCCTGCTGATCCACCGCCGCACCTGGTCCGGCAAAACCGTGGTGACCTCGGCCAGGCTGCTGTACCCCGGCAGCCGTTATCAACTGTTCGGCCGCTTCACCAGCGAAGTCTGATCCCCGGCGGGCGCGCCCTGCGCCCGCATCTCCGCTGTCGATCACATCCTGATAACAAAATCTCTCCCGCCTCTTGTGACATCCCGGTGAATGCGTTAGGTTGTTTTTAATTGTATATACAACCATGTGGGAGCTGCGGCTCCGGCGGAGGAAAGCAATGACGTCTGAGATTCACTGTGACAGCCTGTGGCACGGCGCCGATATCGTCACCATGCGCGACGGCAACTATCACACCCTGACCGACGGCGCGATCGCCGTACGCGACGGCAAGATCGTCTGGATTGGCGAACATGCGGCGCTGCCGCCCGGCCTGATCGCGGACGAAACGGTGAAATTCAACGGCGGCATCATCACCCCCGGCTTTGTTGACTGCCACACTCACCTGGTGTTCGGCGGCAACCGCAGCGGCGAGTTCGAACAGCGGCTGAACGGCGTGAGCTATGCCGACATCGCCGCGCAGGGCGGCGGCATTATCTCCACCGTGAAAGCCACCCGCGAGGCCGACGAAGCGCTGCTGCTGGAGCAGGCGCTGTTCCGCCTGCGTCCGCTGCTGGCGGAAGGCGTCACCTGCGTGGAGATCAAATCCGGCTATGGCCTCAGCCCGGAAAGCGAGCTGAAAATGCTGCGGGTGGCGCGCAAGTTGGGCGAGCTGCTGCCGGTCGAGGTGAAAACCACCTGTCTGGCGGCCCATGCGCTGCCGCCGGAATACGCAAACCGCGCCGACGACTACATCAATCTGGTCTGCGATACCATCATCCCTCAGGCCGCCGCCGCTGGCCTGGCGGATGCGGTTGACGCCTTCTGCGAACACCTGGCGTTCTCACCGGCGCAGGTGGAGCGAGTCTTCGCCGCCGCCGAAGCCGCCGGTTTGCCTGTCAAACTGCACGCCGAGCAACTCTCCGCCCTCGGCGGCAGCACGCTGGCGGCGCGCCATCACGCGCTCTCCGCCGACCATCTCGAATACGCCACCGAGCAAGATGCCCGCGCCATGGGCGACGCCGGCACCGTGGCGGTGCTGCTGCCGGGCGCCTACTACCTGCTGCGCGAAACCCAGTGCCCGCCGGTAGAGCTGTTCCGCAAGCACCACGTGGCGATGGCGATCGCCAGCGACGCCAACCCTGGCACGTCGCCGGCGCTGTCGCTGCGTCTGATGATCAACATGGCCTGCACGCTGTTCCGCCTGACGCCGGAAGAAGCGCTGGCGGGCGTTACCACCCACGCTGCCAAAGCGCTGGGGCTGCAACACAGCCACGGCACGCTGGAAACCGGCAAGGTGGCGGACTTTGTTCACTGGCCGCTGTCGCGGCCGGCGGAACTGGCTTATTGGTTGGGCGGCCAGCTGCCCTGTACGGTGATTTTCCGAGGAGAAGTACGTCAATGACCATTCGCGATCCTTTTAGCTTCCAGACCGGCAGCCTGCCGCTGCTGATCAGCATCCCACACGCCGGCACGCAACTGACGCCGGCGGTCGAGGCCGGGCTGACCGACGATGCCCGCCCGCTGCCCGATACCGACTGGCACATTCCACAGCTGTACGACTTCGCCCGGGCGATGGGCGCCAGCGTACTGGTCGGCAACTATTCGCGCTTCGTCATCGACCTGAATCGCCCGGCGGACGACAAGCCGCTGTACACCACCGCCACCACCGGTCTGTATCCCGATGTGCTGTTCGACGGCCGCCCAAGCTTCCTGCCGGGCAAAGCGCCGACGGACGAAGAACGCGCCGGCTATCTGCAGCAAATTTGGCAACCTTATCATCAGCAGCTGCAGGACGAGTTGGCACGCCTCAAAGCGCGGCACGGCTATGCGCTGCTGTTCGACGCGCACTCCATCGCCTCGGTGATCCCGCGGCTGTTCGACGGCAAACTGCCGGATCTCAACCTCGGCACCAACGGCGGTGAAAGCTGCGCCCAGGCGCTGAGCGATCGGCTGGTCGCCTGCTGCGAGCAGCAACAGCAGTACACCCACGTGCTGAACGGCCGCTTCAAGGGCGGTTACATCACCCGCGCCTACGGCCAACCGCAGCAGCAACAGCATGCGATCCAGCTCGAGCTGGCGCAGGTCAACTACATGTCCGAACAGTATCCTTTCGCGTTCGAACCGCAGCGCGCCGCCTCGCTGCAGCGCCTGCTCAAGCAGATGATTGAAGGCCTGTTGGACAGCGCCGCCAGACTGAACTGATCCCCTTTACAGGCGCCGCCGGGCGCCTGTTCCTCTCCCTGTCCTTAACCGTAACGTCAGCCGCAATCTGCGCGCTATATCAAAGTTTCGCGTGATTCCCTACTGACTGGTCTAAACAGCGCACAAAACAGCGGCCGACGAAAAACGCGCTGCGCCACAATCAGCCGAAAAGCCCGCGCTCATCGTCAGCGCCGGGCGGCGTGTGGCCGAGCTGGCCCGTTTCGAACCATCACTCTGGAGGCCCTATGTCTGTAACACCGTTAAACTGGCGCGCTGCCGGCGCCCTCGCCGAACAATTGCTGGCCGGCTGGCAACGGCGTGGCGAACCCGGCGGCGCCATCACCCTGTTTGACGCCGAACAACTCCGCGCCACCGCCAGTGCCGGCTTGGCCGATCTGGCGCAGAATACCCCCTTCACCGCCGACAGCGTGGTGCGCTACGCCTCAGTGACCAAGCACATCTTCGCCGCGCTGGCGCTGAAGGCCACCGGCCGCGCCATTCGGCTCGATCAGCGCCTGGGCGAACTGCTGCCCACCCTGCAGCCCGCGTTGGCGGACGTTACCGTCGGCCAGGCGCTGGACATGACCGGCGGTCTGCCTGACGTGCGCGAGACGCTCGGTCTGCTGGGCATATCGCTGCATGCCGTCAGCGAGGCGCAGCCGGTGATGCAGTTTGTCGAGGGGCTGGAAAGATTGAACTATGAAGCCGGCAGCGAGATCGCCTACAGCAATACCGGCTATCGGCTGCTGGAGGCCGCGCTGCGCAGCAAAGGGTATGATTTCGACCAACTGGTGCAACAGCACATCGCCCGGCCGCTGCAGGTGCAGATGCAAGCGCCGGAAAGCTGGTTCGACGTGGTGCCAGGGTTGGTGCCGGGTTACTGGCGTGCGGCGCGGGGCTGGCAACACGCCAGCGCCGGTCTGCACCTTTCCGCCTCCGGCAGCCTGACCGGCAGCCTCAACGCCCTCACCCGCTGGCTGCAAACGCTGCTGGCCGACCAGGGCCCCGGCCAGGGCGTGCTGGCGCAACTCGGCGCACCGCGCCGCCTCAATCAGGGTCAGCTCAGCGCCTATGGACTGGGGCTGGCGCAGACGCCGCTAGGCCGCCGCCGCTTGCTCGGCCACGGTGGTTCCCACGCCGGTTACAAAACCTATTTCCTGCTGGCGCCCGATCGCCAGGTCGGCGTTGCGCTGGTGGCCAACCGCGAAGACTGCGACAGTTTCGGGATGGCTTTGCAGGTGATGGCAGCGCTGCTGGGCGAACCTTTGCCGCAGCGCAGCACGGCGATCCCCGACGGTCTCTACGCCACGCTGGCGGAGCCGCACTGGCTGGAGGTCAAAGACGGCAACCTGGCCTATCTGGGCAGCGATGAACCGCTGTATCAGGGCGAAGACGGCTACGCGGTGTCGCTGTCCGCCCATATGCCAATCAAATTGAAGTGGACCGGCGAAGCGGTCGAGGGTGAAGTCGGGCATGTGGCGCGCCGTTTCCTGCCGGTCACGGCCAACGGCGACTGCCTGAAGCATGTGCAGGGGTTGTGGTATCACCCGCACTATCGCACCGCCTTTGAAATTCGCGGCAATCGGGTGCATATTGGCGTCGGCCCGGCGGCGCAGACCGGCACGCTCAGCCCGCTCGGCCAGGGCCGCATGCTGGTGGAGTGCCAGGACGGCCCATGGTTGAAACGCTTTTGCCTCTATTTCCGCGGTTACAACGTGGATCTCATCGCCAACCGCAGCCGGATGCTGACCTTCCGCCGCAGCACCGTCGGCCGCGACTGACGCTCAGCGTGCGCTGCCGGTTCTGACCGCCAGCAGCGCATCCGCCAGCCGCCGCTTGTCGGCGGCGCTGAGATTCACCTGATCCACAGACGCCATAAACGCCGCCCGATCCGCCTCGCCGAGCGGGCCGGTACGCAGTCGCTCCGCCAACCGTTGCAATATCTGGCTGCTCAGCTGCGCGATCTGTGGGCGCACCTGCGCCAACGGGCGCGGCTGCCAGCCGGGCTCCGGGCTCGCCAGCCAGTCGGCGCGATAGCGGTACTGAATCGCCTTGGCGGCGTCCATCTGCGCGGCGATAAAAGGCCGCACCGACGCCGGCTCCAGCCCCAAACGCCCCGCCTCCGCCTGCGCGCTGGCCAACACCTTCGCCTCCTGCGCCAGGTCTTCGATCGGCAAATGCTGCTGCGCCTTGTAACCGGCAACGTCTTTCATCAACGACAGCCGTTGGTTCACCAGCTCGCCGATGGCGGCAGCGCCGTCTGCCAACGCTGGAAAACTGGTCAAACAACAGGCTATCAATAACGCCCTGAACATGGCGCCTCCCTTATGATGCAGTGAAAAGGTCAGGCGCCAAGTTCACCACGTCAGCCCCGCGCCGGCAAATAAAAAAGGCCCCGCCGCAGCGAGGCCCGATGAGACCCAACCGGCGTTAGTCGAACACGCCGTTGATGACGGAGGCCACAATCGCGGTGCTGAGTGCGACCAGCACCAGATCATCGCCGGCGATACGCCACTCATAACCCGGGTACTGCGGCAACTCACGCAGCATCGAGTAAGGCACCACTTTTTTGGCGATGCCCGGCGGCAGCGGTTTACCACGCGCCAGATTCTTGGCGATGCCCGGTGGCAGCGAGCTATAGCCGGTCAGGCCGTAGTTGTGCGCCAGCGAACGGGCGCGGTCGCGCGAAAGGCTGACGGAGACCAGATTATCGTCGTTCCTATAGCCGCCTTTATCTTTATTGCCTTTGTTGCCGTGATTACCGTTGTTGCCATGGTTACCGTTATTGCCGCTGTTGCCATGGCCGTTCCCGTTGCCGTTACCATTGCCGCCTTTGTCGGCCAAGGCCGGGGCGGATGACAACCCCAGCGATGCAATCAGCGCTAACACCGTGAGAGTCGTACGACGTTTGTTCATGTTGTGTATTCCTGCGTGGGTGACTCTGTTGACTATAGCTAGCCTTTTCCAGACAAAGTATAAGGAAAACTCCGAGATAACGGCGCGCTTTTACGGCATTCGCTTTCAAACCTTGTCTCAACGCAAAACGCCTCGAAAATGCCGATGCTTGTCTCAGATTTTTCTTGAAGAAAAATAAGCCTTACGCTAGCGTGGGAAGGTAACAAAAAAGAGTTAGCGTGCTCTTTTTCGTCGCACCTCAAATCTTATTCTTATCATCCATAATGATAATAGCGAACACTTCCCGCCTCTCCGTGCGGGATTCTTTTTCCCGCCGCCGTCGCCCCAATCTGGTGCTTTATGTTGAGATTTGGTTGCCGATAATTTACATTCGCTGTCTGAGAAACCTCAACCTCCCGCGGTGGCCAGGCTGGCAACGGGTGGGCGTTCAGGAGCAAAAGACGTGCAAATGACCCTCATGGAATACATCACTCGACACTTTAACGGCGATCTTCATCGTTACGCGCAGTCGGAAGGCGTCAGCCGTGAACAAATCATTAGTTGGATAAATAATGAATGTCACGTGATCAAAGGCAGGCTGTTTATGCCGGTGAAGCATCTCCCGGCTGAACAAGCACAGTGATGACAAAAAAACCCCGCCAGGCGGGGTTTTCTGTTTCTGATAGCACGGAAAATCAGAAGTTATAGCCGACCACGAGGTAATAACCCCAACCGGTAGACTTGATCGGGCCCTGCGGGGTACCGATATCCGCGCCATCCTGCCACTGGCCGCCGTTATGGAAATAACGCGCCACGAAAGAATAGTGCCAGTGATCGTAGTTCAGCGCCAAAATGTGGCTGGAGGCGATAGAGTTGCTGGTGCGCACCTGTTTGCCGGTGCCGTCAACCCAATGGCTGTCCTTGCCCAGATCGGAACCAAAGTCGAAGTTGGTGAAGCCGATGTAGCTCAGGTTGCCGCCCCACACCTGGGTCAGCGGCACGAAGTATTTCACCTTGAAGCGGTAACCGTCCCAGCTGTTCTCGTTGGCAGCCTGGTAGTTTTCCCACTGGTATTTGGCATAGATGTTCATCGACAGGCTCATCGGCAGGCCGGTGTCGATATCGGTGCCCAGACCCATGTACCAGGTGTTTTGACGACCGTCGGCGTTGTGGCCCAGGTCATAGATGTAGTTGTTGGCGAAGTACCACTCTTTGAACGGACCGAAGCTCAGATCGGTGCCGGTCAGCTTGTCGATGGAGAAGCGCGGTTCAATCTCCATAAACAGCGGGGAGCCTTTGTCCCAGATGCCGCGATCCGGGGTATTGCCCACGCCGAAGAACTTCGGCACGTCAACGTAACCGTAGAAGTCGAACCAGTCTTTCTTGGCGAAGGCTTCGTATTCGAGATACACGTCGTTATTCAGCTGCGGTCCGAAACGGGTGTGGTAGCTGCCCACCACGTTAACGCTCTGGTGCCACCAGTCGGAGACATATTGACTGTCTTTGCTATCAGCCATTGATGATGCACTGTAAGACGCTGCGAGCAGTACACCTGCTGCGAGAGCTATTTTTTTCATTTTATTACCACATGCTTAAAGGGCCATTTCCTGCCCGTTTAGAAAAGATGACAATGAGTCTGCCGACACCTGGCGTTGTCTTCACACAGAAACTCGGATGACGCGCGCATTATAGAAACCACTGACTGTAAGAATCTGTGATCCAGTTACGCATTTCGCGAATAGGTAATCGATTGCGTTCACATTTGTCAAATTATGTTTCATTCAAATTCACATTCGCTGTGATTTTTGTCATGCACATCGATTTTTAGCGCAGTTTTTGAGCCAACTGTCATCAACCGGCAATGAAGAGGAGTACGGCATTCAAGCGGGAAATGCCGGCGAAAACTCGCCGGCGAGAGAGAAGCGGCAGCCGATCACGCTGGCCACATCGAACGACGAATGAGGCTGCAAAAATTACCGCGAACAAAGCTCGGTTCCTTATCCGCCAGCACGTCCGCTTTGACGTTGCCGAAGGTGCTGTCCGGCTTATGTCGAATCCCGTCGTAAAACGCCTGAATAATCGCTTCCTTGAAGTTTGCCCCGCGGGGATGCAACTCCACTACCTGCTCTCGCAGCGCCGCGTCATAGCCCTGGTAATTGATCCCTAACACATCCATCTCTACTCCCGCGGTCACCAGCGCAATCAGCGGGTGCATGTATTCCGGGATCCCCGGCGTGGTGTGTAACGCGATCGCCGTCCATACCCGATCGATATCCTGACGGCTGACCCCGTGCCCGCGTAAAAACTCGGCCGCCGCATCGGCGCCATCCACTTCGAAACGTTTGTCGCAGCTGCAGTGATCGTGCGTCAGTCCCATATCGTGAAACAGGCAGCCGACGTACAGCAGTTCAGGATCGTAAACCAGCTTGCGCTGCTGCCCCGCCAGCGCCGCCCAGTAATACACCCGGCTGGAGTGGTGAAACAGCAGATCTGATTCGGTGTCGCGCACTAACTCGGTCGCCTGACGCGCCATCGCGCTATCCGGCACGCTGATGCCGTTGATGGTTAAACTCATAACTCGATTCTCCCGTTGTCTGGAACCCGGTTAGATTAGGCGTTACACTGAATGTCCTCAATTGCCATTAATCAACGATTAGGGACATCCCCCATCCATCGGGATATCGCATGCCATGAGTAAAACCATCGCTATTCTCGCCGTGCCACAGGTGCAGCTGCTGGACGTTTCCGGTCCGCTGGATGTTTTCGCCGAAGCCAATCTGCAAGCCGGCTATGCCGCCTATCATCTGCAGGTAGTCGGAAAGACGCTGGCGCCGATCGTGTCCTCATCCGGCGTCAAACTCGTGCCGGATCTCGCCATCACCCAATGGCGTGAACAGGCGATCGACACGTTGCTCATCGCCGGTGCACCGGGTATCGCCGACGGCGAAAGCGAAACACGCACGCTGGACTGGCTACGCAGAGTGGTACACCGCACTCGCCGCTACGGCTCGGTGTGCAGTGGCGCTTTTCTGCTGGCGGAGGCCGGCCTGTTGGATGGGCGGCAAATCACCACCCACTGGGCGGTAGCCGATCAATTGTGTCGCCGCTATCCTCAGGTCACGGTGGATAAAGACGCCATTTATGTGCGTGACGGGCGCCTGCAGACTGCCGCTGGCGTGACCTCAGGGCTGGATCTGGCGCTGATAATGGTGGAAGACGATTTAGGGCGTGAGATCGCGCAGCGGGTCGCGGCCCAGCTGGTGATGTTTTTCCGCCGTCCCGGCGGGCAGATGCAATTCAGCTATCGGGAACAGGCGACCCTGGCCGGGCGCTCAATGCTGCAGGAAGTGCAACGCTGGGCGATAGACAATATCGGGTTACCGCACAACGTAGCCAGCCTGGCGGAACGCGCCGGCGTCACCCCGCGGCATTTCAGCAGGCTGTTCGGCAACGAGGTCGGCACCTCTCCCGCTAAATGGCTCGAGGAAGCCCGCATCGCCGAAGCGCGCAGGTTATTGGAACTCGGCGTATTGGCGCCAAAACAGGTGGCGGCGCATTGCGGTTTTTCCAGTGCAGAGCTGATGCGGCGGGCATTTATCCGCCGGCTGGGGGTAACGCCGGCGGACTATCGAAAAATGTTTCTCGGTAAACAACTGCGGCGCGAAAGCTGAGATCAGTTTACCGCCGGCACCGCCTTGGCGATGTTTTCCTGGCGGAACGCCACCTCTTCGCCGTTTTTCACCTCCCAGTTGGCAACCGGAATGTCGGTCTTGGGCGCCGCCGCGACGACCGAACCGTAAATCAGCTTGTCGTCGCGGCGCAAAATATAAACGTCGAGCTGATATTCGTGCCGCAGATTCGCCGTGGTCAGGCGCACGGTATCGCCGCGCTCATAGTGATGCACGTCGATTTCAGGCTGTTGAATAAATTGAATGTCGCTTCTCATCGTCGTCGTTCCTTCAGGCAACATGGCTAGTTAAATTCTAGTTCAACATTGCGCCGACGGCGGATAATTTCCGTTAATTTCCGCGAGTTGCCCGCCAACAGATCAGCGAGCCAAGCGTGACCATCGCTACGCCCTGCCAGAAATTGGCGGTCAGCGAGGTGTGCAACACCAGCGCGGCGAACACCGCCGACAGCACCGGGGTGAAATAAGAGACGGTGGCCAGCAGCGTCATGTTGCCGTGCAAAATGCCAACGTTCCAGGCGGCATACCCCGCCCCCATCGCCACTCCGGCGCACAGCAGCGTTACGGTCACGCCAGCGCTGAACTGCATGCCGCTTTCTGCGCTGAAGGCATACTTCAACCACAGCGCCAGCGCGGTCAGCACGATGAACAGCACCACACCGTTGCTGCCCTGGGCGATCTTCTTGGTCAGGTTGCAATACAGCGCCCAGATCACTGCGCCACTGAACGCCAGCGTATAGCTGAGCGGATTGCTGCGCACGTTGGCCAGCATCTGCGCCGGTGACCAGCCGCCCTCGCCGCTCATGATCCAGCCGATGCCGAACAGCGACAGCAGCAGTCCCGGCAGCAGCCACCATTTCGCCTTTTGGCCGTTGAGCGCCAGCGCCATCAGCACGGTGAAACAGGGCCACAGGTAGTTGATCATGCCCACTTCTATCGCCTGCAGGCGGGTATTGGCGTAGCCGAGCGACAGCGACAGGCAGATCTCGTAGCTGACGAACAGCAGGCTGCCGACGATCAGATAAGGCCGCGGAAAGCTGCGCCATTTCGGCACGCCGAGCGCCACCAGCAAAAACACCGCGCTGACGCTGTAGATCATCGCCGCACCGCCTATCGGCCCCAGCCCTTCGCTGACGCTGCGAATAAGGCCAACCACGCTGCTCCACAGCACAATGGCCAACAAACCGAACAGCGTGGCGCGGGTACGCGAGGGCAAAGCGGGCATAAGACAGGTCCAATGGGTTATTTTTTATCAGGTTTTTCACTCTACTGCCGCACGTGCCAAAAAGAAAGGCGGGATACTCCCGCCTGTGAATTTATTGCTGCGGTTGCCGCTCCAACTGCGGCGGCGGCTGGCGAAAGCGTCGGGTCAGCCAGGCCAAATAGCCGAAGCCCAGTGTCGCCCAGATCAGCCCCATGGTCAGCGAGCTTTTCTCCAGGTTCAGCCACAGCACCCCCACCGTCAGCGCCCCCACCAACGGCAGGAACAGGAAGTTGAAGCGATCTTCCCAGCTTTTGTTGCGCCCTTCGCGAATGAAGAAGTGGCTGATCACCGACAGGTTAACGAAGGTAAAGGCTACCAGCGCACCAAAGTTGATCAGCGCCGTGGCGGTCACCAGATCGAACGACAGCGCTGACAGCGCCACCAGCCCGACCATCAGCACGTTCAGCGCCGGGGTGCGCCATTTGGGGTGGATATAGCCGAAGAATTTCTCCGGGAACACGTTGTCACGCCCCATCACGTACAGCAGGCGCGATACGCTGGCGTGCGACGCCAGGCCGGAGGCCAGCGTGTTGATGAAGGTCACGCACAGGAAGATCGACTGGAACAGCTTGCCGCCGACGTAAAGCGCGATCTCCGGCAGCGCGGCGTCGGGCTGGTGAAAGCGTTGAATGGACGGGAAAAACAGCTGAATGAAGAACGACACGCTGATAAAGATCACCCCGCCGTACAGCGCGGTCAGGAAGATGGCGCGCGGGATCACCTTGGCGGCGTCGGGCGTCTCTTCACACAGCGTGGTGACCGCGTCAAAACCGAGGAACGAGAAGCACAGAATAGTCGCGCCGGTAATGATCGGCAGCAGATGCGCATTCTCGCTGAGGAACGGCCGCAGGCTCCACACCGTGCCCATCCCCTCGCCGTTGTGCAGGCCGCGCACCACCAGATAGATGAACACCAGAATGATCACCACCTGCGCCAATACGAACAGGGTATTGAAGTTGGCCACCAAATTGACGCTTTTCAGGTTGATGGCGGTGATAAGGATAACGAAGCCCACGACCCACACCCAGGGCGGCACTTCCGGGAACAGCGCGGTCAGGTAAATCTTCGCCAGCAGCGTATTGATCATCGGCAGGAACAGATAATCAAGCAGCGATGACCACCCCACCAGAAAACCGACGTGCGGGTTGATCGCCTTCTGCGCATAGGTATAAGCAGAGCCGGCGGTGGGAAACTGGCGCACCAGTTTGCCATAGCTGATGGCGGTGAACAGCACGCCGGCCAGCGCCAGCAGATAGGAGGTCGGCACATGGCCGTCGGTGAGGCCGGAGACGATCCCGAAGGTGTCAAACACCGTCATCGGCGTCAGATAGGCCAGGCCCATCATCACCACCTGCCACAGCTTGAGGGATTTGCGCAGCTGCGGTTTGCCCGCCGGGCCGCCGTCGATGGCTTTAATCGTCATGGCATTTCCCCTCTTGGTCCTCTGCTGTCAACCGTGCAACGTCATTCAGAGAGGCCGCAGGGAAACTGCTGCTCAGGCGGCGGTAAAAACGGGTTGGTATCGCTGTCGGGCGGCCGGCGACCGGCCCGTAGGCACTGCGGCACAGACAAACGTCTGCGCAGGGGGCTGACTGAGTCATGGTTATTTCCTCGTCGGCGTCCTGTACGCCGTGATAGAAGAAATTCTGTACCGCAGCGCGCAGCCTCGCCGGCCACAGGAGAGCCGATGAAATGCGCCGGACGCGCGCGGTAGTCGCAGGGTGAGCGGGATCAGGCGTTTTTCAACATCCACTCGATTTCGGTTTCGGTGATCAGGCGCTCGAACTGCACCAGCTCATCAGTTTTGCAGGCCAGATAGACGTGGCTGAAGCGTTCGCCCAACAATGCATTGAGCACCGGCTGATGTTCGAACTCGTACAGCGCGTCGCTC
This sequence comes from Serratia sp. CY47280, assembly GCF_052168655.1. Classification (NCBI taxonomy): domain Bacteria; kingdom Pseudomonadati; phylum Pseudomonadota; class Gammaproteobacteria; order Enterobacterales; family Yersiniaceae; genus Serratia; species Serratia sp. CY47280. The sequence goes on along the minus strand of NZ_JBJNMG010000001.1, from coordinate 221,050 downwards.
TGGCGGATCGGGAACGGCAGCCCGTCCTGCTCCAGACCGTTGCCGGTCACCGGCTCAGGCAGCGGCAATGCGGTTTCCAGGCCATAAACGATGCCGGCCAGAATGGTCGCCATCACCAGATAAGGATTGGCGTCGGCGCCCGCCACGCGATACTCCACGCGGTGGTTGTCGCGATCGCCGCAGGGAATGCGCAGCGCCACGGTGCGGTTGTTATGCCCCCAGGAAGCCTGGGTCGGCACATACATGCCAGGCTGGAAGCGGCGGTAGGCGTTGACGTTCGGCGCCAGCAGCGCCATCGAAGACGGCATCAGGGCGATCATGCCCGCCAGCGCCTGTTTCAGCAGCGCCGAATCTTCGCCGTCATCGTCGGCGAACACGTTGTTGCCCTGCGCGTTCAGCATGCTGATGTGCACGTGCATGCCGCTGCCGGCGTGCTCCTCATACGGTTTGGCCATAAAGGTCGCCTGCATATTGTGGTTCTCGGCCACCATGCGCACCAGCCGCTTCAACGCCAGCGCGTGATCGCAGGCCTGCAGCACATCATCAGTATGATGCAGGTTGACCTCGAACTGCCCCGGCGACGCCTCCGCCACCGCGCCGTCCGCCGGAATGTCCTGCAAACGCGCCAGTTCGTCGATCTCGCTCAGCACATCGGCGAAATGGTTCAGGTTATCGACGGAGTACACCTGGCTTTGGGTGTTGCGTTCTTGCGTGCCCGGCGCGCACGGCGGCTGCAGATAGCCTTCCGCGTCGCGTTGACGATCGATGAGATAGAACTCCAACTCTACCGCTACCACGGGGGAAAGCCCGCGCTGACGCAAACGCTGCCACACTCGGTTCAGCACATTGCGCGGTTCAACGTCAAAGGGAGTGCCATCTTCATCCAACATGGTGAGCAGCACCTGCGCGATATATTGCGGGTCCGCCGCCGACGGCGTCAGCGTGCCCGGTACCGGCACGCACACGTGATCCGGCTCGCCCAACTCCTGCCCCAGCCCGGCCTCTTCCACCACGTTGCCGAGAATATCCATCGCAAATACCGATGCCGGGAAGTAACAGCCCTTCTCCAGTTTGTTCAGGCCGCCGACCGGGATGCGTTTGCCGCGGAAGCTGCCGTTCAGATCGGTCAACAGTACGTCGACATGTTGGGTTAACGGATAACGTTCCAGATACTTCTTCACTTCGCGCTGGAACGCGCTACTTCGTCTCTCTTCACTGTGCTGAACAAAGTTTTCCACTTCTACGATGTTGGTCTGCATGGTTCACCCGCCGTTTGTGTTTTGCTGTCGTCGATGTTTATTGACCGTTTTGTTCAATATAATGCCCACAAATGAAACGTAGATGAAACAAATTTGTTTTGCAAGTGTTACTTCTGGTTTGAATATTGCCCAATCGACTGCTAGATTTATAGAATATTGAACGAAATCGGCGGTGGAGAAGCTTATCGTTCATAATTTCGAACGTACCAAGGGGATAGCATGGACAATATATTTAACAGACCAGTCATTGGCGTCGTCATGTGCAGGTATAGGTTAAACGGGCACCTCACACAGACCTTGCAAGAAAAGTACCTGAATGCCGTTATCACCGCCGGCGGCTTGCCGATCGCCCTGCCGCACGCGCTGGCGGAGCCGGAAATGCTGGCAGAACTGCTGCCGCGCCTCGACGGCATTTTGCTGCCGGGCAGCCCCAGTAATGTGCAGCCGCACCTTTATGGTGAAAACGGCGATGAGCCTGACGCCGATCCTGGCCGAGACGCGTTGAGCCTGGCGCTGATCCGCCAGGCATTCGACAGGCGCATTCCCCTTTTCGCCATTTGCCGCGGCATGCAGGAGATGGTGGTCGCCACCCAAGGCACCCTGCATCGCCGCCTGTACGAACTGCCCGAGCTGCTGGAGCATCGTGAAGATCACGACCTGCCGCTGGAACAGCAATACGCCCCCGCCCACGAAGTCATCGTTCAGGAAGGGGGGCTGCTTTCGCAACTGATACCGGATTGCAACAGATTCTGGGTGAACTCGCTGCACGGCCAGGGTGCCAAAACCCTGGGCGCGAGCGTTCGCATCGAGGCGCACGCCGCTGACGGGCTGGTGGAGGCGATCAGCGTGCGCGATCAGCCCTTCGCGCTCGGCGTGCAGTGGCACCCCGAGTGGAACAGCGACGAGTATGCCCTGTCGCGCCTGTTGTTTGATGGTTTCATCACCGCCTGTCGGAACTATCAAAAGGAAAAACGCCCATGAGCGACGTCAGCTTGGCACCGGGAAAACGTCTGTCGCAGATCCGTCAGCAATTGGGGTTGTCGCAGCGCCGGGTCGCCGAACTGTCTGGGTTAACCCACAGCGCCATCAGTACTATCGAGCAAGATAAGGTCAGCCCGGCCATCAGCACGCTGCAAAAGTTGCTGACGGTGTACGGTCTGTCGCTGTCGGCGTTTTTCGCCGAGCCGGAAAAACCGGCTGAGCCGCAGATCGTGATAGACAGCGACGACCTGATCGAGATCGGCAGCCAGGGCGTATCGATGAAGCTGATCCATAACGGCGATCCGAATCGCACGCTGGCAATGATGATCGAGACCTACGAACCGGGCACCACCACCGGCGAGCGCATCAAACACCAAGGGGAAGAGATTGGCACGCTGCTGGAAGGCGAAGTGGTGCTGCAGGTCAACGGCCAGAGCTATCACCTGCTGGCCGGGCAGAGCTACGCCATCAATACCGGCATTCCCCACAGTTTCAGCAACACGTCGGCGCGCATTTGCCGGATTATCAGCGCCCATACGCCGACGACATTCTGATCAACGGAGCCAGGCATGAACTTTCACCATTTGCAGTATTGGCAACAACGGGCGCAGGCCCTGAAGATTGAGCACCAGCTGTTTATCGACGGCCGCTACCAGCCGGCCGCCGCGGGGAAACGTTTCGCCGTCGAAGATCCCGCCGGTCGCCGTGAGCTGGCGCAGGTCGCGCGCGGCGAAGCCGCCGACATCGATCGGGCGGTCAGCGCGGCGCGCGGCGCCTTTGAACGCGGCGACTGGGCCCAGGCCGCGCCGGCGCAGCGCAAAGCCACGCTGCTGCGCTTCGCCGAGCTGATGGAACAGCATCACGAAGAGCTGGCGCTGCTGGAAACGCTGGACACCGGCAAACCCATCCGCCACAGCCTGCGCGACGACGTGCCGGGCGCTATCCGCTGCATCCGCTGGTACGCCGAAGCGATCGATAAGGTGTACGGCGAAATCGCCCCCACCGGTCGCGAGGCGCTGGCGCTGATCGAACGCGAGCCGATCGGCGTGGTCGGCGCCATCGTGCCCTGGAACTTTCCGTTGCTGCTGGCCTGCTGGAAGCTCGGCCCGGCGCTGGCCGCCGGCAACAGCGTGGTGCTCAAACCCTCCGAAAAGTCGCCGCTGAGCGCCATCCTGCTCGGCAAACTGGCGCAACAGGCCGGGCTGCCGGACGGCGTGCTGAACGTGGTGCCCGGCTACGGCCACGACGCCGGCAAGGCGCTGGCGCTGCACCGCGACGTCGACGCCCTCACCTTTACCGGCTCTACGCTGGTGGCGAAACAGCTGATGATTTACGCCGGCGAATCGAACATGAAGCGCGTCTGGCTGGAGGCCGGCGGCAAAAGCGCCAACATCGTCTTCGCCGACTGCCCGGATCTGGATCAAGCCGCCCGCAGCGCCGCCGCCGGCATCTTCTACAATCAGGGGCAGGTGTGCATCGCCGGCACTCGCCTGCTGGTCGAAGCGAGCATTGAGCAAGCATTCCTGCAGGCGCTGCGCAAACACGCGGCGGCCTTCGTGCCCGGCGATCCGCTCGATCCCGACACGGTGATGGGCACGCTGATCGACAGCGGCCACTGCGAGAAAGTGGCCGGCTATATCGTTCGGGGGCTGAGCCAGGGCGCCGCGCTGTTCCTCGACGGGCGCGACCATCCGCAGGGCGACCACGCCGGCTATCTGGGGCCGACCATCCTCACCCGGGTGGACAATGCCATGAGCGTGGCGCGCGATGAAATCTTCGGCCCGGTGCTGGCGGTGACCACCTTCGACGACGAGCAACAGGCGCTGCAGCTGGCCAACGACAGCGACTACGGCCTCGGCGCCGCGGTCTGGACCCGCGATCTGGCGCGCGCGCACCGCATGGCGCGCCAACTGAAGGCCGGCACGGTGTTCGTCAACAACTACAACGACGGCGACATGACCGTGCCGTTCGGCGGCTACAAGCAGAGCGGCAACGGCCGCGACAAATCGCTGCACGCGCTGGACAAATTCACCGAATTGAAAACCACCTGGATCTCGCTGGAATAAGGGCTTATCTCATGACTGAACACGTAAAAAGCTACTATGCGGCCACGGCCAACGCACATCAGCCCTATCCGCAACTGAATGAATCGATCGAATGCGACGTCTGCGTGATCGGCGGCGGCTATACCGGCCTCTCCTCCGCGCTGTTCCTGGTGGAAGCCGGCTATAACGTGGTGGTGCTGGAAGCGGCGCGCATCGGTTTCGGCGCCAGCGGCCGCAACGGCGGCCAGTTGGTCAACTCTTACAGCCGCGACATCGATGTGATTGAAGAGCGTTACGGCGCGGAAAGCGCCCGCCTGCTCGGCAGCATGATGTTCGAAGGCGCGGAGATCATTCGCAGCCGCATCAGCCGCTACGCCATCGACTGCGACTACCGCCCCGGCGGCATCTTCGCCGCCCTGAACAATAAGCAGTTTCATGCGCTGATCGAGCAAAAGCGCAACTGGGAGCGCTACGGCAATACCCAGCTCGAGCTGCTCGATGCGGATCGGGTGCGTCAGGAGGTCGCCAGCGATCGCTACGTCGGCGCGCTGCTCGATCACAGCGGCGGCCACATCCATCCGCTCAATCTGGCGCTGGGCGAGGCCGAGGCGATCCGCCTGCAGGGTGGGCGCATCTTCGAGCAATCGGCGGTGACGAACATTCGCCACGGTGAACCGGCGCTCATCAGCACCGCCAACGGCCAGGTGAAGGCGCGCTTCGTCATCGTCGCCGGCAACGCCTACCTGGGCGATAAGCTGGAGCCGCGGCTGGCCAAGCGCAGCATGCCGTGCGGCACTCAGGTGGTGACCACCGAACCGCTGGCGCCGGAGATCGCGCAGGCGCTGATCCCGCAGAATTACTGCGTGGAGGACTGCAACTACCTGCTGGATTACTACCGCATCACCGCCGATCATCGTCTGCTGTACGGCGGCGGCGTGGTATACGGCGCGCGCGATCCGGACGATATCGATAACCTGATCCGGCCGAAGCTGCTGAAGACCTTCCCACAGCTGAAAGGGGTGCGCATCGACTATCGTTGGACCGGCAACTTCCTGCTGACGCTGTCGCGCATGCCGCAGTTTGGCCGGCTGGAGAATAACGTGTACTACATGCAGGGCTACAGCGGCCACGGCGTGACCTGCACCCATCTGGCGGGCAAGTTGATCGCCGAGCTGATGCGCGGCGACGCCGAACGCTTCGACGCCTTCGCCAAGCTGCCGCACCTGCCGTTCTTCGGTGGACGCAATCTGCAGATCCCGTTCACCGCCATCGGCGCGGCCTACTACACGCTGCGCGACCGCATCGGCGTCTAAAAACAACAGGCCCGGTCATCCTGGCCGGGCCGGTAGGTTAACGCTTAGACGATCTTCGGTTGGCCGTCCGAGGCGGTCGCCCCGCCATCGACCGGAATGTTGGCGCCATTGATAAAGCTGGCGTCGTCGCTGGCCAGAAACGCCATCACCGCCGCCACTTCTTCCGGCTCCGCCGCACGCCCCAGCGCGATGCGCTCATTGAACTTGTCGCGGATCTCCTGCGGCCAGCCGTTGGTCATGTTGGTTTTGACCAGGCTCGGGCAGACCGAGTTGATGCGCACGCCGTCACCGCCGTGATCCAGCGCCATGGCGCGCGTCAGGTTGACCACCGCGCCTTTCGCCGCGCAGTAATAGGCCGCACCCCAGTCGCCACCCAGGCCGGACACCGACGCGGTATTGACGATACAGCCCTTGGTTTTCAGCAGGTGCGGCAAGGCAAATTTGGAACAAAACACCACGCCATCGATATCGACCCCGGCGATGCGACGCCAGTCGTCGATGCTGGTTTCCAGCACGCTGCCCGCCACGTGTACGCCGGCGTTGTTCAGCAGGACGTCGATGCGGCCCAGTTTTTCCGCCACCTCGTTCATCATTTTTTCAACCGCGACGTGATCGGAAACATCGATATGCACCGCCATCGCGCGGCCCTTCGGCAGCGAAGCGGCGACCTTGTCTACCGCTTCCTTGGCCCAGTCGGCCAGCACCACGATGGCGCCCTCGGCGGAGAAACGCCGCGCCGCCGCTTCCCCCATACCATTGCCCGCACCGGTGATAACCACGACTTTATTGTCAAAACGCATGAGACCTCCTCCATGTGAACGTATTTATATAAGTCATACAAATCTCATTACCCCGAGGATAAGACGCCCCTCCCCTGAGAGCCAGTCAAAACGTGCGGTTTATTAACCAAAAGGAGGTATGTCAGTGATTTCAATGCGCTGGATTAACCTTTATCGGATTTTGGCCAACATATTGATGGATAAAATAAAATCACGGTGAGTCACTATTCGTCAGGCGGATTGTCAGCTAGCGGGATTATTGCGGGTAGGCGGTTATGGCTGCTCAGAGATAAGCAATACGAATGAAAAAAGGCAGCCGCCCGCAGGCGGCGGCGACTATTTTTTCTCGATGGGGACAACCAGCAGATCGACGTTCAACTCATTGATCGCCTGACGCGCCGAAGAAACCAGCCGGCTCCAGACATCGTGGTGATGGCCGAAGATCACCAGATCGAACCCTTTCTCTTTCGCAACCCGGTTCAGCTCTTCCGTCAACGCGCCACGGCTGACAATCACCTCTTCGACCGGGTAGGACGACTGCCCTTTGATCGCATTGAGCATATTCTTCACCCGCTCCGAAAAGGTGCGATCGGTGTAGTTGTAATCTCCCACGCCCAGATCGACGTAATAGCCGGCGCGGTGGATGTCGATATAGATCAGGGAAAGTTTGGCATGGAGCGCGGCAGCCAGCCTGGCGCCCTTGCCCAGCAGAAACTCGGCGTCTTCGCTGAGATCCGTGGCGACAACGATATGCTGATAAGCCATGACGGTGGCCCTCCGCGTCAAACCCATGAACAGGATGGCGTTCCTTGCCGCATGTTTCTTATGCACCTTAAGTTTAGCCCAGCGCCGAGCCCTTCGCCTGCGTCAAAATCGTTCCATTTATGGAACGATGTATCCCGACTTCAGGCTCTACCGGATTTCTCTCTTCTCCCTACACTATAGGCAAGTGCTGAGTTTCAGCCTTATCAATCAAAGAAGATACCCACTGACCTCACGACGAGAAAAGGAAAACACCATGAGCACTCCAGCCAACTTCAACGGCCAGCGTCCTGTTATTGATGCCAATGACGCAGTCATGCTCCTGATCGACCACCAGAGCGGCCTGTTCCAGACCGTCGCCGATATGCCGATGACCGAGCTGCGCGCCCGCGCCGCCGCCCTCGCCAGCATCGCTACCCTCAGCAAACTGCCGGTGATCACCACCGCCTCGGTGCCGCAGGGCCCCAACGGCCCGCTGATCCCGGAAATTCACCAGAATGCGCCGCACGCGCAGTACGTCGCCCGTAAAGGGGAAATCAACGCCTGGGACAACCCTGACTTCGTAGCGGCGGTCAAGGCCACCGGCCGCAAGACCCTGATCATCGCCGGCACCATCACCAGCGTCTGCATGGCCTTTCCGTCCATCAGCGCGGTGGCCGAAGGCTATAAGGTCTTTGCGGTGATCGACGCCTCCGGCACCTACTCGAAAATGGCGCAGGAAATCACCCTGGCGCGCGTGGTGCAGGCCGGCGTGGTGCCGATCGACACCGCCGGCGTCGCCTCCGAGCTGCAGGGCAGCTGGAACCGCGCCGACGCTCAGCAATGGGCCGAGGTTTACACCAAAATCTTCCCGGCCTATCAGCTGTTGATCGAGAGCTACCTCAAGGCGCAGGACGTGGTGAAAAACAACGAACTGCTGGACTCGCAGCGTTAAAATCGCGGGCATAAAAAACCCCGGCTAAGGCCGGGGCTATTGATCATGTGCCGGTGGCTTTCCCGGCTGTCATGTTATGGCGTAAGCGTCCATCCAACACTCCAACATTACGCAGCCTAAGCACAACTTTTTCACAACAGAAAAAAAGACTGAAAAGTGGCATTATTATTTATGCGATAATCTGTTTTTCTGTTGCCAATAATAATTAATTATTGGAACGTCATCGAGGAATCGAACCCCAGTCCGCCAACGAATATTTCGCTGCCGCTCTTCCTGCTGAGCTAATGACGTATCGATAAAGACTCCGGGCGAACCCGGAGTTTATTCAGGCTAAAGGTGTTATTTCTTAACTGCTCCGGCTTAAACCCTCATCGCTGTCGTAAGAAACCGCACCTCGACCGAAAATTACAACGCGACCACGTTGCCGGCAGAAGGACCCTTCATACCCTTTTCGATAGTGAACTCAACCTGTTGGCCTTCGTCCAGCGTTTTGAAATCGTTGCTCTGGATAGCAGAGAAGTGTACGAACACGTCTTTACCGCCGTCTGCCGGGGTGATAAAGCCGAAGCCTTTCCCTGCATCAAACCATTTTACCAAACCCGTCATTTTAGTAGACATAGAGATATTTCCTTTCTATTTTTGCGACGCCATAGGGCGATAGAGGTCTGTTTTTATTGGAAACTTATGGGGCACTAGAGAAGAAAATTCGCGGAAGAAGAGGTATCTGGGGGATATCACTAACACTGAGAACTGCTTTACTAAAACTGCTTTCATAAGGTCTGTATGACAAACCGATGACGCTATTTACACACAGCTAATTTATTTAAGCAAGATATATTTTAAATTATATTCATATGGCTCATAAATTTATTATCGCAAAAGGCCGCTGACGCCTGTCGCTACGGGCAGGTAAAAAAAGGTTTCACCCTGCTGGATTATATCGGCGATTCATTATAAAACTAAGGCTAACTCGCTGCTTACAGGCCATTAACCGATGATCGATATGCCAGCCGTGCTCGCCGTTTTCACCGTCTATATCGTTGGCGTGGTGATCCCCGGCCCCAATTTTGTCGCCGTCGCCCACAAAGCCGTTTCCGCGCGCCGCAGCGAGGCTTTCGCTCTGGTGGCGGGCATTGTCTTGGTCAACCTGTTCTGGGCGAGCAGCGCCCTGCTCGGCGTCGGTATAATTTTCGCCTTGTTCCCCTGGTTGGCGCTAGCGGTAAAAGTGGCCGGCGCAGGTTATTTGATTTGGTTCGGTTATCGGCTGATCGCCCATGCAGCTCCCGGCTCAGGGGTTATCGGCGCGGCGGGTGGGGTGAACTCCGGCTTCAGATCGGCATTCTTGCAAGGGGTCGCCACCAACATCGCCAACCCCAAATCCGTCGCCTTTTACGCCGCGGTGTTTTCGTCGGCGGCGCCTGCCCATGTCTCCATGCCCACCTTCGCCGCCATGCTGCTGGAGGTCGCGGTAGTCGCTAGCCTGTGGTATGGCCTGGTGGCGCTGGTGCTGTCGCACGCGCCGATCGCCAGCGCCTACCGACGCAGTAAAGCCTGGATCGATCGCGCCTGCGGCGTGCTGATCATCAGCCTGGGCATCAGGCAGCTCTTCAGCCGATGATCGCGATCCCGAGCCGCTCCAACAGCTGCGCGGCCTGGTGGCTGTCCATTTTGACGCCCTGCAGATCGGTAGTGCGCAAATCCAACTCGCCCAGTTCCGCGTTGCTCAAATCACACTGGGTGACGTCGGCGGCACGCCAGTCGAAACCGGAGAATTCGCCGCCGGACAGATCGGAGCCGCTGAAGCTGGCGCCGAGCACCTGTGCGCCGTGCCAGCGGTTTTCCCACAGCTCGCATTTCTCCAGCACCACCTTGGCGAAGTTGGCATAGCTCAGGTTGCTTTTGGTGATATAGGCGCTGCAAAACCAGGTGCGGCTGGTGATCATGTTCATAAAGCTGGTGCCGCGAAAATCGGCGCCCTGCGCGCGGCATTCGCGGATCTCGATGCCCAACGCGTTGGCATGACGAAAATCGGCCATCGATAAATCACAGCTTTTAAAACTCGCGTCTTTCAGTATCGCGCGGCTGAAGTTGCCGCCCTGTCGGCTGTCGCGATCGTAGAATTGGCAGCCGATAAATTCGGTGCCGGTCAGATCGGCACCCGAAAAATCACACAGCATAAAGCTGCCGTTTTCAATCTTCTCGCCGGTAAAGCGGTTACGTTCGATCTTCTCACCCTTCAGCGCCAGGCTCATTGCAACACCCCTGTTTATTTATACAGTCAGGGCAGCATTTAATCCTATTCCGACAAGGTTGGCAACCGTCGTCGATCAGCGTGCCTCAGCTGCAGGCCGTGCTAACGCCACCTTGACGATGCTGAACGTCCTGATGCTCTCCGCCTGAGCGACGTCAGCAAACAGTTTGGGGTAACGGGAGTTGACCACCCACACCTCGCCATCGCGCAACGCGGCGCCGGTCGGCCCATCCAATCCCGGCGGCGTGGCGACCGCGGCGACATGGGCGCTGGCCCAGCCGTCGGCCGAGGCGAGCAGCGTCACGTCGCCGGACATGCTCCCCTTTTCAGCCGGAAAAGACTGTACGATCACCAATTCGTTGGCGTTTTTGAGCCGCAGCCCGTCCGGCCCTTTCAGCCGATGCGGCAGCCTGATTTCACTTATCGCAGGCGTGTTATCCATCGTCACCTTCCACAGCAGCCCGCGGGTGTAGTCCGACGCAATCAGGTAGCCATCCGGGTGATAGACGATGCCGTTGAGATAAGGCTGTGTGCCCTGCGCAGCGGCGGGTGCGTCGGCGGGCAGCAGAAGCGATGAGCGCACCAGGATCGACACGTGGCGCGTTGCCCGGTCGATCTTGTAAATCTGCGGCTGGAAGCTGTCAGTGACGTAGATATTGCCCTGCGCATCGAGCGTCAGATCGTTGGCCAGCGTCGGCCCACGGCTTAACGATGAGAGATCGTACGTCTGCTGCAGCGCGCCGGTATCGAGATTGAACTCCAGCACCTGCGCCACGCGATTGCGCGTGCCAGGGGCTGAATGGAGGGAAACGCCCACGTCTTCGTTGCATACCAGCACCCGGTTGCGCTCGGTGTCCACCAGCATGCCGGAGGTGGTAATCAGTCCCTTGTCGGTGGAAAACCGCCGATAGCGGCCATCCGGGTAGACCAGGCCCAGCTGGCCACCGCGCAGGGAGGAGATCAGGAACGCACCGGCTCGCGGCTCCCAGGCGATGCCCTCAGGGTAGGCGCCGGCGGGATCCGGCGAAAACTCGATGCGTTGCGTGGCCTGCGCCTGCATAACGACGCCGAGAAGCAGTGTGGCGCCGGCCAGCTGGGTGACGCGCCGGCGGCGCAACAATAAGAAAGACAAGAGACTGAAGCGGAACATGAGCATGACCCTGATGAGGACTCGGATCGCTAGAGTAGGATCGCGCCGCTTACGGCACCAGCCGGGAAAAAGGCAATGCGCCACTAAAAAAATCGCAGTAATCAGCGCAAAAAAAAACCGCCCGATGCGGGCGGTTAAGGTGACGGCGAACCGTTACTTCAGAGCTTCCTGAATGGCGTCGGCCATTGGGCCGATGTGCTTTTCCGCCGCTTTCAGCTGGAAGTCCACGCCGTTGCCGTCGTTGGTATCCGACAGCGTGGCCTTGATCAGTTCCAGCGCCGCCTGCACCGCCACCAGCCGTTTGTGCTGTTCGTCCGTGACCGGTTCGGCGCCCATATTGGCCGGATAGTAATGTTCTAACATCGCGATCTCCTTTTGATGACGTTAACCTCTAACCTACCAGAAAACCGCGCATTTACTAAGGAAACCAAGCCGGGCGCGGCCGAGTGACGATAAATTGCACTATACTGGGCAAACACTCCCCCCTGATACAGGATCATCGCCATGTCATTCCAGGGAAGCTGCCACTGTGGCGCCGTCACCTTCTCCGTAGACGCCGAACTGCCCACCGAAGCCCTCAGCTGTAACTGTTCTATTTGCCGCCGCAAAGGGCTGCTGCTGTCGTTCTTCCCCATCAGCGCTTTCACGCTCAACAGCGGTCAGGACCAGCTCAGCACTTACACTTTCAATCACCACAGGATCCGCCATCAGTTCTGCCGGACCTGCGGTGCCCAGCCCTTCGCCTACGGTACCGCGCCGGACGGCGCCGCGATGTGCGCCGTTAACCTGCGCTGCGTGCCTGACGTCGCGCTGGATGCGTTACAGATCCACAGCTACGACGGGGCCAGCGTCTGAGCGAATCGCGCACTCAGTCGAAGGCGACCCAGCCGGCGTCGGTTTCAGCGGATTGCACGCAGCACGCCACCCACTTCACGCCCAGTGCGCCGGCCTGCACGTCCGGGTACCAGAAGTCGGCCAGGAAGGCCGCGTCGCGCCGATCGGTGGCGTCCATCGCCAGCGCGAAGCGGCGGTAGAGATTCGACCAGGCTTCAAACAACCCCTCCGCATGACCGCCGCCGATGCGATCGTCCGCCAACGCCGGCGCATCGAGATACGGCATGCCGCGCTCCAGGATCCGCACCGGCTCGCCCTGCACTTCGAAGCGTAGCTGATTGGGTTGTTCATCCCACCACTCCAGGCTAGCCTTTTCACCGACGATGCGCACCTTTTGACCGTGCATCGAACCGCAGTTGACCGCCGAACACCACACGGAGCCGACGGCGCCGTTGTGATACTCCATCAGCACATAGGCGTTGTCCTCCAACGGCGCGCGCGACGGCACAAAGCTTTGCCGGCTGCAGATCAACCGCCGGATCTTCAGCTGCGGCGCCATGGTTTCCGCCAGAAACAGCGTGTGGGTCGCCAGATCGCCCAGCACATAGCTGGGGCCGACAAAGTGCGGATCGACCCGCCAGCGAGTGCTGGGATTATCCTGCTCCACCGGCGCGGCGTGAAAGCCGTGAGCGAACTGCATATTCACCAGCCGGATTTCCCCCAGACGGCCATCGGCAATCATCTGCCGGGCCTGTAAAATCATCTGGTGCCCGGCATAGCCGTAGGTCACGCCGATGACTTTGCGCTGCCGCTCGCACAACGCCGCCAGCGCCTGCGCCTCATCGACGCTGAAACACAGCGGCTTCTCGCACACCACGTGCAATCCCGCCTCCAGCGCCGCCCGGCAAATGGCGTAATGGGTGTTGTTCGGCGTGGCGATCGAGACCGCTTCAATGCCGTCCGCCCGCGCGGCTTCGGCGCGGAACATCTCGGCATAATCCGCATAACAACGCTCCGCCACCACGCCCAGGCTCCGACCAAAATCACGCCCGCGTTCGGCGTCAATGTCAAACGCGCCGGCCAACAGAGTAAACGCGCCGTCGCGCAAGGCCGCCGAACGGTGGATGTAACCTATCTGGCTGGTGCCGCCGCCGCCGACCATGCCCCAACGCAACGATCTCGCCAAAGGTTTGCTGCCGTTGATCATCGTGTTTCTCCTGATTAAAAGCCGAGGCCGCGCAAGTAGCGCAAGCTGGCGGTGACGTCCTGCAGGCTGCCCTGCACATTGCGCGGATCGCGCTCCTGCTCGATAGTGATCCAGCCCCGGTATCCGCGCTCGGCCAACAGCGCGCGCAGCTGCGGATAATCGATCGCCCCGCTGCCCAACGGGCACATGACACCCTCGGCGCAGGCGGTGAAAAAATCGACGCCGCGCGCCAGCACCTCGCGGAACACCTGCGGATCGACGTCTTTGAAGTGCAGATAATCAAGACGCTCAAAGTGCTTGCTCAGCCAGGCAGCCGGGTCCAGCCCGGCGTAATACAGATGGCCGGTATCCAGGCACAATCCGGCGGTGTGATGCGGAATGTCCGCCGCCAACCGGTCGATTTCGTCGGCGAACTCGATGCAGCCGCCGGCGTGCGGATGCACCACCGGCCGCACGCCGTATTCCCGCCAGGCCAGTTCGCTGATGCGCGTAATGTGCCCGATCATCCTCTGCCACTCCCCCTGCGACAAACGCGGCGCTAAATCTGAACGCCCGGCGAACCTGGCGCGTTGCGGATTGCCGAAATCGATAATCACCAAGAACGGCGGCGCGGCGCGATCGCCCTCGGTCGGCTCCGCCCTGGGCGCCCGCGAGAGGTTGCGGCATATCCGATGAGTCAGGGCCAGCAGGCGCTCAATGTTCGCCTCGCTGACCAGATCGTCAAAAATCGTACCGGCCACCAGCGACAGGCGATGCTGCTCCAGCGCGGCGCACAGCGCCTCGCTCTGCGTCGGCAGATAGCCCCACGGCCCCAGCTCGATGCTGCGGTAGCCGGCCGCCGACGCTTCTTGCAGAACCGTGGCATAGGGCGGCAAATGGGGGTTGTTAGGATCATCCACGCCCCAACTGCAGGGCGCATTGGCGATAGGCAAAGTCATGGCGACGGCTCCTTTTTTGCGGGGAATGCCGGCAGTATCAAACAAAAATTCCAAAATCATCAATAATGAAAATTTTATTTTTTGATAGAGATCGCGCTATTTTTGATAAATTATTTGATAGTTTTTAATCAAATTCAGGCGGCACCTGGCTGCGCCCTGACCTCGGCAAACACCACTCAGCGGCCGTCAGAGGTTTTCTTTGGTGATCACATCGAAGCGATTAATGATGTGGCGTAATCCCGGTTGTTCATCGGCAGCGAGCAGCGTCTCGACAATCGTGGCGGCCAACTCAGAAATGCGGTGACACAGCAACAGATCCACCGTGCCGTCGAGCAGCGCCATTTCACCGCCCTGCACCGGGCCGTGGCACACCAGCGTGATGTCGCGCTGCCGGCCGCTCTCTCGTAACGCCTGAATAATGCCCTCTACACCGCCGCTCGGCGCGTACAGCGCCGCCAGCTCCGGGTGGTTCGCCAGCAGTTCACGCGTGACCCGGCGCGCCGTTTCCGCGTCCTCGAGGCTGCGCACCGGTTCCAGCACACGCTGGCCGCTCATCTGCTCACGCAGGTAGGAGCGAAAACCGATCTCGCAGGCTTCCTGGCAAGTAAAACGGTTGTCGCCGATGATCACGCCAACATCTCCCTGACGCCGGCACAGACGGTCCACCGCCCAACCGGCGGTGCGGCCCGCTTTTTGATTATCCAGACCGATGTAGCCGGCGCGGCTGGGCACCGATAAATCCGACAGCAGCGCGAAAACGTTGATGCCCGCCTGCGTGGCTTCTTCTACGGCATAGTGGATCAGGGGGTGATCCAGCGCCAACACGCCGATCGCGTCCACCTGGCGGCTCAATTGGCTAATGGCGGCGGCGGTATCGCCGATGGCATTGAGAGAGTGGAAGATGAACTGCGGCGGCTGCCCCGGCTCATGATACGGCGCCGCTTGCACCATCAGTTCATCAGCCAGTTGCGCATAGAAAGAGTGTTCGCGCCGCAGTAGGATGAACCCCATTCTCAGGCGGCGTTCCGGCCTGCCCAGCACCGCCGACAGGCAGTGGGACTTTTCCAACGCGAACCCCAACTTTTTCGCCGCCTCAATCACCCGGCGCTGGGTGGCGGGCCGCACCGACGCGCGTTGGTTGATCACCCGATCGACGGTGGCGATGCCGACCCGCGCCTCTCTGGCGATGGCCGCCATGGTGGTTTTCTTGCCGCTCATGTTCATCTCCATCAACGATTTGATGGAAAAATATCATAGCCGTTGCCGCCCCTGATGTGATGCCGTTCGCGATTAACGGTAGACGGAGAACTTCTTGGTAAGCGGCTTAAGCTGTTCAGTGTCGCCGTAGAGCGCCACCGCCACGAAGTCCAACTGCTCGTAGGGGGTATTGGCGGTGTCGGCGATCTGCTGCTCGGCGGAGTGCGACAGCATGGTGGTGGTGAAGAAGTTGGACAGCACGCCCTCCTCCTTGCACTTGAGGATCAGGTTGCTGAGCTGGCTGCTGTTCTTGGCCTGCAGGATGACGATCGGGTAGTGGCTCATATTGGCGCTGACGCCGTCGAGGCTGCTCGGGTAGTGGTGAAACTCGCGCTGCTCGATAAGATCGGTGATGCCCGCCGTCAGATGGCAGGAGGCGTTAAACAGAGTGGCCGGTTCGTGGTTGCGGTTGAGGATGATGTAGAATTTTTTCTCGTTGTCGCTGTACATACTCTTCTCCTTGAATAGACAACCTTTTTACCCAAGCCAAGGGCGGTTTTCAAGGCGAGATAAGGGCCGCGTCCGGCCCCGTGATGACGTTTCAGCCTCAGATCCCGCCTTCGCCCGGGCCCAGCGGCTTCGCCACCTGATGCAGCACGGTGATGTTCTGCAGGATAGTGCCGCCGTCAATCGGTTTCATCTGGCCGTCGCGATCTTTATAGTGCGTCGGTTTGGCGCCGTGGAAAAACAGGCCAGCGTTAACCTGCACGCCCAGATAGCCTGCGCTGGCCGGCAGGCGCTGCACGTCGGTCCAGGGGTTGGAGACCGGCACATACTGGAAGCCCTCGCCCGTCTTGGCGTATAGCGGGCGCAGCAGCGTGACAAAGGCCATCATCGGCGACAGCGCTTCTTTAAAGATCTGCACCGGCCGATCGACCGTCATCAAGAAACCCTGCGGTTGCTCCTCAACCGTGTCGAGGCTCAGGCTGCTGCTGATATCATCACCCCGGCCGCCATAGCTCCACTCCATCACCGGCGCTCCATTTTCATTCATCATCTCTGACATACACTGCTCCTTATAAATAAAATTGATCGGGCACGCTCGCTGCGTGCCGGAACAGTAAACCGCTGAACGGCCACCCGCGTCCACGCCGGGTGGTACGCTGGCGAACCAAACAACGAGGCGCGCAAAATAAAGCTCGAAATGAATAATTTCTCCGCGTGATAGCGCAGCATTTGAACGACGTCTGTCATGGCGCAGACGCATAGTGAGGGCGTTACCGCCTCTGGAGAGTGTTATGACCGCGATTAAACCGGACGCCATCGACCGCGTCCTTCCCGCCGCTACGCCCTGGCTAGCCGTCATCAACGTGCTGTTCGCCGGCATCGCCGCGGCGCTGCACGTAGGTAAGGCCACCATCGCGCTACCGGCGCTGCAGGCCGAATTCGGCCGTTCGCTCGAAACGCTGAGCTGGGTCATCTCGGCCTTTCCTTTCGTCGGGGTGTTCGGCGGCATCGCCGCCGGGCTGCTGGTGCGCCGCTGGGGCGATCGGCGCCTGCTGGCGGCGGGGTTACTGATCGTCAGCGCCGCCAGCTTTACCGGCGCCACGCTGCACGACTTCAACGGATTGATCGTCAGCCGCTTTGTCGAAGGCCTCGGCTTCGTGATCGTGGTGGTCGCCTCGCCGGCGGTGCTGAACCGCATCGTCGCCCCGGCGCAGCGCAGCCTGGTGTTCGGCATCTGGAGCACCTTCATGCCGGCGGGCATCGCCATTTCATTGTTTTTCGGCCCCCATCTCGCCGGCTGGCAACAGAGTTGGCAGGCCGGTGCGGCGTTGACGCTGCTGGCCGCCCTGCTGCTGCCGCTGACCACGCCCCGACGCGCCGCCAAGACGCACGTTCCGCCGTTGCAGCTGCGGCATGCGCTGGGCGCGATGCTGCGGGCACGCCAACCGCTGTTGCTGGCGCTGATGTTCACCACTTACAACCTGCAGTTTTTCTCGGTGATGACCTTTCTGCCGATCTTCCTGATGCAGCGCATCGGCCTGTCGCTGGCGGCCGCCGGCGGCATCAGCGCAGCGGCGGTGGCGGCGAACATCATCGGCAACCTCGCCGCCGGGTTCTTGCTGTCGCGCGGTCTGCGGGCCGGTAGCCTGCTCGCGGCCACCAGCCTGGTCATCGGCATCTTCGGCATCGGCATTTTCCTGCCGATGACGCCCAACGGCCTGCTGATCCCACTGTGTTTCCTGTTCTGCGCCATCGCTGGCATGCTGCCCGCCACCATTCTGGCCGCCACGCCGGCGGCGACGCCGGAGCCCACGCTGTTGCCGCTGAGCCTGGGGCTGGTGATGCAAGGGAACTATCTCGGCCAGGTGATCGGCCCGGTCGCGCTGAGCGCCATCGTGGCCGCAGCCGGTTGGGTGGCGCCGGCGTGGCTGGTGCTGGCGGCGGCCCTGTTAGGGGTGCTGTTGGCGCTGGCTTTTCTCAGCAGGCGGCATAATGCAGGGTGATAAGCAGAAAAGTCGTTCTGTTTGTTATAAGCGGTGCTGAATTTTCCCTGGTGCAGGTGCCTGCCTATCGCGAAGGATAAGGCCAATGATGATCGAGACCCGACAATGACAATGCGCCAGTGGCCGCGAAATACACCAGCAGGCCGGCAAAGGCGATCAGTAGCGTTTTCTCGATGACACCGAGTCGTTTGTGTTCAGTCATTTGCATACTCCTTCGTGATATCGGACGAAAGGCCGCCCTCCTAAAAACTAGGAAAGCCTGGCGCAGGCGGCAAGCGCGGCTCACAAAATGAAACACAATCGATAAATTTTGTTAATTATTTAGCCCTCTTTCTTTTCTCGCGCCGCCGCCTGTTCACCCTGCAGCGCCCGCCTTTCCCTTAGTAACCCTATGGTATACGCCGTTAAAAATCCCCTACCGGTTAAGCAAAGGTGATGATAGTGTTGTTTTCATTCAGTTCATCTATGCTGAAAATTCATCTTTTGAGGGACGACTATGATGTCTAAAGGCATTTCCAAGGGATTCTTTATTCTGATCCTGTTCATCGTTACCGCCGCCTTTCTCGACGTGCTGGGGCCTTATTACTCCTCAGTGCTGTGGGCGGTTATTCTGGCGGTGATTTTCCATCCGGTGAAAAAGAAGTTGAAGCAGTACGTCGGCGAACGCAACGGCGTAGTGTCGCTGCTGACGGTGGCGCTGATCTGTCTGATCGTGTTCACGCCGTTGGCGATCATCGCCTCATCGCTGGCGATGGAATTCAACGTGATCTACACCAAGCTGCAAACCAACAACAGCCAATTGCCGACCATGCTGGCGGACTTTATGCGTCACCTGCCCGGCTGGGCGCAGCGCTTCCTGGCGGAGCATAACCTCAACAGCGCCGCCGAGATCCAAAAGCAGCTTTCCGACGTGGCGCTCAAGGGCGGGCAATATCTGGCGGGCAGCGTCTTCCTGATCGGCAAAGGCACCTTCAACTTCGTCGTCGGCTTCGGCGTGATGCTCTACCTGCTGTTCTTCCTGCTGAAAGACGGCCCCTATCTGGTGAACCTGGCGCTCGAAGCGCTGCCGCTCTCCCAGCACGTGAAGCACCACCTGTTCGTGAAGTTCGCCGCCGTCTCCCGCGCCACCGTCAAGGGCACGGTGGTGGTCGCCGTGGTGCAAGGTGCGCTCGGCGGGCTGGCATTTTACTTTACCGGCATCGACGGCAGCCTGCTGTGGGGCGCGCTGATGGCGTTCCTGTCGATCATCCCGGCCGTGGGCTCCGCCATCATCTGGGTACCGGCGGTGATCTACTTCTTCGCCACCGGCATGCTGTGGAAAGCCATTTTCCTGGTGGTATTCTTCGTGGTGGTGATCGGCCTGGTGGACAACATTCTGCGCCCACTGCTGGTAGGCAAAGACACCAAAATGCCGGACTACCTGATCCTGATCTCCACCCTGGGCGGCATGGAGATTTACGGCATCAACGGCTTCGTCATCGGTCCCTTGATCGCCGCGCTGTTCATCGCCTGCTGGAACATCCTGTCCGGCCGCGACAGCGAGGAGAACATCGAAGAGATCGACGAAGAATTCATCGAGGAAGGCAAAAATCATCCCGACGCGGCGGCGGAGTAACCCTCTCGCAGCGAATCACACAGGGGCCCAATTGGGCCCCTTTTTTTGTCTGTGGTATCCTTGCCGCGCTTACAAGGAAGAACGGGTTTCGTTATGCTTATTTTTTACGCCACGCTGGCTATCGCCTTCACTCTGCTGTGCCTGTTAGCCTTTATCTATTGCGCCTATCAGCTGTCAAAGCACGGCGACGTCAAGTTTTTGGCCTCGCTTTCCGTGCTGATCTTCGCGCTGCTGGCCTTCTATGCCGCTTATGGTTACGTCAGTACCTGGCTGCAACAGCAGGCGGTCGATGTCCGGCTGTATTAGCGCAGCGGGATGAAAAAGACCTGCTCCGGGTCGCCGTCATCGAGATTGTCAATTTGGCCGCTGGCGACAAACCCGGCGTTCAACAGCAGCCGCTGCATCGGCAGGTTGGAACGATTGGTGGAGGTGAACAGCTTCGGGTGCCGACACTGGGACTTCAACGCCGCAATCAACGCCTGCCCGACGCCCCGGCGGCGATAGCGCTCGCCGACCATCAGCATCTCGACAAAGCCGCAGCCGAAGAAGTGATAGTGCAGCACACCGTAGCCCATCACCACGCCCCGTTCTTCGGCAAGATAGCAGACACTCTGTGCGCACCAGGTGCGGATCTGCGCCGCGCGCTGCGGCTCGTCTTCGGCGACGCTGTCGAGGGCGATCAGGGCTGCGGCATCGGTTTCAGTGGCAAGACGAACAAACATGTTTACCCCTTCATTCTGATGGGTGACGGCGACACCGCTTCAACGAAACGGCAACCGAAGCGGGATAACTTTTACATCCCCGCCGAATTTTGTAATCCTATTATAGAGTTACTAAAACACACGCCAAGGAAGGAAAGTTTTTCCCGATGAGAATACCGCAAATCTCCGCCGCCCTGCTGTTTACCCTGCTGCTGGCGGGCTGCCAGTTCCACAAAACCGTGTTCCCGCCGCCGTATATCGGCACCCCGCAAGAGATCAGCACCTACGAAGTGAAAGGGCTGACATTCGTCACCACCGTCACCTTCAGCGGCCTGTTCGCCGAAGATCTGGTGCGCGAATACGCACAGAAACATCACTATCGCTACTATGTGGTAACGATGCGCAGCAACGGTTTTAAAGATCGGGCCGAGCGCGTGAGCGCGATGATGTATCGGTAATACCAAACAAGTAGCCGGCGCGTTAAACCCAATGATAAAGTGATTTGCGACAAAGAGCTTGCCCGCACCTTAGCCGTAACCTTGTCATCTGCGCGCCAAGACGGGAAATTATCGCTCGTTCTCTCAGGGTAACATTACGATACGCTGCAACGCAGAAAAGGAACCGTTATGCCTTTACTCCCTGCCGTGCACATCGAAACCGAACGGTTGATATTACGTCCTCACAACCTGGCCGATTTCGATGCCTGGTATGCCATGTTTACAGATAAGGAACTGTTCAAATTTATCAGCGCCCCCAATCTTTCACCTGAAGACGGTTGGAATAGACTACTGCGCTATATTGGCCACTGGTCGGTTTTCGGCTATGGGCTGTTCGCCATATTTCGCAAAGTGGACGGACAGTTCCTGGGCGAGACCGGGTTGGCGGATTTTCATCGGGGTCTGGGCAATGACTTCGATGGGAGCCCTGAAGCCGCATGGATTATTGCCCGGGAGGCCCAAGGTCAGGGAGTCGCGCAAGAAGCGGCTGCCGCAGCGCATCAATGGATTGACAGCACGTTATCACCCGCTCAAACAGTTTGCCTTATCGGTGAAAACAATCGGCCTTCCGTTAAAATAGCTCAACATCTGGGTTACCAAATATTTGGCCAATGCGAATACAAAGGCGCATCTTGCTTAAAACTAAGACGGACAATAAAGACTTAAATCTAAATCCACCAGCCGCACAGGCTGGTGGAAGTCACGTGAACACCTAAATTTTTTACTAAAAGATCCCGCTGCAAAACACTGCGTTATCCCAACCCCTTATTTCATCTAGCTGCTTAAGGACGCAGTTGCAACGTGATAATTTGGAACGCATTATGGGCCTCTGCCGTCGGCGGCTTAGGGAAGCGCGAATCGGCAATTGCCTTCATGGCGGCGCGGCAAAGATCCGGATCGCCTCCTTCAGTTCGAACACCGATTGGCATACCGTCCGGCGCCAGCGTGATACGCAATGTGCAACGCTTGCCCGAGTAGGCTTCGGCATCTTTCAAATGGCTTTGAATCACGGCCTGCAACTGGGCGATATAGCGTTCTTTCTCTTTTCCCGGTGCCGGCGCCTTTGGGTCGCCAAGATTGGCGAAAAGATCGTCAACCTTTTTATTTTCCGGATTGCTTTGGCTGGGGGCAGTACTCTTGGCACACCCCGTTAATGCCAGTGCGAACATTCCCGCCAATAATATGGCGGCGCCGGTTTTGTAGCCTGAATGCGTAATTTTCATATCCCTGTCCTTATGGATGATTATCAGCCAAATCAACGTGGTATTTGACAAGACCCCCGGTCAATACTTATACAGAATTCACGTAAAACCGCCAATGACATCAAGCTCTGGCGCGCGGAAAATCGTGAGTAGATGATGATATGAAACCCTAACCCCATCGGCGGGCCGTACGCCTGAAGGCCATGACTTATCGACATCCCTCGGATGGGCAATCATCCCATCAATAAATTAAGAAATTCTTAATTTTTTATCGCATTAAAAGCACTTTTAACGCTAGCAATCTGGAGATTCTGCCTATACTTACTTTCCTGCCATTAAATTCATTTAAGTAACCAGGATGGTAAGTATGAAAAGTAAACGACTCTTTGCCGCGCTTCTTACTGCGACCACGGTGATGTTCATGGCGGGCTGCGCTTCCAATCAGGCGATTAAAACAACGGATGGCAAGACTATTGTCACCGACGGCAAGCCTCAAGTCGATAAAGATACCGGGTTAGTCTCCTACCGAAATGCAGAAACGGGCAAAACGGAACAGATCAATCGAGACCAGATTGCAAACATGAGTGAGTTGGATAACTAAAAGGAGCTTCAAATGAAAAAAGCGCTTGTTCTTCCCGCGATCGCCCTGGTTGCTATCGCCACACTGTCAGGCTGCACACGCACCAGCTACGCTATTCATACCCACGATGGCCGAACGCTCATCAGTGACGGTAAACCGAAAGAAACCTCTGCCGGTTTGCTCGGTTATACCGATGCCAATGGCGTTAAACAGCAAATCAACAAGACGGAAGTCAAAGAGGTTTCAGAGATCCCTCATTAAGGTTCCGATAATCCTAGCCCGCTAAAACCTAGGGAGCCCATGGCTCCCTCCCAACTCAAACACCAACCGTGCCTGCCCGCGTTTAATGAGAACGTCGATAACCACCTGACATTTCAGCAGACAACGTTCTCAGGTTTGCCATACGGATCTCCCCTTTCCCGGCGTCGAACGGCTATAATCCAAGAAGTGGAGTTATTTGATAACGATAAGGAGGGAGTATGTACAAAACTATTTTGGTTCCCGTGGATATTACCGAGCCGGAATTAACACAGCAGGTCATCCCGCATGTCAATGCGCTCGCCAGGCTCGAAGACTCCCACGTCCATTTCCTGGCGGTGATCCCGTCTCGCGCCACCTACGCGGCCTTCGGCTTTGCCGCCACCGCGGCGGTGGAAACCAAAGATGAAACTATTGCGGTAGCGACCGAGGGGCTGGCAAAAGCGGCGAAACAATTCAGCGTTCCCGAGGATAGAGTGACCACCCATGTGGCCGTCGGCGATCCCAAAGATCAGATCCTGGAACTCGCTGATGCGCTTAACGCGGAGATTATTGTGATGGGTTCCAACCGCCCTTCTGCAATGACTTACCTCCTCGGCTCGAATGCCACCGCCGTCGTCCGCCACGCCAATTGCCCGGTGCTGGTCGTGCGTGAATCGGCTAACGTTTGATATCTCTTACTCATTTGAATAATAAAAAACGGGAGCCCTAAGGCTCCCGCTCCCATTCAAGCGCCAAACACGCTTACATGTGTTTAATGATAGCATCGCAAGATTACTAGGCAGCGTTTGAATCTAGAGTGTATGACCAGCGATTTTCAACATTACTGATAACAACATCGATACATGGTCAATGCGATACTATCGGCCATAATCACAGTGACATGCCCCCATGGATTAATACAGCTCGCACTCTAACGAAAGTCCGCTTCTGGCAGAGAACTGCCCATCAGATTGGGATTGGTTCTGTACCGTATCAGGTCTGAACTAATACACTTGAGGGTCCCCCTCAAGCTTTTACTCTTTCTCGAACCCAAACGTCACGCGGTGCCGTTTTAAGTATTTTTTATTCTCCCCAAACAGCCCATCAATTTTTGAGTCCAAGGGAATTTTTAAATCATGAAGCAAACCTGCATATTCTTTCTTGTGCAATAAGCGTCCATTATCATCAAAACTGATCATGCCCCGGTCGAACAATCTGTCCAGATTAGGAATCAGGGGGAATCCGTTGTAAGGGTCAACTTTCTCTTTGTCATTTGAGATAGACCACGAAACAATATGAGAAGCGGTTAGCATTGACTCAAGCGCAATGCCGGTGACCGCGCATTTTCCGCCCCACTTCTTAAATAATTTATCGCGGTAGGGGCCGTGACCAACGCGAGCCTGAATGACGGCTGCTTTAGTGCTTCCTCTCGCCTCTTTTACCGTGGCCGTCTGTTTATTGAAGTCTATTGAAACGTTATCGTTAATAAAACTTGCTATCATTTTTGCTGCAGCCTCGGGTATTTCGCACATGTAAGTCTGCGTACAAAACCCGTTTTCAGCAAAAACTGTTGGCCGACTTAACTCATTAAACACAGTCAGAAATATGTCACTGAACTGCAAAACATCGATCGGGTGCTCTAAAACGGTCAAATCTACTTCTACTCGGGTACCTTCACGCTCCCACTTATCAAAAGATCGATTAGGTGGCCGCGGTGCATCATCAGCATCGGCTGTAGCAGTCGCTACATAGACAATCTCTCGATCCTTATTACAAAAGATGACGTCACCTGCTTTTACATCCTTCACTGTCTCCCAGGAGGCATTACTAAACTTTTTCCCGTGCTTATTCATGCCATATTGTGGAGCCCAGAGGAAATTTTGTTCTTTAACCTCATTAAAACTGCTACCAATATTCACCCAGAAAAAGCTCATTAACACTCCTTGTAGAATTTTATCTCATGCAAAAAAATGCGGCTGCAGGTAGTTTATCGTCCATTTCATTGCAAAGTTTAGACGCAGCTCAACCTTTAGGTCTATACGCTCTAAAGCGCCAAAATGGCCGAGTTTTGATAACCGTTGCAGTTTGAATAATAAAAAACGGGAACCATCAGGCTCCCGTTATCATTTAACGCTAAAACACCATTACATGTGTTTAACGATAGCGTCGCCAAACTCTGAACATTTCAGCAGTTTAGCGCCTTCCATCAGGCGTTCGAAGTCATAGGTCACGGTCTTGGCAGCGATTGCGCCCTCCATGCCTTTAACAATCAGGTCAGCCGCTTCGAACCAACCCATGTGGCGCAACATCATCTCTGCGGACAGGATGATGGAGCCTGGGTTCACTTTGTCCTGGCCGGCGTACTTCGGCGCGGTGCCGTGAGTCGCTTCGAACAGCGCGCAGTCGGAGCCGATGTTGGCGCCCGGCGCGATACCGATGCCGCCAACCTGGGCCGCCAGGGCGTCGGAGATGTAGTCGCCGTTCAGGTTCATACAGGCGATCACGTCGTATTCCGCCGGGCGCAGCAGGATTTGCTGCAGGAAGGCGTCGGCGATCACGTCTTTAACCACGATCTCTTTGCCGGTGTTCGGGTTCTTGATCTTCAGCCATGGGCCGCCGTCGATCAGCTCGCCGCCGAACTCTTCGCGCGCCAGCTCATAGCCCCAATCCTTGAAGGCACCTTCGGTGAACTTCATGATGTTGCCTTTGTGAACCAGGGTCACGGAGTCGCGGTCGTTGGTGATGGCGTATTCGATCGCCGCACGCACCAGACGCTTGGTCCCTTCTTCGGAGCATGGCTTCACGCCGATACCGCACTGCTCTGGGAAGCGGATTTTCTTCACGCCCATTTCGTCGCGCAGGAATTTGATCACTTTGTCCGCTTCGGCGGAGCCGGCTTTCCACTCGATGCCGGCGTAGATGTCTTCGGCGTTTTCGCGGAAGATCACCATGTCGGTCAGCTCAGGCTGTTTCACCGGGCTTGGAGTGCCCTGGTAGTAACGCACCGGGCGCAGGCACACGTACAGGTCCAGCTGCTGGCGCAGGGCCACGTTCAGAGAACGGATGCCGCCGCCGACCGGGGTGGTCAGGGGGCCTTTGATGGCGACGCGGTAGTCGCGGATCAGGTCCAGAGTTTCGTCCGGCAGCCACACGTCTTTACCGTAAACGTGGGTAGATTTTTCGCCGGTGTAGATTTCCATCCAGGAGATTTTACGTTCGCCGTGGTAAGCCTTTTTAACGGCCGCATCAACCACGTGGATCATGGCAGGAGTCACGTCAACGCCAATGCCGTCGCCTTCGATGAACGGGATGATCGGGTTATGAGGAACAACCAGTTTACCCTGGGCGTCAACCGTGATTTTTTTACCTTCTGCCGGAACAACTACTTTGCTTTCCATCAACCTCTCCTTCAAGCGCAATTTTGTTAATGCTTTGTAAGATGCGTGTAGATACTACTTGAATATTCGGTCCGCGCCAATCCGAAACGGATTCGGTTATAATGCGCTTATCATCCGTAATCTCAACTGTTATGAAAAAATTCTCTGTTAGAAATCACAACGTTAAACGATTCAGCAAGCCGAATACCGCCAAACCCGCCGCGCCGAAGGGGCCGCGTCGAATTGTGTTATTCAACAAGCCCTTCGACGTGCTGCCGCAGTTCACCGATGAAGCCGGCCGCGCCACGCTGAAAGAGTACATCCCCTTCCCCGACGTTTACGCCGCCGGGCGTCTGGATCGCGATAGCGAAGGGCTGCTGGTGCTGACCAACGACGGACAGCTGCAGGCGCAGCTCACCCAGCCGGGCAAGCGCACCGGCAAAATCTATTATGTGCAGGTCGAGGGGGCGCCGCAGGAGAGCGATCTGGCGCCATTGCGCAGCGGCGTCACGCTGAAAGACGGCCCGACGCTACCCGCCGGTGTTGAGTTGGTGGCCGAGCCTCAGTGGCTATGGCCGCGCAACCCGCCGATCCGCGAGCGTAAATCCATCCCCACCAGTTGGCTGAAAATAACCCTGTTCGAAGGGCGAAACCGCCAGGTGCGTCGCATGACGGCGCATATCGGGTTCCCTACCCTGCGCCTGATTCGCTACAGTATGGGTAATCTTTCGCTGGGTTCACTGCAGCCTGGTGAATGGAAAAGCATCGATTCCCTGTAGACCGATAACTGATGGAGGCGCCATGAAATCCACGCCGATCGCGCTGCTGCTCGCCGCTCTGGCGGCCCCGTTCGCGGCCCAGGCCGCCAGCTTCGACTGCGCCAAGGCAGCAAACCGCGATGAGCAAGCCATCTGCGCCAACCGCACGCTGAACGATTTGGATGTGCAAATGGCCACCAAGTACCAATTCCTGCGCGGCCTGTTCGCCATGGGCGCGCGTGGCGCGATGCAGGACAGCCAGCAGGCCTGGCTGGCAAAACGCCAGCGGTGCGGCGGCGATACCGCCTGCCTGCTGCAAAGTTATCGCACCCGCATCGCCGAGCTGGACGACATCTACCAGCGCATCGACAAACCGCTGTAAGGAGACCGCATGTTCAAACCGCACGTCACCGTGGCCTGCGTGGTACACGCCGCCGGCAAATTTTTGGTGGTCGAAGAGACCATCAACGGCAAAGCGCTATGGAACCAGCCGGCCGGCCACCTGGAGGCCAACGAGACGCTGGTGCAGGCCGCCGAGCGCGAGCTGTGGGAAGAGACCGGTATCCGCGCCACGCCGCAGGCGTTCCTGCGCCTGCACCAGTGGATAGCGCCGGATCGCACGCCGTTTCTGCGTTTTTGCTTCGTTATCGAGCTGGAACAGCCGCTGCCGACCGAGCCGCACGACAGCGACATCGATCGCTGCCTGTGGCTGAGCGCCGACGAGATTTTGCAGGCGCCCAACCTGCGTTCCGCGCTGGTGGCGGAGAGCATTCGCAGCTACCAGCAGCCGGAGCGCTATCCGCTGTCGCTGGTCGGCAGCTTCGCCTGGCCGTTTTAAGGGCGCCGAGCAGCACAAGATGACCAGTGCGCCGGCGCGGCCAACGTGGTAAAATCCTGCGCTTGTTTTTATCAGCACGGTTCGTGTTCAAGTTCGTGAGATCCCCATGTCAGACAACAGCCAGAAAAAAGTAATCGTCGGTATGTCCGGCGGCGTCGACTCCTCCGTTACCGCCTATCTGTTACAGCAACAGGGCTATCAGGTCGCTGGGCTGTTCATGAAAAACTGGGAAGAAGACGACGACGAAGAGTACTGCTCCGCCGCGACCGATCTGGCCGACGCGCAAGCGGTCTGCGACAAGCTGGGCATCGAACTGCACACGGTGAACTTCGCGGCGGAATACTGGGACAACGTGTTTGAGCTGTTCCTGGAAGAGTACAAGGCCGGCCGCACGCCGAACCCGGACATCCTGTGCAATAAAGAGATCAAATTCAAAGCCTTCCTGGAGTTTGCCGCCGAAGATCTTGGGGCCGATTTTATCGCCACCGGCCACTACGTGCGTCGCCAGGACGTGGACGGCAAGAGCCGCCTGCTGCGCGGCGTCGACGGCAACAAAGATCAGAGCTACTTCCTCTATACCCTGAGCCACGAGCAGGTGGCGCAAAGCCTGTTCCCGGTCGGGGAGTTGGAGAAGCCGGAGGTGCGCCGCATCGCCGAACAACTGGAGCTGGTCACCGCCAAGAAGAAAGACTCCACCGGTATCTGCTTTATCGGCGAACGTAAATTCCGCGACTTCCTCGGCCGCTACCTGCCGGCGCAGCCGGGCCCGATCGTCAGCGTCGACGGCCAGACCGTCGGCGAACACCAGGGCCTGATGTATCACACCCTGGGCCAGCGCAAAGGGCTGGGCATCGGCGGTATGAAAGACAGCAGCGAAGATCCGTGGTACGTGGTGGATAAAGACGTGGCCAACAACGTGCTGGTGGTCGCGCAGGGGCACGATCACCCGCGCCTGATGTCCGTCGGCCTTATCGCGCAGCAGTTGCACTGGGTTGATCGTCTGCCGCTGACCGGCCCGTTCCGCTGTACGGTGAAGACCCGCTATCGCCAGCAGGACATCCCTTGCACCGTGATCCCACTCGACAGCGAACGCATCGAAGTGCGTTTCGACGAGCCGGTCTCCGCCGTCACCCCCGGCCAGTCGGCGGTGTTCTATCAGGGCGAAATCTGCCTCGGCGGCGGCATTATCGAACAGCGCCTGGCATAATTCGTCTGTTGCAAGAAAAACGCTGCGTTTACCGCAGCGTTTTTTTTATTCAAAATTCCACCTGTGCCCCCAGTTCAATCACCCGATTCGGCGGGATTTCGAACAGATCCGGCGCCCTCAGCGCGTTGCGCTGCAACAGCTGAAATACCTTGCCACGCACGCGCAGATACCAGGGGCGCTTGCCCAATACCAGCGTATCGCGCGACATGAAGAACGAGGTCTCGTTCATGGTGAAGCTCATCCCCTCCAGCCCGCAGCGATAAAGGATGTCCGTCACGTTGGGCGTCTCGCGCCAGCCGTAGCTTGCCACCACCCGCCAAAAGCTCGCCGACAGCTGTTCAATCGCCACCCGCTGCACGTTGTGCACGTACGGCATGTCGGTGGTGACGATGGTCAGCAGCACCACACGCTCATGCAACACCTTGTTGTGCTTCAGGTTGTGCAACAATACCAGCGGCACCGCATGCGGTGTGCGCTCCATAAACACCGCGGTGCCCGGCACCCGCTTCGGCGGCGCTTTCTCCAGCGACTCGATCAGCGCGCTCAGCCCTTCCTGATTGTCGCGCAACCGGCGGATCAGGCGCGAACGCTCGGTCTTCCAGGTCAGCATGATCAGCAGAATCGTCAGCCCAAGCGCCACCGGCAGCCAACCGCCGGTCGCCAGCTTGATCAGGTTGGCACCGAACAGCGGTACGTCGATGCACAGCATGACCAGCAGCATCAGCCCGCCCAACGCGCGCGGCCAGCCCCAGTTTTTCACCGCCACAATGCTCAGCAAAATCGACGACAGCAGCATGGTGCCGGTCACCACGATGCCGTAAGCCGACGCCAGGTTGCTGGAGTGTTTGAAACTGATAATCACGATCAGCACCGCTGCGAACAGCAGCCAGTTCACCACCGGAATGTAAATCTGCCCGGATTCCTGATCGGAGGTATAGATGATACGCATCGGCGGCAGGTAGCCCAGCCGCACCGCCTGGCGCGTCAGCGAGAACACGCCGGAGATCACCGCCTGCGAGGCGATCACCGTCGCCAGCGTGGCGATCACCAGCAGCGGGATCAGCGCCCAGGTCGGCGCCAGCAGGAAGAACGGGTTGTTGATCGCCGCCGGATTGGCCAGCAACAGCGCCCCCTGGCCGAAATAATTCAACACCAGCGCCGGTGCCACCAGCGTAAACCACGCCAAACGGATCGGCTTTTTACCGAAGTGGCCCATATCGGCGTACAGCGCTTCGGCACCGGTGACCGACAGCACCACCATGCCCAGCGCAAAGAATGACACCGCCTTGTATTCGAGGAAGAAATTCACCGCCCAGTAAGGGTTCAGCGCCCGCAGCACGCCGGGGTGATGCAGAATACCGCCGATGCCCAGCAGCGCCAGCGTCAGGAACCAGATAACCATCGCCGGGGCGAACAATTTGCCGACGCTGCCGGTGCCGCGTTTTTGGATCGCGAACAACGCGGTCAGCACCAGCAGCGACAGCGGCACGATAAAGCTGTCCAGCTCGGGGGCGATAATCTGCAGCCCCTCGATGGCCGAGAGCACCGAAATGGCCGGAGTGATCACCCCGTCGCCGTAAAAGAAGCTGCCGCCCACCAGCCCGATCAGCACCGCCGCCGGTACCCAGCGTGCATCCAGCTTGCGGATCGCCAGCGACATCAGTGTCAGAATGCCTCCCTCGCCGTCGTTGTCGGCACGCATCACAAAACAAATGTACTTAATTGACACCACCAGCGTCAGCAGCCAGAAAATCAGCGACAAAAAGCCGTAAATCGAGGCCGGCGTCAGGGTGATGCCCTCCTCCGCCGTCAGGCATTCGCGCAAGGTATACAGCGGGCTGGTACCGATATCGCCGTACACCACGCCGATGGCCGCCAGCGTTACCGCCGGCAGTGGCTGCTTGTTTTTTACGTGCATATAGAGGTCTTTATTTAAGGGTTCACGTTGGCAGTATAGATGCAGCCACCGCACTTTATTTGTCGCCGCAACAATAAGTTCGCACCGCCGCGCCGGCGATTTTCGCCGCCTATTTGCGCAGTTCTGCGCCGCACGGCGCATCCGCCTTGCCGCAGGCGTATTAGACGCTGGGTTTACCCTCGATTTTGTGGCATGATCCGCGGCATTCGTTGTCATCGTTGTTACAGCCACGCCCGATCGTTCCCGTTCGCGGCCGCCGCCGTTACCCTGGCGATACACACAACCTTATGCAGTAAGCCATGTACCGTTCACA
Source organism: Serratia sp. CY47280 (assembly GCF_052168655.1). Lineage (NCBI taxonomy): Bacteria > Pseudomonadati > Pseudomonadota > Gammaproteobacteria > Enterobacterales > Yersiniaceae > Serratia > Serratia sp. CY47280. The sequence continues at coordinate 189,644 of NZ_JBJNMG010000001.1, read as the reverse complement.
GCGTTTACAGGAGTATTCGTGGCGAAGAATTATTATGACATCACGCTGGCCATGGCGGGCATCAGCCAGGCGGCGCGTTTGGTTCAGCAGCTGGCCCACGAAGGGCAATGCAATCGCGAAGCCTTTCAGACCTCGCTGAAAAGCCTGCTGCAGATGGACCCGCCCTCCACGCTGGCGGTGTTCGGCGGCGAGGAGCGCAATTTGATGGTCGGCCTCGAAACCCTGATGGGCGTGCTTAACGCCAACAACAAAGGGCCGGGCGCGGAACTGACCCGCTACACCATCAGCCTGATGGTGCTGGAGCGCAAGCTCAACGCCAACAAACAGGCGATGAACACGCTCGGTGAACGCCTCGGCCAACTCGAACGCCAGCTGGCGCACTTCGATCTTGAGTCAGACACCATCATCAGCGCGCTGGCCGGCATTTACGTCGACGTGGTCAGCCCGCTCGGGCCGCGTATCCAGGTAACCGGCTCGCCGGCTATCTTGCAGAACCCGCAGGTGCAGGCCAAGGTTCGCGCCACGCTGCTGGCCGGCATTCGCGCCGCCGTGCTGTGGCAACAGGTTGGCGGCAGCCGCCTGCAGTTAATGTTTTCCCGTAATCGTCTGTTCAAGCAGGCGCAAAATATCGTTGCTCATTGTTAATCGATCCCAGGAGTTGCTACCGATGGAATTATCCTCACTGACCGCCGTTTCCCCCGTTGATGGACGCTACGGTGATAAAGTCAGCGCACTGCGCCCCATTTTCAGCGAATACGGTCTGCTGAAATTCCGCGTACAGGTTGAAGTACGTTGGCTGCAAAAACTGGCCGCCTGCGCAGAAATCAAGGAAGTTCCCGCTTTTGACGCCGACGCAAACGCTTTCCTCGACAAAATCGTCGCTGAATTCAACGAAGAAGACGCTCAGCGTATCAAAACCATCGAGCGCACCACCAACCACGACGTGAAAGCGGTCGAGTATTTCCTGAAGGAAAAAGTGGCGGCGGTGCCTGCGCTGCACGCGGTGTCCGAGTTCATCCACTTCGCCTGCACCTCCGAAGACATCAACAACCTGTCGCACGCGCTGATGCTGCAAAGCGCCCGTCAGGACGTGGTGCTGCCTTACTGGCGTAAAATCATCGATGCGCTGAAAGGGCTGGCGCTGGAATACCGCGATATCCCGCTGCTGTCGCGCACCCATGGCCAGCCGGCGACCCCGTCGACCGTCGGCAAAGAGTTCGCCAACGTGGCTTACCGCATGGAGCGCCAATACCGCCAGCTGGAGCGCGTGGAGATCATGGGTAAAATCAACGGCGCGGTCGGCAACTACAACGCCCACATCGTCGCTTACCCGGAAGTGGACTGGCATCAGTTCAGCGAAGCGTTCGTGACCTCGCTCGGCATCACCTGGAACCCGTACACCACCCAGATCGAGCCGCATGACTACATCGCCGAGCTGTTCGACTGCGTAGCGCGTTTCAACACCATTCTGATCGACTTCGACCGCGACATCTGGGGCTACATCGCCCTGAACCACTTCAAGCAGAAGACCATCGCCGGCGAAATCGGTTCTTCCACCATGCCGCACAAGGTCAACCCGATCGACTTCGAAAACTCCGAAGGCAACCTGGGCCTGGCCAACGCCGTGCTGGGCCACCTGGCGGGCAAACTGCCGGTCTCCCGTTGGCAGCGCGACCTGACCGATTCCACCGTGCTGCGTAACCTGGGCGTGGGCCTGGGCTATGCGCTGATCGCCTACCAGGCCACCCTGAAAGGCATCAGCAAGCTGGAAGTGAATCAGGCACACCTGCTGGACGAACTGGATCACAACTGGGAAGTGCTGGCCGAGCCGATCCAGACCGTGATGCGCCGTTACGGCATCGAGAAGCCTTACGAGAAGCTGAAAGAGCTGACCCGCGGCAAGCGCGTGGACGCTGCCGGCATGCAGGCGTTCATCGATGGCCTGGCGCTGCCGGAAGAAGAGAAAACCCGTCTGAAAGCGATGACCCCTGCCAACTACATCGGCCGCGCCACCACCCTGGTCGACGAGCTGAAGTAAGCGCTTTAGCCCGATAAAAAGGCGGCCCGCGGGCCGCCTTTTTGCTTATTATTCGCCGCGCAACACCTGCAGCCGAGCTATCTGCCGCCCCTGCGCATCGAAGTTGTCCGCGCTAAGCCAGCGCGCCAGCGCCTGTCGTACCGTCGGCCACCGGTCGGCGGTGATGGCGAACCAGTCGGTATCCCGGCTGCGCCCCTTGACGATCACCGCATAGCGGAAGTTACCCTCGTAGCGAAAGCCAAAGCGCAGCGCAGCCTGGCGGGAGGGTGCGTTATGGCTGTCGCACTTCCACTCGCAGCGGCGGTAGCCCAGCGTGTCGAAGGCATAGCGCAGCAGCAGCGCGATAGCCTCGGTGGCGCTGGAGCGCTGTTTCATCAACGGCGACCAGCTGACGTGGCCGATCTCCAGCACGCCATTGGCCTCGTCGATGCGCATCAGCGCCACCGTGCCCACCGGCGCGTCGCTGGCGGCGTCGAACACCGTCAGATTAACCAGCGTCGGGTTGGCTTGCAGCGTTTCCAGATGCTGCAGCATCGCCGCCGGCGTGTCGGGCCGTTCGATAGACAGATAGGTCCAGTCGCGGCCGTCCGGCGCCAGTTGAAACGCCTCGAACAGCGCGGCGTAATCCCGCTGCGGCTCGAGCGGCGCCAGCGAGCAGAAACGCCCGCCGAGCGTCGCGCCGCCCGGACGGCGAGCCGGCTGCCAATCCGGCATCGGTTCGCCAATCGGCTGACCATAACGATTCATTGCCATACACGCCTCCTGCGGTTAACGGGTATAAACGATAAACGAGCTTCTTCTGCCGATTTTGTCGTACAGCGAGCGCGCCGGCGCGTTGTACTCCTGGGTCATCCAGTAGACCCGATCGCTGCCGCGCGTCTCTGCCAATCGGTACGCCTGTTCGAACAGCTTTTCCGACACCTTATGGCCACGCGCCTGCGGCGACACATAGAGATCTTCGATATAACAATAGCCGACTGCGCTCCAGGTGGACGGGTGGAACACCAGGTTCATCAGCCCCAGTAGCTGGCCGTCGGCATCCTCCGCCACCAGCCCGTACACCTGTTCATCCTGCCCCAGGCGTTCGAAGGTGCGATCGGTCACCTGCGGCGCCACATCGGCGCGGTAAAAGTCGAGATAGCCCTGCCAGAGCGCCAGCCATTGCGCTTTGTCGTCGCCATTGATTCTGCGGATAGTCACTTCAGGGTTTGATGGGTTCATAGCGCCTCACGGTGTAAGATATTATTTCCATTAGGGAAATAATCGGATAGCGGCAGAATACACCGCATGGCGGCGGTACAATACGGACCAATTCAAAACGCCGAGCAGACCAATTTTAGCCATCGCTTTCCACCGGCAGCGCGTTGAACACCTGCGCCAGCGTGGCGATAAAGCGCACGATCTCATCCGGCGTATAGGCCGAGAAGCCGAGCACCAACGCCCCGCGCTGCGGTGTGCCGGTGTAGAAGTCCGCCAGGCCGTACAGCCGTATCCCCCTTTCGGCGGCCCCCACTACCAGCCGCCGCTCCGTCGCCGCATCCGCCAACGGGCAAACCAGCTGCAGCCCGCCCTGCGGCAGCGCCGGACGCGTCCAGGCAGCAAGGTGACGATGCACCGCGTCGTACAGCACGTCCAGCCGCGCTTTGTACAGCGTGCGCATATTGCGCAGATGCTCAGCGTAGCCGCCCTCGTGCAGGAAGTGGAACAGCGTCATCTGCGCCAGCGCCGACGTGTAGCCGTCCTGAAACTGCCTGGCGGCGACCAATGGCCGCACCAACTGAGGCGGCGCGATCATGAAACCGATGCGCAGCCCCGGAAACAGCGTCTTGCTGAAGGTGCCGATGTACAGCGTACGCCCGCCGCTGTCCAGTCCCTGCAGCGCCGCCTTGGTTTGCCGGTCGTAGTTGAACTCGGCGTCGTAGTCGTCTTCGATGATCCAGGCCCGGCAGCGCTGCGCCCACTGCAACAGCGCCAGCCGCCGCTCGAGGCTCAGCGAATACCCCAGCGGGTAATGATGGGACGGCGTGATGTAAACGCCCCGCCCGCCGCCCGAAGCCTGCATCAACTGCCCGACGTCCAGCCCTTGTTCATCGATGCCGATCGGCCGCGCCTGCAGCCCCGCCGACTGCACCAGTTTTTTTGCCCCCTGGTAACCCGGCTCTTCGACGAATACCGCATCGCCGGGATCGAACAGCACCTGCGTACACAGCGCCAACGCCTGCTGAGAGCTGGTGACCACGATCACCTGTTCCGCCGTCGCCTTGACGCCCCGCTCCCGCTGCAGATAGTGCGCGATCTCCGCGCGCAGCTCCGGCAGCCCTTGCGGATCGGCATACCCCAATAATCGCTCGCCGTGCCGCCGCAGCGCCTGCTTTTCCTGCTGCAGCCATTGCTCGATGGGGAACGCCCGCAGGTCCGCCAGCGAAGGCGTCAGCGAAGCCTGGCGGCAGGTGTGCGGCGTATGGCTGACCGCCAGCAGCGCCCGGCCGCGATCGCTCAGCTCGCGCTCCGCCAGCCGCGCCTCTTGCCCCGTCGCCGTCGTCAGCAGTTCACGGCCGAGCAGCGTGTCACTACGATAACGCACAAAGCTGCCGCGCCCCACCGTTCGGCTGATGAACCCCTCAGCCTCCAGCCGCGCGTAGGTCTGTTCCACCGTGTCGCGCGCCACCGTCAGCCGGGCAGCCAACGCACGGCTCGGCGGCAGCTTCGCCCGCCAGGGCAGTTCTCCGGCGGCAATCAGTTGCAACAGAGCCTGATGCAGCGCCGAGCGCCGGGTCAGGCCTTGTTGCCGCTGCTGCGCGAAGGCGGCCAGGATTGCCGCGTCATCCGCGTAGGGTGGGTGATCACTCATGGGCAGTCTGTTTCTCCGAGCTTAAGGCGATTGCACACTACTCTACCCCATTTCCCCTCTTGGCGGCGGCAGTTGCGCTGCCCGGCGAAATCCCCTTAAATAAGCCATCGCAATGCGGCTACAGGATTTCCGTCGGCTATGAGCAAGGAGACCAACCAGCGTCTGCTGGACAAACTGCAGCAGGATCTGGCCAGCGCGGGCGCGATGCCGCTGTATTTGCGCTTCAACGCCTCGGTGCGCCAGGCTATCGATCAAGGATTGCTGAATGCGGGGGATTTTTTGCCCAGCGAGCGCCTGTTCACCGAACGGCTCGGCATCTCGCGCATCACGGTACGCAAAGCGTTGGCCTGCCTCGAGCAGGACGGCCTCATCGGCCGTTCACGCGGTTACGGCACCTTTATCCAACTGCAACGGCCCGAACCGAAGCTGTTCTATTCTTTGGCAGACGTCAAAGGATTCTCGAGCGAGGTGTTACAGCAGGGGCGCCGGCCAGATACGCAATGGATCAGCCGCGAGCGGGTACCCGCCAGCGCTGAACTGGCTGAAAAGCTGCAGCTGGCGGCCGGAACGCCGATCTACACACTCAAACGCATTCACTTGATCGATCGGCGGCCGATGTCGGTGGCGGTGTCCTACGTGGTGGTGGCGGCGATTGCCAACGTCGACGAGATCGGCATCTCGCTGTACGACTACTTCCGGCGCAATAACGTCGAAATGGGATCGCTGCGCAGCCAGGTCAGCGCGGCGATGGCCGACGACGACATCCGCCGGACGCTGCAATTATCAGAACCGATGCCGCTGCTGATCGTGCGTCAAACGCTGTTCGACCACAGCAAGAAGCCGATCGAATACAGCGAAAGCTTCTGCCGCAGCGACATGTACGAGTTTACCAGCGAAAGCTGATCCGTTATGCCTCGCCCTGCCGGCGGCGGCGAAAGCGCACGAACGCCTGAACGTAAGCCTCGATATCCAGCGGATTCATCCGTTTTAACTCCGCCAGCAACCCGGCTTCGATCGCTTCTGCGCCATGCAGCGCGCCGCAAATCGCAGTGGCCATCGCACCGATGGTGTCGGTATCGCCGCCCAGGTTGGCGCACAGCACGGCGCACCGGGTAGGGTCGGTTTGCGCCAGCTGCACCATCGCCAGCGCCGCCGGCACCGACTCGATGGTGCTGACCCCGGCGCCGATCAGTTGATACACCCGCTCGGAGGCCTGCTCGGGATCGCTGGCTTCATCCACCACCTGAAACGCCAGCTCGATACGCGCCGCCAACGAGGGGCTGAACGTCGTCTCCTGACGGCGCTGGGCATACTCCGCCACGCCCGGCAGCGCCAGGCGAATCGAGGCCCAGTCCGCGCCCTCCACCGCCCGCGCAACCGCCCAAGCGATCGCGACGGCCCCGGCGACGGCGATGTCAGATTTGTGCGTCGGGCTGGAGGCCAGCCACACCTGCTGACAGAACTCCTCCAGCGGCGCAGACGGCAGCACGCAGCCTAAAGGCGAAATGCGCATCGCCGCACCGTTGGTGATGCCGTTGTTTTCCAACTCGGCGATCGGCGTTCCCGCTTTCTGCTCGCTCAGCGCCAGTTTGGAACTGGGGCCGAGAATGTTCTTGTTGAAGGCGTCAAAACTGTCCACCCAGCGGATCACGTTGCGGGCGATCAACTCTGGCACCACCTCGCCTTTCGCTTCCCGCAGCGCATCGGCCAGCGCTAACGCCATCGCGGTATCGTCGGTATATTGCCCGGCCTTGAAGTAGCAGGCGGCCGAGTTCTCCGCCGGCCCATCAAGGAAACCGTCTATCCAACCGAAATGGCGCTTAACCCGCTCGCGCGGCCACAGCTCGGAAGGCATGCCGAGCGCGTCGCCCAGCATCTGTCCGTAAAGTGCGCCCGCTATGCGTTCTGCCTGGGTTAACTGCTTCATCCGTCGCTCCTGAGAAAATATGCCGATACCTCGATAATACCTTATTAGTACCTTTAAAGCTTATCAAGCGCCCCGGTTCACATTTTGCTTTCGCGACAATGCCTGGCGCGTTTAAGTTGCGTTTAACGTTGCCCCGTCGCTGTTTATCCGACGTTTATCAGAACTTGTCGATAATGTCGGCGAACAAATTGATAACGCTTATTTTAATACATTGCTTCGGTTCTCTTGCGAGCCGGGCGGGTTATACCTACCATAGCCTCAGCACTTTTTGTCAAAATGGTTCAGGTGGCCGCGTTATCCCCTGACACGCCGCAGAGCGTGTTCCCTTTTATCGCGTGGGTGACAGGACGTTCACCCGCACAGTCACAGGAGTTCGCCATGCGAGTACTGGTTGTTGAAGATAATGGTTTGCTGCGCCACCACCTTTCCGTTCAGATGCGCGAGATGGGCCATCAGGTCGACGCGGCCGAAGACGCCAAGGAAGCCGATTATTTCCTGCAGGAACACGCGCCGGATATTGCCATCGTCGATCTCGGCCTGCCGGGCGAAGACGGCCTGAGCCTGATCCGCCGTTGGCGCGCGCACCAGACCAAACTGCCGATCCTGGTGCTGACCGCCCGCGAAAGCTGGCAGGACAAAGTGGCGGTGCTGGAAGCCGGCGCCGACGACTATGTCACCAAGCCGTTCCACCTGGAAGAAGTGATCGCCCGCATGCAGGCGCTGATGCGCCGCAACAGCGGCCTGGCTTCGCAGGTGATCGTGCTGCCCCCGTTCCAGATCGATCTGTCGCGCCGCGAACTGAGCGTCAACGATCGGCAGATCAAGCTGACCGCTTTTGAATACACCATCATCGAGACCCTGATCCGCAACGCCGGCAAGGTGGTGAGCAAGGATTCGTTGATGCTGCAGCTCTACCCGGACGCCGAACTGCGCGAAAGCCACACCATCGACGTGCTGATGGGACGTTTGCGTAAAAAGGTGCAGGCGGAATACCCGCATGAAGTGATCACCACGGTACGTGGCCAGGGTTATCGTTTTGACGCGAAGTGAACATGATGTTCAACAAGAATAAAAAACCGTTTTCGCTGCGCGCCCGCTTCCTGATGGCGACCGCCGGGGTGATCCTGGCGCTGTCGCTCTCTTACGGTTTGGTGGCGGTCGTCGGCTACATCGTCAGCTTCGACAAGACCGCCTTCCGCCTGCTGCGCGGCGAGAGCAACCTGTTCTTCAGCCTGGCGCAGTGGAAAGACAACAAGCTCACCATCGCCATCCCCCCCGATATCGATCTCAACTTCCCGACGCTGGTCTTTATCTACGACGATAAGGGCAACCTGCTCTGGAGCCAGCGCAAAGTGCCGGAGCTGGAGAAGCTGATCAACAAGGAATGGCTGGAAGAGTCCGGCTTCTACGAAATTGACACCGATACCCGCATCAGTAGCGAAGTGCTGGGGGATAACCCCAAGGCACAGGATCAGCTGAAGAATTATGACGATACCGATCAGAACGCGCTGACGCACTCGGTGGCGGTCAACACCTATGCCGCCACGGCGCGGCTGCCGGCGTTGACCATCGTGGTGGTCGACAGCATTCCGCAGGAGCTGCAGCGCTCAGACGTGGTGTGGGAGTGGTTCAGCTACGTGCTGCTGGCCAACCTGCTGCTGGTGGTGCCACTGCTGTGGCTGGCGGCCTACTGGAGCCTACGGCCGATCAAGGCGCTGGTCAATCAGGTGGGCGAACTGGAGAACGGCGAACGCGATCAGTTGGATGAGAACCCGCCCAGCGAACTGCGCGGCCTGGTGCGCAATCTGAACATTCTGGTGCGCAACGAGCGCCAACGCTACACCAAATATCGCACCACCCTGTCGGATCTGACCCACAGCCTGAAAACGCCGCTGGCGGTGCTGCAAAGCACCCTGCGCTCGCTGCGTAGCGGCAAGCAGACCACCATCGAAGAAGCCGAGCCGATCATGCTGGATCAGATCGGGCGCATCTCTCAGCAAATCGGTTACTACCTGCACCGGGCCAGCATCAACTCCGGCCAGACGGTGCTGACGCGCGAGATCCACTCGGTGCCGGCGCTGCTCGACAGCCTGGTGGTGGCGCTGAACAAGGTTTACCAGCGCAAAGGGGTGGTGATCACGCTGGATATCTCGCCGGAAGTGACCTTTATGGGCGAGAAGAACGACTTTATGGAAGTGATGGGCAACGTGTTGGAAAACGCCTGCAAATACTGCCTGGAGTTCGTGGAAATCACCTCGCTGCACTCAGAGAAAAATCTCACCATCGTCATCGACGACGACGGCCCGGGCATCCCGGAAAGCAAGCGCCAGCTGATCTTCCAGCGCGGCCAGCGGGTGGATACCCTGCGCCCCGGCCAGGGCCTTGGCCTGTCGGTGGCGGCGGAGATCATCGAGCAATACGACGGCGAAATCGTCATCAGCGACAGTCCGCTCGGCGGCGCGCGCATGCAGGTCACCTTCGCCCGCCAGCACGACACCCACCACAACGAGTAAATTATGCCGCTGCGGCCCCGATCCACGGGGCCAAACTTCCGTTATAATCGCACTCAGGCTCACTCCTCTATCCTGGAATAGAACATGGATTATCAATTAGATCTGGACTGGAACGATTTTTTGCAACGCTATTGGCAAAAGCGTCCGGTGATTCTGAAGCGCGGCTTCAAAAACTTTATCGATCCGATCTCCCCGGATGAGCTGGCCGGGCTGGCGATGGAAAACGAAGTGGACAGCCGCCTGGTCAGCCACCAGGACGGCCGTTGGCAGGTTGCGCACGGCCCCTTCGAGAGCTTCGATCACCTGAGCGAAAACAACTGGTCGCTGCTGGTGCAGGCGGTGGACCACTGGCATGAGCCTTCCGCCGCGCTGATGCGCCCGTTCCGCCAGTTGCCGGACTGGCGGATGGATGACCTGATGATCTCCTTCTCGGTGCCGGGTGGCGGCGTCGGCCCGCACCTCGATCAGTACGACGTGTTCATCATTCAGGGCACTGGCCGCCGCCGCTGGCGCGTCGGGGAAAAAACGCCGCTGAAACAGCACTGCCCGCACCCGGATCTGCTGCAGGTCGAACCGTTCGACGCCATCATCGACGAAGAGATGGAGCCGGGCGACATTCTCTACATTCCGCCGGGCTTCCCGCATGAAGGCTACGCGCTGGAAAACGCGCTCAATTACTCGGTGGGCTTCCGCGCGCCGAACGGCCGCGAGCTAGTGAGCGGCTTCGCCGATTACGTGCTGGCACGCGAGCTGGGCAGCAAACGCTACGGCGATCCGGACGTTAAACTGCGCGAACACCCGGCGGAGATCCTGCCGCAGGAAGTGGACGCCTTACGGCAGATGATGCTGGATCTGGTGCAACAGCCGGAACACTTCCAGCACTGGTTCGGCGAGTTTATCTCCCAATCGCGCCACGAGCTGGATCTGGCGCCGCCGGAGCCACCGTATCAGGCCGGGGAAATCTACGAACTGCTGCAACAGGGTGAAGCGCTGCAGCGCCTGGGCGGGTTGCGCGTGCTGCGGGTCGGCGATCGCTGCTTCGTCAACGGCGAACTGATCGACACCGACCAGCTGCAGGCCGCAGATGCCCTGTGCCAGCACTTCAGCGTCGACGCCGCCCTGCTCGGCGACGCGGTGGACGACCCGTCATTCCTGGCGCTGCTGACCGCGCTGGTCAACAGCGGCTATTGGTACTTTAACGACTGATTGCGAGTACGCGAACAAGCCACCCTATCGGGTGGCTTTTTTTATGCCTGCCGCGCCTGCGCGCGAAAGCCGGCCAGCGCTTCATTCGCCATGCCCGCCTGCTCCGCCGCCGCGCAAATCTGCCGCCAGGTATTGGCGTCTATCGGTATGCCCTGCTCCAGCCGCGTCGCGCGGTTGGCCTCTTCCCATTCTCCCGGCACCGCGATCGGCTGTTCGCCGCTCGGCGGCGACGCCTTCACCCAGCCGATAAACGCTTCGGCCTCGGCCTGCATTTGCGGGGCGTCGAAGGCCTGAGGATCGAGGATCAGGGTCGTCATGCAGTTGAAGATGGCGTCGCTGTCGGCTTTCAGCGTAGCGTCGTGGGTGGTGCGGCCGCCGGAGAGCGCGCCGCCGAGGATCTCGCACATCGCCGCCAGCGCATAGCCTTTGTGCAAGCCGAACGGCAACAGTGACCCGAACGGCGCTTCGTGCATCACCTTCGGTTCGGTGGTGGGTTGCCCGTGTTCGTCGATCAGATAGCCCGGCGCCACCGACAGCCCTTTGTTATAGGCCACCCGGGTCTTGCCGAAGGCGATGCCGCTGGTGGCGAAATCCAACAGCAGCGGCGTTCGGCCCGGCCGCGGGAAAATGGCGCAGAACGGGTTGGTGCCGAAGCGGCGATCGCTGCCGCCGAACGGCGCCACCATCGGATCGCCCACCACGTTGACGAAGTGAATCGAGATAAAACCGGCGCGGGCACACTGTTCCGCCCAATGGCCGATGCGGCCGATATGGTGCGCATTGTGCAGCGCCACCGCCGCCAGGCCCAGCTTGCCGGCGCGTTCAATGCCCAGCGCCATCGCTTCGCTGGCCACCACCTGACCGAAGCCGCGCGCGCCGTCGAGCGTCAGCACCGCGCCGGCGTCACGCACCACTTCGGCATGTTGATTGAGCTGTAATTGCTCCTGCGCCAACGATGCCATGTAGCTGGGGATCATGCCGACGCCGTGCGAATCGTGCCCGGCCAGGTTGGCCTGCACCAGATGATCGGCCACCAGCTCGGCTTCGCGCGCCGTACTGCCGGCCTGGCGCCAAATTGCCTGAACGAACTGCGTCAAATGCGGGCTGGCGATACGGTATTCGGTGCTCATCATGCGGTCCTTATGCGTGGGGAATGTACCTCCACACTATGGGCAACGCCTTGTTGCGGCAAGCGATTATGCCGATCGCAAGCGTCCCGTTTACCGCGCCCGCTCGGCGGCCAGCGCCGCGATGCGCATGATCACCGCCACCGCTTGCTCCATGCCCTCCAGCGTCACGAACTCGTGCTTGCCGTGGTAGTTGTAGCCACCGGTGAACAGGTTCGGGCACGGCAGGCCGCGAAACGACAGCTGCGCGCCGTCGGTGCCGCCGCGGATCGGTTTCATCACCGGTTCGATGTCGCAGTCGCGCATCGCCTGCTGCGCCAGCGCAATCACGTGCGGGTGCTCCGCCACCTGTTCGCGCATGTTGTAATAGCTGTCTTCGATGCTCACTTCGATATAGCAATCGCGGGGCAGGCCTTTGCCGACCTCGCGAGCGATGTCCACCATCTTGCGCTTACGCGCCTCAAACCCCTCACGCTCGAAGTCGCGCAAGATATAGTGCATTTCGGCGCGCTCCACGCTGCCCTTGATGCTGCTGAGGTGATAAAAGCCCTGGTAGCCTTCGGTGGTCTCCGGCGCTTCGTCCGCCGGCAGTGCCTGATGAATGCGGGTCGCCAGCGACAGCGCGTTGACCATCACGCCCTTGGCGCTGCCGGGGTGCACGCTGTTACCGAGGATTTTGATCGTCACCGAGGCGGCGTTGAAGTTCTCGCACTCCAACTCGCCGACGCCGCCGCCGTCCACGGTATAAGCCCATTCGGCATTGAAGGCCGCCACGTCGAACAGCTGCGCCCCTTTGCCCACCTCCTCGTCCGGGGTGAAGGCCACACGGATGTCGCCGTGCGGGATTTTGCGCGCGCGCAGGCGCACCATGGCGGTGAGGATCTCGGCGATGCCGGCCTTGTCGTCGGCGCCCAGCAGCGTTTTGCCATCGGTGGTGATCAGCGTCTGCCCCAGCATCTGGTGCAGGATCGGGAACATCACCGGCGACAGCACTTCATCACCGATGCCGAGCGCAATGTCGCCGCCGCGATAGTTCTCGACGATCTGCGGATTGACGTGTTTGCCGCTGAAATCCGGCGAAGTATCCAGATGGGCGATAAAACCGACCGCCGGCACCGGCCAGGCGACGTTACCCGGCCAGGTGCCCATCACGCAGCCGTGTTCGCTGAGCGACACCCGCTCGAAGCCGAGCGCGATCATTTCCTGCTGCAACGCACGCGCCAGCTTCAACTGCCCGTCGGTGCTCGGCACATGCTTTACGTTCGCTTTGGACTGGGTGTCGAAAGAGACGTAGTTGAAAAAGCGGTCAAGTAATTTGTCCATGGTAGCGGCCCCTCAGAATATCGCGTTTCATTATGCTGAACCGATCAGGATCAAATATTGCGTCAGGTCATTTTTAACCATAATTCGCCAATATCATTAATCTTTGTGATGATTTCTGAGAGGAATAATGCTGTCATCACAGGGTCATTTGTCGCTATCATGATGAAAAACGCGGCATCTGGGCCGGATCGGCTTTCAATTCCGGCATTCAGCGTCTATCATGCGCGCTCGAAAAATTTCCATTGGCGTAACTGGTTTGAGCTTCATTTGATCAGCGGGCATCCCGCAAGCTCCGGCAGTCTTTTCCAGTTGCGGTTCTATCTGCATTAGCCCACGGGATAGAGTAATACGATAAATGACTGAGACATCCTCTCCGACTCCCCTTGTTGAACTGCATGCCCTGAGCAAAGCGTTCGATGGCAAAACCATCATTGCCGATCTGGATCTGACGATTAATCACGGCGAATTCCTCACCATTCTTGGCCCCTCCGGCTGTGGCAAAACCACGGTGCTGCGCCTGATCGCCGGTCTGGAAGACGCCGATCGGGGCCGCATCGCGCTCGACGGCCAGGACATCACCGCCATTGCGGCCGAACATCGCCACGTCAACACCGTGTTTCAGAGCTACGCTCTGTTTCCGCACATGTCGGTGTTCGACAACGTTGCCTTCGGCCTGCGCATGCAAAAGGTGCCGGCGGCGGAACTGACGCCGCGCGTCGAAGAGGCGCTGCGCATGGTGCAGCTGGATACGTTCGCCAAGCGCCGGCCGGGCCAGCTCTCCGGCGGCCAACAGCAGCGCGTGGCCATCGCCCGCGCGGTGGTCAACAAGCCGAAGGTGCTGCTGCTGGACGAATCGCTGTCGGCGCTGGACTACAAGCTGCGCAAGCAGATGCAGAACGAGCTGAAGGCGCTGCAGCGCAAGCTGGGCATCACCTTCGTGTTCGTCACCCACGATCAGGAAGAAGCGCTGACCATGTCGGACCGCATCGTGGTGATGCGCGAAGGCCGCATCGAGCAGGACGGCACGCCGCGTGAGATCTACGAAGAGCCGAAGAATCTGTTCGTCGCCAGCTTCATCGGCGAGATTAACATCTTCGACGCGGTGGTTTTGGAGCGCCTCGATCCACAGCGGGTGCGCGCCAACGTCGAAGGCCGCGAGTGCGACATCTATGCCGATCTGCCGGTGGAGCCGGGCCAAAAGCTGAAGGTGCTGCTGCGCCCGGAAGATCTGCGGGTGGAAGAAGTGAACGACAGCGCGCAGCACTACGGGCTGATCGGTTACGTGCGTGAGCGCAACTACAAAGGCATGACGCTGGAGTCGGTGGTCGAGCTGGAGAACGGCAAAACGGTGATGGTCAGCGAGTTCTTCAACGAAGACGATCCGGACGTCGATCACTCGCTCAACCAGAAGATGGCGGTGACCTGGGTCGAAAGCTGGGAGGTGGTGCTGGCCGATGAAGAAATCGCGTAAAGTCTTCCAGAATGTGGTGATCGTCGGCGTCGTCGCCTGGCTGCTGTTGTTCGTGTTCATGCCGAACCTGATGATCATCGGCACCAGCTTCCTGACCCGCGACGACGCCAATCTGGTGCAGATGGTGTTCACGCTGGATAACTACCGGCGCTTGTTCGACCCGTTGTACGCCCAGGTGCTGCTGCACTCGCTGAACATGGCGCTGATCGCCACCCTGTGCTGCCTGGTGATCGGCTATCCGTTCGCCTTTATCCTGGCGCGCTTGCCGCAGAAGGTGCGGCCGCTGCTGCTGTTTCTGCTGATCGTGCCCTTCTGGACCAACTCGCTGATCCGCATCTACGGCCTGAAGCTGTTTCTCAGCACCCGCGGCTATCTCAACGACGCGCTGCTGTGGATCGGCGTCATCGACAAGCCGCTGCGCATCATGTACACCTCGGAAGCGGTGATCCTCGGCCTGGTGTATATTCTGCTGCCGTTTATGGTGATGCCGCTCTACTCCAGCATCGAAAAGCTCGATAAATCCTGCCTGGAGGCGGCGCGCGATCTCGGCGCCAGCAAGCTGCAGACCTTTATCCGCATCATCGTGCCGCTGACCATGCCGGGCATTATCGCCGGCTGCCTGCTGGTGGTGCTGCCGGCGATGGGGCTGTTCTTCGTCGCCGATCTGATGGGCGGCGCCAAGAATCTATTGATCGGCAACGTGATTAAAAGCCAGTTCCTCAATATCCGCGACTGGCCGTTCGGCGCGGCCACCAGCATCTGCCTGACGCTGGTGATGGGGCTGTTGCTGCTGGTCTATTACCGGGCCGCCCGCCTGCTGAACAAGAAGGAGGATCTGGCATGATCGGACGTCTGCTACGCGGCGGCTTTATGACGCTGGTATACGCCTATCTGTATATCCCGATCGTCATCCTGATCGTCAACTCCTTCAACGCTTCGCGCTTTGGCATCAACTGGCAAGGATTCACCACCAAGTGGTACGCCACGCTGCTGAATAACGACAGCCTGCTGCAGGCCGCGGGGCACTCGCTGACCATGGCGGTGCTTTCCGCTACCTTCGCCACCCTGATCGGCTCGCTGACCGCGGTGGCGCTGTACCGCTACCGCTTCCGCGGCAAGCCGTTCGTCGGCGGCATGCTGTTCGTGGTGATGATGTCACCGGACATCGTAATGGCCATCTCGCTGCTGGTGCTGTTCATGCTGCTGGGCATTTCGCTCGGCTTCTGGTCGCTGCTGTTCTCGCACATCACCTTCTGCCTGCCGTTCGTGGTAGTGACCGTCTACGCGCGCCTGAAAGGCTTCGACGTGAAGATGCTGGAAGCCGCGCGCGATCTCGGCGCAAGCGAGTTCACCATCCTGCGCAAAATCATCCTGCCGCTGGCGATGCCGGCGGTGGCGGCAGGTTGGCTGCTGAGCTTTACCCTGTCGATGGACGACGTGGTCGTCTCCTCCTTTGTCACCGGGCCGAGCTACGAGATTTTGCCGCTGAAGATCTACTCGATGGTGAAAGTCGGCGTCTCGCCGGAGGTCAACGCGCTGGCCACCATTTTGCTGCTGCTGTCGCTGACGCTGGTGATCGCCAGCCAGTGGGTGATGCGCGATCGCTCGCCCAAGGCAGAATAATCCTTCCCGCCGGGCGCTGCCGCGCCCGGTTGTGATCCCCTTCACAACCGGCACCGGTTGTCACTCAGTGACCATCGGTGCCTATTTCCGCCCCGCCGATTGCAGCGGCGAAAACTTCCCCCTATAACTGAATCCAGGCAAGGTGCCTTATTTTTCTCGCTTTCAGGGAGTTTATTCAGCAACGTCGTCATCCATTAAAATATAAAAAGGAACTGCCATGAAAGGTATTATCGATAATATCTTAAACAAGCTGCAGCTTTTCTCCAAAGCCATGATGGGGCCGATATTTTTCCTGCCGGTAATCGGTCTGATTCTGGCGCTCAGTTCTATTCTTACCAATGCCACATTAATCAATGAACATTCCGCCGTCTTCTCTATCGGTAAAATGATCGGCGATACCTTCTGGCCGTTATTCGGCAATCTCGGGCTGATTTTCTGTATCGGTATTACCTACGGCCTGGCCAAAGACAAGAAAAGCGAAGCGGCGCTGGTCGCGGTGATGTGCTTTATCATGTTCCTCGGCGCCAATTCGTCTTATCTGCAATTCAGCGGCCACGTCGCGGCCAAGATCAACGGTGAGTATTACGGCACCGGGCAAACGGAACTGCTGGGATTTACCGTGGTAGATATGGGCATTTTCCTCGGTCTTATCCTCGGCGTCACGATTGCCTGGGTGCATAACCGCCTGTGCAACGTCGAACTCAACGGCGTGTTCTCGGTCTACGGCGGCGCCAAGCTGGTGCTGATTGCCATGACGCCGATCATCATGCTGTACGCCGTCGCCTTCAGCTACCTGTGGCCGGCTATCTCACAGGGCCTGATCGCGCTTACCGGCTTTATGAAAAGCGCCGGCTCGCTCGGGGTATTCGTCTACGGCTTCTTCGAGAAATTTCTGATCCCCACCGGGCTGCACCACTTTATCTGGTCGCCGTTCCAGCTCACCAGTATCGGCGGTTCGATCGTACAAGACGGCCAGACCGTCTCCGGCTCGCAGGCGATTTTCCTGGCCTACATGCGCGACCCAAGCATCTCGCCGCTGATGAACGAGGCGCTGCGTTTCTCGCAGCAAGGGATGGTGACCATCTTCGGCCTGTCGGGCGCGGCATTGGCTTTCTATCACACCGCCAAACCGGAAAAGAAAATGCTGGCCAAGGCGATTCTGATCCCGGCCATCACCACCTCGATCCTGGTCGGCATCACCGAGCCGATAGAGTTCACCTTCCTGTTTATCTCTCCGCTTCTGTGGGTGATCCACGCCGTGTTGACCGCGCTCTCGCAGGTAGCCTGCAACCTGTTCCAAGTGCGCCCCTGGGGCGCCAGCGGGCTGGTCGAGTTCCTGGCCTACAACCTGCCGCTGCCGGTCTCCCTCACCCGCTGGCCGCTGTATGTGGTCATCGGGCTGGTGCAGTTTGCGGTGTATTACCTGGTGTTCAAAACGCTGGTGCTGAAGCTCAATCTGAAGACGCCGGGCCGTGAAGATGATCAGGACGTCAAACTCTATTCCAAACAGGATTACCGGAACCGTAAAAATACCCCGGACGAGCCAAGCGGCATCATTATTCGCGCGCTGGGTGGCAAGGAAAACATTATTTCCGTCGATAACTGCTTTACCCGGCTGCGGGTGGAATTAAAGGATATGGCGCGGGTGGATGAGGCCGCGTTGAAAAGTACCGGCGCCAAAGGCGTGGTGAAGAATCGCCGTGAAGTGCAGGTGATTTACGGCGTCACGGTCGGCAAGGTCAAAAATCAGGTAGAGAAATATTTAGCGGCACTCTAACGCTTTATTAATGGGAGATATAGAATGAAATTAACCGTTCTCGGCGGCGGCGGCGTGCGTTCCCCGTTCCTCGCCAAATCCATCGCCTATAACGCCCATCGCATCGGCATTACCGAAGTAGTGTTTATGGATACCGATGAGCGCCATCTGGCGATCTACGGCGCCCTCGCGCAGGGCGTATTCCAGCGCATTCGCGGCGACATTGCTTTCAGCCTCAGCAGCGATCCGCGCCAGGCGCTGCAAGACGCCGATTACATCATCACCACCCTGCGCATCGGCGGCGAGGAAGGCCGCATCCATGACGAGCGCATCGCGCTCAATCACCAGTTGCTCGGGCAAGAAACCACCGGCGCCGGCGGCTTCGCCATGGCGATGCGTTCAATTCCGGCGATCCTCGACTATTGCCGCCTGATCGAGCAGCTTTCCTCGCCGGCGGCGGTCTTGTTCAACTTCACCAATCCTTCCGGCATGGTGACCGAGGCGATCATCAAATCCGGCTTCCAGCGCCGGGTCTACGGCATCTGCGACGCCCCCAGCGAGTTTATCCGCGAACTGGCCGAGCTGCTGGACTGCCGCGAAGACCAACTGAGCGTCGACTGCTTCGGCCTCAACCATCTTTCCTGGTTCCGCAATGCGCGCGTCAACGGCGAGCCGGTCACGGAACGGTTGCTGGCGGATCCGCGCCTGTATCGCGATACCTGCATGAAATACTTCTCGCCGGAGCTGGTGGCGCTGTCAGACAATTTGATGCTCAACGAGTATCTCTACTATTACTACTACCGTGAGCAGGCGATCGCCGCCATCGTCGCGGGCGGCGAGACCCGCGGCGAACAAATCGCGGCGATCAACCGCCAAATGCTGTCAGAGTTAGGCGAGCTGGACATCCCCCACCAGTTGGAACACGCCTTCTCTGTCTACTTCAGCCATTATCTGCAGCGCGAAAACTCCTACATGCAGCGCGAGTCCAACCAGGGCAAGGTGAAAAAACGTGAGATGCTGACGCTGCAACAGTTTATCGAGCAGCCGGACAGCGGCGGCTATGCCGGGGTGGCGATCGACATTCTGGAGGCGGTCAACAGCGGCCGGCAAAAACGCGTAGTGGTATCGATGCAAAACCGCGACACGCTCGATTTTCTGCACCCGGAAGACGTGATCGAAATCAGCTGCGAATTGAGCAGCGCCGGGATTCAGCCGGTCAAAATGCGCGATATTCCCGACACCCAGAAAAACCTGATTTCGCAGGTGAAAGAGTACGAACGGCTGGCGGTGGCGGCGATCCTGACCGGCAACCGCCAACTGGCCATCAAGGCGCTGATGGTGCACCCGCTGGTCAACTCCTACTCGCTGGCGAAAACGCTGGTGGAGGAGTACCTGCTGGCCCACCGTCAGTATGCCAGGCACTGGCGCTAAACGGTGCGATGCGGCCGTCAGCGGCCGCGTCGTTCAAACCAGGCGGTGATCACATTCTCGAATCCCAACAGACAGTGGCCGAAAAATGGGTTGGGATAGTAGATATCGTGATCGTATTTTTGCCGATCCTCAAACAGAAAGGTCATATCGGCCTGCTGCGCCAGCGGGCTGTCGCCGTCGCCGCAGAAGGCCGCCAGCAGAATGTGATTACGCTTCACCGCCTCGCTCCAGCTCAGCGCCGAGCCGCTGTTGCCCGACTTTGAAATCACGATCACCATGTCGAAGCGAAAGCGCGTCTCGCGGTCAAGAATGTCGAAATCCGGCCACAGCGACAGGTAACTGTCTACGCCCAGCGTCATAAACTTGTTGTACATATACTGCGCCACCAGCTGTGAAAAACCGCTGCCGTGGATCAGGATCTTGCCGCTGTCGAGCAGATCGAGAAACTGCGCCTGCTGGGCCGGCGGTGCCGCCGACGTAGGGCGTGCCGCCTGGTAGGCCGGCGCCATCGTCAGGTTGAACTTGATGAAATAGACCAGTTCGAGATAGCCGCGAAAGCCCAGCTTTTTAGCCAGCCGCACCAGCGTCGAGGGGGAACTGTAGCAGCGTGCGGACACCGCGCGGATGCCGTCGTCGATGCAGGCGTCCGGGTTGTCGAGAATGCAGTGCAAAATCGTCAGATCCGTCTTGCTGAGCTCCGCCTGGCTGAAGACCTGTTTGAAATTCATCGCCGCCCTCGTTTATTCGCCAAAATTATTGTTTCGCACGCGCTTCACCGCCTGTCCAGCGCGAGACACACAAATTGTGATGCGCTTTAAGCCGCCGAACCCCTTGATTTGCCAACGGGATAACCGCCTTTACCCACCCCGCCCCGGCCCCTATAATGGCCCCTTTCTGGGGTATGGCGCGGCCGAAAACGGCAGCCCATACGGGTTCGGCTCACTACTGCTGAAGGATACGCTGCATGAAAAAGTGGTCACATCTGCTCGCAGCCGGGATGATGGCGCTGAGTTTCTGCTCTGCAAACGCCTCTGACGGCAAGACACTGTACTTCTATAACTGGACTGAATACGTCCCGCCGGGGCTGCTGGAGCAGTTCACCAAGGAAACCGGCATCAAGGTGATCTATTCCACCTATGAATCCAACGAAAGCATGTACGCCAAGCTGAAAACCTACAAAGACGGCGCGTACGATCTGGTGGTGCCTTCCACTTACTTCATCGCCAAGATGAGCAAGGAAGGCATGCTGCAAAAAATCGACAAGAGCAAGCTCAGCCACTTCAAGGATCTCGATCCCACCCTGCTGAACAAGCCGTTCGATCCCAACAACGACTATTCCATTCCTTACATCTGGGGCGCTACTGCTATCGGCGTTAACAGCGACGCGCAAGATCCCTCTACCGTTACCGCCTGGGCCGATCTGTGGCAACCGCAGTACAAGGGCCGCCTGCTGTTGACTGACGACGCACGCGAAGTGTTCCAAATGGCGCTGCTCAAGCTGGGCTATTCCGGTAACACCACCGATCCGAAGGAGATCGAAGCTGCCTACCACGAACTGCAAAAATTGATGCCAAACGTGCTGGCCTTCAACTCCGACAACCCGGGCAACCCGTTTATGGAAGGGGAAGTCAACGTCGGCATGGTGTGGAACGGTTCGGCCTTTGTGGCGCGCCAGGCCGGCACGCCGCTGGAGATCGTCTGGCCGAAGGAAGGCGGGATCTTCTGGATGGACAGCCTGGCCATTCCGGCCAACGCGCGCAACGTCGAAGGGGCGCTGAAGCTGATCGACTTCCTGCTGCGGCCGGAAATCGCGGTGCAGGTGGCGGAGACCATCGGTTACCCGACGCCGAACCTGGCGGCGAAGAAGCTGCTGTCGCCGGAGATCGCCAACGATCCGTCTCTCTACCCGGATAAGACGGTGATTGAGCACGGCGAGTGGCAAAACGACGTCGGCGACGCCAGCACGCTGTACGAAAGCTACTTCCAAAAGTTGAAAGCCGGGCGCTAATACGCCCCGCCATCCCATCAGGGCGCGCAGTGCGCCCTGATGCCTTTCTCAGGGCCTGTCGGCCCGCGCCACCTTGCCCACCAGAAACTTGTGCACAAAACGCGGCACCACTTCACTGGCCAGACCGTAGTGTTTCTCGTCGAACTGGCTTTCCACCTGACTCGGCTCCAGGTTCAGCTCCATCGCATAGGCGCCGCCCAGCCGCGCCTCATGCACGAACCCGGCCGCCGGATAGACGTGGCCGGAAGTGCCGATGGCGACGAAGAAATCGGCCTTGCTCAGCGCCTGGTAGATGTCGTCCATGCCCAGCGGCATCTCGCCGAACCACACCACGTGCGGCCGCAACGGCGCCGGGAACTGGCAGCAATGGCAACGATCGTCGACGCTGAGATCGCCGGGCCATTCGAACACCTGCCCCGACTGGGTGCAGCGCACCTTCAGCAATTCGCCGTGCATATGCAACACCCGCTTGCTGCCGGCGCGCTCATGCAGGTTATCGATGTTTTGCGTGACCAGCAGGAAGTTGTCCCCCAGCCACTCTTCCAGATCCGCCAGCGCGCGGTGCGCGGCGTTCGGGACGATCTCCTCCGTCTGCAGCTGACGGCGGCGTTCGTTATAAAACGCCTGCACCAGCGCCGGATCGCGCTGGAAACCTTCCGGCGTGGCGACGTCCTCCACCCGGTGCTCTTCCCACAGCCCATCCGCGGCGCGGAAGGTGCGAATGCCCGACTCGGCCGAAATGCCGGCCCCGGTCAACACCACCACAAACGGCTTTTTCAGCTCTGCCGCCGCCATGGTGTCACGGTGAAAAATACGTGACCGAAAGCGCTGATGCAGCACATGCTTACTCTTGCGAAACTGACACAGCCGATGGCGAGTGTGCATTAACTCTCTCCTTACTTTTCCCTGTTTACCCTTCTTACTGGACGTTGCGGCGTTGTTGGCTGCATATATTCACGCCTGGCCGCAACGCCCATTACGTTGGGCGAGCCAAATTGAGAAACGCTGCGCCGCGCACGCCGCCGGCGTCGCCATAGCGCGCTTTCTCGATGCGCGGTAGCCGGGCCACCCGCAGCAGGTGAGCCGGCAGCCGCTGCGGCAACGCCTGATAAATGGCGTCGAAGTTCGACAACCCGCCGCCGATCACCACCAAATGCGGATCCAGCACCGTCAGCAGGTTGCCCAGGCAGATCGCCAGCACGTCCATAAAGCGGTCGACGTGGGCCACCGCCTGCGGCTCACCCGCCTGATAATGCGCAATGATCTCGGTGGCAGGCAAGCGCCGGCCATAGAAATGGGCGTACATCCATTCGAAACCGCGGCCCGATATGTAATTTTCGATGCAACCCTGATGGCCGCACCCGCAGGCAACGCGAGGCACATCACGCCCCAGCACCTCGAGCGCGTCCACCGGCAGGCGCAAATGGCCGAACTCGCCGGCGATATAGTTGCGCCCAGGCACCGTCTTGCCGTCGACGATCAGGCCGCCGCCTACGCCGGTGCCGAGGATGATGCCCAGCACCGTCGGGTAGCGGCGGAACTCGTCGTCCCAGGCTTCCGACAGCGCAAAGCAGTTGGCGTCGTTATCGACCCGCACCTCGCGCCCGATCAGCGCCGCCAGATCGCGCGGCAGCGGACGCCCCATCGCCGCCGGCACGTTGGCGGTAAACAGCGTGCCGTCATCGTCGTTGGGCAGGCCCGGAATACCGATGCCGACGCTGCCGCGCCGGCCGCAAAACGCATCCGCCTCCAGGGTCAGATCGCACAGCGTGGCCAGCAGTTGCCGATAATCGTCGCGCGGCGTCGGCACCCGCTTTTGCCAAATGCGCCGCAGGTTGTCGTCGAACACTCCCAGCTCAATCTTGGTGCCGCCCATATCGAAACCGTAGTACATAACCCATCCCCAGGCTAAAAAAACGGGGCGGCATCGCTGCCTCCCCGTGGGTTTTATTGTCCGCTCAGCACCCGCGCCGGATCGATGCGGCTGGCGCGCCTCGCCGGATACCAACTGGCCAGCAGGCTCAGCACGATGGCGGTCGCCAGCACGATCAGCACATCCAGCCAGTGCAGCTCGGAAGGCAGGAAGTCGATGAAGTAGATATCGCCCGACAGGAAGGAATGGCCGACCAGCTTCTCGATGCCCCGGATGATGTTGGTCAGCTGCAGCGAGGCGATCACCCCGATCACCACGCCGCTCAGGCTGCCCAGCAGCCCGGCCAGCAGCCCGTACCAGATGAAGATGGCGCGGATAAAACCGTCTTTGGCGCCCAGGGTGCGCAGCACCGCGATATCGGCGCTTTTGTCTTTCACCGCCATCACCAGCGTGGAGACAATGTTGAAGCAGGCTACGCCGATCACCAGCACCATCGCCAGGTACATGATGGCGCGGATCATCTGGATGTCGCGATACATATAGCCGTACTTGCCGATCCAGCTTTTGATGTAGATATAAGAATTGGTCACTTCGCCGGCGTCGCGCACCAGTTTGTTGGCGGCGAACACGTCGTTCATCTTGAGGGCGATGCCCGTGACGCTGTCACCCATGTCGAGATACTGCTGCGCATCGGCCAGCGGCACCAGCGCCAGGCTGTGATCGAGCTGGCCGCTGAGCTGCAAAATGCCGGTCACATGCAGGCGAATGCGCTTCGGCTGCAGCAGCTTCATTTCCGGGTCGCTGTTGGGGATCATCACCGTGACATAGGCGCCCTGCTTGACGCCCAGCGCGTCGGCCACGCCCTTGCCGAGGATCACCTGCTGCTCGCCGGGCTTGAAGTTGGCCCAGGCGTCGCCCTGCACATACTGCGGCAGCGCGCTCAGCCGGCTCTCCTGCTGCGGATCAACGCCTTTGACTTCCACCGCGCGCAGCTGCGCGCCGTTTTCCATCAGGCCGGTAAAGTTGATGTACGGCGCAGCGGCCACAATGCCCGGCACCTTTTCCACCCGTTGCAGAATCGACGGCCAGCCGCTGAACGGCTGATTGACCGGTTCGAGTTCGCCATGCGGCACCACCGCCAGAATGCGGTTCTTCAGCTCGCGCTCAAAGCCGTTCATCGCGCTCAGGCCGACGATCAGCACCGCCACCCCCAACGCAATGCCAATGGTGGAGATAACCGAGATCAGCGACACCATGCCGCCGCGTTTACGGCCGCGGCTGAAACGCAGGGCCGTCAGGAAGGACAGTGAGGCTCCCGCCATTACTCGGCCCCCATCAGGGTCAGCTGCGCCTGCAGGTGGCCGTCGGCCATTTCCAGCTGGCGGCTCAGACGCTTGGCCAGCTGCAGATCGTGCGTCACCACCAGGAACGCGGTGCCCTGACGCACGTTCAGCTCGCCCAGCAGATCGAAGATGCTGTCCGCAGTGCGTTTATCCAGGTTACCGGTCGGTTCGTCCGCCAGCACCAGCGCCGGGTTGTTGACCAGCGCGCGGGCGATCGCTACGCGCTGACGCTCGCCGCCGGAAAGCTCGGACGGACGGTGTTTGCTGCGCTTTTCCAGCCCGACCGCCGCCAGCATCTCCCGCGCTTTCTCCTGCGCCTGCGCCGGTTTGGCGCCGCCGATCAGCAGCGGCATGGCGGCGTTTTCCAGCGCGGTGAAGTCCGGCAACAGGTGGTGGAACTGATAGATGAAGCCCAACTGGCGGTTGCGCAGCTCAGCCTTGGCCGCCGAAGACATGGCGTTCAGCGATTCGCCCTTGAAAATCACCTCGCCGGAGGTCGGTGAGTCCAACCCGCCCAGCAGGTGCAACAGGGTGCTCTTGCCGGAACCCGAGCTGCCGACGATCGCCATCATTTCGCCCTGCTGCATAGCAAAGCTGACGTTGCGCAGCACGTCGGTGTGCAGGTTGCCTTCCTGATAGGTCTTGCACAGGTTGTCACACTGCAACAAAAGATGGTTACTCATAACGTAAAGCCTCAGCGGGTTGTACGGCGGCAGCGCGCCATGAAGGATAAAGCGTGGACAATAGGGAAACCGCCATCGCCACCACGGCGATGATCGTCACCTGCAGCGGATCGACCGCCACCGGCAGCGAAGCGCCGTCGATCAAGGCGCCGAGGATCGGCATCAGGTTATTCAGGTTGGTGGCCAGCAGCACGCCGAGCAGCGTGCCGAGCAGCGAACCGATGATGCCGGCGCTGGCGCCCTGCACCATGAATACCGACATGATCTGGCGGCGGGTCAGCCCCTGGGTCTGCAGAATGGCAACTTCGCCCTGCTTCTCCATCACCAGCAGGCCGAGCGACGTAATGATGTTAAACGCCGCCACCGCCACGATCAGGCTGAGCAGCAGCCCCATCATGTTCTTCTCCATGCGCACCGCCTGGAACAGCTCGCCCTTGCGATCGCGCCAGTCTTTCCAGACGGTGCCCGCCGGCAGCGCCTGTTGGCTGAGGGTATCGACCGTCAGCGGCTGTTGCAGGAACAGGCGCCAGCCGGTGATGTTGCCGGCCGGGTAACGCATCAGGCGCGAGGCATCCTGTTGGTTGACCAACAGCTGATAGCCGTCCACCTCGCTATTGGCATGGAAGGTGCCGATGAGGGTGAACAGGCGCTGGCTGGGGATGCGGCCCATCGGTGTGAACTGGCTGGCGCTCGGCACCATCACGCGCAGCGAATCGCCGCGCTTGACGCCCAGTTGTCCCGCCAGCTGTTCGCCGATGATGATGTTGTATTGGCCCGGCTGCAGCTGTTGCTGCTTGACGTTGACCAGATAGGGGGTTAGCGGATCGGCCTCGTCGGGATTGACGCCAAGCATCACCCCAACCGCCACGCTGCGGGCGCTTTGCAGCACCACGTCACCGGTGGTCAGCGGCGCAACGCGCGTGACGCCCTGCAGCTTCTGCACCTCGGAGGCCGGCAGCTGCTGCGGGTTGACCGATCCCTGTGGACTGGTGACCAACGCCTGCGGCATCAGGCCGAGGATGTTGTTCTCCAGATCCTTTTCGAAACCGTTCATCACCGACAGCACGGTGACCAACGCCATCACCCCCAGCGTAATGCCGATGGTGGAAAGCCAGGAAACAAACCGCCCGAAGCGGTCTGAGGCTCGCCCGCGCATGTAGCGCAGGCCAATGAATAACGCGACAGGTTGATACATGAAATCCGTTTGATAGCCGTGGCTTAAGCAAAGTGATCATGGATAATAAAGGCTCTCCCTCGTTTAGGGAACACCCGACGGCCTTTTATTGCGTGGCGGCGAAGAGGGAGACGGCGGCAGCTTCGCGCGTTATTTATCCTCAGCCGCAAAAAACAGACGGCATTAACCGGTTAAATAACCGGCAGAAAATTGATGAGCAGCGCTTTTTGCTGTGTCAGTTTGCCGGCCGCTGGGCTACTATAAACAGCATAAAGGCGCTGGGTTATCCGTGCCGGGACGCCATCCAACACATTGATTAAAGATACCTGAATGAGCACTTCCGATAGCCGTAACCGTTCTTCATCCCCTCGTTATTCTCTGCCCGATCGCACGGGCGATCTGCGCCAACTGGGGCAACTGACCGGCGCGGCCTGTGCCGTGGAATGCGCCGAGATCGTAGAACGCCACCCTGGCCCGGTGATGCTGATCGCGCCGGATATGCAAAACGCCCTGCGGCTGCGCGACGAGATCCAGCAGTTCACTGACCAGATGGTGACCACGCTGTCCGACTGGGAAACCCTGCCGTACGACAGCTTCTCGCCGCACCAGGAAATCATCTCAGATCGTTTGTCGAGCCTGTATCACCTGCCGACCATGGCGCGCGGCGTGATCATTCTGCCGGTCAACACCCTGATGCAGCGCGTCTGCCCGCACGAATTCCTGCACGGCCACGCGCTGGTGATGAAGAAAGGCCAGCGCCTGTCGCGCGACAAGCTGCGCGCGCAGTTGGAACAGGCCGGCTACCGCAGCGTCGATCAGGTGATGGAGCACGGCGAATTCGCCACCCGCGGCGCGCTGCTCGATCTTTACACGATGGGCAGCGATGAGCCTTACCGCATCGACTTTTTCGATGACGAAATCGACAGTCTGCGTATCTTCGACGTCGATACCCAGCGCACGCTGAGCGAAGTCGAGGCCATCAATCTGTTGCCGGCCCACGAGTTCCCCACCGACAAGAACGCCATCGAGCTGTTCCGCAGCCAGTGGCGCGAGCAGTTTGAGGTGCGTCGCGACGCCGAACACATCTATCAGCAGGTCAGCAAAAGCGCCTGGCCCGCCGGTATCGAATACTGGCAGCCGCTGTTCTTCAGCCAGCCGCTGCCGTCGCTGTTCAGCTACCTGCCAGGCAATACGCTGATCGTCAACACCGGCGATCTGGAGGGCGCCGCCGAGCGCTTCTGGCAAGACGTCAATCAGCGTTACGAAAGCCGCCGCGTCGATCCGATGCGCCCGCTGTTGGCGCCGGATACGCTGTGGCTGCGCGTTGACGCGCTGTTCGGCGAGCTGAAGGCCTGGCCGCGCATCGCGCTGAAAACCGATGAGCTGCCGGCCAAGGCCGGCAATACCAATCTGGACTACCATACCCTGCCCGATCTGGCGGTGCAGGCGCAGCATAAATCCCCGCTGGATAATCTGCGGCGCTTTATCGAAGGCTTCGACGGCAGCGTGATTTTCTCCGTCGAGAGCGAGGGGCGGCGTGAAACGCTGCAGGATCTGCTCGGCCGCATCAAGCTGGCGCCGGCGCTGATTCAGCGCCTCGAACAGGCGGAAACGGCGGGCCGTTACATGATGGTCGGCGCCGCCGAACACGGCTTCCTCGACGGCCTGCGCCGGCGGGCGCTGATCTGCGAAAGCGATCTGCTCGGCGAGCGCGTCAGCCGCCGCCGGCAGGACAACCGGCGCACCATCAACACCGATACCCTGATCCGCAACCTGGCGGAGCTGCATCCCGGCCAGCCGGTGGTGCACCTGGAACACGGCGTCGGCCGCTACGTCGGCCTGACCACGCTGGAGGCCGGCGGCATCAAGGCCGAGTACCTGATCCTCTCCTACGCCGGTGAGGACAAGCTGTACGTGCCGGTGTCATCGCTGCATCTGATCAGCCGCTACGCCGGCGGCGCGGACGAAAACGCCCCGCTGCACAAACTGGGCGGCGACGCCTGGACGCGCGCGCGGCAGAAAGCCGCCGAGCGGGTGCGCGACGTGGCGGCCGAGCTGCTGGATAT
Organism: Serratia sp. CY47280; assembly: GCF_052168655.1. NCBI lineage: Bacteria > Pseudomonadati > Pseudomonadota > Gammaproteobacteria > Enterobacterales > Yersiniaceae > Serratia > Serratia sp. CY47280. The sequence continues at coordinate 161,231 of NZ_JBJNMG010000001.1, read as the reverse complement.
TTACGCCCAGCGCGCCGCCAAGGCCGGTTTCGCCTTCAAACACAACCGCGAGCAGTACCAGCTGTTCTGCCAGAGCTTCCCGTTCGAAACCACGCCGGATCAGGAACAGGCGATCAACGCGGTGCTGAGCGACATGTGCCAGCCGCTGGCGATGGACCGCCTGGTGTGCGGCGACGTCGGCTTCGGCAAAACCGAAGTGGCGATGCGCGCCGCCTTCCTGGCGGTGGAAAACGGCAAGCAGGTGGCGGTGCTGGTGCCGACGACGCTGCTGGCGCAGCAGCACTTCGACAACTTCCGCGATCGCTTCGCCACCTGGCCGATCCGCATCGAGATGATGTCGCGCTTCCGCAGCGCCAAAGAGCAGCAACAGGTGCTGGACGACGCGGCCGAAGGCAAAGTGGACATCATCATCGGCACCCACAAACTGCTGCAGAGCGATCTGCACTGGAAGGATTTGGGGTTGCTGATCGTCGATGAAGAGCACCGCTTTGGCGTGCGCCACAAGGAGCGCATCAAGGCGATGCGCGCCGATGTCGATATCCTGACGCTGACCGCCACGCCAATCCCGCGGACGCTGAACATGGCGATGAGCGGCATGCGCGATCTGTCGATCATCGCCACTCCGCCGGCGCGCCGCTTGGCGGTGAAGACCTTCGTGCGCGAATACGACAGCCTGGTGGTGCGCGAGGCGATCCTGCGCGAAGTGCTGCGTGGCGGCCAGGTTTACTACCTTTACAACGACGTGGAAAACATCGAGAAAGCGGCGCAGCGCCTGGCTGAGCTGGTGCCTGAAGCGCGCATCGCCATCGGCCACGGCCAGATGCGTGAACGCGATCTGGAGCGGGTGATGAACGATTTCCACCACCAGCGCTTCAACGTGCTGGTGTGCACCACCATCATCGAAACCGGCATCGATATCCCCAGCGCCAACACCATCATCATCGAGCGGGCCGATCGCTTCGGCCTGGCGCAGCTGCATCAATTGCGCGGCCGCGTCGGGCGGTCGCACCACCAGGCTTACGCCTATCTGCTGACGCCAAACCCGAAAGCCATGGGCACCGACGCCCATAAACGGCTCGAGGCCATCGCGTCGCTGGAAGATCTCGGCGCCGGGTTCGCGCTGGCAACCCACGATCTGGAGATCCGCGGCGCCGGTGAACTGCTGGGTGAAGACCAGAGCGGCCAAATGACCACCGTCGGTTTCTCGCTCTATATGGAACTGCTGGAAAGCGCCGTCGACGCGTTGAAAAACGGTCGCGAACCGTCGTTGGAAGATCTCACCAGCAGCCAGACCGAGGTAGAACTGCGCATGCCGACGCTGCTGCCGGAAGACTTCATTCCCGACGTCAATACCCGTCTGTCACTGTATAAGCGTATCGCCAGCGCGAAGAACGACGGTGAGCTTGACGAGTTGAAGGTCGAACTGATCGACCGCTTCGGCCAGCTGCCGGATGCGGCGCGCAACCTGTTGCAATGCGCGGCGCTGCGCCTGCATGCGCAGAGGCTGGGGATCAAACGCATCGAGAGCAACGAGCGCGGCGGCTTTATCGAGTTCGGCGACAACAACCGCGTTGACCCGGGTTATCTGATCGGCCTGTTGCAGGGCAATCCGCAGGTTTACCGCCTGGACGGCCCGAGTAAGCTGAAGTTCACGCTCGATCTGGCCGATCGCCAGAAACGCCTGACGTTCACCGAAGAGCTGCTGAACGCCTTCCGCGAACACACGCTGGCGGCCTAAGGCAACGCCCCCGTCGCTACAACGGGGGCGGCTTATCCGCGCGGAAAACCGGCGCCCAGCGGCGCCAGCTGCATCACGCGGCTGGTCACCACCCGGTTTTTGCCGCTGCGCTTCGCCTCGTACAACGCTTCGTCGGTCATGGCGATCGCCTTGTCCAACGTCATGCCGGGCAGATACAGCGACACGCCGATGGACATCGTGATGTGCGCTTCGTCGTGTGCATTCAGCAAGAACGTCGAACTTTCCACCGCGCTGCGAATGCGCTCCGCCACCCCGCCGATGACCTGCGGATCGTAGCTGGCGGTGATCACCATAAACTCCTCGCCACCGTAGCGCCCGACGAAGTCCTCGTTACGCACGCTGTTTTGCAGCAGCCGACCGACGCTGGCCAGCAGCACGTCACCGGCCGGATGACCGTAGGTATCGTTGATGCTTTTAAAGTTATCCAAATCGAGGATCATCAACCCGCACGGGCGACGCTCGGCACGCTGCAGCATCAGCTGATAATCGACACTGGCGCGGTTGTTGATGTGGGTCACACTGTCGGTCGTGGCACGCGCACGCATCGCGAAATAGGCGTAGATGTGGCGCTCTTTGAAATTCAGCGCATGATAGCAAATCGCCAGACAGAGCGCGGAGACCGCCTGGTACAGCAACACATCCGGCCACAGCCCGCTCATGTCCACCAGCAGCCACACCACCGCGATGCGATACAGCGCGATAATGCCGATCGTCAGGTAAAACGTCCGGTGGGATTTTTTCAGCCACACCTGCGACAGCAGCAGCGGCGCGATGATCGAGGCGATGAACAGGTTATCGACGGTGAAACCGCCGGTCAGCGCCATGGCGAACAGAAAACTCACCAGTCCGCTGACGCCGCCGCCGAAGAACGTCACCAGTATCATCGGGATCATCGCAAAGCTGTAATGTACCTTATCGGTCAACACCAGCCGATCCTGACTCAAATACAGCACCGCCACCCCGGCCAGCAGGCCGAACACGACGCGCTTCCACAGTGCGGAACGGTAGGAAAACGGGGCATTCTTGCTGAGAACGAAATAGCTTACCGACAGCGTGGCATAGGTGATGCAAGCGTCGCTGTAAAGGGTGGAAATGGACGCAATGTAAGTCATAAATAGTCAGCGCGCTCCTCGGGATCGCCAGGGGTAATGTAAAGACGTTGAATAACGCATCCCTGTCGTCTCCGCTTCGGCGGCGGCCATTTTACACAGTCTATTAATAGAGTAGCAGTTCTATCTTATCGCCAAGCCGTCTATCTCACGATGCTCGCTTCAGGCTACTCTGTCCTTTGTATATCGGGGGAGAAACGCATGAATATCGACGATGAACTGCAGGCGCTCAGCGAACAGGAAGCGACGCTGGCCTTTACCCATTTTGACGCCACCACCGCCTGGGAGCTGGGCGCGGCGCTGAAAACCGCCGCCGAGCGACGCGGCCTGAGCATCGCCATCGAAATCCAACTGGCCGGGCAGACGCTGTTTTATTACGCCATGCCGGGCGCCACGCCGGACATCGCCGACTGGGTGCGGCGCAAGCGCAATCTGGTGAACCATTTTCACAAAAGTTCTTACGCCATCGGCCTGCGTCTGCAGCAGCGGCAAACGTCGCTGGAGGAGCGTTACGGGCTAAGCGTGCGCGACTATTCGGTGCACGGCGGCGCCTTCCCGCTCACCCTGACCGGCCTCGGCTGCGTCGGCAGCATCAGCATTTCCGGCGCGCCGCAGAAGGAAGATCACCAGCTGTTGGTAAGCACTTTAGCCCACTTTCTCGGCTTATCCCTACCCGCTCTGCACTAACCGCCAAAACCTTGATTATTCCTTTCTTTTTCAGCCGCAGAATCTGCGGCTTACTTACCTCTTAACGGCATTTAGCGCCGGATAAAACGACGACTCTCTGATTTCCTGTGCCAAATTGACGCAGGTCTGGTAATCCGCTGAACAAAAGGCGTATGGTATCTGTCACGTGACAAGACGGACCTCATCGGGCCCGCCATTCCTTTCACTTTTGAAGATTTGGTACGCACCGTAGATGAAAACGCATGAAATAAACAAAATTCGCCCCTTCAGCGCGCTGATAGATGCCTGCTGGCGGGAACCTTATAGCCTGGCGCGGTTGCTGAAAGACGCCATCGCCGGGGTGACGGTCGGTATTATCGCCATTCCGCTGGCGATGGCGCTGGCGATCGCCAGCGGCGTGCCGCCGCAGTACGGCCTGTATACCGCCGCCATCGCCGGCATCGTCATCGCCGTCAGCGGCGGTTCGCGCTACAGCGTCTCCGGCCCCACCGCCGCCTTCGTGGTGATCCTCTATCCGGTCTCGCAGCAGTTTGGCCTGGCCGGCTTGCTGGTCGCCACGCTGATCTCCGGGGTATTTCTGCTGCTGATGGGGCTGGCGCGCTTTGGCCGGCTGATCGAATACATTCCGCTGCCGGTGACGCTGGGCTTTACCTCCGGCATTGCCATCACCATCGCCACCATGCAGATCAAGGACTTTTTCGGCCTGCAGCTGGCGCACACGCCGGAAAATTACGTTGGCAAGCTGTACGCCCTGCTGCAGGCGCTGCCAACGCTGGATCTCGGCGATACCCTGATCGGCGCCGTGACGCTGCTGATCCTGATCTTCTGGCCCAAGCTCGGCCTGCGGGTGCCCGGCCACCTGCCGGCGCTGCTGGCGGGCACCGCGCTGATGGGGCTGCTGACGCTGTTTGACCACCCGGTGGCGACCATCGGCTCGCGCTTCAGCTACCTGCTGGCCGATGGCAGCAGCGGCCAGGGCATTCCGCCGATCCTGCCGCAGCTGCTGCTGCCCTGGGATCTGCCGGGCGGCGGCGGGCAGCCGTTCACCCTGAGCTGGCAAACCGTTTCCGCCCTGTTGCCGGCGGCATTTTCGATGGCAATGCTCGGCGCGATCGAGTCGCTGCTGTGCGCAGTGGTGCTCGACGGCATGACCGGTAAGAAACATAACTCGAACAGCGAATTGATCGGCCAAGGCGCGGGCAACATCATCGCGCCGTTCTTCGGCGGCATCACCGCGACCGCCGCAATTGCCCGTTCAGCGGCCAACGTGCGCGCCGGTGCCACCTCACCGGTATCCGCCATCATCCACGCGCTGCTGGTGCTGTTGGCGCTGCTGGTGCTGGCGCCGTGGCTCTCTTATCTGCCGCTGGCGGCGATGGCGGCGCTGCTGTTGATGGTCGCCTGGAACATGAGTGAGGCCCACAAGGTGGTTTACCTGCTGCGCCGGGCGCCGAAGGACGACATTCTGGTACTGCTGCTGTGCATGTCGCTGACGGTGCTGTTCGACATGGTGATCGCCATTACCGTGGGCATCGTGTTGGCGTCGCTGCTGTTTATGCGCCGCATCGCCCGCATGACGCGGCTAAGCGAACTGAGCGCCGATGACGGCCGCCTGGTGCTGCGAGTGAATGGCCCGCTGTTCTTCGCCGCCGCCGAGCGCATCTTTACCGAACTGCTGACGCGCAGCGAAAGTTATCGCACGATCGTGCTGCAATGGGATGCGGTGCCGGTACTCGACGCCGGCGGTCTGAGCGCCCTGCGACGCTTTATCGACGTGTTGCCGGCGGACAAGAAACTGGTGATCACCGACGTGCCGTTCCAGCCGCTGAAAACCCTGGCGCGTGCGCGGGTGCAGCCGATCGAGGGCCGCTTGCAGTTCTATCCGACCCTGCCGGAAGCGCTGGCGGCCACCGGCGCCTAAACGTAAAAAAGCCCGACGAGTCGGGCTTTTTTATGGCGACGAGCGCTTAGTTGCTGGTATCCAGCTCCGGGAAGCTCTTCACCAGGTCGTCGATGGCTTTCATCTGCGCCAGGAACGGCTCCAGCTTGTCCAACGGCAGCGCGGAAGGACCGTCGCACTTGGCGTTTTTCGGATCCGGGTGCGCTTCGAGGAACAGGCCGGCCAGGCCAACTGCCATACCGGCGCGCGCCAACTCGGCCACCTGAGCGCGGCGGCCGCCGGACGCGGCGCCGAACGGGTCGCGAGTCTGCAGCGCGTGAGTCACGTCGAAGATCACCGGATGGCCGCCGGTCACGTTCTTCATCACGTTGATGCCCAGCATGTCGACCACCAGGTTGTCATAGCCAAAGTTGCTGCCGCGATCGCACAGGATCACCTGGTCGTTGCCGCCTTCTTTGAACTTGTCGACGATGTTGCCCATCTGCCCCGGGCTGACGAACTGCGGTTTCTTGACGTTGATTACCGCGCCGGTTTTCGCCATCGCTTCCACCAGATCGGTCTGACGCGCCAGGAAGGCCGGCAGTTGGATCACGTCAACCACTTCGGAAACCGGCTGCGCCTGCGCCACTTCATGCACGTCGGTGATGATTTTCACGCCGAAGGTTTTCTTCAGCTCTTCGAAGATCTTCATCCCTTCTTCCAGGCCCGGACCGCGGTACGAGTGGATGGAAGAACGGTTGGCTTTGTCGAAAGAGGCTTTAAATACGTAAGGAATGCCCAGTTTTTGCGTCACGGTGACGTAGTGCTCGCAGATGCTCATCGCCAGATCGCGCGATTCCAGCACGTTCATACCGCCAAACAGCACAAACGGCAGGTCGTTTGCTACGTCGATATCGCCAATGCTAACCACTTTCTGTTTCATGCTTTCGCCTTTGTTAAGGTTGTAACCGTCCCCTTGCAAACTGCACGGAGTCATTGAATTAATGCAGCGTCACCTGTTTCGGCTCAATCGAGTGGATCTGTACTTTGATCACTTCGCTGACCGGGTCTTCAGGACACTGCTCGACAAAATAGTTGAGATCGGAAATCGCGATGTGGTTGCACTCCAGCTGGGCATAAATCAGCCCGCGGTCGCGGATCTCGTAAGGATCTTCCGGATCGAAGCACAGCACCGTTTCGCTGGTGCGCAGCGCCATTTCCAACTGCTTTTCTTCCATCAGGGCGGCCTTCAGCGTATCCAACATCTTGCGCACCACCATGATGTTCTCCGACTCGTCGAGGTCGTCGTCTTCCAGTTCGGCGCCCAGCCCCAGGTTGCCCTTGATCCACACTTCCAGCTGGTGCTCGCTCAGGGTTTCGCCGTTCAGCGGGTTGATCAGCCACAGCTCTTCGTCCAGCCAATCGGCGCGCAGGATCAGCTGAGTGGGGAAAATCACCGGCAACAGAGGCAGATCCAGCGCGTTGGCGATGTGCAGGAAAATGGTGCCTAGCGAGACCGGCGTGCCCTGCCGCCCTTCCAGCACCTTGTCCAGCCAGATGGCGTCCGACAGGCGGTAAACGCCGCTGGCGCCGCCGAATCCCCAGGTTTTGTAGAACAGTTCGATGAGCGCATCCAGTTGCTGCTCCTGAGTGATATCGACCGGCACCGCCGCACGCGCTTCATCCACCAGCTGTTGCAGCTTGCGCTCCACGTCGGCAGCGGGAAAATCGCGCCGCACCGACTGCGACACCAGGATCACCCCTTCGCTCAGCGGCGAGGTGTTAAATTCAAAATCAGCAATGCTACTCATAGGTATCCCATCAGAAACGGTATTTTCGTCGTGGCAAGTTTAATTATCAGATACAGACAGCCCAACGCCAGCACGAACGCCACGGTTCGCAGCCGCTGACTTTTGGTCTTCTTGCCCAATGCGACGTAGCCAAGCAGGATATAGATAATAACGCCAAACAGCTTCTCGGTCAGCCATGAGTCCATACCCAGCAGCGGATAAAACCCGAACGTCACCACCAGCGCGATGCCGCTGACGAACAGCAGCGTGTCGTTCAGGTGCGGCGCTACCTTGACCCAGCGGCGCCCCATGATCGGCGAGCGGCGCCACTGCCAAAAGAAACGCAGCACAAACAAGGTAATACTGATGGCGACCGTCAGCAAATGGAAATGTTTCAACGCAGTGTATGCAGTCATGATGCTCCCTTAAATGGCCCGGGCGTCGTTATTATGAGTGGCGCTTATCCCGGCCATTGGCCGAGCGTCACGCGGTCGTTGTCGCCGTAATCACGGTGGGTGGCGACAGCGGAAAATCCGGCGGCCTGCAGCAGCGCGCGCACGCTCTCGCCCTGCTGCCAACCATGTTCCAACAGCAGCCAGCCCTGCGGCTGCAAATAATGCGGCGCCTGGCGCACGATGGCGGCCAGATCCGCCAGCCCGTGCTCGGCGGCAACCAGCGCGCTACCGGGTTCAAAGCGCACGTCGCCCTGCGACAAATGCGGATCGGCGGCGTCGATATAGGGCGGATTGCTGGCGATCAGCGCGAAGCGTTGCCCCGCCACCGGCGCAAACCAGCTGCCCTGTAGAAATCGGACGTTGTCGATCTTCAGCTTGTGCGCATTGTGCTGCGCCAGCGCAACCGCCTCCGGCTGCACATCGATGCCGATAGCCGAACAATCCGGGCGCTCACTGGCCAGCGCCAGCGCGATGGCGCCGGTGCCGGTGCCGAGATCGAGGAAATGGCAGGGTTGCGGCGGCAGGCGCGCCAGCGCCAGTTCCACCAGGCATTCGGTATCCGGGCGTGGGATCAGCGTCGCCGGCGAGACCGACAGCGGCAGCGACCAAAACTCGCGCTCGCCCACCAGATAGGCCACCGGCTCACCGCGTTCGCGGCGCGCCAGCAGCGTCTCCAGCTGCTGTTGCTGCGGCGGCGTCAGCAGGGTTTCCCCGAACGCCATCAGGAAGGTTCTGGCCTTGCCGGTCACGAAACCCAACAGGATTTCCGCGTCGCGCCGGGCGCTGTCGCTGTGGGTCAAACGCGCGGCGGCGGCTTTCAGCCAGTATTGATAATCCATCACTCTTGCTCGGCGGACAGCGCAGCCAGCTGATCGGCCTGATACTCCTGCACGATCGGCTGGATCAGCATGTCCAGTTTGCCTTCCATCACTTCGTCCAGACGGTAGAGCGTCAGGTTGATGCGGTGGTCGGTTACCCGCCCCTGCGGGAAGTTGTAGGTGCGGTTGCGGTCGGAACGATCGCCGCTGCCCAGCAGGTTGCGGCGAGTGGACGCCTCGGCCTGCTGGCGCTTGGCCATCTCGGCGGCGCGAATGCGCGCGCCCAGCACCGACATCGCCTTGGCTTTGTTTTTGTGCTGCGAACGTTCGTCCTGGCACTCCACCACGATGCCGGTCGGCAGGTGGGTGATGCGGATCGCCGAGTCGGTGGTGTTAACGTGCTGGCCGCCGGCGCCGGAGGAGCGGAAGGTGTCGATTTTCAGATCGCCCGGGTTGATGTCCGGCAACTCGGCTTCCGGCACTTCCGGCATCACCGCCACGGTACAGGCGGAGGTGTGGATGCGCCCCTGGGATTCGGTTTCCGGCACGCGCTGCACGCGGTGCCCGCCGGATTCAAACTTCAGCTGACCGTACACGCCGTCGCCGGAAACTTTGGCAATCACTTCTTTGAAACCGCCGTGTTCGCCTTCGTTGGCGCTCATCACCTCGACACGCCAGCGGCGGCTTTCCGCATAGCGGCTGTACATGCGGAACAGATCGCCGGCAAAGATCGCCGCCTCATCGCCGCCGGTGCCGGCGCGCACTTCGAGGAAGCAGCTGCGCTCGTCATCCGGATCTTTCGGCAGCAGCAACACCTGCAGCTGCTGCTCCAGCGCTTCACTGGTCGCCCGCGCCTGTTTCAGCTCTTCCTGCGCCATCTCGCGCATTTCCGGATCGTCCAGCATCATTTCCGCCGTCTCCAGATCCTCCTGCACCTGACGCCATTCCAGGAAGCAGCGGCTGACGTCGGTCAGCTGCGCGTATTCTCGCGACAGCGCGCGGAACCGGTCTTGCTCGGCGATGACGCCGGCATCGCCGAGCAGCGCCTGCACTTCTTCATGGCGCTCTTGTAACGCTTCCAGTTTGGCAACAATAGAAGGCTTCATGCGTGGTAATAAACCCTGTTAATAGAGAAAACTAATGCTGATCCAGCCCGAGGCTGTCGCGTAATAACTGCAACCGCTCCACGTCGCCGTCGCCGGCGGCCTGCTGGAGGGATTTGGTAGGGGCATGAATAAGACGGTTGGTCAGTTTATGGGCCAGCTCGTGAATAACCTGCTCCACGTTGGCGCCCTGCGCGATGGCGGCCAGCGCTTTGGCCTCCATTTCCGCGCGAATTTGGTCAGCCTGCGAACGGTAGTCGCGGATGGTTTCCACCGCGCCCTGCGAACGCAGCCAGGCCATGAAGTTGATGCTTTCCTGCTGCACGATCGACTCCGCCTGCACCGCCGCCGCTTTGCGCTGCGCCAGGTTGCTTTGAATGATGGCGTGCAGATCGTCCACGCTGTACAGATAAGCGTTGGCCAGTTTGCCGACTTCCGGCTCGATATCGCGCGGTACGGCGATATCCACCAGCAGCATCGGCTGGTTGCGGCGCGCCTTCAGCGCGCGCTCCACCATCCCCTTACCGATGATCGGCAGCGGGCTGGCGGTGGAGCTGATGATGATGTCGGCGTCCGCCAGGCGTTCGTCGATCTCCGGCAGGGTGATCACTTCTGCGCCCACCTCGTCCGCCAGCAGCTGCGCGCGCTCGCGGGTGCGGTTGGCGATGATCATGTGCCGCACTTTGTGTTCGCGCAGGTGGCGCGCCACCAGCTCGATGGTTTCACCGGCGCCCACCAGCAAGACGTTGAGATCGGCCAGCGATTCGAAGATCTGCCGCGCTAGGGTACAGGCAGCAAACGCTACGGAGACCGCGCTGGCGCCGATTTCGGTTTCGGTGCGCACGCGCTTGGCGACGGAGAAGGATTTCTGGAACAGACGCTCCAACTCGCCGGACAGCGACTGGCCGCGTTGCGACTCGGCGAAGGCCTTTTTCACCTGGCCGAGGATCTGCGGTTCGCCCAATACCAGTGAGTCCAACCCGCTGGCCACCCGCATCAGATGGCTGACCGCGTCGTTGCCCTGATGCCAGTACAGGCTTTTCTTCACCTCTTCCGGGCGCAGGTTGTGATATGCGCACAGCCAGGCGACCAGCTGCTCGTGCATGTGTTCCTGTTGCTCTACGCTGAGGTACAGCTCGGTGCGGTTGCAGGTGGACAACACGACACCGCCCTGCACCAACGGTTGTTGGAGCAAGCTGGTCAGCGCCTCATCGATGGACTCTGGCGAGAAGGTCACCCTTTCACGCAGAGAAACCGGAGCGGTTTTGTGATTTATACCTAACGCCAGCAGGGTCATTGCTTCGAGTAATACTTATCTTGGTACGGGTTCTCGTTGAACGGCATTCTACTTGATGCGCGGGATCAATAAAAGTAACAACCGCATCTTCCGTTCAATCGCTGTCATAGATGACATCAATTAATGAATAAGCAATAAATACAGCGGGATAAATAGTCATAGGCTAGGTTGATTGCTTAAATTTTAGCGCAGTTTGCGATAACGCGCACGCTATTCGGCGTACGCAACGGCGGCGTTTGCGCAACTCCGGCACCGCTTATCGGGCGCGCCTCCCCGCCTTCAGGCGATTGTGTTACGCTTAATGGCGACCCCGACGCGCGTACCGGGTTGGCATTGCGCCGGCAAAAGCGGAAAGATTCAACGCGATGCAGCAAAAAATTGACGCGCCGCCGCCGCCCCGTTAGCGTGAGCGCTGAATCCGGGTTTCGTCGCGCATGCCCGCAAGGACAAAAGGACAAGAGAAAGTTATGCCAATACGCAAAGTTAGTTTGCTCCGTCTGATCCCGCTGGCCAGCCTGGTGCTGGCCGCCTGTACCACCACCAAGCCGACCGGCCCGGCCACCAGCCCGACTTCACCGCAGTGGCGCGCCCATGAGCAGGCAGTGCAACAGCTCAGCACCTATCAGACCCGCGGCTCCTTCGCCTACTTGTCTGATCAGAAAAAAGTCTACGCCCGCTTCTTCTGGCAGCAGTTCTCGCCGGAGCGCTACCGCCTGCTGCTGACCAACCCGCTGGGCAGCACGGAAATGGATCTCAACGTGCAGAAAAACGTGGTGCAGCTGACCGACAACCAGGGCAAACGCTACGTCAGCGACAACCCGGAAGAGATGATCCGCAAGCTGACCGGCATGGCGATCCCGCTGAACAACCTGCGCCAGTGGATGCTCGGCCTGCCGGGCGAAGCCAGCGATTTTGCGCTGGATGACCAATATCGCCTGAGCAAGCTGACCTACCAGCAAGGCGGCCAGACCTGGAAAGTGGATTACCAGGGCTACAGCAACGAGGTGCAGCCGACGCTGCCGAACCGCCTGGAGCTGCAGCAGGGCGACCAGCGCATCAAGCTGAAGATGGATAACTGGACGCTCAAATGATCCGCCAGTGGCCCTCCCCCGCGAAACTCAACCTGTTTTTGTACATCACCGGCCGTCGTGAAGACGGCTATCACCTGCTGCAGACGCTGTTCCAGTTTCTGGACTACGGCGATACCCTGACCATCGACCCTCGCCAGGACGACCGCATTCATCTGCTGACGCCGGTCGACGGCGTTCCAGACGAGCAGAACCTGATCGTGCGCGCCGCCCGCCTGCTGCAGCGCTATTGCGATGAACGCGGCCTGCAAACCGCGCCGCGCGGCGCCGACATCAGCATCGACAAGCGCCTGCCGATGGGCGGCGGTTTGGGCGGCGGTTCCTCCAACGCCGCCACCGTGCTGGTGGCGCTGAACGAACTGTGGCGCTGCGGTCTTGGCGACGACCAACTGGCAGCGCTGGGGCTCAGCCTCGGCGCCGACGTGCCGGTGTTCGTGCGCGGCCACGCCGCCTTCGCCGAAGGCATCGGCGAGCGCCTGCAGCCGGCCGAGCCGCAGGAAAAATGGTATCTGGTGGCGCATCCTGGCGTCGGCATCCCGACGCCGGTTATCTTCGGCGACCCCGAATTAAAAAGAAACACCCCGGTTCGCTCCTTAAGTGAGCTGTTGCAGGCGCCGTACGCAAATGATTGCGAACCGATCGCAAGAAAACGTTTTCGCGAGGTTGAACAGCTTCTTTCATGGCTGTTAGAATACGCCCCGTCACGCCTGACTGGCACAGGTGCTTGTGTGTTTGCTGAATTCGACACAGAAATCGCCGCCCGTCAGGTGTTAAATCAAGCCCCGGAGTGGTTGTGTGGTTTTGTAGCGCGCGGCGTTAACGTCTCCCCACTACATCGCATTCGTTCCGGGCGGTTTGAGTCGTAGCTCAACGTTTCGCTGCGCAGGGTCATGCACACCTGGCCCTGTTATCCCTGCGCTGCCTGCGGTCTCAATTTTAGTTTTACATACCCGTATGTATATTGCGCCGGCGTCGCCAACTGCCCCTTGGCGATGTCGTATGACAATATCTTCTCTGGACGCAAGCCTGAGGTTCTTCTCGTGCCTGATATGAAGCTTTTTGCTGGTAACGCCACCCCGGAACTAGCACAACGTATTGCCAACCGTTTGTACACCAGCCTTGGTGACGCCGCTGTAGGTCGTTTTAGCGACGGCGAAGTGAGCGTGCAAATCAACGAAAATGTACGCGGCGGTGATATTTTCATCATCCAGTCCACCTGTGCCCCGACCAACGACAACCTGATGGAACTGGTTGTGATGGTCGACGCCCTGCGTCGCGCCTCCGCAGGTCGTATTACCGCCGTTATCCCTTACTTCGGCTATGCCCGCCAGGATCGCCGCGTGCGTTCCGCGCGTGTACCCATCACCGCCAAGGTGGTTGCCGATTTCCTCTCCAGCGTAGGGGTTGACCGCGTTCTGACGGTGGATCTGCATGCTGAGCAGATTCAAGGCTTCTTCGACGTACCGGTAGACAACGTGTTCGGCAGCCCGATCCTGCTGGAAGACATGCTGCAGCAGAACCTGGAAAACCCGATCGTGGTTTCCCCGGACATCGGCGGCGTAGTGCGTGCTCGCGCCATCGCCAAACTGCTGAACGACACCGACATGGCCATCATCGACAAACGCCGCCCGCGCGCGAACGTTTCTCAGGTGATGCACATCATCGGTGACGTGGCAGGCCGCGACTGCGTGCTGGTCGACGACATGATCGACACCGGCGGTACCTTGTGTAAAGCGGCTGAAGCGTTGAAAGAACGCGGTGCCAAGCGCGTATTCGCCTACGCGACGCACCCGATCTTCTCCGGCAACGCCGTGGACAACATCAAGAACTCGGTGATTGATGAAGTGATCGTCTGCGATACCATTCCGCTGTCGCCGGAAATCAAGGCACTGAAAAACGTTCGCACTCTGACCCTGTCCGGCATGCTGGCTGAAGCCATCCGCCGCATCAGCAACGAAGAGTCGATCTCTGCGATGTTCGAGCATTGATTCGTCGTCTTTCCGGTGCGGCGCCCACCATGCCGGAAAGATAGCGAGCCCGACAGCAGAAAAAGAAAAACCCGTTGGTGCGTGAGCAACAACGGGTTTTCTACTCGTAGTCCAACATGACCTCAGACCTTAATGCACGGCAGATATTCCCTTGCCCTGCTCTTGCTTCCCTTCTGATTTTTTAATCAATGCGACGAACGATGTTGGTCGTTACGGCACCGTTTATCAAAGTGTTTTACCCACCAGTAGCGATCCGCCACCTGCTCGCGGCCGCCTATACGCGCGCCCACCAGCCATAACAGCGCGCCGACGAAGATACTCATGATGGCGCCGTGGGCGAAAAATTGCGGTAAATTGAACTGGGAAACTTCAGCAATAATGGAGTATCCAACGCCGCCGATCATCACGACCAGCCCCAGCCCCATAAAAAAGTTGCCCATTCTGTCCGCGCTTCTACGTTTCATATGCCACCTCCATGATTGCCATGTGCCAACCGGGATAACGCTGCAACTTGTTAACCCACTTTGATAAGTTAAGTATAGTCCTTGTTATGGCAAGGGGATTGCGGAGGCGATCACAAATGGTAAAGAATTATTGACACTTCTTAACACGCCACTGAAAATTAGCAGACAAATTGAATGATTCAGCTAATGAATCATTCGTCTTTCTTACCAACGCCGAAGGCAGAGATCGGATTTTGTCATTCACCGCCCCGACAGGTAGACTAAGGCCCTTTCCATTACCCTGATCATAGTGAATCTCCCAGTGAGCAGTATTAAATTGATAGTCGGCCTGGCCAACCCGGGCGCGGAATACGCCCAGACACGCCACAACGCCGGCGCCTGGTACGTCGATCTGCTGGCACAGCGCCACAATCAGCAGTTGAAAGAAGAGAGCAAGTTCTTCGGCTACACCGCCCGTTTGAATCTGGCAGGCAACGACGTGCGCCTGCTGGTGCCGACCACCTTCATGAACCTGAGCGGCAAAGCGGTGCTGGCGATGGCCAATTTCTACCGCATCGAACCCAACGAGATCCTGGTGGCGCACGACGAGCTGGATCTGCCGCCCGGCGTGGCAAAAATCAAGCTCGGCGGCGGCAACGGCGGCCACAACGGCCTGAAAGACATCCAAAACAAGTTCGGCAATAACCCGAACTTCTACCGCCTGCGCATCGGCATCGGCCATCCGGGCGACAAGAACAAGGTGGTGGGCTTCGTGCTCGGCAAGCCGCCGGCCAGCGAGCAGAAGATGATTGACGAAGCGATCGACGAGTCGCTGCGCTGCACCGAGATGCTGATGAAGGACGGGCTGGAAAAAACCGTTCAGCGCCTGCACAGCTTCAAGGCGCAGGCCTGAACTTTGCCGCAGCGGGCGCCCTGCCCGCTGCCGGCTTTTAGCCGCGCGGGTTGAAGGTCTCCTCGCTCACGCGGCGGTCATCGGCGGCGAACCCCTCTTCCGCCACGTAATACTGCGGATCGTCCAGTTCATGGCTGCAAAACGGCCCGGCGCGCTTGAGCAGGCGCACGCAGTCACCGCTCAGGTGGCGCAGACGAATGCTTTTCCCCGCCGCCAGATAACGCGCCGTCAGCTTATCGATCGCCTCTACGCCGCTGGAATCCATCACCCGGGTGCCAGCAAAGTCCAGCACCACGTTCTGCGGATCGCCTTGCGGCTCGAACAGCTCGGCAAAAGCCGCGGCCGAGCCGAAGAACAGCGGACCATCGAGCCGATACACCGCCACGTCGCCCGTCACCTGCCGCTGGCGCACGCGGATGCGTGCCTGCTGCCAGGCGAACACCAGCGCCGAGATAATCACCCCGCTGATCACCGCCACCGCCAGATCGGTAAAGATGGTGATCAACGTGACGGCGATCATCACCAGCGCGTCCGCCTTCGGCATACGGCGCAAACGGCGCAGCGAACTCCACTCGAAAGTGTTGTAACACACCACCAGCATCACCCCGGCCAGCGCCGCCACTGGCAGCAGGCCGATATAGCGCGACAGGCTAACCACAAATAAAATCAGCAGGATAGCGCCCACAGTGCCGGAGATGCGCCCGCGCCCGCCCGAGGTGAAGTTGATGATCGACTGGCCGATCATCGCACAACCGGCGAAGCAGCCGAACAGGCCGCACACCGCGTTACCGGCGCCCTGCGCGATACTCTCGCGGTTGCCGTTCCCCTTCTTGCCGCCCATTTCATCCAGCACCGTCATGGTCAGCAGCGATTCAATCAAACCGACCAGGGCAATCACTACTGCATAGGGTAGCACCACCCGCACCATCTCCAGGGTAAACGGCGCCGTCGGCAGGCTGAAGTGCGGCAGCGCGCCGGAAATGTCCGCCAGATCGCCCACCCGCAGCGTATGCAGATTGAGGCCGATCGCCAACGCCGAGACCACCAGCAGCGCCGCCAGCGAAGACGGAATGGCTTTGGTCAGGCGCGGGAACAGCACCACCACCGCAATCGCCAGCGCCACCAGGCCGTACATCAGCGGGCCCTGCCCGGCGATCATCTTCAACTGCGCCAGCATGATGACGATCGCCAGACCGTTGACGAAGCCGTGGATCGCCGGCAGCGGCACCAGACGAATGAACTTGCCCAGCCGAAAGGCCCCGATCAGGATTTGAATCCCCCCGGCAAACAGCGTGGCCCACAGTACGTAACCCATGCCGTACTGCGCCGCCAGGCTCATCAGCACCACCACAATGGAACCTGCGGCGCCGGAAACCATGCCCGGCTTGCCGCCGAACAGCGCCGTGACCAGGCCGATAATAAACGCGGTATGCAAACCGACGATCGGCGAAAGACCGGCGACCAGCGAAAAGCCGACCGCCTCGGGGATCATCGAAACCGCCACCACAAAGCCCGCCAGGACTTCATTTTTAACGTCCGCGATCCTGACGTTACTCAGGTTAAACATGCATTATTCACTTATGACAGATGACATCATCTCCCCGCGTAGCGGGTATGGGGTACCGCAAGGGGCGGCAGACTGCAGGCGGGCACAGCTCAGGGTGGCGTAGGCAAGAAATACATCCGGCGCGTTTCCTGTCGGTTAATCGGAACGGCCAGTATGGGTAAATGTGATCCAAATCTCAATCAAAAACCGGTCGCCCGCGCTGCACTCGCCCCAGCCAAGCAAGTCTGATCGAGATAAACGCCCATTACGTGTATAATGGCGGCATTATTTTGCCCTTTATGCAGTTGGTTAAATATAACCGACTGATAGTTAAGATATTTAAGGTGATTACAACATGGGATTCAAATGCGGTATCGTCGGCCTGCCTAACGTAGGCAAATCCACCCTGTTCAACGCGTTGACCAAAGCGGGCATTGAAGCAGCCAACTTCCCGTTCTGCACCATTGAACCGAACACCGGTGTGGTGCCGATGCCCGATCCGCGTCTGGATAAGCTGGCCGAGATCGTCAAGCCGCAGCGCATTCTGCCGACCACCATGGAATTCGTCGACATCGCCGGCCTGGTGAAAGGCGCGTCCAAGGGTGAAGGCCTGGGCAACCAGTTCCTGACCAACATCCGCGAAACCGAAGCCATCGGCCACGTGGTGCGCTGCTTCGAGAACGACAACATCATCCACGTCAACAACAAGGTCGATCCGGCCGAAGACATCGACGTGATCAACACCGAGCTGGCGCTGTCTGACCTGGACACCTGCGAGCGCGCCATCCACCGCGTGCAGAAGAAAGCCAAAGGCGGCGACAAAGACGCCAAAGCCGAGCTGGCGGCGCTGGAGAAATGTCTGCCGCACCTGGAAAACGCCGGCATGCTGCGCGCACTGGATCTGACCGATGAAGACAAGGCGGCGATCAAATACCTGAGCTTCCTGACGCTGAAGCCGACCATGTACATCGCCAACGTCAACGAAGACGGCTTCGAGAACAACCCGTACCTGG
The DNA here is from genome assembly GCF_052168655.1 of Serratia sp. CY47280. NCBI lineage: Bacteria > Pseudomonadati > Pseudomonadota > Gammaproteobacteria > Enterobacterales > Yersiniaceae > Serratia > Serratia sp. CY47280. The sequence continues at coordinate 143,343 of NZ_JBJNMG010000001.1, read as the reverse complement.
ACACCGTGCGTAAAATCGCCGACGCCGAAGGCTCCGTGGTGGTTGCCGTGTGCGCCGCCGTGGAATCCGACATCGCCGAGCTGGAAGACGAAGAGCGCGACGAGTTCATGGCCGAACTGGGCCTGGAAGAGCCGGGTCTGAACCGCGTGATCCGCGCCGGTTATGAACTGCTGAACCTGCAAACCTACTTCACCGCCGGCGTGAAAGAAGTGCGCGCCTGGACCATCCCGGTGGGCGCCACCGCCCCGCAGGCGGCCGGCAAGATCCACACCGACTTCGAGAAAGGCTTTATCCGCGCCCAAACCATCTCCTATGACGATTTCATCACCTACAAGGGTGAGCAAGGCGCCAAAGAAGCCGGCAAAATGCGCTCCGAAGGTAAAGACTACATCGTCAAAGACGGCGACGTAATGAACTTCTTGTTTAACGTCTAAGCCTCTCTCCGCAGCGCTTTTCTGCGCTGCCGGAAACGGAAAAATCCACGCTTCGGCGTGGATTTTTTTTGTCTCCAGGGCCTGCGTTTTGGCAACCAGGACGCTGTCTCACCCTCCCGGTTCTTTCCCACTGAACGATCTTCGCCGTACGTTTTATTGCGCCCTTCATGACGGCATTATCCGCATCGCTGCACGAAAAATGGCTCTCGTGTTGATACTTTGTCCTACAGGAAAAAGCTTGTCATCTTCCGTTGCAGTCTTATAATGAGTGTTTACTCACTTATTAAAGGAGCCTCAAAGTGGCCCGTCCCCGCAGTGAAGAAAAGCAGCAGGCGCTCTTGCAGGCCGCCACCGACATTTTTGCCGAACAAGGATTAGCGGCGCCCACATCGGCCATCGCCAGGAAGGCTGGCGTCTCGGAGGGTACGCTGTTCCGCTACTTTGAAAATAAGGACGTACTGCTGAGCGCAGTCTGCGACTACCTGCTTGATGAAATGGAGTGCCTGCTGACGCAAAGCTTACAGGGCGTTTTGCCGGGTAAAGATCACATGCAGGCCGCCTGGGATGCCTACATTGACTGGGCGCTCGCCAATCCCGCCGCGTATGCGACAGGAAACAAATTGATGGTCTCCGGCAAGTTATCCAGCGCGCAGAGGGAAAGAAGCGTACGGTTCGGTGATATTTCCCAACTGGGTATTCCGTTGGTCCAGGGGCTGGATTTACCGCAGTCGAGCGAGTTTCAGGGCATGATCTGCACGGTAATGGCCAATGGCGTTATCGATATGGCCGTTCAAAAACCTCACCTGCTGGATATTTACAAACGCGCAGGTTATGAAGCCATGATGCGAGCCATTGAGCTTCCTGACGTTCATACAGCCATCTAGCTTCTTTTTTTAATTATATAATGAGTGCGTACTCACGCATTAAAAAGACACGACAATCATGCCACTCGTTTCAAAACTAAAAATGCTGCGAACACGGGCCTATCCAAGGCTCCGCCGACTCATATTCGTTTCTCTTATTCTCAGCGTGTCTTTGATCCTCTGCGCTTGCGCAACCGCACCTGCATCAGACCGTTTGTCAGGAACCCAGCATGTTCCAACAACATGGCGGGCCTCCCTGCCTGGCTCAGCGCACGTGTCTGTGTGGAATGCATGGCCCCCCGCCCGAAATGAATCCGGCGCCCGGCGCTTGCGCGCTCCGGCCGGCAAGCCCAGTCACGTAGAGAATGAGCGCGCAGCAAAAACGCCAGTTGCGCGCGCAAATTTGGAGTGCGTTCAAGCGTTATGGAATGACGCCCGCAAACTGGTTGCGACAGAGGCTGCGGCCCTCTATTACGCCTCGCGTACCTGCCGGCGACAACACGCGTTCTCTACCCAAAGCGCGCCATTGCCTGAATCCTTCGAATGGGCGATACAAACGCCCCCTCGCCGGGCGTCTCAATCTGCTCAGAAGGAAGTCGCCGGTCGTGGCAAGACCGCTGCCGATGGAAGCGGGATCAACCGCCACACAACCAAGCATTCGGTTCCCTGGACGTTGGATCTATCGCGCGTGGATACCGATCCCGGTGAAAGTGTGGCGGGTTGGCAGGCTGAACCGCATGAGCATCATAGCCGCGTGCGATCGACAGTGCGGAAGTGGATACGGCGTCTGTTCACTTCGTCAGAGCGAGCAATGCTTCAACGCCAGGCTGAACCGCTGCAGGACAGCGCCGTATTCGTTTGAAATTCAATACAGAGCAATACATCGCCGCGCCGCTGGCGACAGGTTCGACAAATCATTCACCTTATGGGTTCTCCCGATGACACAACTGATAGCTAAAAACACGCGTCCCCGCTTTTGGTCTTTGCGGACCCTGCATGCAGCCGTGCTGGCGATGCCGATTGCCGCCGCCTTATCGGCCTGCGATACGCCGGCGGACAAGGTTGCCCCACCGGCAGATAAACCGACGCTGACAGTGACCCTGACAACGCCGGCAAGACAGTCCCTTTCCCGCACCGTCACGGCCAATGGCTCTGTTGCGGCCTGGCAAGAGGCGATCATCAGCCCGGAAGCCAATGGGCTGCGCGTGCAAAAACTGTTGGTGCAGGAAGGGGATGTGGTGCGCCAGGGCCAACCGCTGGCGGAATTTACACGCGACTCCGTGATGAATGACTGGCTGCTGGCGAAAGCCGATCTCAACGAAGCGAAAGCAGTCGCGTTGAATGCGCAAGCGGATGGAAAACGCGCGCGATTGCTGCGCGGTGTCGGCAGCCTGAGTGAACAGGATATCCAAAAACTGTTAACCCAGGAAAAGACGGCGCAGGCGCGTCTGGAGTCGGCGAAAGCACGCATGGCGGCCCAGCAGTTGCGACTGGACCAGACGATATTGCGCGCCCCCGATGACGGCATCATCTCCGCGCGATCGGCCACGATCGGTTCAGTTCCTATGCAAAGCACTGAAATGTTCCGCCTGATCCGCCAGGGAAAATTTGAATGGCGAGCGGAATTGTCGGCGCAGCAGCTGGAACAAATCCAACCGGGGCAAAAAGCGCAGATCGCTTCACCTGGCGGTAACACCTGGGAAGGCGTCGTACGCCTGGCCGCCCCCACCGTCAATTCAACCTCGCGCCGTGGGATTGCCTATGTGGACATCCTCCCATCGACAGCGAAGAACGCCTCTCCCATTCGGCCCGGCACGTATGCCAGCGGTCTGATTACGGTCGGCGATCGGCAAGGGCTGACCGTGCCGCAATCCGCCGTCGTGGCGCGCGACGGTTTTCACCTGGTGTTCACCGTAGATGACGAGATGCGTGCACATCCGCTTAAAGTCGCGGTAGGCCGTCTGGTGAATGACCAGCAGGAGATCCTGTCCGGTCTTCAAGGCGCGGAACGCATCGTCGCCAGCGGCGGCGTATTCCTCAATGAGGGCGATAAAGTCCAATTGGCCAACACCACCGATGCTTCCCACTCATCGGAAGCGCGCTAAGAGGCCCATCATGAATATCTCTACCTGGTCCATTCGCAACCCCATTCCGTCTATCTTGCTCTTTGTCATCTTGAGCGTTGCCGGCTTTTATTCTTTCAAATTGATGAAGATCCAGAGCTTCCCGGACATGGATGTGCCTACGGTGACCGTGTCCGCTTCTCTTCCGGGCGCTGCGCCGCCCCAGCTCGAAACGGAGGTGGCGCGCAAGCTGGAGGACACCGTCTCTTCGGTGCAGGGATTGAAGAACTTGCGTACCACGATCCAGGACGGGCTGGTCGATATCTCAGCGGAGTTTCGTCTGGAAAAACCCGTTCAGGAAGCGGTGGATGAAGTCCGGTCAGCCGTGCAAAGCATTCGCACCGAGTTGCCGACGGATTTACGTGATCCTATCGTTCGCAAGCTCAACATCACGGGCAAACCTATCCTGGCCTTTTCCATCAGCGCCAGCAAGATGGATGAGAATGAGCTGTCCTGGTTCGTGGACAATACCCTGTCGCGGCGTCTGAGAGGCGTCGCCGGCGTAGGGTCGGTCACCCGTGTGGGCGGCGTGAACCGCGAGATCCAAGTCGAACTCGATCCGGTCAAACTGGAGGCGATTGGCGCCACCGCTGCCGAGGTTTCCCGCCAGTTGCGCGATGTACAGATGGACGCGACGGGCGGGCGAGTCGATCTGGGGCGGGGAAAACAGCCGCTGCGTTTGGTCGCCCGCGTCAAGAACGTGGATGAACTAGCCGCGGTGGAACTGTCGTTGCCCGGCGGGCAACGTTTTCGCCTGGACGACGTGGCGACGCTGAAAGACACCATTGCGGAACGCAGTTCACTTGCGCTACTCAACGGCAAGAAGGTGGTGGGCTTTGAGATCACGCGCGCCAAAGGCGCCGGTGAAGTCGAGGTCGGCAACAAGGTGGAGAAAGTTCTGGCGCAGTTGCGCACGGAGCGGCCTGATTTGCACATCACGCAGGTCTTCGACTTTGTACGGCCTGTGCAAGAGGAGTTCGACGCCTCCATGCACATGATCTATGAAGGCGCCATTCTCGCTATCCTGGTGGTCTTCATGTTTCTGCGCGATATCCGGGCGACGCTGATCTCGGCGGCGGCGTTGCCCCTGTCGATTTTACCGGCCTTCATCGGTATGGACATGATGGGCTTTTCGCTCAGTATCGTCACGCTGCTGGCGCTGTCGCTGGTGATTGGCCTGTTGGTGGATGATGCCATCGTCGAAGTGGAGAACATCGAACGCCACATCGGCATGGGTAAACCGCCGTACCAGGCCGCGATGGATGCCGCATCGGAAATCGGCCTGGCCGTCGTCGCCACGACATTTGCCTTGATCGCCGTTTTCCTGCCGACGGCCTTCATGTCCGGCGTTGCCGGAAGATTCTTCACGCAGTTTGGATGGACGGCGGCGCTGGCGGTGTTTGCCTCGCTGGTTGTGGCGCGCTTGCTGACGCCAATGATGGCCGCCTACCTGATGAAGCCGCATACGCGCCCTCAGCGCGATCCTGTCTGGATGGCGCTCTACCTGCGCGCCTGCCGGTGGACGCTGCGGCACCGCGGGCTCACCCTGGCGCTGGCCGGCGGGTTCTTTATTGGCTCTCTGATGCTTATTCCTCTGCTGCCCCAGGGCTTTTTCCCTGCAGATGACAACTCCCAGACGCAGGTGACGTTGGAACTGCCGCCAGGGAGCACGCTGGAACAAACCCAGGCCATGGCAGAACTCGCTCGGCATCGCCTGGCGCCCATCCCACATATCCGTAACATCTATACCACCATCGGTGGCGGTGCAACGGGCGGCGATGTCATGGCTTCCGATGGGAAAACCGATGTTCGCATGGCAACGCTGACGGTGTTGTTGGATGCGCGTCAAGCGCGCCCGAAGAAGCAGGTCATCGAAGGCGAGATACGCACGGCAATGGCAGCACTTCCGGGGGTGCGCAGCAAAGTGGGGTTTGGCGGCTCAGGTGAAAAATACCAGTTGGTGTTGGCCGGCGATGATCCCCAGCTGCTGGCTAAGGCGGCCGATGCCGTATTAAGCGATCTGCGGCAGCTCCCCGGCCTCGGTAACATTACCTCCAGTGCCGGGCTGGCGCGCAGCGAAATCCTCCTGCAACCCAATTTCGCCAAAGCGGCCGATCTTGGGGTATCGGGCGTCGCTATTGCCGATACTTTGCGTATTGCGACCGTAGGCGACTACGATCAGTTCCTGTCAAAATTCAACGTGGAGCAGCGCCAGATCCCGATCGTCGTCAAGCTGTCAAAAGACATCCGTGAGGATATGGGATTACTTGAACGTTTGACCGTACCCGGTGCCAGAGGCCCGGTGCTGCTCAATCAGATCGTCAACATTGAGCAAGGCAGTGGACCGGCGCAGATCAGTCGCATCAATCGCACGCGCAGCGTGACCCTTGACGTAGAACTGTCGGGCACCCAACTCGGGGATCTGGCCGCTCAGGTGGCGAAGCTGCCGTCAATCCAGAATCTGCCGGTCGGCGTGCACCAGGTTGTGCAGGGTGATGACGAAATGATGAAGGAACTGTTTGCCGGTTTCGGCACGGCTATGGTCGCCGGGATCCTGGCCATCTATATCGTGCTGGTTCTGCTGTTCAAAGACTTCTTCCAACCGATCACCATCCTGGCCGCGCTCCCACTGTCATTGGGCGGCGCATTCGTTGGGTTACTGTTGGCGGGGCAGTCTTTCTCGATGTCATCCCTGATCGGGTTAATCATGTTGATGGGGATTGCGACCAAAAACTCGATACTGCTGGTCGATTATGCGATCGAGTCACGTCGCGGCCACATCGGTCCGAATGGCGAAGTGCTCAATAAACCCATGAGCCGAACGGAAGCGCTGATTGATGCCTGCCACAAACGTTCCCGCCCCGTCATCATGACCACGTTAGCGATGGGGGCAGGCATGTTGCCTGTGGCTCTGGGTTTCGGCAGTGCCGACCCCAGCTTCCGCAGCCCGATGGCGGTGGCCGTCATCGGAGGATTGATTACATCCACCGTGCTGAGCCTGCTGGTTATCCCTGTCGTTTATACCCTGATTGACGATCTTGAAAACTGGCTGCGCAAGTTGCCTAGCCTGCTGGCACGCAGCAAGAATCTGAGTGGTAGGAAAAAAGCCGGGTTTTCCATGCTTTTCGTGGTTCTGCTGTATTGGCTTGCCTTCCCTGTCATTCCGTTCCTCGACATCCCCTACAAGATTGTCGTTGTCTCTACGCTTGTTGTGGTCGGTGAAACCTTGTTTGTCATTGCCATCGCCCTGCTGGGCAAAGAGTATTGGGGCCAGATCAAACACTGGTTGCGGCAGAAGGTCTTTAAGCGAAAAGGCTAAGCGCTGATAACGGTTCGCGGTGGCGAAAAGCGTTTTGCCGCCGCCGCTCCCCCATCAACTTCCCTCCCACGCCGAAGGCCGATTCTCGCTGCGCCACTTCTCGCCTGCCGCCGTCCCCGGCGCCGGCGGTTTTAATCCGTCAATCGTCCACAGCGAGAACGGCGTTTCGTCCACGTGCAGTTCCCAGCGCAACCCGCGGGCGGCGATGTAGGGGTGCAGGATGCGGGTGCAGGCCGCCAGGAATTGCTGCTGCTCTGCGTCGTTGTCCATGGCGCGCGCGATATGGTCGATGGTCACCCGCACGAAATCATCGGCCGGTTCGCCGCCGAGATAGGCCGAACCTGGCGGCAGCGCGTGGAAGAACACGTTGACGTAAAAGCGCGGCAAAAAGTCCTGATACAGGGCAGTGACCTTCTGCGCAATCGCGCGTTTATCGGCGGCGCTGAAGGCCGGCTCAGGGTGGTAAATCTGCCACAGTGGCATCGCGTTGTCTCCTAGGGTTTCCGGCCGGCGCTCAGGCCATCAGCCGCTGTTAATGATAAACTCCAATAATAAGAGTAATAACTCCAATTATTGAAGTTATCAAGCCGAGGCGATAACATTCTCGGCAATCAGGCGGCAAGCGGAGGTAAAGCAACGTGAAAGCAAAAGGGTTTGAAGGCATGACGTGCTCGGTGGCGCACGTGCTGTCGGCATTGGGCGATCGCTGGGGCGCTATTCTCATGCGCGATCTGCTGCTGGGGCTCTCGCGCTATGACGATCTGCGCCACTCGACCGGCATCACCAACAATACGCTGGCCGACCGGCTCAAGGCCCTGGAAAGCCACGGCCTTATCGAAAAGCGGCAATACCAAACGCGCCCCGCTCGTTATGAGTATCTGCCGACGGAGAAGGGAAAAGATCTCGGGCTGCTGGTGATGGCGATGATTCAGATTGGCGACAAATGGAATCTGTCCGAGCTGGCCGGGCCGCCGCTGCGCGTGGTTGACCGCGTAACCGGCCACCCCGCCACCCTGCGCGCGGTGGATGCCGTGACCGGCGAATCGCTGCCGGCGCAAAACCTGGCGCTGGCGGCCGGGCCGGGCGCCGACGAAATGACGCAATGGCGGCTGGCCGTCGGCCAAGCCCCTTCGTTGTGATCTACAGCAGCGCAATCATTTTCAGCAATTCCACCCGATTGCGGATGCCGAACTTCTTGCCGGCATTGTTGAGGTGCGAATAAACGGTTTTCGGGTGCAAATTCAGTCGCCGCGCGGTCAGGCGGATATCTTCCGTACGGGCCGTTTCACACAGCACCGCCGCCTCGCCGGGCGTGATCGCCGCCGCCTGATGCCTGTTCAGCGCGCGCCGTTCGCCCGCCTTTTCCCGGCGGCTCAGCGCCGCGCAGGTCTCCCGCACCACCTGCAACGCTTCCCGTTTGTGCAAAATCGCATCCGGCTGCGCCGCCGCGATAAATGCCAGGATCAGCGGCGAAGTCTTATCGACGAAGAACAATATCCGGACATTTTTATATTCAGCGCGGCAAAGGTGAATAAACGTCAAATAGGCTTCGAACCGATAAATTTCATGGGGAAAATCCATGATAATTAAATCAGGCGCCGGGCTTATATTTTTAATAATATTAATATTGGGAGAGGATAAGGTTATCACCCCACCGCCCAATAAAGTTTTCATACCTAACCGGCACAACGACGAACCGTCGATATAAATCACTCTCACTTTAATTCTCCTTATCAGCATGAAAACATGCTTCCACACCTCAGGCGGCTTGTCGCTGCTCTTTTTTGGGGTAATTCGCCTGCAAAGCACACCGATATAAAACATCTTGATAACATGTTTTTCAAATAATCACGCAACAGCCAGTGCATTGATTAATACGCAAAAAAGGCATGAATGTTTCAAAATATTTCATTCACAAAAACTGACAACTCAATAAAAACGCAACGTAATGATATAGATCTATTTTCTATTTCTCAGGACATAAGCATAAATGAAAGAAAATGTAACAATCAACACCCTCGCCTTATTGTCTTATTCAAAACATCTATAGGGAAAATTCTTAGTTTGCTAGGATGAAAATCCATGTTTGCCGACGCGTTTAAAAAACAATTGCGCAACATGATTAACCAACAACCGTACGACAGTAATTTATTACTGCCAGGAAAGCTTTTCTCCAAAGTAAATTAAAGGGCATTTCACATGAATGTTAAATTAGTCGCATTATCCATGCTGGCTCTCTCCGGCGCCTGTGCGGCCGCTTCGTCCAATACGGTGCAATTTAAAGGCGAAGTCAGCACGCAAACCTGTTCGGTGAATATTAACGGCAACCAATCCAACCCGGTCGTTCTGCTGCCGACCGTCGCCGCCAGCAAGCTCGCCGCCAAAGGCGCCACCGCCGGCGACACCACCTTCACCGTCAACGTGACCGGCTGTGCGGCGGCAACCAGCGATACGGCGATCAAAACCGTGCTGGCGGGCAACAACCCAACCACCAACGGCAACCTGGGCAACGCGGGCGATGCGGCCAAAGTGTCCATCCAACTGCTGGACAGCGACGCCACCACGCCGCTGTCGTTCGCCAGCGGTTCGACCGTCACTACCTCTGCGATGACGCTGGCGAAAGACGCCACCTCCACCTCGCAGAACCTGGTGGCCCGCTACTACGCGGAAGACACCGGCGTGGCGGCCGGTTCGGTGATCGCCACCGCACAGTTCGCCATTAGCTATAAATAAGCCGGCGTCAGGCGCCATACCTGTTGATGCCAGCGCCGCCCTTAGCCAGGCGGCGCTGAATAACTCGCTCCCTTTATCGGTTCACGTTTATGCCGCAGATAACCCGCTCCGCCCACCGATGGGCCGCCCTGTCGCTTTGCCTGATAAGTTTTGCCGCTACCCACGCGTCGGCCAGCGTGACGCTGCTCGGCAACCGAGTGATCTACCCCGCCGAGGCACGGGAAAAAACGCTGCAGTTCACCAACGACGACGGCACCCCGGCGCTGATGCAGATCTGGCTCGACATCAATAACCCCAAATCCACGCCGGAAAACGCCGATGCGCCCTTTGTCGCCTCGCCGCAAATCTTCCGCATGAATCCGCACAGCGGGCAGATGGTGCGGCTGTCGTTCGTCGGCCAGCCGCTGCCGCGCGATCGCGAATCGCTGTTCTACCTCAACTTCCTGCAGGTGCCCGCGGTGCGCCAGACGGACAGCGACAAGAACAAACTGCTGCTGGTGGTCACCAATCGGCTGAAGGTGTTCTATCGCCCCGCCGGGCTGTCCGGTGACGCCAACCACGTTATCGATCGGCTCAGCCTGCGCCAGGCCGGCAACGCGCTGCACGTCGACAACCCGACCGGCTACTACGCCAACGTCAGCCAGGCCGCGATCCTCAGCGGCGCGAAACGCACCGTGATCCCGCAGGCGGATCTGATCCCGCCGTTTTCGCAGGCCAGCTGGCCGGTGAACGGGGAGGTGCGGCAGGTCGCACTGCGCGTCATCAATGACTATGGGGTGGAAATCACACGCACCCTGAACGTCGCGCGCTGAAACCAGACAGGGAGGTTTTCATGTTCGATGCTCGCAAGGCGACGCCGCTGCCCGCACGCTGGTATTGCGCGCTGCTGGCGCTGCCACTGGGCTGCGCCGCCGCCGATGGCTACACCTTCGATCCCGCGCTGCTACGCGGCAGCGTGCTGAGCAACAGCGCCCTGAGTCAATTCAACCAACAGGACGCCGTCGCCCCCGGCAGCTATCAGATCGATCTGTACCTCAACGGCCAGTTTCTCGAGCGCGATCAAATTCGCTTCGTGCGTGAAGGCAAGCAGGTACTGCCCTGTTTCGATCGGCCGCAGCTGACGCGCTTCGGGCTGAAAAATCCGCCGATGCCCCAAACAGCATGCCTGCTACCCGGCCGGGATTTGAAGGACATTACGGTGAACGCCGATATCTCGCGGCTGCGGCTGGATCTGAGCATTCCGCAGGCGCTGTTGAACGGCCAGCCGCGCGGCAGCGTCAATCCCGCCAGCCTGGACAGCGGCGAATCGATGGCCTTCGTCAATTACAACCTCAACCAGTACCACGTCAGCTACCGACAGGGGCAAACCCGCGATCTCGACTCGACCTACGCCAACCTGAACGGCGGGTTCAACCTCGGGCTATGGCGCTACCGCCAGCAGTCCAGCTACCGCTACGATCGGGAGTTCGGCGGCCACCTGGACACCAGCCGCCGCTACGTGCAGCGCGCGATCTTGCCCTGGCGCAGCGAAATGCTGTTGGGCGAAGGCTTTACCGACGGGCACTTCTTCTCCGGCCTGGGCTTTCGCGGCATTCAGCTCAGTTCAGACGACCGCATGCTGCCGGATTCACAGCGCGGCTATGCGCCGGTGGTGCGCGGCGTGGCAAAAAGTAATGCGCGAGTGACGGTGCTGCAGGGCAAAAGCACGCTGTATGAAACCACCGTCGCGCCGGGGCCGTTCGCCATCAACGATCTGTACGCCACCAACTACGCCGGCGATCTCACCGTGGTGGTGACGGAAGCCGACGGCAGCGTCAGCACCTTCACCGTGCCGTTCGCCGCGGTGCCGGAATCCATCCGCCCCGGCCAGTCGCGCTACTCCGCGATCGTCGGCCGTTCCCGCTACGTCGGCGACAACGATCTGTTCAGCGAAGTGACCTGGCAGCACGGCCTGACCAACGCCCTGACCTTCAACCTCGGCAACCAGCTGGCGGACGGCTACCAGGCGATGATGCTGGGCGGCGTGTACAGCAGCTGGCTGGGCGCCTTCGGCATGGATACCACCTATTCCCACGCCAGCCTGCCGGACGGCGGCGCCTCCGGCTGGATGCTGCACCTCTCTTACAGCCGAACCTTCAGCCCGACGGACACCACCTTATCCATCGCCGGCTACCGCTACTCTACTGAAGGCTTTCGCGATCTCAGCGACGTGCTCGGCGTACGGCGCGCCGCCACTACCGGCCAAAACTGGCAGTCCGACTCCTACCGCCAGCGTTCGCGTTTCGAGGTGGCCGTCAATCAGGGAATGGGGGCATTCGGCAGCCTGACGATGTCCGGCTCGACCCAGGACTACCGCGATCAGCGCGGCCGCGACAATCAGCTCCAACTGGGCTGGGGAAAAACCTTCGGCAACGGCGTGGCGCTTAACCTCTCCGTCACGCGCACCCGCAGCCTGGGCGACAGCAGCGGCGACTACCGCGGCTACGGGCCACTGGATAACGTCTACAGCGCGCCGCTGACACAGAACACGCAAACCGTCACCGCCCTGTCGCTGAGCTTCCCGCTCGGACGTTCATCATCCGCCCCCAGCGTCTCGCTGTTGGCCAACCACAGCCAGGGTCAGGGCGGCAACTATCAGGCTGCGCTGTCGGGCAGCGTCGGCGACGAGCAGCCGGTCAGCTACGGCCTGAACTTCACCACCGACGACGATCGCCAACAAAGCATCTGGGGCGGCAACCTGCAAACCCGCCTGCCTTACGCCAACGTCACCGGCTCGTTCTCCACCGCGCGCCAGTACCGACAAGGCTCCCTGTCGCTGCAGGGCGCCGTGGTGGCGCACCGCGGCGGCGTGACATTAGGACCGTATGTCGGCGATACCTTCGCCCTGATCGATGCGCCCGGCGCCAGCGGCGCACGGGTGATGGACGGCCAGGGCGCGCGCGTCGATAGCTTCGGCTACGCCCTGGCGCCGTCGCTAGTGCCCTATCACTACAACACCGTCGCGCTGAACCCCGAAGGCATGAACGACAAAGCGGAACTGGAAGACGGCCAGCGCCGCGTCGCCCCGTACGCCGGCGCCACGGTGCGCCTGCACTTCAACACCGTGCGCGGCCAGGCGCTGCTGATCACCGCGCAGCGGCCCGATAACGCACCGATCCCGATGGGCGCCAACGTCCTTGACGCGGCAGGCAACAGCGTGGGCATGGTCGGCCAGGCCAATCAGGTGTATCTGCGCAGCGACCGGAATGCCGGTGTGCTGACGCTGAACTGGGGCGACGCGCCCAGCCAACAGTGCATGCTGCATTACCGCTTGCCCGCCGGGGAAGACGGACCGATTCAGCGGCTCAGCGCCCCATGTCGCTAGCCCATTAAACTTATTCTCAGGAGAGACGATGAAACGTATTGCTTACCCGATCGCCGCCCTGGCGCTGCTTGCTCTGTCGCTGTTCGGCGCGCCCGCCGCGCTGGCCCAATGCACCCGAGTCGCCCCCTGGATCGATTCCGGTTGCGATCCCTGCGGGGTGGGCACGGCGCTGGGCCGGGTCAATCTGACCAGCACTTACCTGCAGCCCGTCGGTACGCCGCTCGGCACCAGCGTGTTCGATCTTACGTCCGGCACGCGCTATCCCGATCCCAACAAGGTGTTGTATGAATGCGACGCTAGCGATGCGGGGCAGATCTATGAAGTTTTCGCCACCAACGGCGACGATCGCGTCGGCGGCTATTACGATCTTGGGGCCCAGGACGGCAACCCCAACTACTACGCCACCTATTTCCCCTATGTCGGCATCCGTCTGACCCACCTGGATTCCGGCAAGGTTTTTACCCGCTACTGGCAGTCGGCGCCGATTACCCGCTACGCCACCGTCGGCAGCAAAATTCAGATCCGGGTGAAAGACTTCAGCGCCATCCGTGCCGACCTGATCCGCATCAGTTCGCTGCCGGGTGCGGGCGCCAGCAACTACTGTGGCTACAGCGCCGGCAACCCGCTAGTGGGCATGGCATCGACCACCGGCAATTCGAACTATACCTGCACGCAGCCGAACGGCTATGTCACCTTTCAGGGGCCCGGCATCGCCTCGGATCCTATCGGCAGCGACTCCGCCACCAACTACGCCACCTGGGGCACCGGGCGGTGGAACGCGATGGGCATGGGCACCGCACCGATCTCCTCATTGACCTATACCGCCACCTGCGTGGCGCGCAACGTCACGCCGCTGGTGATCCTGCCGACCCTCTCCGTCAGCCAGCTGACCGCCGGGCAAACCTCACAGGCGCAGTTCACCCTCAATATCGAATGTGACAACGCCGCCGTGTCCGGCGTCAGCAGCAACAATACCGCCCTCGGCCTGCAGGTGCCGTATGAAAGCTATGTCGCGGCGCAGCGGCTCGGGTTAGTCAGCGCCAACGGCGGCGTGAGCTACCTGCTCTCCAGCGGCTACGGCACCGACAGCAGCGTCGCCACCGGCGTGGGTATCGCGCTCGCCAACGCCGGCAACGGCGCGCCGATGAACTTCGTCGGCTGGGCGCGCTGCAGCGCCGGGCAATGCCCGCAAGGTAATGACGCCGGCTGGTACCCAGTGCTTAACGGCGCCAGCGGCGGGGGCAGCACCGCGGCGGGGTTTACCCACTACACCACCCAACTCACTGCCACGCTCGCCCGGCTGCCCGGGCAGACCGTCACCGCGGGCAAAGTGGACGCCAGGGCCTACGTCTGGGTTAAGGTGCAATGATGAGAAAGAAATATCTGACGATGGGATACGCCCTGTTGCTGACGCTGGCGACCATGGGCGCGCAGGCGGGCATCATCGCCTCCGCCACGCGGGTGATCTTTCACGAGGGCGAGACGGAAAAAACCCTGATGCTGCTCAACACCAACGGCTATCCGATCGTAGCGCAAACCTGGGTCGATAACGGCGACGTCAACGCCGCCCCCGAACTGTCCCGTGCGCCGTTTGTCACCCTGCCCAGCGTATTCGCCCTGCCGCCTTCCGCGCTGAAAGGGCTGCGGATCCTGTTTGCCGGCGCGAGCCTGCCCACCGACAGGGAGTCGGTGTTCTGGCTTAACCTGTATGAGATCCCGCCCAGCCGGCCGATCACGCCGCCGCAGGCGTCGCGCGTGACGATGGCGATGAACACGCAGATGAAAATCTTCTACCGCCCCAAAGCGCTGAAGGGTAACGCCGACAACGCGGCCGAGGCCGCTTCGTTCACGCTGCAAAAATCACCGCGTGGCTATCTGCTGCGCTGTCACAACCGGTCGGCGTTTTATCTCTCCTTCGCTCGCATCGCCGTGCAAACCGACAGGCGCGATGCCCCGGTGCGGCAAGAAAGCGACATGATGACCGCGCCATTCAGCACGCGGGATTATCACCTCGACGGCGTTGCGGCGTCGGGGCTCCCCTCTCAGATCACCGTTCAGGCCACTCTCATCAACGACCAAGGCCAACAGATCGTCAAGTCATACACAGCAAACCCATAACGATAAAAAGCAGCACATTTTTTTAAGTACAGGAAATAGGGAAAATGAGTCTAAGCAGATTCCAGCTACAGTTTCACCTGGAGAAACAGGCCAACATCATCAGGCAAACACCGGCATTTCACGCCGCCATCGTCAAACACGGGGAGTTATTAAAAGAGACCTACAAGAAACATCCGCTGTTTTATAAAATCATCTTCAGGAACAGCCGGTTCATCATTTGCTCCACTATCCTGTCCATTTATTACCACCAGCCCGCCGCCGGGCTGAAAGACATCAAAGCCTTTTTTAAAGGGAAAAATTTGATCAGCGAGAACTCCCTGGACTCCTTTCTGTTTTTTTTGCGGGTCGGCCGTAGACTGGAGGTCAAACCCTGCGAACATGACAAACGCCAGCTGCGCTATAAACCTACGCCGCACGCGCTGGCGGAAACCCAGGCGCTGATCGCCTCAATGGCGTTGCCCTATCAGGCGCTGGCGCCACAGATGCCCATCGCGACGCTGCTGGCGGCGCCCGACTTTCTGCCCACCTTTTTCGCCGCCTACGGGCAGCTGATGCTCAAGGAGATCTACCTGATCGATCTGGTGCCGCAATCCGGACTGTTTATCAGCAAGGACGCCGGCCACATGGTGCTGCTGATGCTGCATATCGAAAGCATCCGGCAGGACTCCCCCTTTCTGCTGCTCTCCTCGGCGAAAATCGCCAAGTCGTGCTCCGTCTCACGCGCGCACGTGAATCGCATTCTGCAGGCGGCGGAAAAATCCGGCCTGCTGACCACCACCAATAACGTGGTGATCGAACTCAACAGCTCGTTCTTTATCATGGCGGAGCGCTACTTCAGCCTCTATTTCGCGATGGTCGAATGCGGGCTTGAATGGGTTTGGCAAAACTGGCAAGAAGGCCAGACAGCAAAACCGTAAGTTGACGCCAAGACTAAATCGTCACATGCCAAGAGGTGAAATACTCACAAGACAGGCAATACAGTGTAAAAATCATCCTATAGAGAAATAGCGGTTCTACCTTATAAGAACCGCTATAAAGCCTCAATATGCTCTTATTCTCAAAGCATCGGCAGTTTCAATCCAAACCTTTTCGCGGCAGCAACGGCTTGCTCATAGCCAGCATCGGCATGGCGCATCACGCCGGAACCGCAGTCGTTGACCAACACCCGAGCAAGCCGCCGGTCAGCCTCCTCACTGCCATCGCACACGATCACCATTCCCGAATGCTGCGAATATCCCATCCCCACACCGCCACCATGATGCAAACTCACCCAGGTAGCGCCGCCCGCAGTATTGAGCAATGCATTCAGCAACGGCCAATCGGAAACGGCATCGGTTCCATCCTTCATGCTTTCGGTTTCACGATTGGGGCTGGCGACGGAGCCAGTATCCAGATGATCTCGGCCGATAACAACCGGCGCGCTAAGCTCCCCTCTACGCACCATCTCGTTGAAAGCCAGGCCTGCCAGATGACGCTCGCCCAACCCCAACCAACAGATACGCGCCGGCAATCCCTGGAAAGCAATGCGCTCACGCGCCATATCCAGCCAACGATGGATATGCTGGTTTTCAGGAAACAGCGCTTTAACCTTGGCGTCCGTTTTGTAGATATCTTCCGGATCGCCAGATAACGCCACCCAGCGAAACGGCCCTTTGCCCTCGCAAAACAGGGGGCGAATATAAGCCGGTACGAAGCCAGGAAAATCGAAAGCATTTTCCACGCCCATATCGCGTGCGACCTGGCGAATATTGTTACCGTAATCAACAGCCGGCACACCCATGTCAACGAAATCAAGCATTGCCTGCACATGAATGGCGCAGCTAGCGGCTGCGGCGTCAGCCAACCTGGCATGCTGCCCCGGATCGCGTTGCGCTGCTTTCCACTGCGCCACGCTCCATCCCACCGGCAAATAACCGTGGATCAGGTCGTGCGCAGACGTCTGATCGGTAACCAGATCGGGTCGGATACCGCCTGCATGCGCGCGTTTGACCAGTTCAGGTAACACCTCTGCGGCATTGCCTAGCAGGCCTATAGAAACCGCCTGTCCGGCCGCCGTGTGCTCCTTGATCAAGGCGATAGCTTCATCCAGATCTTTTGCCTGTTTATCGAGATAGCGCGTACGCAAACGAAAATCCAGGCTACTCTGCTGACACTCTATATTCAACGAAACCGCGCCGGCCAATGTCGCTGCTAACGGTTGCGCCCCGCCCATCCCCCCCAGCCCGGCGGTGAGGATCCAGCGTCCGGTCAGATCCCCGCCATAGTGCTGGCGGCCTGCTTCGGCAAACGTTTCAAACGTACCCTGCACAATGCCCTGGCTACCGATGTAGATCCAACTACCGGCAGTCATTTGCCCGTACATGAACAATCCCTTGCGATCAAGCTCGCTGAAGTGTTCCCAATTGGCCCACTGTGGAACCAAATTAGAATTGGCGATTAACACTCGGGGAGCATCAGTATGGGTGCGGAATACTCCAACCGGTTTTCCGGATTGAACCAACAGAGTTTCGTCTTCATTGAGCTCTTTAAGTGAGGCCAAAATCTGATCGTAACATTGCCAATTGCGCGCAGCGCGACCGATACCGCCATACACAACCAGCCCTTGCGGGTTTTCGGCGACGTCGGGATCCAGATTATTTTGAATCATGCGATAGGCCGCCTCGGTCAGCCAATTTTTGCAGGTCAATTCGTTGCCCCTAGGGGCACAAATATTCCGGGTGGAATCGAAACGAGGATCGAGAGTATTCGTCATGGTTTGTCTCCTTCAACATGACAGACATCATGGTTCGCCAGCCTGGTCAGGCAGGCTACAGAAAGGCGTACCGCTCACATTAAAACGCCCGTTGAAAACGCCGCCGAGAGCTAAAAGGAACCGTACAATCAACGACGCATTTATTGACGAGCCCATTCGCATCACTCCCGCCATAAAGCGGCAATTGCGAGGGGTCAAGGGAAGTGCCGGGCAGCAAAGCGCTGACGTGAATATCGTGTTCAAGTCGGGCGCGCGTACTCATAGCCCAGAGGACATCACGCTCCGAATAAGGGTCAACATCCTCATCCACCAGTAACACATTTTTGAGTGATGGCACCTCGCCGAGCAATCTCTTAGCTGCGTCGATAACGCGCAGGTCATCACCGCAAGCGCGTTTAGCGACTTGCAATACGGTAAACAAGTGACCGCCGCCGGAAGGCAGAGCCGCGACGCGACAAAACAGCCTCTCAAGTCCCTCTGTTTTTAGTCGGGCGAGCAGCGAACACTCTTGGCCTAAACCAAGTAAAATGGATTGCTCCACACCAGGACCCGACAGCGTCTGATATATCGCCCCGGCGCGGTGACTTACCGCCTGAACCTCCAGTGTTGTGGCCATACCACATGGCGAGCGATAACCCAGATACTCAGGTAAGGTAAAACCGGCCACCTCCGCTGTCTCCGGTTCTTTTTCCGCACCCAACATCCCTTCTATAACGATCTCGGCATGGGCGATATATCGCCCCGTATTGGCGTAACATGGCGCAACCTCCACCGCATTGCCGCGCAGAGCCCCCGCAACGCCTAACTCGTCGCTACCGTAAGAAAGACAAGGCCGAGTCAATACCGAAGCCAGATAAATGGCAGGATCAAGCCCGATATTGACGGAAATAGGCAGTTGCTCTCCGCGCGCCAGATGTGCCGAAAGCATACGTTGCAAGTGACCACGAGAGTCAATCGCCACCACTACCGAATCCTCTTTGAAGGTAATTCGGTGGTAAGAACAATTCGCGGCTCCGGTTCGATTATCGCGTGCATAGATCAACCCCAACGTCACCGTCGGCCCAGGATCATCTTGCAGATAACGTAGGATCGGCAACAAAGCCAGGATTTCAGCAGGCTTACGCACGTTGTGAAAGTTGCGTTCCTCCCCGCCCAGTAATCTGGGCGCTATCGGCCTACTCGCCGCCTGCAGCAACAACTGAGCATTTGATATGTCTGCGGAATAACGTCCGAAGGGATCCAAAAACAACCTACAACGGCGACGATTGCCAAACATCCCCATCAAAACGGGAAACTCGCCCCGTGTTGGTCGTCGATAAAGCCGTAACGGTTGCTCATCGGCAAACCAGGAACCGCCAGGCTGGCGATAGGCATCGAGAAAATCTTCAATCATCTCCACCTCGGGAGAAATCGATCTCTCCACCGGGGTAATCTCATCCCCTGCTTGCCGCAACAACGCCAAGGCAGAGCGCAAGTCATTAGGCAATAGCATTTGACTCCTCCCTCATCCCATCCGGGAAGTACAGCGAGAAGCCAAGACGATCCCCAACGCAGACAGCAGCGCCGCCATGCCAGCCAACGCAATAGACAACGTGTAACTCTGATACAGGTCATACAGCCAACCGGCGGCGCTACCCCCGCCAACGGCGGCGATCCCCACGGCGATATACAATGCCCCCAGAATGGCGCCCAGATTGGCGGTGCCGAACCATGTACTGGCCACTGCCGGGTACAGCGCAATACAGCCGCCGTTGGCCGCGCCGAACAGCAGCGCGAAAATCGCCAGCGCGGTAAAGCTGTGCGCCACACTCCAAAAACCGCATAACAGGGCCAAACTCAACGTGACGATAACCAAAAAACGCCGCGCGCCCATACGGTCGCCTATCCGCCCCAAAACCAGACGGCCGCCGATATTGCCCACGCCGATCAAACCGATGAGCAGATTGGCCTGCGTTGCATTTAGCCCCTGTTGTTGTGCATAAGGATTAATATGAACCAACGCCAGGAACAGTCCGATAGAGCCGAAAAATATCGCGATAAAAAACCACCAAAACTGAGCCTGTCTCGCCGCTTCTCGCAACGTAACGCTACCGTTAAACGCGGAACCCGGTATTGATGCCACCTCTACGGGACGAAGCCCATCGGGATATTCTCCCACGTCCTCTGGCCTGCCTCGCAAGACGAAGGCGGCAGATAATCCCAGCGCAGCGATAGCGACGGCGTAAACTTGTAGGGTGCTTTGCCAGGACAAATGCTGCATCAACCCACCAGCCACCATCGGCCCCACCAGCGTTCCCAAACCGGTGCCAGCCAGCGCTAAGCCGGAAGCCGAACTTCGATGAACGACGAACCAGCGTTGAATGGTTGAAACCGCCGGCACGTAAACCAACCCGACTCCCCCGCCAACCAACAGGCAAAACGTGAACAAAAACGCCGTCAGTGTCGACGCCAGCAGGCTACTGCCCAAAAAGCCTAGGGAAAGCAGTAAAATACCGATGCCGGTTACCGTCCTTACTGAAGTACGATCGCTCCAGGCACCGGAAAATACGCCGACGACGTAGTAAATTAACGCCGTCAACGAGAATATTGAGGCGGTAGAGAAACGCCCCGCGTCAAAATTCGCCTGTAATGCAGTAAAAAATGCGCCAAATGAATAGGCCGCACCGAAAATAACCGCCAGCAAAAGATGAACGGCGCCTACCATGTACCAACCGCGGAATTTCCTTTCCTTGATCATCACAGCCTCCTTTTTATTTAATAATTGACGCCGACAACGACCGAATGCTCGCCGCTCACATCCACTTCAATAAGCGATTGCACCGAGATCCCCGTCGCCTCGAACACGCGCCTGGCTCCACCATAATTGCGTTTTTCCACCACGCATAAGATGCCTGATACATCAGCCCCTGCTTTCCGCACTGCACAAACCAACCCCACCAATGTTCCGCCAGTGCTGATGAGATCGTCCACGATATAAACGTTATCGCCGGGCTCCACGCCGTTCAAAAAGAGGCTGCCGCCGGTATATTCGCAATCGAAATCAACCTGAACCTGTCCTTCAAGACCGGATGGGTACCAGCGGGCAATGCCGTATGGCAGGCCTGAAAGCAGCGAAACGGCAGCCAATAAACCGCCTCCTTTGTCTTCTTCCCCCACCAACTTGGTACCAGGTGGAAATTGCGCCGCATCGCAGACTCGCCTGGCTGCTTCACGCAAGAGTTCAGCCGGGGTTGCCGGGATCTGTTCCGTCAGAGCATTCAGCAGAAATCGCCGCCCTTGAATCTCCACCAAAGGCTGCCGATCAAAAGACGCCTTGAGGATGTCCTCTTGCCCACTCTCAGCCGGCACCTGCACGCGAAGGCGATCGGCATCGGCGACAGCGTCAAAAAAGGTTTGGAGTCGCACAGGGTCCTTACGGCGCGCGGACCGGGAGACGCCAGAACAGACATCAATGGCCGTGGGGAAGCAGTGCTGAATCAGATGGCTGACATTGCCGGTATGCAGTCCGCCCGCAACAATTACCGGCCGCACAAATGTTTTGTTTTTCAACAAACTCCAATCGAATGGCTTTCCAGAACCGCCGCTCAGCCCCTCGACCTGTGTGTCCAATAGGTATGCACTAACCTGATAGTCGTTTATCCTGTCCAGAGCCAAAGTGCTTTCGAGATGGAAACTTTTAATGACCGGGACATCAAATGCCTGGCAATACTCATTCGTTTCGTCACCCTGAAGCTGAATCGCTGCCAGGCCGCAATAACATATAATGTTTTGCACCCATTCCCTGGGTTCATTGACAAACACGCCGACCACCTGAGTAAAAGGCGGCAATCGTTCAATGATCGAACGGGCTTCGTCGGGCGAAACCTGACGTGGACTTTGTGAAAAAATGAACCCCAATGCATTGGCCCCCGCGTTTAATGCCGCCAGAGCATCCTCATGGTGTGTGATGCCGCAGACTTTTACTCTCGTTCTCATTCATCGTCTCCTTGAATCGTTTAAGAACCTGATACGCCCGCCCGTTATCCAATACTTGCCGTACGAGTTTCGCCGCCTCGCCAAAGGAGTGCGTTTTTCCAGCCAACACCAGCGCCGTCGCTGCGCTCACTATAGTCGCGTTGCGATGGGCACCCCGCTCGCCGTTAAGCACTGCCAGGCAGATTTTCGCGTTACGCTCCGCAGACCCCCCTCGCAGCGCCCGTAATTCACAGGCTGGAACTTCAAAATCATCCGGTTGCACAGAAAACCGACTTACGCATCCATCACTTACACACAGGACCTGGGTTTCTCCCAGGCAGCTGACTTCATCCAAATCTCCTGCACCATGTACGATAAAAGCCGTCACCCCGCCCAACCTCACCAGCGCCTCAGCCATGGGATACAAAAGCGAAGCATGCGCAACGCCTATCAGTTGGTGCGTCACG
The DNA here is from genome assembly GCF_052168655.1 of Serratia sp. CY47280. Classification (NCBI taxonomy): domain Bacteria; kingdom Pseudomonadati; phylum Pseudomonadota; class Gammaproteobacteria; order Enterobacterales; family Yersiniaceae; genus Serratia; species Serratia sp. CY47280. The sequence continues at coordinate 121,216 of NZ_JBJNMG010000001.1, read as the reverse complement.
TTAGCGGGATGAACCAGCGGCCCACTCAGATTAAACAGGCTACGAACCCCCAAAGCTCGCCGTACGACAGTCAGCCGTTCAGGAAACGCATACCAAGACGAAGTAGAGAGAAACGCGAAGTTGCTCGTTGCCAACGACCGCCGCAGCCATGCTTCATCACCCTTGCGCGAAACATCAATTCCCAATGCCGACATCATATCGCTGCTGCCGCTGACGCTGGTTACGCGACTATTTCCATGCTTGATCACTGGCACACCGGCCGCGGCCACAACCAAGGCTGCCGTGGTGGAAATATTGAAGGTCCCGCTCCGGTCTCCTCCGGTACCACCGATATTCAACGTAAGCGGCAAACCGCTTGCCAATGGCCGGCAACGTGCCGCTATTGCGTCAACCGCACCGGCGATCTCGTCAGCGGACTCGCCCTTTTGTGCCATGGCGACGAGCAACGCGCCGATCTGCATATCATCCAATTGCTGTTCCAGCATGGCCTGAACCAGATCTCGGGTCTGTTCCCGGCTCAAGCTAAGCCGTTTTTCAACCAAGATTTGCAAGACGTTTCTGAATCGCTCTTCCAGCGGTTTTATCGACAGCGTTGCGCTCATGTCTCCTCCAATCCCGCCCGCAAGAGATTCATAACCTCAGTCAAACTCTGAATACGGCCAAATACATAACCGATGTTCTCAAGCGCAGCCTCATGTCGCACATGACGCGTCCCCGCGACGCACTCGCGCGGCACGATGACGCGATAATCTAATTGCATGGCGTCCTGAGCAGTTGCACGCACACAAACATCCGTGGCAACACCGGTCAGAACGACGGTATCGACTCCCATCCCGCGCAGCAAAAGATCCAGATCGGTGGCGAAGAACGCACTGTAACGGCGTTTGATTAATACATGATCGCCAACCTGTGGGGACAAGTCTGCGATGATCTCAACGCCACGGCTTCCCTCGAGGCAATGAAGTATCTCGCCGTAGTCAAGCTCCCGGCCGAAGTCCACACGGTTGGCACGGTGACTTTCCTGGGTATAGATCACCGGGATGCCCGCGCCGCGCGCAAAGCTCAACAAAACTTGAAGCGACGCGATAATCGCCCTCCCTCCTTCGCAAGGAACAGGACCACCTTCATCCAGAAAGTCGTATTGCATGTCGATCACCAAAACGGCAAATCGACGTGTCCGATTGGGGGGCAGAGTTGTTTTTTGACGTTGCATCTTTCTCTCCATGAATGACCGCACGGTGCCGATATTCGGCCTGAGTCAGGCGAAATATTTCGTGGCGATCTCTTGCAATGCGCGATGGCTTTCGCGCACGGGTTCCAATTCATCCAAATGATCGAACCCCATGACATGCAACACACCGAATCCGCCAGACAGCGATTGCATTTCTTCTATGCGTTCACGAACCGTCTCCGGCGATCCAAGGAGCCAGCAATGCTTGGCGCAATACTCGACGGTGACTTCACTGTCGGGGACATCCGGGTGATGTTTGAACAAACCAAGCGCCTTGTTACCGGCGATCATCGGCAAGTAATCCTCACGAAAGTAGCGTCCCATTTCGCCTTCGACAGCAAGCCGCCATGCTTGCGCATCTGTGTCGGCGATCAGAATAGGACGACTGACACGCCATGTATCCCTGGCCGGCGGAACCCTTCCATTCAATGCGGCGCCCTCTTCAACAACTTGCCAATGGGTATGGAGATACTGAGGCGTAAAACAAAAGCTGATAGGGATCCAGCCATTACGACCGGCAATCTTCAACGTCGAGGATGAAGGTGAAAGACCGGTCACGCCTACTGGCGGATGGGGTGATTGATAGGGCTTAAGGTGATAACCGGAGGTTTTATCCCACTGATCCGCCGGCCGACGCGCTGTCCAATACTTACCTTTAAATTCGAATGGCCCATCGCTATTCCAAAATCGCATCATGATCGCTATCGATTCTGCCGTCATCTCCCGATGCACACCCGACTTATGATCTATGTCGAACATGTCGAGATCCAAAGTGGTACCGCTGGCGCCAATTCCCACCATTAATCGCCCCTTAGATATATGATCCAGCCAACAAATGCGGTGAGCCAACTCGGCTGGATGATGAAACGGCAGCATAAAGGCGCCCGGCGCCAATTTTATGCGTTCAGTCTGCAAAAGGGCTTGAGCGATGAGCAAATCTGGAGAAGGGCACGGTTCAGCCGGCATCGTATAATGCTCGCCAATCCAGGCCTCATCGAAACCGATTTTGTCCAAAAACCTCAAGGTATCAAGATCGTGGTAATGCCCATCGTGCAACGAGCGATAACGCGGATGTGCCGGCATTAAAAATGCGCCAAGTTTCATGTTCGATTATCTCCTTGAAGCGTAAAATCCCGATTAGCACGTGATATACGGCAAATTGATATTCAACCCATCAATTTCATTCAAATTAAAAATGAATTAATGCTTAGATATTATTAAATCGTAAAATTAAACACCAAAAAAAGTTAACCACGAAAAGTTAAGATGATTATTGAACATTGCTTTTCCCTTAAGTATATAGTTGTATAGACAAGGCAGTGGCAACACGGAATTGCTTAATTTGTGATCAATAACAAATTCATAACAATTCGTCATGCAGAAAAAAAGACATTACTGGTTCAAAAAAAGAGGCAAAGTGAAGTGTGCAAAAGCGTGACAAAAAATGGCTAACCACACTGTTAAATAAAGAAAAAACAAACATCCCCGCGTGAATGATTGTGAGAAATATGAAACATTTTCCCCAACTTGGTTTATTAACAGAAGCAAACAACCAAATGAAATAATTAGAATGATACGTATTTTTAATTATATGGCATTCGAATGATTAAACAAAACTGCATTTGCAAATATTATGAATTATATTTTCATTTGCGCTTTACCCATTTAGTATGGGAAAGGCATTTTCACCAAACATCAATATAATAAATACCCATGGAGAAATATCTTGCAAAATAAACTCCCCATCCTCGCGGGCATAGCCACAATTATCGGCACCTTCTTCGCTGGTTATTCTGCCTTTTCATCTTCAACGGAAACACGCAGTCAGTTCGTTAATGGCAGCGCGAATACGACGATTGGTAGTAATAGCGGAAATATCACCATCACCAACACACCTGGTGAAAAGGCGCCTCAGCTAGTGCTGAATCGGCCGATACCATTAATTGCTCAACCCAATATGGGTAACTTGTTGGAACCCACCAAACATATTTGCCAGCTCATCGCCGGCACACAGGTCGCATTGACGGGTAAAAGCGCTGCAATGGACATCGGCAATGCGGAATGGAAAGAAATCGCCATTATTACCGGCGAATGTGCGGGTCAGCGTGGCTGGATCACCTCAACTGCGCTCACCTACCAATAATCGAGTGATATTGCCCCCTTCATTCCGCTATCGGAGCCGACACTCACCGCGCCCGCAATACCCGATCGATCAATCCCCAGGCCGCCGCTTCGTCGGCGGTCATAAAGCGATCGCGATCCAACACCCGCTCCACTTCCTCTTCGTTCAGGCCGCAATGTTGGGCATACAGCCGGATCACCCGCACTTTGGTGCGCTTCATCTCTTCGGCGTGGATCAAGATGTCGGACGCCTGCCCCTGAAAGCCGCCCAGCGGCTGGTGCACGTGCAGGCTGGCGTTGGGCAGCGCCATGCGGTGCCCCGGTTCGCCGGCCATCAGCAGGAATGAGCCCATCGAACGCGCGGTGCCCATGCACAGCGTATGCACCGGCGCGCGGATATACTGCATGGTGTCGTAAATCGCCAGCCCGCTGGTGATCGCCCCACCCGGCGAGTTGATGTACAGGTGGATCGGTTTTTCCGGGTTTTCCGCCTCCAGAAACAGCAACTGGGCACACAGCATTTCGGCCACGTCGTCATTGACCTCACCGTTAAGGAACACGATCCGGTCGCGCAGCAGGCGCGAATAAATATCAAAGGAACGTTCTCCCCGGCTGGTCTGCTCCACCACCATCGGGACGAGCATCATCTTCTCACGCATCGGTGAACTCCTGGGTTGGCAACAAAGAGAAATGTGTTTAACGCGTCAGGCGGCGCGCATCATCATCGTCGGGCCGTCGTTGACGGCGTCGAGCCGGTGGATCACCCGCAACAGGCTGCCGCCGCCGGCATCCGGCACGATCTGCAGGGTGACGACGCTTTCGAGAAACGGCGGCTGGTCGTCGCGCAGGCGATAGCTCACTGCTTCGCCCGGCGTGGTGGCCAACGGCTCGGCCTGCGCCAGATCCCCCGGCGGCAGCCACTGCTCGCGCAGTTCGGGAATACTGAGCGCCCGCCACACTTTTTCCGGCGGCGCCTCGAGCGCATACTCCAATACCAGCCGATCGCGCGGCGGCGGCTCAACCCGTTTATTCATTGATCCATATCCTTCAGCAAGGTTTGCAGCGCGTCGATGCGCGCCGGCCAATAGGCGCGGTACTTCGCCAGCCACTGGGCGATCTGCGCCAGCCCGTCCGGGTCGACCTGATAATTGACGCAGCGCCCCTGCTTCGCCTCACGCACCAGCCCGGCATTGCGCAGCACCGCCAGGTGTTGCGACATCGCCGACTGGCTGATGGGCAGCCCTTCGCGCAGCGCGCTGGCATTCATGCTGCCGGCGGCGAGTTTGTCGAAGATGGTGCGGCGGGTCGGATCGGCCAACGCCTTGAAGATGTCATTTTCGTTCATATAAATACATTAGTATTCACTTATGTATTATGCAACCGAGTAAGGCATTTTTTGCTGCAAAAGAAACTCCGCGCTGCAGCGCGGAGTGAATGGACGAGGCATGATCGCGTTTATGAACGGATCGGGATCACCAGCACGTCGATATTCAGCTGGTTGATGGCGTTGCGGGTGGAAGAAAACAGATTGCTCCACAGATCGTGGTGATGGCCGAACACCAGCAGATCGATGTTCTTGTCCACGACTGCCGTGCGCAGTTCGTCAACGAAGCCGCCGCGCCCGATAATCACTTCCGCGATCGGGTAGTTGACGTTTTGCGTGGTAGGTTCCAGCTCTTTGCGGATCTTCTCTTCGAACGGCACGCCGTCATAGCTGCGCTCCGAAAAGCCGATCGCCGCGTGGTAGGTGTCGTAGTGGACGTCCACATAGATCAGCGAGAGTTTGGCCTGCAGCGCCTCCGCCAGCCGCGCCCCCTTTTCGACCAGCCGTTTGCCGTCATCGCTCAGATCGGTGGCGATGACAATATGGTGGTAACACATAGCGCCTCCTGTCATGGACTCGGTAGAGCCGAGGCTCCGATATCACGTCAGGGCATATCGTTATGGTTAATTTTAGTTCAGAAATGGCGCGTACGACGGGTGGCGATGCGGTGGGAAAGCCCCGTTGCCGGGGCTGAAGGTAAAAATTACTTCTCGCGCTGCGCCTCAAACCAGACGTTGCACAACGACAGGATCAGCGTGTTGGCGTCTTTCACCAGCACGTTATCGCCGGGCACCCCATCGGTGCCCTGATCGGTGATGCCTTTGATGGTGGTATCCGCATGCTGAATGGCCACGCGTTCGACCGACGGCGTGCTGATGCCCAGCATCGGGAAATCGATGTAGGAGCTGCTGCCGGAATTGTCCTCGACAAACTCCTGCGCTTCTACGGTGCTGACGGTGGCCCCTTCGCTTTTCAGCGCCGTGCCGTTCCAGCTGAATGCATCCGCCTTATAGCTGATTTTGCCGCCGATCAGGCTCTGCGCCTGCTGTTGATCCCAGCAGCCGGTGGTCTGGGTCGGCACGATCTTGCTGACGCGCCAGTTGCCCAGCAGCTGTTTAGGGATCGGTCCGGTATCGCTCTCCGCCGCCCGAACCTGAGTCGCCGAGACGCAGGCCAACACCACCAGCGGCAGCAGCGCCTTGCTCCAAGTGTTCAATCGCATTGTCTATTCCTTCGTTTCAGTACCCAGTCTGCCCTTGCGGGCCAACGGCTATCATAATAAGCCCGTCGATTCGCCGTCAAAGCAATCCGCACCGCGCCGGGCAGCGGCCGCTCATAGCTAATCGCTATGAGTCATAGTGAATCAGTATTTTGTTTTAGCCCAGCGATTACCTACAGTCACTGCCACTATTCTGCCCGCCAAAATTAGCAGGCAATGTTGACAAGGACCCTGGGAAAATGACATTTACGCTGAAAAACCTCACCCTGGCGCTGGCCGCCGCCGGCACGCTGCTGCTAACCGCCTGCGGCCCGACCGCACAGGACGATCACCACATCAAGGTCGGCATCAGCGCCGGCATCGATCAGTCGCTGTGGGCGGTGGTGCAGAAAGTGGCCAAGCAGAAATACGATCTGGACGTGGAGGTGGTGACCTTCAACGATTACGTGCTGCCGAACGAAGCGCTGAACAACGGCGATCTGGACGTCAACGCCTTTCAACACAAACCGTATCTGGACAAGCAGATGCAGGAGCGCGGCTACAAGCTGGCGGCGGTAGGCAACACCTTCGTCTACCCGATCGCCGGCTATTCGAAGAAGATAACCGCACTCAGCCAACTGCCGGACGGCGCGCAGGTGGCGGTGCCGAACGATCCGACCAACCTGGGCCGCTCGCTGCTGCTGTTGCAAAAACAGGGGCTGATTACTCTGAAAGACGGCGTCGGCCTGCTGCCGACCGCGCTGGACATCGTCAGCAACCCGAAAAAGCTGAAGATCGTCGAGATTGAAGCGCCGCAGCTGCCGCGCGCGCTGGACGACCAACAGGTGACGCTGGCGATCATCAACACCAACTATTCCAGCCAGATCGGTCTGTCGCCGGCGAAGGACGGGCTGTTTGTCGAGGACAAAAACTCGCCTTATGTCAACATCTTCGCCAGCCGCATCGACAACAAAGACAGCGAGAAAGTGAAGGATCTGGTCAAGGCCTATCAGACCGATGAAGTGGCGGCCAGCGCCACCGAAATCTACAAGGGCGACGCCGTCAAAGGCTGGTAATGCCTCGCGTAGGGCCCGTGGCGCCCGGCCACGGGCCCTGCCAACCTCAGCCGCGCTGGATGGAAACGCCGCCGTCCACCAGCATCGCGGTGCCGGTGACGAATGAGGACGCGTCAGACGCCAGATACAGCGCCGCCTGCGCGATCTCCTCCGGCATCGCCAGCCGCTTCAGCGCGTGCAGTTCGGCCACCTGTGCCAGCGCCTCCGGGGTATTGCTCATCTGCCGCCCCATCGCCGTATCGGTGCCGCCCGGCAGCAGCGCGTTCACCCGAATGCCGCGCCCGCCGAACTCCACCGCCAGCGCCTGCGTCAGGCCGATCAGCCCCGATTTGCCGGCCGCATAGGCCGCCGTGCCGGGAAACGCCGCGGTGTGGCCAACGAAGGTGGAGGTGAAGATCACCGAGCCTGCGCCGCGCGCCAACATGGCGGGGATTTGATATTTGGCGCCGTAGTAGGCGCTGGACAGGTTGGTTTCCAACACCTCGCGCCACGCTGAGGCGGTGAGCGCCAGCGATGGCCCCAGCGGCCCCAAGGTGCCGGCGTTGTTGAAAGCGATATCCAGCCCGCCGAACTCATCGACCGCCGCCGCCGTCAGCCGTTCGGCGAAGGCTTCGTCACGCACGTCGCCCGCCACCGCGAGCGCCCGGCCGCCCTCGCGCCGAATGTCCTCCACCAGCGCCGCCAACAGCGGCTCACGCCGCGCGCCCAACACCAGCGCAGCTCCCTGCCGGGCGAACAGCAGCGCCGCTGCTCTGCCAATCCCCGAACTGGCGCCACCGATCACCGCCACCTTGCCGTTCAATGCGTTCATCGCTCATCCTCACGCGGTTTAAAGATCCTCAGTGTGAGGCAAGATTCGGCGCCGCGCTGGCCGCAAGCGGACATGCAATTGGCGCATGAAAAAGGCGCTGCAAGCAGCGCCCCGGCAACGCGAACCTGGCGGTTAACTCACGGCCTGGCCGCGTATTTCCCCTGATTGGCCGGCGTCACCAGCTCGAACGGGATCCAGTAATACGGCTCGAGTTTTTCACCGTTAATCATGCGCTGCGCCACATCGACCGAGGCCTTGCCCTGGCCAACCGCGTCCTGGAACACCGTGACCTGCATCTTGCCGGAGGCCAGCGCCTTGAGGCCGTCCGGCGTGGCGTCGATGCCGCCGATCAGCACTTTCTGGTCCACCTTGCCCGCCTGCTGCAGCGCCATGATCGCGCCGATCGCCATCTCGTCGTTGTTGGCGGCGACGATGTCGATCGCTTCGCCGTTGGTCAGCCAGTTCATCATCAGATCCATGCCTTCACTGCGTGAATAGTTGGCGCTCTGTTTCTGCACCACCTTCATTTTCGGGTATTTGGCCACCACCTGCTCCACGTCTTTGGTGCGCTGCAGCGCGCCGGCGTCGGTCAGGTTGCCGATCATTACCGCCACGTTGCCCTGATAGTTGGCCAGCCGCGCCAGCTCTTCCATCTGCAGCGTGCCGGACTCCCGCTCGTCGGAGCCGACGAACACCACGCCCTGCGGCAGTTTGGCGTCGCCCGGCGTGCGGTTCACGTACACCAGCGGCACGCCGGCGGCCTGGACCATTTTGGTCATGACCGGGGTGCTGGCCGAGTTGACCGGATCGACGATAATCGCGTCCACCCCGGCGCTGATAAAGCTCTGCACCTGATCGGTCTGGCGGCCGACGTCGCCGCGCGCGTCTTCGAACTGTACGGTAATGCCGCGCGCCTTAGCCTCCTTGTCGATCGCCTGGCGGATAATGGTGAGGAAGTTCTGGTCAAAATAGGCCATCGATACGCCGATGGTTTGCGCCCATGCCGGCGCGGAAGCGCACAGCGCCACCGCCAGCCACAGCCCTTTCAGAAAGTTCATGATGTGTCCCCCGGGTAAAAAAACGCCGCCGGCCCACCTTGGCGCCGGCGGCAATTCACGGCAATCAGTGTTTTTTGCGGTTGCGCCGCATGTCGATAGACACGGCGGCGACGATAATCACGCCTTTGATGATGTCCTGAATGTAAGAATCGACGCCGATAAAGGTGAAGCCGCTTTTGATAAGGCCGAGGATCACCGCGCCGATCAGCGTGCCGGTGATGCGCCCGACGCCGCCCATCAGGCTGCTGCCGCCGATCACCGCCGCGGCGATGGCGTCCAGCTCGTAGGACATCCCCATGCTCGACTGGCCGCTGCTGACGCGCGCCGCCAACACCACGCCCGCCAACCCCGCCAGGCCGCCGGCGATGGTGTAAACCGTCACCAGGTACTTATTGACGTTGATGCCGGAGACCCGCGCCGAGGTCATGTTGCCGCCGATGGCGTAGATGTATTTGCCGTAGCGGGTGTGTTTGAGCGCGATGTGGAAGATCACTGCAATCACCAGGAAGATGATCACCGGCATCGCGCCCTGGCCGATTGACGTGAAGCCGTCCGACAGGAAGCTGACCGGGTTCCCCTTGGTGTAGTACTGCGCCAGGCCGCGCGCCGATACCATCATCCCCAGCGTGGCGATGAACGGCGGAATGCCGGTGCGGGTGATCAGGAAGCCGTTGATAAAGCCGCAGACGATGCCCACCCCAATCCCGGCGCCGATCGGGATCGCCGCCGGCAGATCGAGCAACCCCGGATACATCGGCGAGATGCTGTCCGAGGTCTGCGCCAGGCTGGCCGCCACCACCGCGGTCAGCGCAATCAGCGAGCCGGAGGAGAGATCGATGCCGGTGGTGATGATCACCTGGGTGACGCCCACCGCGATGATGCCGATGATCGCCACCTGCAGTACGATCAGCAGCAGGCGGTTCGGGTTCAGCAGGAACGACTGACCGCGCATGTACCAGCCGAGGATTTCGAAGATCAGCGCGATGCCGATCATCACGATGAAGATACCGGTGTCCTTCGGCATTTTGCCGCTCAGCCCGGAGAACAGCCCTCCCTTGCCCGTTGAATCGGCGGAGAGCGGCTTCTCAATCTTTACGTTACTCATGATGTTCACCCTTCGTTATTCTGAAGCCAGCGCCAGGATCTTCTCCTGGTCCGCGTCGTCTTTGTCCAAAATGCCGGTAATGCGGCCGCCGTGCATCACCATCACCCGATCGCTCATGCCGAGGATCTCCGGCAGCTCGGAGGAGACCAGAATGATGGCGACGCCGCGGTTGGCCAGCTCGCTGATCAGGCGGTAGATTTCCGCTTTCGCCCCCACGTCGATGCCGCGCGTCGGTTCGTCGAGGATCAGGATTTTCGGCTGCGCCAACAGCCAGCGCGCGATCAGCACCTTCTGCTGGTTGCCGCCGCTGAGGTTATTGATGATCTGATCCATGGTCGGCGTTTTGATGTTGAGCTTTTTGATCTGATCCATGCAGTCTTTGGCCATCTGCACATGGCTGACGAAACCGTTCTTGCCGATGTATTCCGACAGGTTGACGATGCTCATGTTCTCGACCACCGACAGCACCAGAAACAGGCCGGATTTCTTGCGGTCTTCGGTAAGAAACGCCAGCCCGCTCTCGATCGCCTTCGCCGGGGAATCCACCTTCACCGCCTGGCCTTCGATAAAGATCTCGCCGCCGTCCGCCGGGTGCATGCCGAACAGGCTTTCCATCACTTCGCTGCGCCCGGCGCCCACCAGCCCGGCGACGCCGAGGATCTCGCCGCGTTTGACGCTGAACGACACGTCATGAAACCAGCCGCTGCGGCGCAGCCCCGCCACCCGCAGCACTTCCTCGCCGATATTGTTGTTGAATTTGGGGAACATCTGCGTCAGTTCGCGCCCCACCATCATGGTGATCAGCGACTGTTTGGTCAGGTTTTCGGTTTTGTCGCAGGCGATGAAGGTGCCGTCACGGAAAATGCTCACTTCGTCGGTGATGGCGAAGATCTCGTCCATCTTGTGGCTGATATAGATGATGCCTTTGCCCTGCTCGCGCAGTTCACGGATGATGGCGAACAGGTGCACCACTTCGCCTTCGGTCAGCGCCGAGGTCGGTTCATCCATGATCAAGACGTCGGCGTTGTAGGACACCGCCTTGGCGATCTCCACCATCTGCTGATTGGCGATGCTCAACTCGCCCACCAGCGTATCCGGCTGCAGTTTGATGTTCAGCCGCGCCAGCAGCTCGCGGGTCTGTTCGTTCAGCTGCTCGTGGTTGACGAACCCCAGCCGCGCCGGCTCGCGCCCCAACCAGATGTTTTCCGCGACCGTCATGTCAGGCACCAGGTTCAGCTCCTGGTGGATCATGGAAATGCCCGAATGCAGCGCCTGCAGCGTGTCGCTGAAGGTGACCGGCCGGCCTTTGATTTTGATCGAGCCTTCGTCCGGGTGGTAGATGCCGATCAGGCATTTCATCAGCGTCGATTTGCCCGCGCCGTTTTCCCCCATCAGCGCGTGCACGCTGCCGGGTTTGATTTTAATCGAGACCTTATCCAGCGCTTTGACGCCGGGGAACTGCTTACTGATGCCTTCGGCCTCAAGAACATAAGGGTACATACCGCTTACCTCCGCACTGACCCACGTTTTCCGCCGCGATCGCCCCACACCGGCGCCCGCGGCGGGCTTCAAGGCTTATTTCTTGTTTTTATCGGCGAATTGCTGGTAATTGGCCTGGGTGATCAGCTGGTAAGGGATCAGCACGTTGCTCTCCACTTTCTCGCCTTTCACCAGTTGAACGGCGGTTTGCACCGCGCCCTCGCCCTGGCCTTTGGCGTCCTGGAACACGCTCAACGCCAGATCGCCCTTCTTGATGAACTCCAGCGCGTCCGGCGTGCCGTCAACGCCGGCCACCAACACGCCGGATTTCTTGGCTTGCTTCAGCGCCAAAATAGCGCCGATGGCCATTTCGTCGTTGTTGGAGGCGATGGCGTCAATCTGCTGGCCGGACAAAATCCAGTCGGTGGTGACGTCCACGGCCTCTTTACGGAAGAACTTGGCGGTTTGTTTGTCGACTATTTTGATGCCGGGGTAGTTGGCCGCCACCTCTTCCACGCCGCGAGTGCGGTCGCGCGTGGCTTCGCTCGACAGCTCGCCCATCAGGATCATCACGTTGCCCTTGCCGTTCATCAGCTTGGCCAGCTCTTCCATCTGGAGCTTGCCGGCCAGCTTGGAATCGGAGCCGACGTAGGCCATGCCGGCCGGCAGCGCCACTTCCGGCTTGCGGTTGACGAACACCAGCGGGATCTTGGCCTTCTCGGCCAGCTTGATCATCGGCTTGACGCCCTGGGTATCCACTGGGTTGAGGATGATGGCGTCGACGCCCTGGCTGACGAAGTTTTCGATTTGTTGAATTTGCTGCGCAATGTCGCCCTTGGCGTCTTCGAACTGGCCGCTGACGTTGCCGTCGGCCTTCATTTTGCTTTGCATCGACTGGCGCAGAATGGTGAGGAAGTTGTCATCGAAGTAAGCCATGGAAACGCCGATCTTGATGTCTTTCGCCAACACGCTGGCCGGCAGCATACACATCAGTACCGAGGCGGCGATCAGTTTCTTCAGCTTCATGTTCGTTACCCTTTAATCGTTAGAATGAAGAGGTCTGTTGGTTGACAGCTAATGAAAAATATTTTTTACATTCAAACAACAATACGGTCGGTGTTATCCCTTTGATACGGCGAAATTACCGCGTTATCGCCGTATTAAGGCCGTGAAAAAAATGGTGATCGATATCTCAAAACAGATTAAAAACAATCAATTGAAATAAACCCCTGGCACAGCAAACGGCGTCTTTATCGCGTTTTTAAATGTTTATTTCATAATTTAGATTATTGAAACTTTTTAACCCAAACAAGCGAAACATGCATTTTGGAATGGCTTATTAACAAAAACATGACACGGATCTAACAAATGAAATGAAAGCCACCGGCGAGCGTTCCCCTTTCGTGCGCCGGCAAAAACTGCGAGCGGCTACGCAGTTTGCGGTTTCCGCGTTTCCCGACCATTCTTACTCGGCAATAATGGACATATCCCTATCTCAGGAGGACCTGACATGCAGCTCAGCAGTAAGGTGCGGATGAACCGCCTGTTCAACAACGGCAAGTGCCTGGATGTGGCGATCGATCACGGCATCGCCAACGAACCGGATTTTTTAATCGGCCTGGAAGATATCGAACGGGTGATGGGTAACCTGATCGCCGCGCGCCCCGACGCCATTCAGGTCAACTACGGCCAGGCGGAGCTGCTGCAGCGCGCGCCGCAGCGCGAAAAGCCGGCGCTGGTGATGCGCACCGACGTCGGCAACGCCTATAACGCCGCGCGCCACCGTGAGATGTGGGCGGTGTTGCACAACCCGGAAGCGCCGATCCTCGCCGCGCTGCAAATGGACGCCGCCGCGGTGGTGGTCAATCTGTATATGATCCCGGATGAACCCGGCATTTTCCGCCAATGCGTGGAGAACATCGGCCGCCTGCGCCACGCCTGCGATCGCTACGCCATGCCGCTGATGATCGAACCGCTGGTAATGGCGCCAGCCGGCCAGGGCGCCGCCTACGGATCGCTGGGTGACGTGGAGAAGATCGTGCCGCTGGTGCGGCTGGCGCGCGAGCTGGGTGCCGACATCATCAAGGCCGATCCGACCGATCGGGTGGAGGATTTTCACCGCGTGGTGGAAGCGGCGCGCTGCCCGACGCTGGTGCGTGGCGGCGGCAAGGGGGAGCTGGGGCCGGTGCTGGAAAAATCCGCCGCGCTGATGGCCCAGGGCGCTTCCGGCATGGTCTATGGCCGCAACGTTTACCAACACAGCAATCCGTCGCAGGTGGTGCGCGCCCTGATGGCGATCATCCATCAAGGTGCCAGCGGCCAACAGGCGCTGGAGCTCTACCACCAGCAATGACCCGCTTTTGTAACTAAAATAACCCCTCCGCACCCCGGCAGCATGCTATAACCTGCTGCCGGTAACTGCAGCTTGCCTCATTCCTCGCTAGAATATGCCGTGAAATCGCCATTCGGAGAACCGCCATGCCAAAACAACGGGTGCCGCTCAAGCTGAGCACCTCCATCACGCTGATGGTGTCCGCCATCATCGCTTCGGTGCTGCTGGTGGTATTCGCGCTGTTTTTCGTGCAGATGAGCCGCGAAGGGCAAGATCAGCTGCAGCAAAAAGCCATCGCCGTCGCCAACACGCTGGCGCTCTCCAACACCGTGATCGACGGCTTGCAGCGGCGCGATCAAAGCGGCGCCATTCAGCACTTCGCCGAGCAGGTGCGCCATCAAAACGAGCTACTGTTCGTGGTGGTGGTGGATATGCAGGGCATCCGCTATTCGCACCCTAAACCCTGGCTGATCGGCAAGCATTTTATCGGCGACGATCTGGCGCCCGCGTTGCAAGGCAACGTCAACAGCGCCATCAACCGCGGCACGCTGGCCCCGGCGCTGCGGGTGTTCGTGCCGGTGTATGACGATCAGAAAAAACAAATCGGCGTGGTGGCGCTCGGCATCGCGCTGGACACCGTGCAGCGGGTGGTGGCGGAGAGCCGCTGGATCATCTATTGGACCATCGCCTTCGCCGCGCTGGTCGGCAGCCTGGGCACCTTTTTCCTGGTCTCCGCGCTCAAACGCATCATGCTGGGTTTCGAGCCTTACGAAATCTCCAACCTGTTCGAGCAGCGCAACGCCATGCTGCAGTCGATTAAAGAAGGCGTGATCGCGGTCGATAATGAATCCCGCATCACCATCGTCAATGACGAAGCCAAGCGCCTGCTGCGCCAGAGCGGGCCGGTGGAAAACCTGCTGCTGGAAGCCGCCAGCAAGCATTGGCCGGCGCAGCTGCATCTGGCGGAGGTGCTGGCCAGCGGCGAACCGCTGCGCGATCGGCAGATCAGCTTCAACGGCAGCGAACTGCTGACCAATACCGTGCCGGTGATCGTCAACGGCAAGGTGACCGGCGCCATCGCCACCTTCCGCGACAAAACCGAGGTCAGCCGCTTGCTGCAGCGCCTGAGCGGCATGGCACACTACGCCGACGCCCTGCGGGTGCAGTCGCACGAATTTATGAACAAGCTGCATGTGATACTCGGCATGCTGCACATGAAGGCCTATCAGCAGTTGGAAAACTACATCATCAACACCGCCAGCAACTACCAGGAAGAGATCGGCGCGTTGCTGCGCAAGATCCATTCGCCGGAAGTGGCGGGCTTCTTCATCGGCAAGATCAGCCGCGCCCATGAGGCCGGCATCGAACTGACCATCGAGGAAACCAGCCTGCTGCCAGAAACCGACGATGCGGAGACCACCCATGTGCTGATCAGCGTGCTCGGCAACCTGATCGAAAACGCCATCGACGCCATCGACGGCGTTGAGGGACACGAGATCGGCCTGAGCTTCCATCACCACGACGATCAATTACACTGTATCGTCAGCGACGACGGCCCCGGCATCGATCCGGCGATCGCCGCGCGCATCTTCGAACACGGATTTTCCACCAAGGGAACGGGACGCGGCATCGGCCTGGCGCTGATCCGCAGCCATCTGGAGAAACTGGGCGGCAGCATCGATTTCGAATCCGAACCGGGTGAGCTGACCCAATTTTTCGTGCACCTTCCCTATCAGGCCAAGAGCAGAGCCCATGATTAACGTACTGATTGTCGACGACGACCCGATGGTGGCGGAGCTGAACAAATACTACCTGAGCCAGGTCGGCGGTTTTCACTGCCAAGCGACGGTCGCCACTCTGAGCCAGGCGCGCGCCCTGCTGGCCGATGCCAGCGTCAGCATCGATCTGGTGTTGTTGGATATCTACATGCAGCAGGAGAACGGGCTGGATCTGCTGCCCGGCCTGCGCGAACTCGGCGAGAAGACCGATGTGATCATCATCTCCTCCGCCAGCGACGTGAACACGGTGCAAAAAGCGCTGCACTACGGCGTGGTGGATTATCTGATCAAACCGTTCCAGTTCAGCCGCTTTAAGGAGGCGCTGAGCCACTACCGGCAACAGTCTCAGCTCTTGGCGCAGCGCGAGTTTTCGCAGGCCGACGTCGACAGCCTGCTACGCCGCCAGCCCGGCGGCCAGGAGAGCAAGAAGCTGCCGAAAGGGCTGACCAGCATCACCCTGAGCACGGTCTGCGAGTGGATCGAACAGCAGCACGACAGCGAATTTTCCACCGACAACCTGGCCAACGCCATCGGCATTTCGCGGGTGTCCTGCCGCAAGTACCTCATCTATCTGGCGGAGAGCGGCATTCTCGGCACCCGTATTCTGTACGGCGCCACTGGCCGACCGGTCTATCTGTATCAGTTGAAACCGGATGCGATCGCCATGCTGAAAGAGCATTGCCGCCCGGCCTAAACGACGCCGGGCGCTGCAAGCGCCCGGACGTTGAAGGCTAGAAGTTGTGCATGTAACACTTCGCCTCGGGGTGAGGATCTTTCGAGTGTCTGCGCAGGCAACGCTGCTTTTTCTCCTGCTGTTCCAGGTTCCGCTGCTGCCGCTCGGCGGCCTCTGCTGCCTCGCGCTGCTGTTCCCGTGCAATCGCCTGCTCGTTGACCAGCGTCAGGTTATCGACATTCCACACCTTGTGACGCAATGCATCACGCTTTTTCTGGTATTCCTCGGTGATCTTACTGTCCTTCGGCGCCGCCGCATGGTATTCCAGATCCACCCGCGCCTGCGCGAAGCTGGCGCAACACAAGGCCACGCCGGTCAACACTATCATTTTCATCGATAAACTCCTGACAAGTCCCTGTTCTCATCTTTAGCAATTCAGCGGCCGACCATTCAGCCAGGCCCGGCAATATGCGCCGACAAACGGCCGATGCGGCCCCATCAGGGACGTCCGGCGCAGACGCAGCGACAGGCAGCGAACAATATCGGCTCCCTGTTCGCAGGCCGATCGGGCGCTCTGGTGCCCCTGCGCAGAACGTCTCGCCGTTTTCTGTGTTTGCAACCACATTTCCAACGCTTCCCGCTCCGCACGCAGCCGCGCCAGCTGCATGCGCTCCGCCTGAATCTGTTCAACCAACCAAATATGCTGCAACAAGCCATCCAGCCGCGCCGGGCATCCCGCCGCAGAGGGACTTTCCGTCGAGGCGCCGGGCGAGGAATGGCGATCGATGAACGCCTGACTGCAAAATGAGGCCAGCAGCGCCAGCGCCGCAGCGATTAACGAGGGTATTTTCAATACACAAGCTCCATGAATAAGCCGACTGGGGCGCGCCACGAAAAATGACGCAGAGAACCGTTCAACAGCCATTGAGTGAAGACATATGAGGCTCTGCGGGATCGGGCGCATGTTGCCCTCCCGTCGCCGGCGTTTTCGCGTTTTCGGCAGCGCATTCCGCCAGACGCGCCAAGGTTTCAGCCTCGTTCTCCGTGGGTGGTGTCGGCACCGCCATCTCTTGTCGCAGGCCATGCGCCAGCTCTTTCAATTTCTTCTGAAACAGCACGGGAGAAACTCCCTCGCATTGCCGATCGTAACGGGCCGCATTTGCTTGCAGACTCAACAACGACATTATCAACATGGCGACAATACGCTTTGCCATTGAAAACTCCTGTAATGATGTCTAGGTATGTCGATATAAATTCAACAAGCAAAGATTCATCGTTTAAAGATAAATAACGCATCGGAAAAACAGAGTAGCGAATTAATAATAAACCGCTCCATAATATCTCTGAGATAACGTCTGGCGCCACGCTGAATAAAGAGTGGCGATTAGCGCCCCCCTATTTTCGACCAGTCCAGCGTACCGCCGATACCGACCCGGCCTTCATTCAGCACGGAAGCGGCGGATTCACCGGCGATAATACGCTGTTTTTGTTCTCGCGTTGCGGGCTGCGGTGCTCCCCAATTCCCCCGATGAGTGGAGGAGGATGAGGATGAAACCGTGGGGTAAATGGCACTGCATCCGTTTAATACCAGACACAATGCCAGAAGATAATTACGCCATGTCATACTATTCCCCTTAAAATAACGCCATTGGTAGTGACGGTAAATGAAAAATGAGTTTATTTAGTTTAATAACGTTCGCCGCATGCCATCGCCAGCGACAAAAAGAATACGCAAGTGTTAATCACCCGTTATTTTAATTAACCTGAATAAAACAAATATCGCTCAATAAGATAACGCTAATCGCAGAAATGGGCCAGCAGGTTCAGCGCACTTCCGAGTGCGCTGGGATCTTACTCTTCGCCGTCCGGCTGCCAGGTCAACAGATCGCCAGGCTGGCAGTCGAGAATGCGGCAGATCTTGTCCAGCGTTTCCAGCCTGACTCCCTTGACCTTGCCGTTTTTCAACAGAGACAGGTTTTGCTCGGTGATCCCCACCTGCTCCGCCAGCTCCTTTGAACGCATCTTCCTTTTGGCCAACATGACATCAAGACTTACGATTATTGCCACTCTATTCTCACACGAAAGAAAGCTGTTCTTCATTCAGCCGCAACGCTTCCAGAAATACCCGGCTAAATACCAGGATTGCGCAGCCTACGATCAGCGAGCGCACCGACTCGCTATTGACGCCATAATAAAGGATAAACAGCATTTTTTCATCGGCGGTCAATACCATCACCTGCAACAGACCAGCTAACGACGGGAACAACACATCGACGATCAGCAAGATGCCGATGATCTGCAACAGCACCATATTGTTGCGATGCCACACGTTGCCGCGGAAAAATTGATAAAACAGCCCGGCGCCGCACAGCAGCGCGCTGTAATAGGGCAAATAACCGAGCATGTCGATAACCAGCGTGGCGAACAGCGCCCAGCGTTGCTGCGGGATCGCGTAGGCAAGCAGCTCCGGGTAATATTCCCGGTAAGAGGCGACGATATCGCGATAGGCTACGCCCTGCAGCCAATCCCGCACAATGATGAACATCTCAACGCCGGTGCTGACGATCAGCATCGCCATAATGAGCAAACACAGACAACGCACGTACAGCGGCAGATGGATCCTTGGCGCAGCGCCCATAATTTTCTATCCCTTAATCAACAGCAATAAATTATCGTAAAACGATAATTTATTGCTGTCAATGATCAAGTGGACTGATGAGTCAGACGGTGGGCGCCAATGCGCGGGCAATAAAAAAGGCCGGGCTAACCCGACCTTGTTTGACTGCTCGACGCGCTTAGACCAGTTCGATCACGTCGAAGTTGGCTTCGCCGCTCAGATCGGCATCGTAATCAACGCCCTGCAGACCGAAGCCGAACAGGCGCAGGAATTCCGCCTTGTAGCCCTGGTAATCGGTCAGTTCGTTGATGTTATTGTCGTTCAGCTGCTGCCAGATTTCACGGCAGGTTTCCTGCACGGCATCGCGCAGTTCCCAGTCATCCAGGCGCAGACGGTGTTTCTCGTCGGTGTCCGGCGCCGCACCGCTGTACAGCTTGGTCGCGAACAGACGCTGGATCTGCTCGATGCAGCCTTCGTGAATGCCCTGCTCCTTCATGATTTTGAACACGATGGAGATATACAGCGGCATCACCGGAATGGCGGAGGAGGCCTGAGTTACCACCGACTTGAGCACCGCAACGTAAGCCGCGCCGCCTTTGGCCTGCAGCTTCTGGTTGATGGCCTGCGCCGCGCGATCCAGATCTTCTTTCGCCTTGCCCAGCGTACCGTGCCAGTAGATTGGCCAGGTCAGATCGGTACCAATGTAGGAGTAAGCGACAGACTGCGCGTTATCCGCCAGCACGCCCGCTTCGTCCAGCGCGTCCATCCACAGCTGCCAGTCCTGGCCGCCCATCACCTTCACGGTGTCGGCGATTTCTTGCTCGTTGGCCGGCTCGACCACGGCTTCAACCAGCACGTCTTTGTTGGTGTCCAGCGCAACGGATTTGTACGGCTCGCCGATCGGCTTCAGTGCGGAACGCACCACTTCGCCGGTTTCCGGCATTTTACGCACCGGCGAAGCCAGCGAGTAAACCACCAGGTCAACCTGACCCAGGTCTTTTTTGATCAGATCGATAACGGTCTGACGGCACTCGTTGGAGAATGCGTCGCCGTTGATGCTTTTCGCGTACAGGCCTTCTTCTTTAGCTGCCTTGTCGAAACCGGCGGAGTTGTACCAACCGGCGGAACCGGTTTTGCCTTCGCTGCCAGGCTTCTCGAAAAATACGCCGATGGTGGCCGCACCGCTGCCGAAAGCGGCATTGATGCGCGAGGCCAGACCGTAACCGGTGGATGCACCAATGACCAGCACCTTTTTAGGCCCGTTTTTCAGTTCGCCGCGCGACTTAACGTAGGCGATTTGCTCACGGACGTTGGCTTCACAGCCTGCCGGGTGAGCGGTGGTGCAGATAAAACCACGAATTTTAGGTTTGATAATCATAGTAATTTTTTCTTGGTAGCTAAAAACCGAAGGACAATATACCTGATTTTCTCGATATACTTAAGAAAGTGCGAAAACAAGCGCAGTGAACAGACCAGTTTAGTCGAGGGATCAGGGTTGCCCAACTCCGCATCGTGATGCCTCCACGCGCCACGCTTCGCACCCTCAGCGCGTTCAAGCCTTCCCTCTTAAATCAGCAAAAGTTGATCATGCTTCTGGCGTTGCGTTATGGTGTGGCTGTTTTTCGGTCGAATATCAGGGAAGATAAAATCACCAGGAACAGTGATGGAACCAACTTTATATTATATTCTTTCTACTCTCGCTGCCGCGGCCTGTCTGGCCGTGAAATACGGCTTCAGGCCGCCTCTGGGTTCCAAGGGTTATGTCGTTCTGGTTACGATATGTTTTTTAATCCTTTGCTGGCAATTTACCCTTTTTGCCAACGGCAACGCGATGTTTATTGCTGACTCTGAAACATGGACCAAAGAAAATTGGCCTCTACGCTACTGTGCGTTGGGGTTTGCTCTTGCACATGCCTTCGCCACTTTCGAATCCTCCAGAAGAAAGAAAAAAGACAAACTTTCCTGAAGTCGTCACCACCAAATGAAACGCCATTTGGTGGTGACAAGGTAGATCCATTACGCCTTGTTCTTTTCCAGCTGCTCAATCAGCGTATAACGCAGCGATGAGGCATCGGCCGGCACGTTCTCCACCGGGGTAACAAGCACTTTCAGCCGATACTGATAACCCGGTTCGAAGGTGAAACCCTCGATGCCGGTATAGAACAACTCCCACGGCTGCTGCGCGGAGCGGCGCACCTGCATGCACTTCATCGGGCCGACGCCCACGCAGTCCACCAGCGCGCTGTTCACCAGCAACACTTCCGTTTGGCCGCCTTTCTCATTTGCGGGCTGATTCATCGAGGTTCCCTCCTGGCTGCAGCCGGCCAATGCGGCCAACGCAACAAATAACAACGCTTTGATTTTCAATGTACTGCACCAATAGTCATGTAGGTCAGGCGATCCTAACAAATTGACTGGATGAATTGAACCTTGCTCCGTATCACAGGGGCGACATTATTCGCTCGCGCTTATTCTCCAAACTCATGCGTTACAGGACAGAGGTCATGACGGTAAGCTGTCGTTTTTATCATCGCAGTCAATGAGAAAACCGGCATCGCGAATCGCCGCCTTCACCTGCCTGGCGTCCATCACCGCCGTTTTCACATAGCCAAAAAAGGCCACCCGCGCGCCGGGCAAACGGACTGGCGTCGCCAGTTGGGCACTGAGTTCGCGATTGCGCTGCGCCATCAACTCGGCACGCGTCTGCCAAAATGCAGCCGGTTCGGAGGGAGTTTCAGTGGCGGTTTCGAACCGAGACGCCAATTCGCTTAGCGCCTCCCACTCCGCCAACAGGGCGGCAACCACTTCAGGATTAGCCACCTGCCCCCAGTCAGAGGGTAAAATCCCCTCACGCCACGCCTCAAGGTAGCCGGGCAACGCCCTCTTCAACCGACTCAGCCGATCGTTCAACGCAGGTTTCCTTTTACAACGCCTAATGTCTTGATATTCCCCATAATGTCACTCTCGTTTAATCGGTGATGGGTGCATTGACCGGAGCTTATCAGCGCCATAGATGACGTAATGACTTTTAGTGCGGCTAAATTAGCGATATGTGCGGGTGGGGATGGAGATCGGGTTGGTGGCTGTGATTCGAAAGAGGAGCGGGGAATTGTTGCTGGAGGATCAAGAGGAATTTAATTATAAATTAATCACAAACAAAAACGAATACGATACCTATATGTACAAAAGAATGAACACATCTCTATAAAAATACAAAAAACCCCGGATTCTCCGGGGTGAATTATTAAATCAATAGTAAATTAATAGGAGGGAAGGTTATTTTATGGATTCTTTTATCCCATACATGTTCCGATCGCTATCCATCGAAATCCCACCGGGGAACTGCTGAACAGCGTTGGGCCCAGACGTTGCCACATAGTCAGTATTTGAGGGGCTCCCCTCAAAGTACCTCTGGCTAGAGTCATTAGGAAATACAACAGCATTAATCATATTATGGCCTGCGTTATTCCCCCATTTGAGTTGTGCTATTTTATTGTTATGGAGTTGAAGATTGAGGTTATTAACACCAGAATAAGACTCATCATCACCTATTTGAACACCATAAGTTCTGTTGGCATAAAATGTTCCTTGTACGATAGAATCATTAGAACGCAGCAGCAAACCTACACCTTTATTGGCCTCACTTTCAATCCCATAAGCAAGAATATTTGCCCCTGACTCAGTCCTCATGCCATTACCGTTAGCATACAGATGGGTATTAGTAAGCATTAAACCTCCGCCGCTATAAAAGCCCTCCTTATGCAGAACATCAATCCCCCACCCTCCATTGTTAGCAGCAATCATCCCAGAAACGATCGAATCATGCGGTCCTCGCATCGTCCATCCATTACCTTTATTGCTAATTAATTTTACTCGAGTAAAGTAAGACTCCATTGCATCATTTTCATCTGGATGAACAGAACCGCTTGGAATAAATTGAGTAACTAATGCATCTCCAGAGAACCGCTCGATTGATACATCTTCAAGCCAGAACCATAAACCATATATTTCAACACCATTAACGCTGGCTTTTTTTCCATCACCACCATCAATAGTAATGTCTTTTATTTTTATGTATTTAACACCAGGGAGGCTTTTTCTATCACCATCTAATGGCGATGCAATTTTCAATGCATTTTTTTCGCTCAGGCTTGATAGTTTTTCATAGTCAGCACTTTGAATAATAGGCCCAGAAGAAGCCGAGGATAATTTCAACTGAGTGCGATAGATTCCAGAACCGATAACTTGGGATGCATTATCAATTACAATGCAAGGTGACGCACTGCAAGTCCACACGCCTGGCGAAAACTCAATTACTTGCCCAACACCAAGCTTTATTGTAGATTTAATCTCACCCGGTTCATTGGCTTTGATAGTAATTTGCTTGCCATTGGCGGCAATTATCTCTTTATTAATAATGTCGCCAACATCTGCCGTAGAAAATGCATATGCATAATTAGCCACCATAAACGGAATAATTGATAAAAAAGACACATACCCCTTTGTCATTGTTAGACATCCTTTTAACTTAAATTTGAGAGCCAATAATTTAATGATAGATAACAAAATGTCAACTTCAAAATACTTCAAGCGTCACATTTATCGAGGTGTTAGCAACACATCACCATTACTAGCATGGCCTGTCTATCCGAAGTTCGCTCGTCCCCAAATACACCATTACGAGAATTATTTCCTGGTGATGTGATGCTAAGGTTCCTGTGCATCCGTGGTTACAGTTGACCGTCCCCATTGCTGTACTAGTTCTAATGCGGGTTCCTGATAACCATTGACCCTATCCCAAAATCAGTGCAGTGCTAAATCAGAGAGGAGCTCAAAAGTAGGTATTGGCGTCCGCGATGTTCTTAGCATTTCTGCGGCCCCCTCAGCACGATCTGCATCGTCAGATACTCCACTGCTGCTACTTTCGCCTCACGACTAAACTTAAACGCGGCATCAGTCGACTGAGCTGCGCTATCTGCAGACTAGCTACTCTTTGCTTCGTCTGTTGCTTGTTGCGTACTGCAGGCTCCCAGCATAATTTTTTTGCCAACGACGCCATCAACGGGCAATCCTTCAGATGACATAGATGATTCCCCGAGATAATTCAGATTATGAAATGGTTGTTTTAATTGGGACGCGGATAAAAAAGCCCCGAATTACCCAGGGCTTACATTGATTTTTTTATTTATTGCACTGCAAGTTTAACCTCTGCTTTTCTTATGGCTTTTTTCCTTAATTTCTCTGATTGCCTTTCAACGGCTAGATACATTAAAATGCCAAACCCTATCACGAAAGCAAAAGCCATAAATAACTTAACCGGGGTTAAGTCAGTTCTGTCTAGCGCCCAGAAAATATAGTTATACAAATAAATAGAAAACGAGCACTTCCCTACAAATGCTACACTGCGCACAACGTGCGGCACACGCTTTCCTGAGAACCGATTAATAAGTGATACCATTAACAATGCAAAAACCGATGAAATCAACACTTCATATAGTTTAATCTTGTTATTAAAGCCATGCCCTTTGTAGAAAAGAAGCAATACAAATAACGCGATCAATATCCATTGAGCTTTCAATTTTCTTATAAATGAACCTATTCTGTTTTGATATATGGCGCAAAGCCACCCCAAAACGAAAAGTGAAAGGTAAGATGGAATGCCCCATGTTAACAATTGATTCTCACTGTAAACATTAATCAAAATACTAACAGCAAACACACTGACCAACAAAACAACTCTTCCCAAAACAGTGGTAAATAAAACAACCAGAGCAGGGAGAATTAAATAAAACTGCATCTCAACAGCGAGCGACCAATAAACCCCACTAATTGAGAAAAATGTCTTTTCTGAAAAATTGTGAATAAATAAAGCATGGGATATTACATCAAAGCCCCCTGTAGGTTTTGTTGCAATGCCAAAACCTCGAATTAGAACAAACCAAACCGCGATTGATATGTAAAATGGAATAGCTATCCGCAAGTATCTTTTTAAAAAATAGATGCCATACTTCTTTGCTGAAAAGCCACTTGAAAATGCTTTTCCACTTGACCCAGCCATACAATAGCCTGAAATTACAAAAAACATTCCAACGCCGATCCACCCGTTACCAAAAAGCCCCATCACATCGAAGCCGAATGGTAGCGGTCGGCCTAAAGAACCGGACCATAGGAAAAGGTGAAAGGCGGTAACGAGCATAACCGCTACACCTCTAAAAAAGTCAATAATATCATTGCGCTGAGACATGTCATTTCCTTTAGTTATTGACGCAATGATAAGCCACCTACCAGCAGATTACCAACCTATCGGAACATAGGAGTAACTCAATCCATCCCAACGGGCTAACGAAAAAGTTTATCGCCGCGCGGAAAGCATCAGGTTTGGAATTTCAGGCAAGCCCGCCGACGTTCCACGAGATCCGAAACCTGTCCGGCCGCCTGTACGAAAAGCAGAACGACAAGGCATTTGCCCAAAAGCTGCTGGGGCATACAACGGAAATGAAGACGCTGAAATAGCTTAAAACGAGGGGGAAGGAGTACGTGATGCTGTAAAAAACCGAATATCAAAATTCGAGTAAATTTCGACTAATTCCGATTTTTTCAAAAAAAGACTTATAAATCAATCACACAAAAAAAGACCGAATACGATTCCTATATTCGGTCTAGGGAAATGGCTCTTGGGAGAGAGCCGTGCGCTAAAAGTTGGCATTTAATGCAGGGCTTGTTCAGCCGTGCACTTTAAGAGTAGCCTACCGCGCCAGTTTTGCCAGCCGCCCGACGGCCGCGTGATAGTTTCGTGACGAAATAACTATGCGGCAAATGCGCATCAATCCGCGCACGTTGGGCAAGGCGTTGGCAAACAAGCGGTTAGTCAGCGCACAGCTTCTCGGCGCGTTCAATGAACGGCGCCAGGCTCATTTTTTTCCCTGGTTCGGCAGGGTCGTCCAGCAGGAGCACCTCCAGCGGCTGCGCACGCTGATGGCCCTTCTTCACCTGCTGCTCCGCTGCATCGTTGAGCGGGTATTGCATCAAGGTGCTGTTGTTGAGCACGAACAGCGCGCCGCCGCTGCGGCACTGCAGCGTCACCTCTTCCTTGGTGAACGCCCACTGTTTGCCGTACTCCAGTTTAGTGATGTTCACCAGTTTGTCTGCCGCCAGCGCGCCGGTCGCGGTTGCCAGCAGCGTAATGCCGAGTAATACCGATTTCATGTGTTGGCCTTAAGGTTGCTATTCGCGTCGATTTTCCCGCAGCTTGCCTGCCTGCGGCAAGCTGAAATGTCATACCGGCGCATAGGTTGCAAATAAACTGACCAGCAGCAGCACCGCCATCCCCAGCCCGACTTCGAGCCAGCAGGCCAGCACCACGCCGCGCTGCGCCAGCGCCGGCACGCGGCTCATTGCCGGCACGATAGCGTAGCGATTGGCCAGCGCCACCATCACCATCAGCGCCACCAGCGCAGTTTTAATCAGCAGCAGGCGCTGATAAGGCGAGCTGAGGTTAAGCGGCCAACCACCGAGAATGATCAGGCTGTTGACGATGCCGGTGACGATCACCGCCGCCACCGCCAGGTGCCCCCAGCGCGAGAAACGGATCAGCGTGGTGATGGCGTCGCTGCGCCACTGCGGCGGCTGCAGGTAACGCAGGCAAACCAGCAGCGGCGCCAGGCTGCCGAACCAGTAACCGGCGGCCAGCAGGTGTATCGCATGGTTGGCGCGGTGCAGCGCGCCCAACGTGCCTTCGTGCATCGCCGCGTGGCCGATAAACGCCAGGCTCACCAGCAGCAGCGCCGAACACAGCGCCAACGCCTGCGCGCGCGGCCGCTCCGGCAGCAGCAGGCTCAGGATCGCCAGCAGCGACAGGCCCAGATGCCAGCGCCACACTTCGCCGAAGGTGGTGCCGAGCACCGCCCACCAAACCTCCAGCCGCCAGGCGTCTTGCCAACCGTCGCCCATCTGCCCGGCCTGAATAGCCAGCAGCGCCACGGCAGAAAGCCCGGCAGCCCAGGTGCCGGCAAGCAGCAGCGGGCGCACATCGCGGGAGAGGATCGGGGAGAGGCGCTGCGGTGACAATAAGGCGGTGAACAGACTGATGCCGAACATCAGCATCACCGCCGCAAAGTGCACCAAGCGACACAGAACGAACAGGGTCGCCAGAGTCACGATCAGTTTACGGTGAAGCTGTACTGGCCTTTGGTTTTATGCCCGTCGACCGACACCACATGCCAGCTGACGTTGTATTTGCCCGCGCTCAGCTCGCCGTCGATCGGCACGTTGACCTGGGTGTTATTGTTCGGATCGAGCTGCAGCTTGCCGGTTTTCACCACGGTGTTGTCCGGGCCGGTGATTTTCACGCCGCTGAAGTTCGGCTCGATGCCTTCGGAGAAGCTGAGGGTCAGCGCCTTCGGCGCCGGGCTGACGCTGGCGTCGGCCTTCGGCGTTTCCACTTTCAAGTGGGCGTGTGCCAGCGCTTGCTGTGAAGATAGGCCAACGAACAGGACGAAAACGGTGGAAAGCAGGCGACAGGAGGAACGAATTTTACCGATCACAGTGGTATCCCTTAACAGTAAAAGAGGGTCATAAGGGTTAAGGCCACAGCCAAGGCGATGTATCAGCGGCCCCAACCCACCGCAAGTGATTGCGCCACGGGTAAACAGAAAAACGGGTTATATCGGCTAACCCGCTGTTTTGACTCTACCATCCCTGTAGCGTATCGCGGTAAATCATAACGACCACGCCTCAGCAAGTCGAGCGCATCACTGGCATTTTGCGATCCGGCAGCACGTATCGCCGCATAACCGCGATAAACGCAGGGTAAAAAAAACCGCGCGTCAGGCTCGCCTGCGCGCGGTTTTTCGATGTTCTGGTGCAGATTAAGCCTGGCCGTTGCCGCCCTGGCCCATCGCGCCCATTTTCTTCAGATCTTTGTCGATGAAGAACAAGCCTTTGCCGCTGGTGCCCACCAGCGCCAGCTTATCCAGCACGGATTTGAACAGTTTCTCTTCTTCATGCTGCTCCGCCACGTACCACTGCAGGAAGTTGAAGGTGGAGTAATCGTGCGCGGTCATGGCGGCGTGCGCCAGTTCGTTGATCTGACGGGTGATCAGCTGTTCGTGTTCGTAGGTCTGCTGGAACACGTCCGCCAGCGATTCGAACGCCACCGGCGGCGCGGCGATGCTGCCCAGCAGCGGTAGAGAACCGGTGTCGCTCAGGTAGTCGAACAGGCGTTGCATATGCTGCATCTCTTCCTGAGAGTGCTCTTTAAGAAATGCGGCGGCGCCTTCAAAGCCTTTATCGCTGCACCATGCGCTCATCTGCAGGTACAGGTTGGCGGAGTAGAACTCCAGATTCAGTTGCTCATTCAGCTTTTGAGTCATTTCTTGCGTCAGCATAATGATTCCTTTTATTTTGCAGGTCATGAATTTAATTTCCGCGCATTATGCCCTGCTGCCGTAAAAATAAAAACACCTTATTTACACTCAAATCAAATTAATTATAAAAACCATAAATATCAATAAATTAAAATATCACCAATACATTGAGAATTAACATGATAATTATTTTCATCTTTTATTTTAATCATAAAGCGAATCATTCTTATTTAAAAGAATAAATAGATTGCATTACTGCTGGATAAATATCTCCCGCGACGACGGCGCAACGGGCTTGCCAAGCGCCGCCGGGTGGATTACCTTCTGCGCAGATTCAATGCGGCAAAGTAAGTAAGGAGCATAGCGTGGGTTACAATCTGGCCGAGTTGTCCAAAGAAGAGATGGACAGGGTGAACGTGGATCTCGCCGCCTCAGGCGTGGCGTACAAAGAGCGCTACAACATGCCGGTGATCCCGGAAGTGGTAGAGCGCGAGCAGCCGGAGCCGCTGCGCGACTATTTTCGCGAGCGCGTGGCGCACTACCGCGCGGAATCCCACAGATTTTCGCGCCTACCGTACGAGCCGAAGGTCAAATAACAAAACCCGCCATTACGGCGGGTTTTTGCGTCACTTGCCGGCGAACCGGTCGGTGGCGATCATCAGCTGGTGCAAAATACCCGGCTCATCATACGAATGCCCCGCCCCTTCCACGATATGCAGCTCCGCCTCCGGCCAGGCCTTGGCCAGATCCCAGGCGTTCTGCACCTGGCAGGCCATGTCATAGCGGCCGTGGACAATCACCGCCGGAATATGGCGGATCAGCGGCACGTTACGCAGCAGCTGGTCGTCGCTCTCCAGGAAGCCCAGATGCGTGAAGTAGTGGTTTTCAATACGGGCGAACGCCAGCGCGAAATCATCCTCGCCAAACGAAGCAGATTCACGGCTCGGCAACAGCGTGACCGTCTCCCCTTCCCACACGCTCCACAGCTTGGCCGCTTCAAGCTGCACCTGCGGATCGGCCGAGGTCAGCCGCTGCCGGTAGGCGGCGATCACGTCTTTACGTTCTTCATCCGACAGAATGGACAGCACGCGCTCCCATTTGTCCGGGAAGAAGCGCGAAGCGCCGTCCTGGTAATACCAATGCAGCTCCTGCTTGCGCAGGGTGAAGATGCCGCGCAGCACCATTTCACTGACGTGCTCCGGGTGGGTCTGTGCATAGGCGAGCGCCAGCGTAGATCCCCAGGAGCCGCCGAACACCAGCCACTGCTCGACGCCGGCCATTTCGCGCAACCGCTCGATATCGGCCACCAAGTGCCAGGTGGTATTGTTGTCCAGGCTGGCGTGCGGGCGGGAACGGCCGCAACCGCGCTGATCGAACAGCAGCACCTTGTAGCGTTCGGGATCGAACAGTTGACGATGATGCGGGGAGATACCGCCACCCGGTCCACCGTGAATGAAGACCGCCGGTTTACCGTTCGGGTTACCGCTCAGCTCCCAGTAGATCCGGTGGCCATCCCCAGTGTCCAGCCAACCGCTGTCGTATGCCGCTAACGGCGGGTACAAACCTCGTAATTGTTCCATGGCGCTTTCCGTCTCTCTGTGAGTCATGCTTTCATCAAAGCGGAAGCCGCCCGGCAGGTCAACGGTAAAACCCGAAAACTCGAACGCGCGCCGAGAACTCGGCGCGCGTTTGCTCAAAATCACATCGACCTGCCTGCAAAACGCCCACAGGCCCGATCAGTTAAGGTGCGCGATCGCACTGATCTCCACCAATTGCTCAGGCGAAGCCAACCCGGTGACGCCGATCAGCGAACCGGCGGGCCGGTGATCGCCGACATAGCGCTTGAACAACGCAACGCACGGTTCAAAGTGCGCCAGTACATCGGTCAGGTAGATCTCCACATACGCCAGGTTCGAACGTTCGGCACCGAATCCCGCCAATACCCGATCCAGATTGTCCAACGTCTGTTGGGTTTGCCGTTCGATATCGCCCGCACCGACAAACTCCCCCTGCATATCATGGGAAAACTGCCCAGAGATGTAGAGGGTATCCTTGACGCGATAGCCTTGGGACACGCCATTCTCCTCTTCCCAAATGACCCCGTGGTGGTAGTGCGTGATGCCATTTTTCATGCTGTTTCTCCAACCGCTTATCGTTTCCATGACGACTATAATCGTTTGATTGGCGAATGGATGTCGTCACTGAAACGACGTTGGCAATGCATTTAATATATTGAATATGTTAAATTTATTGTCTTTTCACCGGTTCTCGGAGGGCAGCATGCTACGGGCGAATCTCAATGACATTCAGGTTTTCATGGCCGTCGTCGACGCCGGCAGTTTTGTCGCCGGCGGACAGACGATGGGGCTATCGCGTTCGGCGGCGGGCAAGGCCATCGCGCGTCTGGAGCAGCGGCTGAGCGTGCGGCTGTTGCATCGCACCACGCGTTCGCTTGGCCTGACCGACGAGGGACGAGAGTTTTATCGACGTGGCCTGCAGATCCTCGCTTCGGTCGACGATGCCGAGGCCAGCGTGGCCGGCGACAAGGGCACCGCACGCGGAGTGCTGCGGTTGACCGCCCCTTCCGCCTTCGGCAGACGGATCCTGTTGCCGCTGGTGCCGAAATTTCTCGTCGCCTGGCCTGAGGTGCAGGTGGAGATCAGTTTTTCCGATCGCCTGGCGGATGTCGTGGAAGAAGGATTTGATTTGGCAGTACGGATCGGCGTCACGGCGCCGGATACCCGGCTGGTGTCCAGAACCCTCGCCAGGTATCGCGCCCTGCTGTGCGCCTCCCCCGCCTACCTCGCCGCCCGTGGCGAACCACATACCGTCGAGTCGCTCGCCGGGCACGAGGCTCTGCTGTTCAGCAGCCGCAACCAAAAACAGCCCTGGCGGCTGCGTGACGAGCGCGGCGAATGGGTCAAGGCCCCAGTTCGCGGCCGCCTGCGGCTGGACAGCGGAGAAGCGCTGCACGATGCAGCCTTGGCCGGGTTGGGCATCGCGTATCTGCCGGACTTTATGATTGCGGAGGATTTGGCCGCCGGTCGTCTGCAGCAGGTGCTGCGCGCCGTGGAGGGTGAAGAAGTCAGGATTGTGGCGCTCTATCCGAATAAGCGCCTGCTGGAACCCCGCGTCAGGCGCTTTCTCGATCTCTTGGTGGATACGCTCGGCGGCTGAAACCTTACCCGCCTTTGCGCATATGCGGCTCGCGCATCTCCTGCGCGGTTTTCGCCTCGATACTCAGCTCCGCCGTCGGGCGCAACATCAGGCGTGCCAAGCCGATGGGTTCGCCGGTTTCCCGGCAGTAGCCGTACTCGCCGTTCTGCAACCGCGCCAGCGCCGCATCGATTTTCGGCAGCAGGCGGCTTTCGCGATCCAACTGGCGGAACAACAGGCGCAGCTCTTCTTCGCGCGCCGCCTTGTCGGCTTCATCGCCCGTCGCTTCGCCGCTGTCGATCGCCTTCTTCAGCTCATCGATGTGCAGCAGCAGTTTTTGCCGCTCATCCTGCAGCAGCTGGCGGAAAAAAGCCCGTTGAACCGAGTTCATGTAATCAGAATCCGGCATGGCCAGCAGTTGCTGCGCATCCGGTAATGTCATCACTGTCATTGCGTTCTCCGAACCCTAAAAGTGTAATATTATAACATAATAATTATTTTAAGCACCCGGTCATCCAAAAACAAAATTTCACGTACAAACAGCCAGTTACACACTACTGGCACTTTGTCGCTTGCATCCTGTCGGCTTTAGGCGGTTAATGGCTGAGCAAGCCACCCAATCATAGGTAACGAGAGGCCATCATGAGTAAGGGAATGGATAGCAAAAAAAATGCGAAGAAGAAGCCGTTGAAAACCCCAGCAGAGAAACGTGCGGAGAAACGCGCCAAAAAAGCGCATCCGTCTGGTGAGTAAGCGTCCTTCCATCCGTCATTAAACCCGCCAAGGCGGGTTTTTTATTGCCTCACTGGAGAGATGGCCAATGCCCTGCTTTACCCTCGCCGCAGCCCAATACCCCGCCGCTGCGGCCAATATCGCCTGCAACCTTGAACGTCACCTTGAATTTGTCGCGCAGGCAGCCGAACAGCAGGTGCAACTGCTGGTTTTTCCCGAACTGTCGCTAAGCGGCTATGAGCTGGCCGATGCTGCCGAACTGGCGCTGACGCTGGGCGATCCGCGTCTGCAACCGCTCGCTGCGGCGGCGCAATCGCATCAGATGACGATCATCGTCGGCGCGCCCTTGCGCAGCGGCCAGGCGCTGCATATCGCCGCCTTGATCTTTCACCCCAACGGCGCGGTGGCCGCCTATACCAAGCAACATCTGCACGGCGCGGAACAACAACGGTTCTTGCCCGGTAATGGCGGCACGCTGCTGGAAATACATCGGCAACGCATCGCGCTGGCTATCTGCGCCGACACCTCGCAAGCCGGCCACGCAAGCGCCGCCGCGCTGGCGGGTGCGCAGATTTATGCCGCCGGCGTGCTGGTATCTGAAGCCGGTTACGCGAAAGACAGCGCCGCGCTGGCAGGCTATGCCCGTCGTTATGGCATGGTCACGCTGATGGCCAACCATGCAGCGCCAACCGGTGGCTGGATCCCGGCAGGCCGCAGCGCCATCTGGGATGAAACGGGAGCGCTTTTGGTTGCCGCACCGGATGACGCCCCTGGTCTTATCATCGCCGACAAGACCCGCGACGGTTGGCACGGCCGCCTGTGCCGGTTAAGCTGAAGCCTGACGGCAACGCGGAGGAAAACATGACGTTACGCGTAATAGATACCGAGACCTGCGGGCTGGACGGCGGCGTGGTGGAAGTGGCCTCCCTCGATCTGCTCGACGGCCAGTTAACCAACCCGATGAGCGATCTGGTCAGCCCGGATCGCCCCATCAGCCTCGACGCGATGGCGATTCATCACATCACCGAACAGATGGTGGAAGGCAAACCGCGCATTGCGGTGGCGATCGGCCGCTATCAGGGCAGCCCATACTATGTGGCGCACAACGCCGCCTTCGATCGCGGCGTGCTGCCAGAGATGAACGGCGCCTGGATCTGCACCCTCAAGCTGGCGCGCACGCTGTATCCGGACATCAAGTACGGCAACCAGTATCTGCGCTACGCGCTGAATCTGGACGTGCAGCTGCCGGCAGATGCCACGCTGTACCCGCACCGCGCGCTGTATGACTGCTACGTCACCGCCGCGCTGCTGCAACGCATCATCAAGGATTCGGGCTGGACGCCGGAGCAAATGGTGCAGATCACCGAACAGCCGGTGCTGCTGAAGAAGTTCAAGTTCGGCAAGTATCGCGGGCAGGAGATTGATCGCATCGCCCAGGAAGATCCTGGCTATCTGCGCTGGATGCTGAAATCCATCGACGATCTGAGCCCGGACATGAAGCACACGCTGAAATACTATCTGATTGGCTAACACGGCGGGCGGCGCAGGCCGCCCGCCGAACGCTATTATTCCGCCAGCGCCAGAATGAAGGCGTACTCCAGTGCAATATCCTCATAGGCCTTGAAACGGCCGGATTTTCCGCCGTGGCCGGCATCCATGTCGGTATACAACAGCAGCTGCCGATCGTCGGTTTTCAGCTCGCGCAGCTTGGCCACCCACTTGGCCGGCTCCCAATACTGCACCTGCGAATCGTGCAGACCGGTGGTCACCAGCAGATGCGGGTACTCCTGCGCCTTCACCTGATCGTACGGGCTGTACTGTTTGATGTAGTCGTAATAGGCCTGCTCGTTCGGGTTGCCCCACTCGTCGTATTCGCCGGTGGTCAGCGGGATGGACTCATCCAGCATGGTGGTCACCACGTCGACGAACGGCACCTGCGCCACCACGCCGTGGAACAACTGCGGCGCTTGGTTGATCACCGCGCCCATCAGCAGACCGCCGGCGCTGCCGCCCATCGCGAACACCCGCTTACCGTCGCCGTACCCCTGGGCGATCAGCGTTTCGGTCACGTCGATAAAATCGTTGAAGGTGTTCTGCTTGTTGAACAGTTTACCGTCTTCATACCACAGCTGCCCCAGCTCACCGCCGCCGCGAATGTGCGCCAGCGCGAACACGACACCGCGATCCAGCAGGCTCAGGCGGCTGGCGCTGAACGCCGGATCCATACTGCTGCCGTAAGATCCGTAGCCATACACCATCAGCGGGTTGGTGCCGCGCTGGAAGCTGTCCTGGCGATACACCAGCGAGACCGGCACTTCGACGCCGTCGCGCGCCTTCACCCACACCCGCTCGCTGCGGTAGTTTTCTGGCGTGAAGTTCTTCACTTCCTGCTGTTTGAGCATCGTCCGCTCGCCGCTGTCCATGTTCAGCTCGTACAGCGTGGTCGGGGTGGTCATCGACGAATAGCCGTAGCGCAGCAGCGCGGTCTCCGGATCCGGGTTATACGCCAGCCAGGTGGTGTAGGTCGGATCGTCGAAGGCGATGCGCTTCTCTTCGCCGCTTTGCCAGTGGATCTGGCGCAGCAGCGTCAGGCCGGCATTACGCTCTTCCACCACCAACCAATCACGGAACAGGCTGAAGCCCTCCAGCATGACGTCGCCGCGCGGGGCGATCAGCGTCTGCCACTGCGCTTCATCCGCCTGTTCGCTTTGGTACAGGCCGAAGTTCTTGCCGTCCTTGTTGGAGCGAATATAGAAATGCTGGTGATAGTGATCGATGGCGTACTCGTGATCCTTGCGGCGCGGCACGAACAGCTGCGGCTTGGCGTCCGCGCGATCGGCATCCAGCAGCAGGATCTCCGAGGTGGTGGTGCTGCTCAGGTGGATCAGGATAAAGCGCTCGGAGGTGGTCTTCTCCAGCCCGACGTAAAAGGTATCGTCCCGCTCTTCGTAGATCAGCTCGTCCTGCTGCGGATCGCTGCCCACCACGTGGCGATAGACCTGATACGGCAGCAGCGTCTTGGCGTGCTTGCGCACGTAGTAGACCGTCGAGGAGTCGTTGGCCCACTCGAAGCTGCCGGAGGTGTTTTCCAGCACTTCGTCGGCCCAGCTGCCGTCGGCCAGGTTCTTGAAGCGAATGTCATACTGGCGGCGCGACAGGAAATCCTCCGCCACCCCCAGCCGCTGGTTGTCTGGGCTGACGTCCAGCCCGCCCAGGGTATAAAACTCGTGATTCTCGGCGCGCTGGTTGCCGTCAATAAGCACCTCCCAGTGCTCACTCTCGGCCTGAGGCTGGCGCACGGAAATCGCGTATTCGTTGCCCGGCTCGTAGCGCGTCTGATAGCGATAGCCGTGGCGCACATAAGGCACCGAATGTTCCTGCTGCGGGATACGCGCCACCATCTCTTCGTACAGGGTTTCACGCAGCGCCTGCTGTGGCTTCAGCATCGCATCGGTATAGGCGTTCTCCGCCTGCAGGTAGTCCAGCACCTGGCGGTCTGCGCGCTCATCGTCGCGCAGCCAGTAGTAGTCATCCACGCGCGTGTCGCCGTGGATAGTGATGGGATAAGGACGTTTTTCCGCTTTCGGTGGGGTCATCATTGCTAAATCATCCGCTTACATAGATTGCGGCAAGAGTGACACGATTCCCCCCGGCTTGCCAAGCGGCGCTACGCCAGCTCGCGCTTTTTCTCGTTGACGTCGCTCTCGATGCCCTGCTTGACGTCCGCCGGGATCTTCAGCGCCTGTGCCAACGCATCGAGATAGCCGCGCTCCATAAAATGATCGACGTCGATCACCAGACAGCTCAGGTAATAAACCTCCAGCGCCTCGTCTTCGTTTTGCACGCTGCGGGCGATCAATTCCGGGTTGAGCGGCTGATCGAGCGCTTCCTGTACCCAACCCTGCGCCTCTTCCCCCACCTGCAACTGCGCCAGGCTGTGATCGATGGCACGCTGCTCGTCGGCATCGATATGGCCGTCGCTCTTGGCGGCAAACACCAGCGCCTGCACCAGGCGTTTGGCGCGCAGATCCACCGGCGTGGTTTGCAAACCGAACTGCGGTTCGTCCTGATGGGTCTCTTTCACCCGCTGTTTGTACTTGTTCCACAGCACTGCGCCCACCGCCGCGCTGCCACCGATAATCAGCGCATTCTTGCCGAACTTGCCCACCAGCTTGCGCGAGGACTTGTTGGCCAACAGCACGCCGACCAGGCCGCCCAGCGCCGTGGGCGCCAGCAGCTTGCCGATGCCTTCCGCCCCGCCTATCGCGCCGGCCTTCTGCCCGATCAACGTTTGAATCTGCTGCATCCAGTTACTTTTCATCATCTACCCCTTGCGTGAAAAAACGCGGCGCGCAGGCGCGGCCGAACCGACGGTAAACCGCCAGATTAGGGGATCTTTTGTCAATTTACGTCTGGGGGATGCAAACCTGTGTTTAGCGGATCGGCGGGCCGGACGGCCCGCCGGGATAAGCTGCGGCGTTACGCGTCTTCGTCGCCCGCTTCGTCGTCCTGCTCGTACTCCGCCAGCTCGTCGCGCATCGCCTGGATG
Source organism: Serratia sp. CY47280 (assembly GCF_052168655.1). NCBI lineage: Bacteria > Pseudomonadati > Pseudomonadota > Gammaproteobacteria > Enterobacterales > Yersiniaceae > Serratia > Serratia sp. CY47280. The sequence continues at coordinate 84,611 of NZ_JBJNMG010000001.1, read as the reverse complement.
GCGTCACGAGTCATCAGCGCCAGCGTGCGGTAGAAACCGGTGGTGGCGTGCGCTTCCACTTTACCGAGGAAACGGCCGCACCACGGCAACAGGAACTCGTCGAACAGCGCGATCTGCGCCTGTGCTTCATCTTCCTGCGACTGATCTTCCAGCCAGGACGCCGCCAGCAACAGCTGGCCGAAATGGTCGGCCGGTGCCTCCGCCAGCGGCATGCCGCGCTGCTGCAAGAAGGTGCGCACTTCCGCTTCGCTGGCGCCTTCGACGTAGTCGGAGCGGAACGGCGACACGCTGCACTCGCTGCCGACGAACATCGCGTTGAAGTCGGTCGCCAGTTGGTTGACATCGCAGCCCTGCTGCAGGCGCTTCAGCAGGTCATCCTGCTCCAGCGGCCAGTGCTGCTGCAGCTTGCCCTCTTTGATCAGCGCAAACAGCGGCACCAGCAGCGGATCCTGCGGCTGGCGGTAGAACAGCGTACCCAGCACGCGGCAGACAATCGAAAACTCATTCATGATAAAGCCTTATTCAATACGGAAAATTTTGCCGGGACGATGTCACAAATCGGCCAATTCCGCAATCGCCGGCTTGCCGCGCCGTTCGAGAAAATCCAGCAGCCGGCGCGGGCTGACGTTGAGAATGCGCTCCTGCGGGAAGCCCACCTCGTCGATGATGCGCTCGCAGTGCTCAAAGTTACCCAGCGAAAAGGCAACGTGCGAATCCGAACCCAGCGCCAACCAACCGCCGGCATCGCGCACGGCGGCGGCGATCGCCCGGCAGTTGGCCTCGCTGCCCTTGCGGGAGTGGGTGAACGACGAGTTATTCAGCTCCAGCGCCACCTCGTATTTGGCCGCCGCCGCCGCGACGGCGGGAATGTCGATCGGATAACGTGGGTTGCCGGGGTGGCTGATGATATGCACGTCCCCCTGCGCCATCGCGGCGATCATCGCTTCAGTATTGGACGCTTTATCCTGCGGCGCAAACACCGGCTCGTGGAAACCGGCGATGATCACGTCGGTGGCGGTCAACATCGGGCCGGTGCAGTCGATGTCGCCCTGTAGGTTTTTGATGTTGGCTTCGATACCGCGCAAGATGCCCACGCCGTTCACCCGGCGCGGCCAGACGTGCATGTTCATAAAGTGCCAGTAGTGCGGCGCATCGGCCATGTCCGGGCCGTGATCGGTGATGGCGAACAGCTTGATGCCCTTCTGCTGGGCTTCGGCGATGTAATCGTGCAGCGTGCTGTAAGCGTGGGTGCTGGCGACGGTGTGCATGTGCAAATCAACGGGGTACATTGTTTCTCCTTCCAGAGGGCCCGCCCGCAAAGGTACGGGCAGGCGCGATGACGATAACAGCTTATCAGTTACCGAACGGCGGCTGAAGGATCAGTAACCCCGCTGCCTGTCGACCACGCCGGCCGGGGTGTGCCCCGCCTCCAGCGCGCGGATGTTGGCGGCGATCTGATCCATCGCCTGCTGCGGCAACGTGATGGCAGCAATATGCGGGGTTATGGTGACACGCGGATGACGCCAGAACGGGTGATCCTGCGGCAGCGGCTCGCGGGTGAACACGTCCAGCGTGGCGGCGGCCAGCTGCCCCTGCTCGAGCGCCGCCAGCAGATCGGCCTCCACCAGGTGTGCGCCGCGCGCGATGTTGATGAGATAGGCGCCCGTGCTCAACTGCGCGAACAGCTCGCGGTTGAGGATGCCGACGGTCTCCGGCGTATTGGGCAGCAGGTTGATCAGCAGTTTGACGCCGTCGAGGAAGGCCGCGCGCTGCGCCTCCCCGGCGAAACTTTGCACGCCGTCGATCTGTTTGGCGCTGCGGCTCCAGCAGCGCACGCGAAAGCCAAACTCGGTCAGCTTGCGCGCCACGCTCTGCCCCAGCACGCCGGCGCCGAGGATGCCGATGGTGAAATCATCCAGCGAGTGAGGATCGAGCGGCTGCCATTCCTGCCGCTGCTGCAGCGCCTGATACTCGTCGAAACGGCGGAAATAGCGCAGTACATAGCTCAGCGCATATTCCTGCATCTGCTGCGCCATGCCGGTATCCTCCAGCCGCAGCAGCGGCACGCCGGCGGGCAGCGTGCCGGGGTGTTTGCGCTCCTGATCAAGAATGGCATCGACGCCGGCGCCGAGGGCGAACACCGCTTTCAGATCGCGGCGGTTGGCCAGCATTTCGTGCGGCGGGCGCCACACCAGCGCGTAATCGGCTGGCCGCTCGTCGCCGCGCTGCCACTCGCGGATCTCGGCCTGCGGTAGGCGTTGCTTGATGCCGGCCAGCCATTCCTGGGCGTTAAACAAGGGGTGGTAATAAATGATGTTCATACTGCGGGCTCCCGTTTGTTTTTATTGGTTTTCCTCCAGCCTTCCGCGATTCGCCGCCGGATGCAAGCGTTAAAGCCCAAAATAAAAACAGCCCCGACCAGTGGGGCTGTTGCGCATACTCGCCAATCAGGCGGCAGACGGGCCGTCGCGCCGGATAAGGCGCCGCAGCAGCGGAATGAGAATCAGCATCGCCACGCCGACGCCCGTCGCCCCCCAGCCCAGCGCGCTGAAGATTTCGCTGTAGCCGGGATTGGTTTGCAGCGGCGTGTTGCCGCTGTTTTCCGGCATCAGGCCGGAGACGTAGCCCGCCAACACCGAAGCGACGCCGGTCACCATCATCCAGCAGCCCATCATCACGCCCTGATAGCGCGGCGGCGCCAGCTTGCCGATCATCGCGTAACCGATCGGCGAGATCATCAATTCGCCAACGCTTTGCAGCACATAGCTGATGACGATCCATTTAAACGCCACCAGCCCGTCGCCGCCCACCATGCTGATGCCCAGCGGCAGCACCAGCATGCCGAGCCCGATACAGAACAGCGATCCGGAGAACTGCAGCGGAATGTCGATGTTGCAACCGCGAGCGCGCAGGCGATTGAACCACCAGGCCAGCAGCGGGCCGCCCACCACGATCACCAGCGTGTTGATGTTCTGGATCCACTGCGGCGCCACCTGAATGCCGTAAACGTTCAGATTGATGTTGTGCTCGGAGAACAGCATCAGCCCCATCGGCGCCAGCTGGTACAGCGCCCAGAACACCAGCGAGCCCAGCGCCAGGATCAGATAAGCCGCCATTCTGCGGCGCTCATCGCGCGGATGGTGGCGCAGCGTCACGACGCACAGCATCAGGAAGATCAGCGCGCCGAGCACAATCACGAAATGGCCGCTGAACTCGGCGTGGGTCAGCATCACGCGGATGATCGGCACCAGCGCTACCAGCACCGCCAGCCCGACCAGCATGCGCCAACGGTATTGGCTGCGGCTGGCATCGTGCAGCGGCGTATTGAGATCGGCCAGAATGCGCCAACGGCAGACGGCGACGATAATCGCCGCCGCGTTGCCCAGCGTGGCAAACAGGAACAGCGCGCGGTAGTTTTCCGTCAGTTGGAAATAACCGGCGACGGTAAAGCCGACGAAGAACCCGAGGTTCATGCCGGCGTAGTTCCACAGGAAGGCCGATTCGCGCCGATCATCGTCCGGCTTGAAACGCTGCGTCAGCATCATATTAATGCAGGTCACGTTAAGGCCGCTGCCGGTCAGGAACATCGCCAGCCCCCAGTACAGCCCCCACACGCCCGCGACGGCAATCAGCGCGCAGCCGATCACCTGCAGCACCATGCCGAGCACGAACAGGTTGCGGTTGCTGAGGAAACGGCCGCCGAGATAGCCGCCGAACATGTGCAGGCCATAGTTGAAGGCGCCGAACACGCCCATCATGGCGTTGGCGCTGCTTTCGTTGAAGCCCAGCCGCTTGGTGGCGTACAGCACCAGCGTGGAATAGAGTACGGCGAAACCCAGCGTGGCGAAGATCTGGATGAAGAACAGCGCCCCCGCACCGGGGGGAATGGCATGGCGCGCTTGCGGCGCCGGCATGGCATCTGAAGGAGTCAAAACGAACCTCTACTGCATTATTATGTAATGAGTCTGTCCCTGTCTGCGATATCGCCGGCCTGTCACCCGGCAATCTGCGCGGCGTTGTGATGTTCCTTGCCAAAAACGCCGCGCCGACACAATTCCATTTAGCGACACATCTGACTAATAATCCAGTATTAATGCATATAACAGCAGACAACCTAACGTCAGTGGCGATATATTGAGCTACCTGTACAGAAAAAGGTCAAACAATCGTCTTTTATGGATTCCGACTGCGGTCTACCCTGCCCACGTGTGGCCACGAGTGGGAATATCGTTCGGTAAATCAGCAAATTGCTGCAAGTTTGGCTAAACAGTCATGAGAATGAAATAAGAGGGTTGACGCTGAGATCAGATTCTCCTACATTAGCGCCCGTCGACAGCGCAAAGCGTTATCGACAACAAAACGGTGAGGTGTCTGAGTGGCTGAAGGAGCACGCCTGGAAAGTGTGTATACGCGAAAGTGTATCGAGGGTTCGAACCCCTCTCTCACCGCCAAATTTAAAGAGAAAGCCTGGATTCGCGTCCAGGCTTTTTTTTTTGCATGGCGCTCTGCGCATCTCCCCCCCCTCAGCAACCGTGTTTCCCATTTCCGCCGGTTATCCACGAGCCTTACTTCTGATTTTCTCACCCTTTCATGGCTTCTGCCCTACCGTTCGCCGCAGTTTTCAGCAAAGTGCACACGGCTTGAGCGGACGAACAAAAACACAGAAATTATTCTTGACCGGATCGGCCCCACTCCCTATAGTAGCGCCCCGTTGCAGCGATGATTTCGCAACAAAAAATATGGTGAGGTGTCCGAGTGGCTGAAGGAGCACGCCTGGAAAGTGTGTATACGCGAAAGTGTATCGAGGGTTCGAATCCCTCCCTCACCGCCATATTCTACGAAGAAGCCTGAACTCACGTTTAGGCTTTTTTGTTTGCATAGCGCACCGACCGGGAGGGTGAGAATCCTCGACAGGGTTCGACAAAACGCCCGCGTTTTGGACCGCCAACGGCGGCCCGCAGGGTGAGCGCAGCGAATCTATCCCTCCCTCACCGCCATATTCTAACGAGAAAGCCTGAGCGAAAGCTCAGACTTTTTTGTTTATGATTGTATACTAATCGCCAGATAGAAAATTGGTGTTCAAACAGAGTCATGCGCAACTAGTATAAATTACCGCAATACGTAGCGACAAGAACAAGCTGCAACCATTCAAAATTTCCGCAAAACACGGTATAAGGTTATAAATAAAAATATGATTGTTTATTACTTCACATCAGCAAAGTATGGAATTGATAATCTCAAGCATAAACGATTAAAGATATCAAACTTTTTAAATGTCAATGATCCATTTGAGCTACTAGGTGTCGAATTAGGTGATAAAAAAGTACGGAATGCTGCAAATTTTGAGAAAAATAAAATATCCGAAGAATATGGGTTAATATGCTTTAGTGAAGATAAATATAACCCAGTTCAGTGGGCCCATTACGGCGATAATCACAAAGGTGTTTGTCTCGGGTTCGAGATCCAAGAAGAACTCCTCCAAAAAGTCAAATATGTTTCCGAACGCCTATTGAAAAAAACAATAGAAGAATCAGAATTTAACAAAAAGATACTCACTACTAAATTTAGCCACTGGAATTACGAGAAAGAAAGAAGATTAATAATTAAGAATTGTAATTTCCCTGAAGATAGTAACGGCATAAGATTTAAAGAGTTTGACACTGACATCGTACTTAAAGAGATTTATATCGGCTGTAAATCTAAGCTAACATATCAAGATATTACTTCTTCATATAGCAGTGCAAACAAGAGTGTTGTCGTAAAGATGACAAGGCCAGCATTTAAAACCTTCCGTATTGTCTGGGATAAAAGGAATAAAAGCACGCGTACTTAGCATTATATACAACCCCTACAATAGATAAATAGAAGCATTGTAAATAAAACACAGAATAGAAAAACTCAATAGAACTATTGAATAGCTTTAATAGATAGAATCCTGTCACTGACAAAAAAGCCCGAACGCAAATTCAGGCTTTTTTATCCCCACTGCCCAACCGATCAGTGGTGCGTGCATCTCACCGACGTTGGCTGCGCCAACGCACGGCGCCAGTCACCCGGCGTTTGGCCGAACTGGCGCTTGAAGCTGCGGTTGAACGACTGCTGTGAGTCGAAGCCGAGCGAGATCGCCACGCTGACAATCGGTTCACCGCTGTTGGCCAAACGCTCCGCCGACACCTTCAATTTTTGCATACGGATATACTCCCCCAACGCGTAGCCGGTCTGGCGCTTGAACATGCGCTGCAGATGCCATTTGGAGTAGCCCGCGCGGTCCGCTACGGTGTTGATATCCAGTTTTTCTTCCAGATTGTTGTCGATCCACGTCTTCAAATCGGTAATGAAACCCGTCGTGTTCATGCTGATGCTCCCATCATTCGGCAGGGTCCCCCTCTGCCCGATGCACATACGTTGCAACAGTTTCGCTTTAAATGCAATTTTTATTATTGCATTTACCAGAAAGCCGCCTCTATACTCCACCCAATTAATGTAACCGATATTGATACATTAATGTGACACCAATATGTTTCAAAACCTAACGTTGGGCCATAACAAGGCACAACGCCCCTTCCGCCGAACGCAGGCATACATGAAGGGAAAGCCCGGAAAACAGGGCTGGGTATGGGGCCAGACAGCGCTTACTTATCGGAATAAAAATAATGGCAAATCAACCAAACTCATCGTTCAACGCCGGCGGCCGCACGCGCGCCTTCGCTCTGGGCCAGCGGCTCTCCGGGGTGGCGCTGCTGGCCGCCCTGCTCGCCGGGTGTGACAACAGCGTCGCGCACAACGCCCCGCCACCGCCGCCGGTGGTCAGCGCCGCCAGCGTGGTGGTCAAACCGATCAGCCAGTGGGATGCGTTCAATGGCCGGGTCGAAGCAGTGCAAAGCGTACAGCTGCGCCCGCGAGTTTCCGGCTACATCGAGCGGGTCAACTACACCGAAGGCGACGAGGTGAAGAAAGGCCAGGTGCTGTTCACCATTGACGATCGCACCTACCGCGCCGCGCGCGAACAGGCGCAGGCCGAGCTGGTGCGAGCGCGCAATCAGGCAACCCTGGCGCGCAGCGAATCTTCGCGCACCGAGAAGCTGATCGGCACCCAGGCCATCTCGCAAGAGGTGTGGGAACAGCGTCGTTCGTCCGCCGCACAGGCGCAAAGCAACGTGCTGGCGGCGCAGGCTCAGCTCGATATGGCGCAGCTTAATCTCGACTTTACTCGCGTCACCGCGCCGATCGATGGACGCGCCAGCCGCGCGATGATCACCGCCGGCAACCTGGTCACCGCTGGCGACAGCGCCAGCGTGCTGACGACGCTGGTGTCGCTCGATAAGGTTTACGTCTATTTCGACGTGGATGAAGCCACCTTCCTGCGCTATCAGCAGCAGGGCCGGCACGATGCCCGCCTGCCGGTGAAAGTTGGCCTGGTGGGTGAAGACGGCACCCCGCATCAGGGGCTGGTGGATTTCACCGATAACCAACTGAACGCCGGTACCGGCACCATCCGCATGCGCGCCCTGCTCGACAACCGCGATCGTCGCTTCACGCCGGGGCTTTTCGCCCGCGTGCAGATGCCCGGCAGCGCCGAGTTCAACGCCATGCTGATCGACGATAAAGCGGTGATGACCGACCAAAACCGCAAGTTCGTTTACATCGTCGATAAAGACGGTAAGGCACAGCGCCGCGACATCGACGTGGGCCGCATGGCCGAAGGATTGCGCATCGTGCAGAAAGGGTTGGCAAACGGCGATCGGGTGATCGTCGACGGCATGCAGAAAGTGTTTATGCCGGGCATGCCGGTCGACGCGAAAAGCGTCGCGATGACCACTACCGCTTCCGCACTTAACTAAGCTCCCAGCCGAGACTTCTGACCCATGGACTTTTCCCGTTTTTTCATCGACCGGCCGATCTTTGCCGCGGTGCTGTCGATACTGATTTTTGTCGCCGGGGCGATCGCCATCCCGCTGTTGCCGATCAGCGAATACCCGGATGTGGTGCCGCCCAGCGTGCAGGTGCGCGCAGAATACCCGGGCGCCAACCCGAAAGAGATCGCTGAAACGGTGGCCACGCCGCTGGAAGAAGCGATCAACGGCGTCGAAAACATGATGTACATGAAATCGGTCGCCGGCTCCGACGGCGTGCTGGTGACCACCGTCACCTTCCGCCCCGGCACCGATCCCGATCAAGCGCAGGTGCAGGTGCAAAACCGCGTGGCGCAGGCCGAAGCGCGCCTGCCGGAAGACGTACGCCGCCAGGGCATCACCACTCAGAAACAGTCTCCGGCGCTGACGCTGGTGGTGCATCTGGTCTCGCCTTCCGGCAAGTACGATTCGCTCTACCTGCGCAACTACGCCACCCTGAAGGTCAAGGACGAGCTGGCCCGTCTGCCGGGCGTCGGCCAGGTGCAGATCTTCGGCGCCGGTGAATACGCGATGCGCATCTGGCTCGATCCGAACAAGGTTGCCGCGCGCGGGCTGACCGCCTCCGACGTGGTGAGCGCCATGCAGGAGCAGAACGTGCAGGTCTCCGCCGGCCAGCTGGGCGCGGAACCGATGCCGACGCGCAGCGACTATCTGCTGTCTATCAACGCCCAGGGCCGCCTGCAAACCGAAGAAGAGTTCGGCAACATCATCCTCAAAAGCGGCGACAACGGCGAGATTGTGCGGCTGCGCGACGTGGCGCGCATCGAAATGGGTTCCGGCAGCTACGCGCTGCGCGCCCAGCTCAATAACAAGGATGCGGTTGGTATCGGCATCTTCCAGTCGCCGGGCGCCAACGCCATCGAGCTGTCGGACGCGGTGCGCGGCAAGATGGCCGAGCTGGCAACCCGCTTCCCGGACGGCATGAGCTGGAAAGCGCCGTACGATCCGACGGTGTTCGTGCGCGATTCGATCCGCGCGGTGGTGGATACCCTGCTGGAAGCGGTGATCCTGGTGGTGCTGGTGGTCATTCTGTTCCTGCAGACCTGGCGCGCGTCGATCATTCCGCTGTTGGCGGTGCCGATCTCCGTGGTCGGCACCTTCGCCGCACTGTATCTGCTCGGCTTCTCGCTCAACACCCTCAGCCTGTTCGGGCTGGTGCTGGCGATCGGTATTGTGGTGGATGACGCCATCGTGGTGGTGGAGAACGTCGAGCGCAATATCGAAGAGGGGCTGTCGCCGCTGGCGGCGGCGCACCAAGCGATGCGCGAGGTCTCCGGCCCGATCATCGCCATCGCCGTGGTGCTGTGCGCGGTGTTCGTACCGATGGCGTTCCTTTCCGGCGTCACCGGCCAGTTCTACAAGCAGTTCGCCGTCACCATCGCCATCTCGACGGTGATCTCCGCCATCAACTCGCTGACCCTGTCGCCGGCGCTGGCGGCGCGCTTGCTGAAACCGCACGGCGCGCCGAAAGATATGCCGTCGCGCCTGATCGACCGGCTGTTCGGCTGGCTGTTCCGGCCGTTCAACCGCTTCTTCGCCAGCGGTTCGCAGCGTTACCAGCACGGGGTGTCCCGCGTGCTGGGCCGACGCGGCGCGGTGTTCGTCGTTTACCTGCTGCTGCTGGCCGCCGCCGGGGTGATGTTTAAGACCGTGCCCGGCGGCTTTATCCCGACGCAGGACAAGCTGTATCTGATTGGCGGCGTGAAGATGCCGGAAGGCGCCTCGCTGGAGCGCACCGATGCGGTGATCCGCAAGATGAGCGCCATCGGTATGAGCGTGGACGGCGTCACCGATGCGGTGGCCTTCCCCGGCCTGAACGCGCTGCAGTTCACCAATACGCCGAATACCGGCACGGTATTCTTCGCGCTGGAGTCATTGAGCACCCGTACTCGCACCGCGGCGCAGATCAACGCCGAGATCAACGCGCGCATTTCGCAGATCCAGGAAGGTTTCGCCTTCTCGATCATGCCGCCGCCGATCCTCGGCATCGGCCAGGGTTCCGGCTATTCGCTGTACGTGCAAGATCGCGGCGGACTGGGTTACGGCGCGCTGCAGACGGCGATCAACACGATGTCCGGCGCCATTATGCAAACGCCGGGCATGGGGTTCCCGATCTCCTCCTATCAGGCTAACGTGCCGCAGCTGGACGCCAAAATCGATCGCGACAAGGCCAAGGCGCAGGGGGTGCCGCTCAATGCGCTGTTCAGCACGCTGCAAACCTACCTCGGTTCGTCTTACATCAATGACTTCAACCGCTATGGCCGCACCTGGAAGGTGATGGCGCAGGCCGACGGCCAGTTCCGCGACAGCGTGGAAGACATCGCCAACCTGCGTACCCGCAACGACAAGGGCGAAATGGTGCCGATCGGCAGCATGGTCAGCATCGGCACCACCTACGGCCCGGATCCGGTGATCCGTTATAACGGCTTCCCGGCGGCGGACCTGATCGGCGATGCCGACCCGCGCGTGCTCTCCTCTACCCAGGCGATGGGTGCGCTGACGCAGATGGCCGATAAGCTGTTGCCGAACGGCATGAACATTCAGTGGACCGATCTGAGCTATCAGCAATCGACCCAGGGCAACGCCGCGCTGGTGGTGTTCCCGGTAGCGGTGCTGCTGGCGTTCCTCGCGCTGGCGGCGCTGTATGAAAGCTGGACGCTGCCGCTGGCGGTGATCCTGATCGTGCCGATGACCATGCTGTCGGCGCTGTTCGGCGTATGGTTGACCGGCGGCGACAACAACGTGTTCGTGCAGGTCGGGTTGGTCGTTCTGATGGGGCTGGCCTGTAAGAACGCCATTCTTATCGTCGAGTTCGCCCGCGAGCTGGAAATGCAGGGCAAAGGCATCGTCGAAGCGGCGCTGGAAGCCTGTCGCCTGCGGTTGCGCCCGATCGTGATGACCTCCATCGCCTTCATCGCCGGCACCATCCCGCTGATCCTCGGCCACGGCGCCGGCGCCGAAGTGCGCGGCGTCACCGGCATCACGGTGTTCTCCGGCATGCTGGGGGTCACGCTGTTCGGGCTGTTCCTGACGCCGGTGTTCTACGTCACCCTGCGCCGCCTGGTGGCACGCAAGGCACAGCCGCAGACGGCGTAATCATCGTCTTAACATGCAAAAAGGTCGGGCATTGCCCGACCTTTTTTTATGCATGCGAACCGCGATTATTTATCGGCGGTTTCAGCCTCTTGCGCAGCGGCGTACTCCGCACAGGCGCGCTTGTCGCCCCGCTCCAGTTCGGCCAGCGAATCGGCCACGGTGTGGCGCGCCAGCACCGCAAGCGAAGCCTGTTCGGCCTCGTTTACCACCGACTTGAAATACCAGCAGGCGTTGGCGCTCACCAGGCAGCGAGCCGGCACTTCAGGACGGGAAGCCCAGATGCGCTTGTCGTCGATCACCGCCAGGTAGATGTCCCGCAGGGTGATCTCTTCCGCCGGGCGGCCGAGGTGGATAGAGCCGTTTCGGCCCAGGGTGGAAACGATGATGCCGTCTTTGGTCAGCGGGACCATCAGTTTGCGGATAAAGCTGGGGTTGGCTTCCAGAGCGGCGGCGAGGGTGGCGCTTGTCGAACGCATGCCCTGCTTTTCAGCTACGGCGACGCTAAGGACCATTTGCAACGCTGTCGGAAAGCGAAAATCTAACATGTCGTTATCTCTGCGAGACGAAATACTCGGGTTTGACCGGTGTGGCGATTGGCGCCGATAACACCGCTTAATTGCACAATAATATAACAAACGCGGGGGCTTTTTTGAAGTTTTGCCCAGTGATATCGCACGCAGACATTAGAACGATCGCAAATTCTTAGACAGGCAAAAAACAGAAACCCGCGTCAATGTTAACGCCACTCGCTTAACCGGGTTAAACGATCAGAACTAACACTGCCCGCGGGTTTAATTCGAATGTGGCGATCAGGCTCTGTTCAGCACCAGCTGGCCGTTTTTATCCAACGGGATTTGCGTGCCCGGATCGTGATCCATGCGGATCTTGCCCTGCTGATTGCCGATCTTGTAGGTCACGTCATAGCCCAGCATTTTCTGGGACTTGTCGTAGACCGTTTTGCAACGCTGCTGAACGCTGGTGCTGACGTCGTTGTTCTGCATCGCCCCTTGCACCTGGTTACCGGCATAGCCGCCACCCAGTGCGCCTACCACGGTCGCCACGTCGCGCCCGCGACCGCCGCCGAACTGGTGGCCGATCACGCCGCCCGCCACTGCGCCCAACACAGAACCGGCGATGCGGTTTTCATCCTGCACCGGTGCACGGTGCGTCACGGTGACGTTGCGGCATTCCTGACGCGGCGTTTTGATGGTTTCTTTTATCGGCGTTGCGGCGAGCACCTGCGCATATTGCGGACCGGCAGAAAAGACGTCGAGGCTGGCTACCGCGGCAATCCCCAGAGCGGCAGCGACACCAATTCCAACACCGGCTAACATTGACTTGTTCACAGGAAACCTCCTGAAAGTGTTACCACGCATTTTTTCCGGGGTCTGTTACCGGCATGGCACCGCGCTTATTATTTTGCGCATGGGCGGCTTGCGGTATCCCGGTTTACGGCGTGCGCGACGCGCCGTCTGTAAACGAGATAAAGTCTGCACAATGATCTGAGGACCCGCAATAAGACAAGGGGACCAAAAATGCGGGAAAACGGCTGTTTTCCCGTTGTTTAGGAGGAATCTTAAGAATTTTACCCATATCGGCGACAGCTTATGCTGAAGAATCAAGCAACCGCCGCCGCTCGCCTCGCGCTGCCATAAAAAAACCCGCGCGGGCGAACCGGCGCGGGTTGGTCGACAAAGGCGGGATCAGTGCATCTTCAGACGCGGACGGATCACCCGGTTAATGCCGCCCACCAGCATCATCAGGCCGGTTTTGATGTAGCCATGCAGCGCCACCTGGTGCATGCGGTACAGCGAGATGTAAACGAAGCGCGCGATGCGCCCTTCCACCATCATCGAGCCGCGCATCAGGTTGCCCATCAGGCTGCCGACGGTGCTGAAGCGCGACAGCGACACCAGCGAACCGTGGTCTTTGTACACGTAAGGCTTCAGCGTCTGGCCGTTCATCAGCGCCAGGATATTGGTGGCGCAGCGCGAGGCCATCTGGTGCGCCGACTGGGCGCGCGGCGGCACGAAACCGCCGCCCTCTTTCGGGCAGGAGGCGCAGTCGCCGATGGCGAAGATGTTCGGATCGCGCGTGGTCTGCAGCGTCGGCTCCACCACCAGTTGGTTGATGCGGTTGGTTTCCAGGCCGCCGATATCCTTCATGAAGTCCGGCGCCTTGATGCCGGCCGCCCACACCATCAGATCGGCGTCGATAAACTCGCCGCCCTTGGTGTTCAGGCCTTTGGCGTCCGCGCTGGTCACCATGGTGTTGGTCAGCACGCGCACGCCCAGTTTGATCAGTTCCTGGTGCGCAGCAGCGGAAATGCGCGGCGGCAGCGCCGGCAGAATGCGCTCGCCGGCTTCCACCAGCGTCACGTTGAGCGCGCTGTTGTCCAGGCCTTCGAAACCGTAGCTGTGCAGCTGCTTCACCGCGTTGTGCAGTTCGGCGGACAGCTCAACGCCGGTGGCGCCGCCGCCGACGATAGCGATGTTGACCCGCTCTTTTTGCCCCGGCTGCGCCGAGAACTTCAGGAACAGGTTGAGCATTTCGTTGTGGAAACGACGTGCCTGATGTGGGTTATCCAGGAAGATGCAGTGCTCTTTCACGCCCGGCGTACCGAAATCGTTCGAGGTGCTGCCCAGCGCCATCACCAGGATGTCGTACGGCAATTCGCGCGCCGGCACCAGCTCGCCGCCCTGCTCGTCGCAGATCTGCGCCAGCTGCAGCGTTTGCGTTTCGCGGTTGATGTTGGTCAACGACCCCAGCTGGAAGCTGAAATGGTGATTGCGCGCGTGCGCCAGGTAGCTGAGCGCATCCACGCCGTCATCGAGGGAACCGGTTGCCACTTCGTGCAACAGCGGTTTCCACAAATGGCTGTGGTTGCGATCCACCAGCGTGATCTCCGCTTTGTTCTTGCGGCCAAGTTTATGGCCCAGGCTGGTCGCCAGCTCCAGACCACCGGCGCCGCCGCCAACAATAACGATTTTCTTCTTTGGCGTTGTCAAAATAACCCCCTAAATGTGAACCATTTGTTATCCCAGGGTAAATAAATAATATCCTTAGAATACATAGGGTTCGCGTAAAATAAATCGGCTCTCTGAAGCCAGAATAGCATGTGAGGTTATTTGGTCATACCAAAATTGACGTACATCAATTTTTTTTGGTTAAAGGCTGGACGAGGGGATTTTTTGGGGATTGTGATTCAAATAGTTAGCGCTGAGTCACAGTTTTAAATTTTGCCGATTGCCACGCCAAATCTGGCTTTGTCGCACAAAAAAGCCGCACTTTCCGTCGGTGAAAAACGGGGAGAGCGGCTCGCGGCAGCGTTATGAAACTGTTAACCCAGCGCCTTGAACGCCTTGAGCCGCTGCAGATGCGGCGAGATGTTTTTGAACTTGTGCGTCTGCTGTTCATCCCAGACGATTTCGTAGTAGTGATGCAGCAATTCGGCACTGCGCCGGTTATCCAGCACCTCGTCGTGACGCGACAGCACCACCAGACAGCGATCGCGATTTTTCTCGCGGAAATCCTCCACGCACTTGGTGGCGATATCGCGATACTCTTCCGGCCGGTCTATCTTGCCGTGCATGTGTTCTTCCGGGTACAGATTGGGATTGAACATCGCCTGGCGAATGCCGCACAGGAAGCCGATGCGCTCTGCCCAGAAACCGCCGAGGCCGACCCCGCAGATCAACGGATGCGCGTCGCCGCCCTGCTGCACCGCCTTGTCCACCTCTTTCAACAGATGCTGCATGTCGTGACGCGGATGCAGCGTGCTGTAGCTGATAAAGCGCACGTCCGGATCGATAAACTGCAGCTGTAACACCTTTTCATGATTGCCGGGGCTGGTGGAATCGAAGCCGTGCAAATAGATAATCATGTGGATCCTCGCAACAAGCCAAGGGCCGCGGGCGCGGCCCTCATCATTTCCGCTCTGCGCCGCGGTGCGGCACCTGGATTCACCCTTGCGAACGCTGCTTGTGCTCCTCCCAGCGTTCGCTCAGCGCGCTGAGCGCCTTGTGCGCCTGCTGCCAGCGCTCGGAGTCGCGCAGTTCCTGACGGGTGAACTGACCGCGATGATATAACCGCTTCACCTTCTCTGCTTTGACCGGGGACAGGTTATCCAACACGCTGACCGCGCCTTCGCGGTGGTTGCACACCAGGATCATGTCGCAACCGGCATCCAGCGCCGCCTGGCCGCGTTCGGCATAGCTGCCCATGATGGCGGCACCTTCCATCGACAGATCGTCGGAGAAAATCACGCCGTCGAAGCCCAGCTCCTGACGCAGGATCTGCTGCAGCCAGTAAGGCGAGCCGCTGGCCGGACGCGGGTCCGCTTCAGTATAGATGACGTGAGCCGGCATGACGGCGTCCAACAGCTGACGGTTGATCAGCTCGCGGAAGATCGCCATGTCGTGCTCGCGGATCTGCGCCAGCGGCCGCAGATCGCGCGGCGTTTCCTTGTGCGAATCGGCGCTGACGGCGCCGTGCCCCGGGAAGTGTTTACCGGTGGTTTTCATGCCGGCGCTGTGCATGCCGAGGATGAAGCGTTCCGCCATCGCCAACGCCTGCTGCGGATCGCTGTGGAACGAACGTTCGCCGATCGCCGCGCTGCCGTGGCCGATGTCCAGCACCGGCGCAAAGCTGATGTCGATATCCTGCGCGATCATTTCCGCCGCCATCAGCCAGCCGGCCTCCTGCGCCAGACGGCCGCCTTCCTGCGCATTGTGCAACGCGGCAAACGACTGCGCCGCCGGCAGACGGGTGAAGCCCTCGCGGAAGCGCTGCACGCGCCCGCCTTCCTGATCTACCGCCACCACCAGCCGATCGTGCGATTCGGCGCGGATCTGGCGCACCAGCTCACGCAGCTGCTCCGCATCGTGGAAGTTGCGGGTAAACAAGATCAATCCACCAACCAGCGGATGTTTCAAAATCTCGCGTTCTTCTGCATCCAGCTCGTAGCCGGCGACATCTAGCATTACTGGGCCCACGGGCACCTCACTTCATTATTGTTCATTCAGAATTCGGATGATGATAAACAGAATCGCCGGCGCAGCGCCGCGCCCCAGCGCAAAAATTCGGCGTCGCCGCTCTGCTGCCAGCGCACTTCAAACCACAGCAGCATCAGATAATCCACCCACGGCAGCCAGCGCTGCACCTGCGCCTGCAGCCGGGCGACGTCGTGATAGCCCTGACGCGCGTAGTGCTGCAAAAAGCGCTGCTGCGCCTCCGCCGCCCAGCCGTTGCCGCGAAACAGCGCGGCGATATCCAACGCCACATCGCCGTCGGCGGCATACTCCCAGTCGATCAGCCGCAGCCTCTCGCCGGTCGCGAGCAAATTGCCCGGATGGATGTCCATGTGTAGCGGCGCCAGGCGTAATGGCCGCGGCGGCGCGCAGCGTAAGAAATGACGCTGCCAACTCAGCCAGGCGGGGGTTAAACGCCGCGTATCCAGCTGCTGCCAGTAGCGGCGGAACTGCCGCCGCAGATCCAACCGGTAACCACTGAGCGGCCGCCGGTGCAGCGTCGCCGCCATCGCCGCCAGCTCGCCGCGCTGATTCAGCCTGTCAAACTCAGCTTCTGTGACGACGTCACCTTCGAGCCATTCGAGGACAAGCCACTGATTATTCTGCGCGAAAACCCGTGGCCCCAGCCCCGGCGCGCAGCGCCTCAGGACCTGCGCCTCCCGCCGCCTGCTCACGCCCAGCGCGCGTTTCTCCGCGCTGTTTTGTCGCGCCAGCAGCGTGATGCCCGAACCGTCGATACGCCAGCTCTCGCCGGTCAGCCCCTGCACCGGGCTG
The DNA here is from genome assembly GCF_052168655.1 of Serratia sp. CY47280. Classification (NCBI taxonomy): domain Bacteria; kingdom Pseudomonadati; phylum Pseudomonadota; class Gammaproteobacteria; order Enterobacterales; family Yersiniaceae; genus Serratia; species Serratia sp. CY47280. Next base: position 67,798 of record NZ_JBJNMG010000001.1, on the reverse strand, counting down.
AAATGACAACCGGCGGTATTCACCGCCGGCAGTCTGGTTTCCATCAATCGTCGCAGCGCGGCCTCAGCGTTTAACGGCGCCATTGCCCGACCAGACGATCTCGCCGGTTTGCACCAGCATCAGCTGCATATCCAACGCCGGCGACTTCACGTCGCCGCTGACGTCGCTGTACAGCACGTACTGCGCACCGACGATGCGCGCCAGGCCAATCGCCTTGCTGCGCGAGCCGAAGCTGTCATCCGCCGACAGGCCCAGCATTTGTCTGGCGCTGGTCAGCTTCGCTTCCGGCACCACGCTGAAGGTGGAGTTCGACGCCAGCGCCTTATACAGCGCCGCGGTGGCTTTGCCCATCTGCAGCGAGCCGTTGGTGTTGTTCTTGACGCTGTCCAGCAGCAGCACGCTGCCGGCCGTGACGCCATCGGCCTTCAACATCTGATTCACCAGCGGCTGAACGCTGCCCAGCCAGTCGAGCTGCTGGATTTTCGGCGGCTGCGGCACCGGCTCGGTAGTTGGCGGCTGCGGCTGCTCGACCGGCGGCGTCGGCTGTTCTGGTTCGACGGTGACCGGCGGCAACGGCTGATCCGGCTCAGGCGGACGCGACAGACAGCCGCTCAGGGTGAATGCGGCCAGCGCCACTAAGACGTACTTTTTCATGCTTTTTCTCCAAACCTGGCAAGCGCTTACAGGTACAGATACAGACGCGCGCTTTTAGCTTCCAGATTACCGTTAATCGAGTAGATTTTGGCGTCCGAGTTAGGCGCCACGACGATCTCACGCGGTTTCTCGAAGGGGCGAATATCCAGCCCCTGCGCGTCGTACCAATAGAAACGATAATGCACGGTGACCGGCGTCGGTTGGCTGTTATTGAGCACCGAAGTCGCCATCACCCGGCCGGAAGCGTTCGAGACAGAGGGCGTATCGGCAAAAATGCCGGCGGTCAGCACCGAAGGATCCATCACCACCGTTTGCCCCCGGTTAACCGCGATGCCGGATGGCGAACTGCACCCCATCAGCAACACGGCGGGCAGCGCCAACGCCATCAGACAACGCAGAGTTTTTTTACCGCGCATGATTTCCTCGCTTAACGTGACAGCAGCGGCCCCAGCGAGCGGCCACCGACCAGGTGCATATGAATATGATAGACCTCCTGACCGGCGTGGCGGTTACAGTTGACGATCAGGCGGTAGCCGTCCTCGGCGATGCCTTCCTGTTCGGCGATCTTCGCCGCGGCGGTGATCATGCGGCCCAGCGCGGCTTCGTGCTCGACGGTCACGTCGTTGACGGTTGGGATCAGCACGTTGGGAACGATCAGCACATGGGTAGGCGCCTGGGGGGAGATGTCACGGAAAGCGGTGACCAGTTCATCCTGGTAAACCACATCAGCAGGGATTTCGCGGCGGATAATTTTACTGAAAATCGTTTCTTCGGCCATCTGGCGTTCCTTGTTTTACACAATTAGCTGTACGCAGTATGAGTGACAAATTCTACTGCTTTCAACCTGATTGCGCACTTTCCACGTCGAGTGCTGCAGATTCGCGCAGGCCGTCGCCCCGCTTGTGCATCTTTTCACTTTGGTTATTCACTATTGTTGCTTTACTTGCCCCGCGCCGCCGCCAATAGTAACCCCATGATTAACAAAGGATAGAGGGCACTATGCCACTGAAGATTGCGGCGCTGTGCGCGCTGTTGCTGAGCGCTGCCGTGCAGGCGGCCACGACGGGCGGTATCGACCTGCAGGCTAACCGAGAGCCGATACGCACGGAGAAAAACCCGGCGGCTATCGCGCTGATCCCGGCGAACTTTCACTTCGCGGTGCCCGGCAAGCTGACGGTGGCGGTAGCATTCGAGAACTCCCCGCCGCTGGCGCTGTTCGCCGAAGACAATAAAACGCTGATCGGCAGCGATCCGGACATCGCCCGCCTGGTGGCCGACAGCCTCGGGCTGGAGCTGAATCTGGTGCCCACCTCCTGGGAAGATTGGCCCTTGGGCATCAGCGCGGGCAAATACGATGCGGCGATCTTCAACATCGCCGTCACCAAACAGCGTAAAACCAAATTCGACTTCGCCACCTACCGGGTGGACACGCTGGGCTTTTACGTCAAATCCACCAGCCATATCACCTCGATCAATCGCCCGCAGGACGTAGCCGGGCTGCGGATCATCGTCGGATCCGGCACCAATCAGGAAAACATTCTGCTGGGATGGGATAAGCAGAATCGCGCCGCCGGGCTGCCGCCGGTACAGCCGATCTACGTGACCGACGACGCCGCCACCAACCTCAGCATTCAGTCCGGGCGCGCCGATGCGTTCTTCGGCCCCCACTCCACCGGCGCCTACAAGGCGGCGCTGACCGGCAAAACCAAAATGGTCGGCATCGGCCCCAACGTGGCCTACGTCGCGGTCACCACCAAAAAAGGCAACGGGTTGGTGAACGCCGTCAACGCCGCGATCAATGGCGCGATCGTCAGCGGCGAATATGCGCAGGTGCTGGAACGCTGGGGCGAAGGCGACGAAAAGGTCGAGCGCTCAACCATCAACCCGCCGGGCATCGGCGACTAGCTACCGATCAGCTGCGGGGCATGTCGGCGCATCCACTCGGCCAGCGAGTCCAGCGTCGGCCGCAGCGATTTGCCGAGCGTGGTGACCTGGTACTCCACCCGCGGCGGCACTTCGGGATACACCTGCCGCGTCACAAGACCGCGCTGCTCGAACAGCCGCAGCTGGCGCGTCAGCTCTTTTTGCGCAATGGGCGCCACCGCCCGCTGCAGCTCGCTGAATCGCACCGGGCCATCGATCATAATCAGCCGGTACAGGATGGGTATCGCCCATTTGCCCGACACCAGATTGACGAAGTCCACCATCGGGCAGGATTCGCCCGCCGTCGGCAACGCCGACAAATTATTTTTCGCCGCTGAGGGCGCGCGCGCCGTCATTTCATCCCACCTCGTCCTTTAGTATCCAAAAGGTGCCTACTATGCAAAAGGAACCATAGCGCAAATAATGCCGTAACAGACATTAAAGAGGAATCGGTTATGTCACGACTGCAAGGCAAATACGCATTGATCACCGGCGGCACCAGCGGCATCGGGCTGGAAACCGCCCGCCAATTCATCGCAGAGGGCGCAACGGTGGCGATCACCGGCCGCAGCCAACGTGCCCTGGACGCGGCGGGCCAGGCATTGGCGGGCAACGCGCTGTTGCTGCTGAGCGACGCCGGCGACATCCCACAGCAACGTGCGCTGGCGCAGCAGTTGGAGCAACGGTGGCCGCGGCTGGACGTGCTGTACGTTAACGCCGGCGACGTCACGCACCGCCCGCTGCAGGAGTGGGATGAGCAGAGCTACCAGCGGCTGATGGACATCAACCTGAAGGGGCCGTTCTTTCTGATCCAGGCGCTGCTACCGCTGCTGGCCACCCCTTCCTCGGTGATCCTGTGTGGTTCGGTCAGCGCCCATATCGGTCTGCCGCAAAGCAGCGCCTACGCCGCCAGCAAAGCCGGTTTGTTATCTCTGGCCAGAACGCTCTCCGGCGAGCTGCACGCGCGCGGCATTCGCGTCAACGGCCTCAGCCCCGGCCCGACCGAAACCCCGGCGCTGGGAAAATTGGGGCTGACGGAAGCGGATGAACGGGCATTGCGCGACGATATCCGCGCGCTAGTGCCGATCGGCCGCATGGGCAGCGCACTGGAGCTGGCCAAAGCGGCGGTGTTTCTGGCGGCGGATGAGTCGGCGTTTATGGTCGGCGCGGAGCTGCAGATGGATGGCGGCGTGGGGAACCTGTAACCGCGCGCGACACCCTAAGAAGGCCGCTTGCGCGGCCTTTATCTGTCCCTCTCAGCTCACCCCTTGAATCGGGTTGGTATTAAAGGTGTAGACCACGATCTTCCATTGGCCCTGCTGTTTCTCCAATACAAATACTTCACGGTTTAAATCGATCAGGGTAGCACCGTCGCTTATTCGGGTAACCGTTGCGCCGCGATGATGGTGCGTGCGCACATAGGCCATATTCCCGTTCACGTTGACGCTGTCATAAGCAAACTCTGTTTCAAATTTCTCGTTTTTAAATAAGTCATCATATTGTTGGCGGCGCTTTTCATTGCTGTCCGCCGTCGGTTTTTCGTTCCATTGTGAGTAACTTTCTGGCGCAAAAAGTGACAAAATCGTTTGCGTATCGCCGGCGTTAAGCGCTGTCTGGTAGCGGTTTATCAGCTCATACACCGCCTTCTGTTCGGCCGCGACGCCCGCCTCTGCGGAAACCCTGTAACTTTGCGATGCGGCCTCGCTGCTTGCGGCATAAGTTTGGCCGCACAAGCCCGCGCCCGCCAATAACAATACGGCAGTTAATTTTTTCATATAAATATCCTCTTCGGCATTATTTCATTATGGCAATACAGGATGCGATTTCAGATAAATAAAAACGCTGAAAATAAATTATCCAATGCTGCGTCAAATTGACAGCCGGCATATTTAAAAATACTCTTTTAATAATTTAAATAATGGAAGCCGTTAACATGAATGAACTGCACGCGCTGCGCGTATTCTGCCAGGTGGTGGAAATGGAGGGGTTCAGCCAGGCGGCAACCAAAATGGGGCTCTCCCCGGCCAGCGTCACATACAGCATCAATCAGCTTGAAAAACAGTTCGGGCAACCCCTGTTCAAGCGTTCAACCCGGCGCTTCTCGCTGACCAGCGCCGGGGAGCGTTGCTATCGCACCGCACAAGACATCCTGCAGCAGTTTGACCGGCTGAAAAACGACATGTCGGGCGATTTTGAACAACCGCGAGGACCGCTGCGGGTCGAGATAGCCACGATGCTCAGCAGCATGCATATCGCTCCGGCGCTCCCGGCTTTTTTGGCGCAATACCCGGAATTGCAGCTCAGCGTGTCGGTTAGCGATCGCCTGGTCAATCCGGCGGAAGATCGCGCCGACGTATTTATTCGCATCGGCGCCGGCCACATACCCGAGATGGTCAGCCGTCAATTGCTGCAACCACGCTATTTGTGCTGTGCGTCTCCCGATTATTTTGCGCGCCATGGCCGGCCGGAACACCCGGAACAGCTGCAACAGCATCAGCGGCTGGGATTTATCCGTTCAGGCGCGGCGGCGGCGGACGACTGGCAGTTCATTCGTGGTGACGAGCGCTACCGTCTGGCGCCCAGCCCGCTGCTGAGTTTCAACCATTCACAATCGCTGTGCGAGGTGGCCAGGAACCACCTCGGCCTGGTTTACTTGCTGGACTGCACGCTGGAAAACTATCTGAAGGCAGGCGAACTGGAACCGATACTGCAGGAGTGGGCGCCCACAGGGGCACCGATCAATATTCTCTATCCGCGCCTGCGGGATCGCAGCCATAAAATTCGGGTTTTCGTCGACTTCATCAGCGAACTGTTCGCCAACAAATTCGCCGGGCCCCGATCCCGCGTCTCACCCTAACCCAGGGATATCGACGCCGAAAGTCTGCAACAGCAACACCACGTTAAGCAGCACGATCACCACCGTGCCGACCACTGCCGCCAGGCTGGTCCAGCGGCCGTTGGCAAACTCGCCCATGATGTCACGGCGACGGGTGAACATCACCAGCGCGATCATCGGCGCCGGCAGCGCCAGGCTCAGCACCACCTGGCTGTAGACCAGCGCGTCGGTGGCGTTGACGCCCATCGCCACCACGATAAACGCCGGCACCATGGTGACCAGGCGGCGCACCCACACCGGAATACGGAAACCGACGAAGCCCTGCATGATCATTTGCCCGGCCATGGTGCCCACCACCGAACTGGAAATGCCAGAGGCGATCAGCGACGCCAGGAAGATACCGGCGGCGGCCGCGCCGAACAGCGGCGTCAGCGTATGGTAGGCGGTGCCAATTTCGGCCACGTCGCTGTTACCGGCGTGGAAAGCGCTCGAGGCCATGATCACCATCGCGATATTCACCAGCCCGGCGAGCGCCAGCGCGATCACCACCTCAATATTGGAGAAACGCAGCAGCTTGCGCCGCTCGCCGTTGTCGCTGGCCGGGCTGCGGTGCTGGGTCAGCCCCGAGTGCAGGAAAATGGCGTGCGGCATCACGGTGGCGCCGATAATGCCGACGGCGATGGTCAGCGCCTGGGCATCCGGCAGTTGCGGCGTCACCATGCCGATCCCGGCCGCCTGCCAGTCCACCGGCACAATGAACATCTCCACCAGGTAGCACAGCGCGATGATGCCTACCAGGCCGCCGATCATCAGCTCGACCGGCCGGAAACCTTTCTTTTCCACCATCAACAGCGCATAGGTGATCACCGCCGTCACCCCCATCCCCGCCAGCAGCGGCATGTGGAACAGCAGCGCCAGCGCGATCGCCCCGCCGAGAAACTCCGCCAGATCGGTGGCCATCGCCGCCACTTCGCTAAGCAGCCACATGCCGATCACTACCGGCCGCGAAAACTGATCGCGGCACATCTCCGCCAGATTGCGGTTGGTGACGATGCCGAGCTTGGCCGACAGCGCCTGGAACAGCATGGCGATCAGGTTGGCCATCACCACCACCCACAGCAGGCTGTAGCCGTATTTCGCCCCGGCCTGGATGTTGGTGGCGAAGTTACCGGGGTCCATATAGGCAATAGAGGCAATCACCGCCGGGCCGGCGAACAGCAGCGGCGTAAAAGCGCCGCGCTTGCGCCCGGCAAGGGCGGCACCAATCGCAATGTTGGTCCGTTCGGTTAACGATGAGGGAGTTACCGCGTCTCGCATGAAGTACCCTTAATCTTTTGCTGGTTATTTTTCCACCGATCATGCTGACAATGTAGCATCGGCTACACTTTATGCAACAGGCGAAATTAATGGGCTTTGTGTAGAGATATTTCTAACTACCACAATGCGTGGCATCGAATTGATAATGTGTGCTATTTGGACTAACTTAGGGCAACCCTCCCCGCATTGCCGGGAGACGCCATTTTTATGCTTACAGGACGCCCCACGCTATGGTTACCCGCGCGCCAGATAACGCCGACCGCCCCGCCCAGACCGACATGCCGGACGAGGCCGAGCACGCCCTGCGTTTTAGCCGCGCCCGCGAAGCGCAGTCCAATGCGCTGATCGAAGATTACGTTGAGCTGATCGCCGATTTGCTGCAAAGCACCCGTGAAGCCAGAACCACCGATATCGCGCGCCGCTTCGGCGTCTCTCACCCGACGGCGATCAAAAATATCGCGCGGCTCAAAAGCGCCGGGCTGGTGGAATCGCGCCCTTATCGCGGGGTGTTTTTAACCGAGGAAGGCGAGCAGCTGGCGCAGAAGGTGCGCCGCCGTCACCGCATTGTGGTCGATCTGCTGATGTGCCTCGGGGTGCCGAGCGAAACTGCCGAGCTGGACAGCGAAGGGATTGAACACCATATCTCGGACGAAACGCTGGCGGTGTTCGAGCATTACTTGCAGCAACACGTCAAACCCTGACTCCCGGGGCGCCGATGAGCTACGCCGTGCAGCACGTTCATGGCCTGCGCCTGGTGGTTTTCGCCGAAGCCGGGCCGCTGTTGAAAGACGAAAACGACGTCAGCCTGTTTATCGCGCCCGCTTTTGAACACGAGGCCGGGATGATTGCCCTCCCCGTCAACCGCCTCGACGCCGCCTTCTTCCAGCTAAGAAGCGGCGTGGCCGGCGCCGTATTGCAGAAATTCATCAACTACCGCCTGCGCGTGACGCTGCTGGGTGATATCACCCCCTGGCTGGCGCAAAGCTGCGCGCTGCAAGATTTTGTGCGTGAAGCCAATCGCGGCGAACAGATCTGGTTCCTTCCTTCTCTCGCCGAGCTCGAACAGCGGCTTGGTACCTGACGGCAGGCAATAAAAAAGGGAGGCTTTCGCCTCCCTTGATAACTCCCCTGCCTGAATCAGTGATTACGGATGTATTCGTCCATATCGGTTTTCAGGTTGTCGGACTTGGTGCCGAAGATGGCCTGCACGCCGGAGCCAGCGACGACTACGCCGGCTGCGCCCAGTTTCTTCAGGCCCGCCTGGTCAACTTTGGACACGTCGGCCACGCTGACGCGCAGACGGGTGATGCAAGCATCCAGGTTAGTGATGTTTTCTTTACCGCCGAAGGCCTGAACCAGTGCCGCGGACATTTCGGAACCGCCCTGCGCAGTCTGCTCGGCAGCGCTGTCTTCACGGCCAGGGGTTTTCAGATCCAGTTTGGCGATCAGCACGCGGAAGATGGTGTAGTACACCAGACCGTAGACGATGCCGACGATTGGGAACAGCCAGATTTTGCTGCTGTTGCCGCTCAGTACGATAAAGTCGATCAGGCCGTGCGAGAAGCTGGTGCCGTCACGCATGCCCAACAGGATACAGATTGGGAACGCCAGGCCGGCCAGGATAGCGTGGATCACGTACAGGATCGGCGCGACGAACATGAAGGAGAACTCGATCGGCTCGGTGATACCGGTCAGGAACGAGGTCAGCGCGGCGGAGATCATGATGCCGCCGACTTTCGCGCGGTTTTCCGGCTTGGCCGAGTGCCAGATGGCGATGGCCGCAGCAGGCAGACCGTACATTTTGAACAGGAAGCCGCCGGACAGTTTACCCGCGGTTGGGTCACCCGCCATGTAGCGAGGGATATCACCGTGGAATACCTGGCCCGCCGCGTTGGTGAACTCACCAATTTGCATTTGGAATGGTACGTTCCAGATGTGGTGCAGACCGAACGGCACCAGAGCACGCTCAACCACGCCGTAAATGCCGAAGGCCACGACCGGGTTCTGATAAGCCGCCCACTGCGAGAAGGTCTGTATAGCCGTACCAATCGGTGGCCAGATGAAGGACAGCACTACGCCCAGAACGATCGCCGCCAGACCGGAAATGATCGGCACGAAGCGCTTACCGGCAAAGAAGCCCAGGTATTCCGGCAGTTGAATGCGGAAGAAGCGGTTGAACATATAGGCCGCGATGGCACCGGAGATAATCCCCCCGAGCACACCGGTATCCGCCAGGTGTTTGGCCGCAATCTCTTCAGCCGGCAGGTGCAGCACCAGCGGCGCAACCACCGCCATGGTTTTCACCATGATGCCGTAAGCCACCACCGCCGCCAGCGCGGAAACGCCGTCGTTGTTGGTGAAGCCCAAGGCGACGCCGATGGCGAAAATCAGCGGCATGTTGGCGAAGACCGAACCGCCCGCTTCCGCCATCACGTGGGAGACTACCGCAGGTAGCCAGCTAAAGTTGGCGGAACCGACGCCCAGCAGGATACCTGCGATAGGCAACACGGACACCGGCAGCATTAGCGATTTACCTACTTTTTGCAGGTTTGCAAATGCGTTCTTGAACATAGTTGAGTGTGCTCCTGAGTAATAATGCTTTGCTACTTCTTGTCGCGATTGGTCGCGCTGCAAGGGGGGGAGAAAAACCCCTGCAATTCAGGGTGTCTGAGCACCCCTTGAATTTATTACGCAGAGTAAAATAAATAGCCTGCGCAATGTTTGATGACAATCACGTTTCGATGATCGAGCCGCGGCAACTTTGCATAAACCGGCCGTTTTTTGGCAAAGCCGGCCAAAAAACACGCACCAATCCCCCTGAAACGGGAGGGAACCTTACCCGTTTCAGTGATTAATTACGAGCTTAAAAAAAATTACGCAGACAATGACCTACAGCTATAGCCTAGGTCAAAGATCACAGATCGAGGTGAAATAAGCGTGAAAAGTTGGCGGTGGTGGCTTCGGCCAGCTGTTCCAGGTTGACGCCCTTCAATACCGCCATGTATTCAGCCACATCGCGCACATAGGCGGGTTGGTTTTCTTTACCGCGATGCGGCACCGGCGCCAGATAAGGCGAGTCGGTTTCCACCAGAATGCGATCCAGCGGCACGTAGCGCGCCACTTCACGCAGCTGTTCGGCGTTGCGGAAGGTGACGATGCCGGAGAAGGAGATGTAGAAGCCCAGATCCAGCAAGGCTTCGGCCGTGGTCAAATCTTCAGTGAAGCAGTGCAGCACGCCGCCGCAGTCTTGTGCGTTCTCTTCACGCAGGATCGCCAGCGTGTCCGCGCGCGCATCGCGGGTATGGACGATCACCGGCTTGTTCAGATCCCGGCCAATGCGGATATGTTCGCGGAAAGAGTCCTGCTGCAGCTCAAGATTGTCTTTCTGGTAGAAGTAATCGAGCCCGGTCTCTCCCAGCGCTACCACCTGCTCCGCCGCCGCCAGGCGACGCAGCTCGGCGTAATCATACCCCTCTTCCAGATTGAGCGGATGCACCCCGCAGGAGAAAGCCACATCGTTGCGCTCGCCGATCAGCTCGGTCATGGAACGGTAGCCCGGCAGCGTGGTGGCGACCGCCAGCACATAGCCGACGTCGCGCGCTTTGGCTTTGGCCAGCGCATCGTCCACATTCTGATGCAGCGTTTGATAATCCAGACTGTCAAGGTGGCAATGAGAATCGACTAACAACATAATTTTTAACTCTTTTACTTTACAGCGAATGAGGGTGGGAATAGCCGGCGGCGCCAAGCATCTGTTCCCAGCGAAGTAACTGTTCGGTCAGCAGCAGCTCGCGATTGACACCCACCACGCTGAGCAGCTGATGGCGGCAGGTCAGCCACTGCTGCACGATCTGCTGCAGCGAGGCGCTGCTCAGCACGCTGGCCAGCTGATGCACCAGTGGTTGCTGATCCTGATTCAATACATAGTGATGCGCGCCCTGCTGCCACTTCATCGCGTCCACCAACAGCGCGCACAACCAGTGCAGGCGCTCGGCGACATCTTCATGGTTCAGCACCGGCAACAGCGACAGCATATCGCGCTGCGGCAGCGCGGCGCTCAACGCGGTGCACAGGGCGCTGCGCTGTTGCCACTGCTGCGGCTGTAACAGCTGTTCGGCGGCCAGCGGCGCGCCGTCGTGCAGGCGCAGCGCCGTGAGGCGGTCTGTCTGAGAACCGGCCGCCTGCCGGCCCAGCCACTGCAGGCTGAGCTGCTCATCCGGGCTGGCCAAATGCCAATAAAGACAGCGGCTGCGCAGCGTCGCCATCAGCCGCGACGGCTCACGGCAACCCAGCAGAAAATAGGTTTTCTCCGGCGGCTCTTCCAGCGTTTTAAGCAGTGCGTTGGCCGCCGCCTCGGTCAACTGTTCCGCCTGCGGCAGCCAAATCACCTTGGCGCCGCCCTGCTGCGCGTGGGCGTACAGCGTTTCAATCACCTGGCGGATCGGTTCGATACCCAGGTTGCTCTTGCCCTTTTCCGGCGCCAGCACGTGATAATCCGGGTGATTCCCCGCCAGCATCAGCCGGCAGCTGTGGCACTCGCCGCAGCTTTTTTCGCCGTTGCGCTGTTGGCAGATCAACCAACGGCTCAGGCCGTAGGCCAGCGCATCGTCACCATTGCCCGCCGCCGCATGCAGCAGCAGCGCATGGTGGCCGCGACCGTCGGCGTACTGCCCAATCAGCTGGCGATAAGGGCCATTCAGCCACGGGTACCAGTTCATTATGCGCCTTCCTGCTGCCGCAGCCAGTGGCCGACGCAGTCGCGGATCGCCGCGGTCACCTGTTCCAGCGGCTGGGCGGCGTCAACGGTAACGATCGTTTCATCCTGCGCCGCCAGCTCAAGATAGCGAGCGCGGGTGCGTTCGAAGAACGGCAGCGCCTCCTGTTCGATGCGATCCAGCTGGCCGCGCGCCTGTGCGCGTTGCAAGCCGACCAGCGGAGGCAGATCGAGATAAACCGTCAAATCCGGGCGGAAATCCCCCAGTACGGTGTCGCGCAGCGAGCTCATCAGCTGTGGGTCCACACCGCGGCCGCCGCCCTGGTAAGCCTGTGAAGAGAGATCGTGGCGGTCGCCCACCACCCAGGCACCACGCGCGAGGGCGGGTTTGATCACGGTTTCCACCAGCTGCACGCGCGCAGCGTACAGCATCAAGACTTCGGCCTTGATGGTCGGCAATTCGCCGTCGATGCCGCGTTTGAACAGTTCGCGCAGCTTCTCCGCCAGCGGTGTGCCGCCCGGTTCGCGGGTGAAAACGATGTCGTTGATGCCATGTTCGCGCAGCACATTGACTACCGTGTCACGCGCTGTGGTTTTGCCCGCGCCTTCCAGCCCTTCGATTACAACGAATTTACTTTTCATTCTTTTCCTTTAACGCCTGACGGTACACGCGCACCGCCTGGTTATGGCTCGCCAGATTGGTGGTGAAGGTATGCCCACCCTTGCCGTCGGCGACAAAATAGAGATATGGCGTTTTGGCCGGATTGGCGGCCGCTTGCAACGAGGCCTCGCCCGGCATGGCGATCGGCGTTGGCGGCAGGCCGGCGATCACATAGGTGTTGTAAGGCGTCGGCGTCTCCAGATCCTTGCGCGTGATGTTGCCATTATAGCTTTCGCCCATGCCGTAGATCACCGTCGGATCGGTCTGCAGGCGCATGCCGATGCGCAAACGGTTGACGAACACCGACGCCACCTTGCTACGCTCTTCCGGCACCGCGGTCTCTTTCTCGACGATCGAGGCCATGGTCAGCAACTCTTCCGGCGTTTTATACGGCAGGCTGGTGTCGCGGCCGGCCCAGGCGGCCTGCAGCGCTTTATTCATGCGCACGTGCGCGCGTTTGAGCAGCGCGATGTCGCTCATGCCGGCGGTATACTGATAGGTATCCGGGTACAAATGCCCTTCCGGGGTTTCTCCTGCCGCAATACCGAGCGCTGTGGCGATCTCCGCGTCGCTCTTGCCCGCCAGGGTGTGTTTCAGGTATTTGGACTGCTGCAGCACCTGCTGCCAATCACGCAGTCGTGAGCCTTCAATAAAGCGTGCGGTGAACTGCGCCTCTTTGCCACTGGCCAACAGTTTCAGCATCTGGCGCACCGTCATGCCCGGCGTGAACCGGTAGGTACCGGCTTTAAACTCCGCCAGCTCCGGCTCCAGTTTCAGCAGCCACTGGAACCAGCGGCCGTTGCGCACCAGTTTATCGCGCACCAGTAATCCTTCCAGCGCCACCCGGCCGGTGCCGGCAGGCAGTTTGAAGATGGTTTCTTGCTGGATAGCCAGCGGCGTATCGGCAAAGCGTTCGATCTTCTGGTAGCCCCAAAACAGCAGCGCCAATACCAGAACAACAATAACAGACAGGACCTTCAGCTTTCTTTTCTTCATCAATCAGCCATGGTTAACAGTGTGGACGCAAAAAATCATACAGCTGGCGCGAATGATAACGCCATGATTGAGCAACGTTTACCGGCAGCAGCGGCATCAGCGCGTTGCTCACCAGGACTTCGTCGGCATCGGCCAGCGTCTCCAGCGGTTCGCTGACGCAGTGCAGACGGTATTCCGAGCCCGCCAGCAGCGCGATCACCCGCCGCCGCATCAGGCCCGCGACGCCCGCCTGGCTCAGGTCCGGGGTAAACACCGCTTTTCCCTTACGCCAGAACAAATTAGCCGCACAGCATTCCACCAGCATACCGGCAGTGTCAAGCACCAGTGCCTCGTCGGCGGCCGTCTGGTCAAGATGCGCGCGGATCAGCACCTGCTCCAGGCGGTTCAAATGCTTCAACCCCGCCAGCAGCGGATTGCGCGCCAGCGCCACCGGGCTGAGCGCAAGCGTGATGCCCTGCTCGCGCCACTGCAAATAGTGCGCAGGGTAGCTGCTGCGGGCGACGATGCGCGTTGGATTTTCGCACCCCGTCGGGCTGTAGCCCCGCCCGCCGCTGCCGCGCGTCAGTATCGCTTTGACCACGCCGAGCGGAATTGATTCGGCCGCCTGAGCCATCTCGCGCTCGAAAGCGGCCCAATCGGTAGTGGGCAGCATCAGCCTCTGTGCCGCTTGCTGCAGCCGCTCCAGATGCCAGGGCAGCAGCTCGATTTTACCGTCGATAACCCGGGCGGTAGTAAAGCAGCCATCGCCGAACTGCAGGCCACGATCGCTCGGCGCCAGCGCATCGTGGCGTTGTCCGTTAATCCAGTACATGCTTCCTCCTGTTGCCGGGTGATTTCATTACGCTCGCAGAATAGCAGGCGACGAGGCAATACGCAGCCCTGCTGACGGCCGGACGCCAGGCGTAAAAAAGCCCGGTTAAAAAACCGGGCTTTTCATCAGCGAACAACCGCGCGAGTTACACTCGGCGGAAGATCAGCGAGCCATTGGTGCCGCCGAAGCCGAAGGAGTTGCACAGGGTGAACTCCATATCGCTGACCTGGCGCGCTTCGTGAGGCACGAAGTCCAGATCGCAACCTTCATCCGGGTTATCCAGGTTGATGGTTGGCGGTACCGCCTGATCGCGCAGCGCCAGCACGGTGAAGATGGACTCGATCGCGCCCGCCGCACCCAACAGGTGGCCGGTCATCGATTTGGTCGAGCTCACCAGCACGCGCTGGGCATCAGCGCCGAAGACGGATTTCACCGCCTGCGCTTCCGCCTGGTCGCCCGCCGGCGTAGAGGTGCCGTGCGCGTTGATGTAACCGATTTGTGACGGGGTCACACCGGCGTCAAGCAGGGCATTTTCCATCGCCAGCGCAGCGCCTGCGCCGTTTTCCGGTGGTGACGTCATGTGATAAGCATCGCTGCTCATCCCAAAGCCAACCACTTCGGCATAGATTTTCGCGCCGCGTTTTTTCGCGTGTTCGTACTCTTCCAGCACCATCATGCCGGCGCCGTCGCCCAGCACGAAGCCGTCGCGGTCTTTATCCCACGGACGGCTCGCCGCCTGCGGGTTGTCATTACGGGTGGACAGGGCGCGCGCTGCGCCAAAGCCGCCGACGCCCAATGGGGTGCTGGCTTTCTCTGCCCCACCGGCCAGCATCACGTCAGCATCATTGTAAGCAATGATACGCGCTGCATGGCCGATGTTGTGCACACCTGAAGTACAGGCGGTGGCGATGGAAATGCTTGGGCCACGCATGCCGTACATGATTGTCAGGTGGCCTGCAATCATATTCACGATGGTGGAGGGCACGAAGAACGGACTGATTTTCCGTGGGCCACCGTTAACCAGTGAACTGTGGTTTTCTTCGATCAAACCCAGGCCGCCGATGCCGGAACCGATCGCGGCTCCAATACGGCTGGCGTTAGCCTCGGTGATGTCCAGACCTGCATCCTGCATGGCTTGCATGCCGGCAGCGATACCGTACTGGATAAAGGCATCCATCTTGCGCGCATCTTTGCGGGAGATGAAATCCTCAGAATTAAAATTCTTTACCAGGCCAGCAAACTTGGTCGCATAGGCAGTGGTATCGAAATGGTCGATCAGGCTGATGCCACTCTGACCGGCAAGAAGAGCGTTCCACGTGGACTCTACCGTATTGCCGACAGGAGACAACATGCCCAGTCCGGTCACAACTACTCGACGCTTAGACACGTTTGTCCTCCAGGGAGGGAAAAATATGACACTAGGGATAGAAAAAACTTAGGCGGTCGAACGACCGCCTAGATATGTTCTCTTACTGCTGGCTGGCGTTGATGAAATCAATAGCTGCCTGAACAGTAGTGATCTTCTCAGCTTCTTCGTCTGGAATCTCGGTGTCGAATTCTTCTTCCAGTGCCATTACCAGCTCAACGGTGTCAAGAGAATCAGCGCCCAGATCTTCAACGAAAGAAGCGTTGTTCAAAACTTCTTCCTGTTTAACACCCAGTTGCTCAACAATGATTTTCTTAACGCGTTCTTCGATAGTGCTCATACTCTTAAATTTCCTATCAAAACTCGCTTTCGCGATGGTTTTCGTAGTGTATAAAATGCTGAAAAAGATGCAACTAAATCCCGGCTGGTCAAACCACGATTTTACGCTATTTTGCGGTTTTTGCCTCAAATAACGCAAATGGTTTTCACATTTTTTAAATCATGTACATGCCGCCATTGACATGTAACGTTTCACCGGTGATGTAGCCGGCCTCATCAGAGGCCAAAAATGCAACAGCGCTGGCGATTTCTTTAGCATCGCCCAGCCGGTTGGCTGGAACTGATGACAAAATGCCTGCGCGTTGATCATCTGTCAACGCCCGTGTCATGTCCGTCTCAATAAAGCCAGGTGCCACGACGTTGACCGTAATGCCACGTGAAGCAACTTCACGTGCCAAAGATTTGCTAAAACCAATCAGGCCGGCTTTAGCCGCCGCGTAGTTCGCCTGCCCTGCGTTCCCCATGGTGCCGACGACGGAACCGATGGTGATGATACGGCCAAACCGCTTTTTCATCATAGCGCGCATTACCGCTTTTGACAGGCGGAATACGGAAGTCAGGTTGGTGTCGAGGATATCCTCCCACTCGTCATCCTTCATACGCATCAGCAGGTTATCACGCGTAATGCCGGCATTATTCACTAAAATGTCGATTTCGCCAAATTCGGCGCGAATCGATGCCAGCACGCTGTCGATAGATTGCGCATCAACAACGTTCAACATAAACCCTTTGCCGTTTGCACCCAGGTAGCTGCTGATCGCTTCAGCGCCGCTCTCGCTGGTCGCGGTACCGATCACTTTGGCGCCGCGTGCCACAAACGTTTCTGCAATAGCTCGGCCAATACCGCGGCTTGCGCCGGTGACCAGAACGATTTTACCTTCGAAGCTCATCATTTTCCTCTTTATTGTTCAAGCGCCGCCGACAGGCTGGCGGTGTCGTTCACCGCCGCAGCCGTCAGGGTGTCAACAATACGTTTAGTCAGACCGGTCAGCACTTTGCCCGGCCCCACTTCCAGCAGCGACGTCACTCCCTGTGCTGCGATAAACCCTACGCTTTCGGTCCAACGCACCGGGCTGTACAGCTGACGCACCAGCGCGCTGCGGATCGCTTCCGGATCGTTTTCGGTGCGCACGTCGACGTTGTTCACCACCGGCACCTGCGGCGCGTTGAAGGTGATGTCCTGCAGCGCCACGGCCAGCTTGTCGGCGGCCGGCTTCATCAGCGCACAGTGCGAAGGCACGCTCACCGGCAGCGGCAGCGCACGTTTGGCGCCGGCAGCTTTACAGGCGGCGCCTGCGCGTTCAACCGCTTCTTTGTTGCCGGCGATGACCACCTGGCCCGGCGAGTTGAAGTTGACCGGAGAAACCACCTGCCCCTGCGCGGATTCTTCGCACGCCTTAGCGATCGCGTCGTTGTCCAGACCGATGATGGCGTACATCGCGCCGGTACCTTCCGGCACTGCTTCCTGCATCAGCTTGCCGCGCAGCTCGACCAGACGGATCGCCGCCTTGAAGTCCAGCACGCCGGCGCAGACCAGCGCCGAGTATTCGCCCAGGCTGTGACCCGCCATCAGCGCAGGCGCTTTACCGCCCTGCTGCTGCCAAACGCGGAAAATCGCCACCGAGGCAGCCAGCAGAGCCGGTTGGGTCTGCCAGGTTTTGTTCAGTTCTTCCACCGGGCCTTGCTGCACCAGCTGCCACAGGTCGTAACCCAGGGCGGAAGAAGCCTCGCCAAAGGTTTCTTCGACGATCGGGAACTGTGCGGCCAACTCGGCCAGCATGCCAACGGTCTGCGACCCCTGGCCCGGGAAAACAAAAGCAAATTGCGTCATTTTTTCTTCCTGTCCAAATCAGAAACGAACCAGCGCCGAGCCCCAGGTAAAGCCGCCGCCAAAGGCTTCCAGCAGCACCAGTTGGCCACGCTGAATTCGCCCGTCACGCACCGCTTCGTCCAGTGCGGAAGGCACCGAGGCGGCAGACGTGTTGCCGTGACGATCGAGCGTCACCACCACTTTGTCCATCCCCATGCCCAGCTTTTTCGCCGTTGCGCTGATGATGCGCAGGTTGGCCTGGTGCGGCACCAGCCAATCCAGCTCGCTACGGTCCATGTTGTTGGCCTGCAGCGTCTCGTCGACGATGCGCGCCAGTTCGGTAACCGCAACCTTGAAGACTTCGTTGCCCGCCATGGTGACATAGGCCGGCTTGTCTTGATTCTGACGATCCTTGTACGGCAGCGTCAGCAGGCTGCCGTAGCTGCCGTCGGCATGCAGATGGGTAGACAGAATGCCCGGCGCTTCAGACGCCCCCAGCACCACCGCACCCGCGCCATCGCCAAACAGAATGATGGTGCCGCGATCTTCAGGATCCAGCGTGCGCGACAAGACGTCCGCGCCGATAACCAGCGCATGTTTGACCGCGCCGTTTTTCACGTACTGATCGGCCACGCTGAGCGCATAAGTAAAGCCGGCGCAGGCCGCAGCCAGATCGAACGCCGCGCAGTCTTTGATGCCCAGCATTTGCTGCACCAGGCACGCCGCGCTCGGGAATGCGTGAGTCGTGGTGGTGGTCGCCACGACGATAAGCCCAATGTCTTCTTTAGCCACACCTGCCATTTCCAGCGCTTTCTCAGCGGCCTGGAAGCTCATCGTCGCGACGGTTTCATCCGCAGCGGCGATGCGACGTTCGCGGATACCGGTACGCGTGACGATCCATTCGTCAGAGGTATCCACCATTTTTTCCAAATCAGCATTGGTGCGCACTTGTACGGGCAAATAACTCCCCGTACCGAGAATCTTTGTATACATGTACGATCAGTCACTCTTAGGTAATACAGCCTCAAGGCGCGCAGCAATCCTTTCCGGGACTTGCCGCTGCACCGCCTGCACAGCCTGTTCGATTGCGACTGCAAACGCGTGAGGGTTCGCAGCGCCGTGGCTCTTGACTACGGTGCTGCGCAATCCTAACAGACATGCGCCATTATACTGGTCGGGGTTCAGGTGGCCGAACCGCTTAACCACCCGTTTTTGCAACCAACGGCCCAACAATTTCAGCCACCACGCTTGCTTGTTTCCGTCGCCGGACGATTTCAGCAGCGATAAGAATACCCTGACCACCCCTTCCATGGTTTTCAGGGTGACGTTGCCCACGAAGCCATCGCAGACCAACACGTCGGTCTTGCCGGTGAGCAGTTCGTTTCCTTCCAGGTAACCAATATAGTTGATTGCCGGAGTATTTTTTAGCACAGCGGCCGCTTCGCGGATATTATCCAGGCCTTTGGTCTCTTCTTCGCCAATATTCAGCAGCGCCACCCGCGGTTGCGCAATGCCGATCACCTCTTCCGCCATCACCGCGCCCATCACGGCAAACTGCACCAGCATGGTGCTGTCGCACTCGACGTTGGCGCCCAGATCCAGCACCACGGTTTTGCTGCGCTGCTGGTTCGGGATCGCCGTCATCAGCGCCGGGCGCTCAATGCCCTCCAACGGCTTGACCAACAGCTTCGCCAATCCCATCAGCGCGCCGGTATTGCCGGCGCTGACGCAGCCCTGCGCGTTGCCGATGCTGAGCTGTTCGAGCGCAATGCGCATCGACGTGCCGCGGCTGGCGCGTATCGCTTGTGAAGGTTTTGCGTCGCCGGCGATCACAGACTCGGCGGGCACGACTTGCAGACGCTCCAGAAGAACCGGATCGGCATGGGCAAGCAAAGGGGAGATAGCGTCGGGATTGCCGACCAGCAGGAGATGAAGCTGTAAATTAGAGGCCAGTGCCTGCAACGAAGCAGGCACTGTGACGCAGGGACCGAAGTCCCCGCCCATTGCATCTAACGCCAGGGTTAGACGAGTCAAGGTATCGCTACTTAGCCGATAACCTTGCGACCGCGGTAGAAACCGTCGGCAGTGATGTGGTGACGACGGTGAGTTTCACCGGATACTTTGTCTACAGACAGAGTAGTCGTGGTCAGAGCATCGTGCGAACGACGCATGCCACGCTTGGAACGGGTTGGTTTATTCTGTTGTACGGCCATGGACCTTACTCCTCAATTACTTACGCTTTAAACTGGCTAATACGGCAAACGGATTCGGTTTCTCCGCCTCGGGAGGCAGTTGGCCAAATACCATGTCCGCTTCGGACACTTCACAGTGTTCAGATTCATGTACCGGAACGACAGGCAGTGAAAGAATAATTTCGTCTTCAATCATTGCCAACAGATCGACTTCGCCAAACTCGTCAACTTCGATCGGTTCGTACGCTTCCGGTAATGCCTCAGCCTGCTCATCATTGACGACCGGGCTAAAACAATATGTTGTGTGAACCTGATGTTCGAACGGGACTCCACAGCGTTGGCACATCAACGTTACCGTGACGTCCGCATGCCCTGTTATCACCGCGAGGCGTTGATTGTCGATATTAAACGACAACGACACCTCAACATCACTGTCCACACTGACCACGGAGTCGGCAACACGAGTAACCTGCTCAGGCGCATAGACACCAGCATAGTCCAGGCGTTTCTGAGCGGTACGTACCGCATCAATGGTCAAGGGTAATTTTACCTTTTGCATAGGGCGCGCATATTAACTTTGTAACGACATAGAGTCAAAGAAAAAGGCCGTAAAACGGCTCCTTTCACCAATATTCGCTTCCACAGCGGCCGACAGTTTAAAATGCCGTACCTATTTACGCTACGGTTTGCGAAAAAAATTATGCAGAGATTGCTTTTAGCCTCCACCTCCCCCTATCGAAAAATGCTGCTGGAGAAGCTGCAGCTGCCGTTCGACTGCGCCGCGCCGCAGGTGGATGAAACCCCATTGCCGGGCGAAAGCGCCGAAGCGCTGGTGCTGCGCCTGGCGGCAGCGAAGGCTCAGGCGCTGGCCCTCGCCTACCCCGAGCATCTGATCATCGGTTCCGATCAGGTCTGCGTGATCGATGGCAACATCACCGGCAAGCCCCATACCGAGGAAAACGCCCGCGCGCAGCTGCGCCAGGCAAGCGGCCAGGCCGTGACCTTTTATACCGGCCTGGCGCTGTACAACGGCCGCAGCAAGCAACTGCAGGCCCTGTGCGAGCCGTTCCACGTGCATTTTCGCGCGCTGAGCGAAGCGGAGATCGCCGCCTATGTACGTCTGGAGCAACCGCTGAACTGCGCGGGCAGTTTCAAGAGCGAGGGATTGGGGATCGCGCTGTTCGACAGGCTGGAAGGCCGGGACCCGAACACCCTGATCGGCCTGCCGTTGATCGCGCTGTTGGAGATGTTGCGGGCTGAAGGCATCAACCCGCTGGTCTGACACGGATTATTTGGTCGCCTGCTGGCGCAGCACCTGCAGGCAGTGACGCAGTTCTTCATCCATCGGCGCTTCGATGCGCATCGTTTCGCCGGTGGACGGATGCTCGAAGCGCAGCGCCGCAGCGTGCAGGAACAGCCGCTTCAGGCCGGTACCCGCCAGCTGACGATCGAACTCGCGGTCGCCATAGCGATCGTCAAAAGCGATCGGATGCCCGGCATGCAGCGTGTGCACGCGGATCTGGTGAGTACGCCCGGTTATCGGGCTGGCCTTCACCAGGGTGGCGAATTCGTAGCGCTCCTCCACCTTGAAGCGGGTTTCCGAAGGCTTGCCTTCGCTGTTGACGCGCACGATACGTTCGCCGCTTTGCAGAATGTTTTTCAGCAGCGGCGCCTGTACGGCCTTGCAGTGGGACTGCCATTGGCCGCGCACCAGCGCCAGATAATCTTTCTGCATGCCTTTCAACCGCAGCTGTTCATGCAGCGAACGCAGCGCCGAACGCTTCTTGGCGACCAGCAGCACGCCGGAGGTGTCGCGATCCAGGCGATGCACCAGCTCCAGGAAGCGGGCTTCCGGGCGCAGCGCGCGCAGCCCTTCAATCACGCCGAAGCTCAGGCCGCTGCCGCCGTGCACCGCGGTGCCGGAAGGTTTGTTGAGGATCAGCAGGTGGTCGTCTTCATACAGGATGCAGTCTGCCAATGCGGCCACTTTATCCAGCTTCGCCGACACCGGCGCCTCTTCGCGCTCGGCTACGCGCACCGGTGGTACGCGCACCACGTCGCCGGCCGCCAATTTGTATTCGACCTTGATGCGCCCTTTGTTAACCCGCACCTCGCCTTTACGCACGATGCGATAAATCATGCTCTTCGGCACGCCTTTCAGGCGAGCGAGCAGAAAGTTGTCGATTCTCTGACCGGCTTCGTCGTCGGAAATCGTGATGAATTGTACTGCTGGATTGTTCGTTTTCATGGTGCGGGATTCTAAATAGAGCGCGTGAATAGCGCCACATCTTTTTCTGTGCTTAACTGTCTCTCTGACGGCGGGCGAAACCCCAGCGGACAATAAGGCAGCAAGCCGATTTGAACGTTTGCGATTTCTTCCGCAGTTAAGGAAAAGTCACCTTGCTATAACGGCATCAGCAGTGGAATAATGCAGTCACTTTCCGCGTTGATTCTCG
This sequence comes from Serratia sp. CY47280, assembly GCF_052168655.1. Taxonomy (NCBI): domain Bacteria; kingdom Pseudomonadati; phylum Pseudomonadota; class Gammaproteobacteria; order Enterobacterales; family Yersiniaceae; genus Serratia; species Serratia sp. CY47280. The sequence continues at coordinate 45,723 of NZ_JBJNMG010000001.1, read as the reverse complement.
TTAAACAGGGAAAACGGTGGAATTATAAAATTTGTCTGATTGCGCAAAAACGCAGCAATGGCGTAAGACGTAATGCGAAATCAAACAATTAGCGGGCTGCGGGTTGCAGCTTGGCCGGCAAATGGAATCAGATCTGTCGACGTAAATCAGAGGCTATTCCCCTAGTAAAAGTGCTGTCTTTCACAAAGAAAAGCAGGCTTACCGAGATAATGCGCCCCTATGCAGGCGACAACCGTGAGGTTGACGGCTTTGCGAGAAGACACGGGGCTTTCGGTTTAACTCCGGCCATGAGGTTATTTTGCCCGCAGCTTTGTCGATAATGTAAAAATAACGAGTAAGTTAAGATGAAAAGAATGTTGATTAACGCAACTCAGCAGGAAGAGTTGCGTGTTGCCCTCGTAGATGGACAGCGGCTGTATGATTTGGATATCGAAAGTCCGGGTCATGAGCAGAAAAAAGCGAATATTTACAAAGGCAAAATCACCCGCATTGAACCAAGTCTTGAAGCAGCGTTCGTGGACTACGGCGCAGAACGACATGGTTTCCTCCCTCTTAAAGAAATCGCCCGCGAATACTTCCCTAGCAATTACTCTTCCCATGGCCGCCCGAACATCAAAGATGTGCTGCGCGAAGGCCAGGAAGTCATCGTTCAGGTAGACAAAGAAGAACGTGGCAACAAAGGCGCCGCCTTGACCACCTTCATCAGCCTGGCGGGCAGCTATCTGGTGCTGATGCCGAACAACCCGCGCGCCGGCGGTATTTCTCGCCGCATCGAGGGTGACGATCGTACCGAGCTGAAAGAAGCGCTCTCTTCGCTGCAACTGCCAGACGGCATGGGCCTGATCGTTCGCACCGCGGGCGTAGGCAAATCCGCCGACGCGCTGCAGTGGGATCTCTCCTTCCGTCTGAAGCACTGGGAAGCGATTAAAAAAGCCGCCGAAGGCCGCCCTGCACCGTTCCTGATCCACCAGGAAAGCAACGTTATCGTGCGTGCCTTCCGCGATTACCTGCGCCCGGACATCGGCGAAATCCTGATCGACAACCCGAAAATTCTCGATCTGGCCAAAGAGCACATCGCTGCGCTGGGCCGCCCGGATTTCAGCAGCAAAATCAAACTGTACAGCGGTGAAATTCCTCTGTTCAGCCACTATCAGATCGAATCGCAGATCGAATCCGCCTTCCAGCGCGAAGTGCGCCTGCCGTCCGGCGGCTCGATCGTCATCGACAGTACCGAAGCGCTGACCGCCATCGACATCAACTCCGCACGCGCAACCCGCGGCGGCGATATCGAAGAGACGGCGTTCAACACCAACCTGGAAGCGGCGGACGAGATCGCTCGCCAGCTGCGCCTGCGCGACCTCGGCGGCCTGATCGTCATCGACTTCATCGACATGACGCCGGTACGCCACCAGCGCGAAGTGGAAAACCGCTTGCGCGACGCCGTGCGTCAAGACCGCGCGCGCATCCAAATCGGCCGCATCTCCCGCTTCGGCCTGCTGGAAATGTCACGCCAGCGCCTCAGCCCGTCGCTGGGTGAGTCCAGCCACCACGTGTGCCCACGCTGTAACGGCACCGGTACCATCCGCGACAACGAATCGCTGGCGCTGTCCATCCTGCGCCTGATCGAAGAAGAAGCGCTGAAGGAAAACACCAAAGAAGTTCACGCTATCGTGCCGGTTCAGGTCGCTTCGTACCTGCTGAACGAAAAGCGCGAATCCGTCAGCGCGATCGAAAAACGTCAGGGTGGCGTGAAAGCCGTCATCGTGCCGAACGATGAAATGCAAACCCCGCACTACTCGGTGCTGCGCGTGCGCAAGGGCGAGGAAACCTCTACCCTCAGCTACCTGCTGCCGAAACTGCACGAAGAAGACATGGAGCGTCCGCTGGAAGATGCGCCGATGGAACGCAAGCGTCCGGAGCAACCGGCCCTGGCTTCCTTCTCCCTGTCCGCCGATGTGCCGCCGCCGGCTGAAGAACCCGTCGCCGTTGCCAAACCTGCCGCTGCAGCCGCCAAGACTAAAGCCGCAGCGCCGGCCGCCGCTAAACCGGGCTTCCTGGGCCGCCTGTTCGGTGGTCTGAAGAACTTGTTCGCCGGTGAAGAACAACCTGCCGTCGAAGAAGCCAAACCGGCCGAAACGCCGAAGGCGGAAGGCAACGGTGAGAACCGTCGTCAGGATCGTCGCGGTCAGCGCCGTCAAGGCACCGGCCGTAAAGAGCGCGGTGAGCGTAGCGACCGTGGCGATCGCCCGGAACGCGGCGAGCGTAAAGAGCGCGGTGAAGGCCGTGACAATCGCGAGCGCGATAACCGTGAACCGCGTGAGAACCGTGAAGGCCGTGAATCGCGTGAATCCCGCGATGAACAGCGCCGTAACCGCCGCAACCAGCAGCAGAACGCGCCGGTAGCGGAGGAAACCGCTTCGGAAGAAGGTGCTAAAGCGCCGCGCGAAGATCAGCAGCAACGCCGTGAGCAGCGTGCTGAACGCCAGCGTCGTCGTCAGGAAGAGAAACGTCAGGCTCAGCAGGAAGTGAAAGCGCTGGAAAGCGTTGACGCAGTCGAGAGTACCGACGAAGAGCAGGAAGAGCGCCAGCAGCAGAACATGCAGCGCCGTCAGCGCCGCCCTCTGTCGCAGAAAGTGCGTATCCTGTCTGCGGAAGAAGAGCTGCAGCGTGCAGCGGAAGAGCTGTTGGCGCCGAAAGCGCCGGTAGCGAAAGCCGAAGACGCGCAGCCGACCGCCGACGATAGCGTCAAGCTGTTGCCGGAAACCGTTGCCGCACAGCCGGAAGACGATGCCCAGGGCGAAAGCCGCGGCAACGGCGAAGGCATGCCGCGTCGTTCCCGTCGTTCACCGCGTCACCTGCGCGTCAGCGGCCAGCGTCGCCGTCGTTACCGCGATGAGCGTTACCCGCTGCAATCCCCAATGCCGTTGGCGGGCGCGTTCGCTTCGCCGGAAATGGCATCAGGCAAAGTATGGGTAAGCTACCCGGTCGCTCAGGTTGAAGAAGCCGAAGTGCAAACCGAAGCCGTAGAGCAGGCGCCGGTTGTCGCCGCAGCGGTTGAACAGCACAGCGTTACCGTGGAAGACACTCAGACCACGGCCAGCGTCAACGAACCGGCACCCGAAGCCGCCGTTGAGACTGCTAGCGTTACCGTAACGGAAGAAGCTGCAGTCGTAGCACCGGTTGTAGCCACTCCGGCCGAGGAAATCCCGGCGCCGGTGGAAACCGCCCCGGCAACTGTTGCAGTTGAACAGCCGAAAGTGGAAGAGACTGCCCCTGCAGTGGAAGCCGAGCCGGTAGCTGAAACCGTAGCTGTAGAGCCCGTGGTTGAACCTGCGCCAACGGAAGACGAGCCTGTGGTCGAAGTTGCACCGGTGGTAGAAGCCACGCCAGCGGAAGAAACGCCAGTGGTAGAAGCCGCACCTGCGGCAACCTCCGTGGAAGCTGCTCCGGTCGAAAAAGCCCCAGCGCCAATCGCCGCAGAACCTGCACCTGCAGTTGCGCAGCAGCCGGCGCCGGTGAAAGCCGTGCAGGACGCGCTGTACAAACACATCGCCACTGCGCCGATGACTAAAGCGCCTGCGCCAGCCTACGTGCCGGAAGAACGCAAGCACAGCAACTGGCAGCGCCCTTCCTTCAACTTTGAAGGCAAAGGTTCAGCCGGTGGTCACTCGGCAGTGAGCCAGGCCACCGCGCCTGCCACAAAGCCGCAGCCGGTTAACGAATAAGTTAATCTGCAACCCTAAAAAAACCCGCCATCGGCGGGTTTTTTCTTGCCTGTAAAAAGCTCAGGCGATCTTTTTCAGTTTCTTGATGTCCAGAACATCCAACTTGCCGTCAAGTCGACTGACGAACTGCTGAAAATGCGCCGTCTCATTATGCTTATCCAGCGCTTCGCTGCTGGCCCAACGCTCAAAGAACACGAAGGTGCCCGGCTTTTCCAGATCGCGATGCAAATCATATTGCAGGTTGCCCAGCTCCTGGCGGCTCGGCTCGAGAATGTCGTGCACCGCTTCACTGACTGCGGCCTCAAATCCCGCTTTCGCTTGCAGGGTGGCGATAACGCGTACTTCCATTGTTTTCTCCCTTTCCACTTGATGAAAGTCGACGGTATTGGCGTCGGCATCGTTGAAATCCTTGTCACTATGCGCCTGCTGCGCCGTTGATTTCAACTTGTCGCCAACAAACAGATGCATCTGCGGCACTTTCCGCTTATCCTTACACCCCGGCGTGAATAAACCCATTATTCGCTTTTCATTAGACGTATTTGACCGCCGGAGCCTAGCTAGATGACCGCACAACCTCAAGTTCTGAAAATCCGCCGCCCAGACGACTGGCATATCCACCTGCGTGACGATGAGATGCTGAAAACGGTGGTGCCCTATACCAGCCAGGTATTTGGCCGGGCGATCGTGATGCCGAACCTGGTTCCGCCCGTGACGACCGTGGCCGCCGCACGCGCCTACCGCGATCGGATTCTGGCGGCGGTGCCGCAGGGTCACAACTTCACTCCGCTGATGACCTGTTACCTGACCAACTCTCTGGCGGCCAGTGAACTGGTCAGCGGTTTCGAGCAAGGGGTGTTTACCGCCGCCAAGCTGTATCCGGCCAACGCCACCACCAACTCCAGCCACGGCGTCAGCGACGTGACCGGCATTTACCCACTGTTCGAGCAAATGCAAAAAATCGGCATGCCTTTGCTTATCCACGGCGAAGTGACCGATCCTGCCGTGGATATCTTCGACCGCGAGGCGCGCTTTATCGAACAGGTGATGGAGCCTATCCGCCGTCACTTCCCGGAACTGAAAATCGTCTTCGAGCACATCACCACCAAAGAAGCGGCACAGTACGTGCAGGCAGGCAACCGTTTCCTCGGCGCCACCATCACGCCGCAACACCTGATGTTCAACCGCAACCACATGCTGGTCGGCGGCATTCGCCCACACCTGTTCTGCCTACCGATCCTCAAGCGCAACGTCCATCAGGAGGCGCTGCGTCAGGCGGTTGCCAGCGGCTCGGACCGTTTCTTCCTCGGCACCGACTCCGCGCCGCACCTCAAGCATCGCAAAGAGTCCAGCTGCGGCTGCGCCGGCTGCTTCAATGCGCCGAATGCCATCCCGGCTTACGCAGCGGTCTTCGAACAGCTCGGCGCACTGGAGCACTTCGAGGCTTTCTGCTCGCTCAACGGCCCACGCTTCTATGGCCTGCCGCTCAACGAAGACTTCATCGAACTGCAGCGCGTGCCAACCACCCAACCGGAAGAGATTACCCTCGGCAATGAATCCGTGATCCCCTTCCTGGCGGGTGAAACCCTGAACTGGTCGCTGAAAGACTGATATTTTTGCATCGCCCTCTTGCCCTCGCACTCGGCTAACTGTATAAATAAACAGTAAATCGCTTCGGGGGCAATTATGCGTGTTGAAGTCACTCTAGATAAAACCCGGCCGCTGCCGTCGGGCGCCATTGAGGCGCTGACCGGTGAACTGGGCAAACGGGTCAATCGCCAGTTTCCAGACGCCGTCGTTCATGTACGTTATGCCGGCGCCAACGGGCTCTCCGTGCTGGGGGGCGCCAAAACCGATCGGGATCTGATCGAGGAAATCCTTCAGGAAACCTGGGAAAGCGCGGACGAATGGTTTAGCGCAGAATAACACTGCAATGCTGTTTTTGCCGGGGGTCGCTCTCCGGCTTTTTTGTTTCTGGCGCCCTGCCCATTCATCGCTTACCCTTACTCTGAAACAAAATCTGCCTCAGCGCTGTATTTAACGCAAAGGAGTAAGCATGGCCCCGGACAAGGTGAAATCCGAAGACGCAATGACGTTTGGCGAACTGCTGGCGCTGATTGCCGATCAGAAAAGGCGCTTGAACGTACTGGAAGTAGCTTTCTCTTATCTGGCCTTCAGCCTGGATGACAAAGCCAACCAACGGCTGATCCACAGCCTGAAGCTGGAATCGCACAGCCAGAATCGTGATGCCGAAACGCAAAAGCATTTCGCCCATTTGGCCGAAGAGCTGGAAAAATGTCTGCATGGTGCATCGCCACCTGCCGACGCGGAATAACGCGCTGCGCTTGACTCGTCCACTGCTGCACCTGCAAATTTGTAGAATAATTGTTCAAATAAATATTTATTTTGCAAATTTCGGTGACAACCCCCTCCACCGATGAAAGCGGATGCGTATACTGTAATTGCTCTCATGATGATGAGCCGCATTGATCCTCGTTAGTCACTCACGGTAGTTACTACTCAATAAGGGGTCTTTATGGACAGAAATGATGAAGTAATTCAGACGCACCCGCTTGTCGGTTGGGATATCAGTACTGTCGACGTTTACGACGCCATGATGATACGCCTTCATTACCTGTCTTCACTAGACCAAACGCCCGAAGAAGCCCAAGTAGACCGAACGCTTTGGCTGACTACAGATGTCGCCCGTCAATTAATCAATATCTTAGAAGCCGGCATCGCCAAGATTGAAGCTACGGATTACCAGGATCTTGATCGCAGAAAACATTGATTTATCGTCTCCTAACCTCTAAGGCGCCGTGACCATTCCCGGCGCCTTTTTCTTTGCCTTTCATCGTTCAATCAGTGCATTGCGCCCGCCAACCTTTTATCATGGGGCGATAAGAAATCGCTATCAGAGAGGGTGGGTACGTGGAATATGATTTGATTGTGGTGGGCAGCGGTTCCGTCGGCGCAGCGGCAGGCTATTACGCCACGCGGGCCGGCTTGAAAGTGCTGATGATCGACAGCGCCATTCCCCCGCACCGCAACGGCAGCCATCACGGCGATACCCGCATCATCCGTCACGCTTACGGCGAAGGCGAAAAGTACGTGCCGCTGGTGCTACGCGCCCAGGCGCTGTGGAATGCGCTGATTCAACAATCCGGCGAGGAACTGTTTCAGTCGTGCGGCGTCCTCAATTTGGGGCCGCAGCACTCCGACTTCATTCGCAATGCTCAGCAGAGCGCGCAAACATTCCGTCTGAATGCGCAAACCCTCAGCGCCGAACAGATCGCTCAACGCTGGCCGGAATTCCGAGCCCCGGAAGGTTATGTCGGCGTGTTCGAGCCCGACGCCGGCTTCCTGCATGCTGAGCTGGCGATAGCCACTCTGGTCAAGCTAGCAAAAGAAGCCGGCTGCAGCCAGTTGTTCAACTGCCCGGTCAGCGCGGTGGAGCCTATCGATGGCGGCGTTGAGGTCATCACCGGCGAAGGGCGTTTCACGGCGCGAAAAGCGGTGATCACCGCCGGTACCTGGGTCAAAGCGCTGTTGCCGCAGTTACCCGTCGCGCCACTGCGCAAAGTCTTCTCCTGGCATCAGGCAGATGGCCGCTACAGCGTGAACAATCGTTTCCCGGCCTTTACCGTCGAAGCGCAAGACGGCACGCACTATTACGGTTTCCCGGCGGATAACGACGGCCTGAAAGTAGGCAAGCACGACGGCGGCCAGCCGATGGATGCCCCCGAGCAGCGCAAACCCTTCGGCAGCTACGCCAGCGACGGCACGGAAGTTTTCTCCTTCCTGCGGCAATTTTTACCGGGTGTAGGCGTATGTTTACACGGCGAAGCCTGCAGTTATGATATGAGCCCCGACGAAGACTTTATTATCGATACGCTGCCGGATTGCGATCGCCTGATGGTTATCAGCGGATTGAGCGGCCACGGCTTCAAGTTCGCCAGCGCGTTGGGTGAGATTGCCGCGCTGTTCGCGCAGGACAAAGCGCCGCCGGTCGACGTCTCCAGCTTTGGTCTGAAACGATTTAGCTAAGCGAAGGATTTCTCTGTCCAGGTTGCCGTCGTGCCCTGGACAGCAAAATTTAGCGGTTACAATTTATTAACCTGCTAACTCTTTTAAATACCAAGTAAAAATCCTGATAACGGAAATTTCTTATATTCAGCATTTGAATTTCCGAATTGAACACTTGCAGTGTAAGTCCTATTTTACAGAAGATATGCTCCATCGGCTTTCAACAAGGACGTCACCATGAAACTACTTGTCGTGGACGAATGCTGCTTCACCCGGGTCGGTATAGCCAGCTACTTTGCTGATAGTGGGATTACGACGATCAAGTGCTGCCACAGCATTGAATACGCTACGCCGCTGTTGGCCAGCTTTCAGCCGAGCCACATTCTGGTGAACCTCAGCAACCAGTGCCGTTATAACGAAGCAGACGCGCAGCTGCTGGCGTTTATGGAAGCCAGCCAGTCTGCCTTGCTGTTTATCTATCTCGATACGCCTTACCCTTACAGCGAAACGCCAATGCGCATCGCCGATAACGCCTTTCTGTTCAATAAAAGCATTCTGCCACTCACTTTACGCACGCTGCGCGAAAATCCGCTGGCGCTGGCCGATGACGGCGAAGAGCGTTCCTTGTTCAGTCCGCAGGAACTGACGGTGATGAAATATTGGATGGCGGAGATGCCCAACTACCGCATCGCGAAAAAGCTGCAAATCAGCTCGCATACGGTGTACGTGCACAAGCGTCACATCACGGAGAAGATCAACGCGCGCAACCGGCTGGAGTTCTACTCGCTGTATAACGTGCTGCGCTATTTCTACCCGCCGAGCACGCCAACAAATTCGACGCCGCTGGCGCTGCTAGCCGTGTAACCTCAAGCCTGCGATAACGCAGGCTTTTTTATCGCCTCTCTTCCCGCACTCACGCGCGGCGCGCTGTAAAAGACGCCGAGAAAAGGACTATAATCAAAGGTCCCTTTCTTCAGGCAGCTGAAATGTTAAACCGAATACTGGCGGCTATCGTCAACAACGTGCGTGAGCACCTGGTGCTGTACCTGTGTCTGTGGCTAGTGCTGCTGGCGTTGGATGTCTATTTCTTCTTCGTCATGTAATCCATGCCGCCGTTATTTCCCCGATTGAGCTTCAACCGCTTCGGTGATCCTGCCCAGGTGCTGGAATTGCAGCAGATGAGCAGACCGCTGCTGCGCCCCGGACAGCGGTTATTGCAGATGCGCTATGCCCCGATCAACCCTTCCGATCTGATCCCGATCCACGGCCAATACGCGCACCGCATCGCCCTTCCTCAGGTGCCGGGATATGAAGGCGTGGGCGTCGTCGTCAACCCGCAGAATGGGCATTCAACGGGCCGCCGCGCGCTGGCGGTAGCGGGTACCGGCAGTTGGCAAACGTTCGTCACGCTGCCTGAAGATCGGGTGATCTGGGTGCCGGACGACATCGACGACGCCTGCGCAGCGCAAATCTATATCAACCCGCTCACCTGCTGGGTGCTGTTGACGCAATGGCTGCCGCTCAACGCCGGCGACTTACTGCTGCTCAACGGCGGCGGTTCCGCCGTTAGCCTGCTGTTGGCGCAGATGACGGCGCTGCGCGGCATTCGTCTGGCGGTCGTGGTGCGCAACACCGCTCATCGCCAGGCGTTACTGGCCGCCGGCGCCTGGCGCGTTATCGAAGCGTCGCAGCTGGTGGAAATGACGAATTTTGGCGCCCGTGCGGCCATCGACTGCATCGGCGGCGAAGACGGATTGCAGTTGGCGCGGGCGGTCCGCACCGGCGGCGATTTTGTGGCGCTGGGCCTGCTTAGCGGCCGCCAGGTAGACTGGCGGCGCGTGGTGGACGAGTTAAAGCTGCGGGCTTCGCTGTTCCACTTGCGCAAATGGAACGCACAGGCGGCACCGGCGCAATGGCAGACGGCGTTTTATCAGTTATTCCAGCTGTTGCGACGCGGCCAGCTGGCGCTGCGCCCACCCGCCGCGATTTATCCTTTGCCTCAGTACGCAGCGGCGCTGCACCACGCCGCCCAGCCCGGCGTGAATGGCAAAATATTCCTCACTCCGGCGCCGCCGGAGGCTGGCGCGGCGGGCGACCGTCCCCCAGGATAACCGCCAGCCGATAGCCGTCTTCGGTGGTCTCCAGCGCGATGCGCGCCACGATCGTCAGCGGCACCGACAGCAGCATGCCCACCGGGCCGAGCAGCCAGCCCCAGAAGATCAGCGACAGGAACACCACCAGCGTCGACAGCCCCAGCCCGCGCCCCATCACGCGCGGCTCGAGGATATTGCCGATCACCATGTTGACAGCGATAAAGCCACCCGCCACCACCAGCGCATCACCCAATCCGTTGAACAACAGCGCCTGAATCAGCGGCGGAATGGCGGCCAATACCGAGCCAATGTTGGGAATGTAGTTAAGCAGAAACGCCAACAGCCCCCAGATAAAGGCAAAACGCACGCCGACCGCCGCCAGGAAGATCCAGACGATCACCCCAGTGGCCAGGCTGATGATGGTTTTAATCACCAGATAACGCGTCACGCCGTCCAGCGCCCGCCGCACCGCGGCGAGCCCCTCGTTCGGCTTATCCAGCGCCTGCTGCAGCTTATACGGCAGCAGCTGCACTTCGAACAGCATAAACACCACGGTCATCAGCAGCAGGAAGACGTTGGTCATGGCGCCAGACAGGTGCCCCAGCATGCGGGTGACCAGATTCATCGCCGCGCTGGGATCGACATACTGCAGCATCGCTTCGCTGGAGAGACTGATATTGAAGCGATCGGCGTAATGCTGCAGCTCGCGCAGCTTCTCGATCATCATGCCGCGGTACTGGGGCAGCGAGCGGGCGAACTCGTTCAGCGAAGCACCCAGCATGCCGATAAACAGCATCACGACCACGATCACCGCCGTCACCAGCAGCGTCACCCCGACGATACGCGGCACTCGGCGGCGTTCCAGCATCGCCACCAGCGGGTTCAGCACCATGGCGAGGAACACCGCCAGCAAAAACGGCACCACGATGTCGGCGGCGGCTTTCACCCCGGCCAAAATGATCACCAACATCGCCAGCAGGACGGCCAGACGCAGGCTACTGTCGGTCACACGGGTTCGGCCCATGACGTTTCCTTGTTATTTCACTGGGTTAACCGGCCACCAAGAGCCGACTCTTGGCGCTAATGGTAGCAAAGTCCACCGTCACGCCGCAGAGGATTTCGCCTAACCGTTCGAAAAAATTAATCTTTCCGCCCTGCTCTTTGCCGCAAGAAATAGGCATAACGTTTGCCAACAAATAATTCCACCGAGCAACTCATGGACGATTTACGTAAAATGACAAAAGCTGACATTAATAGATAATAAGCCTAATTTTCAACAACTAGCACAACCGCCCCATGAGGGAAATAATATCATCTTCAACGATTTATCTGATGAAGCCCGAACATCTCAAACAAATTCACTGACTAATATTTCTAAGAAGTAACATAGTTAAATTTATTATTGATTTTATGTTTCCTAAAGTTTAATTATTGCAGCCAGCCAATCGGTAATCGAAGGAAACAGGATGCTCTGGAAAAATACCGCCGATCGTTTCGGCCATGTGTCAGTGTTAATCCACTGGCTGGTGGCGCTGACGGTGTACGGCATGTTCGCACTCGGTCTGTGGATGGTTACGCTGGGCTATTATGACGTCTGGTACCATCAGGCGCCGGAGATCCACAAAAGCATCGGCACGCTGCTGTTCATCGTGATGGTGATCCGCGTGATCTGGCGCTTTGTCTCGCCGCCACCCAAGCCGCTGGCCAGCTATGGTCGCCTCACTCGCGTCAGCGCTATTCTCGCGCATCTGGCGCTGTATGCCGTGCTGTTCGGCATTCTGATCAGCGGCTATCTGATCTCGACCGCCGACGGCCAACCGATCAGCGTATTCGGCTGGTTCGACGTGCCCGCCACCGTCACCGGCATGGCGGAACAGGCCGACACCGCCGGCGCCATACACCTTTACCTGGCCTGGGCCGTGGTAGTGCTTTCGGTACTGCACGGGCTGGCCGCGCTTAAACATCACTTTATCGATCGTGATGTCACTTTGAAACGGATGCTGGGTAGCAGCGCCGATTAACCTTTGGATTTATGGAGATTGCTATGTTGAAAAAGACCGTATTGGGCCTGACCGCAGGCGCCCTGCTGCTGAGCGCCGGTTCCGCACTGGCGGCGGACTACAAGATCGACAAACAGGGCCAGCACGCCTTTATCGAGTTCCGCATCCAGCACCTGGGCTACAGCTGGCTGTATGGCAGCTTTAAAGACTTCGACGGCGGCTTCACCTTCGACGAGAAAGATCCGTCCAAGGACAAGGTCAACGTGACCATCAATACCGCCAGCGTCGACACCAACCACGCCGAGCGCGACAAGCACCTGCGCAGCGCCGAGTTCCTCAACGTGGAGAAGAACAAGCAAGCCAAGTTTGAATCCACCGAAGTGAAGAAAAGCGGCGACGGTTATGCGGTGGTCGGCAACCTGACGCTGAACGGCGTGACCAAGCCCGTTACGCTGGACGCCAAACTGATTGGCCAGGGCAACGATCCGTGGGGCGGCTACCGCGCCGGCTTTGAGGCCAACGGTAAGATCAAGCTGAAAGATTTCGGCATCACCACCGATCTGGGCCCGGCGTCGCAAGACGTTGAGCTGATCATCTCCGTAGAAGGCGTACGCGAGAAATAAATAAAAAAAAGCCCGGTTTGGCGGCCGGGCTTCTCATTTCCTCAGGCTCAGCGGGCTGGGCCTTCTTCTTCCGGTGCCGGAATGTGCATCGTAGTCTGCAACAAGCCTTTTGACTTATTGAAGATCTTGACGCCGTTTTCACGGCCGGCACGGCGCGCGCGTTGCTCTTCGCGCGGCAGCTTCAGCTCTTCGCGGCAAATCTCGCTACAGCACCCTTCAAATTTGGCGGCGCAGCTCGGGCACTGAATGAACAGCAGATGGCAACCGTCGTTCTTGCAGTTGGTATGGGTGTCGCACGGCGCTCCACACTGGTGGCAGTTGGCGATCACATCGTCGGAGATGCGCTCACCCATACGCTCATCGAACACGAAGTTTTTGCCGATAAACTTCAGCGGCAACCCCTGTTCTTTCGCTTTGCGGGTGTACTCGATAATCCCGCCTTCCACGTGGTAGATGTTTTTAAAGCCTTTGTGCAGCATATAGGCGCTGGCTTTTTCACAGCGAATGCCGCCGGTGCAATACATGACAATATTCTTGTCTTTACTGTCCTGCAGCATCTCCACCGCCATCGGCAGCTGATCGCGGAAAGTATCCGACGGCACCTCAATGGCGTTTTCGAAATGGCCGACTTCGTACTCATAGTGGTTGCGCATATCGACGAATACCGTATTCGGATCGTCTATCATCTGATTGACGCGATCGGCCTGCAGATACTCGCCGACGTTGCTTGGGTCGAAGCTCTCGTCATCGATGCCGTCGGCCACGATGCGCTCACGCACCTTGAGGCGTAGTACCCAGAAGGATTTGCCATCGTCTTCGAGCGCAATATTCAGGCGTACCTGATCCAGCGCCGGGTGTGAGGCGAACAGCGCGGCTTTGAACGCGTCGAAGTGATGCTGCGGCACGCTGATCTGCGCGTTGATGCCCTCTTTCGCCACGTAGATGCGGCCGAACACCTTCAGTTTTTCGAACTGAACGTACAGGCTGTCGCGAAACGCTTTGGGATCGTCGATGGAGAAGTATTTGTAAAAAGAAACTGTGGTGCGCGGCTCGGTTTCCGCCAGCATGCGCGCCTTCAGTTCCTCATTAGAAATTCGGTTATGTAACACTGGCATGGTGTACTTTCCTGTCTTTCGGGAGGTGACTGATTATCGCGCGCCGCCTGCCGGCCCGCGCGCGGCGCATATCATACCCGAAAAACCGCCGCCGCGCAGCCCTGGCGCCAGCGCCCCGTTCAGTGTCCGTCGCCTTCGGTAAACGCAGAAGCCACTATGCCGAGCGCCATCATCACGCCGGCGAGCGCCAATATCGCGTTCACCTGCAGATGCGCGCCAACGCTGCCGACCATCGCGCCCAAAACCAGCAGCCCCGCACTGATCCATGGTGCCAAAATATTTACCCTCTGAATAATTACCAGTAATAATATCGCCATTATCTTTGGCAGGAAAGATTGTGGAAAAATTCGGCATTCGATGCATATTTAACGCCCAAAGAGGGATTTTAATGCGTTGTGTTTTCCCGGATCGCCAGAAAAATGCCACAATAGTCGCAAACAAACGGCAGAAACGAACCTTGCCGCCGAGCTCACCCGGCTGCCAGACCATGCGATGACTCTGTCATTACACTTAAACAACCGTATTCAAACAGAGAACCCATGACTCAAGTTCCTACTTTCAATCGTTCCTTATTGCATCCGCGCTATTGGCTGACCTGGGTCGGCATCGGCTTGCTGTACCTGCTGGTGTTGCTGCCTTACCCCGTCATCTACTGGCTCGGCACCTCGATTGGGCGATTTTCCATGCGCTTTCTCAAGCGACGCGTCGCTATCGCCCAACGCAACCTCGAGCTCTGTTTTCCCGACATGCCGCAGGCCGAACGCGATGCGCTGGTGGTAAAGAATTTCGAATCGGTCGGCATGGGGCTGTTTGAAACCGGTATGGCGTGGTTCTGGCCCAACTGGCGCATCGAGCGCTGGTTCAAGGTCAGTGGCCTGGAGCACATCCAACAAGCGCGCGACAACCAGCAGGGCGTGTTGCTGATTGGCCTGCACTTTTTGACGCTGGAGCTGGGCGCGCGCATCTTCGGCATTCACAACCCGGGCATCGGCGTTTACCGCCCGCACGACAACAAGCTGATGGACTGGCTGCAAACCTGGGGCCGCATGCGTTCCAACAAATCGATGCTGGACCGCAAAGACATCAAAGGCATGATCCGCGCCCTGAAACAGGGTGATATCATCTGGTATGCGCCGGATCACGACTACGGCCCGCGCAGCAGCGTTTTCGTGCCGCTGTTCGCGGTGGACAAGGCTGCCACCACCACCGGCAGCTACGTGCTGGTGCGGATGGGTAAACCGGCGATCGTTCCGTTCACCCCGCGCCGCCTGCCGGACGGCAAAGGGTATGAGCTGATTATGCAACCGGCGGTGGAAAACTTCCCGCTGGATAACGAACTCGAGGCCGCCGCCTTTATGAACAAAGTGGTGGAGAAAGAGATCCTGATGGCGCCGGACCAATACATGTGGCTGCATCGCCGCTTCAAGACCCGCCCGGAAGGCGAGCCTTCGCTCTACTGATCAAGCCAACCCGCCACCGGCGGGTTTTTTATTGCGCGCCTCTTGAGAATCGACGGCGAGGGTGGGATGGTAAAGCCTTTGCCGCCCACCCTGGAGCCGTTATGTACATTGTCAGCCTGACCTACCATCGCCCAATCGCCGACGTAGACAGCCACCTTGAAGGCCACATCGCCTGGCTTAAAAAATATTTTCAGGACGGTACCTTCATCGCCTCCGGCCGTAAGAATCCCCGCACCGGCGGCGTGATCCTGGCCAAGGGCATTGACCGTGCGCAGTTAGACGCCATCCTGGCCGAAGATCCCTTCAACGCCGTAGCCCACTACGAGGTCACCGACTTTAGCGCCACCACCACCGCCGCCGGTTTCGAGGCGCTGACCGGACTATAAAACGCTGTAAATTCCGCGCGCTAAGCGCGGAATAAGGTTTAAACGTCATTTTTAAAACTTTATTTCATTTTTCGCCCAATCTTTGTCCCCTCGTTTGCCGTCACCGCGCTTGCGGCGCATACTTACCAGGCTAACTTTCACGTTTTGCCCCTTCATCTTGCCGCTGGCAAAACGCGTCACCTTTCGGCAGTGGACATTTATGGCTTCGGCAGCAGAACCCGTTAACTGGAAACGCAACCTTTTCGTCGCCTGGCTGGGATGTTTTCTCACCGGCGCCGCCTTCAGCCTGGTGATGCCGTTTCTGCCGCTGTACGTAGAGACGCTGGGCGTTACCGGCCATCAGGCGCTCAACATGTGGTCCGGTCTGCTGTTCAGCATCACCTTCCTGTTTTCCGCTATCGCCGCGCCGTTCTGGGGCGCCCTGGCAGACCGACGCGGCCGCAAACTGATGCTGCTGCGTTCAGCGCTCGGTATGGCGATCGTCATGGCGCTGATGGGCATGGCGCAAACGGTCTGGCAGTTTCTCGCGCTGCGTGCGGTGCTGGGGCTGCTCGGCGGGTTCATTCCCAACGCCAACGCGCTGATCGCCACCCAGGTGCCGCGCAACCGCAGCGGCTGGGCGCTCGGCACCCTGTCTACCGGCGGCGTCGGCGGTGCGCTGATAGGCCCATTGATCGGCGGTTTGTTAGCCGATCTGTACGGCCTGCGCCCGGTGTTTTATATCACCGCCGCAGTGTTATTCGTCTGCTTCGTACTGACGCTGCTGTATGTCAAAGAACAATTTACCCCGGTGCAAAAACGCGACATGTTGCACGCAAAACAGGTGTTCGCCTCGCTGAAGAACCCGAAACTGGTGCTCAGCCTGTTTGTCACCACCATGATCATCCAGATCGCCACCGGCTCGATTGCGCCGATCCTGACGCTGTATGTGCGCGATCTGGCCGGCGCCACCCACAATCTGGCGTTTATCAGCGGGCTTATCGCCTCAGTGCCCGGCGTCGCGGCATTGATGAGCGCCCCGCGGCTGGGCAAGCTGGGCGATCGCATTGGCCCGGAGCGCATTCTGGTCTTTATGCTGATCGTCTCGGTGCTGTTACTGATCCCGATGGCGTTCGTGCAGACGCCGTGGCAGCTCGGGGTACTGCGTTTTCTGCTGGGGGCGGCCGACGGCGCGTTGCTGCCGGCGGTACAGACGTTGTTGATTTACAACTGCACCAATCAGGTGGCCGGCCGTATTTTCAGCTACAACCAGTCGTTCCGCGATGTTGGCAACGTCAGCGGCCCGCTGCTCGGCGCCGCAATCTCCGCCGGCTACGGTTTTCGCGCGGTCTTCGCGGTCACCGCGCTGGTGGTGCTGTTCAACGCCGGTTATTCCTGGTGGTGTCTGCGGCGACGGCCGGGCTATAGGCGGGAAGACACGCTGCAGGAAGAGTCATAGCTGCATTTATCGCCACTTTCCGCCGTTGGTCAGATCAACGGCGCGTTTCCCCTACTTTTAATAATGCTTCCTTCAGGCCTGTGAACTTTCGCCCCGCTCAGAACATTCTTATCTCAACATCTTGTTTATCAACAATTAATTAACTTTCAGCGCATAAAACCCGCTGTCAATCATATTCCTGTCATAACCAACAGAAAAACCAGAAAAGGAGATGCTTGTCGACTTTTCGTCTAAAAAATGGGATACAGGTACTAGACAAAACCAACGACCAGTTATCAAATGGTTAAATAATATCACGCCAGATGTGAAGCATCGGCCAAGTGAAGAAAAGGTCAGCACGCTTTCCACGGTTTATCAGCGTTGCAGCCGCGGTGTTTGTCGGGTAATCCGCATTGGGCGGATCGCCTTCATTAAATACACATACATACCACAGTACGGGCTGCAGCCTTGCAGCGCCTTTTATTGGGAAATCGTTATGCAATCCTCTGTCAATAAGTCAGAAAGCCGGACCTTCTTCGGCCATCCCTATCCACTGGGTTCTTTGTTCTTCACCGAAATGTGGGAGCGCTTCTCGTTCTACGGCATCCGTCCGCTGCTGATCCTGTTTATGGCTGCCACCGTGTACGACGGCGGCCTGGGCCTGGCGCGTGAGAACGCGTCGGCGATCGTCGGCATCTTCGCCGGCAGCATGTACCTGGCGGCGCTGCCGGGCGGCTGGCTGGCAGATAACTGGCTCGGCCAACGCAAGGCCGTCTGGTACGGTTCGATCCTGATCGCGCTCGGCCACCTGTCGATCGCCCTGTCCGCAGTGATGGGCACCAACCTGTTCTTCATCGGTCTGATGTTCATCGTGCTCGGTTCAGGCCTGTTCAAGACCTGTATCTCGGTGATGGTCGGCACGCTGTACAAGAAAGGCGATGCACGTCGCGACGGCGGTTTCTCGCTGTTCTACATGGGCATCAACATCGGTTCGTTCATCGCCCCGCTGATCTCCGGCTGGCTGATCAAGTCACACGGCTGGCATTGGGGCTTCGGCATCGGCGGTATCGGGATGCTGGTGGCGCTGGTGATCTTCCGGGTGTTCGCCGTCCCGGCAATGAAACGCTATGATCGCGAAGTGGGTCTGGACTCCACCTGGAACAGCCCGGTCGCGAAGAAAAAAGGCGTCGGTGCCTGGTTGCTGGCGTTGGCGGCCATCCTGGTGGCGGCCATCGTGCTGATCGCTCAGGGCACGATCGTTATCAACCCGGTCGAGGTGGCCAGCGTGCTAGTGTACGTCATCGCCGCCTCGGTCACCCTGTACTTCATCTATCTGTTCGCCTTTGCCGGCCTGAGCCGCAAAGAGCGCGCACGCCTGCTGGTGTGCTTCATCCTGCTGATCTCCGCCGCGTTCTTCTGGTCAGCGTTTGAACAGAAACCGACCTCGTTTAACCTGTTCGCCAACGATTACACCAATCGCATGATCGGCGACTTCGAGATCCCGGCGGTGTGGTTCCAGTCGATCAACGCCCTGTTCATCATCCTGCTGGCACCGGTCTTCAGCTGGGCCTGGCCTGCGCTGGCGCGCAATAACGTGCGTCCGAGCAGCATCACCAAGTTCGTGATCGGCATCCTGTGCGCCGCCGGTGGTTTTGGCCTGATGATGTTGGCCGCGCAGAATGTGCTGAGCAACGGCGGCGCCGGCGTATCGCCGATGTGGCTGGTAGGCAGTATCCTGATGCTGACGCTGGGTGAGCTGTGCCTGAGCCCGATCGGGCTGGCCACCATGACGCTGCTGGCGCCGGAGAGAATGCGCGGTCAGATGATGGGGCTGTGGTTCTGCGCCAGCGCGTTGGGCAACCTGGCGGCCGGTCTGATCGGCGGTCACGTCAAGGCCGACCAACTGGATATGCTGCCGAATCTGTTCGCTCGCTGCTCCATCGCGCTGCTGATCTGCGCCGCCGTGCTTATCGTGCTGATCGTGCCGATTCGCCGCATGCTGGAAAATACCCAGTCCAAGAGCGCGCAAAAACCGGCGACCAACGTCTGACGGATACCCCGTTTTATCTCGCAAACCGGCGCTCGATGCGCCGGTTTTTTTATGCCTGCCAAGCCTGATGTTGCAATACCACCCGATAGCCATCAGGATCTTCAAAGGTTTGCCCCGCCCGATCCCAATAGGGATTATAGGCGGCGACCGATAAAAACCCTGCCGCCTGCATCCGCTCACACGCAGCCCGCCATTCGTTCTCATCCGGCAGATAAAATACCAGCAGATGATCCTGCGTCGGCGCCTGCCCGACCCGCACCCCACGATGCTGCGTGAACTCCAGATGGTAGGCATGCTGCGGATGCCCAATCATCATGCCGTCAAACCCCTGATGATCGACAAACTCACCCAGCTTTTCGAAACCCAGCCCGCGGCAATACAGCGTAGCAACCTCTTGCAACCGATCGGTCGGGCGCGCGATGCGCAACACCGCTTTGGCTATCGACACGTACTCCTCCTCCTCATGATAACGTCATACAGCGCCATACCCGCCAGCATCGCCAGCAGGAACGGCCATACCCGGCTTATCTCCGCCCCGGCCAACACCCAGGCTGGACCGGGGCAAATACCCGCGATACCCCACCCGATGCCGAACAGTGCGCTGCCCACCAGCAAACGACGATCCAGACGCCCGGCGGCCGGGATCTGCAGCGTTTCCCCCAACAGGCTACGCTCGCGTCGCCTCGCCCACAGGAAGGCCGGCGCCGCCACCGCGATCGCACCCGCCATCACCAACGCCAGCGAGGGATCCCACACGCCGGTAACGTCGAGAAACGCCAACACTTTGGCCGGATTGGCCATGCCGGCGACGATCAGCCCCAGACCAAAAATGATGCCGCTCAGCAGCGCCAACAGCGTTTTAAGCATTCTCAACCTCCCGCCAGGTAGCGCATCAACCACACGGTCATAAAGCCCAGCAGCATAAACACCGCCGTGGCGGCCAGCGAACGCGGCGCCAACCGTGCGACGCCGCATACGCCGTGCCCGCTGGTGCAACCGCTGCCCAATCGAGTGCCCAATCCCACCAACAGCCCTGCGGCCGCCAGCCCGCCGTTGCCGATCGCGATCTCACCGGACGGCAAAGTCGCAGCGGCAGCATACAGCCAAGGCGAGAGCAGCAACCCGCCAATAAATGCGGCGCGCCAGCCCCGCTCCCAGCCAGCGGCACTCAAGACACCGCCGGTAATGCCGCTGATGCCAGCGATCCGGCCGTTGAACAGCAGCAGCAGCGCCACCGCGCCGCCGATAATGGCCCCTCCCGCCAGCGCGGAATAAGGCGTGAAGTGTGGCCAGTCAATGGTCATCGCGGTTCTCCGGTTGCGGGCAATAAAGTTGATACAGGGTGTGGAGCAGCGCCAACGCTTTAGCATCGGCCACCGCATAGTAAATCTGCTTGCCGGCGCGCCGGGTGGACACCAACCCTTCCTCCCGCAGTACGCCAAGCTGCTGGGACAGCGTCGGCTGGCGGATATCCAGCGCCTGCGCCAGCTCGCTCACCGCCATCTCGCCCTGACTGAGCCGGCACAGCAGCAGCAGCCGATCTTCGTTGCCCAGAGTGCGCAGCATCGCGCCGGCCTGCGCCGCCGCCTTGCGCATCGCGTCAATATCCATTGCCCCTCCATCAATATATAAAATTATATAATATCATTTTATAAACTATTTTGCCGTACCACGCCACAGACTGGTGTGAAACAGCGCCGCATGGCATCCTGTCATTTCCCCTTTTGCCGTGCGGAGACTGCTTACAATGCTGTTGTTTCACGACGTTCTGCCGCCCGATCAGCCCATCCGGCCGTTAGCCAGGGATTATCGCCACGGCGACAGCGAGCCGGAGCACTACCATAACTGCGCGCAGCTGATCCACAGCCTGAGCGGCGTGGTGCAGGTCACCACCCGGCTCGGCAGTTGGGTGGTGCCACCCGGCCGCGGCGTCTGGGTACCGGCGAAAGTGGTGCACAGCCTGCGCATCACCGGCCAGGTAGCGGCCAGGACGCTGTTTGTCGATCCGCTGGCGCGCGCCGATCTGCCGGCCCAATGCCAGGTGGTGCAGATTTCGCCGCTGCTGCGCGAGTTGATTATCTGTGCGATGGAGATTGCGCCCGGCTATCCCAGCGGCGGGCGCGATGAGCGCGTGATGGAACTGATCCTGGATGAGTTGCGAATGCTGCCGAGTCTGCCGCTGCACTTGCCCGAACCGCGTGAGGCCTCACTGCTTGCCCTGTGCCGCCATATTCAGACTACGCTGGTACAGCCCTGGACGCTGGAACAGGCGGCCGCTCAGCTCAGCGTCAGTGGACGCACCCTGTCGCGGCGCTTCCAGCGAGAAACCGGGCTGCATTTTAGTGATTGGGTGCGACGCGCCCGTTTGCTGGCGGCGTTGAACGCGCTGGCGACCGGCCGCTCGGTGTTGGAAGTGGCCCTGGATCTCGGCTATGACAGCCCCAGCGCGTTCAGCGCCATGTTCCGCCGAGTGCTGGGGGTCGCGCCCAGCGACTATTTCAGCCGGGCCGCGCCGACGTTGACACCAGATAGCGCCCGGCAACGTTGAACAGCGCCTGCAGCGAAGCACTGGCGGAGTCGACGTCGATGCCAACGCCGTAGCTCGCCTCACCGTGCGGCAGCGCACAGCGGATATAGGCCACCGCTCGACTGTCGCTCTGATGCCCCAACGTGTGCTCGTGGTAATCCTCGATCGCCAACGGCAAGCCGAAGCGTTGGCGCAGCGCATCCACCGCGCTGGAAAGCAGGCCGTTGCCAGCGCCCTGCAACCGCAGTGTCTCCCCCTGCCAGGCGACTCTCGCGTTGAAACTGTAGGCCTCTACCCCGTGACTTTCCGTCTGGTAGCTCAACAGCTGCAAGCACGGCTGCTCCACCAGCCCGTAAGTGTCGCGGAATAAGCGCCACAGCTGCGCAACGCTCATTTCCTTACCGCTGCCGTCGGTCGCCCGCTGGACCACCTGGCTGAAATCAATCTGCAAACCGCGCGGCAACGCCAGCCCATGGTTCTGCTCCAACAGCCAGGCGGCGCCGCTTTTGCCGGACTGGCTGTTAACCCGGATCACCGCCTCATAGCTGCAGCCGACATCGGCGGGATCGAGCGGCAGGTAAGGCACCTGCCACCAGCAATCTTGTCGCTGGCGTTGCGCGGCGAAACCTTTCTTGATCGCATCCTGATGCGAACCGGAGAAGGCGGTAAACACCAATTCGCCGGCATAAGGATGGCGAGGATGCACCGGCAGCTGATTGCACTGTTCCACCACTTCCACCACCTGTTTCAGGCGGCTGAAGTCCAGGCCCGGCGCCACGCCCTGGGTATAAAGATTCAACGCCAGCGTAACCAGATCGACGTTGCCGGTACGCTCTCCGTTGCCGAACAGGCAGCCTTCGACCCGATCGGCGCCGGCCAACAGCGCCAGCTCCGCGCAGGCCACGCCGGTACCGCGATCGTTATGCGGATGCACGCTGATCGCCACATCGGTGCGACGGCTGAAATGGCGGCAGAACCATTCAATCTGATCGGCATACACGTTGGGTGTACTCACTTCCACCGTCGCCGGCAGGTTGATAATCATCGGCCGCTGCGGCCCCGGTTGCCACACCTCCGCCACCGCTTCGCAGATCTCCAGCGCGAACTCTAATTCCGTAAAACAAAAGGTTTCCGGCGAATACTCGAAGCACCAGGCGGTATCGGGCTGAGCCTCACAATGCCGGCGAATGCGCCGCGCGCCGTTCACCGCCAGCGCCACGGTAGCGGCCTTATCCTGGCGGAACACGATGTCGCGAAACATCGGCGCCGTGGCGTTGTACAGATGCACGATAGCCCGCGGCGCCCCCTGCAGCGCCTCGAAGGTACGATCGATCAGATCGTCGCGCGACTGCGTCAGCACCTGAATCGTGACGTCATGCGGGATCAGCTGCTCGTCGATCAGGGCACGCACAAAATCGAAATCCGTTTGCGACGCCGAAGGGAAAGCCACCTCAATCTCTTTGAAACCGCACTGCAACAACAATTGATAGAATTCGCGCTTGCGCGCGTTATCCATCGGCTCCGCCAGCGCCTGGTTGCCGTCGCGCAGATCGCTGGAGCACCAGCGCGGCGCCTGCCGCAGCGTGCGCGCAGGCCACTGGCGATCCGGTAACGTCACCGGCGGGAACGGTCGGTATTTGCTTGAAGGGTCGATTAACATGGGCTTCTCCTGATGCCTGAGTGAACGATACCGTCATTATTTCCCGTCTCCGCGCCTGCTTCTCCCGCTTTGCGGACAACCGTCGTCGCAGAGCGGACAACAAAAAAATTTGCATCCTGCGCCAGTGAGACAACAATTAGTTTTGACGTTTTTCCCCACCGCGCCGGCAGCACGCCGGACGCTTTATTCTCATTGTCAACGGAGGCGAACATGAGCCTGTATGCAACCCTGGAAGAAGCCATCGAGGCCGCACGCGAAGAGTTTCTCGACACCGCCGAAGGCGGCAGCGGTGACGAACCGCCGGTGCCGCAGCAGTTCAATCTGCAAAAGTACGTGATGCAGGATGGCGACACGATGTGGCAGGCGGAGTTCTTCGAAGAAGAGGGTGAAGCGGTGGAATGCCTGACGCTGCGCAGCGGTGCGGCGGCACAGGCGATCTTCGACGGGGACTACGACGAGGTGGAAATTACCGCCGAGTGGATAGACGAAAATACCCTGTATGAATGGGAAGAAGGCGACTTCCAGCTCGAACCGCCGCTGGATACCGAAGAAGGCCAGGCCGCGGCCGATGAGTGGGATGAACGTTAACCCGCACCACATTTTTATCGCCAAGGAGGCAACATGATTATCCGCCGGGCCCGCTCTACCGACTACCCCGCCATTTTGCAGCTGCAGGGGGAAAACGTGCCGGAAGCGCTCGACGAGCGCCAAAAACGGCAGGGATTTATCGTATCGCGCATGAATGAGGCGCAGCTGACGGCGATCAACCGCGGCATCGGCATACTAGTGGCCGAACAGGAGAACCAACTGGCAGGGTTCGTTTGCCTGATGCCTGCCGACGTGCAACCGCGGCCGCCGGTGGTGGATGCGATGCTGGCGACGCTCGCCACGCAGTCCTTCGCCGGGCGGGCGCTGAGTGAGCAGCGGGTGTTTCTCTACGGCCCGGTTTGCCTCGACGCCGCCTGGCGCGGCAAAGGCGTGCTGAAACGCCTCTACGCCGCCGTCAAAGCGCACACCAGTCATGACTACGACGTGGGCGCGCTGTTTATCGACGACGACAATCCGCATTCGTTGGCCGCTCACGTGCAAGGGTTGGGCATGACGGCGCTGGCACCTTTCCACTGTGGGCAGAAAGGCTATCAGCTGGTGGTGTTCGCCACCCGCTGAGCAGGTTTATTCATAGGGGCCGTGCTGCGCATCGAACGGCAGCATAAAGGTGTCCACCACCATCGACAACGGCACATCTATCACCGTGACGTAACGCCAGGGCGTATCGCGCAAATCCCACTGCACGCCGGGATAGTACTGGTGGCCATGCCCCGCGCCGGGCATGGTGCGGCTGATGATGCTGCCGCAACCGGTTAAGACCATCACGCCGGCCGCCACGCAGGCCAGCCGAAGGTAGGAAGAGAGCTTCACGACATTGACTCTGAGCAAAGGGTTGTTTCGCGAGTGAACAACGCATCGGCCGCAGTCTATCACAGTTCCCTTTCTCCACCGGCACCGGCGCGCGTAAGCAAAAGGTAAAAAAAACGGGGAACGCGCCATGCGCATTCCCCGTTTGAGCGTTGCCGTTCAGCGATTAACGCCGGCCCGTTGGGTGCGCCAGCGGGTTGTGCGGCAACTGCTGATAGTGCTCACGCCAGGCGGCGCCTTCCGGCAACAGCCAAACGCGCTGGTGCAAACGAGCCAGCGTAACCGGATCGCTCAGCAGCTCCAGACGTTTGCCCTTCACCAGTTTCTCCGGCCCCAGCTGCAGCGCTTCGTTCACCCGCTCCTCGCGGTTGCGATCGAGCGTCGCACGCAGATGGTGACGCGCCGTCGCCAACGCCGTCGCCAGCGCGTTGAAGGATGGGTTGACCACCGCATGCATAAAGCCGTTGGTCAGCGCGCGGTTGCGGTTGAGATGCAGATATTCTTCCGTCGCCAGCAACTCGCGCGGCGGGTTGTACTCTTCCGGGATCAGGAACAGCTTGGCGCGTTTGCTCTTCATGCCCAGCGTTGCGCGGCTCGACAGCACCGACACGAACGGTGACAGGATCAGCGAGAACACGATCGGCGCCAACCACCACAGGAAGCGCAGATCCAGCCACGCCATGCCGCCGGCCCACACCAGGCCCAGCAACATCTGCGAGCCATGGCGGCGGAACGCTTCACCCCAAGGCGTATCGTCATCGTCACGCTGCGGAGAATTCCACACCACTTCCCAACCGAGGAAGGCGCTCACTACGAACACGGTATGGAACAGCATGCGCACCGGCGCCAGCAGCACCGAGAACAGCATTTCCATCAGCATCGAAATGAACAGGCGGAACGCCCCACCGTACTCTTTCGCGCCCTTGGCCCAGATCAGCACAATACTGAGCAACTTCGGCAGGAACAGCAGCACCAGCGTGGTGGAGAACAGTGCAATCGCCAGCTCGGGCCGCCACTGTGGCCAGACCGGGAACAGCTGCCGCGGCTGCAGGAAGTATTGCGGTTCCATCAGCGTATGCACCACCTGCAATGCGGTGGAGAGCGCCAGGAACATGAACCACAGCGGCGCCGACAGGTAAGACATCACGCCGGTCAGGAACACCGCACGGTGCACCGGGTGCATACCCTTCACCAGGAACAGGCGGAAGTTCATCAGGTTGCCGTGGCACCAGCGGCGGTCGCGTTTCAGCTCGTCCAGCAGGTTTGGTGGCAGCTCTTCGTAACTGCCCGGCAGATCGTAAGCGATCCACACGCCCCAGCCGGCGCGGCGCATCAGCGCCGCTTCAACGAAGTCGTGCGACAAGATTGAACCGGCGAAGGAGCCCTCGCCCGGCAACGGCGCCAGCGCACAGTGCTCGATAAACGGCTTCACGCGGATGATGGCATTATGGCCCCAGTAGTGCGACTCGCCCAACTGCCAAAAATGCAGGCCGGCGGTGAACAACGGCCCGTAAACGCGGGTGGCGAACTGCTGCACGCGCGCATACAGGGTATCCATACCGGACGCCTTCGGCGCCGACTGGATAATGCCGGCGTTCGGGTTGGCTTCCATCAAACGCACCAGCCCGGTGAGGCATTCGCCGCTCATTACGCTGTCGGCATCCAGGATCACCATGTAACTGTACTCACCGCCCCAACGACGGCAGAAGTCGTCGATGTTGCCGCTCTTGCGTTTTACGCGGCGGCGGCGGCGGCGATAGAAGATGCGGCCGTGGCCGTCGACATCGCGGCACAGCTCCATCCACGCCTTTTGCTCCGCCACGCAGATGTCCGGATCGTAGCTGTCGCTCAGCACGTAGATATCGAAGTGTTCCAGCTGACCGGTCGCGGCGACGGACTCATAGGTCGCACGCAGGCCGGCGAACACGCGTTCGACGTCTTCGTTGCAGATCGGCATGATCAGCGCGGTGCGGTGCGCCGGGTTGATCGGCTCATCGCCCTTGATGGTAGAGGAAATACTGTATTTGTCCTTGCCGATCAGCAACTGCAGGAAGCCCATCAGCGCGGTCCAGAAACCGGCCGAGACCCAGCAGAACAGCACGGCGAACAGGATCAGAATGCCGGTTTGCAGCACATACGGCAGCAGCTGCAGGACCGACTGCATCAGATCCTGATCCAACATGGCGATAGGATCGATCAGCGCCCAGCCCTGATAAGGCAAGATGGTTTTCATGTACCAGGTGGCGATGCCGGTCTGCACCAGCATCAGCACCAGCAGCACATAGCGGCGCATGGAGCCGACGACACGCCAGCGGTTCTCGGCCGCGGCTTCCTCTTTGGTGGCGTGCCGATTGTGCGGCGAACGCCCCAGCAGAGAATCCCAGAAGCGCGCCACCGGGTTGGTGCGCCAGGCTTCCGGGAACATGGTGGTGCGTTTGATCGGCGGCGTCGCCTTCAGAATGGCACGCCCTTCGGCGTCGGTATCGAAGTCGTCATCGCTGACCGCATCCGGCCAGGCGTTTTCGATACGCGGTTTGACCGAGGCCAGCGCCACGTCATCCGCCGACAGGCTATTGACGTTGGCGTCGGCGGCGCCCATCTGCCGATGGAGCGCCTCCAGAGCCTGAGCGTCATCCGCCGTTTGAGGGTTGAGCGCCTCTGACCGCTCAGCGGTCAGAGGCAACGCCGCAAGATAATCCTGGGCGGGTTGAGTAGGCTTATTCATTGGCAGGTAGCTGATAGCTCCAGGTTTCCGACAGAGTCTTATCGCCATTGACCAGCGCCGCACGCATTTCTACCGGCTTCTTGTCGTCTTTCACTTTCAGACGCACCGTCAGGCGCCAGCCTTTGGTCACTGGGTTATAGCGGACGTTGTTTTCTACCATTTCACCATTGTCGCCGATGCTGATCTGAGAGGCGACCGGGGTATTGGCATCCAGTCCTTTCAGCACCGGGCCAACGAAGTCGACCAGGAAAGCCACGCTGCCGTCTGGCTCGCGAATCAGGTTGGACTGCTTCACGTCACCGGTCGAACGCATGGTCCGCGCCACATAGGCGATGTCTTGCGAATGCAGCTTGTCTTCATCGCGGGTGAAGTTCAGGCGGTAGCTCAGCGTCAGCGGCTTTTTGGCTTCCGGCAAGGTATCCGGCGTCCAGAACGCGACGATGTTGTCGTTGGTTTCATCCGCCGTCGGGATCTCCACCAGCTCGACCTTGCCTTTGCCCCAGTCGCCCTTCGGTTCGATCCAGGCGCTCGGACGCAGATCGTAACGATCGTCCAGATCTTCATATTCTTTGAAGTTGCGACCGCGCTGCAGCAGACCGAAGCCTTTCGGATTCTCAACGGTATAGGTGCTGACGGACAGGTGTTTAGGATTGTTCAGCGGACGCCAGATCCACTCGCCGTTGCCGGCATGGATAGACAGACCGTTGGAATCGTGCAACGCCGGGCGGTAGTTCAGCGTCGGTGACGGCTGGTTCGGCCCGAACAGGTACATGCTGGTCAGCGGCGCCAGGCCCAGTTTGCCCACCTTGTCGCGCAGGAACACTTTAGACTCGACGTCCACGGTGGTGTCGCGGCCCGGGATCACCGTGAAGCGGTAAGCGCCGGTGGCACGCGGGGAATCCAGCAGCGCGTAGATCACCAGGTGCTTGTCGCCCTGCTTCGGACGTTCAACCCAGAATTCGCGAAAACGCGGGAACTCTTCGCCGGACGGCAAAGCGGTGTCGATAGCCAGGCCGCGAGCGGAAAGGCCGTAAACCTGCCCTTTACCCACCACGCGGAAATAGCTCGCGCCCAGCAGGCTCATGATCTCATCGTTTTTGTCGGCACTGTTGATCGGATAAAGCACCTTGAAGCCGGCAAAACCGAGATTTTTCACCGATTCAGGGTCGTGTTTGACCGAACCGAAGTTGAAGTAATCTGGGCTGTACTTGATCTGTTTTACGCTGGTGGAGGTGACTTCGTTGATTTTCACCGGCGTATCGAAGTACATCCCCTGATGATAAAACTCAAGCTTGAAAGGGGTTTTCAGCTTGCTCCAATAGGCTTTATCGTGATTGAACTGAATCTGCTGATAGTCTGCGAACTTCATCTCGCGGAACTGAGAAGGAAGGTTGCTCTTCGGGGCTTCGAAACCTTTCGCCGCCAGATCCTGCGCCTGCTTGGCGACATCATCAATAGAAAAGGCCCATGCCGGCGAACTGAACAGCGTGAACAATACGGTAGCACCTAACCAACGAACGCTCGCGGCGCGTGGTTGTCCGGATAATATATTAACTAGCACATCCCCCCCTATTCGTGTGCTCAAATCATTTAAATCCATATTAATGGATTACTCAGCTTTCCGACAACATGATAAATGGATGGTTCATGTTTACGGCTCATTGTTTAAGCAGCTGATGGAACACCAGCGTAGCAAGCCGCGCAACAAGACGCTATGGAAAAATGCGGGGGGCTATAGTAGGGTTCCGGATAACAATTTAACGTTTGACGACTTATTAAGCGTGTTAATGAACTCTCGATTAAATCACCAGCGGTAATCTATGACTAAAGGCAGCAAACAGCGCGAGTTTTTCCTCGATTCGATCCGAGCCTATTTGATGTTGCTCGGCATTCCGTTTCACCTCTCCCTGATTTATTCCAGCCACGCCTGGGCGGTGAACAGCGCGTCGCCCTCCTTCTCGCTCACGGTGCTGAACGACTTCATCCACGCTTTCCGCATGCAGGTGTTCTTCGTGATCTCCGGCTACTTCTCCTACATGCTCTACGAGCGCTACGAGCGCCATCAGTGGTTGAAGGTCAGGCTGGAGCGGGTGGCGATCCCGCTGTTGAGCTCCATCCCGCTAATTACGGTGCCGCAATTTTTCATGCTGAAATATTTCACCGATAAATTAAACGGCTGGGACGAGTTTTCTCTCTATCAGAAAATAAATGTAACAGTTTGGGAATTGGTGTCTCATCTGTGGTTCTTATTGACCCTGTCATTGTTGACCTTCGCCTGCTTTTATCTGTTCCGCAAAATCAAGCGTCAAACCCGCGATCCTATTCCACCGTTAATAAACAGAATGCGTGGATTAGGAAATGTCTCACTGTGTTTCTTTATTTATGCGGTATGCTATTCGGCCGCGCACCGTATTATTTTAATTTTCGCGCCGCAGCTATTATCCAATGGCCTGTTCAATTTCGTGGTGATGGAGACGATGTTCTACCTGCCGTTCTTCATCCTCGGCGCCTATGCGTTTAAGTATGTGTGGCTTAAAGAGATTTTTCTGCGTCGTTCGCCGCTGGCGCTGCTCGGCTCGCTGCTGCTGTTTATCGCATATATGCTGAACCAGAAACTGTTGGCGCACAGCAGCTATATGTTCGAGCTGGAAGTGGTGATCAAAACCCTAATGGGGATCCTGATGACCAATGTGGTGTTCTCTTTCGGGCATAACCTGCTGAATTATCACTCGCCGCGCATCACCTATCTGGTCAACGCCTCGCTGTTTATATATCTGGTGCACCACCCGTTGACCCTGATATATGGCGCTTTCGTGACGCCGTATATCGGCAATAACCTGTTGGGATTTTTGCTGGGCCTGCTGTTTGTGTTCTCGCTGGCCTTCGCGTTATATGAGCTGCACAAGCGCATTCCGGTGCTGCGTTTCCTGTTCTCCGGCAAGCCGCAATAACCTTGTCCCCTGTAAACCTGACCGTTCGCAGGGTTTTTCTGTCATATTAACGCCGCGCAGAAAGCCTATACTGGTCGTTTGCATACAGAGCACACATTGCTCAGCCTGGCGTCGCCCGTTAGGGCACAGTGATACGGCAGCATAGATTACCTAGTCGTTATAACTGCAATGCATAAGTAAAAATCCATATCCCTGCCTTACGGTAGTGATTGGGCTCGACACCCCCGAAGGGCTGCGCGATCGTTTAATTCATTCGATGGCGTTAGCTGCATCTCCCTTCCGTCACGACAGAGAGGATTTTGAATGACCGATAAGAACACCCCGGCTCAGGAAGCCGTAGCGGAAAACGCTACCCTGCTGAAGATCCTCGGCAGGCTGCTGTCCGCGCTGGACGCCTCAATCAGCGGCAAAGAACGCAGCGTTTTGGTCGCTGAGCTCTCCAACTTTAATCTCGACGGCATTTCTGAAGCGGAAAGCAAGCTGGCCACCGAGCTGATCAAACGGGCGCTGGAATCGCTCGACCACTAACCCTACCGCGCCTGCAAACCATTAAGCCTGCCTGCGCGGGCTTAATGGTATTTCCTCCGAGCCGCTCGATCATTGTTGCCACAGCAAAAATACAGCAGCCTGATAATGTTGGATAAAAGGCAGAATTTCCCCTCTTCTCCTCACTTTCTTAGTTTAATCGTACCAAAGGGCAATAATTGATCGATTGTTTTCACAATCAGCCTTGGCGTTTTACCCACTAAACACGTTATCATCGGCACACGCGCAGTGCCCCCTATCCCCAGCCTCAGGAGAGCGAAATTTTGGATGCCAGCACCATTAACAGCTTGTTCGTCATCGGTGCCGTGCTGGTGGGGGCAAGCATTCTGCTCAGCTCATTTTCTTCCCGACTCGGCATTCCGATCCTGGTGATCTTCCTGGCGATCGGCATGCTGGCCGGCGTCGACGGCCCCGGCGGCATCGTCTTCAGCAATTACCCGGTCGCTTATCTGGTCAGTAACCTCGCGTTGGCGGTGATCCTGCTCGACGGCGGCATGCGCACCCGGGTCAGTTCGTTCCGCGTGGCACTGTGGCCAGCACTGTCTCTCGCCACCGTCGGCGTGGTGATCACCGCCGGCCTAACCGGCATGGCCGCCGCCTGGCTGTTCAACCTCGATCTGCTGCAGGGCTTGCTGATCGGTGCCATCATCGGTTCCACCGACGCCGCCGCAGTCTTCTCGTTGCTGGGCGGCAAAGGGTTGAACGAACGCGTCAGCGCTACGCTGGAGATCGAATCCGGCAGCAACGATCCGATGGCGGTATTTCTCACCATCACGCTGATTGCGATGATCGCCGCCGGGGAAACCGCGCTAAGCTGGACCTTCCCGCTGCATCTGATGCAGCAGTTCGGCATGGGCATCGTCTTCGGTCTCGGCGGCGGCTGGCTGCTGCTGACGCTGATCAACCACATCAAGCTGGCGGACGGTCTCTACCCGCTGCTGGCGGTGAGCGGCGGCATTCTTATTTTCGCGCTGACTACCGCGCTGGACGGCAGCGGCATTCTGGCGGTGTACCTGTGCGGTCTGCTGCTGGGCAACCGTCCAATCCGCAACCGTCACGGCATCGTGCAAACCTTCGATGGCCTGGCCTGGCTCAGCCAGATCGGCATGTTCCTGGTGCTCGGTCTGCTGCTCAACCCGCATGAGCTGCTGCCGATCGCCATCCCTGCCCTGCTGCTGTCGCTGTGGATGATCCTGTTCGCGCGCCCGCTGTCGGTGTTTATCGGTTTGCTGCCGTTCCGCAGCTTTACCCTGCGCGAACGCGGCTTTATTTCCTGGGTTGGCCTGCGCGGCGCGGTGCCGGTGATCCTGGCGGTGTTCCCGATGATGGCCGGGCTGCCCAACGCCCAACTGTTCTTTAACGTGGCGTTCTTCGTGGTGCTGGTTTCCCTGCTACTGCAAGGCACCACGCTGTCATTCGCCGCCAAAAAGGCCAAGGTGATCGTGCCGCCGGCGCTGACGCCGATCTCCCGCGTTGGGCTGGACGTACACCCGGAAAACCAGTGGGAACAATTCGTTTATCAGCTTTCGGCGGAAAACTGGTGCGTCGGTGCTGCGCTGCGTGAACTGAAAATGCCGCCTAATACCCGCATCGCCGCCCTGTTCCGCGGCAAAGAGCTGTTGCACCCTAGCGGCAGTACCCGGCTGCGCGAGAACGATATTTTGTGCGTCATCGGCCATGAGCACGACCTGCCGATCCTCGGCAAGCTCTTTAGCCAGGCACCGGCAGTGACGCTCGACGAGCGCTTCTTCGGCGACTTTATCCTGCAATCCGACGCCCGTTTGAGCGACATCTCACAGGTTTATGGCCTCAACCTGCAAGACGACGTGGACGAGCAGCAGACGCTGGGGCAGTTCGTCATTCAGCTGATCGGCGGCGAACCGGTGATCGGCGACCAGGTGGAGTGGGACGGCCTGACCTGGACCATTGCAGAAATGGACGGCAATCAAGTCAGCAAGATAGGCGTCAGGATCGTGACCGACTGACGCTGCCGCACAGCGGCGCTATCAGATGAGGGAACTTCTGGCCTTAAGAACGTTCTTAATCACTATCACGATGTATGCGATTCGGCGCCGCTGAATTATATCCCTTTGATATAAAAACTTAACAGCGGCGCCCACAGGGATTAAGGGTGTGAACGGCAAGACTCGATTTCTTTCGGTGATGATGCTCATGGCGCTGGGTGTAGCGGCAGCCGATCTCAGCATCGCCGGTTTGGTCCATAGACTTTTAATTGGATAATTTTAACGTGACGCAGCAGGAACAAGAAAAAGACATTCTGGGGAAAATACTGGTGACGGTGTCCGCGCTTTGCCTGATTCTGGTGGCGGCGTTCCTGATCTGGGGATTCGTGCTGGATTGATGCCACGCGACGCTCAGACATAAAAAAAACCGCCGCGGCGGTTTTTTTTATGGGTCAGGCGATCAGATCTTGCAACCTTCGCAGTCCGCTTCGTCTTCGAGGATTTCAGGGACCTCTTTTACCTTCTGCGCCGCTTTTTCTTCGGCTTTCGCCAGTTCGGCATCGATATCAAAATCGAAAATATCATCACTCATCGCTTGGTCCTTATTCTGCTTCATGTTCAAACGCTGAGTATAATCGACATGCCGCCGGCCGGAAACCTTTCAGTTTGCCGCCGCCAGCTGCGGTGGCTCATCCTGCGGCTTTTTTCCGTATGCCATATCGTACACGTCGTAGAAGTCGATTTCGCCCTTGTTGCCGATGATGACTCGCATCTTCTGTTTCAGCGCGGCGCCGATGGAGGGCTCATCCAGCAATTGCTGCACCGCATAAGGCGACAGCGCGCGGGTGAAGTACCATTCGCCATTGTAGCAAACCCGCAGATCCAGCACCCCGATGTCCTCGAAACGGTACACCGGCCGGATCTCGATCAGCAGCATGGCGAACATGAACAGCACGAAGGCGGTGAAGCCCAGGAAGGCATACACTCCCATGTACGGCACCTGATACATCACGGCGATCACCGCGAAGTAACCGGCGAACATGGCAAGGCACAAATAGCGGTGAGTACGGGCGAATTCGCTGTTGAAGCGCGGCTTGCCGTCACGCCCTTCGCGCCGATTGATCTGCTCAATCTCTTTAACCAAGATGCTTTTAATCGCGTCCATCGTTACAACCTTATGCTGGAAACAGCATTGCCATCAAATCTCGCTGCTAAAAGTAACACAAGTACAGTTTTGCCGGGTAGATCAGTTAGCCAACTTAATGACGGCAACTGTTATAGTTCGGCTTCAGCGCGGCTGAGCGGCCTTGCCTTGCGCAAACATGAACATGCGCTGGGCCACATCGTCGGCCTGCTTGATTTTCTGCTTTTGCGGTTCGTTGCTGCGCTGAATGGCGCGGGCGTAGGCGATTTCATGGGCCTGATCGATCATCGCGATGATCCGATCACGTTCGGTCTTCTCCATATTGCCTAACATGGTGGTGATAATCGCCTGATAAGCGTTGGACGCGGCGGTCAGCGCTTTCTCTCTCGCCTCGAGGGCGGCGACGCGTTGCAAGAGTTCCTGCAGTTGATCGGAGTGAGACATATCGACCTCCTGTTGCCGGGCAGCAAGCCTGCCTGATTACAGTTTAGCAAAGGATCGAAAGAGAAAGAGGAAGGAAAGCCAGCGGTTACGGTAAAGCGCACCCGAAAATCCCAACGAGGAGCCGATAGTGCAAATCAACCCGGGTGCGCTTTACGGTAAGCGCGATGAGACGAAGGAAGAAAGCTGGCGCGCTATGCAGGACTCGAACCCGCGTCTATCAATTTTCAAGCCAAAACAAGCCATTATAAAACCAATCACTCTGCCAACTGAGTTAATAGCGCGTTCCTTCGCTTCGGGGCGCCATTATCCATAACAACATTATGGATTCAAGCTTTTTTAGCATAATGCCCTGACTTTACGGATAAATCTTAGGTTATCACCAGCATGATGGCCTTACGGCAGCTCAATAATCGGGTAATCGCCGGCGATGAGCGGCTTGCACAAAATCTTGTAGCCATCGCTGTCGAAATGGCTGGCCGCGCTCTGTAGCTGCTCCGCCTGCGCCAGATCGCCGACCGAGCCCAGATAAAACCAATTGTGGATCACATGGTACTGACGCAGCGTCTCGCCCTGCTCCTCCAGCGCCACGCGCCCGGCGAACGGCCAACAGGCGATGCGCAACTGCTCAAGCGCCGCGCCGAGCCGCAGCGCATGCTCCTGCGCCGACTCCACGCCACAGCAGGCGCCCGCGCACTTGCGCAGGCTGTAGCGGAAACAGGCTCGCCCTGCCGGCAGCTTGTCGATCCCCAGCTTGCCGTAACATAAACGATGCTCGTCGGCGATGGCGCGTAGCTTTTCCAGCGCGGCGTGGCGATTAGCAAACAGCCCGTAGAGGTGGGGCGTGACGGCGAAGTCGATCTCTTTGGCGTGAGCAATCGTCACCACATCTGCCTGCAAGCGCAGCGCGCACAGCTGTTTCGAACGCCGCAGACGTTTGTTGAACAGCGGCTGTTGCTGTTTGATCAATTGCGCCTCCAGCAGCAATGCCCCCAACTCGCCTGCGGTCTCGATAAAGCTGATGCGCCGGGTTTGGCGCAGCATTTTAGCCTCGTCCTGCGCGCGGAAGTGCGCCATCACCCGGCTGCGTATATTGACGCTTTTACCGATGTAAAGCGGCAGGCTCTCGCTTTGACCGTGAAACACATACACGCCCGGCCCTTTGGGCAACGGCGCCAGGCAGGCGCGCAGGTGCTCCGGGTATTGGTAAATGTCGAGTTCTGGCTCGAGGCGGTTTGGCATCATGGCGGTGGTGTTATCCTGCTGATGAATGAATACTGGTTTTTTACCCAGTATAACGCCCAACGCAGCCGGTTGCACACGTGGTGGATAATAACTCGCCGTGATCTTTAGCGGGAAAGCCTTTACTATCCCCTTTCCAGCGGGAAAGCGCCTCACGTTTAGCGCCAGTTCAAGCTGGCGCTGCCATGATGGCAGACTGGAACCGCCGCTTTTATCGTTATGGAAAACCTGGGTATGTCATCACTGAAACTCCCCTCCCGCCGTCTGGCGTTGATCGCCGCCATCGTTTTCATCGCCGTCGCCGTCGCGCTGGCCATTTTTTGGCAACGCCCGCCTCAGCAGGATTACGTTACCGCGCCGGCCCGCCTGGGCGATATCGAAAACGCCGTGCTGGCCACCGGGCGGCTGGATGCCATCGAACGCGTCAACGTCGGCGCCCGCGTCTCCGGCGAAGTCAAATCGCTGAAGGTCAAGCTGGGCGATCGCGTCACCAAAGGGCAACCGATCGCCGACATCGACGATCTGCAACAGCGCAACGATCTGCGCAACGCCGAGGCAGCGCTGAACGTAGTCAAAGCCAATATGTTAGCCAAACAGGCCTTGCTGAAACAGGCGGAGTCGCGTTTTAAACGCCAGCGCCGCATGCTGAACGACGAAGCCAGTTCGCGGGAAGACTTCGAGACCGCCGAAGCCTCGCTCGCCACCACTCGCGCCGATCTGCAGGCGCTCAATGCGCAGTTGGTGCAATCGCAGATCGAAGTCGAAAAGAAAAAAATCGATCTGGGCTATACCCGCGTGGTTGCGCCGATGGACGGCATTGTTATCGCCGTGGTCACGCAGCAGGGACAAACGGTCAACTCCAGCCAAAGTGCACCGACCATCGTCAAGCTGGCGCGGCTGGATATGATGACCATCAAGGCGCAGATCTCCGAAGCCGACATCACCCGCATTTCGCCGGGACAAAAGGCGTACTTCACTATTTTCTCCGATCCGGATAAGCGGTACGACGCCACGCTACGCACCATCGAGCTGGCACCGGAATCGGTGATGAAAGACGACTCGCTCGCCGGGACCAGCTCTGCTTCCGGCTCCGGCACCTCGAACGCCTCGGTCTATTACAACGCGCTGCTGGACGTGCCCAACCCGGAAAACCGCCTGCGCATCGCCATGACCGCGCAGGTGTCCTTGCTGCTCGGCGACGCGAAGAACACCCTACTGGTGCCGATCCAGGCGGTGCATAAAATCGATGGCCAAGAGCAGCAGGTGCAGGTGCTGACCCAAGACCAGCGGCTGGAAACGCGCAAAGTGACCACCGGCATCACCAACAACGTCGACATTCAGATCCTCAGCGGCCTGAAAGCCGGTGAAACCGTGGTGCTGTCGCAACCCGCCGCCAAATCGGCTGAGGATGGCATCTTCCTGTGAACGCGATCATCGAACTAAAAGGCATCAGCCGAACCTACACCAACGGCGGCCAGGCGCTGACGGTATTGAAAGACATCGATCTGACCATCGCCGCCGGCGAGCTGGTGGCGATCATCGGCGCCTCCGGTTCCGGCAAATCGACGCTGATGAACATCATGGGCTGCCTCGACGTGCCGGATCGCGGCGATTACTACATCAGCGGCCAGAACGCCGCCCACCTGTCGCCGGACGAACTGGCCCGCCTGCGCCGCGAGCATATCGGCTTTATTTTCCAGCGTTACCACCTGATGCCCGATCTCAGCGCGCTGGGCAATGTCGAAATCCCGGCTATCTACGCCAACGCCCGGCGCGATCAGCGGCGGCAGCGGGCGGCGCAATTGCTGGCGCGGTTGGGGCTTGAGGGACGCGAAGACCACAAACCCGGCCAGCTTTCCGGCGGCCAGCAGCAGCGCGTCAGCATCGCCCGTTCGCTGATCAACGGCGGTGAGATCATCCTGGCGGACGAACCGACCGGCGCGCTGGACACCCAATCCGGCCAGGAAGTGCTGGCGATCCTGAGCGAACTGAATCAGCGCGGCCACACCGTGGTGATCGTCACCCACGATATGAAAGTGGCGCAACATGCGCAGCGCGTCATCGAACTGCAAGACGGCAAGATCATCGCTGACAGTGGCCGCAAGTCGGCGCCCGGCGCATCGCTGCCGCCGCCGAACCGCAGCCGGCAAAGCGGCTGGCAACGCCTGATCGACCGCACTCGCGAATCGCTGCACATGGCGTTGAAGGCGATGAACGCTCATCGTCTGCGCACCGCGCTGACCATGACCGGCATCATCTTCGGCATCGCCGCCGTGGTCACGGTAGTGGCGCTGGGCGAAGGCGCCAAACAGCGCACGCTGGAAAACCTCAAAGATCTCGGCACGAATGTGGTAAGCATCTATCCGGGCCGCGATTTCTTCGACGACGCCATCGACAGCATCCGCACCCTGGTGCCGGCCGATGCCGACGCGCTGGCACAGCAAAGCTTCGTCGACAGCGTCAGCCCGGAAGTAGACGCCTCCGACAGCATCCGTTTTCGCAGCAAATCCGCCACTGCCTCGATCACCGGCGTCGGGCGCGACTATTTCCGCGTTAACGGCGTCGAGCTGTTACAAGGCGTGACTTTCCGCGACGATCGTAATGCGCTGCAGGAAGTGATCATCGACGACAATGCGCGCCAGGCGCTGTTCGGCGATTTCGGCGTCGAGCCGCTCGGCCAGATCGTGTTTCTTGGCTCGGTGCCGGCCCGGGTGATCGGTGTGGCTAAAAGCAATCGCAATTACGCGCCCAATCGCATCACTGTATGGATGCCCTACAGCACTGTCATGTATCGCATGGTAGGCAAACCGACGCTCAGCGGCATCACCGTTCGCCTAAAGGACAATGTCGCCAGCGAATCGGCCGTCACCGCTATCACACAGCTGTTGACCCAGCGCCACGGCGTAAAAGATTTCCGTTTGTACAACTTCGATAAAATCCGAAAGTCCATCGAACGCACGTCAATGACTTTTAGCCTGCTGATCCTGATGGTGGCATCCATCGCGCTGGTGATCGGCAGCCTGGGGGTGATGAACATCATGCTGGTCTCGGTGACCGAACGCACCCACGAAATCGGCGTGCGCATGGCGGTCGGCGCGCGGCGCAGCGACATCATGCAACAGTTCATGATAGAGGCGGTGCTGGTCTGTCTGATCGGCGGCGCATTGGGCATCGCGCTGTCGTTCGCCGCCGGGTCGCTGTTCACCTCGCTGGCGGGCGGCATGTTCACCGCCATCTATTCCTGGCAAGCTGCCACGACGGCGTTTTTCTGTTCAACTTTAATCGGCATGATCTTCGGTTATCTCCCCGCCCGTAAAGCGGCAAGGATGGATCCGGTCGTTTCATTGGCCAGCGAGTAACCCATGAAAATTTTATCTCCCCTGGCGCTAAGCCTCGTCGCCCTGCTCACCGCCGGCTGCGGCAACGCCCTGAAAAGCGACTACCGGGCGCCGCAGGTCAACTATCCGACGAGCTGGCAGCACGACGCCCACAACGCCGCGCCCACGCCGTTCGACTGGCGCGATTTCCACGATCCTGAGCTCGATCGCTGGCTGCAACAGGTGATGGCGAGCAATAACGATCTGGCCGCCGCCGTACTGCGCGTTTACCGCGCGCAGCTCGAGGCGGAACGCGTCGGCATCAGCACCGCGCCCGGCATCAGCGCCTCATTAGGCAGCGGCATCAATCGCCCGCTGTCCGAGTCCTCCGCGTGGAATAAAACCAGCAACGCGTCGCTCACCACCAGCTATGAAGTCGATCTGTGGGGCAAGCTGGCGCGCCAGCGCGACGCCGCCGAGTGGAGCAGCCAGGCTTCCGTGCAGGATCTGCAGGCGGCGCGCCTGAAACTGTTGGCCGACGCCGCCACCAACTACTGGCGCATCGGTTTTCTCAATCAACAAATCAGCGTCAGCCAGGCGAGCATCGCCTATGCCAAAACGACGCTGCGGCTGGCCAACGCCCGTTATCAGGCCGGCAGCATCTCGGCGCTGGACGTAGTGAACGCGGAACAAAACTTGCTGGCGCAGGAACGCAGCCTGCTGGCGTTACAACACGATCGTCAACAGGCGCTGAACGAGCAGGCGGTGCTGCTGGGCGCGCCATCAGGCCAGGCCACCATCGCGCCCGCGCGCCTGCCGACGACGGCGATGCCGCAGATCAACACCGGCATTCCCGCTAGCGTCCTGAGCCGTCGTCCGGATCTCAGCGCTCAAGAGCTGCGGTTGCGCGCCACCCTGGCCAACGTCGATGAAAAACGTCTGCAATACTATCCTGCGTTCAGCCTGACCGGTTCACTGGGCGCCAGCAGCAGCGCGCTGCTGGAATTCCTGCGCAACCCGACGGGCAGCCTCGGCGCCGGCCTGACGCTGCCGTTCCTGCAGTGGCGGCAAATGGGCGTGGAGATCAAGATCGCCCGCAACGATTATGAACAGCAAGTTCTGGCCTTCAAGCAGGCGCTGTACAAAGCGATGGGCGATGTGAACAACGCGCTGTCACTGCGCACGCAGCTGCTGGCGCAGGAGACGCAGTTGCGCGCCTCATTAGCGTTGGCGCGTAAATCGGAACGGCTGAACGAGGTGCGTTACCGACAGGGCGCCGTCACCATTACCGACTGGCTGAATGCTCAGGAACAACGCCGTCAGGCGGAACTGTCGGTGGATGAAAACCGCTTCGCGCAGTACCAGAATCTGGCGAAAATCTATCTCGAATTCGGCGGTTCATCGGTACCTTAATCCAAACTGCCTGGCCAGTGGGTCAGGCATTTTTTTGACGGCAAACACATCAATTTTTCCTGTTTTATCTCCCGTACTCTCTATACTTAAAACATGACCAATTAGACGAAAAATCGTCAAATCGCACATTTATTAGACCATTCTCGCACCAAATCGGTGCAAACACTTAAGTTAAACTGCTGGATTTGATCGCCGCAAGATATAACGCTAAGCTATAGATGCAAAATAATTAGTCACCTAAATGACATAACCTCGGCATAAACGACGGTATTTTGTGATCCACATCCCAACTTAAATGTGGATAATGAATCGTCTTGAACCGCGATTCGATTAGCCGATTTGATAACTCGAAAACAACAGTGAACGGAGATTACGCTTTCACGAACAACGAATAATTCATTAAGGGATGATTATATGAAGTTAAGAAAAAAACGACATAAACCGATGCACATTAACGACATCACCATCATCGATGACAGCAAACTCAAGAAGGCGATCACCGCGGCGGCCCTGGGTAACGCGATGGAGTGGTTCGACTTCGGCGTATACGGCTTTGTCGCCTATGCGCTTGGCCAGGTCTTCTTCCCGGGCGCCTCTCCCGGCGTGCAAATGATCGCCGCACTGGCAACCTTCTCCGTGCCCTTCCTGGTGCGTCCACTCGGCGGCCTGTTCTTTGGTGCCATGGGCGATAAGTTCGGTCGCCAGAAGGTTCTCTCGGTCACCATTATCATTATGGCGGTCAGCACCTTCTGTATCGGCCTGATCCCGTCCTATGCATCGATCGGCATCTGGGCCCCGATCCTGCTGCTGCTGGCCAAACTGGCGCAGGGCTTCTCCGTCGGCGGTGAATATTCCGGTGCGGCGATCTTCGTCGCCGAATACTCGCCGGACCGCAAACGCGGCTTTATGGGTAGCTGGCTGGACTTCGGCTCCATCGCCGGCTTTGTGATGGGCGCAGGCGTAGTGGTGCTGATCTCCAGCATCGTCGGCGAAGCCAACTTCCTCGACTGGGGCTGGCGTATCCCGTTCTTCATCGCCGCGCCGCTCGGCCTGATCGGCCTCTACCTGCGCCATGCGCTGGAAGAAACCCCGGCGTTCCAGCAGCACGTGGACAAGATGGAGAAAGAGGATCGCAACGCCATCGAAAATCCGCCAAAGACCTCGTTCAAAGAGATCGCGGCCAAACACTGGAAAAGTTTGCTGGTGTGTGTCGGTATCGTGATTTCCACCAACGTGACCTATTACATGCTGCTGACTTATATGCCGAGCTACCTCTCGCATAACCTGCACTACTCGGAAGATCACGGCGTTCTGATCATCATCGCCATCATGATCGGCATGCTGTTCGTGCAGCCGGTGATCGGCCTGACCAGTGACCGCATCGGCCGTAAGCCGTTCATTATCGGTGGCAGCATCGGCCTGTTGGCGTTGGCGATCCCGTGCTTCATTCTGATCAACAGCAACGTCATCGGCCTGATTTTCGTCGGCCTGCTGGTGCTGGCGGTGCTGCTCAACTCCTTCACTGGGGTGATGGCCTCCATCCTGCCGGCGATGTTCCCGACGCACATCCGTTACAGCGCGCTGGCGATTTCGTTCAACATTTCGGTACTGATCGCTGGTGCGACGCCGACCGTTGCCGCCTGGCTGGTGGAAGCGACCGGCAACCTGTACATGCCGGCCTACTACCTGATGGTCGTTGCGGTGATCGGTCTTATCACCGGTCTGTACATGAAAGAAACCGCCAACAAGCCGCTGCGCGGCGCGACGCCGGCCGCCTCTGACCGCTCCGAGGCAAAAGAGCTGCTGCAGGAAACCTACGACAACATCGAACAGAAAGTCGAGGACATCAACGCGCAGATCGCCGAACTGGAAAAGAAAAAACAGATCCTGATCGACCAGCACCCCAAACTGGACTGATTCGCTCTGACAAGCAAAAAACCACCCATCCGGGTGGTTTTTTTTGCCTGGCGTGCAGAGAGTGGTAACTTGACCCGGCGGATGCCGAAGGAGAGATGAATGAATCAGTTTCAGGAGATGGCGACCTATATCGCCGTGGTCGAGGCCGCCAACATCAGCGCCGCCGCCCGCCGCTTGGGCACCACCAAGTCGGTGGTCAGCAGACGCATCCAGCAGTTGGAGACGCGCCTTGGGACTGTGCTGTTCGAACGCGGGAAAACGCTTGGGCTGACCGACGCCGGCCACCTGTTCTATCAGCGCGCCGTTCTCATATTAAGCGAAGTGAGCGATGCCGAAGAGTCGGTGCGAACACTGCACGGCCAACTGCAGGGCCCGCTGCGGTTAACCGCGCCGATGGCGTTCAGCATCCGCTATCTGGCACCGCTGTTATCCACCTTTATGGCACAGTACCCGAGCCTCAATCTGGACGTGGAGTACAGCGATCGCCTGGCCAATCTGAATCAGGAGAATTTCGATGTCGCCATCCGTATCGGCCCCTTGGCGGATTCCGACCTGATCGCGCAGCGCATCTGCGCCAACCGCCATTTGATTTGCGCCAGCCCAGCCTATCTTGCCCAGAAAGGCACGCCGATGCACCCGCAACACCTGCAACAGCACCAGGGGTTGCTGTATATTCAGCGCGAACCGACCGGCATGCTGCAGCTCCCCATCGAGGGCGAAATCCGGTCGTTTCGTATCGGTAAACGGCTGCGCACCGATAACGCTTTTCACCTGTTGGCGGCGGCTAAAGCCGGTTTGGGCCTCGCCATCCTGCCCGCATTTATCGCCGCCGACGCGATACGCGCAGGGGAACTGCGCATTGTGTTGGCCGCCTATTCACCCGACGGCGGCGACATTTCCGCCGTCTATCGCCGTTCAAAACGCGCATCCCCCAAGATCAAGGCGCTGGTGGACTTTCTGAGTGAACACATTGGCCATACGCCCAGTTGGGAAACCGCACTCTCCTCTTTCCTGACGTCAACCTGAAAGGTTCGCAGAACGCGAACCCGAGGTTCGAATTTCGCCTGCTTGTTGCTTGTGCTTCAGGGTTTTAGTCTGCAGAACACACACTTTCTGCCCGCTCTGGAGACTCTGCCATGAAAGACTTATCACGCCGTCAGCTGATATCAAAAACGCTTGTCGCTTCAGCCGCCGCCACGCTCGGCGCTTCCACATCGGTTTCCGCATTATCGGCGCAATCACAACCGGCCCAACGGACCAGAGAGACATCCCCTACTTTCGACGTAGTCATCGTCGGCGGCGGCTCCGCCGGCGCAGTGATGGCGGCTCGCCTCAGCGAAAACCCTGCGCGCCGGGTCCTGCTGTTAGAAGCCGGGCACAGTTATGCACCCTACGATTATCCGCGCCTCATCGCGGACAGCGACGTCCTCGGCGCCAATGGCAACCCGGAGTTCGAATGGGGATACCGGACAGAACCCGGCTATGTCAGCCACGCGATCGGCGCTATCCGCGGTAAAGTCTTGGGTGGCAGTTCAGGCGTCAACGGTGCCGTGGCGATCCGCGCCCGTCCGGAAGATTTCAACCGCTGGGATCTGCCGGGATGGGGCTATCAGGACCTGCTGCCCGCCTTCAAAAAACTGGAGAC
Source organism: Serratia sp. CY47280 (assembly GCF_052168655.1). Classification (NCBI taxonomy): domain Bacteria; kingdom Pseudomonadati; phylum Pseudomonadota; class Gammaproteobacteria; order Enterobacterales; family Yersiniaceae; genus Serratia; species Serratia sp. CY47280. The sequence continues at coordinate 1,923 of NZ_JBJNMG010000001.1, read as the reverse complement.
TCGTCATGGCCTGCACGACCGCGCAATCCATGGCGATAGCGGCCCTTTTCCCGTCGTGCAACTCACATTGGATGACATCACGCCAATGCAACGCGCTTTCGTCGCCGCCACGCGCGCCAACGGCTATGACGCGATTGACGATTTTGATGGCCCTTCAGCCAATGGCGTCGGCCCCTACCCGATGAATATCGTCAACGGCGTACGCGTTAACACCGGCATGGCCTATCTGGATGAGAAAACCCGCGCCAGAGACAATCTTACCCTCCGTGCAGATACGCTGGTCGACCGCGTGATATTTGACGGGCAGCACGCGATCGGCGTCCGCCTGGCCAGCGGCGAAGAAATCCATGCCGCTGAAGTGATCCTGAGCGCGGGAACCTACGGTAGCGCCGCCGTTTTGATGCGATCCGGCATCGCGCCTGCGCAACAGTCGAAGCGTCTGGGGATCCCCGTCGTCGCCGATCTCCCCGTCGGCGAAAACCTGGTCGATCACCCCTTTTATTACAATGCCTACGCCGCCCGCCCCGATGTCATCGGCAGCCAATCGCCGGTTATCGGTGCCAAGCTGTGGACCCACAGCAGCCAGGCGGAACCGGGAGAGCTCGATCTGCACATTACCGCGACGCATCTGTTTCCTCATGACCAAAGCCCTACCGGCGTCGGTTTTGTCTTGGCGGTGGCGCTGACTCGGCCACAATCCACCGGACGAGTCTGGCTGGAAAGCCGCGATCCAGCGGCAGCCCCTCACATTGACCTTAACTTCCTGGCGCAAGAGAGCGACCGCGTTCGCTTGCTGGAGGGGGTTAAACTGGCGCGAAAAATAGGGCAAACCGCTCCGCTGTCTACGCTTATCCACAGCGAGCTTGCGCCCGCTGCAGACAGCGACGAGGCCATTCTTGCCTCGATGGCGGCGACGTTGGATACCTATCATCACCCGACCTCTTCCGCGCCGATGGGAAATGCCGGCGAACCGAAGGCGGTCGTTGACCTTCAGGGCCGCGTACACGGCGTATACGGGCTTCGGGTCGTCGACGCATCCATCTTCCCCGACGTTCCCTCCGTCGCCACTAATGTGACGACGATCGCCACCGCCGAGCATATCGCCCGACACTACGCCTGACCGTTTGGCGGCAAGATAGGCTGTTGAAACCCGGCCGGTCATCCTGATGGCCGGCCTTCGCCATTCCGCAGCGGCACAATCGAAATAACGGCGGCACATTTTATCCTGCCGGGAAACGATGTTACCCTCGTGGCCACCGTCACCTCTGCAAAACATTCTCATGGGCAAAATGGATCTTCCCGTCATCATCGGCATCCTGGTTATGCTAACCCTATGGCTCGGCGCGCTCTTCAACATCGGCGATCTCAGCCTCACCATTTCGCGCCTGTTTCACTGGTTCGAAAGCCAACGTGGATAACCTGGGTTCGCGATAACGCAGGCAGCGAGCAAACATCGGCTATGATTGAAAGACGTTACGTCATTTTCCGAGACTGTCGCGCGCGATAAAGAGGACCGCATCATGACCGACTATGGATTCTACAATCAAATCCTGACCCGGCTGGCCGCCAATCACCCCGGCACGCTGGATGAGAAAACTTACGAACTGTGGAAGCAGGACGCCACCAGCCCGCACGCCTTCGCCGATCCCTTCGCCTATCTCAAAACCAAGGGGCTGATACAGGCCTATGTGATGAGCGACATCGACGAGAACAACTATGATATCGACCCGCATCAAACGCGGATCACCGCCGCCGGCCTTGAATTCATTCGCAACGGCGGGTTTAAATAAGGGGGATACGCGCCAGTAAAAGACCACCTCCTGAGGAGGTGGCTTTACATGACGCCCCCTAAAAGGGGGCAATTTTCGAGTTAATCCTGCAACAACTCCATCTGCTGTTCGATCTCTTGGTCCTTCTTATCCT